>CAVRVM010000014.1:0-820950 GCA_963724605.1 uncultured beta proteobacterium
GCCAGGAAGCGCGAGCCTAACGGTTGCGCGCGGCCGTGCCTATTGCGTGCTGATTGCGCCAATCGCTTGGGCTTGCACTCGACCATCCCCGGAACGCCCTGGCAAAAACTGTCGGGTCCGAATAGCCCAGGAACCAAGCGACTTCCGAGACCGGAAGTTCCGTATCGCGCAGCAAATGCTGCGCGAGTTCGCTGCGGACTTCTTCAAGCAGCTCGCGAAATGTCGCGCCTTCTTCACCCAGTCGACGACGCAATGTGCGCTCGTGGAGGTTGAAGAGCCTCGCGAGGCTCGAGGCGCTGGCAGTGCCGGTGACCGACATGGAATAGATGCCACGGCGCACCTCGTCGACGAACGACGTCGTGCGTAACGTCTCGTGCTTTCCGATTTGTGCCAGGACCGCGCGGTACGCCGTCGGATCTGCACCCGGGACCGGCTGATCCAGCCAGCGCGACTCGAAGACAATGGCGGAGACACGAGCGTTGAATTCGAGGTTGTCGCCAAAGTGTCGCCGCAACGGGCCGATGTCTTGCGGTCGCTTGTGCGATAGCTGAACCACCCTGGGTCGCCATCCCGGCCCGGCAAGCTCGCGCATCAGCAGAAGCTGTATGCCGATAGCTCCGTCGAGGATCTGGTCGACGGCGGTCAACGTGCCTTCGAACAGCGCGTATCCGAGCGCCGACAGTTCGTCGCCGAGGTCCAGCGTCAGCGAAATTGCTCCGCGATCATTGGCGGTTATGTGAAGCGCCCCCATGCGCAGCGCGTCCCGCAGTGTTGGGGCGTTACTCAACAGCCGGCCCAGTATGCCGAGCGAGTTCACAGTGAACCGCTGCGCAAGCAGCAGCCCGATGTGTCGACACTCCGTCAGCGTCGCGCATTCCTCGAACAACCTGCCAACCTGGCGAAAGGGCAACCAGGTTTCCGGGTTGTCGAAGAGTTGCGGATCAAGTCCCAGCTTCCGCAGTACTTCGCTTGGATCAACGCCGTGCTCGAGGAGGATGCCTCGCATCGGCAGCAAGGGCCCAACCCTGACCTCGCCGGACGGATCGCGCAGAGGCTGGAAGATTCGCGTCCTGCCACTTGGTAGCGTCGGTTGCAGTCGGCCTTCGGTGGCTGACATTGGCTCCTCTACGGTGTCATCCCGCGCTGCTGCGCACGCGCACGCCTATGGGCCTGCCATTGCTCACAGGCAGAGGAAAGTGACCTAAGTCAAAGCGGCAGGCGGAAACTGCCCTGTCCATGTCCGGAAATGCACGGTTGAAGCATAGCTGCCTCCGTACATTCCCCCAGATAACGCGCCCCTGTGGCCTGACTAGTGGCAGGAGCGTGTCTTCGCCGTCCCGGAGGCTCCGATGCCAATGCGCGGACGCGTGTTGCATCAAAGGGGCTTATCGAGGGGCGGTGGCAAGCGTGCGCATCGATGAGGGTGTTGTCGCTCGCGTGCAAACCCGGCTGCCGTCCCTAGATTTGCGAAGGCGTACGGCTCGTTGAATCGGAGGTTTGATGAAATTGATCGCGCGCTTCACCGCGGGCGCGTTTCTATCTGCCGTGCTGGCAGGGTCGGTGGCGGTCTGGGCACAAGATGCCAAGGCACCGGGGCCGGTCGACGCACTGAAGATCGCGACCGAGGCCTACATCTACGGCTACCCGCTGGTCACGTTCGACACGGCGCGCCGGCAGCAGACCAACGTCGCGCGGCCGGATGCCGAACATGCGCCGATGGGCCAGATGATCCGCATGCGGACGTACCCGGCGGTCGACAACCACTGCTGCGCGGCGCCGAATGCCGACACGCTGTACACCGAGGCCTGGCTCGATGTCTCGAAGGAGCCGGTCGTCTTCGGCATTCCCGACATGGGGAATCGCTACTACATCATGCCGATGCTCGACGGCTGGTCGGAGGTGATCTTCGTCGCTGGCTCGGGAACGACCGGCGGCAGGCCGCAGACCTACGTGATCACCGGCCCGGGCTGGAAGGGCAGCTACCGGCGGGTGCCAAGCAGGTGAAATCGCCCACCGGCATGGTGTGGATCCTCGGGCGCATCTACAGCACTGGCACACCCGAAGACTACAAGGCAGTACATGCCTTGCAGGACAAGTATTCGGTCGTGCCGCTGTCCGCCTACGGCAAGCCCTACACGCCGCCGCATGGGGACCGTCGATCCAACCTTCGACATGAAGACCGGCGTGCGCAAGCAGGTCAACGCGCTCGACATCGAGCAGTATTTCACTCGGCTGGCGCAACTGATGAAGACCAATCCGCCGACGCCGCAGGACGCGCCGATGGTCGCCAGCATGGCGAGGATCGGGCTGGTGCCGGGCCAGGACTTCGACATCAGCAAGCTGGACTGGCTCGACCGCGAGTCGCTGAAGATGGTGCCGAAGCTCGCAGTGCTCGAAATGGGCGTGCACCTGAAGCGCCAGAAGACCACCAACGGCTGGCTCTACTTCACCAAGGGCGTCGGCAACTTCGGCACCGACTACCTGACGCGGGGCATGGCCAACCTGCTCGGTCCCGGCTGGAACCGACCGCAGGACGCTGTCTATCCGTTGTCGCAGAAGGACGCGAGCGGCGACGAATACAACGGCGAGAAGCACAAGTACGTCGTGCGCTTCGAGAAAGGCAGGCTGCCGCCGGCCGACGCTTTCTGGTCGATCACGATGTACGACGACGATTTCTTCTTCGTGCCGAACGCGATCAACCGCTACGACCTCGCGCAGCGCGACAAGCTGGCGCCAATCCCGATGGCTCCGTCGACCTGTACCTGCAGGCGGAATCACCGGGTAAGGACAAGGAGGCCAACTGGCTGCCGGCGCCGAATGGCAAGTTCGTGCTGGTGATGCGCATGTACCAGCCACGAAGACGCCGCCGTCGATCCTCGATGGATCGTGGGCGCCGCCGCCGGTGAAGAGGGTGCCGTAAGAGTTCGGCGGGCTTTGAGACGGTGCAACGAGAAGACGGCGACGAGTTCGGTACTGCCAATTCAAACGGAATGGAGAGTCCTATGAAGGATCCTGGAAGAGCAGTTCACGGGCTGGCATTGCTGGCGCCGTTAACGGGAATCGTGGCCCTGGCCGGCTGCGCCACCGTCGAACAAAACATGGCCGAGCAGCAGAAGCTGCACCTCATCCCCGGCAAGCAACTCCACGCGACCGGGCCCAACTACCAGTTCTGCGAAGTGGCGCTGTTCTACGGCACGTCGCCGGAGAACGCGGTGGCGAATCTTCTACAACCCGACCGGCATCGAACACTGCAGCCCGGAACAGTTCGCCCAGATCGAGAAGGATAAGGCGCAGATCGTCAAGGACGACGGGTGCAAGGGACGCCTTTCTCAACCCCAGCCGTCAATGGACCTGGGACGAATTCTGGGTCTACGAGGTCGGCGACGTCCAGCAGTTCGGACCGGTCAAGATGGCCTACATGGGTGTCGTGCCGGTGGAGGTGATGAAGAAGGCGGTCGGCGCGGGCCACTACCACCCCGGCCAGATCTCCCGCAACAACAAGTACCTGTACAAGAAGGGCACCACGGTCTATCTGCTCGACATGCCCGACGGCAAGGTGCTGGTCATGCAGTCCTGGACCAACTTCACCAACAAGGCCGAGACGGCAGCCAACCTCAAGGACCTGGGCAGCCAGTTCAAGCAGCTGCCGCCGGGCTGGAAGTTCCGGACCAGGGTGCTCGACCGCGACTTGACCATACAGCCACCCGCGCCGAAGCACCTGGCGTGGGTGACGCAGGACGAGTTCAACAACACCTACCAGGGCTGCGGCTACGACACGGCCTGCAACTACGTGCCGTAGGCTGCATCGCAGCATTACACAGGAGGACCATGGTCATGAGCAAGAACATCAAATGGATGCTCGGCATCGTCGCCGCCCTCATCGTCGTCGCGGCCATCGTCCTGTATCCCAAGCTGGTCGTGACCCTGCCGAACGACGGCGCAGGCGCGAAGCCGAACACGTTCAAGGAAACGTACGGTCACCGCTACACCGAGATGTTCCTCATCGGCGGCAACGCGATCACCAAGAATCTGGAGGCGAACGTCTACAACACCTGGGGTCTGAATGGCAGCGACACCACCGGGGACTCATCTCCCGCGGCGCTGCTCGACAAGATCGACGTCAAGGCGATGGCGGAGAAGTTCCACATGCTTGCCGTGTTCAAGAACGGTCCCCGCATATGGACGCTGGACTGGATCGAGGTCGAAATGGGCAAGGAACTGGACTTCGGCGGCATGAAAGCACGCTGGGTGAACTGGCTGGATTTGAAGGGCATCAGCACGGAACCCGGTGCGGCCGACTACAAGAACATCACCGTCACGCGCCACACCAGGTTCGGCTTCAACAAGGGCACGCGGATATCCGTCCTGGATGACCCGGAGGGCAACCCGTGGGTCATGAAGTCGTTCAGCCTCATCACCTTTCCGGATCAGAAGTTCGATGAGATCGCCACCCTCGGCAGCCGCCTGAAGCTTCCGGCGGGCTGGAAGTTCCGGTCAGTGGTGCTCGAGCAGGACCTGATCCTCACCCCGGACAAGACCGGCACCGCGCACATCACGCAGGACAACTTCGGCAACACCTACGACCGCGCGGGCGGTCCGCTACAGCAACATCAAGCCGTAGCAATCCGTGTAAACCCACCATTCCAACATTTTGAGGAGTTCGACATGAGCAAGCGCACCTGGGTCGTCGCAGCCACCGCCGCTTCGTTTGCGGCCGGCATCGCCTACGCACAGTTCCCGATCATGGACAAGGTCGCCGACAAGGTGATCCAGAAGTACCAGACCTCGACCTGCGAGCAGTTGTGGCAGGAAAAGGCGCAAGGCCAGGGCAAGCCGAAGCCGGAGATGGAACAGCGTGCAGTCAAGTTGCTGCAAGGAGGATCCACAGATGCGCCAGGCGTTCTTCAACAAGGTCTCGGCGCCCATCGTCAACAAGATGTTCGAATGCGGAATGATTCCCTGATGCCCATGCCGCTGCGGCGGATGGAGCTTGCGATGATGAATTCGAGGCAGCTCGGCGCAGGGGCGCGCTGCTCTTGCGCCGGCTTGCTGTTGGCGGCGGCGGTCGTGCGCGCAGGCTCGGCACCGGATACAGCAGGCCGCGCCGCCCGCCAAGGCGGCGAAGTCGGCCAAACCGGCGGCGAAGAAGCCGGCGGCACCGGAATACAAGCTGGTGCTCGAGCCCAAGGCGATGGAACTGCTCAAGGCGACCAGCGCTCGCCTAGCTGCGGCCAAGTCGATGACGTTCACGGCGACGGTCGGCTACGAGTATCCCGAGCAAGCTCGGACCGCCGATCGTCTACACGATGCGCTACGACGTGACGATGCAGCGGCCGGACAAGCTCAAGATCCTGATGCCCGGCGACGGGCCGGCGTCCGAGTTCTACTACGACGGCAAGGCGATGATGGCCTATGCGCCGGCCGAGAATCTGGTTGCGGTCGCCGACGCTCCGCCGACGATCGATGCGGCGCTCGTGGCGGCCTACAGGACGGCGGCCATCTTCTTTCCGTTCACGGACCTGCTCGTGACGGATCCTTATGCCGCGCTGACTGATGGGGCGATCCTCGCGTTCTACATCGGTCCCTCCGGTGTGGTCGGAGGCACGAAGACGGACATGGTGGCGTGGGCCAACAAGGACGTGTTCCTGCAGATCTGGATCGGCGTCGACGACAAGCTGCCGCGCCGTGTCCGGGCCGTCTATGCCGCCGACCCGCTGCAGCTGCGCAACGAGCTGGAACTCTCGAACTGGCAGATTGATTCGCTATCGCCGGCCGACGCCTTTGCTTCCAAGAAGGCACTGGCGGCCGCGCGCATTCGCCTTCGCGAACCCGGTCCCGACATCGCCACCTGGGAGTCAAGCCGTTGGTCAAGATGTCGCCGGCCAAGGCTGCGGCGGCAAACCGCAATCGAAGTCACCCTGATCGGAGGTTTGCGATGAAGACGACCATTACGGTTACCACCGCGCTGATCATCGGCGCAGTCGCCCTATGGGCCGGTCCGGCGGCCAGTTGGAATTCCGCCAACCGCGCCGGCGGCAGCACGAGCCATAGCGCGGGATCGACCAGCCACGAGAATCGCTGAAGGCGGCAGTTCCACGCACGAGGCGGGCGAAGGCACCGAGCACACCAACACGTATGGCGGCAGCACGGCGCACGCGGCGGGCGGTGGCACCGAGCACACCAATACGTATGGCGGCACCACGTCAGGCGCCTATGGCGCCGGCGCCACGCACACGTACACCACCGGCGCGACCGCGTATCGCCCACCGGTCGCGGCCGCTCCGGTCTATCCGGCATACCACCCGCCGGTTGCGGTGCCGTACTACTCGTCCACCTGCTCCGGCTGCGCTGCGGCGGCTGGTGCTGTGGTCGGCGTGGCCGCTGGAGCGGCGGCGGCGTCGGCCAATACCGCCGCCGCGACTTCGCAGGCGCGTACAACGCCGCGGCGTGCGCCTACGCCGGCGTGCCAGCTGCCGCGAGCGCGCCAGCCGGCGGAAGCTACGCGACAGGTGTCAATTACGCGGCGCTGCCGGCCGGGTCGATGGCGATCAACAAGAACGGCACGACCTATTACCTCAGCGGCAATACGTGGTTCCAGCCGGCCTATGGGGCGAACGGCGTCTACTACCGCGTCGTCGCCGCGCCCTGAGGCGGGTGTTGTCATTCCAACAACAAAGAACAACTTGGGTGGGCGATGAATCAGTCACGCGTCAGTAAGTTGTCATGGCTTGCCGCCCTGCTGCTCCTGCTGGGCGGTTGCGCCACTCGGCCTGTCAACCCGCCGATCAAGGAAGTGGACCCGAACACCGGGTACACATTCCAGACACGGCAGAAGCACTTCAAGAGCCAGGAGAACCTCGTCGTCCTCGCCTTTTCCGGCGGCGGCACCCGCGCGGCCGCGTTCTCCTATGGGGTTCTGGAGTTTCTGCGGCGCACCGAGGTCACGACACCTAAGGGCAAGGGCCGCCTGCTCGACGCCGTCGATGTCATCACGGGCGTATCCGGCGGCAGCTTTACTGCACTGGCCTACGGCCTTTACGGCGACAAGTTATTCGCCGACTACGAACAGCGCTTTCTCAAGCGCGACGTGCAGGGAGAACTGTTCTCACGCGCCTTGAGCCCGAAGTACTGGGGACGACTACATCGGCGGCACGTCCGGGCGCTCGGAACTCGCGGCGAACTTTTACGACGAGATCCTGTTCAATGGTGCGACCTACGGCGACCTCGACCGTGGTGACGGCCCGTTCATCATGGTGGCGACCACCGACATCTCGACCGGCGGCCGGGTGGTCTTAAACCAGAACATCTTCAATCTGCTGTGCTCGGATCTCAATGCCGTGCGGCTGTCTCGCGCCGCCGCTGCATCGTCGGCCGTGCCGGTCGTTCTTTCCCCCGTCACGATCAACAACTACGGCGGCACCTGCAACTACACGGTACCGCCTTGGGTCAGCTGTTTACCCGATCCGCAAATCCGCCGCGTCCAGCAGCGCGCGCGATACGGGAACTCAAGGATGCCGAACCTTACGCCGACAGCGTCCATCACCCCTATCTTCATCTCGTGGACGGCGGCGTGGCCGACAACGTGGGCATGCGCGGAGTCCTCGATGCGCTGGAGTTCCTGGAAGCCCTGCATGACGCTGGCCTGCCGACTCCGCTCGACCGTGTGAAGAGAATCATCGTCTTCGTCGTCAATTCGCTGTCCTCCCTCCCAGCGAACTGGGACGAATCGGAGATCGCCACCGGGCACGATCGACATCCTGCTGAAGGCCACCGGCGTGCCAATCGATCACTATTCCTACGAGGCGGTCGAGCATGCTGAAGGACATTGCGGCGCGTTGGGAGAAGGACGCGGAAGCTCCGCAACTTGGCCGGGTGCTCGACCAACAAGGACTCGCCGGTGTGTGCCGCGATACGCGTCCCGGAGGCGGAGATCTATGCGATCGACGTGTCGTTTGCCATGCTTCCCGATGCGAAGGAGCGCGAGTACCTGAATCAACAGCCCACGTCCTTCGTCCTGCCGCCCGAGGCGGTCGACCGATTGCGCGCCGCTGCGGGGACGATCATCCTTGCCTCACCGGAATTTCAGCGGCTGCTGAAGGACGTTGGCGCGAAAGTCGTTGCCGATCCATCTGCCGGCGCTGGCGCGGCGGCCGGCGCAAGCTCACTGAATCCTTCGGCTGCGCAATAGGCCGGCCAAATTCATTGCGTTCCGATCGACCGGGAGCGAGCGCGGCGTCGATCCCTGCACATCACGCAACACAACGTTCGGAGACAAGATGAAATCGCATACGAAACGCGTTCTGTTGTCGGCGCTCGCGTTCGTCACGCTGGGTGCCAGTGCTGCGCAGGCGAAGGAATGCAAGGGCGTCAACTTTCCCGACCAGGCCCAGGTCGAGGGGACCAACCTGACGCTCAACGGCCTCGGCTTGCGCCAGGCGACGGCGTTCAAGGTCAATGTCTACGTTGCCGCTTTGTATGTGGCCAAGACGTCGAGCGACGCGAACGCGTTGCTGGGATCGAATGCCCCGAGCGAACTGATCCTCCAGTTCGTGCGCAACGTCGGCGCCGACGACCTCCGGAAGGGATGGAGCGAAGGATTCGAGAAGAATTCCAAGGACCAGTTGCCCGCACTGAAGGACCGGATCGCCACACTCAATGGCTGGATGGCCGATGTCAAGACCGGCGAGCGGCTGACGTTCATCCACAAGCCCGGTGCGGGTCTTCAGGTTGACGTGAACGGCGCGGTGAAGGGCACCATCAAGGGCGACGACTTTGCCAAGGCGTTCCTCGCAATCTGGCTCGGTGGCGATCCGCCGAATCCTGAGATCAAGGCCGGAATGCTCGGCGGCGCCTGCGGCTAGGGGGGACGAGTGGACCCAATCGCAATCGGTTTGATCGTGCTTGTATGCACTTTCGGCGGCGCGCTGCTCGGCATGTTCCTTCGAACCGTCCTGCCGGAGCATCATCTGAACGACGCGTCAAAGGATGTCGTGAAGCTCGTAACGGGCTTGATCGCCACGCTCGCCGCGCTGGTTCTTGGCCTGCTGGTCGCCTCGTCGAAGAACTCGTTCGATACGGTAAACGAGGGGTTCAGGGAGTCTGCCGCGAAGATCATTCTTCTGGATCGTGCGCTGGCGCAGTACGGACCAGAGACCAAGGAAGTTCGCGATCTGCTTAAGGCCGGGTTTACTGCTCGAGTTGAACAGTTCTTTACAAAGGGGCAGTCCGGGAACTCGACATTGAATTCGAGCCAGGCGACCGCCACGATGGAGGGCTTTCAACAGAGGCTTCGCGCACTTTCGCCCCAGAACGACACCCAGCGCGCGCTTCAGTCACGCGCCTTGGAACTGACCGACGCGGTGACGCAGGCGCGCTGGCTGGGAATCGCGCACGAGGAGAACTCGATTCCGACGCCGTTCATGGTGGTGCTGGTGTTCTGGCTTGCGGCCATGTTTGCCAGCTTCGGCCTGTTCGCCCGTCGCAACGCAGTCGCGATCGTCGTGCTGTTCCTGGGCGCGGTATCGCTTTCTGCCGCGATCTTCCTGATCGAGGAACTGAACAACCCCCTCGAAGGAATCATTTCGATCTCAAGGGCTCCGATGGACCGGGCGCTCGGCTTTCTCGGACGCTAGCGAATCGCCCTATGTGGCTGAGACTTTCCGCAGCGCGATCTTCAAATTTGTTGCGGGGAGACGTCATTACAGCCACAAGGTTCCTAGTGCGTTCCCTTCTGCCAACGAAACAAGTCAAAGCGCTGGTCGCTGCTTGCGTCTTGACGGCGGTCGGATGTGAGGTGAGTGCACAGGACATCGAGCCGCGTGCGTATTCCAATGCGCCGGTCGGAGTCAACTTTCTGATTGCGGGCTACGGCTACACGAGGGGCGGGGTCGCTTTCGGCCCGTCGCTGCCTATCACCAATCCGGATCTTCATACGTCGAATGCGGTCGTCGCGTACGCGAGAGTGCTGGACCTGTGGGGAAAGTCGGCCAAGTTCGACGCGACTTTGCCGTACACCTGGCTCTCCGGGACGGCCGACTTCAGGGGCAAACGGTACCGCGCGACGTAAGCGGGTTTGCCAATTCCGCGTTTCGGCTGTCGGTCAATCTCTACGGTGCGCCCGCCCTCACGCTGAAGGAATTTGCCGACTGGGAGCAGGACCTGATCATTGGCGCCAGCTTTCGGGTGGTGGCGCCCTGGGGGCAATACGATGACACCAAGCTTGTCAACATAGGCACCAATCGATGGTCGTTCAAACCGGAGGTCGGGCTCTCGAAAGCAATCGGGCCATGGACGTTGGAAGGCACCGCAGCGGCGACGTTTTACACCGACAACAACGATTTCTTCGGTGGCAAGACGCTTTCCCAGGCCCACTTTATTCGCTGCAGGGGCACCTGATCTACGGCTTTCGCTCAGGTATCTGGGCTTCGGTTGATGCCACGTATTTCGTTGGCGGCCGAACGACTGTCAATGGCGTGCTCAACAGTGACCTTCAGCAGAACTGGCGCGTCGGGGGGACATTAGCGTTCCCAGTGAACCGGGAGAATTCGATCAAGTTCTACGCCAGCAGTGGCGTGTCTCGCGCACCGGCGACGATTACGACCTGGTCGGCATAGCGTGGCAGTACCGCTGGGGTGGTGGGCTGTGACGCCCTTCGGGAGAAAGTGGTAGTTTTGGCCGGCCCGTTTGACGGCTTTCAACGGTTAATCATCGGGGATGATTCGACAGGATGAATGCGAAAGCCGAACGACTTCCGCGTGCACGACCAATCCACCAATCCACCATCTCAACATCCTGAGGAGTTCGACATGAGCAAACGAATCTTGCTGTTCGCCGCCGCCGGAGCATTGATTGCCGCAGGCGTCGCCTATGCGCAGTTTCCGATCATGGACAAGGTCGCAGAGAAGGTGATCCAGAAATACCAGTCCTCAACCTGCGAGCAGCTGTGGCAGGAGAAGGCGCAAGGCCAGGGCAAGCCGAAGCCGGAGATGGAGCAGAAGGCCATTCAGATGTTGAAACAGGACCCCAGATGCGGCAGGCGTTCTTCAACAAGATCTCGGCGCCGATCGTCAACAAGATGTTCGAATGCGGAATGATTCCCTGATGCAGCCTTCGCCGAGAGCAGCAATGGCAATCGGAACCTTCCGAAGCGGTCTGACGGACCGGGCGTTGGTACTGGTTGCCGGTCTGCTCGTCGCCAGTGGCATTGCCGCACAGATCCCCGCCGCCTGCAAAGGCGGCTCCGGCCAAGAAGACCGCGCCGGCGAAGAAGATGGTCGCGCCGGAATTCAAGATGGTGCTCGAGCCGCGCGCAATCGACCTGCTGAAGGCGATGAGTGCGAAGCTTGCGGCAGCGAAGTCGATGTCGTTCACCGCGTCTGTCGGCTACGAATATCCGAGCAAGCTCGGCCCTCCGATCGTCTACACGTCGCGCTATGACGTGACGATGCAGCGACCTAACAAGCTCAGGGTCATCATGCCTGGGGACGGACCGGCCTCGGAGTTCTACTACGACGGCAAGACAATGATGGCGTTCGCGCCCGCCGAGAATCTTGTCGCCGTGGCCGACGCACCGCCGACGATCGAGGCCGCATTGAAAGTTGCGTTCGACACCGCTGCGATCTTCTATCCGTTCACGGATCTGCTTGTCACCGATCCGTATGCGGCGCTTGCCAACGGTGCGATCCTGGCCTTTTATATCGGGCCGTCGGGCACGGTGGGCGGATCGAAGACCGACATGCTGGGCTGGGCGAACAAGGATGTCTTCCTGCAGATCTGGATCGGCGCCGACGACAAGCTGCCTCGACGGATCAGGGCCACGTATGCGGCGGACCCGATGCAACTCCGCCACGAAATGGAGCTGACAAACTGGCAACTTGACGGAACGATCGCCGCCGAGGCGTTCGCCTCGGCGAAGGCGCAGGCGGCCGGGCGCATTGCTTTCAAGAGTCCGACTGCGCCGCCACCGGGCGTGAAGCCGCTGGTCGGTTCAAAGGCGGTTCCGTCAGCGCCGGCCAAGACGCCATCGAAATCGCAATGAGCAGGAGGCATCCATGAAGATGATTCTTTCCGTCGTCGCTGTCGCTCTCGCCTCGACATTGGGCGTGGATCCGGCGCACGGCTGGGCCAGCGCAAATCGCTACGGCGGCAGCACCACGCACAGCTACGGCTCGACCAGCCACACGAATGCCTACGGCGGCAGCAGCAGCCATGAGGCAGGCGAAGGCACGGAGCATACGAACACCTACGGCGGCAGCACGAGCACAGCGCCTACGGCGGCACCGAGCACACCAACGTGTACGGCGGCACCACGGCCGGGGCATACGGGGCAGGGGCGTATCACACCTATCCGTCGGGTGCGACCTACTACCATCCGCCGACCTATCCGGTCTATCACCCGCCGGTGGCCGTGCCGTATTACTCGACCGGCTGCTATGGGTGTGCAGCCGCAGCCGGTGCTGTGGTTGGAGTCGCTGTCGGCGCGGCGGCAGCTTCCGCCAACACGGCCGCGGCGACATCGAACGCGTATGCCGCAGGTGTGGCAACAGGCAGCGCGAACACGGCGGGCCGCCTACAACGCCGGCGTTGCCACTGGCGTCGCCGCGGCCAGCGCGCCGGCCTCCGGCACGTACGTGATGAGCGTCAACTACGCGGCGCTGCCCGCCGGCGCGATGGTGATCAACAAGAACGGGGCGACGTACTACCTGAGCGGCAATACCTGGTTCAAGCCGTCCTACGGCGCCAACGGTGTCTACTACACGGTAGTGCCGGCTCCCTGATGGGGCGCGATCGAACCCGGACCACAACAACATCCACGATGAGGAAGCGATGAAACGCACAAACGCCTGGCACCGCACGGTTTCGGCCTGCATGATTGTCGCAGCACCTTGTATTGCTGCCGATGCCAGTGCGCAGATGAAGGCAGACGAATGGAGCTATCGCGCGACGATCTATGGCTGGTTCCCCAGCCTGAGTGGGACGACCGCGTTTCCCACCGGGTCTGGCGGACTTTCGATGAACGTGGATGCGGACACGATCATCGAGAACCTCAAGATGGCCTTTATGGGCACGTTCGAAGTCCAGAACGGCAAATGGGGTGGGTTCGTCGACTGGGTCTATGCCGACATTGGCGGCGATAAGTCCGGCACGCGCGACTTTTCATCCGCGGTCAAACGCTGGCAACGGGCGTCAGCGCCAACCTGAGCCTCGACGTCAAGACCAACATCGTGACGCTTGCGGGAACCTATTCGCTCGTCGAGGAGCCCGCGACCAGCGTGGGCCTCCTGTTCGGCGCGCGCATGCTGGACATGGAGCAGACGCTGAACTGGGCCTTCAACGGCACTGGCCCGGCCGGCATCGCAGTGGCGGGAACGACCGAGGTCAACGCAACCAACTGGGACGCGATCATCGGCCTTCGCGGCCGGGCGCGCTTCGGCGACGGTCTGCGGTGGTTCGTGCCCTACTATGCCGATCTGGGCAGCGGTAACTCGAAGCTCACCTGGCAGGCGATCCTCGGTCTCGGATACGCGTTCAGTTGGGGCGATGTTGGCGTCGCCTGGCGCTATCTCGATTACGAGTTCAAGTCCGGCGAGCCGTTGCAGTCCGTGACGTTCAACGGCGTCGCAGCCGGGGTCAGCTTCAGGTTCTGAGTAGGCGAGTCATGTCTGGCCGGAGTCGTGGCGCGGGGTAGACCACGACCAGCGACGTCGAGCCAGGCTTTCGCTACTCGTCGGTCCTAGCGCAGGGTTTCGATTACTCCTGTAGCGACGAAACCATCGATTTCGGTATCGCTGTAACCGTAGTCGCGCAGCAGCGTACGCGTGTGCTCGCCCAGCAGCGGCGCCGGGCGCGTGATCGCGGTTGGCGTCACGGAAAAGTGCACCGGGCAGCCGACCGCCTTCGTCGGGCCGGCTTGCGGGTGCACGAGATCGACCACCATGCCACGCGCCAGCGTCTGCGGATGCGACAGCGCTTCGCCGATGCTGTGCACCGCTCCGACCGGCACGCCGGCCGCGTCGAAGGCCTCGATCCAGTCTGCCTTGTCCCGCGTGCCGAGCACCGCGTTCATCTTCTCGACCAGCGCGTCGAGGTTCGCCATCCGATCGGAGTTCGTCGCAAAGCGCGCATCGTCGCGCCACTCCGGATGCCCGAGCACCTCGGCGATGCGTTCCCAGTTCGCCTGGTTGGCGCCGCCGATGTTGAGCCAGCCGTCTTTCGCCCGGAACGCCTGATAGGGCGCGCCCAGGACGTGGGCCGATCCTGTCGGGCCGGGCGATTTGCCGGTCGGGAAATAGACCGCCGCATGCCAATAGGTCTGCTGGACGGCGGCCTCCATCAGCGATGTGTCGACCACCTGGCCGCGGCCAGTCTTCAGTTTGTGGATGTAAGCCGCGAGGATGCCGACGACAGCGAGGTTGCCGGCGCTGATGTCGGAGACCGGATTGCCGTTCTTCGCCGGCGCACCGCCAGGTTCGCCGGTGATGGACATCAACCCAGCGAAACCCTGCGCGATCAGATCGAAACCTCCCTTGTCGGCCCACGGCCCGTCGCGGCCGAATCCGGTCACCGCGCAGTAGATCAGGCCGGGATTCACCCTGGACAGCGTGTCGTAGCCGAGCCCCATTTTCTCCATCGTGCCTGTGCGGTAGTTCTCCAGCAGCACATCGGCGTCGCGCACCATGGTCAGCAGGATCTCCTTGCCCGCGCGGGTGCTTCAGGTTCAGCGCGATACCCCGCTTGTTACGGTTCATCATCAGGAAGGGCGCCGAGACGCCGTTGACGCGCGGTTCGCGATACCCACGCGAATCGTCGCCGCCCGGCAGTTTCTCGACCTTGATGACGTCCGCGCCCATATCCGCGAGCAGCATTCCGGCGGTCGGCCCGGCCATGATCTGCGCGAGCTCGAGCACGCGCATGCCTGCTAGGGGCCCCGAATGCGGGGGCGGTCGGGCGCCGGGTCTTCCGTGTGCATCAGTCGATTCTCAGCGGCCGACGAAGCTCGGGCTTGCGCTTGGCGAGGAAGGCCGAGTAGCCGATGCGGAAGTCCTCGGTGTCGAAGCAGTCGTAGCACTCGTCGAACTCCGGCGCCGTCAACGGATCGCGGGTCGGCGAGGCGCCGCGCGAACTTCTTGTGCCAGCGCGCGACCAGCGGCGCGCCTTCGGCAATGCGCTGGGCTGTGGCGTGTGCCTCGGCGGCCACCTGGTCGTCCGGCAACGACGCGCGTAACGAGCCCTTTCTCCTTCGCTTCGGCGCATCGAAGATCCGCCCTTCGAGCAGGATTTCGAGCGCGACCGCGCGGCCGACCAGGCGCACCAGCGGCGCCATCTCGGCGTAGGCCATCACCAGCCCGAGGTTCTTGATCGGCGCGCCGAAGCGGCTCGACTGCGCCGCAGATGCGCAGGTCGGAGAGCGCCGCGATCTCGAGCCCGCCGCCGACGCAGATGCCGTGGATCTGTGCCACCAGCGGATGCCGGCATTCGGCGAGCGCCTGCGCGGTCGCGTGCATCACCTTGCCGTACTCGCGCGCCTGCGCCTTGTTCGAGCGCTCCGTCGCGAACTCCGAGATGTCGTTGCCGGGCGAAAACGCCCGTTCGCCGGCGCCGCGGATCACGATGCAGCGCACGTCGTCGTCGGCCGACAGCGCGCGCAGCGCATCGCCCAGCCCCTGCCACATCGGCCGGGTCAGCGCGTTGAGCTTGTCGGCACGGTTGAGGACGACGGTCGCGATCGGTCCGTCGCGTTCGACGAGGATGGTTTCGTCCATCGGACTATCGGTAGAAGAAGTCCACCAGACCCAGCGTGACGACGGGTACGTAGGTGATCAGCAGCAGTACGGCGAGAAGCACGCCGATGAAGGGGATGTTCGCCTTGGTCACGTCCCAGACGCTCTCCTTCGCGATCGAGCAGGTGAGCAGCAGCACGCTCGCCACGGGCGGCGTCTGCTGGCCGATGGCGAGGTTGAGCGTCACGATCACGCCGAAATGGATCGGATCGATCCCCGCCGCGGTCACCACCGGCATCACGATCGGCACCACCAGGACGATGGCGGCCGCCGAGTGCAGGAACATCCCGATGATGAGGAAGAAGACGTTGAGGATCGCGAGAATGGCCCACTTCTCGCTCGTGATGGAGAGCATCGCCGCCGCGATGCGCTGCGGAAGCTGCACCTCCGTGAGATAGAGGCCGAGCAGGGCCGAGGCGGCGACCAGCAGCATCACGGCGCCGGTCTGCACCGCCCCGTCGATGATCGCCTCCCGCAGCCGCGCCCAGTCGAGCTCGCGATAGACCAGGCCGCCCACCAAGAGAGCCGCGACGACGGCCAGCGCCGCGCCTTCGGTCGCGGTGACGATGCCGCCGAAGATCCCGCCGAGGATGATGACCGGCAGCGTGAGCGCCCAGAACGCCTCCTTGAAGGCGCGCCAGAGCTTGCCCCACTGGAAGATCTGCTCGACCGGCCAGTTGTGCTTGACCGCGTACCAGTAGCACAGGCCCATGAAGCCGAACGCCGCGAGCAGGCCGGGCACGATGCCCGCAACGAACATCTGCACTACCGACGTGCCCGCCATGACCGCGTACAGGATCATCGGGATCGACGGCGGGATGATGATCGCGAGCGTGGCGGTGGAGGAGGTCACCGCGGCCGTGAAGGGGCCCGGGTAACCGCGCTTCTTCATGGCCGGGCATGATGATGAACGCGGTGGCGGCCACGCCGGCGACCGCCGAGCCCGAGATCTCCGCGAAGAACATGTGGCTCAGCACGTTCACCTGGGCGAGAGCGCCCCTCATCCAGCCGACGAGCGCCTGGCAGAAGTCGATCAGCCGGTGCGAGATCCCCGAGGTGTTCATGATCGCGGCGCGAGGATGAAGAGCGGGATCGCGATCAGCGGAAAGCTGGTCGCGCCCTGGTAGAGCGCGAGCGGCACGTTGGGCAGGCTCGCGGCACCCTGGGTCGCGAGCATCGCCACGACCGACGCGATGCAAAGCGCCACGGCGATCGGCACGTTGATCAGCACCAGCACGAGCACGCAGACGCAGGACGAGGAAGCCGATCATGCGGGCTCCTCCGCGCGCATCGCCTCGCCGCGCGCTTCGCGCAGCACCTCGGGAAACACCAGCAGCTGGCCCACCACGAACAGGACGGCGCTGATCGGGATCACCGAGTTCGCATAGGCCACCGAGACCTCCGGCAGCGAAACCAGCCGGTCCGACGCAAGGATCTCGAGGATCGAATAGCCCACCCAGGCGAGCAGCACGAAGAAGGCCAGCGTGCACAACTGCGCCACGACGGCGGCGGCGACCCGCGGGCCGGGCGGCAGCATCCTCACGATCTCGGGCACGCCCATGTGCGCGTGCTTGAGGACCGCCAGCGCCGAGCCGTAGAACGTCACCCAGGCCAGCAGGATGGTGGCGACCTCGTCATACCAGACGAGCGAGTGGCCCGAGTAGCGGAAGACCACGCCCGCCGTCACCTCGGCGGCGAGCGCGGCCATCAGCGCGATGCAGATCCACTCGAGGAAGCGCTCGTATCCCCGGCGGAACGACCGCAGGGTCATCTCCTACTTGCCGAGCGCGATCGCGCGGTCGATCACTTCCTTCGAGCCCGGCACTTCCTTGGCGAACTCCTCGTACACCGGCTTGGAGGCGGCGACGAACGCGTCCTTGTTCGGCGTGTTCACCGCGACCCCGGCCGCCTTGATCTTGCCGAGCAGCTCCTCGTCGTCCTTCGCGGCCTTCTCGTAGACGAAGGCCTGCGTCTCCTTCGCGGTGTCCTCGAGGATCTTGCGCACGTCGGCGGGCAGCGTCTCCCACTTCTTCGCGCCGACGGTCACGTACGCGGGCGTGTAGACGTGGCCGGTCAGCGACAGGTACTTCTGCACCTCCTGGAACTTGGCGCTGTAGATCTGCGTGAACGGGTTCTCCTGCCCGTCCATCACGCCGGTCTGCAGCGCGGTGAAGACCTCGGAGAACTTCATCGGCGACGGGTTGGCGCCGTAGGCCTGGAACATCTTCACGCGCCACTTGCCCTCGGGCACGCGCAGCTTGATGCCCTTCAGGTCGGCCGGCGTGTTGATCGGGCGCTTGGAGTTCGTGATGTGGCGGTAGCCGTTCTCCCACACCGCGATCACCTTCAGGCCCTTCTTCTCGGCCTCGGGCGCGAGCTTCGACCAGAACAGCTCCTTCTCGATGCGCTCCATGTGCGTCGCGGTCCTTGACCAGGTAGGGCATCTCGAACACGCCGAAGAGGTCCGACTCGGACGACATCACGGTCGACGGCAGCGCGATGTCGACGGTGCCGAGCTTCAGCTTCTGCAGCAGTTCCTTGTCGCCGCCGAGCTGGCTCGAACCGAACACGACCACCTTGGCCTTGTCGCCGAGCTTGGCGTTGGCGCGCTTGGCGAACTCCTCGGCCGACGCGGCGAACAGCGAGCCCGGCTCGCCGACGTGGCCGAACTTGATCTCGGTCTGCGCGATGGCGGGCCGCCGCCAGCAAACACGGAGACAGCGGCGCGACGGCGGCGCGGATGCAGCGTGCGACGTGTGCGTCAGCTTGCGAAGTGCGTGTCATTTCGTGTCTCCTTGAGTTGTCCGTTGTATTCGCGGGCGCGGCGCGTTCGGACTCGCGCGCCGCGCTGTTCGGTGCTTCAGGCCGCCCGCGCCAGCTGTCGCGGCAGGACTTGCCGCAGGTAGGCCATCGCCGCTTCGACGCCGCCCTTTCGATGCGGCACGCCCGCGAGCTCGAGCCCCATCTCGACGCCGGCCAGCGTGCCGCACAGCATCAGGTCGTTGAACCAGCCGAGGTGGCCGATGCGGAAGATGCTTGCCGCTGACCTTGCCCAGGCCCGGTGCCGAGCGACATGTCGAAGCGCTCGAGCACGACTTGCGCGAACGCGTCGGCGTCGTGCCCCTCGGGCATCACGATCGCCGTCAGCGACGCGCTGTATTCGGCCGGGTTCGACGCACAGGATCTCCGAGGCCCCAGGCGCGCACCGCGCGGCGCGTCGCCTCGGCGAGGCGCGTCGTGCCGCGCGAAGACCGTTCGGCAGGCCCTCGCTCGAGCAGCATGTCGAGCGCCTCGTGCAGGCCGTAGAGCAGGTTGGTCGCCGGCGTGTACGGGAAGTAGCCGTTCGCGTTGATCGCGAGCATCTCGTCCCAGTCCCAGTAGGAGCGCGGCAGCTTCGCGTGCTTCGGACGCGGCGAGCGCCTTTGCGCTGATCGCGTTGAACGACAGTCCCGGCGGCAGCATCAGGCCCTTCTGCGAGCCGCCGACCGTGACGTCGACGCCCCATTCGTCGTGCCGGTAGTCGATCGACGCCGAGCGACGAGATCGTGTCGACCATCAGCAGCGCCGGATGGCCGGCGCGGTCGATCGCCGCGCGGATCGGCGGGATCGTCGTCGTGACGCCGGTCGAGGTCTCGTTGTGCACGACGCAGACGGCCTTGATGGCGTGCGCCGCGATCGGCGCGCAGAGCGTTCGCTCGATCTCCGCCGGAGCGACGCCGCTGGCGCCAGTCGCCCGGCAATGAACTCGACGCTGCAGCGCCAGCCGCTCGGCGAGCTTCTGCCACAGCGTCGCGAAGTGGCCGGTCTCGGCCATCAGCACGCGGTCGCCGGGCGAAAGCGTGTTGACCAGCGCGGCTTCCCAGGCGCCGGTGCCCGAGGCCGGATAGATGACGACGTCGCGCTCGGTCTGGAAAACCTGCTTCATGCCGGCGAGCACGGCCTTGGCCAGTCTCCGCGAACTCGGGGCCGCGGTGGTCGATCGTCGGCCTGGTCGATCGCGCGCAGCACGCGGTCCGGCACGTTGGTCGGGCCGGGAATCTGCAGGAAATGGCGACCGGAGGGATGGTGTCGAGGATGAGCATCGTGAAACCTGCGCGGTGAGTCGCGCCAGCGCGGCGGGAGCAGGGCATCGTAACGGCCGCCCCCTGCCGACCGCAAGCACAATGCCATCGGTGCTTCTGCCGACCGGTGCGCGCAGCGAAGCCAGGGGCGCGTAAATGGGTCGGGCGGCCTGCACGATCTGCGGATATATTGGATCGATGGACACTCCCGAAGACCGCTCGTCTTTCATCCCCAGGCCGGCAGCGAGCTGGCGCGCGCGCCTGCGCGGCGCGGTGCAGGGCGAGGTCCGTTCGATCGCGCGTCGCGCGGCCGCTACTCGACCGACGCATCGATCTACCAGGTCGAGCCGGTCGGCGTGCTGGTCCCGCGGTCCGACGAAGACGTGCGCGCGGCGATCGACGTCTGCCGCGAGCTCGCGCGTGCCGGTGCTGCCGCGCGGTGCCGGCAGCTCGCAGTGCGGCCAGACGGTCGGCGCCGCGCTCGTCATCGACCACAGCAAGCACCTGAACGGCGTCGTCGCGCTTCGATCGCGAGCCGCGATGACGGTCACGGTCGAGCCCGGCATGGTGCTGGACGCGCTGAACGCGTAGCTGAAGCCGCACGGCCTGTGGTTTCCGGTCGACGTCTGGACCAGCGCGCAGGCGACGCTGGGCGGCATGGCCGGCAACAACTCGTGCGGCTCGCGCTCGATCGCCTACGGCAACATGGTGCACAACGTGCTGGGCATCGACGCGCTGCTCGCGGACGGCACCGACGCCTGGTTCGGGCCGGAGCGCGAGATGGACGCGCGCGAACCGCGCGTGCGCGACTGCTGCGACGGGCTGCGGGCGCATCGCGCGAGCGCGAGCGCGACGAGATCGAGCGCGCTGTGCCGAAGGTCATGCGCCGCGTCGGCGGCTACAACCTCGACATCTTCCACCCGCAGAGCGAGCGGCCCGTACACGGCCGACGGCAGCGTCAACCTCGCGCACCTGCTGGTCGGCAGCGAAGGCACGCTCGGCCTGGACCCGCGCGCTGACGCTGCAGCTCGCGCCGCTGCCGCGCGCACGCGTGCTCGGCGTCGTCAATTTCCCGACGCTCTACCGCGCGATGGAATGCGCGCAGCACATCGTCAAGCTCGGGCCCGTCCGCGGTCGAGCTGGTCGACCGCACGATGATCGAGCTGGCGCGTGGCAACCCGGCGTTCCGGCCGGTGATCGAGCGCGCGCTGATCGGCGAGCCGCGAGGCGATCCTGCTGGTGGAGTTCAGCGGCGACGACGCCGATGCGCCGCCGCGGCGCAGCTCGACGACGCTGGCCGAGCTGATGGGGGATCTCGGCCTGCCGGGCAGCGTCGTCGGATGACCGACGCCGCGCCGCAGAAGGCACTGTGGGAGGTGCGCAAGGCCGGGCTGAACATCATGATGAGCATGAAGGGCGACGGCAAGCCGGTGTGCTTCATCGAGGACTGCGCAGTGCCGCTCGAGCACCTGGCCGACTACATCGACCGGCTGACCGAGGTGTTCCGCGGCACGGCACGCGCGGCACCTGGTACGCGCACGCGTCGGTCGGCACGCTGCACGTGCGGCCGATCCTCGACATGCGCCGCGACGGCGCGGCCAAGATGCGCGCGATCGCCGAGGAGGCCTCGGCGATGGTGCGCGAGTACAAGGGCGCCTACTGGGGCGAGCACGGCGACGGGCTGTGCGCGCCGAGTGGATCGCGTGGCAGTTCGGCCCGCGGCTTGACGCGCGCGTTCGCGGAGGTCAAGCGCTCTTCGACCCGGACGGGCCTGATGAACCCCGGCAAGATCGTGCGTGGCACGCGGATGGACGACGCGCGGCTGTTCCGCTATCCGCCGGGCTATCGATCCATCGCAGCTCGAACCGCGCTCGACTGGTCGGCGTGGAACGTGCAGGCCGATCCGCCGACCGACACTGACCGCGCCGGGCAGCGGCGGCGACCCGGCGCGCGGCTTCGCCAAGGCCGTCGAGATGTGCAACAACAACGGCCATTGCCGCAAGTTCGACGCCGGCACGATGTGCCCGAGCTACCGCGTCACGCGCGACGAACAGCACCTCACGCGCGGCCGCGCCAACACGTTGCGGCTGGCGCTGTCGGGCCAGCTCGGCCCGGATTTCGCCAGCGAAGCGGTGCGCGAAGCGCTGGACCTGTGCGTGAGCTGCAAGGGCTGCAGGCGCGAATGCCCGACCGGCGTCGACATGGCGAAGATGAAGATCGAGTTCGCCTGGCACTGGCAGCAGACGCACGGGCTGTCGCTGAAGGATCGGCTGATCGCGCACCTGCCGCGCTGGGCGCCGTGGGCAGCGCGCTTTCCGTGGCTCGCCAACCTGCGCGACACGCTGCCCGGCGCAGCGCGGCTGTCCGAGCGTGGTCGCGGGCTCTCGGCGCAGCGGACGCTGCCGCGCTGGCGCAGCGACACGTTCTTCTCGAGCTGCAGCGCGCGCGCCAGGCGGTCGACGGGCACGCCGACGTGGTGCTGTTCGTCGACACATTCAACGACTACCTCGAGCCCGAGAATGCGCACGCCGCGCTGCGGGTGCTGCAGGCCGCGGGCTACGCGGGTCGCGATCGCGCGGCCGCGCGCCGACGATAACGAGCCGGCGCGGCCCTGTGCTGCGGACGGACCTATCTGGCGGCGGGGCTGGTCGACGAGGCCAGGCGCGAAGCGCGGCGGATGCTCGATGCGCTGGCGCCGTAGGTCAGCGCGGCGCGACCGTCGTCGGCCTGGAGCCGTCGTGCCTGCTGTCGCTGCGCGACGAGTTCCTGGTGATGGGGCTGGGCGAGCGCGCCGAGCGGTCGCCGACCAAGGCGCTGATGTTCGAGGAGTTCCTGGCGCGCGAGCAGCAGGCCGGCCGCTTCCGCTGCCGCTGCAGCGCGCTGCCGCAGAAGCGCGCACTGGTGCACGGCCATTGCCACCAGAAGGCGTTCGACGCCTTGAATCCGGTGCGCGACGTGCTGCGGCTGATTCCCGGCTGCAGGTCGAGGTCATCGAATCGAGCTGCTGCGGCATGGCAGGCAGCTTCGGCTACGAGGCGGCGCACTACGACGTGTCGATGCAGATGGCGGAGCTGTCACTGCTGCCCGCCGTCCGCACGGCGGAGCCGACACGCTGATCGTCGCCGATGGCACCAGTTGCCGTCACCAGATCGCCGACGGGACGAATTCTTAACGCCAGGCAATGCATGCGATACGCGTGCTGGCCAGTGCGCTTGCATCGGGTGCTGTCTAGTCCTCGCCGGACGGACTGCGTTTCTGGAGCGTTGCCACTTGCAGTGTCGCGCAGAGTTGACAGCGCGCGATCGATGACCGGACGATCCGAAGTCGCGGCGGACCGTCACTCGATCCCGCCAGAGCGTCGCTCGTCGCATGTCCGCAGCGGCGGCGCTCCGTCCTGAGGTTCTTGCGGCTATCGTCCTGCCATGTCTACCGCTTCCATGCCTCCTGCGCCGCTCAGCCTGACCCGGGTTCTGGGCTGGCGCCGCTGGGTTTTCACGCTGGCGACCGCGATTCCGCTCGGACTGATCCTCAGCCTCCCGTCGTCTTCGCCAGTGGCTCTGGTCGCCGGGCGAGCCATGCTCGTCGGCGTTGGCGCAATGCTGGCGTTCGGAGTGTTCGAGCAGTGGCCGGTGCAGTTGCCCGAGTGGATCTCGCGCTGGGTACTGCAATTGCTCGCCGTGGTTATCGCCGTGCCCATTTTCGCGTACGTCGCCTATTGGGCGACGACGGGCGGCGATCCGCAGTTGGGGCAGAACCAGCTGCGTCTCAATGGCTATCTGATGCTGACCTTCCTCGGCGTGCTGGTGGCGCCCTGGATGGCACTCGGTGCGATGGTGCGGCAGCGCGACGCGCTGGCGCGCAATCAGGCGCTGGCCTTCGAGCTCGAGCGCAGCGAGCTCGAGCGCCAGGCGCTCGACGCGCGCATGCGTCTGCTGCAGGCGCAGGTGCAGCCGCACTTCCTGTTCAACACCCTCGCCAACGTGCAGGCGCTCGTCGACACGGGGTCGCCGCAGGCCTCCAGGTGCTCGAGAGCCTGATAGCCTATCTGCGCGCCGCCGTGCCGCGCCTGCAGGAGTCGGCAACGACGCTCGGCCAGGAGCTGCAACTGGTGCGTGCGTACCTCGAGCTGATGCATATGCGGATGCCCGACCGACTGCAGTTCACGCTCAGGTCGATCCGGCTGCGCTGACCTGCGCTGCCCGCCGATGACGCTGCTGACGCTGGTGGAGAACGCCGTGCGCCATGGCATCGACCCCAGCGAGCAGGGCGGCCGCATCGACATCAGCGTGCAGCGTGCGCGAGCGGCCGCTGCATGGTGCGCGTCAACGACACCGGGCGTCGGGCTCCAGCCGCCGGCGATGGCCTCGGCACCGGCCTCGCGACATTGCGCGAGCGCCTGCAGCTGGTCTTCGGCGGCGATGCGCATCTGCAGCTTGGCGCGCTGCGAGCCGCGCGGCGCGTGCGCCGAACTCGACTTCCCTGCCGCGAGCTCGCCAGCATGACGCGCGTCGATCCGACGGCATTGATCGCCGACGACGAGCCGCTGCTGCGCGACGAGCTCGCGCGCCTGCTGGCCGAGCGCGTGGCCTGAACTCGAAGTGGTGGCGCAGGCGCGCAACGGCCG
Source organism: uncultured beta proteobacterium (assembly GCA_963724605.1). Classification (GTDB taxonomy): domain Bacteria; phylum Pseudomonadota; class Gammaproteobacteria; order Burkholderiales; family Burkholderiaceae_F; genus JALORV01. The sequence goes on from CAVRVM010000014.1 coordinate 24,465, forward strand.
CGAGGCCGTCGAGCAGTTCGAGGCACTGCGACCCGACGTCTGCTTTCTCGACGTGCACATGCCCGGCCTGTCCGGGCGTCGAGGCCGCGCACCATATCGGCCGCCGGGCGCACCTCGTGTTCGTCACCGCATACGACCAGTACGCAGTGCAGGCCTTCGCGCAAGGCGTGCTCGACTACCTGGTGAAGCCGGTGGAGCAGGCACGTCTGGCCGAAACCGTGGCGCGCCTCAAGGAGCGCTCAGCGCCGCGCAGCCGGCGCCGAACACCGAGGCGCTGCTGCAGCAACTCGCCGCGCAGCTCGGGGAGCGAGCGGCGCCGCGCCAGTGCCGCTGCGCTGGATTCGCGCACGGTGGGGCAATCGGTGCGCCTGATCGCGGTCGACGAGATCGACTTCCTGCGTTCGGACGAGAAGTACACGCTGGTCGCCTGGCGCGGCGACGAGGGCGAGCCCGGCGAGGCGCTGGTTCGGACTGCCGTTGAAGGAGCTCGATTGCGCAACTTGACCGCGCCCAGTTCGCCCAGGTGCACCGCTCGGTAGTGGTGAACCTGCGCGCGATCAGCCACGTCAGGCGCGGCCGTCAATGAAACCGCTGACATCCATCTGAAGGGCCGTGAGACGTGTTGCCGGTGAGCCGCAACTACCTTCACCTGTTCCGGCAGATGTGACCTGGCCGCGCGCTTCGCTGCGAGAAGCGCAGCCCCGTCTGAACGCGGGCCCGCGATGCGTGGGCAGGAGGTGACGAGTTTCTCCTGCCCTTCGTGGAAATCGTTAAGCTGCTTTGCGCGTCATCGCGGCATGCCGTCGCGGATTGCGCCGACGATCTCTTTCCTGAACTCGGGAGTGTCCTTGTGGCCGTGCACCGCCACGGCATGCTGGACCGCGGCATCAATGAGTTCCTTTTCGGAATCGGCTGAAATTGCAATCGTGCATTTGGTCTCGCTTGGAATTTCGCGGCAATCGATGTACTTACGGCTCATCGTGATCTCCCGTCGTTAGCCCGCTCAGAAGGATGGAGCAAGGATGGAAATACGCATTCCAGCGGGTGCATCCGGCGCGGGCAAGTCGTCGACGCATTTACCACCGGAATCCACGAGGGGCGTCAAGCCGACGCAAGGAAGGCGGGCCCCGAGTCCCGCAAGTTACTTCAGCGCGCTTCCCGCTTCTGACAAGCCGGTGTTCCTCGTTAGCGGGTAGCCGAAACACTATAGCTCCTGCCCGGCCGAGGAGTCGACTTTCGACGGTCGAAACATGGCCGCATCAATTCAGGGTCCATATCTTCACCTCACCAGCGAGCCCACGCCATGCCCAGCAACGATACGCTCGAGCGCTTCATCGCCCGTGTGGAAGAAAACTCTCACGCCGACGCGATCGAGGAGTTCTATGCAGAGAACTCCACCATGCGAGAGAACCACGAAGCGCTTCGCATCGGCCGCGACGTTCACATCGCCAACGAGCGCAGAGTGCTTGCTCGGGCGAAGACAGTTCAGTCCCAATGCGTGCGACCGGTGTTCGTGAACGGCGACTACGTCGTCATTCGATGGGTCTTCGACTTCGAGTGGCTCGACGGAACGCTCACCCACATGGAAGAACTGGCCTACCAGCGATGGGAGGGCGAACGCATGGCGGAGGAGCAGTTCTTCTACGACCCGGCACAGCGCATTCCCAGGAAACCGTAGCGTCGCCCGCCATTACGTCGCTGCTGCTCCCGCGATGACGGCCCGGCGTGGGGTACGGTAGTCCGAATAAGTGAGTAGGGGAGCGCGTGACATGGTGCTTCAATCGGACGCTGGAGGGCTGACACAAATGAACAAGCTCCTGAATTTCCTTGTCGGATCGGTTCTGCTCCTTGCGGCAGAGGCTGCCATCGCCGAACGGGTGTATGTCAAGGCCCGCGGCGAAGTGGATCTCGCGCCATTTCGTTGCGAAACCATGTCGCGTAGCGTGAATGTCAAACGGGTCTGCTACGACGAGCGGGAAATGTACGTCCTGGTGAGCGTTAAAGGAATCTGGTACCACTACTGCGGCGTCCCGACGGCGACGGTGACTGCGTGGAAGAAGGCGCCGTCCAAGGGACGCTACTTCAACGAGAGCATCAGGGAAAACTTCGACTGCAGCGTGACATCGGCACCCTCATACCGCTGAACGTGCCGTCGGCTCGAGGACCTGACACTCTTTGGCAGGCGGCGGTCACATCGTCCGCCTAGGAACGGACACGTTAGCCGACAACATTCCGGGATAAGGTAATGCTCGGGTGCGGAGCAGGCAGGAGCGAATGCGCCGCACGCCAGCCTCTTTCACGACAATTGACGAGGAGCAAGCCGTATGAAGTACCGCGGTAGCTGCCACTGTAGTGCAGTGGCATTCGAGGTCGAAGGCGAGATCCGGAGCGCCGTCTCGTGCAACTGTTCGATCTGCCAGCGCAAGGGCTCGCTGCTGTGGTTCGTGCCACGCGATGCGCTCAAACTGCTGACGCCGGAGGACGCCTCGCGCACGTACGAATTCAACAAACACTTGATCAAGCATCGGTTCTGCCCGACCTGCGGCATTCATCCCTATGCCGAAGGCATCGACCCGAAGGGCAATCGCATGGCGGCGGTCAATGTGCGTTGTCTGGAGGACATCGACCTGGCCACCGTTCCGGTGACGCACTTCGATGGCCGAGGCTTGTGAAGCCGCGACGCGAGGTTCCGCGATTCGGTGCGAGGGTGCTCACGGTCAAGGTGAGTGTAGGGCGTCAAAGTTGGTGCAGCGCTGAGCGCAGGGATAACAGCAACTTGGCGACCAGCGCGTCACTGAAGATCAGGGCTTGCGTCAGAGTAGTTGGTACCTGCCTACTCTTCGGCCAGAGTCACCGAATCCGCGCACGACGCAGCGCGCGTCTGACGTCAGGTTTCGGTAATGCGCCTTGCCCGCGGTCGACCCATAGCTGACTTCGCGCGCTCCTGAAAGGGGCCGCGGCCGGCCTCCCGAAAGCCGCCGACTAACGTAGAGGTCAGCGGCGCACGCGGTGACGACCGCTCGACAGGTGAAGCGATCGATGAATGACTTCGCTCAACGAAGCCTCCATATCCCGGGTCCGCTGCACTGACATGATATGTGCGACGCGACGGTTCGGGGAACAGCTAGCAAGGCGTCGCTGCCCCGCCGGCGGCCCCAGGGTTAGTACAGCCACGCCAATTGCTCGGCCAGCGACTCGATCTCAGCGTTGCTGAGGTTGGCAAGGAGCGGATCCGGCTTTGCGACAGTTCCGTGCGACCGCGTGCCGCTCCGCATCAGCTGCAACGACCAGGCGGTGTAACCGGCTTTTTGCCCGGCGAGCCGTGCCGCACCGGCGTTCGTTCCTTGCAACGCCGGACCGTGGCAGTCGGCACATCGCATGCGATCGGCCAGTGCGCGGCCGGCATCGCTACCGGACGATGGCGCTGCGCGCGGGGGCAGCTGTGCCGCATAGTGTTCGGCGACGTCGTTGACATCCTGCTCGCTCAACTCGGTGGCAAGGTTCACCATCACCGGGGCACTGCGCTTTCGCTCGCGGAAGGCTCGCCACTGCGCAATGAAGTAGGCCTTCGGCTGCCCTTCGAGCAGCGGCACGATGGAGTGGATCGTTTCCGTGGATGAGTGGCAGGGTACGCAGCGCGCCGCAGCAAGCTGTGCGCCGGCTGCCGCGTCGCCGGTTGCCGTGCCGTGCGCGACCAACAGGCAGCCCGACAGCGCAGCGGCTGCAGCTGCTTGCCGAGCACGATTAACGATCACGTCGCGTTCTTCCGGGTCGAATCGAACATGAGCGCGATCGCTTGTTCTTCGGTCAGCCGAGCGCCTTCTGCCGCAGACTGCTGCGCCAATGCGGTTCCCAATGCCATTGCACGAGCTCCATGACTCGATCGCGCGTGTCTGTAATGAACGCTGCAAAGGCGCTGGGTACGCTTGACCTCGACGTCGAAAAATCCGATTAGCATGGCGGCGACTGTTCTGATCCTGGCTGCTGCGCGTGCAGCAGCGCCATATACGGCACCAACGTAGCCACCGTCTGCGTGCGTTGCAGGAGGGGATCCCCTCCCTGCCAAGGGAAAGCGCAGGTCCCGATCGCCACGAAGCGCGTACGCGTTCGCCAGGACTGCTCGGAGCGCCGGCACCATAGGGTGCGTTGATGCTGCGAAACGCGGCGACTGCAGCCTCGAAAGAGGGATGGCTTCGTCGACGTGACCGAGCGCACAGCCGTACCAGGCAGCGGTCGTAAGCCCATCAGCTCGCCCATCTCGAGCCCACTCTGGCGGTAGATCGCAGCCTGGCGTTCGGCCCATGACGTGCGCCTCATAGTCTCCCACGTAAGCCAAGTGCCGTGCATGCGCGAGCGCCAAGGCCGCTCTCTGACGAGCCGGTGCATCATCGTCGATCAGTGCTTCGGCTTCGGCCAGCGCGGCCTCACGATGCTGCGATTCGCCGCGATGAGTGCCCACCATGACCGTCCAAATCAGACAATCGATCAATCTGAAAGTGTCGCCCAGCGAGCGGAACAATTCGGTTGCACGCAAAGCGGCGACAAAGCACTCGTGTGGACCACCCTGATAACCGAGGTGCGCGAGCGCGAGGTTGAACTCGCGCCTCCACTTCAACGTCCAGTCCGAGGGCAGCGGCAACAGGCGCTTGCCACAAGCGATGCCTTCGTTCATCAATTCATAGTTCAGCCATAGTCGCCGGCTGTTGGCAAACAGCGCGCAGGCAAGCCCACGAGTGTCTGCTGCGGCGGCCCAATCGATGCGGCACGCACGTTGTCGAGTTCGGCGTTGTGGCGCTTCTGTTCTTCTTCGCTCCACCGCCAATGCCCGGCCTCGACGTGCTGCGCAAACTCAAGCATCGCGTCGGCATGTCTGCGCAACAGCTGCGGAGTTTCGCTTGCCGCAGCGAGCTGCTCGAGTGCGAAAGCGCGCGTTGTCTCCAGCAGCCGGTACCGCGGTGCTTCGCCGCCCTCGGCCACCACCAGGGACTTGTCGACGAGATGACCGAGCAGATCCAGTACGGTCCACCGGTCAAGGCGTTCGTCGGCTGCAACCGCCTGCGCCAACTCAAGGGAAAAACCGCCGACGAACACGCCGAGTCGGCGAAACACGGCTCGCTCTTCAGCTGACAGCAATTGATGGCTCCACTCGAGGGTTGCCCGCAGCGTTTGATGGCGGCGCAGCACCGAACGCGTACCGCCGGTCAAGACGTTGAAACGCTCGTCGAGTCGCGCCCGCAAACCATCAATGCCGAGCAATCGAACGCGCGCGGCCGCCAATTCAATCGCGAGCGGCATGCCGTCAAGGCGACGACAAATGTCTGCGATCGTCACGAGTTGCGCGCTCGTTGGCTGCAGCCGCGGATCGGCTGCTCGAGCGCGCGCGACGAACAGCGCGACAGCGGCAGGTGTTTCGGTAGTGCTGTCGCTTTCCAAGCCGCTCAACCGATAGACATGCTCCGCAGGCAGGCGCAATGACTCCTGGCTGGTCACCATAACGCGCAGGTCTGGCACGTCGGCGAGCAGAGCACGCACGCTGTCCGCGGCAGCATCCAGCACGTGCTCGCAGTTATCCAGGACCAACAACGAGCGTCCGTGGCGCAGCAATGCACTGACGGTTTGCAGCACGGGCCGATCATCGCTGCCGCTAACGCCGAGCACTTGACCGATTGCCGCGGGCACTGCTACGCCGTCGCTCAGCTGCGAGAGCTCGACCCACCACATGCCGCCGGCAAAGTGCTCTCGCTCGGCGACGGCAAGTGCGTGTGCCAGTCGCGTCTTGCCGATACCCCCGGCGCCGACGATCGACACCAGCGCGTGTTGCCGTAGCAGGGCACTGACCGCTAGCAGGTCGTCGGCACGACCGTACAGCGGCTCAGGCGGCGTTGCTGCTTTGGATGCCACCGATGTAACTGGTGCGGGCGCGTCGCTGAGCGAACTCACGCTCGCGGTAAAGCGATAGCCGCGCCCTGGAATCGTCGCGATCGTCTGCGGTCCCAGCAACTTGCGCAGCGCCGAGATGTGCACTTGCAGGTTGTTCTCTTCGACGACGACGTCCGGCCAGATCAGCTCGAATAGCTCGTTCTTGCCGACCGCACGGTCGCGCCGCTCCACCAGAGCTACCAGCACGTCGAACGCACGCGCACCGAGCCGGGCGGGCACTTCCTCGATTAGCAGGCGGCGCCGAGCTAAATCCAGGCGCGCTGCGCCAAAACGAATTTCTGGAGTGGCGGTTTCCATCGACGGCTTCCGGCCCGGGTGCTCAAGCTTAATCGCCTGCACTGACCTCGACACGCTGCAATTCAGAACGATTAAGCCCGGTCAGGGCGCGGCTTAAAGACCTGAATGCGGTTCAGGCCCGACGATTCGTCCATCGTCAACTGATGACCCCGGAGCGAACGATGAACCGCAAATCCGTAACCGACCGCATCGCCCTGATCATGCTTGCCGCGCTGGCTTCGACCAGCACGTTCGCACTGCTGGTGCTGGGACCCATGGCCAGCAGCGGCGGACTCGCCTGAACAATTTGCCCGCTGTCGGCGCAAGAGCGCAGCCCACCTACAGACTGGTCGCACGCCGAACCACGTCCAATGTCCGATGCACAGGAGTGCAAATGAAAAACTTACTCCGCTTGTCCCCCATCGCTGTCTGCGGCGCGGTCCTGTGGGCCACCGTCGCTTCCCCTGCCCGTGCCGAATTCAAATGCGACGGGCGTCAACTGGCTCGGGTGGACGCCATCGCCTGCGCCCATGCAACGCAAGGTCCGGACTCACTGCGGCGCTTCGTCACGCGCACGCAGAAGATCTATGGTCTGCAGATGCGCGACTACGTGCGCTTCGTCGGCGATGAGCCAAAAGCGCCGCCCGCGCAAGCTGCACAAGCAACGCCGCGGGACTCAGTCGCTGGCGTCGCACGTTCATCGCATTGAGCATACGGCGCATGGGCAACGCCCGCGCGATGCGCACGGGTGATCCGCCGTTGACTGTTTGCGTACCGCCTTGCGCCTCAACCTACGTTCGCAGGAGACCGACATGAGTTGTACCAAGAACCAACCACTGATCGCGCTCGTAGCCATAGCTACTTCTCTGCTCGCCTGCACGACGGCAAGAGCCGACGCCGTGTGCGACTGGAACACGAAAGTCGGCGAGATCATCGTCAACGCGAAGATGGGGCCGCCTCCGGCCAATCGCACCATGGCCATCGTCAACACAGCCGTCTATGAAGCCGTGAACGCGATTACCAAGCGCTACCCCGCCGGTACCTTGAAGCTGGAAGCCGCGCCGGGAACTTCCGTCGACGCCGCCATCGCAGCGGCCAACCGCACCGCGCTTTCCAAACTGCTGCCGTCTCAGCAAGTCGCGATTGATCTCGCTTACCAAGCCGCGCTGTCGAAAATAGCGGACGGTGCGGCCAAGAACTCCGGGATCGCAGTCGGTGAACAGGCCGCCGCCGCGGTTCTAGTCGCGCGCGCCGATGACGGCGCTGTTGCGGTTGAAACCTACCGACCGCAGACGTCTACCGGTGTCTACGTGCCCACCGTACTACCGGCGGCGCCGCACTGGCCGCAGCGCAAGCCGTGGCTGATGAGCAACCCCGCGCAGTTTCGCCCCGGCCCGCCGCCTGCGCTGACGAGCCCGTTATGGGCGCGTGACTTTAACGAGATCAAGGCGCTCGGCGGCAAGAGCAGTTCGCGTCGCACTGCTGAGCAAACCCAAATCGCCAGTTTCTGGGAAGCGACGTTGCCTCCCGTCTATACCGGGATCGTGCTGTCAGTGGCTGAGGCTCCAGGTCGTGAGATCACGCAGAACGCTCGCCTGTTTGCGGCGGTGGCGCAGGCTGCGGACGATGCGCTGGTTGCGGTATTCGATGCGAAGTATCACTACAACTTCTGGCGGCCTGTCACGGCAATTCGCAACGGTGACCTTGACGGTAACGACGCGACCGAACGCGATGCCTCGTGGACGCCGTTAATCGAAACTCCGATGCACCCCGAGTATCCGTGCGCGCACTGCACCGTCGCTGGCGCCGTCGGTACGGTTGTTCAGGCAGAGATCGGCACCGGCTCGATGCCGGCCCTGGCGACGACAAGCTATCTCATCAAAGGTCCGGCACGCAAGTGGGCCAAGACAGACGAGTTCATGCAGGAAGTAGCGAACGCGCGCATCTACGACGGCGTGCACTTCCGTAACTCAACGGAAGTTGGCACGGCGATGGGCAAGCAGGTTGGGGCGCTGGCGGTCGCGAAGTTTCTTGCGGCTGAGTGACTAGCTCTAACGAACGCTGAACTGGCCGCAGACCCCGATACCACCCCGCGGTCTGCGGTGCGATTGCGCCGCTCTCGTCGGCGGTGGCCTTGGACATGGCATGAATCTAGTCGCAAGGCCGGAAACGGGAAAGCGTCCGCTATCGGGCTAACTGATAAGCAGGTCGCCACGGCTGGTCATGGCCGGCAGCAGCTAGTAGTCCTTGCCACACTGCCTGCAGGCGCTACCGACATCTGGAGTGACGACACCATCGGACCTCCAATTGGCCCACGCCCCGCAATGCGGGCACGTCAGGATCGCGGGACTGAGGATTGCACAGAGAACGAAGCTGATCAATCCGACGACCCCTGCAAGCGCCGCGGATGAAGGCGGTAGCAGCATGAAGGAAACGCCAGTTAGAAGAAGGGTAACGGCCGCGGTGATCGCGTAGAAGAGGGCCGCCTTGGTTTTCAGTCGCACAGCCACGTCGCAATTTCAGGTCCGCTTCTGAGCCATCTTGTCCGAAGCGCGCAAAGGCCGCAACTGGCCGAAGGCGGCGTAGAGGTCTGCCGGGGCAAGTTCTACCCCACGGGGCCAGCGCGGTTCCGCCTGTGCAGGGACTTTCGGAGACCAACCGTGGAAAGCAAAGAAGCCGGCCAAACGGGGTCGTAGCCTAAGGTTCCTCAGGGCTTCGCGCGGCGACGTAATGCCGCGAGCCCTGCTACCGACAGCCCGAGAAGAGCAAGTGAACCGGGCTCTGGCACTGCTTGAATATTCGCCGAAAAGAAATATCCGCGGACATAGTTTCTGTCCTGGAAGATCGACGTAGACCCAAGCGATCCACCACCAATCATCTGGCCGTTGCTCAGGTAGGAATAAGAGGCAAAGAGGTCGAACGTGTTGACGTCCGGCCGTGAAAGGCTCAGGAGGATCTGGTCCGCACCAAGCGACAAATCAACCGGGATCGCCGCCACCGTTGTGACCGTCGCATTGTCGAAGTCCTGGTAGTTAAGACGAATGATGTCGACGCCAAGCGTCGTGCTGTACTGAACCTGGAGGTTCATTTCGTTGCGACGGCCGAGATTGTTGCCGCCGTCGTTGAATCCAATGCCGTAGCCCGAGTACAGCGGCCCGCCGATCGGTATCAGGTCGAAAAGTCCAGTCAGGACGAGCGTGTCGTCGATCTTTAACCCGTTGATTAGATTGTTCGGATCAATGTTGGTGGCAAGGATCGCGGCCAACGAAATGTTTTCGAAGCCGTTTGCGCTTATCACGGATGCGCCATCGGCCGAGTTCGCTCGCAACTTGCCGGCTGACTAAGAGTTTGCTGCGAAGGAGCCCCCAACGAAGTACTGAGCCGGTCCACCGGTCAGATAGTCCGGAGCACTGGGCGGTGGGGCGCCGTCGCTGAACGTGTCACGAAAAACCATCGTCCCGTTCTTCGTAACGCTGAAGTCGTCGACATACGCGACCACGGCAAACGCGGGCATCGCCGCGGCCAACCCAGCTGACGCAGCGACAAGTAATGCAAACCTGTTCATGATGGCCCCCGCCTTTTCTAGTTGTGTGACACCGAGCACTTTCTCGGGGGGGTACACAAGCAAGCGGCGAGCCAGCGCGCGCGGATTGCTGTATTTAAACGAGTTTGGGAGTTTCCGCTGGCGTAATGATGCGCCGGATGTAAAGCGCTCCGACATTCGGTTCATGTCGCAGCCGCATCCTTTACTCCGTCCGCTTTGAGCAAACACATGGCGGGTCTCGCCAAGTCCTCTGTTGGCCGCGAGTTCGTCTTCTACAGAGCGGCGGCCAATTCCCGCGTCAATTGAGCGGCAGGTGTCTCCCTACATCCGCTAGCGTTCTGACCAGACCACAACGGGGAGAAGTCGCCGGAGCCCATTGCTTCCGCTTTGGTGCGCAGCGGGGCAATAGCCGACGCCGCTAACGGGAATGCAGGAGATTTTGGGCTCATCGGGCCAAGCTCCCGCACGATGCGATTCACGATGCCACGCGCCGGCCGCCCGGTAAATACATTCGTAAGCGCCGTGTGACGGACCGCCTCGCTTGTCAGTGCTGCGCGATGCACCGCACTAGTAGTCGCCTCCGGACAGAGCAGGTATGCCGTGCCGATCTGAACACCGGCGGCGCCGAGCGCCATCGCCGCCGCTACCCCCTTCGCGTCTGCGATGCCTCCGGCAGCGATCACCGGGAGCCTCACCGCCCGGGCGACCTGTGGCACGAGCGCGAAAGTACCGACTTGCGTGCTTACGTCGGCCGACAGGAACATTCCGCGGTGACCGCCAGCCTCGCACCCCTGCGCAATGATGGCGTCAACACCGCGTGCTTCCAGCCAAAGCGCCTCCTCGACGGTGGTTGCGGTGGACAAGACCTTTGAGCCAAGCGCCTTTACGCGCTCGAGCAGCGCGCTGGATGGCAAACCGAAATGGAAACTGACAACGACAGGTCTCAATTCGCCGAGAAGATCAGCAGCCTCCGAGCCGAAAGGTGCCCGCCCTGGCCCGCTTGGGATCGCGTCTCATCGATCTCAAGCTCCTTGTAATACGGTGCCAGCGTCGCGCGCCACTGTTGTTCGCTCTCAGCACTCGCCGCTGGGGGAACATGGCAGAAGAAATTCAAGTTGTACCGATCACCGCATTGCGCTCTGATGGCGGCAATCTCACTTCGCATCGCATCAAGAGTGAGCATCGCACAGGGTAGAGAACCCAGTGCGCCCCGTATCGAGTTCCTTGCCGTCCTGATCCACCAGCCGTACGGTCATGTTCTTGAGCGCTTCGACAAGCTCGGGGCTGGCGTTTACCTGGATCGGTTGGCCAAGCACGCCGAGCCTCGCGGCCACGTTCGAGTACACGAGGCTCGGGCCCGTGATCTTTGCGGGATCTTCAACCACAAGGTCGGGCAACTCGATGAACGGATAGATGCGCGAGATGTGCCGGAGTGCTTCTAGGGGAGTCGTGGCCTGGTTGATTCCGGCATCCTTCACTTCCAACACCATGTCGGCCTCGAACAGTGGTCGCGCACCGAACTTGGCAGGCACTTCGGCGCCATCTTGAAGCAGCATCTTCTCGAAAAGCGTTCCGCGTACCGGATTCGGATAGTTGAAGCGCTTCTGTACCGCCGGGTTGGTTAGTCCCGCCTTGTAGCCAACGACCTTGCCGTAGTTCTGTCCCAGAAACTGGACCAACTTGTCGCGCCCGCAAAGGGCGTCGGCCATGCTCAAATCGGCAGGCGGGTTCGGCACTGGCTGTAGATTGGCGAACCGCGCGGCCATCATGGCGGTATCAAGATCGGAGGGGCAGGCCGCAAAAGCGCCGAGTGGAACTGCGCAAGAGATGATCACAACAAGCCAGAACCTGGTTTGCATGGCACTTCTCCCCTTTGAGGCGAGGCTGAGCCGAGACGCCCAAACTGGATCCCCGTACCGCGGCATGCCTAACGAGCAGGTGACGACTGCTTTCAGGCGATTCTGCGGCGAGCCCGAAGCGTCTGCAACTGGCCGCCTTGAGTCTCACGCGCGAGCGTCGGCGAGCACTTCATTGATAGTCCGCCATGAATGAGCGAACTCCGTCGCAGTAGTTTCTACGAGACCGGAGGCAACAATCAAGGCCTTCCACAAAGCCCATCCCCGGCCTCTTGTCCAGGATTCGGCATCAAGAGGAAGCGCTTCTCGGAACGCCTGTCTGCTTTTCCTTTCGAAGAGTGTCCACGCGATCGCCAGATCACACGCCGGGTCGCCGACACCAAGTTGTCCAAAGTCGATGACCGCGCTCAAGCGGCCCGCCCGGACCAGGAGGTTGCTGGCGTTGATGTCACCGTGGACCCACAGCGGCGATCCCTGCCAAGTACTCGCGAGAGCCTCCTCCAACACCGCGGTAGCAGCATCGCCTTCGATTTTCCCTTTCAGCGCGGCTATGGCCTGCCGCGTCTGTCCGTCGTAGATGCCAAGGGCACCGCCGCGGTGAAAGTTATGCGGCCCTGGCACCGGGCCGCCGGTCGCATCAGTGCGCTGCAACGCACTTAGGAAGCGACCCAGGGATGATGCGAAATCGGTGAGGTCGGAGACGGACCCGGATGAAGCGGGCTCGCCTTCCAGCCAGCGGTACACAGACCAGCTCCACGGATAGCCCGCAGCAGGCTGACCGAGCGCCAGGGGTATCGGGATGGAAAGCGGCAACGACGCGGCAAGGTAGGGCAGCCAGCGCTGCTCCTTGGCAACTTGCTCTGCGTACGCCTCGCCGCTGGGCAGGCGCACGACCATGGTGTCACCGAGCCGAAAGGTGCGGTTGTCCCAACCGGAAAGGGTGACCGGACGTATCGGCAGCTCAGACCACTGTGGGAACTGTGCGGCAACCAGACGGCGGACGAGTGCATCGTCGATTTGCACTGACATGCGACATCTCTGCCCTCGGTTCTGAGGGCCGCATTGTGTCCGCTCTGCGGGTGATTGGGGAGGGATGCGAGAAGTCAGCTTGTGGCCGAGCTGTGTCTATCGAGCCGCGGGCCCAACGCGACCTATTGCAGCCACCATGGCCGCCGCAAAGCAGTGGCTCTGTGTTTGCGAAAGCAGACGGTGCGGACTAGTGACTAACTGTTAGACCACCTTCTTCGTGGTCCACAGCCGATGACCCTTACCTTCCCAGCTTGCGTCGGCAACCGAGCAGACCAATGACGCCGACGGCCAACAGTGCGAAGCTCGAGGGCTCGGGTATGGCCGTGGGACCGGTGAGCTGGAAGTCTTGCCGGTTCCCCACCGGCGGTACCTGCGGCAACCAGGGGTCGGCTGGATTGCCACGGTCATGACTGTTGCCGAGCGCATCTTGCATTGCCCAGTACCAGTTGTCGTCGCTATCCGCTGAGGTGTTGTTGAAGATGGAAAGCCAGAACACCGTGCTGGGCGCCAAGACGATTGGAGCAACGTCGACAGAGTAGGCGAAGAGATCGGAACCGGTGAGATCGATTCCGGTATCGGTTCGCCCCGGATTGCCGATTAGCAAGGAAAGAAACGGTGTGACGGCGGGGGACCCTGCGACATCCGCAAAGAATTGGATGGTGAAATTATCCGACTGAGTATGAGTATTAGAAGGAAAGTAGAGTCCCGTCCAGTTCACACCGGTGATGACGTTCGCGCCCGGAGCCAAACTGAAATCATCCGCGACAAACCTCGGGAAGTCGGTATCGCTGACGAAGCTGTTGCTAGGTGTTGTGCCATTGTCGAAAATAACGTCCGCAGTCGCTGGGATAGCCCAAGCCAACACAAGCGCGATCAGTGCGTTTGCCATGTTTTCTTTCATGACGGCTCCTTGATGCAATGACTGCGAACATGAATCGCAAGCAGACAAGGTGTGTGCAGCAGCGGGTACTCTTAAGTGTGGCGGGAGCCACGATCGAACCGCGCGGACTTGGTTCAGAGTAACGACCTGCACGCGCACTGGCGATGCCAACTCTTTGGGGTCGCCTGCACTCGTAGCCCCACATCCGCGGGATGGACACCCCCCGGCGCAGCGCTTTTCCGGTCGAGGTCAGTCAGGACTTGAGCGCGCCAAGCGCGAAGATCTCGGCTTCCAGAGGTGATTTCGCCTGCACGGACGACCAGTTAGGGGTGACTTTGGCGGACAGAAGCGATGGCTGCTCCTGGGCCGCACTCTGCCTAATTGCCGCGGCTGCTTAACCGTCGCGCCCGTTCGACGAGTCGGCGCGCATTGCGATAGGTCGGCACCTCGACCCACAGCCCACCAACGAGCGCGCGGTCCTCGCCCTGGGCGCGTGCCGCTTCAAAACCGTTAACGATCGCTACGGCCCGTCGCACCTCCTCGTCGTTCGGAGATAGAGCGGCATTGAGCGGCCGTGCATGTTCGGGGCGAACCACGGCCTTGCTGCGATATCCGAGCCGGCGCGCGTACCGTGCTTCCTGTACGGCGCCCTCGGCGTCGCTGAACGTATAAGGGGCATCGATCGGTTCGATACCAGCGGCCCGACACTCCAGGATGAAACGACGTCGGGCGTGGTCCAGCTCAGTGGCATCTTGCTGACGGTCCGCGCATAGGTCCGCGGCGAGGTCTTCCGCACCGAGGAGCGCACTCCGGACGCGAGAACTGCCCGAAGCAATCGATCTGACCTCGACCACGCCAAGCGCTGTCTCGCAGACGGGCAGGATCTCGGTTGCCTGTAGTTCCATTCCGAGTCTGCGCTCCCAATGAAGCAACGCTTCCTCCAGGGCGCGCATCTGTTCGGCGCTCGTTGCCATCGGATAGGCGATCACGTCAGGATGGGCCGCCATCGCTGCTTCCAGGTCAGTCGGACCGTCAGCGTCGAGCGCGTTGATCCGTACGGCGACCAAGTACCCAGCCTTGCGCCAGCGAGCCAGCAGATCGACCAGGCCGCGTCGCGCTTCGTCGCGGCGCGACTCCGGGGTGAAATCTTCCAGGTCGACGATGAGTCCATCGGCGCCGCTTTGCGCCATGGCTTCATGAACGCGTACGTCGGCACCGGGCCCGAAGAGCCAGGTGCGCCTCAGATCGGGGTCGAGTCGCATGGACGTCCGCTTTTGAATCACGTGGAACGACGGCTTGCGGGCGATTCTGACCTTGCTACGAGAGGTCGGCAATTGGCTGATCGAAGCCGCAAGGCGTTCCGCAGCCGTAGTCACTATTCGAGCTTGGCTCCCGCAGCAACCCTGACCGGCAATCGATTGACCGCAGGTGCCAAGGGGCAGATCGCGAATGGGTTCACGGCGCAGTACGGATTGAAGGCCTTGTTGAAATCCAGGGTCGTGAGGCCGTTCTTCGGCATCGGTGCGGACAGGAACCGTCCCCCACCGTATGTCTCGATCCCGTTAGTGCCATCCTGAAAGATCAGAAACAACTCGTCGTCGAGCAGATACGTCTTCAACTTCATCGGCCGGCCGCTCAATCGGAATGAGACATCGCCGGTCAACTTGAACGTCTTGGTGGCACTTGCAAAGGTCAACGTCAGGACAACCCCCTGGCGCCTGCTCGTGCCCGCTAGCACTAAAGCGCCTTCGACGCTCGATGCGCCGCCTGCACGGCACGCACCAGCGAAGGATGGAGGGTGCCGAGCTTCGGGATCTGACCATGGGGTGCGGCCGGCGGCACCGTGAACCACTCGTTTGTGTATGGCAGATCGAGGGTCTTTCCCAGATCGAACTTCGTGTCGTAGCTGAGGCCCGCAACCTCATAAGCGGCAGGATTGCGGTCGCGCAGAATTGCGAACTCGCCCCGATGCAAAGTGGTGGTGCGCTGGCTGGTGCCGTAAGCGACACGGACCGTGAACTGCGGAGCATCGTCATCGAAAACGACCAGAATCAAAGCCGGTCGCGGCTTGGGCCGAGGGTTAATGTCATCGGGAAAGTAGCACCAGACGATCTCACCGGCGGTGGGTTCGGCCCACCATTGCAGGATCATGCAGACTTCACATCGAACAGGCTGGTTCGGACCGAGCGCTTCTTGCCTTGCGGAGCGCGCTTCCTGATCTGGCGCACCTGAGCCGCCGTTAGCGGACCCGCATCGGCCTCATACTGCGGCAGCAGCCGCACCGCCATGTTGTGCAAGGCGAGATGGATGGCTTGCGTCTCGTCGACACCCAAGCGCTGCGCCAAGCGCTTGGCTGTGTCACGCGATACTCCGGTGGCGCTATCGGTAGGGCGATAGCGGAACGCGATCTGGTCGGCGGTGTTGCGAGTAGCCATGGGTGGCGTCCTAGAGGTGGATATCTTAAAGATATCTAATTTGATCGCCGTGGTCAAGGCCCGCGCACGCGGTCGCGGAACACCCCGGCGTTGTTGCTGGCAGCACCGTAAGGACGGCTTGTGACCGGTAACGGTTCATACGACTCCTCTACAGATCCTTTACCTTGATTCCCAGCTGGGTACACATTGCGTGCAGGGTGCCGGTCTTCAACTCATCCTCGAGAATGCGAACGACGGTGAACGCCGGACGAAAACGTCCGAATGTAAAGCGGTTCGATTCTCACGGAAGACCGTCCCGCTCTCGGGCACTTCAGAGTGCGCCACCCCACGGACGGGTGTGACCGAAAGTCCCCCAATGACTTGAGACCAAGGCGGCCGAGGTCATTGGCCTGTACCTGAATCCGCCGCAGCATGCGGCGGTGTTTTGCGTCGACGAAAAAACGGCGATCCAGGCGCTGGATCGCAAGGATCCGGTGCTGCCGCTGTCGCCCGGACGCGCCGAGCGCCACGGCTTCGAGTACTTCCGCCACGGCACGCTGTCGCTGTACGCGGCCTTCAACACCAAGACCGGTGAAGTGCTGGGCAAGACCGCCGAGCGACATACCTCGGCCGAGTTTGTCGCGTTCCTCACCGACATCGTGGTCAATCAGCCCCGCGAAAGCACATCCACGTCATCGCCGACAACCTCTCGGCGCACAAGACCAAGCGCGTCGACGAGTTCCTGGCCGAGCACCCCAACGTTCATCTGCACTTCACCCCGACGACTCGCCGGCTAACCAGGTCGAACTGTGGTTCGCCAAAATCGAGCGCGATGTGATCGCTCGCGGCGTGTTCACCTCTGTACCCGACCTGAAAGAAAACTCATGCGCTACATCCGTCACTACAACAAGAACGCAAAGCCTGTGAAGTGGAAATACTTCGACCCAGCCCGTCGAATCACTACCGACAACGTACGCACTAGTGAAAGCAGGCACCCACAGTGACGTGCGAAGGTCAATCGGCTGAAGAGGCACAATCCGCCGACGACAGGAGATAGTCAATGCCGCTTGCCACCACCTTTGTCGCAGCCGACGGTGACGGCTATGAGCAACTCATGGGCCGTTGGAGCCGGCGCCTTGCCCGACCGTTTCTTGACTTCGTCGGCACGGCAGACGGTGAATCCGTCCTCGATGTCGGCTGCGGAACGGGTTGCCTGACTTTCGAACTGCTCGACAGGTGCGATCCCAGGCAGGTGCAGGGGATCGACTTCGCAGAGGTCTATGTCGAACACGCCCGGGCTCACAACCGCAATCCTGGAGTTAAATTTGATGTCGGCGATGCCTGCGCGTTGGTGTTGCCGGACCGCAGCTACGACCGAGTCCTTTCGTTGCTGATGCTGCATTTCGTGCCACGCGCGGAGCAAGCAATCGCCGAAATGCGACGCGTCGCCCGGCCGGGCGCTGTGGTCGGCGCGGCCGTGTGGGACGCTCGCGGCGGTTTCGTCGCCACGCGAATGTTCTTCGATACTGCGGCCGCGCTGGATCCGAAGGCGGATGAACGCCGGGCGCGCAGTTACACGCGCCCCATGACGCGACCGGATGAACTGGCCAACGCCTGGCGCGCTGCCGGACTCATCGATGTCGTCGAGACGACGCTGATCATTCGCATGGAGTACGCCTCATTCGACGATTTCTGGATGCCGTACCTCGGTAAGGATGGACCACAGGCAGAGTACCTTGCGACACTCGGTGATGAGGAACGGGCCCGAATCCGCGAAGCGGTCAGGCGGGCCTACTGCGACGGCGAGCAGGACGGCCCGCGGTCCTACGCCGCAGTGGCGTGGGCAGTGAAAGGTATCGCGCCCGCTTAACGATTTCCACGCAGTCAGTGTCACACCACGGAAGAACCCCGAGTGCGACACAGACGATCGCCGAAGTCGCGGCCGACAGACGCCCCGCGAGACAAACACTTCAGGCAGGACGAACGCCTATTTTGTGTCCGAGCGTTGCCCGGGTTCCGGCTTACGGGACTGCTCACCAGAGCTGGGCGTCGAGGTCGAGCGGGATCGTGCGAGACCCTCCGCTTCGGCTTTTGCGAGCTCGTCGGCTTCGGCGCAAGACTTCGGCTCGGCATCGCGCGCGAGCTCTTCCGTGTCGTTCTCACGAACGAAGTGCTCGACATCGCGTCGGTAGCGGCGTGCCGCGTCGTAGTCTCCCTCGCCCTGGACCTTCGGCGCCGGGTCTATGTCTTTTGGCGAGACCTTGCTCGTTGGTCGCTTCATGAGACGTTGATCCGGTTCACGACGTTACGCACGCCTTCGATGGTGGTTGTCACGGCCTCGGCCTGAGTCCGCTCGGCCTGACTTGCCGCGGTCCCGCTCAGCGTGACCGTGCCGCCAACAGTCTCGACACTGATGTTCAGTCCCTTCACTGTGGAGTCAGCCAGCAATGCGGTCTTAACCTTGGTCGTGATGACGGAATCGTCGATGGTTTGCTCGGCCCGGTTGGCGGCCACTTGCGTCTTCTGACGGGCCTCCGAACCTGTATTTCTTGCGGCATTCGTGACTTCGTCTCGATCCCGGGGTGAACAAGCGAGCGCGCCGAGCACGGCGGCCGTACCCAGAGTCAGCGTCAACAGTCGATTAGTAGTCGTCATTTGCTACTCCTTTCCTGATTCACAGTGACGAAGCAGATGGACGGGACTCTCGCGGCGCGCGGAAGCGCGCCGCGAGGTCCTGCGCTGTGGACTTAGTTCAGCTTCGATACCCAGCCGTCGACTTCGCGCTCCGCCCTGTCGCGCTCGATGCCGTACTTCTCCTGGACGAGGCCGACCAGCTGATCACGCCGGCCGGCAATCTCATCGATCTGATCGTCGGTCAACTTTCCCCATTGCTCTTTCACCTTTCCCTTCAGCTGACGCCAGTTGCCTTCAACGCGGTCCCAGTTCATTACGTACTCCTTTTCGATTTGAGAAATATGGGCCCGAAGCCCTGTTCACGAGCGGCAAGTCACGTGCCCAGATTTCCAGTCCGTTGCCAGGCATGTGCCTTGCTCTTCAATAACGCTTGTTTCAAGCATCGGAAGGCCGGGACAGTTCCGGCGAACTTTTCGACGTCACCCATCACCAATCAAGAGAAGGAGATCTACATGGAATCAGTTCACAGCAACCCCGTGAACCCACCGCGCGGCACTGCATCCGCGTCCGGCAACGAAGCACTGGTCGATCGCCTGATTCAGGGCGCTCACGAGGCAGTGGACCGCGTCGGGAGCAAGGCTGCGCCGGCGCTGGAGAAGCTGACGGAGTCCGCGGATGCGGCGCGTAACACTCTCGCGAACAAAGCCAACGAACTGGCGACGGTGCAGGGCGAAATGGTCGACTCGGCTCGCGCCTATGTGCGCGAGCGGCCGTTTACGGCGCTGGCGGCCGCGGCCCTGATCGGTGCGCTGGTAGCCAGCATGATGCGCATTCGATGATCGCGGACCAGTTCGCGTCCAACGGGACGGCAACCACGACCGCGCCGCCGGCCAGCCTGGGCGAGTTGCTCCGCGCGCTGATCGGCGACCTGCGCGCCAGTGTTGCGGCCCGGGTCGATATTGCCCGGATCGAGGCCCGGCAGTCGCTGGGTCTCGTGTTGCGTTCCTTCGGAGCCGCTTGCGCGGCCGTCCTGCTGGTGCTTACCGCTTGGTGGGCCGTCTGTGCTGCGCTCGTCGTGTGGGCCGTCGACCTGGGCACCCCCAGGATCGGCGCGCTGGTCGGTGCCGCGGCCGTGAATGCCGCGCTGGCGATATGGGCTGCGCAGTATGCACGGCAGCGGGTGACCGCGATCGGCATGCCGCACACGCGCCGCTTGCTCCTGGATCCCGATGCGGGCCGGGCCGACGCTCACTTGGAGCAGTCCGATGCGCCAGACCGATAGCGGCGAACCTCGAGAACTCGAATTGGCACTCATGCGGGTCGCAGAGGCCGACCGGCGAGTGGTTTCCGCGGCAGAGGTGAGCTATCAGCGCACCCGCTCGGCAGCGGTGGCCGGAGCGGTGGCGATGGGAGTTGGAGCCGCCCTGATCGGCACGCTGGCGGGATCGAGCGGGCGGCGAAGGCTGGCGGCGGGCTTGCTGAGCGTGGCATTGCCTTTCATAGCTTCCGCGTTCGCAGACGCAATCGGGCAGTTCGGGAAATCCCTGTCAAATGAGGAGACTGCAGGATGATTCGATTGATTCTTAAGGCCGTCATGCCGCTTGCGGCGGCGCATCTGCTTGACCGCTACTGCGAGCTGCGCGCGAAACGCGGGCAGAAGAAGGAAAGGGTCAGGGATCTCGCCCGTTGGGAAGGCGAAGGCGGGGCCGGACTGCCGTCAACGCGTCCTGCGACCTGACCGACGCGCGCGTCACAAAAGGCCGCCCACCGGGCGGCCTTTCTGTTGCGGAGCTGACGGGTGCTGCGTCGCGATCATGCCCGCGCGCGCGCTTGAGCTGCGACTGCGATACATTGTGCGACCGGCTGCTTGTGGAGCGCACCCTTTCCGGCCCTTCCCAACTGGATTGCACGCCATGACCCATGCCCTGGTTGTCGAGGACGATGTCGACTCGGCCGAGATGCTGGCCACGCTCCTCGCGAGTGAAGGCCTGACGGCCGCGACTGCGCACTCGCTTGCGGAAGCGCGGCGGCAGATTGTCCTGCAGACACCCGATTTGATACTGCTCGATCTCAATCTGCCGGACGGTAGCGGCATGACGCTGTTCGACAATGACGCGGTGCGGGCGAATGCGGAGGTGGTGCTCATCACCGGCCATGCGAGCCTCGAGACATCGATCGAGGCGTTGCGCCTCGGCGCGGCCGACTACCTGATCAAGCCGGTCGGTGTCCGTCAGCTCAAGGGCATCCTGTCGCGCGTCACAAAGCCGGCGGTCGTCGAAGCGGAAATCACCTCGCTGCAGGCCGATGCACGCGAGTCCGCGAGCTTCGGACAGCTGCGCGGTCGCTCCCCAATAATGCAGCGCGTGTACCAGCAGATCGGACGCGTGGCACCGACGGCCGTGTCGGTCCTCTTCACGGGCGAAAGCGGGACCGGCAAGGAAGTTGCAGCGCGAACCGTTCACGACCTTTCGCGCCGCCGCGACCGACCCTTTCTTGCAGTGAATTGCGGCGCGATCTCGCCGACGCTGATCGAAAGCGAGATGTTCGGTCACGAGAAGGGCGCTTTTACAGGAGCCAATCGCCAGCACCTAGGCTACTTCGAGCGAGCCAACGGGGGAACGCTCTTCCTCGACGAAGTCACGGAGATGCCGCTCGATCTGCAGGTCAAACTGCTGCGCGTGCTCGAAACCGGGACCTTCATGCGCGTGGGCGCACTCGAAACCCTGCATTCGGATGTCAGATTGATCGCGGCGACAAATCGCGACCCCGAACGCGCGGTCGCGGACGGGCGCCTGCGGGAAGATCTGCTGTATCGGCTGAACATCTTTCCGATCGAGATGCCGCCGTTGCGGGAACGTCTCGACGACGTCCCTCTGCTTGCCGAATTTTTCCTGCAACAGGCAATCGAGCGCGAGGGCGAAGCGAAGCGCCTGACACCTGCAGTCATTGCCCAGTTTTGCAGCTACTCCTGGCCGGGCAACGTCAGGGAGTTGCGTAACGCCGTGTATCGGAGCTATGTGATGGCCGCGGGTGCTGAGATCCAGGATTCCTGGCTCACGACGCGCGAGGGCGGGATCGCACCTACCGAATCGAAGCCCGAGGCGACGATAGAGGTCGTCGTGGGCAGCTCGCTCGCGGATGCGGAGCGGCAACTGATCCTGGCGGCGCTGAAGAAATTTGGCGGGCACAAAGAGCGCACCGCCGCTGCCTTGGGGATCAGCCTGAAGACGCTCTACAACCGGATGAAAGACTACGCAGTGGAGCCGTTCGCCGAGGCCCGGGATAACGATTAAGCCGCGGCGGCCCGTTCGCGATGGCGCTACTGCGCCGGTTTCGCCCGCCGACGGGATGAAGCATTGCGTGCCGGCTTGCGCGCGCCTTGCATGCTGATGAACGCCTGCTTGGCCGCGAGGTAAGCGGCGCCCATCGCTGCGCGCTCGACAGCGTCGAAGTCGCGCCCAAGCCGTTCGAACATCTCGAAGTGCTCCTCTTCGATGTGGTGCTCCAGCAGTTCCTTCAGCACGTCCGCATGCGCCTTGGCCTTGGGCGAACCGAGGTCGCGCATGCGCGAGAGCTTCTTCAGCAGGCCACCGATCAGATCGTGCTCGACCTTGCCCTCATGGGCAATGTCGGAGGACTCCTTCGACGCGCGTTTCAGCGCTGCGTACACGGTGCGGTCTTCCGGCTTGTCGTGAGCGGGTGGCAGCTCCGATGCCCGCGCCGCGGTCACCGCGGCCAGTGCGTCGGTCGGCAATCGCTGCGGCAAGAATTTCCGGGCGGGGGCGCGTTCAGAGCGCGCGTTGCCCAGGAACGTGGCAAATCCGACCGCCGATCCGCGGCTGCGATTGGAAAGTCCCGAATGAGGACCGCTGGCAAGCGAATTGCATCGAGAAACACTTGGCTATGGGAAGAGTCTCCACTTTCTCGTTTACCGCAGTGCTCCGTGTACATCGGCACGCCTGACACCGGCACATGATCAGCACCGACGCTGACGCCTCGAGACGCCGCCAACGACATGCGGTGGCAGGCTTGGTCGTGCTGGTCGTGCTTTTGATTGCATTGCTGCTCTGGTCGAGGTTGGTGTCGCCGGACGGTCCCGGTGCGCCCGGCAATCCGGCCTGGCATCCGGCGCTGCGGACGCTGCGCCTCGTCTCGGACCTGCTGATTGCCACCGCCTATCTCTCGGTACCCCTGACGATCGCCTACTTCGTCAGGCGCCGCGACGACCTGGCGTTCAATGGGGTCTTTCTGCTGTTCGCCGCGTTCACCGTCGCGGGCGGCATCACGCACCTGATCGACGCCGGCACGCTCTGGTACCCGCATTACTGGTTCTCGGGCGCATTGAATGCAATTGCGGCGCTCGTTTCGGTTGCCGCGGCCGCCGCGCTGATCTGGCTGATGCCGCGCCTGCTGGCGCTGCCCAGCGCCGCGCAGCTGCAGGAAGCGACCGATCGCATGAAATCCGAGATGGATGAACGACGATCGGCCGAAGTGAAGCTGCGATCCGCGCACGCGGCGCTGGAAACGCGAATCGCCGAACGCACCGCCGAACTGGCTGCAGCCAACCAGCTGCTGACCCGGCAAGGTGAGTGGCTTCAAGTCATCCTGTCGAGCATCGCGGAAGCCGTGCTGGCGGCCGATGACCACGGTCGTGTCGTGTTCCTGAACCCGGTCGCGGAACGCCTGACCGGCTGGCGCGCCGCCGATGCGCAAGGCAAGCCGCTCGACCAGATCTGGCGCGTGCGCGAGGCGGACACCGGGCGGCCGCGCCCCTCGTTCGCTTCGCGCGTGATGGCCTCGCGCACCGTGCAGCGCATCCCGTCGGTACGGGTCCGCGTTGGCCTCGACACCACCGATCGCGTGCTCGAGAAGACCGGAGTGCCACTGATCGGAGAGGACCAAACGCTCAAGGGAATCGTGCTCTTCGTACGCGATCTCACGTCGGCCGCGGACGCCGATCGCTCGCGGGCTCAACTTCAAGGCAGCCTGGCCGCCGCGAACGCCCTGCTCGACACGCTGTTTGACGCGGCTCCCGTCGGCCTCGGCTTCTGGGACCTGCAGTTTCGTTATGTGAGGTTGAACCGGGCACTTGCCGTGATGAACGGGCTGCCGATCGAAGACCATCTCGGCAAGACGGTGCCCGAAGTCCTGCCAAGTCTCGGTCAGAAGGTCAACGCCCTGTTTAGGCGCGTCATCGACGAGGGAACTGCGGTACGCGATATCGAGCTGGCCGGCGAAACGCCGGCCCAGCCGGGTGCGGCGCGCTGGTGGCGCGCCAGTTTCTACCCGGTTCACGCCGGCGAGACCCTGATCGGCATCGGCGCGGTGTGCGATGAAATCACATTGGCGAAGCAGGTCGAGGACGAACGCGGGCGGTTGCTCGCGGCGGAGCGCGAAGCACGCGTGGCGGCTGAGCACGCGAGCGTTCTGAAGGACGAGTTCCTGGCTACCGTTTCGCATGAACTGCGCAATCCGCTGAACTCGATCCTTGGCTGGACCCACATGCTCGAGAGCGGCCGGCTTAGCGCGGCCGACCAAGGCAAGGCACTTGAGACGATCGCGCGCAACGCCAAAGCTCAGGCGCGACTGGTCGAGGATATGCTGGACTTTGCGCGCATCGGCAGCGGCAGGCTGAGGCTCGAC
This sequence comes from uncultured beta proteobacterium, assembly GCA_963724605.1. Lineage (GTDB taxonomy): Bacteria > Pseudomonadota > Gammaproteobacteria > Burkholderiales > Burkholderiaceae_F > JALORV01. Next base: position 48,681 of record CAVRVM010000014.1, read on the forward strand.
ATCAAGCCGATCGACCCGACGCGTGCCATCGCAGCAGCCTGCGAAATGTTCCGCATGGCAGCGTTGGGCAAGTCCCTGCGGTTGAACTGTGACCTGGAGCAAACCGGCATTCTCGTGGCGGCAGATGCCGACCGACTGCAGCAGATTGTCTCCAACCTGCTAACCAATGCGATCAAGTTCACGGAGGCGAACGGGCGGATCGACGTGACGCTGCGGCAGATGGATTCAATGATCGAGATCGCCGTCACCGACACCGGTGTGGGCATCCCGTCGCACTTCCTGCCGCACGTGTTCGAGCCGTTCCGGCAAGCTGACGCCGGCACGACGCGTAAGCACCAGGGAGTCGGATTGGGACTGGCGATCGTGAAGAGTCTGGTAGAGCTGCACGGGGGCACCGTCGCCGCTCACAGCGAAGGCGTGGGGAAGGGGACGCGCATCGTGGTTCGCCTGCCGATCGCCACGCTCGTTGACGATGATTCCGAAGCACGGCAGGTAGCTCGGGCGCAGGCCGAGCTGCGCGGCCTGATCGTCCTCGTCGTCGACGACCAGGCAGACGACCGCGATGCGGTGGGTAAGGCGCTCCTCGCCCGCGGCGCCGAAGTCGTGTTCGCGGACTCGGCGAGGGCAGCCGTCGCCGCGCTCGATACGGCGCATATCGACGTCCTCGTGTCGGACATCGATATGCCCCACGAAGACGGTTACGCGTTGATCCAGCGGATTCGGGCCGACGGCCGCCATCGCCACCTGCCCGCCATCGCGCTGACCGTTGCAGCGAGCGAAGAGGCCACCGTCAGGACACAGGAGGCCGGATACCAGTGTCACGTGGCCAAGCCGGCGTCGCGCGATGCGTTGGTGCAGGCGATCGCGGAACTGGCGGGCAGACATTGAGACTGGCCGCAGATTGCGCATGTTTCACTCGCGACCGAGCAGTTCCGCCAGCGGATGGAGGCTCGGGATCTTCTCCGCACAGATGCGCAGCGCGACCAGCATTGGAACCGCAACCAGTAACCCTGGCACGCCCCAGAGCCAGCCCCAGAGCAGCACCCAGATGAAGACGGCGACCGGATTCAGCGCGAGCCGGCGGCCGAGAACGATGGGCTGCACGAGCTGACCTTCGAAGGTCGTCAACGCGAGAAATGCGAGCACCGGCAATAGAGTCTGCGTCGCGCTGTCGAAGGCGAGTGCCGAAACGACAAAGATGCCCAGCAGCGTCACGGCGGGGCCGACATAGGGCAGGAAGTTCAACAGGGCGGTGGCCGTCCCGATCAGGGCCGGCGACGGCATGCCCAGCGCCATCATCGCCAGCGTGGTCGCAACCCCCAGCCCGATGTTGATCAATGTCGTCGCAGCGAAATAGCGGCCGATCTCGGCCTGGACGGAGCGCGATATATCGACGGCGAGGATCCGGTCGCGCAGTCCCGGGATCACGCGGATCAGCTTGCGCAGGAACAGGTCACCGGAAGCCAGCAGGAAATACAGCAGTATCAACGTCGCGACCGCGGCGCCGACCGCCCACTGCGCAGTGCCGATGACTTCAGTAAATGACGGCCGCTCGACCACTACGGCAGGTTTCTTGTTCGCCGCCGGCGCTGTCGCGTCGGCAAGTCCGGCGACTTTGTCAGTGGCGCCACGCACGGCCTGGACCGGCCGTGCAACGTCGCGCAATTTCCTCTCCAGTTGACGGAGTTCACCGGGACCCATCTCCGCCCAGCGCGCAGCCGGCTCGTACAGATTCGTGACCAGCGCGGCGAGCGCCGCGATTGCCAGTGCGAGCACCAACGCGGAGCCGATCGATTCCGGGATCTTGAGGCGCTGCAATGCAGTGACTGCCGGACGCAGCAGCAGCGCGAGTACGACCGCCATGATGATCGGGAACAGCAGCGTCCGGGCGACGTAGGCACACGCCAGTCCTGCAAGCAGCAGCAGGGCAAGGTTGATCGTCCGGAGCGAAGGGCGCCGAGCCCTGGCGGCTGCCGGAAATGGCTCAGAGCGACTGTCCGAGGCAACGGCGATTGCGGGCTCCGCGGAGGCTCGACCCGGACGGCTTGTTATGGTCATCTCGCCCATCGAATGCGCTCCTAGGATTGCCAACTCGGCCCAGCCGCGCTGGATGGAAGCCCCGCAAACCGAAGCAATCGGTGTGCCCTGGCGGCCGGGTATGGCGGTTGCTGTCGCAGGGCGCCTGGCGCGCGGGCCTGTCTGCAGCCAAGCCAGCTGATTGGCAAAAGTCTGCCCACAGAAACTCGAGAAGTACGGGCATGCCACTTGCTGCGGCAGGAGTGGCGACGCGCCGGCGGACGGGGTCGCTAAGACTGATCACGCGCATCCGTCACGCCACTCATGCAAGGAGTCGAAAAATGCTTTATTGGGCTGCTGTGTTCTTCATCATTGCCATCGTCGCTGCCTTTTTCGGCTTTGGCGGCGTTGCCGCCGGTGCGGCGTCGATGGCGCAGGTGCTTTTCGGATTGTTCCTGCTCATTGCCGTGGTTTCGCTGATCCTGGGTCTGGTTCGTCGACACTGACGCCGCGAGCCGCCGTTCCAGGCCGCCGGGTCCTCCTGAAGGGTCCGGCGGCCGTTTTCGTTTCAAGGGCCGGGTCGGACGCGCGGATCGCCTCCGGTTCCGCGACAATTGCGGTGCGCGCCGCGCTGGCGATCAAAGGACGTCCTGTTGAAACAAGTCACGGGATCTGACCTTGGCCTTTAAGAGACCTTCTGCATCGGTTCGCTACGGGGTGGCGATTCTCGTCACGCTGTTGGTGTTTGCATTTGCGGAGCAGGTGCTGTCGCCCGTCATGGCCGGGCGCTACCCGACACTCGTGCTTTTGCTTGCGGTGGCACTGAGCGCTGCCTACGGTGGCTTCGGACCCGGGTTGCTGTCGGCCATCATGTCTGCGGTCCTGGCACTTCCACCAAGCCTGAACTTCTTTCCGCCTGGAATCCAGCTTGTTCAGGAACTGATCCGCAGCGGCTTGCTGCTTTCCGTTGGCATCGTCATCTCGGCGCTCTTCAGCGCGCTGCACCTGGCCCGCGAACAGGAGCAGCGAGTCTCGCAGCGCCTGGACCGGGAGCTTCAGAGTCGGCGCGCAGCTGAGCGCGCGCTGAATGCGAGCAATCAGCGCTTTGAGAAGATCTCGGCCGCCGTTCCCGACATTCTCTACATGGCCTCCGCGCACGGCGGCCTCGAATACCTGAATGCACGGTGGAATGAATACACGGGACTGCCCTGCGACGTGTCTCTCGGCGCTGGCTGGAAAGTGGCCGTCCATCCCGATGACATCGCGCGGGCCGACGCGAGCACGGCGGCCGCTTTGCTCAATGGAGGCCAGTACGAGTTCCGGCTGCGTTTGCGCGCACGCGCTGGCGCCTATCGCACATACCTGATGCGGGCACTGCCGGCTCGGGACGCGGTAAACGGCACGGTGCGTTGGTTTGGAGCGATGACCGATGTCGAGGACGCCGAGCAGGCCCGCACGGCCTTACGTGTCAGCGAGGAAAGGCTCCAGGTCGCGCTCGATGCGGCGGAGATGGGAACATTTTCATTCGAGTTCGACAGCGCGACTCCGTTGGCTTCATCCCGTGCGTGGTCGATACTGGGCTTCGAGTCGCCTCCGGCGGTGTTCGTGGACGTCGAGTGGCTGAAAGCGCAGATTGACCCCGACGACTGGGAGCCACTGTATTTCGCATTCTGTCGGCGCCTGCGATCCCACGGGACCGCGACGCTTTAGGCAGGAGGTGCGGGTCAGAACGCCCGGGAAACGGCGGCATATGATGGTCGCGGCTGCGATTACGTTCACGGCGGCCGCGGACGGGACCGAACATCCGGTTCGGTGCGCAGGAACTCTGCTCGACATCACCGAGACGCGCGCTGCGGCCGCACAGGTCGAAGACGCGCAGGCCGGTCTGCGCCTGGCCCTAGACGCCACACGCCTCGGCACTTGGGACTACGACATTCCGACCCGGGAGCTCCGGCTATATCCACGTGCGCTGCAGATCTACGGGTTGGAGCAGAACAGCACCGCGCCGACGGACGGCGTCCTGTCGCGAATCGATCCCGCCGACCGCGAACCCTTGGAACGGATCGTTCGAGGTGTGCTCGATCCCGCTGGCAGTGGCCGCTTCGAAGTCGAGCACCGCATCCGCTTGCCCGACGGTCAGGTACGTTGGGTCGCCGCCACCGGGCAAGTGAGGTTCGAGCGGATCAGGGGCATTGGGATCCCGACAAGAATGAGCGGCACCGTGCTCGACATCACCGAGCGCCGGCGCGCGCTCGATGCCTTGTCCGAAAGCGAGGAGCGGTTCCGGCTGGCCGCGGACGCGATCGACGGCATCATTTACGAGTGCGACCTGCGGAGCGGGACAGTTCAGCGTTCGAACGGTCTGATTGTCGTGCTTGGCTGGCGCCCTGATGAGGTCCCTGAAACGATGCAGTGGTGGCGCGAACAGATGCACCCGGACGATCGGGAGCACGCAGATGCGAGTTACCAAGCTGTGCTGGCCACGCAGGGCTCACTGGTGTCGAGCGAATATCGCGCGCGGCACCGCGATGGGACCTATCGGCATCTTGTTGATCGCGCGACGCTGATCTACGCACCGGACGGCGCGCCGGCGCGGCTGATCGGATGCGCGCAGGACGTCACGGTCCGGCGCGCAATCGAGTCGGCGCTGCGCGCCTCGGACGAAAGCAAGAACCGTTTCCTGGCGCTGCTCGCGCACGAACTGCGCAGGACCGCTGGCGCCGATGCGCAATGCAGTGGCACTGCTGCAGGACACCGACATCAGTAAGGTGGTCGCGCGGCGCAACCTGAAGATCCTCGAGCGCCAGCTCGCACACACCGCACGCCTGATCGACGACCTGCTCGACATCAGCCGCATCGCCGGCAACAAGCTCGAGCTCAAGCGCGAGCCCGCTTCCGTTGCCGAGCTGATCGAACGTGCTGTTGAGACCGTGCGTCCGATCATCGATGAGCGCAGCCACGAGATCAGGATCGAGACCAGCGGCGGCGAACGTAAGGCGTGGCTCGATCCGGTGCGCATCACGCAGGTGATTTCCAATTTGCTGACCAACGCCGCGAAGTACACACCGCCGGGTGGAACCATCGATATCAGCGCCGACGTCAACGATGACCGCATCCGTATCCGCGTGCGTGACAACGGCATTGGAATACCTCCCGAGGGCCTCGAGCGCATCTTCGCGATGTTTTCACAGCTCGAGCGACCTGAAACCACGGTCAGCGGCGGACTCGGAATTGGCCTGGCGCTGTCGCGCACCCTGGTCGGGTTGCATGGGGGCACCTTGCAGGCATCGAGCGACGGCCCCGGAAGAGGCGCCACGTTCGAGATCGAGCTGCCCTTCGTGCCGTCGGTTTCAGCCCGCGCGCCAGTGCCGATCGCGACGCGCCAGCTCGCCGAACAAAGGATCGTGGTGGCCGACGACAACGTCGATTCGGCGGAGTCCCTCGCGGCGTTGCTGACGCTGTCGGGACACAACGTGTTCATTGCAAACGACGGCGTGGCCGCCGTTCGGCTTGCGCGCGCATTGCGGCCCACGATCGTCGTACTCGACCTTGGAATGCCGATCATGGACGGCTACGAAGCCGCGCGTCAGATACGCGCGGACACGGGGGGTGCCGATCCCTTGCTCGTTGCGTTGTCGGGATTCGGACAGGCGGGCGACCGTGAACGCTCGAAGAAGGCGGGGTTCGACCTGCACCTGATCAAGCCAGTCGATCCGGCCGAGATCGAATCGCTGCTTTCCCAGGCGATCGCCAGCCGTTCTGCCCCCTACCGCGTGAGCGCACTCCGCTCGTAAGCCTCGCGCCGGGTCGGCGCTCGCGGGAATGCGAATTGCCGGTATCGGATACCGAGCCTGCACGTCCGGTGCAGCCTCGTTGTCAAAGGAGTTATTTGATGAATCCGAATCAATCGAAAGACCAGGACTACAGCAAGTTCGGCAAAAACCCGCAGGACAAGCCGCGCGAGAAGCGACATGAAGACAAGTCGATGGAGAGGCCGGATGTACGGGACGAGATGAACGATCCCGTCGGAACGCCTGAAACGAACCAGCCGCCGCCCGATGACAGAAAAGGCAAGCCGGACCGACAGAACCTGCAACCGCGCCGCCATCCAAGCGGCGATGAGCGTCCGCTGCAGGACCCCGGAGTCGAATCCGATGTCCTGAAGCCGGGGCGCTAGACCCGCACCCGAAGTGCGCAGGTGTATGAATGCGCCTGCGCTCTTCGTCGTTTCGACGGGCATGGCAACGAGCCAGGTGGCATGGCCATGTACGACGCAACCGCAACCACGTCGCCGCGCGCTGAGCGCGCCGAGCATCGACGGCGACTCGGCCCGGGGCCAAGCGCGGACCTCGAAACCTTCACAACGCGTGCGCGCGCTGCGGAGGCCGCGCGTTGCTCGCCGTGGCGCCGCGGGAACGCCGTCGACCTGCTGATCGACGGCGACCAAATCTTCGATGCGATGTTCGCAACGATCGCCGCTGCGCGTCGCAGTATCTTCCTCGAAACGTACATCCTCGAGGCAGACGGACCCGGGGAACGGCTGGCCGAACTGCTCGCGCACAAGTCCGAGCAGGGCGTCGATGTCCGGCTAATCTTCGATTCGCTCGGTTCGTTTAGCACCGAACGCGCCTACTTTGATGTGCTCGCTGCGCGCGGTGTTCGAGTCTGCGAATTCAACCCGGTCCGCCCGTGGCACCGGCGGTTCCGTTGGATCTTCAACCAAAGGACTCATCGCAAGCTGCTGGTCGTCGATCGCGAGGTTGCCTTCATCGGCGGCGTGAATTTCAGTTCGGTCCATTCAGGCGGCTCGGTCCGCGGGCGTAAAGCTGCACAGGCGCAGTGTCCGTGGCGTGACACACACGCCAGGCTTCGCGGGCCTATCGTCGCGGATCTGCAGGCGCTGTTTCTCGAACACTGGGTCGAACAGGGAGGCTCCGCCATTGCACCGGCATCCGGCCCTATACGAGAGCCGGGTGCGGCCTGGCTGGCGCTCGCGGCCAGTGCTGCGGGAAGCCGCCGCAACGCGCTTTATCGCGCCGTTCTCGCAACGTTGCGCACCGCGACGCAGCGCGTACTGATCACGACCGCCTATTTCGTGCCGACGCGCCGTCTGGTTCGGGAACTCAGGCGCACGGCCGAACGGGGCGTGCAGGTTGCGCTGATGATCCCTTCGGGTTCGGACTCATGGTCGGCCGCGCACGCCGGACGCAGCCGCTATGGTGAATTGCTGGCGTCTGGCGTAGAAATATACGAACACTGCACGTCGATGCTGCACGCAAAGACGATCGTCATCGACGACGACTGGTGCTCGGTCGGTTCGAGCAACATGGACTGGCGCAGTCTGCTGCACAACGCCGAAGCCAACGTCATCGCCCTCGATCCCCGACTGGCTGAAGAACTAGCGCAACACTTCGAACGCGATGCCGCCTCCTGCGAACGCATCACGGTCGACGCCTGGTCTACACGTCCATGGAGCAGCCGTCTGTGCGAACGACTGGTCCGGCCGTTTCATCTCATGCTCTAGGCCTACGCGAACAGGAGCGACCTCAGCTGACATTCCATCACCTAACGGAGGTGACCATGAAAGGATCCTTGCTGGTGAAATTGCTCGTACTCGGCACTTCTGTCGCCTGCACCGTGTCGACGCCATATGCCGCTCCCGAGTCGGTTCAGGAGGGACAAACTGCACAGAACCGCCGCTTTATCGCCGGTGGCATCGGTCTCGACGAATCCGAGCAGATGAAATCAATCGCGCGCGACTTCCCGTTGTCAATCACGGTGGCAGCAAAATCGGGGGCGTACCTGGCCGATTCGCACGTCATGATCCAGGATGCGCGGGGAAGAATGGTCCTCGATACGCAGCTTGACGCGCCTTACCTGTTGGTCGACCTGGGTCCGGGGAGGTACAGCGTCGAAGCCACGCGCCAAGGGAAGAGGCAGCAACAGAGTGTCGACATTGCCGCCAACACCCGTGCCAAGGTCGTGTTCACCTTCGACGTCTCGGTTGATTGAGGGCTCGGAAAGTCGTCGAACAGTGCTGCGGTTGGCCCCGTTCCGGCGCCGCCGGAGTCGGCAGCGACTGGGATAGCCGTCGCGTTGAAGTTGCGGGCGCCCTCTCCCAAGGCGAGAGGTTGGCGTTCGCGGGCATTTCGGGGACCTACAGTTCTGTGACCGGAGGCGTGTAGACAGGTACTTCCGGGTTGGCGGGCGCGGGCGGGTCCTCGATCGGCGGCGGCGGAACGATCGGCCCGGGCGGGGGATCCGGCGGGGTCAGAGGCTCAGGCGCAGGGGTCGGCGCCGGGATCGACTGGAAGTGTGTGGTGGTGTTGCACATCGAAGCTCTCCTTGACCGACAGTCCGCGTCAGCAGGCTGTCGGGGACACAGCGGAAATGGCAATCCCCGTTCCTGCGTCTCGTTTTGCGCATGGCAGGGCATGCGACTTGCCCAGCCGTCCATCAGGTGCGAAAGACTGGACGACCTCGATCGACGATGGGCGCGGGACTCTTCGAATTTACGGTTGCACCGCTCGAACTGGTTGTTCGCGGCTCGTGCATCTTCTGGTTCCTGTTTGCGATATTTCGCTTCGTGCTCCGCCGCGGCGTGGGCGCGATCAGCATTGCCGACGTGCTGGTCATCGTGCTGATCGCCGATGCGTCGCAGAACGCGATGGCAGGCGAGTACAGGTCGGTCTCGGACGGCCTGGTACTGATCAGCACGATCGTCGTCTGGAACTTTCTCATCGACTGGGCCGCATGGCGTTCCGCCCGCGTCGCGCGCATTCTCGAGCCGCCCCCGCTGCTGCTCGTACAACACGGCCGACTGCTGCACCGTAATCTGCGCAGCGAGTTTCTCTCGACCGATGAGCTGATGGGGAAGCTGCGCGAGAAGGGCATCGAGTCGCTCGCGGAGGTACGCTTCGCTCGCCTGGAGAGTGACGGCGAAGTCAGCGTGACACGGAGCGAGGGTGCGTCTCAGCCGGGCAAATGACGCGCCGTGTTCAGGCCCCGTGGCTCTCTACTTTCGTAGCGCTCTCAAGGAGGCGTACCCGATGAAACCCAAGCGAACAGGTCGAATGCCATCGACGCGCCGTCGATCTTCCAAGCCTGCCAATGCATTTGCCGAGACCACAACGGGCGCCCGAGCACTTCAGTCCGCGACGATTTCCTTCGGACTGGTCGCGATACCGGTCAAGGTGTATCCGGCCGCCAATCCGGCGGGAAGGTTCTCGTTCAATCTGCTGCACAACTGCGGCTCGCGGGTCAAGCAGGAATACCGCTGCATTGAGGAGGACAGGATCGTTCCGCGCGACGAACTGGTGAAGGGTTTCGAGTTCGAGAAGGAGAAGTACGTCACGTTCTCGAAGGAAGAGCTGAAGGCACTCAATGCGACGGCGTCCGAACTGATAACGATTGATCAGTTTCTGCCGGCATCGAAGATCGACCCGATCTATTACGAGTCCACGTACTACCTCGGGCCGGGCAAGAATGGGTCCAAGCCCTATGGCCTGCTGCTCGCGGCGATGCGCAAGTCGAAGAAGACCGCGATCGGCCGCTGGGCGTCGCGTGGCAAGCAATACACCGTCGCCCTACGCCCGGGCGACGACGGGATCGTGATGCAGCAGCTCTACTACGCGTCTGAACTGCGTTCGCAGAAGGCCCTGAAAATTCCGGCGGTCGAGGTGAAGCAGCAGGAGCTCGATCTCGCGACGCAGTTGATCGACAGCATCAGCGGCGACGAGTGGAAGCCGGAGAAGTTCACGGACGAAGTAAAGGCCAGGACCCAGGAGCAGATTCAGCGCAAGGTCGAAGGCAAGGAAATCGTGGCGCCCGAAGCGCCGGTCGGATCGGCCGGCGCACAGGTCATCGATCTGATGGAGGCGCTGCGTGCAAGCCTGAAGCGGGGGCAGCCCGGGAATCGAGACTCAGCGGTGCGCCGCGCGGCCGTCGGCACGAATGCCGCGAGCCGTCGAACCGCGGCGAAGAGGGCGACACGCAAGGCGGCCTGACGTCGGGGCCTTTTCGGTTGACCGCAGAAAGTGGGCTCAATGACGGCGCGGCCTTCCCGCCGTGCTGTTCGCTCTCGGCCTGATCGGTGTACACCCGCTGGGGCTACGGCACCCGAGACTGAAAGATGTTTCCGACAAAGCGTCCGTAGCTCGGGCGATGCCGCAGGCCGCATTGAAATCGGGGGAGGATGTCCAGGCGAGCTTTTCAGGGCGGCGAAGCCAGGCGGCATTGACCTGCCTGGCTTCGCTGGGGGAGCCTACGCAAGCGCGCCGAGTTCTTCCATCAGTTCCGCCTTGCGTGCATCGATGGCTTGTCCCAGCGCGGCGAGGTCCATGTCGGCCTTCTTGCATTTCGGAAACATCTGGCCCTCTTCTTCCTTGACGTGGTGATCGATGTACTCGCCCAGCACAATCACCTTCGCGTCGTACAGCGCTTCGTTCGGGTCCATCGCTTCGATCTGTGCGATGAGGTCCTTGGCGGATGCGTGTTCGACCTCCGCTTCGTCGAGCAGGTCGGGCTCGTCGATCGCAGCGCGGGCGGCCGGATAGAAGATCTCCTCTTCCGCCGTCGCATGGACCGTCAGCAGCAGGCAGATTTGCTGCGCGACAGCTTGCCGCTCCTCGGGGACGTCCTCGTTATCGACCAGTCGTTTGTACTGATCGAACAGCGCTTTGACTTCCTTGTGGTCAGCCTTCAGCAGTTCAACTGCGTCGTGGCCAGACCGCCGGGACGATGAGGCAGGGGACGATTTCTTCGGTGCTGACTTTCTTGTGGCCATTGGGTGTGCTCCTGGGTCGTGATAGGGAATCGGTCGAATTGGGTAGTCAATCGTCCGTCGACAGAATTCCGTCGACAGTGACATGGATTCGACATAGCAATTGACGGACCTGGGAGTCCTGGAAACCAAAAGCGCGAGTCGCCTGAAGACGCCGGCGCGCGGTCGCCGGTTTGCTTTCATTCATTCCTTATCTCGGGCCTTTGCTGATTTTGGGGCTGTTGACCGTGGCCGGGGCCTTGACGTTTGATGAGTTCGGCGCAGTCGTTGCCGCTGCGCTTGCCTTCGACGCCATGCACATCATCGAAAGGGCGGCCGTCGCCTTGAACTGAGCCCACCGGCGGTTCTTCTGATGATTACGGTGGCGGGTTGCATGTGGGGAATCGCCGGGGCGTTCATGGCCGTGCCTTTCCCGCCCCGCATGCGGTTCGTGCTGCGCCGGCGCCGGCGGGCTGCTGTCTGACCTTCCTTCGATGAGGTTGCGCTCGGGCGATTTGACACTCGACAGGTCCCGTCTACAAAATACTAGGGAGCGCCGATGGACCTTGATCATCAACTTGAGCACATAGCAGCGCATTTCACCGCGCAGCAGAGAGCCATCATCGACCGCTGGCGCTCGATGGTCACGGCGGATGAGGCATTGTCCACGCCGGATTCGTTGTCACGGGCGCAGTTCGTCGACCACATGCCCGAAATCCTCGATGCACTTGCGCGTGCACTTTCGCAGGGCCGGGCGGCCGCTGTCGAGGCTGCTGTGGATGAGGCGGAGGCGGGTGCCGGCCACGGGATGCACCGTTGGCAGCAGGGCTACAGCCAGATCGAGCTCATGCGCGAATGGAGCCACTTGCAGCTCGCTCTGATCGACGAGGTGCAGGAACTGGCCGTCCGCTTCTCGTTCGACACGCGCACCTTGCATAGCGCCTACCGCACCGTGGCGAGTTTTTGCTCGGAAGCGATGAGCGAAAGCACGGTCCGCTACGAAGGCATGTATCGCGCGGAAGCGGCCGGTCAGGCCAATGACCTCGCGCGCACGCTCGGTCAGGCGCGGTTGCTCGAGCGTCGTCAGGCCGACATCCTGCGCGGCGCTGCGCATGATTTGCGCGGCAATCTCGGCATCGTGACCAATGTGGCGGAGGCGCTGCAGATCGAAGGTCTTTCGAGCGAGCGCCGCGCCGAATTGTTCCTCCTTGCGCGCCGCGCGCTGAAGGCGCACACCGCGCTTCTGACAGACCTAATGGATCTGGCCCGCCTGCAAGCCGGGCAGGAGCGCCGCGTCTGCGCCACGCTGGACGTCGCGCCGGTATTGCGCGAATTGTGCGAGCTCTCCAAGCCGCTCGCCGACGCTCGAGGACTGACGCTCGAGTTTGATGGCCCCGCGCGCTTGGTAGTCGATGCGGATCGCGTCAAGCTAGGCCGAATCGTTCAAAACCTGCTGCTCAATGCTCTGCATTACACGCGCGACGGCAGCGTGAAGGTCACCTGGGGCGACAGTCGTGACAATGATCCGAAGCGCTGGATGGTTTGCGTCCAGGACACGGGACCTGGACTTCAGGGCGGACCCTCGGCTCCCCTTGCCGGCGCGTTGCAGGCGGCGACTCTGGAGCTGATGGCAGTCGAAGCCGAAGAGTCGACGTCTGTGCCCGGAGTTGCTGAAGCATCAGCGGCCGAGAAGAGCAATGCGAGCGACGGAAGTCCACACCGCCACGGCGAGGGCATCGGCCTGTCGATTGTCAAGCGACTCTGTGAAATTCTCGACTCGAGCCTCGAAATGGAGAGTGAGCCGGGCTCCGGTACCGTGATCCGCGTCGTGATGCCGCGCCAGTACGCCTCAGGTGTCAAGCCCGAAGCTCGTCCCGGCGCAATGCGTTAGTCATCAGCGTGCGTCGGCGGGCTCCGCCGCGCCGGAACGGCTTCTGACTCACTGCGTTCATCGGTAGCGGTAGGGTGATGCCTACGGTCGACCGGTGGGAGTGGCGATCGGCGGGCGTGGTGCGCTATTGGGCGGACGATGTCGGAAACGTGATCTGGCGCGTGACGGCGGCGAATATCCCGAACCCAGTCACCAAGTAACGGGATGGCCGCTGCTGGAGGTTCGAACAGGTATCAATGCGAGTGGTTCGCAGAGAGAAGCGACCCGTGCGCTGGGCCGCTCGCCGATCCTTGCTCCGTGCCCGTATGTGCTCGCCCGCTCGCCTGACCGCGACGCGACCCAAAGGTGTGGGCATAGACCCAGGTGAACTCTGCGCCCAGCAGGAAGACCTGAGCCGAGTAGTAGACCCATAGAAGGACGACCGCCAGTGAGCCAGCGGCACCGAAGGCCGAAGTCACGCTGCTGCGGCCGATGTAAAGGCCGATCAGAAATTTGCCGACTGTGAACAGCAGTGCGGTCGCCGCGGCGCCGACCCAGACATCGCGCCAGCCGAATCCGCACCCGCGGCAGGATTTTGTAGATCATCGCGAACACCAGCATCGTCAGCGCGAAGCCAACTACGAGGTTGACAGCCTGTAGCAGAGCTTCCCATTGACCGAACAGTGGCGCCCACCAGAGTCCCAACGCGGACAGAGCGGCACTCGCTATCAGAGACACCATCAACAGGAAACCGATGCCGAGGATCATCCCGAACGACAAAAGACGGGCCCTTATCAATCCCCACCAGCCGGAGGTGCCGGCGCGCACCGGAGCACGCCAGATTCGATCGAGCGCATCCTGCAGCTCGCCGAAAACCGATGTCGCTCCAATCAGCAGCAGGACCAACCCCACCAGCGTGCCGATCGAGCTTTCCGTCGGGCGCTCGTTGACGCTCGCGACCATCGCCTGCACTGCCTGTGCGCCCTGGTCACCCATGAGGCCGCGCAACTGCCGAAAGATCTCTCCCTGCGCCGCTTCTTGTCCGAACACCAGTCCGGCCACCGAGATCACGATCAAAAGCAGCGGCGCAATCGAGAACATCGTGTAGTAGGCGAGCGCCGCGCCCATGCTGGGTGCGTAGTCATCGACCCACGACGAAGCGGTTGCCTTGATCAGGACCCAGATGGCTTTCATCGCACTTGCTGTCGGATCCTGCGGTTAAGCCGCGCTCGCTTGCGGCGGACGCCACCGGGCGAGGCGCTTTCGGCGTTCCGGGCGCGTGTCGGTGACCATCAGTTTCTTGCCAAGAGACTCGATTCCCGCTATCAGCAATCGATGTTCCTGACGAACGGAGTCGGGGCGCGGAGGGGCCAGCGATGGCCCGGCGCTATTCTCGGCCTGCATGACACTCAGGCATCCCCTGCTGACCGTCGCCGCCATCGTGATAATCACGTTGCTCGCGACGCTGATCGTGCTGAACCTGCGCGCCGAGAAGAAGATAGGCGTCCGGCCGACCCACTTGTACGGCGTTGCCGACCCGCAGTTCGTGCGCTCAATGAGCGTCCTGCTGGGCCCGCCGCTGATCGATGGCAACACGGTCGAAACGCTGATCAACGGCGATCGAATCTTTCCGTCGATGCTGGAGGCGATCTCCGGTGCGCAGCTGACCATCGATTTTGAAACCTACATCTACTGGTCCGGTGAAATCGGGCGAAAGTTCGCGGAGGCTCTCGCGGAGCGGGCGCGCGGCGGCATCAAGGTCCACGTGCTGGTCGACTGGCTTGGCAGCCAGAAGATGGACAACGCCGCCATTGAAATGATGGAAGCGGCAGGTGTCGAGTTCCGAAAGTATCGGCCGCTGCGTTGGTACAACCTCGGGCGGGTGAATAACCGCACGCATCGCAAGCTTCTCATCGTTGATGGACGGATCGGATTCACCGGCGGAGTCGGAATTGCGGACGAGTGGTCTGGCGATGCCGAGGACGCCACGCACTGGCGAGACAATCACTACCGGATCGAAGGCCCGGCCGTCGCCCAGATGCAGGCGGCCTTCATGGACAACTGGACCAAGGTCAGCGGATGGGTGCTGCACGGCGACTTGTACTTCCCGCCACCGCAGAACAAGGGTCCCATGTTCGCGCAGGTGTTTCAAAGCTCGAGCGAGGGAGGTTCTGAGAGCATGCACCTGATGTATCTGCTGTCGATCGCAGCGGCAACCCGCACGATCGATCTGGCGATGGCGTACTTCGTGCCAGACAGAGTGACACGCGAGGCGCTGGTCGGGGCGATCAAGCGCGGCGTACGAGTGCGACTGATCTTGCCCAATCAGCTCACCGACGCGGACTTCGTGCGCAGCGCCTCCCGCGCGGATTGGGGGCCGCTGCTGGAGGCGGGCGCCCTGATCCACGAATATCAGCCGACGCTTTATCACGTCAAGCTGCTAGTGGTGGACGGCCTATGGTCATCCGTCGGCTCGACCAACTTCGATGCCCGCTCGTTCCGACTGAACGATGAAGCCAACCTCAACGTGTACGACCGCGCCTTCGCCGCTTCGCAGACCGTCTCCTTCGAAAAGGACCTGCAGCAGTCGAGGCGCATTACCTACGAACAGTGGCTGGCCCGCCCGTGGTACGAGAAACTCATCGCAAACGCGGCTTCGATTTTCTCATCACAGCTGTAGGAGGATGCGCGCTGACCTCGCCGGGCGCCCGGGTTGATCGCGTCGTGAGAGTGGGCAACATCTCGCCGCGGACCGAGTTGGCGGCGCTAACGCCGACGGGGTAAAGCCTGCCGCTCGAATGACCTGTCGGTCAGGGCCTTCCACCGGAAGGCCATTGTTTCCCCTTACAAATACGGACCGTAGTACTCATCAACTTGAGTCCCATACTCAGGCGTGTAGTTCGGCGCCTTGTCGCGTGAGTACTTGGGTGCCTTCGAAAGGCGGTCTTTGTCCAAGGGGACCACGTAGCCGTCCTTGGTTGTGTCGTACTTCAGCAGCTTCCATGGGATCGGATAGCGATCGGTACCCATGCCCAGAAAGCCGCCGAATTCCATAACGGCGTACCGGACATGACCGGACACTTTATCGATCATCAGATCGTCGATAGAGCCCAGCTTGTCGCCGCCGGGGTTGTAGACATCCGTGCCTTCCACATCGTCAGACGAGATCACGTCGCTTCGTTCGTAAACAGTGCTCATGGAATACCTTTCTAGTCCTTGGACGCCATTGCTCGCATCCCGTTGCAGGCCCGTCGCCAATCGGCGGGTCAGGCGGAACGAGGAGCAATCCGCGTGCCTCGACGGCCGGGTTCACTGCGATCACTCATCGCCCTCCAGATTGAAGGCAAGTTCGGCCGCATGGACAGACGATTCAGTGTCGAGGCAGGGCCTCGGCTACGCGCTGGGGGCGCTCGGCATAAGGCTGAAAGGGGGCGACCGGTCGCCGAAATGCTGAAGGACTTCGCCGCGCCGTCGGCTACCTCTTCTGCTGTTTCTCGTCGCGGTCTTCTCCAATCTCGTGGCCGATGACGCCTCCGACCGCGGCTCCGCCGACAGTCCCGAGCACGCCACCACCGACAGCATGGCCGATAGCAGCACCGGCCCCCGCGCCGATCGCG
The DNA here is from genome assembly GCA_963724605.1 of uncultured beta proteobacterium. GTDB lineage: Bacteria > Pseudomonadota > Gammaproteobacteria > Burkholderiales > Burkholderiaceae_F > JALORV01. The sequence goes on from CAVRVM010000014.1 coordinate 64,945, forward strand.
GTGCCCTTTTGCGCATTCGACCAGGTGCCGCAGCCGGTGAGCAGCGCGACAGTCATCGCAGCAACGAAAATCGCCTTCATCGTGAACCTCCTGTGATTTGCCTACATTTGAAGGACAGCACGCGCGTCGGCGGCGGGAGGCTTGCTACTGAGCAGCGCGGGGGTGGCAACAGAAAAGAACCGGACCATCCGGTTCGAATCGCGACACCAGGTCTCTGCGTGATCGACCATCACTTTCAGCAGCGTCAATTCCGGATCGTCGATCCCGCCCGGAAACCACGTCTCGCTCGTGGCACTCCACAAGTCACGAGCGATCTCCTTGTCTCGCACGAGCCGCGCAGTGCCGCTGAAAGACAGGTATGCGCCGTCGCCGACGTCCATGCAGCTCGCATTGACCCTCGGATCGCATTCCACTGCTGACGCGATTTCGGATGAGCGGGCGACGAAGAACCAGATCACGCCGTCGCAGCCCGCACGTTGAACCGCGAGTGGTCGGCTCCTGAGGCAACCTCGTTCATCGCTGGTCGTCAGTTGCACGATCCCGAGCACGTCCAGCCTGGCCCAGGCCTGATGTCGCAGTTCGCTCGAACTCCAGATGGGTTCCACTTCCACGCATGCCTCCAATGTCTGGAGCAGTGTGCAAGTGAACGTGGCAATTGCGGTGCCCACCTGAGGTGAAAGGACCGCCAATCAGTAGAACGTGCACCGCGCGTGCATGGTCAGGGCGGCCGAGAACTCCCCGTTCTCATGATTGAGGCGGGTACGCGCCCGCAGCATCGGAAACATGCACCGCTCGGCAGCAATTCCCTGGGACCGCATCCAGGACTTCAGTTGCGAGGATTCAAGTCCGATGAAGATCTTCGGTCGCACAAATTGGCCGTTCGGCGCCAGCCGCGGCATTTCCAGATGAACCGCGCCGCCAATCAGGGGTCGCGTGACCGGAGCGGATGAAACGAGTGCCCCAGGTTGTTCTGGCATGCGGTAATCGCGGGCGAGATTCTCGATCTGCTGGCGGTCAAGAGGCAGGCTGCGAAGCGGGAACAGCGTCGACCGTGGCAACGTACTCGTCGGACTTCGTTCGGCTCGTGTCACCTCCTGCAGATTCAGTTGCGCGATTGCAGGCTGCTCCTCCTCCTGCGGATTGAAAGTCGGCGCGGACGGTGCCGCGGGCCCGACCGCGGCGATGTACTCCAGGGTTCCTGCGACTACGGCGTCGACCAGGGCTGCCACCAGATGACTCGCGATGAGTGATCCCATGAGAACCTCGAGGCGGACGGATTCGGTTTAGCTGATCCAGTGACTCCCGCGCGTGTCTCGGCAAGTTTCGGGCCTGCGGCTAATTGCCTAAGGTTTGCTCTGCCGTGGAGCGGCGTCGCCTCTCGTAAGCGGGCAGGCGCATCGTCTGTCGGTACTTGGTCACGGTACGGCGTGCGACCTGCAGTCCCTGGCGCGCGAGCAGGCGCGCAATCTGGGCGTCGGACAGCGGATCGGCTGAATTCTCGGACTGGATCATGTCCTTGATCGCGCCGCGAATCGCGGTCGCCGAACATCTTCCGCCGCTGCTCGTCGTCAGCGCCCGCGAAAAGAAGTACTTCAACTCGAACACACCGACGGGCGTTGCCATGTACTTGTTGTTCGTTACGCGTGAGACGGTGGATTCATGCAGGCCGAGTTCGTCGGCGATCTCCCGCAGCGCCAGCGGCTTCATTGCGAGCTCTCCATAGTCGAAAAACTGATACTGGTGCCGCACGATGGCCGCCGCCACGCTCTGAATGGTCGCGAAGCGCTGCTCGACATTTCGCACGGTCCAGCGCGCTTCCTGCAGTTGCGCGGCGAGATCCGCATGGCTGGAATTGCGGTGGCTCTTGAATAGTTCCGCATACATGCGATTGAGCCGCACTTGGGGCACGACGCCAGGATTGAGCGCCACGGTCCAGCGGTCTCGGACCTTGCGCACGATGACGTCGGGCGTCACATATTGGATGTTCGCGGCACCGAATCGCCAGCCCGGCCGCGGCTCCAGATGTCGAATTACGTCACTAGCACGCGTAACGAGGGGTTCGGGTAGACCCAGTGCAACGGCAAGCGCCGCGGTGTCGCGCTTCGCGAGCTTGTCGAGATGGTCGGCAACGATCTGCCGCGCTATTTCGTTCGGATCCTCCCCGGCCGAAGCATCGGTCTCTTTCAGTTGCAACAGAAGGCATTCGCGAAGATCGCGCGCCCCGACCCCAGCCGGGTCGAGCGACTGCACGAGCTTCAACGCGACCTGCATTTCGTCGTCTTCCGGCATCGGGTCAAGGTTGGGGAGGGACTTCAGTTCGTCGAGATCGATCCGCAGATACCCGTCGTCGTCGATAGCCTCGACGATCGTTGCCATCATTAGTCGATCGCGCGGGGAGGCCGCGAGCAGCTGCAGCTGTGAGTGCAGGTGGTCGCGCAAGGTCTCCACGGCGGGCGTGATCTCGCTCAGTTCGAAATCGGAGTCGACTTCTCCGTTGCGGCGCGATCCACCGGGAGTCGACCAGACTTCGCCCTCCCACGGCTGTTCCGGTGGCGACTGGGTGTCCGTTTCCACTTGGGAAGCGGAGGGTTCATCCTTGGCAAGCGTCGCCTCGGGCGCCACCGGCGTGGCGTCGGTTTCGGTCTCTTCCGGCTCTAGGAACGGATTGCTGGCCATGGCCTGCTGCAGTTCCTGTGCGAAGTCCACCGACGAAAGTTGAAGGAGGCGCACTGCCTGCTGCAGGCGAGGCGTCAAGGTCTGCTGCTGGCGCTGCTCGTGCTGGATTACGGGTGCGTTCATGGGAGTTGGCCTTTGCGACGTGCGCCAGACTTCGGCGCGACCCTGTAGTTGGTGCAGTTAAGGGTCCGCAAATCGCGTGCCAACGGAAAAGCCAGAAGAATCAGCGGGCCGGCGGCAACAGCCGGAAATTCCTACTGTATCTACAGCCCATTTTGCCCAGTCTTAAGGGCTGCCGCCATTTACTTGCGCCGACGGTCTGCGCTCTTCTTTCTGATGATCTCGGCCGCACTATTGCGGCAGTCAGTGTCTTGGAGTCCCGCGGCGAGGTCGTCGTGCGCCCGCCGCATGATGGGTCTGGGTCCGCTCGCCTGGCTATCGGCCGATTGGTCCCGTTCGTTCGGCACACGCGCGACTGGCTGTTCGTCAGTTGCGAGTTTCGCGCGCGTTCCAACTGATCGCTTCCCTGGCCGCGGGGGCCAGCGCAGGCGCTCGCCTGGGATGTGCATCGTGTTTTCCTTATTCGACCGCGTGGACGGTCCGCAAATGGAATGAGCATGTGGCGTGCCGCCACGGTCAGCAGCAGCTCGCGTGGAGCTGTATCCCGGCTCGGGTCATGGGCACGACGCTTGCGATTGGGCTGTTGCGTGGAAAGTCTTGCAACCGCGCAACTCAATCACACTGGAGAGGAAACAACCATGAAGAACTTGACCGTCGCCGCCATCATTGCCGTTTCGGCCTTGTTCAGCGCCGGCTGCGCCGTCACCAGCGGACAGAGCACCACTGGCGAGTACGTAGACGACGCGACCATCACCACTCGGGTGAAGAGTCGCTTCGCGGAAGACCAGACAGTCGCAGCGACCCGTATCCAGGTCGAGACGCTCAAGGGCGTCGTGCAGTTGTCCGGGTTCGCGGTCAGTGAAGCCGAGCGCCAGCGCGCGGCACAGCTCGCGGCTGCCGTTCCGGGCGTGAAGCAGGTCCAGAACTCCATCATCGTGCGCCCGCCGCAGAACCAAGGTTAAGCTGCACGACTCGATGAGCAGGTCCGCGCTGCGGACCTGCTCGCATTTCAGACGGTTCAAAACCGTGCGCAGCGATCTCTTACCGGTTGATTCCCGGAGACTTGGGCCCAAAAAAAGCCCCGCACTAGGCGGGGCCGGAAAACGGCGCCGGCGTCCAGAGGAAGGGGGAGGGGGGACGCGGCGCAGACAACCGACAGTCAAAACCGTCGATCGCACCAAGGAAGCAGCAAACGCCGTGCCCGGGCTCGTTCCGACAGGAATTTACTTGCCGTCATGAGTTCCTGGCTGAAGGAGTGACAGATGAATTGCAAGTCGAGCCACACGACAGGCCGCTGGCAGCCGCTCGCGCTGTCGGCTGCGCTGTTGCTCACACTGGTTGCCTGCGATCGTCGTGAAGCGCCGATCGACCCGGCGTTCAAAAATCCACCACCCAATACCGCAGCGCCGACCGCTCAATATCCCGCAACGACACCAGGGGATACGACGGACCCTTACGGTCCGCGTCCGGAAGCAAAGGACAAGGGCGGCGCTGATGCCGGCAAGGCGGAAGGTGGTTCCGGAAACGTCGCATCGGACAATGAACCCGACGGCGGACCGCTGACGGACTCCAGTAGCGCTGCCGGGCCATCGCGCACCCGCGAGGACGAGAAGTAGCAGGCTGTCGAGGCGGGCTCTATGCCGCCCGTGCCGCCTGGGGCAGCAGCACTCTGAGCGCGGCGGTTTCGGGGTTCGCGAGCAGTTCCAATGTGCCTCTGAAGACAGATGCCATCAGCGTGCTGATGCGCAGCTCGAGCAGGTCGGACTCAGACCAATCTGCGTCGCTCGTTGGAGCCGTCAGTGAGAAGCAGATCCGTCGGTCCTCATTCGACACAACGAGATCGATTGTTGCAGCCTCGTGCGTGCGTCGGGCGATAGCAGCAGCCAGCCGGATGATCAGTCGTTGAAGCGCACGGCTGTTGCCATCGATCAATGCTTCGCCCGCATCGATCGTGACCCGTAATGAACTGCGCGACGACCTTTCCGAGCCGCTGGCCTGCGCGATCACTTGAGCGACCAGCTCGTCGAGTCGCACGGTCGTCGGCTCCACTTGCACGCGGCCGAGGATGATGCGGGCGTCCTCGATGAACGCTTCGAACATCAGCGTCTCCTCGCGCGCATTGCGTGCGATGACGTCGGCCACATGCCGAATGCGATCCGGCTCGAGCGATCCCTGCTGGAGCAGGTGACCCCAGCCGGTAATGGTGTTCAACGGCGTCCGGAAATCGTGATTGAAACGGGTCAGCAACGCGGCGAGCAATTCGACTCGCTCGGCCGCGCTGGCGCGGGCCAACCAGTTCGCGCCAGCACGGACGTCGAGTTCAGCAGTCGCGGTACCGTGCATAAGCCAAAGTCAAATTAAAGTCGCAAGCGTACGCCAAGCGCCGCCGCGGCTGCGCGTAACTCTCCCTACGAGCTGTTTGCAGCCGCGGCGGCAACCGGCATTAGCGTACTGCCCGTCGGCGGAACAAATTGACGATTGCGAGCAGGATCACCGCCCCGACCAGAGATACGACAAGAGCGCCGAGACTGAACGCATCCTGGTTGATAGTCGGAATGCCGAGCGCGGGCGAGATGAGCCAGCCCGCCAGGGCTGCGCCAACGATGCCGACAACGACGTTGAGCAGTGCGCCCTGCTGCGCGTCTGTTTTCATAATGAGACTCGCGATCCAGCCGATGACGCCGCCGACGATGAGCCAAACGATGAAATTGATCATGATGTCCTCGTGTGAAGGTTGAACGGTGAAGCTGGACGCGAGCGAATGACACTTGCGACGTTCGACTCGCGGCGACGCAGTACAGCAAGCGTCGTGCCGCCTCACGCCTGACTGTCGCGCAGAAACCTTGCTGAGACCACTGGCATGGACATTGCGTCTATTTCATGTACGAGGCTCACAAATCACGACACAGGGAGGCACGATGAAGAACAAGCGAAGCGGTCGAGAAAGAGGAGCGGAATTCATCCTCGCGCAACTGGGCAAGGGTTGCTGGGTCGTCGGCTATCAGGGTCGCATCATCGCTGGTGCGGTGCTCAGTTCGCTGCCGGCAGCGGCAGCGTATGCGGCCGACATCGCGCATGCGTTTGGCCGCCAGGATTTCTTACTGACAGTCATTGAAGCCGGTCGCCACGCAATTTAAGCGTCACGACCGAATTGCGGAAAACTTTGCCGGTCGAGCATCAAGCTATTCGAATCCGGTCCACGAACGGGCCACACCGGATTCAGCGTCGCCGCTCTAGTCTCGCGACGATATTCCCGCAACGCTGCCGGTCGCGCGTATCTGCCACGCCCGGCAACGTGCACCAGTCGAGCAGGAGCTGAACGGCGCCTCCTGCACCATCAGACGCCGTGCGCTTGAATCGATCACGCAGATGCTTGACCTGTACAGCGAGGCGCTGGGGCTTCAGGTCAGCCGGACTTTCGATGCCGAGCAGGAGCTCGAGTTCGAGCAGCGCATCTCGACGTGCCGCGACGCAGTCATTCAGCTTCTCGACGTAATCTTCGCGGGCATCAGCGTCGGCCAGCGCACCCAACGCCGCGTCACGCCGGCTGAGCATTTTCTGCTCCCAGGCGGTGGCGAGCGGCGGCAACGCATCCCAGCGGTTCCGAACCGACTCTGGGCCAGCCGGATCTGCGGCCCCTCCGTTGCTCGCAAGGGCGTCAAGCTCCTCACACAGACTTTCCTTGGCGAGCAGGCCTTGCCACACCGCCGCCTCGCTCTTCCGAGCCCGTCCGCGCAACGTCTCCTCGATGTTGGCACGCGCGGCCTTGAAACGTGCATCGAGCGCGGCCGGCGCCGGTCCGTTGTCCGCGACCGCTTCGCGCCACCGGTCCTGTAGTTCGCGCTGTGCACGCTGCATCTGCGCTTCATCAGCCTCGGTCGTGCGAGGCAGCTGCTCGAATTCTTCGCACAGAATCTCGAACGCTCGACGATGGATGTTTCTGCGCTCGTCCTCGGCCTTGCGCGATCCGGTGCGGGCGTCAAAAACTGCGTTACATGCGGCGCGAAACCGGTCCCACAAAGTCCTTTCGTCGCGTTGCGCCAGCACGATGGACTTGGCATGCGCCTGCCAGCGCGCCTGAAGTTCCTTTACCTTCGACGGCGTCTCGCGTTCCGCGGCCTTGGCGAGTAACGCTTCCGCCTCGCCAATCAAGCCCTCACGCTCTTGCCGCGCTTGGTCGCGGGCAGCCGACATTGAGTCTCGCAAGGGAGCCAGCGCGGTCTTCAGGCGCGCATCGAGCTTCTTCCATGCCCCCGGTTCGACGCTGCCGAGGCTCGTCCCTCGCCAGGTTGCCTCGGTCTCGCGCAGCCAGCGCTCGATCGCGCGCCAGTCGCGCGGCTCGCCGAGCAGCGTTGGCGCGTGTGCGGCGGCAACCGCGATGAAGTCTTCGCGCTGCTTGCGTGCCTGCTTGTGCTGCGCCGCCTGCTCCGCAAAGTGCCGCGCCGCTGGCGCGTAGGCCCGTTCGCAGGCGCCGTCGAAGCGTTCCCACAGTGGCTTCGGGACCCCGGCATGCTGCTCGTCGAGCTTCTTCCACTCGGCCCTCAGTTGCTGTACTTCGCGTGCCAGTGCCACAGGCGCGAGCGACTTCTGCAGCAAGGCTTCCGCGCGTTCGCAAAGCTGAACGCGTGCGCTCTGCTGGCCAAACGCCTCCCATCGCTCGAGTTCGACCAGTTGCTGCACGACTCGGCTGAGGCGCTGCACGCTGGGCTTCGGCAGCAGGCCCGCATGGGGTTTCAGGGCACGGGCCCGGTCGGCCGCAGCTCGGGCCTCCTGCAGCTGTCCCGACGCTAGCGCCTGCTCAGCTTCATGCAGCGCCGTATGCAGCTGTTGGCGCACCGCACCTCTTTCCTGCTCCGTTGCGCGGACGTACGCGAGGCGGCGTTGCTCGATGACAAGCAGCGCGGCCTCGAAACGCCGCGTCAGCGTTGGCGTGCGGGATGCCAGGTCCAGCGCCTGCCAGCGAACTGGCAGCTGAGCGTCGTCGATCGGCGTTCCGGTGGCGAGTTGCTCGGCTTCCACGACCAGCGCCTCGGCGGCGGCAAGCGCCGGAGCGGCCTGCTCCCACTGTGCTATTTGCTGCTCGGCCTGGGCCAGTCGTGCGAGAGCATGGGCATCATCGGTGTCCAGGGCCTCTGCGCGCAAGGCGTTGAGCTCGTCACGCAGCGTATTCAGCGTTGAGGTCGCCGGCGTGGATTTCAGGGTGGCGAGCCAGGTCTCAAGACGCTGCTCAAACTGTGCGTGGCTACGCTGCTCATCGAGTTCACGGTCGAATCGCTGCTGCATTTGCCGACCGATCGCTTCCCATCGGGTACGTCGGGCAACGTCGTCTCCCAGTGCCAGCGCCTTCCAGCGCCGATCGAGTTCGACTGCCGCCATCACGATATGCCCAGGCTGCGTCACGAGGGCCTCTGCTTCCTTCAGAATCACATCGGCCGCTTCGGCGTGCGCGATTCGGTGACTGATCGAGTCGAGCCGTTCGCGCGCCAGTCGAGCCACGCCGCGATCCTTGTCCCTGGCCCCCTTGAGCAGGCGCCGCAATGGCTCAGGCGCGTGTACACGCTCGGCCGCCGCGATCCGCGTTGACGCATGTTCGGCGGCAAGCGCCACGTCCACCAGCGTTTCTTCGTCGCCGATACCTTCGAGCGCAAGGCGGCGACGTTCCTCCGTCTGCGTGTACAACACGACCTGCGTGCGGACAGCATCCTCACAGCCCGGCGCGCTGAGCACGGCCCGCACAATGCCATCGTCCGATGTGGTCGCCAGTGCCCTGCCCAGCGCCGCGGCAATGGCCGCGCGCACCTGCGGCTCGGCCTCCGTCTGCAAGGCCGCGGCGAGCGTTGCCGGATCGGTGCACCGGGTGGCCGCCGCCGTGCGAACCTCGGGCGAGGGGTCGGCGCCGAGCAGCTGGACAAGTGCCCTCGAATCAGCAGGCAGCGCGGCGATCCCTGTCACGCGTTGCGCCGGGTCAGCGTGCTCGTGCAAGGGAGAGGCAAAGAGCTTTTCAAGCACGTCGTGGGTACGTCCAGGGGTTTGGAATCAGGCGGGACGGGAATGTTCGCCGGTGGGAATGGTACCGAGTACCGCGTCGGTTCGTTAAGCGCCTGAATTATGTGCGCACTTTCAGTGCGTCAAGATGACAGCAAACCGGGCGGGCCGGCAACGGCTCCCAGCCTGAAGCGTTCGACGGAATTTCGCTGGAGCCTTGTTGGCAGGCGATGTCCGATTGGGCTAGCCTGCATGGGTTCATTGAACGTGCGACGACGACATGATCTCAACGGTAAAGCCGGCGGCAGGGCCTGCCGCGGACTGGACGGCTACTGGTCAACGACTCTCACGTGCGATCTCACTTGAATGAAGACGAGCGACCCTGGAAAGCTGGACCGCATCGTGGCGGAAGCACGACGCCGCGCTGACGAACGCGCACAGGGCTATCGGGAGATGGCACTCAAACTGTACCCGTGGGTTTGTGGCCGCTGCGCTCGAGAATTTACTCACAGCAACGTGCGCGAGCTGACGGTGCACCATAGGGACCACAACCACGACAACAATCCGCCCGATGGGAGTAACTGGGAGCTGCTGTGTCTGTACTGCCATGACAACGAGCATCAGCGGGAGCTGGAAGCCGCTCGGGGCGCCACCGGCCGCCCGCATACGACCCCGACGTCTACGCATGCGCCGTTTGCAGGGCTCAGGGAATTGCTGGGGAAGAAGTCGTCAAGGTAAGAATTCCGAAGCGACGAAGTAGCGGGGAGCGGAGTTGCGCACGGTTCATCCGGTGCGACATACAGCTCGATGACTAGTAGCGCGACGATCCAAGAGGGAGGCACCGTGACGCGAGTGCTTGGCATCGGTGGTGTGTTCTTCAAGGCGGAAGATCCGGCGGCGCTGGGAGAGTGGTATCGGCGGCACCTGGGCATTGCAATCGAGCCCTGGGGCGGTTACGCATTCAAGTGGCGCTCGGAGGCGAACCCGGACGGGAACGGGACGACGGTATGGTCGATCATGGGCGCCGACGCAGGCTACTTTGCTACTAGCGCTGCGCCATTCATGATCAACTACCGCGTCGAGGACCTGCACGCGGTGCTCGCTGCGCTCAGGGCGGAGGGCTGCGAGGTGGACGACAAGACCGAGGAGTCCGAATACGGCAAGTTCGGGTGGGTGATGGACCCCGAGCACAATCGGATCGAGCTCTGGGAGCCACCGCCAGGGCAATAGTTCCGCAGTGACGAGGTGTGCTCATCCGGCGCGGCGAATCTGCACCGCGACGAGAGGAGGTTGCGTTGCCGGACTGCTCGAGCCCCGCTTCAAGCTAACGCCATGCCACGCATTGCCTACACCCTCTCCGAAGAGGAAGTCGAGCTTCTCGCCATACGCGCGCAAGGCGCGGGCGGGCAGAACGTCAACAAGGTTTCCAATGCGGTTCACCTGCGCTTTGACGTCGCAGCATCGTCATTGCCGGAACCCCTGAAGCTGCGGCTGCTCTCATTGCGCGACCAGCGCGTCAGTGACGAGGGCGTCATCGTCATCAAGGCGCAGACGCATCGCAGCCTGGAAAAAAACCGGGCGGAGGCATTGACACGCCTGCGCGCTGTTATCGATAGCGCAGCCGCGATTCCGCGCACTCGGCGGCCTACGAAGCCGTCCGCAACGTCGAAGCGCAAGCGGGTCGAAACGAAGGTGCAGCGCGGTCAGGTGAAAGCGCTGCGCCGCCGCGTGGTCGACTGATTGATCGCTTCCTAGCCTCGCGCGACCTCCGCCACGTCGCCTTCGTCCAGATCGACAAGGTGGAACCAGTCGTTGCTGAAGATGGGCCGTCGATAGCCAATGAGACGCGGCTGGGTGATGCGGGTTTCGATCCGCATCGACGTGAACTTGTAGGGCATCCAGGCAATCGCCAGGCGCTGCGCCTGCAGCATCAGCGCGAGGCGCTCAGGCCCATCCGGCATCGCGCCGATCCGCTCATAGATCTGGTCCATCGCGTCGAGCTTGAACCGCGAAAACGTTTCGGCCCTGCTGTAGTACCGCGTGAGGAACTGCTGACCGTCCGGCAGCACGGCGTTGTAGCCGAGTGCCCACATCATCAGCTTGCCGGCGTAACTTGCCTTCACCAGTTCACTGAACTCACCGGTCCGAAACCGCACGCGCAGGCCAAGCGCCGTCATGTCGCGCTTGAAACCTTCGTCGACACGGCGATACAGATGACCGGTCGAGCTCGTGCGTTCCAGCGTCAGCGGTGTTCCGTCCGGCGACTCACGCCAGCCATCGCCGTCGCGATCCAGGTAACCATAGACATCGAGCAGCGCCTTGGCGCGTGCGGGGCTGTACTCACCCATCTCGCTGCGAAACAGCGGGTCGAAACCGGACTGGTACGGCGCAAAGATGGAATGAGTGGGCGGCGCCTGGCTGCCCCACACGGCGACGTTGTCGCGCGCGGTGTTCATACCAAGCGCGATGGCGCGGCGCAGGGCCACCTTCTCCGGTGTATAGCCTCCAACCACTGGATCCTTCATGTTGAACCAGAGCAGCGCAATTCGCGGCACCTGTTCCTGCCTCCCACGCACCCCGCGCCGCGCCAGATAGGGTGCGAGCCTGCCGCCGGGCATCGCCTGCTGCGCGAAAGAGCCCGGCACTTCCAGCATGTCAAGCTGGCCGTTAAGAAACGCCAGCCAGCGCGGTTGTTCCTCGTTGATGATCGAGATTTCCACGCGGTCGATCATCGGCAGACGGCGCCCTTTCAAACGCCGCAGTACCGCTTGGCCCTCCAGATCATCGGCCGCCGGCTCCGCCTCGAAACGGCGTTCGCGATACTGCGCATTGCGCTCGAGCACGATTTGCGCGCCGCGCCGCCAGTGGCCAAGGCGGAACGGCCCGGTACCCACCGGGTGGGCCGCAATTTGTTCACCATGGGATTCGACTACCTCGCGTGCCAATGCGCTATGGGCGTCATACGCCAGGGTTTCCACCAGCCGCGGCCGCGGATCCTTGAGCCTGAAACGCAGCGTGTAGCGATCCAGCACATGCAGGCCCTCGATCTCGCTGTCGTAGTCGAAGGGCCTTTTCGTTTCCAGCGCGCGACGGCGCAGTTCCGCCATGCCGCGCATGCCGAGTTCCTCTATCAGGTTGAGCGGGCTCCTGACTGTCGGGTCGAGAAAACGTTTGAACGAGTAGACGTAGTCGGCCGCGGTCAGTTCACGCGGCCGCCCGTTGAACGCCGGATGATCGGTGAAGTAGATGCCTGGACTCATGCGGACAATCCAGGTGCGAAAGTCGCTGGACCCCTCCGCGGGACCGGCAGCGGTCAGCTCGACGAGCTTGACCGGCCGCGCGAGTGCATCGTAGGTGTACAAGGCCTCGAAGATATGGGAGCAGACGGTCTGCGAGTACAGATCGCCATAGCGCGCCGGATCAAAGCCGGACTCGGCCGTATCAAAGGCGATCCGAAGGACCTTGGGTTCGTTCGCAGGCACAGCGTCACGCGCCCAGGGAGTCCCTGTGCGGGTGCCAGCGGCGGCCGCCAAGGCCGAGCCGCCCAGAACGAATCGCCTCCTGCCAAGACCTGCCGACACGATCCCATCCTTCGTCTGACGGTGGATCTATCACAGGCGATCGTGAGCGCGGTCATCGCAAGCGTCAATGACGATCGCTGCTAGCGATTTTCGATCTTTCGAACTCAGGGGCCGAACGCGACCGGTTTCTACTACTCGGGAATATCGACAACGACATTCCCGGTGGCGCGGCCGCTTTCGACCAGTTCGTGCGCCTCGACGATGCGCGACAGTTCCAGGCGGGCAGCGATGTTGTGCCGGAGCTGCTGCCGCTCGAGCAGATTGGACACCTCCGCAATGGCCTTTGTGCGATCGGCTGGTGCGAGCTTGTAGACGATGAAGAACTGGTAGCGCACGTTCTTCAGAATGGAAGCAAGGAATGGAACAGCGATCTCCGGTGCGCTGCTTCCGTAGACCGTGATCTCGCCGTCCTGGCGAACTGCCGCGAGGTCCTCGGCCAGGTTAGCGGCCAAATCCAGCTCGATGATCCTGTCGACGCCAACTCCCTGCGTGAGCTCAACACAGCGCTGACCAACGGCCTCGGACTTGTAATTGATCGTCGCGTCCGCGCCCGCACAACGCGCCAGCGCCGCCTTTGTGTCGCTGCTGACCGTCGCAATGACGAGTCGGGCCCCGGCGAGCTTTGCAAACTGCACGGCGTAGTGGCCCACGGCTCCCGCACCTCCGGCCACGAGCACGGCCTTGCCCGCGACGCCACCATTTGTATGCACGGCGTGGAATGCGGTGAGCGCCGGAATACCGAGGCAGGCGCCTTCATGGAATGCGGTGTTCTCCGGCAGCGGTACTGCCTGTGCGGCCGGCAGCACGACGTATTGGGCGGCGGTGCCGAATGCGCGGCCCCACGCACCGTTCCACACCCAGACTCGTTGCCCGATCCGGTGATGGGTGACGCCCGTGCCGACCTGGTCGATCACTCCGGCTCCGTCGCTGTGCGGAATGATGCGAAAGAAGGGCAGATCCTTGCTTCTCACACCGCCGCGTGTCTTGACATCGGAAGGGTTGACGCCGGAGCAGGCGAGCTTCACGCGGACCTCAGCCGGCCCTGCCGTAGGCGTCTGCACTTCCGCGACCGACAGCACATCACGTGCGGGGCCGACTCGGTCGTAGTAGGCGGCAAGCATTCGGTTCTCCCTTCCGGCTGCTCGATATCCGAACTTGCGATGATGCCACTGCAATGTTTCGGCGCCACGCTCCGCCGCCGCCGGCTCGAGTCAGCCCGTCTGCTGCAGCCGCTCCAGGGTCAGTGCGTCACGTTCACCAGCAAAGTACTTGTCGAGGGCCAATTGAAATCTCGGGTCGGTAGGAGAAACCGCAGCAAACAGAGTCATGGACGAACGGAACTTCAGGTCGTCCGGGGTTCCGAAGAGCTCCCTTGCAGTGCGACCGTTGACGCCGAGGACGAGCTCGACGCACTCATGCAGCCTGGCGCCAAGCACAGGGTGTCCAAGATAGCCCGCCGCCTCGGCCGACGAAGAGATGCCGTAGTACCTGGAGGTTTCGCTGTAACCCAGGCCACGAAGCTGCGGGAATACGAACCACATCCAGTGGGTAGTCTTCCTGCCCGTCCTGAGTTCCGAAAGAACCCACTCGTAGACAGTGTCCTGGGCTTCGACAAACCGCTCGAGATCGTCTTCTGAACGCATGGAACGTCGCTACCTCGACTGGAAGCCACTTGACCAAGCCTGAAGAATGCTCAGGCCCGGTCCAGTTTAGATGCCCGAATTGAGGGCACCAATTGCAGACGTGGACAACGACACAAAGGCGAGGGCGCAATCGTTATCGCGGGAGACAATATGAAAGTGGGTCCGGCGCGCATTGTTTGCCTGACCGAAGAAACCACCGAGTAGCTCTACCTGCTCGGGGAGGACGACCGCATCGTCGGCATCAGCGGTTACACGGTGCGGCCGCGGCGCGCGCGCACTGAAAAGCCGCGTGTCAGTGCCTTCCTGGACGGCCGTGTTGATCGCATCCTCGACCTCGAGCCCGATCTGGTCGTCGGGTTTTCCGACATGCAGGCCGCGCTCGCCGACAAGCTCATCCGCGCAGGCTTGAACGTACTGATGACCAACCAACGGAGCGTGGCGGAGATCTTCGCGACCTTACGGCTGATTGCATCGATGGTAGGCGCCACTGACCGCGCGGAATCGTGGATTGCAAACTGCGAGCGGCACCATCGCACCATGGCGGCAGCGGCTTCGGCCTGGCCGCGCCATCCCCGCGTCTACTTCGAGGAATGGGACGAGCCGATGATCTCGGCGATCCAATGGGTGTCCGAACTGATCTCCATTGCCGGTGGGCAGGACGTCTTCCCCGAACTGTCACGGCAAAAGATGGGTCGTGACCGCGTGGTTGCAGACCCGCTGGAACCCGTCCGCCGCGGGCCGGATCTCATCATCGGTTCGTGGTGCGGCAAGAAGTTTCGTCCCGAACGAGTCGCCGCGCGCCCTGGCTGGGCCGAGGTGCCGGCAGTGCGGAACGGACAGCTTTACGAAATCAAATCGTGCGACATCCTGCAGCCCGGGCCTGCCGCCCTGACGGATGGCGTCGAGCAGCTGCATCGCCTTTTTGCGGAGTGGGCACAGGCAAAGGAGTAGAGAAACCGCCTCGTCGAGCGGCTCTGCCAGTCTGGGACGCCGACGCATGTTGATGGCGATCGCGGCGAAACAGGACTCGGGCGAGGCCGACCGGCGCGGGTTGGGGAACTTCCCCCATGGCAGCGGCGGGCGGTCGATGTTATCTATCGGACGCAGCCGGGATTGCCTACGGCCTGGAAGAGTCACTGTCAGCGATCCATCATGCAGCGCGTCGCATCTGCCGTCTTCTTGTGCCTGAGCGCTACGGTGTTTCCGGCCACGGCTCAGATCTATGTCGGGGCGTCGAGCGACGGTAGCGTCGTGCTGTCGGACTTTGCGTCGATCGCGACGCCGACCAAGCTGATCGCCGCGCCCAGATCGGTGGTGCCCGCGTCAGTCGGGCCGGGCGAAGCAAACGTCGCAGACATCGTTTATCAGGTGGCTCAGGAATTCGACGTATCTCCGCACCTGCTGCATGCTGTCATCGCTGTCGAGTCGGGCTACAACGCCCGCGCCGTGTCTCACAAGGGTGCCCAGGGACTGATGCAGCTGATGCCCGCTACCGCGCAGCGCTTCGGCGTCACGGATCCGTTCGATCCGCAAGACAACGTGCGCGGCGGGGCGCGTTACCTGAAGGCCTTGCTGGCGCAATTCAATGGCGACCTCCAACTTGCACTTGCGGCCTACAACGCGGGTGAAAGCGCCGTGGTCCGCTACGGCAATCGCGTGCCGCCGTTCGCGGAAACCCTGAAGTACGTTCCTAGAGTCTTGGAGCGCATGCAACGCGCTGTGCGCAGCTAGGCGCAGTCCCGTATCACCCTAGTGCAGTTGCAGGAATGTGCTCTTCGCGCGGACGCGAAACCTCGCTTCGCGCAGCCCTTCATCCGAATCGCCGATCATCGTCCCATGAATGTGCGAGTGCCGGCTGACGCCGCAATGTGGGCCGCGCTCCCCTGCACCTGATGGGGAACAATCCCCGTAGGCATGATGTAACGAGGTTGCTATCAAGGTTCCAATGTCGGCCGAACATTGCCTCAGCCCGAGGCCGCCCACCCATCCTTGGATTCGCACCGCCTTGGCCGTGATGATGGCGCTGCCAACTGTCCGCATCGGCGCATGTCTGACGAGGAGTGTTCAACGGCAATTGATATAGTGATTCGTCAGTGCGACAGCAGCGAACGCTGTCGTCGCGCCGCCGGCAAAGGATGATGCAAGATTTCATAAATGCGCTGAATGCTTTGATATGCACGGCCGAATCGCCACACAGCGAAGATGTATGTCGAGGAGTGAATGGCCCTTGCCTGACATAAAGTGCCTTAAGCAAACGATGCAGTGTCCGCTCTGTTCAGAATTGCTGCTTGCTCGCACTCGCCACCTTTTCTTGACGCACATCATGCGTTTCCGCGTGTGGCCCGAACGCGCGATTGCCCGCGCCCGAGTGCGACGCTAGGTTCGGTTTGGACGCAGTCAGTAACGGCGGCACTCATACGAAGCAACGTGACATGGACCAGCCGGTAGAAGTGACTCGCAGCCATGGCGTGGCCTTGAACGAAGCCATCGCCGCGCTTCGGCTTGACCGCAACGGGCAAATTGTCGATGCGACCAGTGAAGCGGCATCGATGCTTGGCTTCGTAGCAGAGGAGCTTCACGGGCTCACATTAGGCGATCTCGCCGCCGACCGATGGCGCGACATGGCCGATGACGCGACCGTGCGCATACTCTTGGGCGACGCCCGGGCGTTTCAACTGCTGCTGCGTGGCAAGAGCGGTCGCCGGACGTTAGTGCAGATGGCCTCCAAGCGCGTTGTGCAGGCGGGTGACACGAGCTACGTGCTCGCATGGTCAGAGCAACCGTCGAATGTCACGGCCGAATTGATCAAGACCGACGCGCCGGAGTTGCGAAGGCTTGCTGACGGATTGCTGCGCACCAGGGAGCAGGAGCGCTCACGTGTCGCGGCGGAACTGCACAGCGGTGTCGTGCCGCTGGTCGTGATTTCAAAGTTCATGATCGAAGAAGGGATGCGGCGGGTCATGAATGGCGGGCGCGCAGAGGGGATCGACTTGCTGAACGGCGCGATCGGCCGGCTGCGCGATGTGCTCGACGATGTGCGACGGATCTCCACCGAGCTTCGCCCCAGCCTTCTCGATGACCTCGGTCTGTTGCCCACGGTCGAATGGCTCTGTCGCACGTTTGAGCAGACGTACCGCACTGTCCGGGTCGAGCGCCAGATCTCGGTGACCGAAGCCGAGGTGCCGGAGCACCTGAAGCTCGTCATATTTCGCATCATCGAGGAGCTGCTGGCCAACGTGGCCCAGCACGCCAATGCGTCGCACGTCCGAGTTATGCTGAAGCGCGACGTGAATGAGTTGTGCGTGGCAGTGCACGACGATGGTGACGGATTCGACGCCACCCTGCTGGACTGCGGAATGCATCAGGCGCGCGGTATTGGCTTGCCGAGCATCCGCAAGCGAATGGAGGACACCGGAGGCCGCCTTGCGCTCGATTCGCTGCCGAACAAGGGAGCGCGAATCGGCGCCAGCTGGGCGCTTCCGCAGCGCGCGTCACCTCAGTGAGCGAGTCGCCGCACGCTGAAATTAGCGTTCAGGGATTCGCGATTGAGTTCGTGCCTGCGCTTCTCGGACTGATTTCCGCTGCTACTTCTTCGTGTGCGCGGTCATCGTGCGTGCCGTTCTTGCCGCGGTCGCCGTTCCCGTCTTGGCCGCCTTCCGTGCCGAACAGGCGCGCTATCGTGCCCGGTCGCTCTATCAGACCTCGTTCGAATGCCACCAGAGTGAGCTCGCCAACATTGCACAGCCCAAGCTTTCGCATCAGGCTGCTGCGATGCTTTTCGACCGTCTTCGGGCTGACGTTGAGGTACTCTGCCGCGCTGCGGTTGGTACGACCTTCTGCGATCAGCTTCAGGATGCCGCGCTCGCGAACAGTGAGCTTCTCCCACGGCGAAATCGGGCGCGGTGTCGCGCCGCGGTGCAGAAAGGTGTTGACCAGTTGCCCGGACACGTCTGGGCTAAGAAACTTCTTGCCGGCCATCACACTGCGCAGCGCAGCCAGCAGTTCCTCATAGGAGACATCCTTCATTACATAACCGTCGACGCCGGCGCGCAGCGCCTCATGCACGTATTCCTCGGTTTTAAATGCGGTCAGCGCGATGATGCGAACATGCGGGAGGCGCCCCTTGATCTGCAAGGTGGCTTCGATGCCGGTCATCCGTGGCAGCGAAAGATCCATCAGGATCAGATCCGGCTGCGATTCCACCGCGTGCCAGACCGCCTCCTTGCCGTCCTTTGCCTCGGCGATGACTTCAAAGTCGGGTAGGGCGGCAACCATCGCGCGCAAGCCCTCGCGCAGCAGGTGATGGTCTTCCACGATCATTACACGGTGCTTCATACGAGGCTCTCCAGCATCGAGCGAGCGATTCATCGAAGTTCCTGGCCATCCGGCAATCGCTTAGGCATGGGCGGGCCGGAGCGTCCCGGCACCTGGAACACGAAGCGCCATTGTTTGTAGTCTTTGGCGTCTTCGAATTGCGCATAACGGGCCGGAAAACCGTGTCGCTTGAGCGGAATCGCAGTGGAGGTAGAGTACACACCAGCAATACCGCTGTCGATCTTTAGCAGACCCCACTCGGCCTGCGCGTCGAACGGGTCGCGGTACAGACGCCGCAGGTGCCGTATCGGCATCGGAAAGCGATCGTCTTCCAGCAAAACCTCCAAAGAACCTGGCAACGTCTTGACCCGCCCCGGCGTCTCGCGCCAGTAGCTTTCGATCGCCCGGCGATACTGCTCGCCGACGTACAGCAGTTGCTCCTCTTGCTCGCGACGCACGGCAGTGGCCCAGACCTCGGCGCCCACCAGTGCTGCAACCCCGGACAGCACGAGCAGCAGGAGGACGCCGAGCAGCACCAAGCCGGCGCAGTGCCGCCGCAAGGCAGGATTACGATGCACGATCGTTCTCCTCCTTGGTGGACTGCGCGCTGCGGACGTCGAACACGGCGCCCAGCGTCGGGTCTTGCGGCGCAATCACGATCCAGTTTGGCGCATCGGTGAGAGGATCGACCGGCACTGCGCGCAGGTATCTCGCCTGCACAAGTTCATCGAGCGTTTCGGGATAACGTGCCTGGTCGCCGTAGAACTTGTCGATCGCGTCGCGGATCGTTGCAATGTTCTGCCGCTGCACGTTGACTTTGCCGATGTCGATCGCATGGAAGTAGCGCGGCAAGGCAAGCGTCAGCAGCAGCGCGATCGTGGTCATGACGACAACCAGTTCGATCAGAGTGAAGCCGCGGGTTCCTTCGGGTCGTCGCATGCTCACCACTCCTGGTACGGAACGCCGTTCAGTCCGACGCGGGTCGAGCGCGACGCAACGTCGTACACGTCGGTGCCAGGCCTGGGATCATCCGGCGGGCTGCCATAGCTGCGGAGGGCCCAGTGCTGTGCTGGTGGTGTCGCCTCCTCGAAAAAGAACGGGTCGCGCGGCACCTGGCGCAGGAAGACGACGCGGCGGTGATCCGCCACGTTTTGCGCCTCGATCCCCTGCACCAGGACTTCGAGCGACGGCGGATAGCCCGACTCCGTAACAGTCTTGGCGATCATGCCGGAGTCGGCGGCAGCCTTGTAGGCGTCGATCGCGATGCGGATCTGCCGTAGCGCTGCACGCAGTTCGGCTTCGCGCAATCGGGTCGAGGTGACTTCAAACAGCGGCACGCTGATGGACGCGACGAGGCCAACCAGCACGAGCGTGACAAGCAGCTCAATCAGCGTGAAGCCGCGCGCTGTCTTCATGGCCCCACTCGCACTCGCAGCAGGCTTGACTTCGGCGTCGCCCGCGCATCGACACTGGTCGGGACGTTGGCTTGAGCGGCAGCAATGGTGGTTTGCCCGCGCGCCGTCCTGGCGGCAAAGCGCAGATTGAGCAGCGTGCCCTGGCCCGACAGAGGCGTGCCCGCGGCGGGTCGCAGATCAAGCTCGACGCGGCCGCCATTGGGATCGCCCCCAGGCGCAGCGCTGTCGATTCCGCTCCTGCGCGCGAGCTCCGCAGGTATCGCCCCCATGAAGGCGAGCACCTTCGGATCAAACCGGATCACCAGCGACAGATTTGACAGGCTCCCGGGAATCGTCCCGTCAATCACTACGTCGAACTCCTCGCCGACGCGCACGCTTGGTGGCCCGTTGAGGACCACTGCGGGCAGGCCGGGGCCCGTCGCCATCGCATTGGCGCCCGCCGCCGTTGCAGTCGCAGCCGCCGCAGTCGCGGCTGCAGCCGCTGGGGTAGACATCTCTGAGGTGGATGCAACTGAAGTCGACGCCGGGACCGATGTCGTGGGCGCCGGGGCCATCGACGGGCTTGGTTCGGTCGGCGCATCCGACGGAAGCGGTGCAGCCGGCTCAGCCGATGCCGGCGGGCTTGCCTCACTCCCGGGCATCGCGGCCGGCGCGACCCCCGCGGACACGTCGCTCCCCGCAGCCGGGTCCGCCGCGGGCGCGGCTCCAGGCGCTCCGCCGGTGCCGGGCATCGGCCGGTAGGTGCGACCCGACGCCGAAGGCGCTTGGCTTGGGCCGCCCGGGGCTGCGCCGCCGCTGACGCCCAGGCCCGTGCCACTGACAACCGCCGGTGCACCGCCTGCTGCCCCCACCGGGTCAAGTCGCAACGGCGCTTGCTTCATCGACGACTCCGTGCCCGAGTAGATGTCGCGCAGGCTGGCGTCGGCGGTTGCGACGCTGCGGACGATCCGCGGTGTGATCGAAAGGATGATCTCGGTTTTCAAGGTATTCGAGTTGTTGTTCGAAAACAGTCGCCCGAGCACTGGCAGCTGGCCCAGACCGGGGACCTTCGAGGCGGTCTTGCGGTCCAGTTCACTGATCAGCCCACCGAGTAATCGCGGTTTCGCCATCGCGCAGCCGCAGGTTTGTCTGTGCACTGCGCGTACCGATCTGGTAGGCGAGGGAACCCTGCGGCCCTGGAATTTCCTTCACGATGTTGCTGACATCGAGAAAGAGTTTGATGCCAACGTCGCCCTCGGCGTAGATCTGTGGCTCAACCTCGAGCTTGATGCCAACATCGAGGTACTGCACGGACCCGGTAACGACCGATGCTCCGGTGGCCAGCGGCGTGGTCGTATTGGTGATCACCGGCACTTTGTCGCCGATCATGATGCGCGCCTTCTCCTTGTTGCGCGTGCGGATGCGCGGGCTGGCAAGCAGATTGGCGTCGTTGTCTTCCAGCTTGAAGTTGAACCCGATCGCCATCGGCGTGATCAGCAGATCCTTGTAAGTCAGGTCCTGCAGCGCTCCGATCGTATTGGCCGCCGGCGGCGTCGCCACGGCGACGCCGTCCGGCCACTTGATACCGAGGTTGAGCAGCCGATCGCGCGCGACCTCGAGCACCTCGACCTCGAGCATCACTTCCGCATCCGGGAAGTCGTGGGCAGCGACAACCTTCTCCGCGACCGCGACGGCGTCGGAAGTGTCGCGAATCACCAGTGTGTTCGTACGTTCATCGAGCGCGATGTCCTTGATCTTCAGCACCGTCTTCAGCACCGTCTGCAGGTGCTTCGCGTCGCCATTGGAGATCTGGAAAGTGCGCACCTTCAGGTCCTGGAATTCCTTCTGCTTCGCCGCCGTGGCCGGGTAGATCAGCATCGTGTTGGCGTTCAGCACCTTCTTCTCGAGCTGGTTCTGCAGCAGGATCAGGTCGACGGTGTCGCCGACCGAAGCGTTCGTCACGAAGATGGTCGTCTTCAGATCGGCGCGCACGTCACTGTCGAAAATGACGTTCAGCCCGGTCGTGCGCGACAGCGCCTCGAACACCATGCGGACGTTCGCGTCACGGAACTGCAGCGTGACCGGCTTCTTCAGCACCGACAGCTGCACTTTTCAGTCGCGCCGCTTCCTCGGCGCGTTCCATACTGTCGTTCACCTGCGCAAGAAGCCGCTGCGCCTCCTGCTGCGAGGGTTTTCCAGCAGTACCTGCCGCAGCCTCGCGCGCGCGCCGGCCAGGTCGCCGATCGTTCATGAGTTTGTTGGCCTCGGCGACGAGCGCGCGGAGACGTTCATCCGCTACCAGTCCCTCCAGGCCGCGGCGCGCACGGTAGTTGCTGGGTCGATGCGCAGGATCGCCAAATACATTTCACGCGCGACTGCAGTCTGGCCGGCGCTGCGCGCTTCATCGCCTCGCCGGAGCCATTCGCGGACAGCCATCAACTGATACTTCAGGTAGTCCACGCGCAGCTGCGAATTGGTTGGCTCCAGTTCGCTCGCGCGCGCGAGCAATGCGAGCCCCTGCTCGGTCTGGCCGTCCTGGATCAGTTTCATGCCTTCGGCACTCAGTTGTCTGGCTCGCACAGCCGACCAGACCCAGCAGTGCGCCAGAAAGCGTCAGGCTGCAACACAGGGCCTGCATCTTGAGGTTCACTTCTGCCCTCCGTCGACGCTGAGAGACTGTCTCTGGTTCAGCGGCAGAAAGGTGACGACGATCTGTGTCGGTGAAAGCGATTCGACCCGATACACGCTGTCGACGACGTCACCGACCTTGACGATGTGCAAGGCATCCCCCTTGGCGAGGAACGCGGTCGGGCGATCCGGCTGTCTGTTCCATCATCCCGACGAACTTGAACGGCAAGCTCGGCGCGCTCGGCGGCGGTGGTGGTGGCGGCGGCGGCGCAGGAGGCGGCGGAGGCGGCGGCGGGGGTGTCCAGACCATGCTTGGAAAAGCATTGGCGGTCCGGTTCACTTCGATCGCGGCACGGCCGGCGCGGGCCCGACGGTGCGGCTGCCTTGCTTGTCGCTGCGTCCGCAAGTGCGACCCGCACGGGTTCCGTCGACGCGGAATCGGCCTGCACAGATTCGCCCGGCGCCTCCGCGGCCTCGGACTCGGCCGCCACAGCTTGGGCCTGCGTGGACTCGCCCGGCGCCCATGCCGCCTCCCCGGATCCGGCCGCCGGCCTTGCCTCGCGCGGGTTCGCCCGGTGCGGAGCCCGTTTCGCTGGGTGCGGCTGGCGCCACCCCTGCCGCCAAGCGCTCGGTCCGCACCGACTCGGCGCGCACCGCAGGTTGCGCGACCTCGTCCGCTGCATTCGATGTGGCGAGTCGGTTCGACCCGTAGAACGCGGCTCCGCCCGCCGTTGCGAGCACGAACAGATGCGCGAGCTTGATCTGCGTTGCCATGCTATGGCTCGCGGTAGAACAACGTGAAGTGCACCCGCGCGTCGAGTTGGTCGATGTTGGTGGCACTGCGTTCGATGCGCAGTTCGGCGAGGCTGGCGTGCGGTACCGCATTAAGCACGTCGGCGACAAAACTCTTGATCGTGACGTAACGCTCTTTGACCGGCAGGGTGACCTCGAAGCGCCGCAGCCGGCTTGCGTCCTCGGTTTGCGCCAGCGCGTATTCACCCTTGACGAGTTCGACCCGATTCTTCTGGGCGGCGTCGAACATCACGCGCAGGTCGGCAGCAGCATGGTCGATCGTCGGAAACGACTCGCGCAACTGCGTTGCCCGCTGCGCGGAACCCGGCCGTTGCGCGAGGTCGCGTCGCACGCTCGTCAAGACGTCCGCGCGTGCGGTCGGCTTGCTCGCGCAGGTCTTCCGCTTCGCGCGCCATCTGCGGCGCATAGACAGCCAGGCCGAGCGCAAGCAGCAGCAAACCGATGCCGATCAGCCCGAACGTGCCGAACCGCTCGAGCAAGTAGCGCGTCCATCGCCGGCCGCGCCGCTCCCAGACCAGTCGGGCGTTCATGGAATGACCCACTGTGCGCGCGCCTGGAACCGGACGGGAGTACCGGGCGTTTGCGCCTGGATTTGGTGTGATACCAGCACGACCTCGCGCAGCGACTGACCGCGCAGCGCCTCAAGAAAGTCGAGCATGGCCCCGCTGTTCTTGGCTTCCGCCGTGATGCGCACTTCCTGGCTCTGCGCCGAGGGCTCGATCGACAACAGGGCGACGTTGCGCCCGGCGACCGACTCGAGCGCGACGAACAGCGTTGCCCATGGCACTTGCAGTTCGCGCAGCGCGGTGGCGGTTGCGCGCGCGCTGCGCGCATCCTGCACCGTGGCAGAGGTGGCAGCTGCCCGCGGCCGGCTCGCTCAGCGATGCTTCGAGCGTCCGCAGCTCGCGCGCCTCGCGCGCGCGTTCCGCATTGGCGGTCTGGAAATGCAGGACTGCGAACGCGGCCGCCAGTGCGCCTGCGACCAGCAGCAGCCAATTTGTAGGCGGTACGCGCGGACGCGTCGGCGACAGGTCGAGGTCGAGCCGCGCCATGTCGTTTCTTGACATGAGTCGCCGCAGCAACGGGTTGCCGTGGTGTGCGGCCCGCCCAGGGCGCTGCATCGCTGACCGGAAGCGTGTCGTCAGCGTAGTAGCGCGTGACCTCGTCCGGCGCGAACCCGGCGCAGCGCATCAGCGCGTGGCTGCGCTCGAGCAATGGGGTCGCGTCCTTGATTCCGGGCTCGAAACGAAGCGCGGCAAAGCCGCCATCGACGATCAGGCCAAGCTGAGTGCCGGCGGGGCGCGCCACGGCGATCACCGAACGTTGCGGCGACAGGCCGTGCCGGTTGGCGTTGAATACGCTCACCAGTTCGCCGTTGACCGATCCCAGCCGCACCTTGTGCTTCTGCAGCATGGCTCTGCAGCGCCTGCAACACCCCGGTCGGCAGCGCGCAGGCGAAACTGCGGGAGGCGCCCTGCCGCTGCCAGCGCGTGACGAGTTCGCCCGGTTTGACGCCGGCGGTATCGGCCAGTGCGGCGCTGACCAGATCGTCGACGGCGTGGCTCGGGGCGTCATCGAGGTCGCCTTCAATGACGTCGTACAGCATCCAGGTGTCGGCGATGACGACGTCGCAGCGCAGGCCGCTCAGGTCGTGGCCGCGCTCGCTCGCCTCGCTCAACGCCTGGTCCAGGGCGTTGATGACCTCACCGATCGCGGCCGGAGCCGGCTCGGGCTTCGACCTCGCCCGTATGAACGACCGACCGCTTTCCATTGGTCTGCCAGCGCAGCAGCCGGAGGCTGGCGCCGTCGTCGGTCGAGGCTGGCACGCAGCCGGCTATGCCACTGGCGTAACACGGTTGATCTCTTCGAGTCGTTGTAACGCCGGCAGACGGCCGCGGCGACCGCCGCTTCGCGCAGCGACTGAAAACCGACCTCGTGCGCAGCCGCCTTGATGCGCGACAGCGGCGCGCGCTCGGCGAGCAGGTCGCGCAGCGTGTCGGTCAGCTCGAGCGTTTCGGCGATCGCCTTGCGGCCCTTGTAGCCGGTGCCACGGCAGTGCGCACATCCGAGCCCGCGCGTGAACCCCGCCTTCGTCAGCGTGGGCACCGCAATCTTCGAGCGCGCCAGTTCCGCGTAAGGTGGGTTGTAGTGCTTGGCGCAGTGCGTGCAGGTCAGGCGTACCAGACGTTGCGCCAGGATGCCGTTGAGCGCCGAGACGAAGCTGTAGGTGTCGACGCCCATGTTCACGAAGCGGCCGATGACGTCGAACACATTGTTGGCGTGCACGGTCGTGAACACCTGGTGTCCGGTCAGAGCCGCCTGCACCGCGATCTGCGCGGTCTCCGGGTCGCGGATCTCGCCGACCATGATCTTGTCCGGATCGTGCCGCAGGATCGAACGCAGGCCGCGTGCGAACGTCAGCCCCTTCTTCTCGTTGACCGGAATCTGCAGCACGTCGGCGACCTGGTACTCGACCGGGTCTTCGATCGTGATGATCTTGTCCAGGCCGGTGTTGATTTCCGACAGCGCCGCATACAGCGTGGTCGTCTTGCCGCTGCCGGTGGGCCCGGTAACGAGCAGCAGGCCGTAGGGCAGCGCCGAAAGGTTGCGCACAAACTCGAGCACGCCCGGCTCGAATCCAAGGTTTTCCAGCTTGATCTGGCGCGCCGCGCCGGACAGATGCTGGCGGTCGAGGATGCGCAGCACCGCATCCTCGCCAAACAGGTTCGGCATGATCGACACGCGCAGGTCGATCTCGCGGCTGTCGGCGGCGACCTTGAAGCGGCCGTCCTGCGGGATGCGGCGCTCGGCGATGTCGAGTTCCGCGATCACCTTGACGCGCGACAGCACCTGATGTGCGACTTCGAGCCCGTCGACGCGCTTGACGACTTCGAGAACGCCGTCGATGCGGTACTTGATGATCAGTCCGCTGCGCTGTGTTTCCAGGTGGATGTCGCTCGCTTCGGACTTCAGCGCATCGTGGATGGTCGAGTCCACCAGCCGCACGATCGGACTGTCGGAGGCGCTGATGTCGGCGATCGACACCGACAGCGCCAGCGAGTCGTGCGCAGCAGCGGCCACGGGCGCAAGACCGACGGCGTCCATCGCGCGCATCGACTTTTCCGCCAGCGTCAGGAATGCGCGCAGGTCGTCGTGTGTCTGCGAGTGCCCAGACAAGATCACTGCCGCCATGCCGCCGCAGCCGGTGCGTGGCCCAGGCGCGCGTGCGCGCCTCGAGCGGATCGGCCAGCACGAGCAGGCGTCGCTGTGCAGCGTCGGTCACCGCCACGCACAGCCGCTGCGTCGCTTCGACGTAGCTGATGACCGTGAAATCGGGAACGCAATTGCGCAGCTCGGCCATCGTCAAGGGTTCGAAGCTGAAGTAGCTGGCCGCCTGCGTGATGAATTCTTCCTTCGGCAAGCCGAGCAGCGCGCTCAGTGCTTCGACCGGACGGCGGCCCTGCGCCTGCACCAGCGCGGCGCGCACGACCTCCTCGCTGAGCACGGAGCCGACTTTGGCGGGCGCATTCATTGCGACGTCCTTACTGCAGGCTCGAAGCGAGATCGAAGATCGGCAGATACATCAGCACGACGATCCCGCCGATCACCAGTCCGATGAAGATCATCAGTGCGGGCTCGATCAGGCGCGAGGCGACCGTGACCGCCCGTGCGAGTTGCGCCTCCTGAAACTGCGCGATGCGTGCCAGCACCTCTGCCAGCCGACCGGTTCGTTGCGCGACCTCCAGCATGCGCAGCGCGACCGGGTCGGCAATCTGCACAGCGGCCAACGCCGGACCGATGCGTTTGCCCTCCGAGATCTCCGTGGTGGCCGCGTCCAGCCCACGCTGGTCCTCCGGCGTCAACAGCGGGCGGCACATCGAGAACGCACGCAAAGCCGGAATGCCACCCTAGGACCAGCATGGCGCTCGTGCGGAAGAACTGCGCGTGACGGAACATGCGCACCAGCGGTCCGACGATCCACAGGCGCTGCAGTCCGGAAATCTGCCAGCCATTACGCATTGCGCGCAGCACTTGCGAGATCAGGAAGGCGCCGGCAGCGACCAGCGCAGCGACGAAAATCCACGGATGCGCGGAGATTGCCTTGCCCCAACTGAGCAGAAAACTGGAAGCCGCAGGCAGATCGCGGTGCGCGCCTTCCAGCAACTGCGCGAAGCGCGGCACCACGACGCCGAGCAGGAAGAGCACGACCAGCGCGCCGACCGTCAGCAGCAGCGCCGGATAGATCGCGGCGCCGACCACCTTGTTGCGCAGTTCGTACAGCGTCTCCAGATGCGCGGCGTAGCGTCGCAGCGCCGACACCAGATCGCCGGTCTGTTCGCTGGCGGCGACCGTGGCGATCAGCAATGCGGGAAACGTATCCGGCTGGGCCGTCAGTGCCTGCGACAGCGGCAGACCCTCGGTCAGATCGGTGGCGACGCGATCGATTGCGCCACGGGCGGATGCGTCGCGCTCCTTCAGCGCGAGCGTGCGTATGGCGTCGACCATGCCGAGGCCAGCATCGAGCAGCGCCGCCAGTTCTTCAGTAAACAGGCTGATCTGCAGGCGCGCGCGCCGGCGCGGCAGCGAGAGACGCGAGCGCCCAGCGTGGCGCCGAGCGCCGGCCGACACGACAGCACGCGCAGGTTGGCGACCTGCAATTGCTGCATGGCCTGCTGCTCGCTCGGTGCTGAAACGCGCCGCGACTGCACGGCGCCGTTTGCGGTAACCGCGACCACGTCGAACAGCGGTGCACGACCTGCGTTCATTGCGTGGCCCCGACCACCGGCACGCTCCACGACGTGACGTCGACGTTCTCGCTCGTTCCGCCCGGCTGGCCGTCGGCCCCGTACGAAAAGATGTCGTAGTCGGAGTGGTCCCCGGGCGACTTGTAGCGGTAGGGACGACCCCACGGGTCCGGCGGCACCGTCTTCTTCAGGTAGGGCCCCTGCCACTTATCGACATTGTTGGGTTTGGTGTTCAGCGCCTGCAGGCCCTGTTCGCTGGTCGGATAACTGCCGACATCGAGCCGATACTGATCGAGCGCTTTCTCCAGCGAATCGATCTGCGCCTTGGCGATCTTCGTATTGGTCTTGCCCACCTGATCGAAGTAGCGCGGCGCGACCAGTCCCGCCAGCAAGCCAATGATGACGACGACAACCAGCAGCTCGAGTAGGGTGAACCCACGTTCGGGCGGCGCAGGACTCGCCGGCTGGACCTTCGTGGCCAATAAAGTTCGGGCATCGCCTGCCTTCCTTCCTTCGCGGGCGTGCGGCGATCGGTGCAACCGCGTCTCCCACTTTGCTAATCCGGATCGACTACGTACATGTCGCCCACGGCAGATTGACTGCTCGCCAGGCACCAGGAGAGAGCTCACCCGTAGGGACAGATGCCTCCCTCTCCCGCAAATTCGGTATCAAGTTTGCGCTGGGTGCGTAATACCAGCACAGGTGGGCGAGGCCGGTCTGGGGCGATTCCCTACTTTCGGATGGGGATGGCCTCCTTGACCGCATCAAGCGCAAAAACTGGCAGTACAGCGCGCATGTCGACTGCTTTGTTGGTCGCATTCTCGTAAGGTGACTTAAGCAAGATGCGTCGCCGTCGTCCCCTGGAGTCTCTGCACGTATCTAGTGCGAAATTCGCCGCCCGCAGCGTTGGCATCGTTACGTCAGCCGCAAAGCACCGCATTTGATCCACGAACGTTCTGGCGCGACGTCACTTGCCAGGCCGATAACCGAGTTCGTCCGACTCAGCACTCACCCGTGTTGCCGCATACGAGTGCACGGCGAACCGCCCGTGCCAGCAATGCGGACTGCAAATGACCAAGGCAGCCGGACTCACCAGGCGCCTATCTCTATATGCACCGCGCGTAGCCGCGGCTCAGTCTGACTTCAATCATCGACGCAGCGAAAGTAGGGAACGCCCACCTTCACATTAGGGGGAAGGGCCCCGCCCTCGGAAGAGGTTACGCGACTTGTCGCCGCGTCCCGGAAGTTCGTGATAGCGGCCGTGGAGTCGCCGCTGCAAAGCGGCGGCTCGGGGGATGTGATGAATCAAGGCTTGATCTCGACGGAACGCGCAATGCGGCCGGCCGCTTTCGCTCGGGCTCGGCTGGGCGCGCTGGCATACGGCACGCCAGTGCCGGCCCATCGTCCCGACTCGAATAAATCAGATCCGTTTGTCATGCATTTGCCAAGCATCGTGGGAGCGTCACTATGAAGACCCAGAGCAGCGCCGCGCCGTTCGGATTCATCCGGCTGTCAGTCGCGCTGTTGGCGGCGATGGTGTTCTGCGCGCTCGGGATGACCTCCGCGAACGCTGCGCCGCTGGCGATTAACATCGTCGCGGTCGACGGGAACGGCAATGCCGTGACACCGCCCGCGGGATACCGCTGGATTGTGGAGGAGGACCGCACCAAGCTGTCCGTCCCCGGCCAGCCGGCGACCACTTGCCAATCTGTCGTTCAGCTTCCACACCGAGCTACATGCCGGTGGTGGCCGCTGGGCGAACAACTGGCGCACCCGGCAATGCGGATCCCACGGATCCGGACGTCGCCCGGCTCTACGCAAGCCGCGCCCGCCGACCTGAACCTCGACACCAACAAGCGCTACTACGTTTCCGTCGCCGCCGAAGGCTTCCAGGTTGGCGGCGCACCGGTCGTTTTCAGCGGTAGCAGCAGCGCGACGGCGACGGTCACCCTCATCAAGTACCCGGTTCCGACCGCGCAGCTTTCCGTTCTGGTGTTCAACGACAACTCGCCGGTCAACAACTCAGCCGACTTGCCGCAGGAGTAGGGCCTCAAGGGATTCACCGTCCAGCTGCTGGAGGCCGGCGGCACCTATGGGCAGTCCGGTGGCCAGGTGACGCAGGATGCGTTCGCCAATCCACTCGGGACGACCTACAGAGCGATCCCGATGGCAGCCCATGACCGATGCCGACGGTGCTCCCGTTGTATTGCAGCGCGGCACCGGCATCATCCTGACCGATGCCAACGGCGTTGCCTTCATCAAGAATCTTTACCCCGCCAAGTACACGATCCTCATCGTGCCCCGTTTGTTCGACCCCGTTACAGGCGCAAGCGAAGACTGGCACCAGACTTCGACGATCGAGGGCACGAAGGGTGTCGACGCCTGGGTGAAGAACAACGAACCGCCCGGCTTCTATGAATTCGGCCCGCCGGGCTACCACGTGTTCTACGGCTTCGTGAACGCGGCCAACGGGGGCTGTCTCCAGGGCAAGAAGCCGAGCGGAACCGGCTGTGTGGGAATGGGGCCGACAACGCCGCCGCCCGGCCCGCCGGTCACCGGCCAGCCGATCACAGGCCGCATCGTCAGCGCTCACGACGCCCGACCGCCGGTGCTGGCGATCGACACCGGTCCCCCGGTGCCCCAGTGCTGGGTCGCGTTGAACAACGCCGCTACCAGCCAAGGGCTGTACACGGCGCCGCGTGCAACAAGGACAGCGACGAATTCACGATTCCGAACGTGTTGCCCGGCACCTATCAAGCTCGTGGTCTGGGACGAGCCGCTCGACACGATCATCGGTTTCACGACCGTCACCGTCGGCGACGCGACCGGTCAACCTGGGTCCCGTTCCCCAGCTCAGCTGGTTCGGGCGCTACCAGGGCCGCGTCTTCCAGGACATCGATGGCACCGGTTTGCCGTATTTCAGTAGAGGCTTTCGATCGACCCTATGTCTACGTCAATCCGATGACCGGCGTGGAAGAGGTACGGCAACAGATTCGCGGCCGGCGACCTTAAGCCCGCGCTCGGCGCCGGCGTCGCCAGCAACATCCGCTTCCGCGACGGCAGCATCTACCAGTCGACCACCACCAAGGACGACGGCACGTTCGCGTTCACCGAGGTGTTCCCGTTCTTCAACTGGACCGTCGCCGAGATCGACTATGCGCGCTTCAAGGCGACCAGCGCCAACATCGTGGTGGATAACGGCGGACCGATCAACGCGGACGTCGAACTTGCAAGCGCTGTGGGGCAAGAATCCGACCACGCCCTACACGGGCCTGTTCGGCAGCAACGACCCCGCGCTGGCCTACGACCCGTGGACGCGGATCAATCCGCAACCGCAGCGGTTATTCGACGGCGCGCTCACTGAGCGGCGGGCTCTTCCGCATGGAGAACTGCGAAGAGACCGGCGGGCAGTGCGCGATCCTGCTCGAAGGCATGAGCCTGTACGCCGACCAGACCAACCACATCGAGTGGGGCAAGGTGCCGTACACGATCGAGGAGAACGGCGGTATCGCCGGCATCGTCTACTACGGCATCACCCGCGCCGAAGACGACCCGCGTTATGCCGCAGCGGAAAACTGGGAGCCCGGCATTGCGCGAGTCCAGGTGAACGTGTTCCTGGACTGCAATGGTGACGGCAAGGTCGACAAGCCCAAGAACGACGGCACGGGGCAGTGCGCCGACGGAGGCTGAGCGGCGGTCCTGAGGTCATGGAAACGGCTATGTCTACGTTCAGCCCGACGTCGACAACTATCCGTATCTGCTGGCGCGATCCGGAGTTTCGCCGCAGCGATCCCAGCCTTTGTCCGAAGGGCGGGCGATGGGGCCGGAAGATGTCATGCGCGTTCCAGGACCGCGACGCCAGGAATATGCAGACAAGCTGAGTGCACTACTAAGTAATCCTTCGGCCAATCCGCCAATTGTCGTGACTGTCGCGCCCGGTGATTTCCTCTACGGCGACGTATTCCGCTGGGGGGCACCCGACCCGGGCACCGTAAATCAGCAAAGAGCCCAGACCACTTGGGGCCTCGGCAAGACCGACGCTTGGGACGATTCGATCCCGACCGATTGCCCGACACGGTCGCTGACGGAACCGCCGTTCACAATTCCCTACGGCCCAGCAGCCGGCACAGCGCTGGATTGCTGGGACGGTCTCCGCAACTGGAATCAGTTGCGCCCGGCCGTGTTCGACGGCGGTTACGCCTTCGGCCGCGTGGCCGGCCAGCCGAACTGCCGATGATCATCGGTGCCGAAGGCAAGGGCACCTACATCGTCGAAGCCGTCGCCCCTCGGGGCTACCTGCACCAGGGCAATGGTGACAAGAACGTCGTCTTCGGCGACTCGTTCGCGGCACGGCCCGCAGCGCTGCCGCACGAGTGCGTCGGCATTGAACTCGAAGTGCCGGAGTTTCTGACGCTGTTCCCGGGCGAACCCAACCCGAACTTCGGCAGCCCGCAGTATCCGAACAACAAATGGCGCAAATGCGACATGAAAGCCGTGCCGCTGCTGCCCGGCATGAACGCCGCGCCCAACTTCTTCATGTTCACCGAAGCGCCGGTCGCCGGCCACGGCATGGGCCTGCTCACCGATGACCTGAACAACACCTTCGATCCGCTCTCGCCCAACTGGGGTGAGAAGTACGCGCCGCCGTACGTGCCGATTTCGATCCAGGACTGGACCGGGCGCGAACTCCAGCGCGTCTATTCCGACGAATACGGCCGCTACAACTTCCTGGTGCCGTCGACCTTCACGATCAATCCGCCGTATCCGTCGGGCGTGATGCCGAACATGATCCAGGCGTGCCTGAACCACCCGGGGCCGATTCCTGCGGTTGGTTCGAACGGCCAGCCGGTGCTCGATCCGAACGGCCAGCCAGTCCTGGTGATCGACCCGTACTTCAGCCGCCGCTACACGCAGCAGTGCTACACGCTGCAGTATCTGCCGGGCAAGACCACTTATCTCGACACGCCGATGCTGCCGGTCTCGGCCTTCGCGTCGGTGGAGAAGACGCCGCTCGATTGCGAATGCGAGAACCTGACCCCCGGGATCTACAGTGTCACCAATGGCGACAATGGGCCGTGGGTGCCCACAAGCGGCGGCACGTTGACCATCGCGTCGATCGGCAAGGTAGACGTGCCCAACCCGGCGTTCGACCCTGCTGCGACTACCGCTCCAAAGAACCAGAGGAACATCCAGCGCGATTACGGGTTTGGACCCAACGCGGATACGCCGCCGTTCACGCGCAGCGTCACGCTAACCCGTGGTAACACGGTCACCACGCTGGTCGCCGGCTGGGCCGATGAAGCGATCACCGCCACGGTGCCTCCGCTGAGCGATGGCGAATATCAGCTCACGATCCGACGTGGCGACAACGGCAAGGAATCGGTCGTCGGTCTGACCGTGCACGTTGGTCCGGCATCGAATCCGCCGACGACGGTCCCCGGCGCTTTCCCGACCATCCAGGCCGCGATCAATGCATCGAGCCAATGGCGACCTGATCACCATCCGCGCCCGGCAACTACAACGAGGCGCTGATCCTCGACAAGCGCGTTCGCCTGCAGGGCTGGGGCGCGGGATCGACCTTCATCAACCCGATCATCAACACAGGTCCGGCACCGGTTGCCTGGCGCGCGCTGCTCGACAGCAAAGCGGCCGCGGGCACGTTCACCATGCTGCCGGGACAGATCGCTGGCCATCGATCCGGTTACTGGCCTGTCGTCCCTGCTCGGCACGGAAGAACAATCGGGCGTGCTGGTTCTGGGCAAGGCGCTCGTACCTGGCGTCAGCTGTGCCAGCGCCAACGTCTCGCTGCGTGTCGACGGACTGGCCATTACCGGCGCGATCACCGGCGGCGGCATCTTCGCCAACGGCTATGCCTGCAATCTGCAGGTGTCCAACAACCGCGTGTTCAGCAATTCCGGCACTTTCGGCGGTGGGGTTCGCATCGGCCACACGACCGGACTGGTCGCCGGCACGTCCTATGTGGACGCGGTCAATCTCAATGTGAACATGCATCACAACTGGATCGCGGAAAATGGCGCCATCGCGATCGGCGCGGCCGGCGCAGAGACAGGCGGTGCCGCCGGCGGCATCACGCTGGGCAACGGCTCCCACAACTACAGTGTTGTCAGCAACTACGTCTGCGGCAACTTCTCGCTGGCCGACGGCGCAGGCGTAAGCCATGCCGGCATGTCGACGCCGGGGACCATCGCCCGCAACACCATCATCTTCAATCAGAGCTTCGACCAGAATGCGGTCCCGAGCGGCGCCGGCCTGTCCATCGCCGCCCTGTTGCCGCCGGCTGGCGGCACTGCCGCAGGTACGGGTGACGTGACGGTGAATGCCAATCTGTTCCAGGGCAACCAGGCCGGCGCGGGGGCGGGCGGTGCCGTCAGCATCGCGAGGACGCTGACGGCCGATGACGTCGTGCTGACCAACAACATGATCGTCAACAACGTTACCGGCTACGCGGGTGCTGTCGCCCTGTCGAGCGTTACTGAGAACGTGAGGCTGGTCAACAACACGATCGCCAACAACGTCAGCACGGCCACGACCCAGCAGGCGTTTGCAGTCGCGGCGGGCGCGCCGACCAATGCGCAAGTCGCCGGGCTCGCGCTGCTTGACGGTCCGGCGCCAAGGCTGCTGAACAACATCATCTGGGGCAACCGCTCGTACGTCTTCGTGATCGGCGGCACCGTCACGAAGCTCTGCAATCCTGGGGCGACGGGTCTCGATTTGAACAACGGCGCTTGCATCGGGGGCAGTGTGACGTACAGCGATATCGGATTCCTCGGTACCGGTAATAACCCGCTCCAACCACGCTACACCGTGTTCTCGAATACGACGCCGCAGAACAATTTGTATGGCGGAGGTCCGGCTTGCACGTCAACAACAGCCCAACAACAACACAAACGCGCTTTGCAACAAGTTCCTGCCAGTGCCGCGTTGTGGTGGCCGATGCGCCACTGTTC
Source organism: uncultured beta proteobacterium (assembly GCA_963724605.1). Lineage (GTDB taxonomy): Bacteria > Pseudomonadota > Gammaproteobacteria > Burkholderiales > Burkholderiaceae_F > JALORV01. Next base: position 99,812 of record CAVRVM010000014.1, read on the forward strand.
GTCAAGGCGAACGACTTCACCGACTCGCTGCAATCCGCGGTGACCGTCGACGAGGGCGGCAACTTCGTCAACGTCATCTATCAGCCCGCTCACGCCGTGGGACATCGACGCGAGCGGCAACGTGCTGGCGACGCTGCGCGCCGACTATCACATCAAGGCCGGAGCGATCGCAGTTGACAGCGGCAGAAACGCCAACAGCTACCAAACCGCCGCCAACAACATTGCGACTGGCGCGAACTTCGTGCCAACTGCGGACTTCGACAGTCAGACTCGCGCCAGCACGGCTGCCATCCCGGTCGACATCGGTGCGGATGAACTCTCGACCCCGCCGGCCGATCTTGCGGTCACGATGACCGACAACCGTACTACGGTAGCGCGCGGTACGAACGGCGTGACGTACACGATCGTCGTGACGAACAACGGACCGAACACGGCGGCGAACGCGACGGTGACCGACACCACGGCGGGCCTGTTGCGTTTCGTGGTCTCCACGTGGAGTTGCACAGCGACCGCCGGCTCGAGCTGCAGCGCCGCCCCGGTCAGCATCCTTTCAACGACGGCCACCGGTTCGGTCACCCTGCTCAGCGGCGGAACGGCGACCTACACGCTGGTTGGCAACGTGCCGCTGGTTGCACCGCTCGGGAACTCGACCAACAGCGTGACGATTGCTGGCGGCAACGATCCGACTCCGGCCAACAACACGGCGGCGGACACGGACAACATCGTTCGGGTGGCGGCCGTTTCGTTCACCGGCGCGACTGTGGGCACGTTGAATCTGCTTGGGACGTCGCTCGACTTCGGCAACCGGAACGGGAACACGCCGAGTGAGGTCACGCTGACGGTCGGCGGCAACGCGTCCGTGACCTTCGGGACGGCGACGGTGACGAATATTCCTGTCACCCAGACGGCGTTCAGCAAAGTCGCCACGCCGGGTGCCGACACGTGCTCTGGCTCGACGAGGAACCCGGGCGACACCTGCACGATCACGGTCAACTTCAACGGGCCGAACGGTAACTCTGCCCGTAGCGGAACCCTGGGCGTGCCTCACAACGCTAGCGGTCCAGCAAACCTCAGCCTGGCCGGAACGCTGATCGGAGCGAGGACGTGCCAACAGCGAGTAACGCACCGAACCTCTCCGCCGGGCGCAAGCCCGGTGGAGAACAGAAAAGAAACGAAGGAGTCGCACCATGACGATCGCCAAGTCTTTCCGCAGGTCCCTGCTGACGATGGCAGTGGCGGCCGCGCTCGGCGCAGGCTCGTCGGCAGGTGCCGCGGTGTTCGTGCAATGTGGTCCTGGGAACATTGGCGTCGACGCGACGGCGGGCAACGAAGGCAAGATACTCGCCGCATACGACGCCGACCACGTTCCGGCCCCGACCGGGGTCGCCTGCAAACACCTCAGCGCAGGCGACGGCTTCATTTCGATGGCGGACAAGTCCGCCGACATGCCACAGGGAAGATCCCTTTACACCTTCGGATTTGCGGACGTGAGCAAGAAGGCAGCGGCCGCTGTCGCGCTCGACTCGCTGGCGGCGCAATTTTCCGCCCCCACGATCAAGCTCAAGCAGGACCAAGAGTTCTACCTGACGCTGTCCAACGTCGCGATGGTGATGCGGCCGGACCTGTTCGATCCGCACACGGTGCACTTCCACGGCTTTCCGCAACAGGCGCCGGTGTTCGACGGCATGCCCGAGGGCTCGTTCGGCGTGAACATGGGTTCGTCGGTCACCTACTACTACAAGCTGAACGACCCCGGCACCTACATGTACCACTGCCACCAGGAGGCCACCGAGCACATGCAGATGGGCATGCTCGGCAATCTCTACATCATGCCGGCGCAGGACGGAACCAGAACTTATTGAACCTCGGTACAGCGCGGCCGGCGCGACAAGCCTTCAAGGGGTTCGTCTACAACGACGGCGACGGCTCCACTGGCTACGACGTGGCCTATCCGCTGCAGCTGACGCTCGATGGATCACGTGTTTCACGAACTGCACCTCGGAGTGCAGCCGCTGCCCTTCAAGAACATGAAGGACACCTACGCGATGATCAACGGGCGCGGGTATCCGGACACGGTCGAATACTGCGGAGCTCGATGCGCCACGCCGAGAAGGCCGACTATGGATAACACAGAGAGCTCGCAGCCGATCCACGCCCTGATCACGGCGCACCACAGGGGCAGCGCGTACTGCTGCGACTGTCGAACCTGAGCGTTACTGCCTATTACACGATCACCGCCCAGGGCCTGCCGATGAAAGTGGTGGGCTCGGGTGCCCGCCAGCTGCGCGGGCCCGACGGCAAGAACTTGTACTACGACACTACCTCCGTCACGCTCGGCGGTGGCGAGTCCGCAGAAGTGCTGATCGACACCAGCCAGGTGGCGGCGGGGACGTACTTCCTCTACACGACGAACCTGAACTACCTCAGCAATTTCGATCAGGACAGCGGCGGAATGATGACGGAAATCGTCATCGCAGCGGCCCCGTGATCGCGAACGAGACCCATCCGGCAGCAGTCAGGAGAGGCGCAATGAAGAGCATGTCGATACTCAACGTCGCCGGAATCTTCCGGGCCAGTCTCGCGGCGTTGCTGCTGGGCATCGTGGGCCAGGCGCAGGCCTACATCAATGGCTGGGAGGGATCCTGCGACGCTGACGCCCCGGGAAGAATTGTCCGAAGCCGACCGTCCGCACGTTCATCCTGACCGCCAAGCATGACTTCGTCAGCACGTCCGACGGCGGCAGCCACTACGCGTGGGGATACTCCTTCGGAACCGACCTGCCGATGCAGTATCCGGGGCCGACGCTGATCGTCAACCAGGGCGACACGGTCAAGGTCGTCCTGAACAACACGCTGCCGGTGCCGGTGTCGATCGTCTTTCCTGGCCTGCAGGGCGTCATAGCCACCGGCGGCAACCCCGGGTTGCTGACGCGCGAAGCGCCCGCGGTGCCGCTGTCGGAAGACGCGGCGATCGCCCGGCCCGACCTACACGTTCGTCGCCGACAAGGCGGGCACCTATCTGTATCACAGTGGCACCAATGCCGACCTACAGGTCGAAATGGGACTGGTTGGCGCGCTCATCGTACGGCCTGCCGGCTACGCCCTGGGAACAAAGGCGGTGCACCCCAACCGCAAGGCCTACGAGCAGCCCGGTACGAACTACGACCGCGAGAACCTGTTCCTATTGAGCGAAATGGACCCTGCCATCCACTGGGAGGTGTACACGCAGGTCTTCTCCAACCTGCCGGTCGCGGTCGATACGACTCTGATCAAGCCCAGCATCTGGTTCATCAACGGCCGCAATGCGCCGGACACGCTGCTGGACGATCACGTCGACTGGCTGCCGACGCAGCCGTACAACGCTCTGCCGCGCATGCACCCGGGTGAGCGGATGTTGATGCGGGTGGTCAATGCCGGGCGCGACCTGCACCCGTTCCACCACCACGGCAACCATGCCTATCCGATCGCGCGCGATGGTCGCGTGCTGTCGAGTGCGCCTGCAGATCTCACCAAGGCACCGGACCTGACCTCGCCGGACTTCACCGTACGTTCCGTGCCGGGCCAGACGATGGACCTGATCTTCGAGTGGACGGGCAAGGGGATCGGATGGGATGTCTACGGGACGAACGCAATCAACCCGCACACCTGCAATGGCTCGGCTAATCCGTCGAACGTTTTCGACCCTGTAACGAGGGAATGGTGCGGCGACCACAACGTACCGATTCCGGTAATTGTCCCCGGCGCACTCGACCTTTCGTTCGGCGAGAACTGGGGCGGCAGCCCGTACCTCGGCGTGGTAGGGGCGCTGCCGCAAGGGCATCCAGGGCTCAATACCACCGGGGGCTACTTTCATATGTGGCATTCCCACAATGAAAAAGAGATCACCACCGACGACATCTTCCCGGGGGGAATGATGACCATGCTGATCGTCGAGCCCTGGACCGTCGTCCTGTTCGAAGACCAGCCGTAACCGGGGAGAGTGCACATGCGCACCAGAATATTGACACTCAGGTTCGGTGCTGCGGCGCTGGCCTACGCCTCCCTGGCACTGACCGGGAGCTCGGCGCTCGGGGCCGAGTACTGGCTGAGGGCCGGGACGACAACGGTCACGATGCCGGATCGCATGGTAGTTATGTGGGGGTACGCGGATTGCTCACCGGGGCCGCTCACCGCAACGTGCGGGACGGTCAAGGTGACGCTGCCTCCGCTGACAGTGCCGCCTGGCGACACAACCCTGACGGTGCATCTGTTGAACAGCCTGACCGTGCCGACCTCGCTGGTGATCAACGGGCTGATCAAGCCGATGGCGCCGGTCTGGAATGATGGTTCTACCGGTTTGAGGGGCTCCGATGTAACCAAGCGAGTGCGTTCGTTCGATGCGGAAGCTTTGCCGAACGGCACGGCCGACTACACGTGGCTTAACGTGAAGCCAGGCACCTATCTCTACCAGAGCGGCACGCAGCCGCAGGTGCAGGTACAGATGGGACTGTACGGAGCGGTAATCAAGAACGCGGTAAACGCGGACGCAACCACTAATCCTCCGACGCGCGCGCAGGCTTATCCAGGCGCAGCGTTCCAGTATGACAACCAGGCCACGCTGCTATATAGCGAGATCGATCCCGCCCTGCACGACGCCGTTACCAACTTGACCTACGGTACGCCCTCCGGTCCGACCAGTACGATCGACTATGCGCCGAAGTACTTCCTGATCAACGGCCAACCATTTCCGCGTGGAACTCCGGTCATAGCACCCGCCGGCAACCCCGGTACCACGCTGCTGCGACTGCTCAACGCCGGGTTGACGACGCATGTGCCGATGATCCAGGGCACTCAGTGGACCTTGGTCGCCGAAGACGGCAAGCCCTATCCCTATCCCCGTACCCAGTACACGGCGCTGCTCTCCGCGGCGAAGACGACGGATGTGCTGCTGACGCCCGATATCGGTGGCGCGGTCTACGCGATCTTGGATCGTCGCCTCAATCTGTCGAACAACGGGATGTCGGACGGTGGCATGCTGACGTTCCTGCAGTACAGCGCGCTGGGCGTCGACGGGGGCTCGGGCACGAATGCACCGCCGACTGCAGTCAATCACGCTTATCCTTCCATCGTCGGCGTCACGCTGAACGTCGACGCGGGCGCGGGACTCCTGATTGGCGCGTCCGACCCTGACAGCTTGCCGCTTCCGATCAAGGCGGTAGCCACGAGCGGAACTACCACGCTCGGCAGCGCATTCACCGTTAATTCGAACGGGTCGTTTACTTACACGCCGAAAGCAGGACTGGCTAACGGGGCGGCGGATGCCTTCGATTACCGGATTACCGATGGCAACGCCTTCAGTGTCCCCGCGACGGTGACGATCAACCTGACCGTGCCTGGCAATCCGTCGCTTGCGGCTCTTGACAGCTTTACGCGGGCTACGGCACCCAGCCTCGGTCTGAGCTGGGCACAGCAGGCAGCAACGGTGACATCCAATCCCGATATCGGGGTCACCGGTGGCCAGGCGGTCGCCAATTCAACGACCCTGGGCGGCCTGGCGATCTGGAATGCAGCCAGCTTCGGTCCAAAGCAGGGCGCAGGTTTCGACATTGTCGGCTTGCCGGGGGCCAGAACCTACCTTGTCCTCAAGGCCACCGGCCCCGATCCGAAGGCGCCGGTCAACTACATCCGTGTGGGCTGTGAAGCCGGTCAGGTCGTCGTGTACACGATGATGGGCGGGAGCAACGTCTCGGCCTACGTGAAGCAGGCGACATTGGGCGCCTGCGGCGCCGCACTGAACGCAGTGGTCGACGACAAAGGCCTGGTCACCGTGTTCAGCCCCGGATTCGTCGGTGGCGTGCAACTGCCCGACGTAGGGGCATGGAAAGGTAGCGGCCGCATTGGCATCCAGCTCACGACTGCGGGTGCAACTATCGATAATTTCGCCGGCGGCACGATTCCTTGATGAATGGGCCTCGCTTGACAATGACCACCGGTGAATCGCAGGCCCGCCTGGTGTCTTGGATCAAGGCGTCAGACCGGACCGCGATCGTCGGATTCGGAGCGATGGCGCTTTTATTGCAGTTGACAAGCTGCGCGACGGCACCCGTCTACGAGGGCGCAGATCAGGCCGCTCGGGCGGAAGAGTCCAGGCTGGAAACGACATTTGGCATCCAGGTCGAAGGACTGCATCTGACCGCTGCCGGCTCGATGCTGGATTTTCGCTATCGCGTGCTCGACACCCAGAAGGCGGCGCCTTTCCTCAATGGCAAGATCCAGCCCTACCTACTCGACGAGGCGCGCAGCGCCAAGCTCGGCGTGCCGAACACGCCCACGCTCGGGCGCATCCGCCAGACTTCGCGCAACAACGTAATCCACACCGACCGCAGCTACTTCATCATGTTCGGCAATCCTGGCAAGGCACTGCAGAGTGGCGATAAGGTGGCGTTGCTGCTGGGACAGGTCAAGATCACCGACCTCACGGTGCAGTAGCGCCGCCGGTCAGGCGAGCATGAAGTCACGTCCCGAATCGCCTCGGTTCGGGCAAGATGTGTTCACCATGCGACGAGCCAGCTCCACCATCGCTGTACTGATCACGGTTGCTGTTTGGCTGGCCACGGCGGCTGCCGCGTCCGCGGGCGTGATCACGCCCCACCTCGAGCGCGCGATGGCGACGCACGGCACGCATGCCGACACTGCGGTGATCGTGCGATTTGCCGACCCCGTGGATCATCAACCGTTGGAGGTGACCGATCGGCGCGAGCGCGACAGCCGGCTGCTGGTTGCGCTCAAGGCACGGGAGGCGCGCAACCGAGCTTCCATCGAACCGTTTCTTGGCGCGCACGGCGCGGTGCGCATACGAGACCTGTGGATCATCAACGGCGTCTCGGCAATTCTGCCTGCTGTGGCGGTCAAGCAGCTTGCCGGGCAGGCTGGAATCGAGCGCATCGACCTCGACTCCTTCTTCGTCCAGGGCGGGCGCTCGCAGCGCATGCCGGCGCCGCGGACGCCGCCTCAGGGTGTCACGGCACCTGCGGTCGATTCGGTACCTTTCGCCGTGGCCGACAGTGCGAGGCCGGCGTCGCTCGCGACCTACGGTTGGAACATCGCCGCAATCCACGCGCCCGAGGTGTGGGCGCTCGGGCATACCGGCAAGGGGGTGGTAGTTGCATCGATGGACACCGGCGTCGACCTTGCGCATCCGGACCTGCGGCGCAAGTGGCGCGGCGGCGCAAACAGCTGGTTCGATCCGCACGGCGAGGAAGCCGCGCCCTACGATGCGCTCGGCCACGGCACGCAGGCGATGGGAGTCATGGCAGGAGGCTCGGGTCTGGGCGTCGCGCCCGACGCGCGCTGGATCGCGGTGAAGCTCTACAACGTGGACGGGCCGCGCGCGCATGAGCGACATTCATCTCGCGTTCCAGTGGCTGATGGACCCCGACGGCGACCCGGCCACGGTCGATGCGCCGGACATCGTCAATGCGTCCTGGTCATTGACCGGCAGAGGGGCGGGTCTCTGCGTCCTCGAATTCAGCGACGACATTCAAGCGCTGCGCAGCGCCGGCATTGCCGTGGTGTTTGCCGCCGGCAACGATGGCCCCGCGCCGGGCACCAGCAACAGCCCCGGCAACAACCCGGGTGCGTTGTCAGTCGGCGCGGTGGATCGCAGCCTGGAGGCTGCGCGACAGAGCAGTCGCGGGCCGTCGGCGTGCGACGGCTCGGTGTTCCCCCGGCTGGTGGCGCCCGGAGTGAATGTTCGAACCGCCGACGTGTCGCACGGCGGCTTGCCGTCATACGCCACGGTGTCGGGTAGTTCTCTGGCCGCCCCGCATGTCGCGGGCGTGCTGGCGCTGCTCGCCGGCGCATTCCCTTCAGCTTCCGTGACCGAGCTGGAAACGGCGCTCGTGCGAGCATCGCGCGATCTGGGCGACGCAGGCGCCGACATCCACTACGGCCACGGGCTCGTCGATGCGTTGGCGGCGTTCAATGCGCTGAGGGACGGGCGCGCCTCGGCTGCGAGACAGCGCAACGGTGCCCGGAGGTCTGGTGGGCATGGCCGCTCGCAGCACTACGCGCCCAACGCAGGGACACCAACTGACTCAGGATGCCGCACCGGTGTCCGCGGTGCCCGAACGCTGAATCGTTTCACTTGTGAGGCCACAACCATGAACGTCCGTTTGAAGTCTTCCGCACGCGTGCTGGCAGTCCGCTGGATCGCCGGCGGCGCACTGATTCTTGCAAGCGCAGCGTTGGCCCATGATGCCAGCGAGCACGCGGCCCACATGGCCAAGGCCGCAACGGCCGACTACACGAGCTCGGTGCGTTCCTATCCGATTCCGGACGTCACGTTGATCGATGCCGATGGGCGCAACGTGAGGCTGCGCGAGCTGCTGGCGAGCCAGGATCCGGTCATGATGAACTTCATCTTCACGACCTGCGGCGCGATCTGTCCGGTGATGAGCAAGGTCTTCTCCGAGGTCCCGGACAGACTTGGCGCACAGGCAGGCAAGCTGCGCATGGTTTCCATCTCGATCGATCCCGAGAACGACACGCCCGCGAAGCTCAAGTCCTATGCCAAAGCGTACGGGCCCAGCGCGCGCTGGACCTTTCTCACCGGTCGCGTCGAGGACGTCAAGGCCGTTCAGGTCGCCTTCGACAGTTACCGCGGGGACAAGATGAACCACGAGCCACTGACGCTGCTGCACCCGGCTCCGGACCGGCCGTGGGTTCGCATCGATGGCTTCGCCAGTTCGGAATCACTTGCCAGGGAATATCGCAAGCTGACGCAGCCGTGACGTTGCCGCTTCGCCTCCGCTGGCCGTCCGTGCTGCGCCTTTCGATCCTGCTATTGGCGGCCGTGGGCGGCCAACTCACCGCGACCGATGTCGCCAGTGCGCAGGCCGCGCCTGTGTCAGACGCCGGCTCGGATGCAGCCCAGCTTGCATTGGGCCAGCGCATCTACCGTGAAGGCATCGGCGCTTCCGGCCAGCCCCTGAAGGCGGTCGGAGCGGCACAGACCGCTCTTGCCGACAAGGACGTTGCCTGTGCGAAGTGCCACCGCAGGAGCGGCTACGGCACGAGCGAAGGCCGGTTCGCGATTCGGCCGATCATCGGCCCGGCGCTGCGGCAGGAGCAGACGGCGGCGGTGCAGAGCGTTCGCGGCAAGGCGCGGCTCGGACACCAGCCAGCGGCCGCCGTACAGTGAGGCATTGCTCGCACGCGCCATCCGCGGCGGTATCGATGCCGCGGGCAAACCGCTCGATCCGGCGATGCCACGCTACGTGCTGGGCGACGCGGAGATGAAGTCGCTCGCGGCTTATCTCTTTTCGCTCTCGGCGCAGCCGTCGCCCGGCGTCGACGAACAGGAAATCCATTTCGCCACCGTGATCCAGCCGGGCGTGCCGTCCCGGCAGCGCCGAGCGATGCTCGATGTGATGCAGGCCTTCGTCAAGGATAAGGGCGGTAACGCGCGCCAGGAAGAGCAGCGCCGCGACGCGGGCAACATGCGCATGGCCCGCTCGTTCCGCAAGTGGGTGCTGCACGTGTGGGAGCTCAGCGGTCCGAGCGAGACGTGGGACGCGCAGCTCGAGGCCTATTACAGCAAGCAGCCGGTGTTCGCATTGATCGGTGGCCTGGGTCGATCAGCTGGCGTCCGATCCACGAGTTCAGCGAGCGCCTGGAGATCCCGAGCGTGTTTCCGCAGGTGGATCTGCCGGTGATCTCCGGCGCCAACAATTACAACTTCTATTTTTCCAAAGGTGTCGTGCTCGAGGCGGAGGTACTGGCGAAATTTCTGCGCGAGCAGGGTGAGTCCGGAAAGATCGTGCAGGTTTATCGTCGAGACGATGCGGGTGCGACCGCGGCGGCGGCATTCCGAATAGCGCAAGGGGAGGGCGCGGCGCTCGAGGATAGGGAGCTTGAAGGGAAGGCGAACGAGGCGTTTCTGGCGCAAGGCCTACGGAGCTGATCCCGGCACACTGGTGTTGTGGCTCGGTGCGGAGGACCTGGAGGGCGCGCCGGCTGGCGGACAACGCCGCTGCGCCGGCGCTGTATCTGTCGTCCAATCTGCTGGCCGGTCGACTTCCCGCGGGGATCGTCAAGTTCGGTTCGAATGTCCGCCTGGTCTATCCGTCGGACCTGCCCCCCAAGCGCGATGCGCGGCTGCTGCGCGACAAGCTCTGGCTGCATAACAAGGGCATTCCGCTCGCTGACGAGGCGGTGCAGGTCAACACCCTGTTCACACTCACGGTCGTCAGCGACGTGCTGGGCCACATCATGGACAGCTTCTCGCGCGACCTGTTTGTCGAGCGTCTCGAACATGTGGTCGGACAGACCCCGATGGCGTCGATCTACCCGAGCGTGAGCCTCGGCCCCGGACAGCGCTTTGCAGCTAAAGGCAGTTCCATCGTGCAGGTGCTGGACGCAGACAAGAAGCGGTTGAAGGCGCTGTCCGGCTGGATCGTGCCTTAGTCGCAGACGCCGTTGGCCGGACCGCAGTCCGCCGAGCTTAGTCAGGCCCTGGGAAAGATGACGGTAACGCGCAGCCCACCGCGCGTCACCGAGTCGAGCGCCACGTGTGCGTGGTGCGCCTCGGCGACACTCTGAACGATCGACAACCCAACTCCGCAGCCTTCGGTCTCTGAATCAGGAAGCCGATAGAAACGATCGAACACGCGGGCACGTTCGGATTCCGGGATGCCCGGGCCTGCGTCTTCAACCGTCAGCAAAACGTCACTTTCACGGACGAACGTCCGTACGAGAACACGCCCGCCGGTCGCGGCATGCTGCAGGGCATTGTCGATCAGGTTGCGAACCAGGGCGGCGACGCCGAATTCGATGCCTAGCACGCTGGAGGCATCAAGCTGCAGATCAACGTTTACGCTGTGCCCCCGGGACGCATTCGTTAAATCCTCGACGACGTTCTCAATCACACGGTCGAGGCGCACCGGAGCAAATGTGTTGGCTTTCGGCGCCAGGCTCTCGACGTGCGCCAGCGTCAGGAGCTGATCGACCATGCGCGAGGCGCGATCAACGCAAGATACAAGGCCCTTAAGAGCTGCCCGCACTTCCTGTGGCGTACGGGCGCGATCGGCGACCTGAGCCTGCATGCGAACCGCCGCCAGCGGAGTTCGCAGTTCGTGTGCGGCCGCGGCGGTGAAGCGCCGCTCAGAATCAAGCGTGCGCGCGATCCGGCTGAACAAGGCGTTGATGGAGTTCAGCAGTGGCTCGAGTTCGCGTGGCGGATCGTCGGTGCGGACTGGCCGCAAGTCGAGCGGCGTACGGTCCGTCAGTTGCTGCGCGGACTGATCGAGTGCGCGCACCGCGCGCCCGAACACCCACCGGTTGAGCAGCAACAACAACGCGATCGAGACAAGGAAGAACGCCAGCAACCAGTAGATGAACTTCGGCCTTAAGAGGTCGCGCATCGATTCATCTTCTGCAACCTGGATCTGCATTGCGCCGTCAACGCTGCGCAGGGAAAAGATGCAGTACGGCCGGCCATCGATGTTACGGTCGAGTATTCCCTCCCGAGTCAGCGGTGCGTAGGGTTCACGTCTCGCGTTATGGCTGAGCAGCAGCAGTTCACCGTCTTTCGACCAGATCTGATAGGCATACCGAGGGTCGAGAGTAGCCGCCGTCTCCACGTGGACTTTGTCCGTACGACCGTCCTGGCGGATCTCATCGATCTCGTGATTCGCAAACGACAGGATGACCTCGGCGACGTCGCGCAGCTGCTCGTCGTACAGCTTTTCTCCTTCGTTGTAGGCGGCGATCAGGGCGCCCACGCCGCCCGTCAGCCAGGCAAGGAGCGTAGTCAAGGTGGCGAGCCATATCAGTCGGGAGCGCAAAGACCATGCGGGGCGAGCCGGCGCGGTCGCCGAATCGGGTGCTTTGTCGTACCGTGTGCCGGCTTCGACTAGTCCCGCCGGTGTCGAACGTGCGTTCATGCAGCCTGATCCTTTTACCCGCCGCGCGAATTCTTAGCGTCGCTGAAGCGACCGGCAGGGCAGTGCGAACGGAATTTTGCACCCAATCAGGACCAGCGGGTCAGCGTTCGGTCAGCAAAACTGTTGAATTAGAAGCATGAAACCGCAGTTAGCCGCGGAACCGAGGGCGAATTCCGAGTGTTTTCGTCAAGAAAGACGTGAACCCTGGTCGAACCCTACGCGCAGACGTTGACCCGACCATGACCCAGCCAAACAGGCTCGCCGTCGCTGTCAGTGACATCGGCGTGTCGCGCAGCGACCGCCGTCGACAGCTCGGCGTCAGGTCACTGCGTCGAGCCGCAGGCCATAGCCCGCACCCCGCACGGTCAGGATGAGATCGCGCGAAATCTTGCGGCGAAGATGGTGGATGTGGACCTCGACCGAATTGCTCCCGACGTCGTCACCCCAGCCGTACAGCGCGTCTTCGAGTTGGCGGCGTGTCAGGACGCGGTTCTTGTTGCGCACCAACGCCTCGAGCAGCCAGAACTCCTTGGTCGTCACAACGACGGGCTGGCCTCGCCAAATCACTGTCTGCGATTCCGGGATCAGCTGCAGCTGGCCCACCTGGAGTGCGGGCTCGCTGGCGCCGGCTGACCTGCGCACCACGGCGCGCACCCGTGCTTCGAGTTCCGTCAGGTCGAAGGGCTTGATCAGGTAGTCGTCGGCGCCGAGATTGAGAACCCGGACCCGGTCTTCCACGAAGCCGCGTCCCGTAAGAACCAGCACCGAAGTGCGCTCACCGCGCGCGCGCCAGTTGCGCAGGAGAGTCTCACCGTCGGTATCGGGGAGACCAAGATCAAGGATGACCGCATCGTACTGGTGCGTCGTGACAGCTTGGTCGGCGGCACCGGCGTCATTGACCCAGTCAAGCGCGAAGCCACTCTGCTCGAGGCCGACCTTCGTCGACGAGCCGAGTTGCTCATCGTCTTCGATGAGTAGCACGCGCAATTCCGTTACTCCTTCCGTTACAGCCTCGCACATGGTAGTCAGATCACTGTCAGGGTCAATCGACAACGCAACTGATTACTTCACGGGGACATGCCCTACACCATCCAAACCGGGGCAGCGCCTCCTGAGTCGAAGGTCGACTTTGCGCTATGACTCTCGCGAACATGTGAAGCCCTGAACCCAGCGCATCGGTTGTCGAGTTAAGGTTGCTTAAGAATGCATCGTGGTCGAGCGCAGAAGATTCTTGTCGCGCATTTTTGTTATCGCGCGCAAAGAAGCGTCGCCGACACCCGCTAATCCGCGCGACAAGACCCACCAACGGTCCTAACGCGAAGGTGCGAAGCGCGAGCAGTTCCAACGCGCGCATTGGTTCTAAGTTCTCCCTGCCGTCGGCGGTGCTCCGTTCTGCATCACGTGCGTAGTTCCGACGATTCAACCGTCCTGCACTTCGGCACCAAGTTGATAGGGAGAGACTTTGAAAACGATGAACCACATTTTGACTGCCGGCTTGCTGGCAGCCGCTATCGCCGCACCTGTTCAGGCAGCGGATCCGGTGAAAGGAAAGCTGCTCTACAACAACACCAATGATGCGCCGCTGTCTTGCGGAAGCTCGAGCTGCCATGGCCCCGATCCGTTGGCTAACAAAAGCAACGTCCGCGCGGGAGCCAATCCGAACGTGATCCTGAACGCGATCAGCTCCAAACCGGAAATGAACTTTCTCGGGAGGGCGCCGTATACCGTCGATGCCCTGCAAGCTGCCGACATCGCGGCCTACATTGCGAACCCCGCTTCGGGCACGCCGAGCCCGGCTGCCACGCTGTCCACTGCAGCGCTGAGCTTTGGCAGCCAGGTGGTGCAGACGAGCTCGGGCGCGATGTCGGCGAACCTGACCAATACGGGCTCCGCCCCGCTGGTGTTGTCGGCGATCACACTCGGGGGCACCAATGCGGCGGAGTTCACGCGCGGAGGTACCTGCGCAGCGACGGTCTCGCTTGCTCCTGCAGCATCGTGTTCAGTGGATGTGACCTTCAAGCCAACGGCGGCCGGCGCACGCAGCGCGACCATCACGATCGGTCATAACGCAACGCCGAACACCAGCGTTCTCAGCCTCACCGGAACGGGAGCTGCTGCACCTGTTCCGGCGGTCGGACTGTCGGCGACGACACTCGCCTTCGGCAGCCAGACCCTCGGCATGCCAAGTGCAGCCAAATCGGTTTCGATCAGCAATACCGGAACGGCGAATCTCGTGCTAGGCACGATCACGACGACTGGCGCGAATGCGGCCGAGTTCGCGCCGAGCAACTGCAGCGGCTCGACCCTGACTCCGGGGGCGAGCTGCGCGGTCAGTGTGACCTTCACGCCCGCCGCGCTGAACGCCCGCAGCGCGACGCTGAGTATCGCGTCGAACGCAAGCGGCAGCCCGCATGGCGTTGCGCTGTCGGGCAACGGCGTAGCCGCGCCGGCACCCGCAGTCACGCTGAGCCCGGCGAGCCTGGCGTTCGGAAACCAGTCGGTAGGCACAACGAGTGCCGCCAAGGCGATCACGCTGACAAACTCCGGCAGCGCCGTGCTCGGCATCAGCTCGATCGTGACCACCGGAAGCGGGTTTGCGCCGACACACAACTGCGCTGCAACTCTCGCTGCCGCGGCCAGCTGCACTATCAACGTCACATTTGCACCCACTAGCGCGGTTGCTTCCACCGGTGCGGTGACGGTCACGTCGAATGCGGCGGGAAGTCCGCACGCTGTCGGCCTCAGCGGCACGGGCACGACGCCCACTCCGACGGCGCCAGTCGCCACGCTGGCACCGCTTGCCGTGGACTTCGGTTCGGTGACCCTCAATACTCCGAGTGCGACGCGTGCGCTCAGCCTGAGCAACACTGGCAACGCTCCGCTGAATCTGACAGCGCTTAATGTGGGCGGCGCCAATGCCGGCGATTATTCGCATACGCATAACTGCCCCGTGGGAGGCGCGCTGGCGGCTGGCGCGAACTGCACGATCAACTCGCGCTTCACGCCGACGGCGGCCGGCGCTCGCGCGGGAACGTTGACATTGACGTCAAACGCAGCAGGCTCGCCAGCGGTCGACCTCAAGGGGATCGGCGTCGTCACGTCATCGACACAGACGCAGGCGCAGGTCGCACCGACCCAGGCGACCTTCGGCAGCGTGCGCGTCGGCAAGAAGAGCGACGAGCGCAAGGTCCGCGTCCGCAACACCGGCACTGCGCCACTGCTGATCAGCTCGGTCAGCGTCACCGGCGACTTCGTGCATGAGAGCGACTGCAAGGCGACGCTTCAAGCTGGGAATACCTGCGAGATCAACGTGAAGTTCAAGCCGACTGCCGTCGGCGCTCGCACCGGTGAACTGTCGGTGGCAAGCAATGCGGCAGGAGCGCCTCACGTTGTCAAGTTGAGCGGTTTGGGCGTGACTCGCGCCAGCCGTGAGGAAGAAGAATGTGATGACGAGGACAAGTGCAGCCAGGTGACGCTGCCGTTCACGCGCCGCCACAAGGACTAGTCGAAGGCGCGGGCGACCCATCGACTCTGGTGGGTCGCCCGCCTCATCAAGGGGCCAGTCCTGCTTCAGCGCGACCTCGCGCGCAAGCGCAACGTTGTGTCGTTGAAGTTCCAGCATCGCTGCATTGAAAGCCTTTCGACCTGCGGTGCTACCGAGGCCGCGCACGCTGTCTACTACGACGCGCCGGTTCCGCGGGAGTCTGATCGCGATACTTCGTGAGGGTCTCCCGTCGATGCTACGTGAGCATTGAACGCTCTCGCACGCGCGACTCGAAGCGCATTTTTCTTAACGTCCCTTAAGCGCATTCGTCCGCGCTAGCTCGAATGGGGGACGCCTCGGCTTTTGTTCTGCCGACAAGCACAGCATCATCGCAAGTCGGATCGACTGCTCTGCATGCGCCCTTCGTTTTCCATTGCGAAGCGAGTCATGTGCCCGGGGACTCGTCAATGAATTCAAGCTTCAATCGCTGCTCTGTTGCTGTGCTGCTATGTGTGTTCCTGTTCGCTGCATCCAATGCGAATTCGCAGGATGCGCTGCGCGGGAAGACACTGTATCGAACCACCAATGGCGCGCCCATTCCTTGCGCAGACGCGGCGTGCCACGACATTGACCCCACGAAGGGAAAGTCCGGCATCTTGAAAGGCGCTAACAACGCGCCGCTCATCCATACTGCCATCGTCACCAAGGTTCCGGAGATGAAGTTCCTGACCGCCTATGTCAGCGCTCAGAACGAGCTCGACATCGCGGCGTACCTGGCCAATCCCAACGTCTCGGCGACTCCGGGCGTCGCCGTTGCGCCGACCTCCCTGGCGTTTGCCGCGACGTACGTCGGCAGCGCGAGCGCCATATCGTCGGTGACGGTGTCCAACCCAGGCACGGCCAATCTCGTTCTGTCCAGTCTCAGTCTCAGCGGTGGCAATGCAGCCGAGTTTCGCCTTGAGCCCACCTCGACCTGTACCGGCAGTTCAACGCTGGTGCCCGGCGCTTCCTGCAGGCTCAATCTCACCTTCAGGCCGACGTCGACCGGCGCGAAATCCGCGAACGTCTCGATTTCTCACAATGCCGCGACCGGTACAAACCTGGTGCCATTGTCCGGCAGCGCCAGTCCACCGCCGACGCCAGCGATCTCCGTTTCTCCTGCGGCCATCACGTTTCCGTCGACAACGGCTGGCGGCTCGAGTGCCGTCTACTCGGTCACGGCTTCCAACACGGGTACTGCTCCTCTGAGCTTCAGCGCGATCTCGACGTCGGGCGTCAATGCCAATGACTTTCGTATCGAAGCGACGTCGACCTGCTCGACTGCTTCCAGCGTGGCGCCTGGCGGGTCGTGCCGGGTCGACCTTACGTTCAGGCCAACGGTCATCGGCACGCTGGTCGCGTCACTGGTTTTCGCTCACAACGCTTCAAGCGGATCAAGCAGTGTGGCCTTGAACGGCGTCGCAACGGTGGCTCCGACTCCGACGATTGCACTCAGCGCCAGTGCATTGACTTTCGGCCCGCAGGAAGTGGCGACGCAAAGCGCGCTGCAGACGATCACGGTGACCAACGTCGGCAGCGCTGCGCTGAATATCAGCGCGCTCACCGCGGGTGGCAGTCATGTTGCCGACTTTCCGCGCAGCGGGACCTGCATCGCCGGTATGACACTGGCGGCTTCCGGTGGCAACTGCACGCTTGTATTCGCATTCGTCCCGACGGCCGTCGGGGCGCGTACCAGCAACCTGACGATCGCGTCCAACAATTCGGGTGGCAACGTCACCGTATCCGTTGCCGGCAATGCGGCGACCAACGTTCCAGCGGCGACGGTCAGTCCCGCAGCGCTGAGCTTCGGAACGCAGCAGATAAGCACGAACAGTGTCGCCCAGCAGGTCACGGTCCGCAATGTCGGCGGAGGACGCCTGACCATTGCCTCGGTGACGGTCTCCGGTTCGCACTTCACCCAGAGCGGCAACTGCCTGGGAGCCAACCTGACGGCGGGCCAGTCTTGTACGGTCAGCGTCGTCTTCGCGCCGAACGCAGCCGGCTCGCTGACAGCGACACTCAGCATCGCTCATGGTGCGACAGGCAGTCCACTGGTTGTTGCACTGTCGGGTACCGGCAGTGCGACACCCGTGCCGGTTGTGCAGGCCGCACCCAGCGCGGTTGCGTTCCCTGGGGTGACCGTGGTCGGGCAGCCGTCAGCCACCCAGCGCGTGACGATCAGCAGTGCCGGACCGGGCAGTGTGACCTTGGGATCCATCGGCACCAGCAACGGCGAGTTCGTGATTGTCGGTGGTGGCACGGGCAGTTGCGCGGCTGCGTTGGTTGTCGCTCAAAGCGCTTCCTGCACGATCGACGTCCGCTTTTCCCCCACGATGCCGGGCGCGCGGACCGGCGCGCTCAGCGTTTCGAGCGACGGTACACCGTCCCCGCTGACTGTTGCGCTGACCGGAGATGCGACCGGCGTGGCATCACCCGGTATCAGCAGTGACCGGAGTTCGATCGACTTCGGGTCTGTGTCGGTAGCCGCGCAGTCGCCGATGCAACAACTCTGGCTGACCAACACAGGGTCGACAAACCTGGATGTCACGGCGGTCAGCATCGGAACACCGTTCGCACTGGCGCCCGGGGGTACATGTGCAGCCTCGACATTCAGCCTTACGCCTGGGGATTCCTGCATGCTCCAGTTGCAATTTGCCCCTACCGCAGCGGGCTCGCAGTCCGGGACGCTGGCATTTGCCAGCAACGCCGGGAGCCTCGCCGTCGGCTTGACCGGAGAAGGTGTTGCCGCTACCGCCTCCAACCAGAACCCGAACCAGAACCCGAACGTTGCTTCGGTCGGAGCGCCTTCGAACGCAGGCGGCGGCGGAACGCTACAAATCGAGGTGCTCCTTCTGCTCTTCATTGCGCTCCTGTACGCACATCGCCTGCGCTCTGTGATTCGCCTTAAGTGATCCCGGCCCGCAACGCTGCACTGTGAACGACGAAGGCGACCAAGCGATGGGCCATACAGCCTGACCTCATCGCAGCCAACTTGTGGCAGATCGTGTAGGACCACACCAGGGCGACGACTCGAACGCGTCGTGCCGAGTTGTGCTTTCACGACGGCTTTATGAAATCAAGTCGTGCGACACCCTGCAGGCCAAGCGCGCCGTGCTGACTGACGCTTCGCATCTAAGGCGAATCGACGGCCGTGGCACCGACTTCTGACTATCGCACGAGCGCCACGGCGCGATCCGCTACGGCGAGCCATCCGTCGGTGAAGGCAATTCCAAGGCGAATCGGAATTGACATCACTAGAAAGAGTCCGCCCCACAACGTCGCCGGATGCAGCCGACCACGCGTGTAGTAATCCCACACGACTATCGGCGCCACAAATAGCATCGTCAACGCCAGTACGACCGGCGGACCAAGACCCAGGTAGAAAACAATCCAGCGTGCAAGTGCCGGCGGCAGAAGGCCGATGGTTGCGAGCAGGATAAGCCGCTTGTGTGCCTGCGGGTGACGCCTGCAAAGTAGCGCCGAGGTCTGGAGAACAGCGAAGACCAGCAGTGCAAAGAGCGGCACGATCAGAAACTGCCGTGCGTCGGTACCCGGAGGTGCCACGCCGCGCAGGACCGCGTGAAGCGCCGTGACACTTCCCACGACGACCAGCAAGATGGCCAAAGGAATGCTGGTCAGCCCCAGCCTGCGGTGCAGCGCGACGTTGCGTCCGGCCACGAGCCGGGCCTGCACTACCAGCAAGATCATCCAGGCACTGAAAACGGCACCGTGGACATGTATGAGCGGCGTTAGCGGTGCAGGCGGCTGGGACAGCGGGAAGAGCGGGCGGAGGTAATACGTGCGCGCGAAGCCGGCGAAGACGACGAGTGCCATCGCAGCGGCCATCGCGGTGAAGAAAGCGCGCTCGGAGCTGCTCGTAGCCGGTGCTGACACGCTCGCCATCGGGTTTTCTCTCGACCCCTCTGGGTGTGCGAGCAAGTCTGCAAGCAATTAAACGGTTCAATCGCGGAGGGTCGCGACGGTAGTCGATGCTATCCGCCGGGCGGGCAACGCGCAATCTCAGGCTGGCCGCATCGAAGGAGGATTGCACCATGGCATCATGCCGGCGCAATTCTCAGTCGGTCTGGCCGCCGAGGCACTTGCCGTCTTCACAATTGAACGAGTGACCATGACTGGCCTTCCTGACCGTTCGCTGCGCCGCGCCCTCTGCTTCATAGCATTCGTGACATGTGCGTCGCTTGCTCGAGCCGGCGCGCCGCTGATAACAGATGACGCCAGTGTCATCGAGTCCAAGAGCTGTCAGTTTGAATCCTGGGTAACCAGCGCACATGGGGCACGCAATTACTGGGCGGTACCGGCATGCAACTTCACGGGGAATCTTGAATGGGCGCTGGGTCTTGCCGGTGTCAACCCTGATGGCGAGGCGAGTTCGCAGCAAGTGGTGCTTCAAGCCAAGACGGTCTTTGCGCGCAGTGAAGAGGGCGGATGGTCCGTCGGTGCAGTCGGAGGCGTCGCTCATGACAACGCTCCGGTGCAGGAAGGCGCGTCCTCGACCGCATACTACGCAAAGGCACTGCTTTCGTTGTTTCCCAGCGAGACGTTCGAGATCGATCTCAACCTCGGAGCCTCGAACGATTTCGGAGCCGGAACCATCGTCGCAGCGGGCGCAGCACTCCAGTACGAATTCCTGCCTCGAACGACGGCGATAGCTGAGGTATTTCGTGACGAAAAGGGCCCCGGCAAGTATCAAGTGGGCCTGCGCTACGCGTTTCGCCCCGACCGATTCGAGGGCTATGCAAGTTATGGCAGTCGGCTGGGTAGCTCTGCCAGTGAATCCTGGTGGGCCGTCATTGGAATTCGGATCAATACGGCACCGTTCTTGCCTTGAGGCGCCGCAAGGTTGCGGAGCGCGCACTTGAAGGCCTCGTAATCCGCCTTGGTGCGGTCGGGCGCGTGCAGGGAGCTGCGCGTGCCCGCTGTGATCAACGTCGTCGAAGAGCTATTTGTTCTTGCCTTTGCCCTTGCCGTGCCCGTTGCCCTTTCCGTGCTCCTGCTGATACTGCGGCACATAGACGTCGTTGTACCAGTCGTCCTTGACGAAATAGACAGGCCGGGCGCACGCGTCGTACTTCTGGCAGTGCTTGCTCCATTGCTTGGCGTGGCCCGGTGGCACATGCAGATAGATCGGCTGGACCGGCTGAACGACCTGAACGCGCTGGATGACTACCGGTTCCGCGTAAATCAGTGCGGGCCGCGGGAAATTGCCGATGTCGATCTGTCCATAGAAACCGGGTTGACCAACGCTGATTGAAACACCGACGTCCGTCGCCAGTGCTACAGGCGCCGACACTGCCAGCAAAACTGGGAGAAGAACACGCTTGAGATTCATGTTGCCCTTTCGAAACACACTTCCAATAACGCTTCGCTCGCCGTTCGAGGGGACCGTTGCGCGGCGGACTAGCCGAATTCCGCTAATGACGTCGCGGGCAATTGCCGTACCTTGAAGGGGCATGGCCTCTCATCGGCACTGCGCTCTATGTGGAACTCACGTGTCCGCGGGACGCCAGCAGGACAGGTGTCGCGTTGCGCCGCGCCGTCCGGCAAGCGAATACCCCCGCGGGACTCCTCTTGGAGCAAGGTCAGGACTGGTTGAGACCCTGCGTTGAAAGCCTGGAAGGGGCAGGCTGCCAATGCGCACGAGACTCGGAGAGCACTGCTCAAGCGCGCCTGGCTCAACGGCGCTGCGCGCGAAGGGAAGTACGTCCCGTCGCTGGAAGACTCTCTCGCCTGAGTCGAGTGCCACCGACCACCGACGCAAGCGCGGTCAGTTGACCGGCCCCAGCGTCACTCGGACGCTGTGAACGCGCGCATCGTCCATGAGCGGAACAGCGAGTCCGGAAAGTTCGTTTCCGTCGAGTTCGACGCGCAGGACGCCACGTGCGACGCCCTGCGGGTTTTCGATCTCGAAGTCGTACGTGGCACGCTTCGCACGATAGCGAATCTTGAAGCTGCGCCACTGCTCGGGAATGCAGGGATCAATAAGGATCTCGCGGCCGCGCAGCTTGAACCCTAGGATGAACTCGATCCCGGCGCGATACATCCATCCAGCAGCACCGGTGTACCAGCTCCATCCGCCCCGCCCGGTGTGCGGAGGTTCACTGTAGACGTCGGCGGCCATGACAAAGGGTTCGGCCTTGTAGCGGTGAATGCCAGCGCGCGTCGAGCCGTGGTTGATGGGATTCAACATCTCGAACAGCTCTGCAGCGCGCTCGCCGTCACCCTGCAGCGCGTGGGCGATCACGCACCAGACGGCGGCCTGTGTGTATTGCGCGCCGTTTTCGCGCACACCCGGCAGATAGCCCTTGATGTATCCGGGTTCAGGCGTCGATCGGTCAAATGGCGGCGCGAACAGCAGCACCATGTTGTCGCCAGGTTTGACCAAATGCTCACCAACAGACTCCATCGCTCGGCGCGCCCGCGCGGGATCGCCCGCACCGGATAGCAGTGCCCAGCTTTGCGCAATTGAATCAATGCGGCATTCGGCGTTGCCCGCCGCGCCAAGGGGGGTGCCGTCGTCAAAGTACGCGCGGCGATACCAGGCACCGTCCCACGCCTCGCGTTCCACGGCCGTATGAAGCCTGTCTGCGTGATCGGACCACGCGCGTGCGCGCTTGGCGTCGCCGCGCTGCGCGGCCACAGGTGCGAGCCCGCGCAATGTCGCACACAGGAACCAGGCCAGCCAGACGCTCTCTCCACGGCCTTCGGCACCCACTCGGTTCATGCCGTCGTTCCAGTCACCGCCACCCATCAGCGGCAGGCCGTGCTGCCCGACCGCCATGCTGACGTCGAGCGCACGGGCACAGTGTTCGTAGACCGTGACTCTGTCTGGTGATATTGCGGGTTCGAAGTACGCGGCTTCGCTTTCAGGCGACAGAAGGGCGCCCTCCACGAACGAAACCTGCTCATCCAGCACACTCGTATCGCCGGTGGTCGTCAGATAATGGCTGACGCAGTAAGGCAACCAGACTCGATCATCGGAGAAATGCGTCCGCACGCCGCGCCCGAATGGAGGATGCCACCAGTGCTGAACGTCGCCTTCGCGGAATTGATGCGCTGAAGCGTTGACGATCTGCCTGCGGGTCAGATCAGGGCGCGCAATCGTCAACGCCATGACATCCTGCAGCTGATCGCGGAATCCATACGCGCCACCGGCTTGATAGAACGCACTGCGGGCGTATAGCCGGCAGACGATCGTCTGGTACAGCAGCCAGTGATTGAGGATGAGATTCATCTGTGGGTCGGGCGTCTCGACCTGCACACAGTCGACGATTTCGCGCCACTGCTGCTTCACACGAAGGAGCTCGGCGTCGGCGTCGGCGACCGGCCGGAAGCGCCGGATCAATTCTCGTGCGGCGTCCGTGCTGACGGCCTGGCCCAGTACGAAGGTCAGATCGATCTCGGCTTCTGGTTCGAGATCCACTTCCCGCTTCAGCGCCGCGCATGGATCGAATCCTGCGCCACATCGCCCCGAAAGCGAAACGCCGGCGACGAGGGCGATCGGTGCTGCAAGATGACCGTTGCGCCCGACAAATTCCTCCCGATCACAGGTCAGACCATCGGCGGGCGCATCCCAGGCAGCAAACGCTATCCGGCTGCCGAATTCGCGATTCCACGGATTCAGCGCGAACACCGCGCCGGTCTCGGGATCGACCTCGGTGACGACAAACGGGCCATTGACAGCGCGGGAAAATCCAAGCACCCACTCGACATAGGCTGTGATGGAAAGGCTGCGCGTGTGTGTAGAGCGATTGATGAGCCGTAGCCGCGAAATCTTGACCGGATCTTCGGAGGCGACGAACTGGACCAACTCGGTCTCGATGCCGTTCGACCGATGCTGGAAGCGCGCGTAGCCGTGGCCGAAGCGGGTGATGTAGCTGGACTCCTCGACGCGGATCGGCAGGGCGGTCGGTGTCCAAAGGATGCCGGACTCACGATCAAGAAGGTAGAACGCTTCGCCGATCGGATCGGACACCGGGTCATTGGACCAGGGTGTCAGCTGGTTCTCCCGACTGTTGCCCGCCCATGTGTAGCCTGCGCCTGACTCGGATACCTGAAAGCCGAATCCGTCGTTGGCGATGATGTTGATCCAAGGCAGCGGTGTGCGTTGGCCGCGATTCAGGACGACGGCATACTCGCGACCGCTTTCGGTGAAGCCGCCCAGGCCGTTCGGAAACTGCAGGAGAGGTGGCTGAAGAAGTCTTGATGTACCGGGCGCCACAAGGGCGCGCGGCTTGACATGAGGGGCGAACTCGTGCCGTCGCATTGCCAGATGTGCAGACAGATCGCCTTGGCCGCAGACAATGACGACGCGCGCGGCACTCAGTAGCAATGCCCGTTCGTCGTCGCCGAGAAGATCGGCACGGAGCACGTAAATCGCGCCACGTCCGACAGGATCGTCGCCGCCGGTGCGCGCATTGCTTTCGCGCACGCGCATTTCGAGGTCCTGCTGCAAGCCCTCTGCGTACGACGTCGCCTGTTCGTTCAGGATGACGAAGTCGATTCCGAGGCGCTTTACATGGAGATACTCGTGCGCAGTCAGCAGCTGCCGGATCACCCCGATGTCAGCGCCGTCCTCGATTCGCGCGAGCAGAATCGGGCGGTCCCCCGAAATGCCAAACTTCCAAAGCCCCGAAACCGGAAGCCGATTGCCTTGCAGAAGCTCGCGCGGGGCGCGCAGCAGAGCGTCCGAATGCAGGATACGACTGCCAAGTTGCTGAAAGACCTGGGCCTCGCCCGGTTCGATGCCGAGGTAATGCAGCTTGACCTGGGCATGGGTCCAGGCCAGCGTCGATGCGCGGTCGAATGCGCCCGGATCGTGATATTTGTCGGCCAGATTGAGGATCGATTCGCGACTTGTGGCGGTCATCGTTGCAAACGATGCGTGCACCGTCGCGCCCGGAGGTATAGCGAGGCGTATGCGAAGGCTGGCGACAGGATCCAGCACTGCGCCGACCGTGTTCGACAAACGCCGTCCTTCCATCAATGACAAGGGCGCCCGGACAGTGCGGCCGCGTCCGAGGAACTTGACGCGGTCGGATTCGAACTCGATGCCGGAGCTGCCGACGTCTTTGCTGTCGTAGGCCACCACGTGCGCTACCCACGGGGTCTCGTCGTGCGCCGAGCGCGGTCGACGGGTCGCAAGCAGTCCGTTGACTGCAGACACATACTCGGTCTGTACGAAGAGATTCGAGAAGGCCGGATGGGCGCCGTCGGCTGCGGCTGTGGCTAGCACGATTTCGGCGTAGGAAGTGACCTCGATTTCGCGCCGACGCGAACCGGTGTTCTTCAGCGTCAGCCGCCGGATCTCCACGTCGTCTTCGGCCGAAACCATGATCTCCATCGACGATTCGATGCCGGCGTCGGCACGCAGGATGCGCACCCGGTCTTCGGCGAATTCGGCCTCGTAATGAACCGGCTCGACGCACACCGGCTGGAAGCCGGCTGACCACAGGTACCCGCTCGCCGGATCACGCAGGTAGAGGTAAGTGCCCCAGCAATCTCGAGTAGCGTCCTCGCGCCAGCGCGTCACCGCCAGCTCGTGCCAGCGGCTGTAGCCCGATCCGGCGGCGGTGACCATCACGCTGTAGCGGCCGTTTGAAAGTAGCTGCGTGGCCGGCGGTATTGCATGCGGCGACGTGACTCGGCGACCGACCGCTGCCGCCATCGAGCTCGCGATCGCGGGTGTGGCCCGCTCGGATCGCGGCAGTGCCAACGTGACGTCACGCTGCGCGGTTTCCTGCAACAGCAGCTCGGTCGCCTGCACCATCGGTATGCGATGGAATCGGTGACGCATCACGCCATTGAGAATCACGTTCGCCAGGGCGACCAGCGTCATTCCCTGGTGATGCGCCATGTACGCTCGCACGATCGCCACGGCTTTCGACTTCGGCAACCGGCTGGGCGTGAAATCGAGCGCTTCATAGAAGCCGTAGCGGCCCATGGCACCGGCCGCGGCCAGGTGGTCGAAGTTCAGAACGGCTGCCTTGGCGTCGTACATGGCCGCAAGCGCGGTCGCGTAGGGGGCGACGACCGTGTCCTTGCCCAACCCCCGCTTCAGACCCAGCCCGGGCACGCCGAAGTTCGAATACTGGTACGAGAGGTGGATATCGCGCACGTTGTACGCGGACTCGGATATTCCCCAGGGCACTTCGCGCTCGCGACCGAAATTGATGTGCCGGTCGATGACACGGCGCACGGTCGCCTCGAGCAGAGTGCCGTGCGGTGTATCCATCAGCAGCGACGGCATCAGGTATTCGAACATCGATCCCGACCACGACACCAGCGCCGCGCCGCCGTCGACCGGCACGAGCGTGCGGCTGAGCCGGAACCAGTGCGTGGCGGG
This sequence comes from uncultured beta proteobacterium, assembly GCA_963724605.1. Lineage (GTDB taxonomy): Bacteria > Pseudomonadota > Gammaproteobacteria > Burkholderiales > Burkholderiaceae_F > JALORV01. Next base: position 125,621 of record CAVRVM010000014.1, read on the forward strand.
AACATCGCGCTTCGCGATGGTGATGAAGCTTGTAAGCCTTGCTTCGGACGCGAGCAGGTCATAACAGCCAAGGTCGAGTCTCTCATCTTCGACCAGGTAGCCGATCGAAAACAGATCACGCGATCTGTCGTAAAGAAAACTGAAATCCATCTCCTCGAACATCTGGCGCGCGCGGCGCGACAAGGTCTTCAGGCGGTCGGTGAGTTCCTCGACGGCATGCATCGAATGCTCAATGCCGGCCCCGGCTTCTTGCTCTTCTGGATTGATCGTGGCGGGAGCCGCGCCGTCGGTCAGCGCGCTGTCCGGCCGCTCGCGCTGCATCGCCGCCTCCAGCCATGGCCCCAGTTCGAGCCAATCGCGACGCTGCCCGCTGATGTTCGTGCGCATTGCTTCGGCCCACAGCGTTGCCTCCTGCAGTTCGCTCGTGTTGCCTTCGCTAGCAAGCGTGACGACGATGTCGTGCACATCCGACCCGGCGGCCTCGAGCGCCTCCAGGCGCCGATCATGGTCACGCGGCGCCAGCGGCGGCGGCTCGAGCAACTGCTCAACCCGGTGTATTGCTTCACGCAGTTCGCCGAAGCCCACCCCGGCGGCACCACGACTTTGGTCGACCTGCGCGAGAGAACGCCGCAGCAACTCCAGTTCGTCGCCGACTCCTGCCATCGCGCGCGCTTGATTCAGTGGTTGATCAAGGGCCTCCTTGCACGCTTGCGAGATGACCAGCAGCATTGCGGCCAGATTGCCACTGTCGACCGTCGAGACGTACTTGGGTTCGAGCGGTCGCAGATCCAGCGTGTCGATCCAGTTCAGGAAATGGCCGCGGTGACGCGGCAGGGCATCCATGCCGTCCAGGGTCGCCTCAAGACGGCTCGTCATGTCGTGCAGGCTGATCCAGCCAAGATCGCGCGCCGCGACGACGGACAATAGGTACAGTCCGACGTTTGTTGGCGATGTGCGATGAGCGGTGACGGGCGACGGGTCTTCCTGGAAATTGTCCGGGGGCAGAAAATGATTTGCTTTGGTCACGAAGGTCGCGAAATAAAGCCAGGTGCGACGAGCGATAAGGCGCAGCGCGACGACATCGGCAGGCGCGATCGATCCGGCCGCGCCGCGCGCAGTCGGTGTGCTGATTCGCTGTGCGATCAGCGGTGCCAGCAACCACAAAGCAACAAACGGCAGAGCTATCCAGAACCGGCCGGCATGCGCAGCGAACACCGCAGCGCCCACAGCGAGGACGATCATCGTGGCGGGCAGCATGCTTTCGACGAAGCTCCCGACCGACAAGCGCGCCGCCGTCTGCACCTGCGCACTCGTGTTCCACTCGAGCAGATTGCGGTGCTTCGCCATGCGCACCAGGGTGCGCAGGATCGCATCGCTCGCCAGCCAGGCACGGTGAGGGAGCAGCGCCAGGTTCACGCCGGCTCGCATTGCGCCCGACACGAAATCCGTCCCCAGGCTTCGCAGCCAGTGGCTGCGGTCGAGGTTTGGCTGCGGCACAAGGCGCTCGATTAGCGGCAGCATCTGCGGGAGCAACAGCGCCACCAGTGCCAGGCCGATCCAGGTGCCGGGCTCCAGTGCCGGAATCAGCCAGCTTGCCATCAGCATCAGGAACATTGCCGGCGCCGACAATGAACGCCGCAGATTCTCGATCATCTTCCATCGCGCCAGTGCAGAGATGCTGTGCCAGTGCCGACCGCAGATCCAGGGCAGCAGCTGCCAGTCACCGCGTGTCCAGCGGTGCGAGCGCATGTCCGCTACACCGGTGTGTGATGGAAATTCCTCGAACAGCTCGACATCGCTGACAAATCCGCAGCGCGCGAAGCTGCCTTCCAGTAGGTCGTGACTCAGGATCGTGTTCTCCGGCGTTCGTCCACCGAGTGAGGCCTCGAATGCATCCACGTCATACAAGCCCTTGCCGGTAAAAGTGCCTTCGCTGAACAGGTCCTGATTGATGTCCGACACCTGGAACGTGTACGGATCGACTCCGGCTTTTCCGGAGAACAGCTGCTGGAATGGTGTGCCGCCGACGCGGGTTGGAAGTGCCGGTGTGATGCGTGGTTGCAAGATCCCATAGCCCAGCATCACGCGGCCGCTCGCGCCGAGCTGCGGTCGATTTAGCGGGTGTACGAGAGTGCCTACCAGCTCAGTGGTCGCGCCGATCGGCAGTATCGTGTCGGCGTCTAGCGTCAGGACAAAGCGCACCCCATCGGGCGGGGGCACGAAATCCGCATCAACAAGGAATGTTGTGTCCTGCGCACCGCGCAGCAGGCGATTGAACTCCTGCAGCTTGCCGCGCTTGCGCTCCCACCCCATCCACCGGGACTGCGCAGGATTCCACAGGCGTCGCCGGTGAAATAGGTAGAAGCGCTGGTGGCCCGCCGATCCTTCGTCCGCAGTGGAGGGATAGCGGCTGTTCAGCCGATGTACAGCCGCCACCGCGTAGTCATATTGCGCGCGGTCGTCCGGCATATGCTCCTGCTCGGCATCGGACCAGTCGGTGAGCAGCGCGAAGTAGAGCTCGCCCGGACCGCTCGACAAGTATCGCGTTTCGAGCTGATGGACCTGTTCGTCGGTGGACTCGTCACTGCCAAGCATCGTCGGCACGACCACAAAGGTGCGCATCGACGCAGGGATTCCGCCAGCGAGCTCCAGGCGCGGCAGATGGCGAGGCGTAACCGCCATGCCGGCCAGCCAATTGACCACCGTTACAGCGATGTCGGAGGCAGGGAAGATTGCGAGCACTCCGAGAAGCAGGAGGAGAGAGGTTTCGATGCCCGCATTCAGGCTTGCGGCCATCACGATGGCGAGGAGGCCGAAAGTCACAAAGAGAACAGTGCCGAGGTACAACGGCAGTGCGATCCGGAGCGCAGCCCGGAAGAGCTTGCGTCGAAGCGGCACACGGTGTCCGATCTCGCGCTCGAGTTCGACCCGCCCGCCATCGATCAGGTAGTAGCCGGGGTCATGCAGCCGCGCATTTGCCTCGGGGTCGGCCTCCGCGGCGCGTCTGACTGCGACATGGGCAACCTCGAGCTCCGTCAGCGGAGCCCTCCGCGCCAGTTCTTCCACCGCGTGTCGATAGCGGTCGCGGGTGATGAAATCCATGCTGGAGTAGAGCGGCGCCGCGCACAGAGCTTCGTGCACCAGGCTCGCTGCCTCGACGAATTGCTGCCATTCAAACGAGGAGATCAGCCGCAGGCTAGTAATCAGATTCCGTACCGAAAGATCGGCGGCCGTCTGCCGATCGACCTCGAGTCGTACGACTTCTTCAGGGTGGGTGCCTTCCTTGGCTAGCCGCTCGGTCAGCGCCATCAACACCGGCGCCGCTACGACGTCGGCGTAGCGCAGTCGCTGATAAAGCTGTGCCGCGGAGGCTCGCGGCAGCGGCAAATCCTCGGCAAATGGCCAGCTCGGCTGGTTCGAGATGCCGCTTGAACCGAGCCCGAGCAATTCATCCGCAAAGCGATCCGCCAGTTCGCGGCCGTCGATAGATTCGACAATGCGAGCCGCGAGGCGCCGCAGGTTCTCGATCATGACGATGCGCAACATGATCGGCAGCGCCCATAGCTCGGCCAGAGTCAACGGCTGGACCCGCTGGTATGCGACGACGAAGCGGTGCAGAAGGCCGGCATCGAAGCGGCTGTCGGTGTGCGCGGTGAACGCCCACGCGATTCCGTAGATCCGAGGCAGCCCGATCAGTGGACCGCCATCGAGCGCCGGCAACTCCCGAAAGAAGCTGGACGGCAGCAAGGAGCGGATGTCGCGAATCTGCTCTTCAACGAGGTGGAAATTGTTGAGCAGCCATTCGGCGGCCGGCGTGATCGAGCTCTGCTTGTCGACGGCGACAGCAATTGCCTCGTAAGCGCCGATCAGTACCCGCGCATTGTCGGCGCTGCGCCGGGCAAATCCGAACCATGGCAGACGCAGATCCCCGGTTGTCTGTGCTTCTGCGAGGCTTTCGGCGTGTTGCTCGAGCCGCTCCGGGCTGAATAATTCAGCCCACAATGGCTCGTCGCGCGTACCCCAGCGTTGAGGCCTCGACAGCGCGAAGAACCAGTTCGATAAGTAACGGTAGAAGTTCAGCGCGTGCCCTGAGACGATTGGCCGAATGTTCTTCTGATGCCTTTTAGCCGCGGTGCGTCCAGTACTTCCCCTTCGGCGAAAAGGTGTTTTGTCGATCATCCGCTTGGATCGCGACATTGTCGAACAGCCGTGTGGTTGGGAAGCGCGCCGCCTGTGCACGACCACCGCCTCGCCGCCTGGCACGACGCGCCCGCGTGGCTCTATCGCGGGGAAATGACGTCGTCACTATCGGCAACGGCCAGTTCCTCGTCGTCATCTTCCGCGCTCTGGTCCTCCCAAACATAACGTTTCCGCGGCGGAACGTCGAGCTTGCGCAACCAAAGGGCAAGTAGCGTGCCGATAATTGTCGCCGACAAGTGCGTTTCCCAGGACACGCCCGGCTGGATCGGTAATACGCCCCAGGCAAGCGACCCATACATGAGAACGACCAGCAACGAAGCGGCGATTGCCCGGCGGTCCCGACGCAGCAATCCGGCCACGAGCACGTAACTGACCAGCCCATACACGAGCCCGCTGGCGCCGAGGTGCACCGAGTCACGGCCAAACAGCCACACGAGTATGCCGGGGCCGAGATACACGGCCGGCAGCACGCGCAGCGTCGAGTGCGGATAGAGAAAGAGCATCGCCGCTCCCACCGTTGCCAGCGGCACCGAATTGGCGAACAGGTGCGCAAAGTCGCTATGCATCAGCGGCGCGGTGACGATGCCCACCAGACCGCTCCACTCCCGCGGCCGCAATCCGAAAGGCCACGGATCGAGGCCCATCCCCCAGTTCATCAGATGAATGAGCCACAGCAGGACCACGAAGCCGAGTGAAATCTGCCAGGCCAGTGTCAACAGCGCGCGTGAGTTCGCGGAGCCTGTGTAGCGTGGATCGGGAACGTCGAAGTGCATCTCAGAGCTGGGTAGTAGCGACGGCACCAAGGCACTGTGCGCGCGATGCCTTGCACCAGCCAACCCAGACCACGCCTCGTTAGGTGCGGAAAGCTCAGGTGGGGACATAGCCATGGGAAAGCAAGTGCAATGAGAGCGCTTGCTTCTAATGGCTAGCTAACGTCAGGCGCAGTGCAGGGCACTTGGTCCCAAAGGGGGCAGCGAGAGATTACGAGAGATTACGAGAGCTTCATGAGCGGCATTAGGCGGGCTTCGGACCGTTGCCCGGTCTTGCTCCATGCTGCGCGGAGATCCGTCCCGCAGGTCTCCGCGCCGAGGCGTGATGCGCTTAGACCCTTCGGGGATGCACTACTTGATTACGCCGCAGGCCACGCGCGCCCCGCCACCTCCAAGCGGCTTTGGCTCGTCAGAATAATTGTCGCCGCCCGCGTGGATCATCAACGCGCGTCCCTTCACATCCGCGACCTTCAGTCGACCGGCCGCCATGGACTGCGTAGCCGTGCCGTCAGTTCCCACTACGAGCGCCGGCAGATCGCCAAGATGCCCTGCGGCTTTCGGACCAAGATGCTTCTCCGACTTTGCCGGATCGAAGTGGCCGCCGGCCGCCATGCCTGCCGCATTATTTGCTGCGCCACAATCGGAATTGGCGTGGACGTGGAAGCCGTGTTCGCCGGGCGCGAGCTGCTTGAGGTTCGGCTGGATGACGAGCCCGTTCGGCCCATCCGACAGCGTGACCGTCCCGATCGAGGCGCCAACGCCGCTGGCGCTGATCTCGTTCATGGTGACGATAACTTGCTCGGCGCGCGCGACGAGCGCGGCAGCCAGCAACATGAATCCCACTGACAAACGAGCTGCGACCATCGAAGCCTCCTTGGAAGTTGACTTTCGTCTTCGGCGACAGAACGCGCGGACGACCGGACAGTGGATTCTACGACCGAGCAGGGGTCCCAAGCGAGGGCACGTCGGCTTTCGAGGTTCCTGAGCATCGACTGAAGCCGGATTCGCGCGCAAGCACGCGGATCCCACGCCGCATACTACGATCGCCGCCGAGCGCACCTGCCTTCGATGTCCGGTGCCTCCGAGCTTCGCGACTTTCACGCGGCACTCGGCGTACTCGGCAACGGGAGCCAGGCCGCGTACGCGAGGTCGAATTGAGCTGCACGCAGCGGCGGGATGTAAAGCGTCGATATTGGAGTCAAAGGCACTCCTGGCAGCTCGCCCAATGTCGTACGTAAAATGCGGGGCTCTGCTCCGAGGGCGGACGCCGCTTCATAAACGGTTGTACCGTGCTCTGCGGGATAGTGTTCCAGCAACTTTCGCACCAGCATCGGCAACGCGGACAGGCCGTAGGAATTACGCCGGTACGCCCATTCGCCGAGAACTCCGACCTGCCAGAGGATCAGCTGCTGCGTCGTGTCGATCGTGCGCATCCGCAACAGAAAGTCGGTCGCTTCGAGCGATTGGCAGCCAGCGTCGGCCGGATCCACGCCGAGGTCCGCAAACAGGCAATCCTCGGCTGAAATGGCCGGCAGCATGCGTGCACTGTAGCCTTCATGCCGTGCCCGCCGAACGGCTTCATGCGAAGGAAAGGCGAAGACGCCGGGATGTCCGTAAAAGATAGCCGCGGTCTGGTGTCCAGCTCTGACGCTGCCAAGAATCACTTCGACCATTTCCTCGTATGTCTCTGATCGAGGCTTGCCCTCGACGTACAGAGGCATCAGCGGCACGGCCGCTTCGTTCAGAGCCCGTATGACTCGCTCCCCGGCGGGATCGGCGACACTGAAGTAGAGGCGCTCTGCGCGACGTATGCAGTTCGCGGCCTCGATGGTGAGCTGGCCTACTGCGCGAATTCCGGTGCCGGCGACAACCAGTTGCACCGGTGATGTCACCGCATAGTCGACAGCCCCCGCAGAATGCTCCGGCGACGCCGCGACTGTGTGCGCCAGCTGGTCAAGATTGGCGGCGAGCTGCGCCAAGACGTCTTTGCTGGGAACCGGAGTGGACTCGTTCGACGTTGTCATCGCGCACCTCGTCCTCTCGAAGCGAGGAGCACGAGATGATTTGAGAAGCTAAGTGGAGCGTAGTCCCCTTGCGGGGACCCGCGTGGCGATCTGGTTGCGATCCGTTCCGATCGGAACGCGCAGATCAGTCAGACGTCGCAAACCCTCGAACCCAGCTGGAGCTCCGCCGCGAGTTGCGGCTGGCAGAGCTTCAGCTCAGGCGCGACCTGGGTGCCGCTTACTTTAGGCCCTTAATTCGGGCGCCAAGGGCGTCTTCGACCTGCTTCAGCTGCGCCACCTGGGCCTCGAGAACCATGCGGTTGCCGGCGATAAGCCGCTGCGTCAGAACAAGGGACTCTTTGTCCTTGATTGTCGAAAGCACAGAGACCAGATCGATGCCGCGGTAAATATCGACTAGCGTTGTCATTATTCCTCCTGCCGATGTTGCAGAAATTACGCCACGAACCCGACTGGTGTTCGCGCGTCCCGTCTGGTCGCCCTCACTATTCCATGTGGCGTTGCCAAAGCCTCTTGAATCGTCTCGCCCGCTTCGACTCGCGCACCCGGAAAAACGACAACGTCCCTGAGGCGGGCGTTCTTATCCACGTGCGCATGGCCACCAATGACGACGTTGTCGAGCTCGACACTGGTGCACACGCTCGCTGTTTGCGCGACGAAATTCTTAAGTTTTCGATTGTCTAACCACGTCATGTTGCAGTCAAGCACATCGAATGGGTAAGTGAAATTGTGGTCCCAGACCGCCATCGTTTCGGCATGCAGAGGATTTCCGTCCCGCACGAACAGGTCGAGCGTGAGAGTGAACTCGTACTCGTCGCGCAACGCCGTCCGCGGCGTACGCGCGACGTAGTCGCAAATCTCCGGCTGCAGCGCGTAGAACCCGCAGCCCTTGATGTTGCCGCGCGGACGCATCGGCTTCTCGACAAGCGCCGACACCAGTCCGTCCTCACCGACACGCAGTTCGCAACTTTCGGAGATCAGGTGCGGGTCCGGCTCATGCTTTGTAAGTTGCGCCGAGTGGCCCTGATCCAGGCGCCGCACCAGGCGCGCCGGGTCCTCGGCGAGGAAGAAGTAGTCGCCGAGCAGGAGCAGGAACGGACCGGTGATCATGCGCCGGAGCGTTCCCACGGCATGTGCGATGCCGAGCTGCTCGGTTTGCTCGACATACCGAAGTTCGATTCCATACCCAGAGCCGTCGCCGAGAAACCGCACGACGTCGGGCGCACGGTGTCCGACGACGACATGTGCCTCACGCACGCCAAGCTCGTGCAGCATGCGCAGTTGATGGCCGATGATCGGCTCGTCGCCGACCGGCAGCAGTGGCTTGGGCACCCGGTTGCCAAGCTCGCCCATGCGGTTACCTCGTCCCGCGGCAAGGATCACTGCTTGATATCGACTCATCCGCTACTCCTCTGCTTCGGCCGCGATACGTTCGAGAACCGTTGCGCCGTCGTCGATCGCCATCAGCGTGTCGACATAACACTGCTGCTTCTGGTGCAGTTCCGCGCGCGTCCCAACGTCGGTGAGCAGCGCTGCCAGCGCCGATTCCGTGGTCGCCCCTCCAAAGATCTCGAGTTCCGCGAACCCGGCCGTCAACGAGTTATCCCGATACAAAATGATCGATTCCAACGTGTCTTGCATCCCGGTCGGATATACGTCGAAGGGAAACACGCTTCCGAGGCGGTCACGCTCCATCGCGCTGACAATCTCCCGGACCGGCCCGGAGCATAGCCCCATCAGCTCAAGCACGCCGTAGCTGTTTTTCAGCACCGCGACGGGTTGCAACCCGCATACCGCCTTACCCATGGAGATTGAGACCTTGTTCTCCGTGATCAGCAGGTCGGAGCTGAAGATGAGTTCATCGAACTCGGGGGGCGCAACAGGCGGGATGTCGCTCAGGTGTACTTCATTGCGCGCGGCCGCTCCGAGCAGCGAGCCGTTGTTGAGTGACACAACCGTCACGCCACGCGGAATCGACGCAAAGTAATGAAGAAACAGGCCGCCCAGGTGGTGGTAGAAGGAGAGCCCGAGGTTCTCGGCCGATTGCCAAGCCCAGTTTGAAACGGTGTGAACGACGAGTAGGTCGCCGGGGTTCCGTAGGTACTTGCCACGGGTCGCGGCGCGGGCCTCAGGCGTGATGGAAAGCGGCACATCCCAGTAACGGAACGGGGTGCCCTTGCGGCCAGCCACTGCGGCGGGCTCGTGCATCGGACAGGGAAGCATGACCTGCATCGAGTCCGGGATGGCCTCAAAGCGATGGTATTGGTGTGTCAGGTGTGGGGGCCCTAGGAAGATTCCCATTTCGCCCTGGGCGAAGCCGAAGTGATCGAGCGTCACGAGCGGAATGTCGAGTTCACGCACGCTCTGTTCCCAACCGGGTTCGAGCGCCAGGGGAGCGATCCCGGTACGCCAGAACATCAGCGGGTAGTCTGCGAAGACGATGATGTCGGGTCCGTACTCCTTCAGCGTCCTCCGCCAGGTCTCGACGTTGGTCGGGCCGTCCCCCCCCAGCGAGGTGATCTGTCCTGCAAACCTGTCTTGCAGGAAGCGCGAGGCGAACTGCGAGGCCAGAAAGTGAACGCGATGCCCGTTTCCGGCAAGGAGCAACGCCAGGTAGCGTGCGGTCACGGATTCGCCGGAACCGACCTCGACCGGTGTGACGAGAAGGACATTCATGCCAGCGCCGCGGCCAGCGCCTGGGCCGGCGCAGGAAGCGCGGCGACCTGCCGCATGTAGTCGCGCCGTGCGTCGGCGAGTTGGTCGCGAAGCGCACTGTCGCCGAGTAGCTCGGAAAGGGTGGCGCGGGTTGCGTCGCCGCCGAAGGTCTCGATGCGCGGAATGCAGCGTCGGAAGGCGTGGCCTTCGCCGAACCCGAGGCGATCCAGATCGTCGCGGTTCCAGATCGGAAACACGTCCCATGGAAATATGGCCCCGGGTCGCTCCGCTTCGATCGCGGCTGCCCACCGCGCGCCCGGCTCGTCGCGCCGGTCATAAAGCTCGGTGACGCTTGAACTGTTGACGAGTACCGCACAGGCTCGACCCAGGCACACCGCCTTGCCCAGGCTCGCGGAGATCGCGTTGTCGGTCAGCATCAGATCTGAGGCCGCGATCAGCCCCTCGAAGTCGCTGGGCGGCATGGACGGCACATTGAACACGCGAAAGTCATCGGGGCGGCTCGGCGTGGGCAGTGGGTCGGAGCCGACCGAGACCACTACCACCGGGCGGTCAAGACCCCGAAACAGCTCGGCGAGGATCTGGTGCAGGAACTGATAGTGTGGCAGGCGAAGCTGCCGCGCAAGATGGACGGCCCAGCCAGGAGCAGCATGCAGCACCAAGATAGTGCGAGCGTCCTCCACGTACCTGGCACGCACGGTACGACGCCTGACTTCGGAAATTTCGTGCGCCGGGCCAGATCGGAACGGAAGCCCGCAGCGATCGGAGCCGGGCGCAGGATCGTTGATCGGGCATGGAAGCAGCACCTTCATGCTCTGCGGCAGCGCCGCAGTCACCTCCATGCCAAACGTCATGTGCGGCGGACCGAACGCGACCACGCGCGACTTCTGTGCGTAACCCAGGTGGTCCAGCGTGAACAGGGCCGGCCCCGCCCGCTCCAGTGAATCGACCCATTGATCGCTCACGAGGGGCACGCTGCCGCTGACGAAGAAAAGCAGCGGATAGTCGGCGAACACGATAGCGTCCGGCCGTGTCCGTGCCATCACATCCGCCCAGAGTCGCTGGTTGTCCTGCAACGATTCACCGAAGGTTTGCACCTGGCCAGGAAATCCGGGTTCGATATAGCGCTGTATCCCGTGCGATGCCAGGAATGTGCATGACGAGCCAGCGCTTTCGAGATCCTCGGCCACCCCCACGAGGGTGACGGCTTCACCGGTCGACATTTCGCTCGGTGCGACGAGCAGGAACTTTCGCGCGCGCGCCATCCCTTACTTCTCCACGAGAATGTTGTCGACCACCAGCACCTCGATGCCCGTTGTCAGGAATACGCCGAGGCAGTCTTCGATCGAGTGGACGATCGGCTTGCCCATGATGTTCAGGCTTGTGTTGAGCAGTATCGGGATGCCAGTCAGTGCACGGAAGGCGCTGATCAGCTCATGAAATCGCGGATTCCATTCCCGCCGCACCGATTGGAGACGACCTGACCCGTCGGCGTGTACGACTCCCGGAACGCGGGCGCGCATTTCCGGCCGGAAGCGCAACGTCCGTTCCATGTAACGCGACGTTCGATAGGCTTCAAAGTAGTCTGAACCGGCCTCGTCGAGGATCGACGGTGCGAACGGACGGAACTCCTCTCGAAATTTCACGCATTGATTGATGCGATCCTGAATATTGGCTGGTCGCGGGTCGGCCAGGATCGACCGATTGCCCAGCGCTCGCGGGCCGAACTCGGCGTGACCTTGCACCCACGCGATGATCTTGCCAGCGGCAAGCAGCGCCGCCGCATGTTGGATCGTTTCCCCGATCGGCAATCGCGTGAGTCGGGCAAAACCACCGTAGCGCTCGAGCCGATCCAGCGCATGAGCATCGATCGACGAACCCAGGTAGGGGACGGCTCGACGCTCACTGGGCGCGAAGTTCACGCCGTCCTGCATGCCTGCGACATATGCCGCGCCAAGGGCATTGCCGTCGTCGGCAGGCGCCGATGGAACATGAAGGTTTTCGAACGCTGTCAAATCGAGAACCTTGCCGTTGAAGGTCGAGTTGAGCGCGCATCCGCCGGAAAGTGCCAGGTTTTCTGACGGGCTATGCGTGTGAAGATTGACAAGCAGTTCGCCCATGGTTCGCTCGAAGACGAGTTGTCCGGAAGCGGCGACATCGGCGCGTGCGAGGGGACTGTCGCCGGCTTCGCGAGCGATCGCCCACGCTGCGTCGAGCTTCAGTCGCAGTTGCTCGGCATCGCAGGCGCGCTCGAGACGTAGCCCGGTCACCCGGATTGTCGACAAGAGCTCGCAAAGCTTGGGATCGGGACGCCCGTAGGCGGCAAGCCCCATGACCTTCCATTCCTCGCCGGCGAGGGGGTCGAATCCGCATAGCGCGCAAAGGCGGGCGTAGAACAGGCCGAGGCTCTCCTTCTCGAACTGCAGGCCTTCAGTACCGCCCGCCTCGGCGTCGAGCCGTCGCAACTGTCCGTGTTCATATCGAAACATTGCCACCGAGTCGTTCTCACCGTAGCCGTCAACCACTGCGACCGAGCACTCCTCGAAGGGACTGCTGCACGCCGCGTTGGCCGCGTGGGTCAGGTGGTGATCGAATCGGCGGATCGTCACCGCGCCCGAAACGCGAGGCGAACCCCAGAGGTTGAGCCCCGCGAGGCTCACGCTGTTGCGCAATCCCATCGACAGCGCGAAGGCGTGCGGCAGCGGCCATTGGACCCTGTGATCCGCTTCGGCGGCGGTACTCGCCGGCAGGAAGCGCTGGTGCAAGGCCCACGCATCAAGTCCGAGCAGGAAGCTGTCGCTCCAGGACAGCCGCCACTATCTCGGCGTCATCGAGGTGGTACGTTCGGAGTAACTCAGGTGCTCGCAAAAGGTCATCCGGAGGGCAGTTGAATGCGCGCTTGCTCTGCAGCGGGCGTTCCGCGCCTTCGGCAAACAACGGGCAACCGTCGGATGCCACGAGTGCGATGGCAGGGTCGTGGAGCGTAGCGGCGAGCCCGACGTACGCTCTATCGTTCGTAGCCATGGGATCAGGGTGACCTGTGTTCAGGGCGCAAAGTGGTCGCCTTTGGTCGGGCCGGGCTCAAGTCAGTTTCACGCTGTTCCGGACGGCCAGTAATGCGATTCAGCTCGCGTTCAATCGCAGCGCGAACGTCGTGGCAGGGATTTCCACCTGGACGGCTGTTGTGTCTGCCGAAATGTCTCCGACGCCAACTTTCACTGCGATCGGAATCCTATCGATGCCGATGGTCCAGAGCAACAAGTGAGAGCTCTCGATGAGTTCAAACGCAGAGAATCGCGGCTGCGCCGGCGTCGCGCCTCGTGGTTATGCAACAGCCGACAATCAACGCCGGACCCCGACCAGCCGCTGTGCTCGGCACTATCTGCGGGGCGATGGAGCGCGACGCTGCGCGGCTGGGCTGGGCTGGGTGCATCGCCTGCCGGAAGCTCGACCCAGATCGGGAGACCGCGCGCAACGGCATCGCGATAGGCCGCAGCAAAGTCGCTGATCGCCTGGAGCCGCGCCAACCGAGCGCGGCCGACCAGGCGGTGCGGCGGTACTGATGCCGTACTGACGCCGATGGGTTTTTGGGCGTGCGAACGCGCAGCCTCGCGTTCAGCAGTCGACTCAGACTACGCCGCCCGAGGCATTCGCAGATGTTCTAGCGCCCTGACCCCGTCCTCTATCCAGTGGCGCACGGCCGCATGGATATCCGCGGGCGGATCGACGTCCAGCGCGTCGCGGAAGCAGATCAGCGCGCTGCATTCGATGGCTTCCCAGACTGCTTCAATGTAGGCCAGTTCAGTGTCGCTTTCGGGCAACTTCAGCTCGCTTGCATCCTCCTCGATGGCCGTCGATCCGCCCTGGCCGCGCAGTTGGACCGCCGCGCGGGTATAGCTGGCCGCGCGATCCTGCAAGAAATTCCGCAAGGATTCCTGCCGGGCGCGCGCGGCGAGGCGCGAAGCAATGGCCGCGGTCTCTTCGCAGGTCAAGAGCAGGCTGCTGAGCAGCGTGTCGCTAGACGCAGTCGCCATGTCGTACATGTCGCTTCCCCTGTTGGCCCTATCTCTCCAAATAGAAGCAGGCGCCGTGCCCGCCAGCACGCGCCGCGGCGATCCCAGCACGAACGTTGGCAGTGAGTCATGCCCGAATGGGTACCCGGGCACACGACGTGCTTATGGTCCGACATGAAATTGGCATCAGCACTGATCTGGCCCCGCCTGGCGCGCGGACTGGCCGCCGCGCTGCTCGCTGTCTTTGCTGCGCATTCCGCGCAGATGGCACTCGGAGTAAGGCGCGCGCACGGCTACTCGAAGCGTGCACAGCGCTACGCGCGCCGGCTCGAGAATGCGTCGCATCGCCTGCTGATCGTGGGCGACAGCACGGGAGTGGGACTGGGGGCCTTGAGCATTGAGGATTCGATCGCGGGGCGGCTGGCCCGCGACTATCCACGAGCATCGATAGAGAACCGCGCCGAACTCGGCGCCCGCGTCGCCTGCGTGCTACGGCAACTCGCAGATGTCGATGCAGACCATGACGCAGTGCTGATCGTGATTGGGGGAAACGACATTCTCCGACGCACCTCGTACCGGGACCTGAGCGTCGCGCTCGAAGCCGTGATTACGCGGGCACGCGAGGTCGCTCCGCTCGTCATCGTAGTGAACAGCGGCAACGTCGGAGGGGCCCCGCTGTTCGGTTGGCCGCTCAACGTATTGCTGTCGCGCCGCTCGTTGCAGGTACGGCGCATCTTTGCGCTGACATGCCGGCGAATGCGGGCGCAGTTTGTGAACCTGACGTTCGTTCCGCGGCGCGATCCCTTCGGGCGCCACCGGGAACTGTATTTCGCTGAAGACGGCCTTCACCCTTCGTCCGCGGCCTACGAATACTGCTACGACGTCCTGAAGCGACGCACGCGGCTCACGCGCCTGCTCGCCGCGGCATGAGCGTCTCGCTGCCGCACCGGTTAGCTGCGCGGCTTACGCGTCCCCGATTCCTTGCGCCCGGCCGGACGCCCGGCAGGGCGTTTGAACGCATTGGTAGCGGCCTGACGCGAACGACCCAGCCCGCCCCGGCGTCGATGCCCGCCGTGGCACATTACAGAAGGAGATGCACATGAAGAAGGTTTCGGAATTGATGACGTCCAAAGTGAAAGTCGTGCGACCCGATGAAAGCGTGCAGAAGGCCGCAGCCATCATGGCGGATCAGGACGTCGGCGCGCTGCCCGTCTGCGACGGCACCCGTCTGAAGGGGATGATTACCGATCGCGATATCGCCGTGCGCGCTGTCGCCAACGGACTCGGTGTCAATACGCCGGTCCGCGAGGTGATGACGGAGGCGGTGATCTGGTGCACGGAAGACGAAGACACGCAAGAGTTGCTGAAACGGATGGGCAGCAGCCAGATTCGTCGTGTTCCGGTAGTCGATTCGAATCGCAACCTGATCGGCATCGTTGCGCTGGGCGACCTGGCGATTGAACACGAGGAAAACGTCGACGAGGCGCTGCATGACATCTCGATGCCTGCCTGAACGAGCTTGAGACAGAAGGATCGCGGCGGGGCGGTCGGGGTCGTCAAAGCAAGCGCGAAGGCACAGACTTGAGTCATCCCGGCGCGCCGGCAAGGCGGCATCGATCTTGCAGCTCCGCCCGGTCACCGAGAGGAGTTCAGACCATGGCGAGCAACGGCATTCGAACTTTGCGCAGATCCCAAACTACGCGCCGGTCGATGAGTTGCGTGCGAGGCCGGCAAGATTTGCCGAACTTTATGCGCAGATTTCGCTCTTCAGCCACAGCCCGAGTCGAATGGATTAGCGCTTTCCCAGCATGCCGCGCGATTGATGGGGCCTGCGGGCAATGTGCGCGGGCCTGAAGCGGCCGCATCGCCAGAGTTCCGGCAGGACCTAGATCACTTCCACTAGCCGATCTTTCTAGAATCGCAACCGTGCGAAGGCTCGCCGTGTGCCGCGCGACTCCTTCATCGACTCCCCTAATGATGATGATTCCAACGCTGCCTGCGAGAAGCGCAGTCCTGTCAGTCCGGGCGCTACTGGCCGCTGTCGCCACCACACTGGCGCTGCTTGGTTCGAGTTCGGCGTGGGCGCAGAGGTTCGATTTCGACAGCGTCGACAAGCTGGCGCGTGTGCTGGCCGGCAAGCCGTACGTCCGGAGCACCGCGCCGGTGACCAAGGCACTGAAGGAACTGAGCTACGACCAGATGCGCGACATCCGATTCAATCCGTCGCACGCACTATGGCGGGCGGACAAATTGCCGTTCGAGCTGCAATTCTTCCACCCGGGCGGCGCGTTTCTGGATCAGCCTATCCGGATACATGAAATCGTCGGTGGTAACGCGCGGGAGATTGCCTTCGACCCGGACGACTTCGATTACGGCAAGACGGGCCTTGATCGTGCACAGATGCGTCGACTGGGCTTTGCCGGTTTCCGCGCGCACTACGCGCTGAATACACCGCAGTACAAGGATGAGCTGCTGGTCTTCCTCGGCGCGAGCTACTTCCGGGCGCTGGGTCAGGGCCAACGCTACGGCGCGTCGGCGCGCGGGTTGGCGGTGGACACTGCCGAGCGCAACGGCGAGGAGTTTCCCCGCTTTGAGCAGTTCTGGATCGTGCGGCCGGACCGCAACGCGAAGGAGCTGACCGTCTACGCGCTGCTCGATTCACGCCGCCTCAGCGGCGCTTATCGCTTCGTCGTCAGGCCGGGCGCGGAGACGGTGACAGAGGTGACCGCGCGCCTGCATCTGCGTGAGCCCGTGGCCAAAGTGGGCCTGGCGCCGATGACGTCGATGTTCTTCCATGGAGAGAACCAGCGTCCACCGTTCGACGACTTTCGACCCGAGGTGCACGACTCCGACGGATTGTCGATCCATAGCGGCACCGGCGAATGGATCTGGCGCCCACTAGTGAACCCGCGCCGCCTGCTGGTCACTTCATTTGAGATGACCGACCCGCGGGGCTTCGGCCTGGTTCAGCGTGACCGCGCCTTCGGCAGTTACGAGGATCTCGAGGCGCGCTATGAGGTGCGACCGTCAGTGTGGGTCGAACCGGTGGGAACTTGGGGCGCGGGGCGCGTCGAATTGGTGCAGATCCCAACCCCCGATGAAACGAACGACAACATCGTCGCGTATTGGGTGCCTCAGCAGGCACTGCGACCGGGCGAGGCGCACGAGTTTCGCTACCGGCTGTTCTGGCAGAAGGGCACGGAACGACGACCGCCGACCGCGTGGGTAGTGCAGTCACGGCGCGGGCAAGGCTACGCAGTGCTGCCCGACGGCGTCGTCAAGCTCACCGTGGACTTCGACGGTCCCGCATTGCGAAAACTGGCCCCTGACGCCAACGTGACAGCGGACCTAACTGTGATCGGAGGGCAGCGCCTGGCACTGAACGTGCATAGAAACGAGATAAGCGGCGGCTGGCGCATGGTGGTGCAGGTCAGGCGATCGGAGAAAGACAAGCCCATCGACATGCGCGCGATGTTGCGCAACGGCGATTCCACACTGAGCGAGACATGGAGCTATATCGTCCCGGCGAACTGATGGCAACGGACTGTGGCGGCACGGCGCCGCCGCTCGTGCGGACGCCGATGGCGGCGACGCCGTGGAGCCGGAGTCCGGCAACGGCGTGCGGGCCGCATGCGGCGTCGCGAACCGGTCATAGCCGGCTGGAAATCGCGGCGGCCCGGCGACGCTTTGTCCTGCTGCTGCTATCGCTGGCACCGGCGCTTTACGCGACGCTGATCATGAGCAACCTGCTGCCGAACACGGTCGACGGCTGGCTGCAGGGCTCCGTGCTGGCGCTGTTTGCGCTGCTGTCGTGCTGGGTGGCGGCAGGTTTCTGGACCGCGATGGCGGGACTGCTGGTGTGGGTACGCGGCGGTGACCGCTTTCTGGTTTCCCGCTCGGCGGCGCCGACGACGCGGTTGAGCCCGCAGACGCGCACGGCCATCGTCATGCCGATCTGCAACGAAGACGTGCGGCGCGTCTTCGGCGGGCTGCGCGCGACCTATGAGTCATTGCAACGCACCGGTGAACTGGAGCGATTCGATTTCTTCGTGCTGTCAGACAGCAGCGATCCGGACACCTGTGTCGCGGAACTGGATGCCTGGAACGCACTGCGCGAGGAACTCGATGCGGAAGACCGCATCTTCTATCGGCGCCGCGCGCGCCGCGTTAAGCGCAAGAGCGGAAACATCGACGATTTCTGCCGGCGCTGGGGCAGACGTTATCGCTATATGGTCGTGCTCGACGCCGACAGCGTGATGACCGGCGACTGCCTCGTTACGCTGGTGCGACTGATGGAGGCCCGGCCGGACGCCGGCATCATCCAGACGGCGCCGCAGGCGGTCGGCCGGCTTACCCTGCACGCGCGTGCTCAGCAGTTCGCCAGTCAGGTCTACGGCCCGCTCTTCACCGCGGGGCTTCACTACTGGCAGCTGGGAGAATCGCACTACTGGGGTCACAACGCGATCATCCGACTGGAACCCTTCATCCGACATTGCGCACTGGCGCCGTTGCCCGGACGCGGCGCACTCGCGGGCGAGATCCTGTCGCACGACTTCGTCGAAGCCGCGCTGATGCGTCGCGCCGGCTATGGAGTCTGGATCGCGTATGACCTTGACGGCAGCTTCGAGCAGGTGCCGCCGAACCTGCTGGAGGAGATCAAGCGGGATCGTCGCTGGTGCCAGGGCAACCTGATGAATGCGCGCCTCATCTTCGCGCGCGGCCTGCACCCGGTGCATCGGACCGTGCTTCTCACCGGTGCACTCGCGTATTTGTCGGCGCCGCTATGGCTCGGCTTCCTGGTGCTGTCGACCTGGCTATTGCTGCAGCATGGGGCGGCCGATCCGCAGTACTTCGTGATGCCGCACCAGCTGTATCCGCTGTGGCCGTCTTGGCGTCCCGAGCACGCAGTGGCGCTGGCGGCCGCCGTTGCCACGCTGCTGTTCCTTCCCAAGGTATTGGCGGCCGCGCTGGCGGGCGCGCGCAATGCGTCGGGCTACGGCGGTGCGGGCACGCTGGTCGCTCGGCACGCTGCTTGAGATCCTGCTGTCGGCACTGCTTGCCCCCGTGCGGATGATGTTTCATTCGCACTTCGTGCTGTCAGCGCTTGCGGGGTGGCGAATCCAATGGAACTCACCCGCGCGTGCCGACACATGCACCGGATGGGCGGAGGCATTTCGGCGGCATGGACTGCAGACCGCGGTTGGGATTGCCTGGGTGACGGTGGTCTACCTCGAAGCGCCGGATTTGCTGCCGTGGCTGTCTCCAGTGGCGGCCGGCCTGCTGCTTTCCGCGCCGCTGTCGGTGCTGACCAGCCGGACCGATGCGGGACTCAACGCGCGCCGGCTTGGACTGCTACTGACGCCGCCCGAGACGCGTGTTCCGCGGGAGATCGTTGCCGCCGAGCAATACGCGGGCAACGGCCGGCCCTTGCCTCGTTTTACGGATGCCGTCGTCGATCCGGAGTTGTACAAGCTGGTGCGCATCGCGGCCCGCCGCCGCAGCCCGCTCGCCGCGCCGACGCGACACGAGCGCGTGCGGCGGGCGCTGGTTCACGGACCCCAGGCGCTCACGCCGACGGAACGGCTGGCGATCCTCGGCGACCTCGACGCCCTCGATGCCTTGCACGGCGCCATTCGCTCGACTCGCGTGCATCCTGGCTGGACGTCGTCCCACCGCGACGCGCGGGCGACGATCTACCGGCTCAACGTCCGTGCCTCGCAGTGGCCCGGTACCGTCGCCACTCTCGTGCCTCGCGGCTAGCGGGGCCACCGATCCCTAGCGCAATGATCACGACCGTCTTCAGAGGTGTGATCAACACCGTGCGCGTCACGCAGCGGCTGGGGGATTTTCGGCGAAAGTGCTGAGATCTTCCCAGGAGAGAGTGCAATGTCCATCGAACGGCGCGCCACGGGCGAAGACGTAGGCTTCGATCGCGCGGCGCAGCGTCGCGCGATTGCGCCAGAGCGCCGCGATCATTGCCTTTTCATCACCAACTGCTGGACCCAGCAGGCGATGGATGGCCTCCGAATCGAGATCGGCCCGGATGGGTTTTCCGTCAACCTCGGCTGTTAACTCGACAACGAGCTCGGGCTTGACGCGAACCCCGGTGTGAGCGATGGAAACGTCCATTTCGAAGTTAATCCTTTCTCCGACGAAGCCGTGCGTCGATCGACCGCTGTCACACCCGACATCGCACGACGTGACATGCTTCCGATACAGATCATCTCGCCGCTCGATGAGCGTGACCTCACGGTCTTCCAAGCTAGCGTTGCTCACCGTCTGATTGCGGGGCTCCGTTTGCGATTCGACAAAAGTATGCTGTTAGAGTTCAGCTGACCTAGCTTCATCGGCCGGTGTCGTGGTGACCCGAGGGTGCCGCGGTTGGCGCGACCTTGCGCGCAGCCGCGTCCTGCGACAAGCGGGCAATCGACGTGCTGAGCAGCCAGGCCAGTGTTGCGGCAAGCCCGAGCGCCACATGTACGGCCGCCACTCCTCGTGCGCCCGCTTGCTCCACAAGCAGCCCAAAGGCCAGCGTTACCAATGCATAGCCACCGGCGGCGAGCAATGGCGATGCGGCGGTCCTCGCTTCGAGGCGACGCGGCACGGGTATCCTTCAAGGCTTGGCACGAGGAACGCGCCCAGGTTGCCGAGGAAGAGAGTTGAGCGATGAACAAGCCCGCGAGCCTGGCTGATCTGGACAAGCTGCAGTCCATTCATCCGTTCACCAATCTCCGCAAACACGAGGAGAAGGGCCCGGTCGTGATGACACGCGGCCGGGGGATCTATGTTTACGACGATCAGGGCAAGGAGTACCTCGAAGGCATGGCTGGGCTCTGGTGCGCATCGCTCGGTTTTTCCGATGAGCGCCTGATTGCGGCGGCCACCCGCCAGCTCAACACGCTGCCGTACTACCACGGGTTTGCGCACAAAACGTCGGACATCGCCGTGCGCGCGGCGGCCGACCTGCTTGCCCTGGCGCCGGGGCGCATGGCGCGGGTCTTCTTCGGCACTAGTGGCTCGGATGCCAACGACACCGCGGTCAAGCTGGTGCGTTACTACAACAACGCGCTGGGCCGGCCCGCGAAGAAGAAGATCATTGCTCGCACCAAGGGGTATCACGGTGTCAGCGTCGCGGCTGCGACACTGACCGGACTGCCGCACCTGCACACGGGGTTCGATCTTCCGGGGCCGGGGGTCGTGCGCGCCGACTGTCCGCACCACTATCGCTTTGCCCAGGTCGGCGAAGGCGAAGAGGCCTTCGCGGCGCGCCTGGCCCGCCAGTTACAGACACTGATTGAAAAGGAAGGTCCGGAGAACATCGCGGCGTTCATCGCCGAGCCGGTGATGGGCGCGGGCGGCGTAATTCCTCCACCCGCCGGCTACTTCGACTTGATCCAGCCGATCCTGAAGCACTACGACATCCTGTTGATCGCCGACGAGGTCATCTGCGGCTTTGGCCGCACTGGCCAGATGTGGGGCAGCCAGACTTATGACATGGAGCCGGACATCGTCACCTGTGCGAAGGCGCTGACCGGTGGTTACGTGCCGTTTTCGGCCACGATGATCTCGGAGAGCGTGTATCAGCCGATCGCCGAACAGTCGGCCAGGATCGGAATGTTCGGACATGGCTATACCTATTCGAGCCATCCGCTTGGCGCGGCGGTCGCGGTCGAGGCGATGAAGGTCTATCGCGAGACCGACATCGCGGCGCGCGTGCGCGAAAGGGCGCCGCAGTTCCAGGGCGGCCTGCACAAACTGCTCGACAGTCCGATCGTCGGCGAGGTGCGCGGCGTGGGACTGATTGCCGCGCTGGAGCTGGTGAAGGACAAGGCGACGAAGGAGTCGTTTCCGACGACCGCCACCGTCGCTTCGTACTTCGCCGAACGCGCGCATGAGCACAGGCTCGTGGTGCGGCCGCTCGGCGAGGCGGTGGCGCTCTGCCCGCCGCTCGTCATCACGCCCGCCGAGATCGACGACATGCTGGCGCGCTTCACGCGCGCGCTGCGCGACACCGAGGCCTACGTGCAGCAGTGGCTGTGACGCACTTCGTCGAGTTCGAACGCGTCTGCAAGACCTACGACGGCCGGTCGAACGTCGTCGATCAGCTCGACCTCGTGATCGCCGAGGGTGAATTCCTCTCGCTGCTTGGACCGTCGGGCTCGGGCAAGACGACCACCCTGATGATGCTTGCCGGCTTCGAGCGTCCTACGGCCGGCCACATTCGCCTGAAAGGTAAGTCGATCGAGTCGCTGCCGCCGTACCGGCGCAACTTCGGCATGGTGTTCCAGAACTATGCGTTGTTCCCGCACATGACGGTGGGCGAGAACCTCGCCTTTCCGCTTTCGGTGCGTGGGATCGGCAGGGACGCCGCTGCGCAGCGCGTGAAGCGGGCGCTCGACATGGTGCGGCTCCCGGCGATGGAAACGCGCATGCCGGCGCAGCTGTCCGGCGGGCAGCAGCAGCGCGTAGCGGTGGCGCGCGCGCTGGTGTTCGAGCCACAGTTGATCCTGATGGATGAACCGCTCGGCGCGCTCGACAAGCAGTTGCGCGAGGAGATGCAGCTCGAACTCCGGGGCCTGCACGATCGCCTCGGCATCACAATGATCTACGTCACCCACGACCAGTCGGAGGCGATGACGATGTCCGATCGGGTCGCCGTGTTTCAGCACGGTCGCATCCAGCAAGTCGATGATCCCCGCCGGCTTTACGAGAGACCGGCCAATCTCTTTGTCGCTTCGTTCATTGGCGAGAACAATCGCCTGAAGGCGCGGTTCGTTGAGGACGCCGACGCAGGTGAGTGCGTGGTGCAGATCGAAGGCGGCGCGACGGTGCGCGGACTCGCGGCCACCGCGTGCCGGGCGCAGGCGCCGGCGATCGTGTCGATACGGCCCGAACACGTCAATGTGGTTGCGGCAGTCCCCGGCGCGAACGCAGGCAACCAGTTGCCGGCGCGCGTGGCTGAGACTATTTTTCTTGGTGGCCACGTCCGCGTGTGCCTGCAGACGGCTGCCGGTGAGATCGTCGCCAACGTGCCGGCGCAGGCCGCCCATGCTGTGCCGGCCGCAGGTTCAGCGGCGATCGCGCAGTGGGCGGCTGCGAGTACAGTCGTTTTTCCGGAGTGAACCGGTCAGAACCGCGCTAGCGGCAAGGAGGAACAATGAGTTTCAGCACGAATCAGTGGAGCGTGACGGCGGTCGTCATTGGGGCTGCTCTCGCGGCAACGGCGGGCGGAGCGCTCGCGCAGGGACGGCCGCTGTCGGTCGTGTCCTGGGGCGGTGCATATCAGGATGCGCAAAAGGAGGTCTACTTCAAGCCGTTCATGGACAAGACCGGCATCAAGATGGTCGACGAGAACTGGGACGGCGGAATCGGCGTGTTGCGCGCCAAGTTGCAGGGCGGGGCCAACAACTGGGACGTGGTGCAGGTTGAAAGCGAAGAGCTGCTGCTTGGCTGCGAGGAAGGCCTGTTCGAAAAGCTCGACTGGGCCAAGCTCGGCGGCCGCGACAAGTACCTTCCGGACGCGGTGAGCGACTGCGGCGTGGGGGCGATCGTCTATAGCTTCGTGCTGGCCTATGACGGCGACAAGATCAAGGGCGACGCGCCGAAGAGCTGGGCCGACTTCTGGAACACGCAGAAGTGGCCGGGCAAACGCGCGCTGCGCAAGGGGCCGAAAACGACGCTCGAGATCGCCCTGCTTGCCGACGGCGTCGCGCCGCAGGATGTCTACAAGATGCTCGCCACGCCGGCCGGTGTCGACCGTGCCTTCAACAAGCTGTCGCAGCTGAAGCCGAATCTGATCTGGTGGGAGAAGGGTGCACAGCCACCGCAGATGCTGGCCTCGGGCGAGGCGGTGATGGTCGACGCGTACAACGGCCGAATCGACGCCGCGAACAACAAAGACAAGAAGAACTTCAAGATCGCCTGGACGAACAACCTCTACACAATCGACTCGTGGGTCATCATGAAGGGGAGCGCCAACAAGGCCGATGCAGAGAAGTTCCTGGTCTTCGTCAACGATCCCAACAACCAGAAGAACCTGCCGACGAAGATCGCGTACGGCGTGACCTCGAAGGCCGCAATTGCGATGATCGACCCTAAGGTGAACGCGAACCTGGCTACGGCGCCGGAGAACTTCAAGGGCTCGCTCTACATCAGCGATAAGTTCTGGCTGGAGAATCTGGATAAGCTGAACCAGCGCTTCAATGCATGGCTTGCGAAGTAGGATGAACCGCGCGCTGCAGCCGGCATCCGTTGTCGGCTCGGCGCGTGGCTTGCATTGAGTGAACGTGCAGGCTCGTGCATCAGCGCAAGCGGGTGAACGCCCGCGCACGAAACGGGACTCGGCGCGCACTTCGAGCCCGGATCCCTCGCTTGCGCATCAGCTGGCCACCGCAGAACGGGCCAAGAAGTGGCGTGCATTCCTGCTGACTGCGCCGCTGCTGCTGTTTCTCCTGCTGACGTTCCTTGGGCCGATCGGCGCACTGCTGACGCGCAGTGTCGTCGATACGGATTTCGCGGCAGCGCTGCCCAACGTTTCGCGCGAGATCCGGCATTGGGACGGTCGCTCGCTTCCTGACGAAGCGACGTTCGCCGCGCTGATCGGCGACGTTCGCTCGGCACGCGACGCGAACACGCTGGCGCCGGCAGCGACGAGGCTCAACTACGACATCAGCGGATTCCGGTCGCTGCTCTTCACCACCGCACGCCGCCTGCCCGACGAGGTGAGCCGCTCGGCGCGTGACACTCTGACCGAGATCGACTCCAGGTGGGGCGAGATCGAGACCTGGGGCGTCATTGCGCGTGCGTCGGGTCCGATGACCTCGCTCTTCGTTCTTGCGGCGTTTGATCTCCGACGCACCGCGGGCGGCGAATTCCTTAGCGCCCCGGCCGACGAGAAGATCTTCGTGCAGGTACTGTTCCGTACGTTCAGCATCGCGACGGCGGTGACGATCCTGTGCCTCGTGCTCGGATATCCGCTCGCGTACGTGCTGGCATCGCTGCCGCCGCGCACGGCAAACATGCTGCTCGTGCTGGTGCTTCTGCCCTTCTGGACCTCGCTGCTCGTGCGCACGTCAGCCTGGATCGTGCTGCTGCAGCACGAGGGCGTCATCAACTCGGCACTGCTCCAGGCCGGGATGATCGAAGCTCCGTTCGAGCTCCTGTATCGCCGCGCCGCCGTGTATGCAGCGATGACGCACGTGCTGCTGCCGTTCATGGTGCTTCCGCTGTATGCGGGGATGCGGACGATTCCGGTGGCTCATGTGCGGGCCGCGCTATCGCTCGGCGCCACGCCGATCACCGCCTTCTGGCGCGTCTACGCGCCGCAGACACTTCCTGCGGTGGGCGCCGGCGTGTTGATGGTGTTCATACAGGCGCTCGGCTACTACATCACGCCGGCGTTGGTGGGTGGTCCCGATGACCAGATGCTTAGTTATTTCATTGCCTTCTACGCTTCGAAGACGATCAACTGGGGCATGGCCGCGGCGCTTTCGCTGGCGCTGCTCGCCGCAACCGTCGCGCTGTACTGGGTCTACGACCGTCTGATCGGCATCGACCGCATTCGTATGGCATGAATTCGCTGCGACCAGCCTACGAGACGACGGGCCAGCGGCTCAGCCGATACGGCCTGTGGTGCTTCGCCGGCGCGGTGCTTGTCTTTCTGATTGCGCCGATCGGCGTCATCGTGCCGCTGTCATTTTCGGCCGGCTCTTTCCTGCACTTTCCGCTGCCGGGGCTGTCACTGCGCTGGTACGAGGATTTCTTCACCTCGGAGCTCTGGCTGCCCGCGCTGAAGAACAGCATGATCGTCGGGACCGGCGCGACACTGATCGCCACGACGCTCGGCACGCTCGCCGCGTTCGGTTTCTGGCGTGCGCGATTCCCGCTGCGACGCCTTCTGTTCGGGGTGCTGCTCGCACCGCTGGTGGTGCCGGTGGTTATCGTCGCGGTGGGCGTGTATTTCGCGTTTGCGAAGGTCGGGCTGGTCGACGGCTACCTCGGGCTGATGCTCGCGCACGCTGCGCTCGGCGCGCCGTTCGTGCTGGTGACCGTGCTGTCGACGCTCTCGGGCTTCGATCGCAATCTCCTCAACGCTGCCGCCAGCCTCGGTGCGCCCCCATGGCTGGCGTTTCGCACGGTGGCGTTGCCGATCATCTTTCCCGGCGTTTTCTCAGGTGCGCTGTTCGCGTTTGCGACGTCGTTCGACGAGGTCGTCGTGGCGCTGCTGCTGACCGGTCCCGGGCAACGAACCCTGCCGCGCCAGATGTTCAGCCGGAATCAACGACAACATCAGCCTCACCATCACCGCCGCCGGCACGCTCCTAATCGTGCTCGCCTGCGTCCTGCTTATCGTCGCCGAGGCCCTGCGCCGCCGCTCGGAGCAGCTACGGACGAGCAGGGCGGCCTGAACTGCGACCCGTTCGAGACGGCGGTTGAGGTCTGAGCGCGGCGCACAGGGGACCGAACCGCAAGTCGCCGTGTCCATCATCCGCGCAGGGTCGAAATTGAACGGCGGTTCGATAGACTCCGTGCGATCAGACCTGCCGCCGCGACGGCGTATCACTCGGAAGGTTGCATGAAGCTGGATCTCGAACAGGACATCAAGGGCCTGCTGCCCGAGAAAGACTTTGATCGCCGCGATTTCATCTGGACGGCACTCGGCGCAAGTGCCGCACTGGCCGTGTCGGGGCCGGTGTCGGCGCAGCAGATAACGACCGACACTGATGGGCTCGACGCCGCGGATGTGTCGATTCCCACGCCGACCGGCGATTTGCGCGGTTACCGCGCGATGCCGGCGAAGGGCGGACCGTTCCCGGTCGTGCTGGTCGCGGCCGAGATCTTCGGCCTCAATCACTACATGAAGGACATCTGCCGTCGTCTTGCAAAGGCGGGCTACTACGCCATCGTGCCCGATCTCTATACGCGCAAGGCTGATCTCACGAAGCTGAAGTCGATGGACGAGATCCGGCCGATCGTGAACACCAAGTACGACACCGAACTCGTCTCTGACTACAACGCAACGGCCGAATTCGTACGCGCCAGTCGTAGTGGGGACATGTCGAGGATGGCGATCACGGGTTTCTGCCGCGGCGGGCGAACGCCGCTCGTCTACGCATCCACCAACCCAAAGCTCAGGGCCGTTGTTGCGTGGTACGGCCCGGTGGGCGGAGCGACCAACGAGTACACGCCGCGCACGGTGATGGACCGCGTGGGCGAAATAAAGGTGCCCGTGCTGGGCCTGTATGGCGCGAAGGACGCCGGGGTACCCGTGGCCGACGTCGAGAAATTCTTCGCCGCCCTGAAGGCTGCCGGCACGCCGTGCGAGTTTGTCATCTACCCGGAGGCCGGGCATGGCTTCCACGCGGACTTCCGACTGGACAACTATCGCCAGACCGACGCCGAGGATGGCTGGAGGCGGATGCTCGACTGGTTCCGGAAGTACGGCGTCTAACCCAAGGCGACTTGCTCGCATGGGCATGAATTGCCTGCCGATCTTCCGCGCCGGTCACGCCAAGGCGCGACCCTGGCCGAGGTCAGGCTGACGATTCGGCCCAGACCCGCCCCGACCAGCCGTTTGCCCTGGCCTCACTGATCTGCCGCCAAACTGCGGACTGGCGCTTCCCGTCCGCGACGGCCGACGCAAGACACCGCGGATGTCGATCCGGCGGCCGGTCGTTCGACGTTAATCCAGCGACGGACATCCTGACAGTCGCGCAGGTGTCCGCGCCTCCACCCCTTCACGATCAAGGAGATGAACCATGCGATTTCTATCGATGATCCGCATCGACGAAAACAGCGGACTGGTGCCCAGCGAGCAACTCATGACTGACATGGGCAAGCTCATTGACGAATTGACACGGGAAGGCGCGTTGATCAGCACGGCCGGGCTTCGGCCGACGGCGGAGGGCGCTCGTGTGCGCCTGCGTCGCGGCAAGCTGTCGATGACCGATGGGCCATTCACGGAGACCAAGGAAGTGATTGGGGGGTTTGCGATCCTCGAAGCGGCGTCCATGAAAGACGCGATCGAGTTGACCAAGCGCTTTCTTAGGGTCCACGGCGACGAATGGGACGTCGAGTGCGAGGTGCGTCAGATGGAAGGGCCCGACTGCGGCGCCGAGGCATGAGCTGTATTCACCGGGGTCAAGCGTCGCCAGGGCGCGGTGCGTAACCCGTCTGCGCGGCGCTGTCGATTTTGCGCCTTCTCGTTCGACGTCCTGATGAAAGGCAATCAGGCGATTCGCAGACGAGGTGGCCCAGATGCAACTGTTCAATGCCGGATGGCAGTTCCTGGTAAGACTGATCAAGAAGGCGGGACCCTACGTGCTCGTCGAACTCCTGCTTCCCGGCGGAACTTTGTTCGCACTGGTTCTTTACGTCTCCCGCAGCGGTGCATTGAACGCGCTACAGCCGATGCCTGTGGTTTGCCAGGATTATTCGCAATGCCAGGTTCTGCAAGAGCGACACGCGAAGCACGTCCTACATGCGCTTTAGCTCATCCCAGGGCTCATCGGCTTCGTGACTGCGGGGGACGTCCGAATTTTCTGGGCCGGGGCCCGCCGTGTCACGACCACTCGCCCGGGCTCTAGGGCGCCATTCCCTTTTCGGCAAGTTCACCAAGCGCGTGCCCGTTCTTGGTCAGATGCACAAGACCCATGCCGCGCAGCACGTTGGGTGCCTTGGTGTACTGGACGTTGTCATAGCTCACGATCTCTATCCGATTTCCCCACGGATCTCGGAAGTCGAGAAACGGGCCCGGCGCTGTCGTGACGCCGTTTGCGGCCAGCGCGTTGCGCACCGCAGCCTTGTCGTCGACGACCAAGCCGAAGTGCCGGCCGTCGTCGGCGGCCTGACGTCTGCCTTTCTGCAGCGCAATGAACTGATCACCCAAGTCTATGAAGGCCGACATCGAATCCTTGCTACGTAGCTCGAAGTCAAAGAGCCGGCCGTAGAAGGCAGGCGCCTCATCAATGTCACCGACTTCGAGCGCGACGTGATTGAATCCGATCGCCCGCGCTTTGCGCAAAGTGGTCATCGGGACACGAGCCCATGCGTCGCGGCGGCAGCGACGCCGGTCACATCAGCCTCGCGTTCCATGTGGATGGACCAGGAACGCACTACGTAAGACTCGGGCTGCAGCAACGATGACAGCGAGCAGGGCGGCGGCAGCCGCTGCGGCCTCCAATAACTGTCCATGCGCGCTCACTGCTTCGGCCGCCGCGTCAAGCAGGTCGAATAATTCGGTTGGAAGCGTCGACGCAGCCGACACGCTATCCGCCGGCACCGCGGTGATAAGTCCGTCGATAAAGGCCATCACATTTCCTCCTGACCGGACGAATCCTCGCCGGCGGCCGTTTCCGGACGGTTTCAGGTCCCTCGCCGAGGCTTACATCCGAAACACGGGCTCAGCCCGCTGCGCGCGCCCGTCTTTCCAGATTGGTGAGACTCACACCGGCCAAAGTGACGAGACCGCCGAAGAACATCGATGCGAGTAACGGCTCGCCGAACACCAGCAGCGCCAACGCCACGCCGAACACGGGAACGAGGTTCGTGAAGACGGACGCTCGAGCGGCACCCAGCGCCTTCACTCCCTCGTAAAACCAGACAAAGCCCACCGCCGTCCCGAACAAGCCCAAGTAGGCAACGGCCGCTATCTCAGGCATTCCGAGTCGGGACCACTGAACCTGCGGCAGCTCGAACGCCGCCACTGCCGCGAGCAGCAGCAGCCCGAAGCCGGCTGCGTAGGCGGTGGTTGCAAGAGGGGACAGGGCGCCCGGACGCTGCATCATCGAACGGCCGACCAGCGTGTAGACGGCCCACGACACAGCGCCGCCGAGCATCAATACCTCGCCCTTTCCGAAGGCCGTCGTGCCGAGCGTCGCCAGGTCACCCCGCGACACGACGATCGTCACACCCGCGAACGCTGTTGCCACACCCAGCCACTGCCACCACGCAAAACGCAGCCGGAAGATCCGCCAGGCTGCGACGGCCGTCAAAGCCGGGTTAGTCGCAATGATCAGCGCCGCGCGACTGGCAGGAAGCTCCGCCAGTGCGCCAAAGAAGAAGGCGTTGTACGCGAATACGCCGGTTGCACCGAGCACGCTGATACTCAGCCACTGCCGCCCCGTCGGCTTCGGCAGACTGCCTTCGCGCGACCAGAGCAAACCGATCAGCGCGGCGGTCGCGACGACATAGCGAGCCGCGGCGGCGACAAAGTGCGGCACCTCCACCGCGAGCAAGCGGCCCGCAATGAACGTCCCGCCCCAGAAGAGCGCAGTCAGAGCGAGTCGTGCATAGATGCCTGCGCGCGACTCTGTCACCCTGTCGACGACAACACGCGGGGCGGTCGCAGCCATCGTCAGCCTAGCGGGCTAGCCCGTTTCGTCGAGCAGACGAAGCGCCAGGCCGATGTCGTTCAGCAGGTACTCGTCGCTGTTCCCAGCATCAGTGAGTTCGACACGCAAGCTGGCCGCGCCATTCGCGGCGAAGTCGTCAACCGTAGCGTCAGGAGTCTTCTGATTCACTTTTGTCCTCCATTGCACCGTTAGGCGCGCCAGAATGGTTTGTTGATCTCATAGTCAACCGCCTCTGTCGACAGACCGATGTCGCACCGCTGCCGCTCCGTCATTCTGGCCAGCAACTCGCGGTCACGACCGCGCTGCTGCCATGTGCTGACGGTTTCGAGAAGCCGGGCGAAAAGTCCCTCCGATTGAGTATGCATATCGTCACCTCCGATGCACGTCTATGACAGATTTCAGCGTCGAGCACCTCAGGCGAGTGCCGGTTCATGCACTTCTTCGTCATTTGACGCGGTTGCAAGCACCGCGAGACGCGTCTCCTTCAAGGCCTCGACTATCGCCAGTCCTGGTCGGTCAAACGTGAAGGCGCCACCCTTCGCGACGAATGCATCGCGCGGGTCGCCGTCCTGCGTGACCCACACGAGCCCATCGAAGACGGCGAGCATTTGGCCCTTGCCGTCCTGGATTGTCAGGAACTGCCCGGCATCAAGGCGTGCAAGTGTCGGATGAAAGCTTGCCGTCATATGTCCTCCTCGTTAAGTGGCCAGGGTCAGTCACGCAGCCGCTAGTGGACCGGCCACGAACGTGCGAAACCAGCTGATCGATGCCGTGACCGCGAACACGGCGACCGCGCGCATTTCCATTGGGGATCGAATCTTCATGTCGGCCTTCACTGATGCACATGCTCGTGCGCATCAGTTGCCGGGCCATGTCAGGGCCGCGACTATCCCGTTTCAGATGCAACAGGAGGGAGGGGCAGGGCGCGTCAGCGTCGCAGCGCGTTTGCCAGGCAGCGGGCAATGTCGCGTGCGACCAGAGGCTTGGCGAGGACTTCAATGACTCCGGCGTCGCGGGCACGTGTCGCAAGTGCGGCCGAGGTGAAGCCGCTCATCAGCACGATCGGGATGTCGGGTCGAATCCGGTGAATCTCTTCGGCGAGTTCAGATCCGGTCAGACCGGGCATGGCCTCGTCCGACAGCACAGCGTCGAACCGATCGGGCGCGTCACGGAATGACTCAAGCGCGGCGACGCTGGAGGCGAAACCCACCGGCTCGTATCCGAGCTCGGCCATCATCTCCTCACCGAGGCGCACGAGAGCCGTCTCATCGTCCACGAGCATGATCGTCTCCCCGCTACCGGCGCCCGGCGACTCCTCGACAATCGTTGGTGCCGCGACGTCGCCCTGTCTGGGCACGTAGACGGTGAATGCGGCACCGGAGCCCGGCCGATTCTCAACCTCGATGCCGCCCCCAAGATCGGTCACGATGCCGTGTACCAGTGACAGGCCCAGCCCGGTGCCGACTCCGACGCTCTTGGTCGTGAAAAACGGATCGAAGATGCGGTCGATCACCTGTGGGTCAACGCCGGTTCCGGTATCAGCGATGCGAAGGCGCACGTAATTCCCGCGCGGCAAGCTGCAGGTCGTGACCAGCCGCGGTTCCGTCAGCAAGATGGTATCGATCGAAACCGTCACTCGGCCCTTCCCCTCGATGGCCTGCACAGCGTTCGAGCACAGGTTCATCACCACCTGATGCAACTGCGTCGGATCGCCCAGGACCGCGGCATCGCCCGCTGCAAGCGAACGCTCGAGCGCCACGCCTGCCGGCAGCGAGCCTTCGACGATGTCCAGGACCTCGGCAACCACTGTTTGCACGTGCACCTGGACGCGCTCGCCCATGCCGCTGCGGCTGAAGGCGAGGATGCGTTCGACCAGCGCCTTCGCCCGCATCCCGGCGCTCATCGCGGCGTCGATGTAACGCCGTTGCGACGTGCCTTCGGCAGCACCCTTCTGTGCCATCTCCCCGTACCCGAGGATCGCAGCCAGGATATTGTTGAAGTCGTGCGCGACGCCGCCTGCGAGCGTGCCCATGGCCTCCAGCTTCTGTGCTTGCCGCAACTGACTCTCGAGGCGATCGCGCTGCGCTTCCGCCTCCTTGCGGTCGGTCACATCTTCGATCGAACCCGCCATGCGATATGGTTGACCCTCCTCATTGCACAGCGCCAGCCCGCGATCGTGATACCACCGCCACTCACCGGAGGCGTGACGCATCCGGTATTCGACTTCGAAGGTTGGCGTCTTTCCATGCAGGTAGGCCGACAGCGCCTGGCGCACGCGAATGCGGTCCTCCGGGTGGTACTCCCAGTGCGCAATCCACTCGTGCCGCGGCCGCACTTGCGGGCCGGGTTCGCGCCCGAGCAGCTCCTGCGCCCGCGCGGACATGAATACCATGTCACTCGCGAGATCCCAGTCCCAGACGCCCTGATTGACGCCGGCGATCGCAAGCTGGTAGCGCTGCTCAGACTGTTGCAGGGCCTCGTCGGCACGCTTGCGCTCGGTAATGTCGATCGACGCGCCCGCCATTCGCACAGGCTGGCCGTTGGCATCACGGAATACCTGGCCACGCGACTGGATCCAGCGCGCCGTGCCATCTGGCAACAGGATCCGGTATTCGTGCTCGAACCGCGGGGTGCGTCCTGCCAGGTGATCGTC
Source organism: uncultured beta proteobacterium (assembly GCA_963724605.1). Taxonomy (GTDB): domain Bacteria; phylum Pseudomonadota; class Gammaproteobacteria; order Burkholderiales; family Burkholderiaceae_F; genus JALORV01. The sequence continues at coordinate 158,303 of CAVRVM010000014.1, forward strand.
GACGCGGCGCTGCAGCGCCTCACGGTCTGTCGAATGGAATCGCACCCGTTGGAGGAATGCACTGCGCGTGGTCACCGCTTCATCCGCGGCCAATCCAAAGATCTCCTTGAACATCGGTGAGGCGAAGAGCTCGTCGGTCCCTATGTCCCACACCCAGTGGCCCTCGTTCGAGCCGGTCATTGCAGTCGCGTAGCGCTCCTCGGACAGTCGCAGCGCTTCCTCGGCGCGCTTTTGCGCGTCGATGTCGCTCACCGATCCGGCCATGCGTAGAGGCTGTCCCGCCGCATCGCGCGTGCACATGCCGCGAATCAGCACCCATCGGTAGCGGCCGTCGGCGTCGCGGACCCGATATTCGCCCTCGTACAGCGGCGTTCGTCCCGCAAGGTGGTCCTGGAGCGTGCTAATCCTTCGCTTCGCGTCGTCCGGATGGAATTGCAGCGACGAGAAATATTCCTCGCTCTTCACGGTATCCGGCCCCGGTGGCAGTCCGAGCAGCTCACGTGCGCGCGCGGAGGCGAACACCTTTTCCGTGCGTTGGTCCCAGTCCCAGATGCCGTCGTTCGAACCGGCCACCGCGAGTGCAAACCGCTCGTGCGAGGCGTTGAGTGAATCGCGCACTTTCGAAAGGCGGGCGAGCTGCCGCATCAGCAGTGCAATCAGCGCAGCGGCCAGCGCGGCCAGCGCCAACGTGCGCGCCGCGGTGCCCCACGCCATCTCGCGCCAGGGCGCGAGCGCCGTACTTGTGTCGCGGGTGACAAGGACCTCGAGAGGAAAGTTGGGAACCGAACGAATTGCGCCGAGGCGTTCGACTCCGTCGACAGGACTGACCGTTGGCGTCGTCGGTCGGCCTTCCGCCCGATCTGCGAGCAACTTGTCGAACAGCGGGAAGTGCTGCCCGAGGGCCGCCTCGACCGGCGGGTGGCGCGCGAGCATGGTCGCGTTCCGATGCATCAGCGTGACTTTGGTGCCCGGGTCGAGATGAACGTCGAGAAAGAACTGCTGCAGGTAGTCGATTCGGCCACGTGCACCAACGATCCCGGCAAACTCGCCGGACGGGGTCTCGAGGCGGCGCAGCAGTGGATACACCCAACGTTGATCAGTAGGACTGCGCGTCGCAGCGCTGACGAAGAGCTCGGTCCGCCGATCGTCACGTAGGGCCGAAAAACCATCGAAATGCGCGATATTGACTTGCCTTCCAAGAGGCAGCCAGGAAATCGCAAGCGCGTCGCCCTTGGCGTCGTGCATCGCGATTCCATCGATCTGCACCAGGCCGACCGACTGTTCCCCCAGATAAGCGTGCAACTCGGCCGGGTTCAGCTGCGACAGTCGGCCGCGCTTGAACTCGGCCGCAATGTGCCGCAGCACGACATCGACGCCCTGCAGGCTGCGCGTCATCTGTTCGGCGATGATGCGCGCCTGAGTGTCCAGTTCGCGACCGTTGTCCGCGATCGTCGAGCGATAGCTGCGCGCGATGTCAAACGCTGCCATTGCAACGATGACCGCGATCAACAGTCCGCCGCCCCATGCCACAGTGCGCCGAGTCAGCTGCCGCGAGGTGGCCGCGATCAGCCCGTCTGCGACGTTCATTCGCGCGCTTGCACCAAATTCCGGATCGCGGAAATCAGGGCGTCCTGCGCAACCGGCTTGGGCAAGACACCGGCGACGCCCAATGCACGCGCACAATCGCCGCCGCATGCGACATTGGAAAAGAACGTGGGCGACAGCGCCAGAATCGGCGTGTCGGGGTACAGCATCGAGGCGCGCTGCACAGCTTCGCGTCCACCGTGGCGGCTGAACGGGACATCTAGAATCATCAGCGCCGCGGAGCCGGGGTCTTTTGCGCTCGCCACGGCAAAGCCAGCGGAGGTCAGCCACTCGCGCAACAAATCAAGCGTCGCACGATCCGTGTCGAGAACGCGAATTAGCGGCCCAGCGCCGATGCCGTCGTGCGGTCTGTCGTTCATAGCGCGCGTCGTCGCGGAGCCTCTGCAGGAATTTGCAGTGGCATCATAGAGTCCAGGTTGTCATGCTTGGTCCAGCATTGCTTGGCAATGTTTGCATTCAATAACCCTACGACTTCCGTGCGATTTCGCGCAAGCAGAAACAACGTTACATCTGTAACGCGCATCGCCGCGCACGCCGGGTGCACGGGGCCAGGAATTGTGCGACAGTTTCCGAATGGAGCAGATCGTGGCGTTCACTGGATCAAGCACGGGTAAATTCGCAGCGCCGGCAATGGCGCCGCACATCGCCGTCGTTGACGACGATGCTTCGGTGCGGGCGGTGATCGCCGAGTACCTGACCAAGAACGATTTGCGGGTGACCACGGTCGCCACCGGAACCGAACTGACGGAGATTTTCGCGCGCGAGACGATTGACGCGGTCATTCTCGATCTTCGGCTGCCTGGCGAAGACGGAATGCAGATTGCCCGGCGCTTGCGTGAGCAATCGACTGTCCCGATCCTGATGCTGACCGGCCTCACTGACGAAGCCGATCGCGTTATGGGGCTTGAGCTCGGAGCCGACGACTATCTCGGAAAGCCTTTTTCGCCGCGCGAACTGTTGGCGCGGATTCGAGCCCTGCTGCGCCGGGCGCAGGCCCAGGCTACCGTCGCGGATGCCATCGCGAAGGTGCGCGCGTACCGGTTCGGTGGCTGGGAACTCAATATCGGACTGCGCAGGCTGAAGTCCGCGGACGGCCAGCCGGTCGAACTCACCAAGGGGGAGTTCAGCCTGCTCACGGCCTTCCTTTCGGCTCCACAGCGCGTGCTGACGCGCGATCAGTTGCTCGAGTTGTCGCGCCTGCATAACGCCGAGGTCTACGACCGGTCGATCGACGTCCAGATCCTGCGACTGCGCAGGAAGATCGAGCCGGACCCGTCAAACCCGCACTTCATCAAAACCGAACGGGGCGCCGGGTACGTTTTCCTGGCCGCCGTCGAAGCCATCCGCTAGCGCCTCGCCGGCGAGCGGCGAGGGTAAGGCTAACTGAGCACAACGACTCGGGGTGGGCGCTCGCGCCGGTAAGCCCGAGATAAATGCCAGGCCTGGCGCGTGCAGGTTACTCACGGGCCATCGGTTCACCGCCGGACGCGCGCCGGATAGCATGAAGCGGATCAACTTCGCCTACGACAACGGTGCGCCTGAACCTGTGAGAATCGACGCATGGCCCGCATGCGGATCAAGAACGTCGCCGAAGTGGCAGCGCCCGGGGGCGTGTCGGGCCCGCGGAAGCAATCGGTAGAAGAGCGTCCGGCTCCGAGCCGGCGTTCCGGCGCCGCGCTGACACCGCCATCTAATCCGGCGGCTAAGCAATCTCCACAGGCCGCAGCGCGCAGGCAGTCGCTGATCCGGCGCATAAGCTCTGAGCGATGGCGAATGGCTTCTTCGCTGCTGCTCTCGCTGCTGATTCACGGGTTGCTGTTGAGCCTGACCTTCGGTGGCCAGGGGCTTGGGTTTCCGGGCCTGGGATTCCCTTGGCAAGAACGACGCGCCGAGGTGCCCGAGCTGCGCGTCTTGCTCGTTCCGTCGCCCGTCACACTCGCGCAGCCTGCAGGCACGACGTTGGCGCGACCTACGCAGCCGGCCGCGAGCGAGCGGCCGGTTGCGGTGATCGGGCCCCGACTCCACGGGCGTCGTACGCGCCGCCCCCGAGGCGTGCCGCCCTCGAGTTCGTGCCGGCGGCCAAACCAAAGGCACAGACCAAGCCGGAACGAAGCGCCGTGGCCCCTGCAGTCCCTGCGAAAGCGCCTTTGCGCGCCGCCCGTGAGTCCGCTCGCGCGGCGCCCGTGAAGATCCCGAAACCGGCGGCGATCGGCGTGGGGCCTTCCGGCAGGCCCAAGTTGGTCGTGCCGACTGCTCCCAAGGCGCAACCGTCCGTGGCCGCGGTAGCGCGAGGCGCTTCGGGCCCGGAAACCGTGATGTCGGTGCCTCGAGATGCCAGCGATGTACCTCGAGACCGCATCGGCCAGGACGTTCGGGAGCGAGCCGCGGATATTGACCGGCAGACGGATCAGCTGGAGGCGGCGCGAGTCGAGGCCGCGAACCGGGAGGCCGATCTTCGGCAAGAAGCGGCGCGTGCTAAGACTGCGCGATTGGAGGCTGAACGCCAGGAGGCCGTGCGACTGGCGGCAGCACAACTGGAGGCGGAGCGACAGGAGGGAGCCCGTCAGGAAGAAGCGGCGCGCAGCGAAGCTGCACGACGGGTTGCGGCGCAGTTGGAGGCGGAGCGTCTGCGAAGCAGCTCGCGTCGAGGCAGCGCGATTGGAGGCTGAACGTCAGGAGGCCACGCGGTTGGCAGCGGCACAGCTGGAGGCGCAGCGTCAGGAAGTCGTGCGCCAGGAAGTGGCTCGCGTCGAGGCCGCGCGATTGGAGGCTGAACGTCAGGAGGCCACGCGGTTGGCAGCGGCACAGCTGGAGGCGCAGCGTCAGGAGGCCGTGCGCCAGGAAGTGGCTCGCGTCGAGGCCGCGCGATTGGAGGCTGAACGCCAGGAGGCCGCGCGATTGGCAGCGGCACAGCTGGAGGCGCAGCGTCAGGAAGCCGTGCGCCAGGAAGTGGCTCGCGTCGAGGCCGCGCGATTGGAGGCTGAACGTCAGGAGGCCACGCGGTTGGCAGCGGCCCAACTGGAGGCGCAGCGTCAGGAGACCGCGCGCGGAGAAGCGGCTCGTGTCGAGGCCGCGCGATTGGAGGCCGATCGCCAAGATGCCGCACGGCAGGCCGCGGCACGGCGAGAGGCCGCGCGCGTCGAGGCCGAAAGAGAAGAGGACGCACGACGAGAAGCGCGGCGTCTAGCCATGGGGCGTCAGCTCGATGAGGAAGCCGCCCGGCGTGAAGCTGCCGCGCCGCCGCAAGCTTCCACGCTACCCCTCTCATTGAGCACCGCGCGTCGAGCCAGGCTATGGGGGCGCGGCGACCCCAATGTAGAACTCGTCCGGTACGCGGAGGAATGGGCCCGGAAGATTCAATTCAACACTCCAGTCGCCACGGTGCACGAAGTGGCGAAGCGGCCTCACGCCCATCCCATGGTGACGGTGGCCATTCGAAGCGACGGATCCGTGGAGTCGGTGACCTTCGTTGTCTCCAGTGGCGTGGCGGAAGTCGATGAGGCGATACGACGCATCGTGAAAAGCCAAGAGCACTACCAAGCGTTCCCGCCCGCCCTGGCCCGCGAGTACGACGTGATCGAAATCCGCCGGACCTGGCACTTCGACGACGCCGTCCGGCTGTACTGACGGCTGCCCCTCGTTGCGATTGGTCTCGTTGGGCGGCTCGTTCCGCGCGCCGGCGTAATAGCGCATCTCGATGCGCGACAGTCCGAAGAAGTTGGTCAAAGACCCGTCGGTCGGGCAATCCGACCGAGCTCTTTCGGACAAGCGTCACATCCGCAACGCCTCGACATCAGTTGACCAATTGATGCCTGGTCCATTTGACAACGGAAGGTCACCGTCCGCCCCGGGGCCGCGGCCCTTCATCGCTTGGTCGTAACGACCGACGAAGTAGCGTCGTGCGAGGTGTTGAATCATGGAATTTCAATATCAACAAAATGTTATTAATCAAGTAATTGGTTATTGAACTTAAGGTTTCAGTCGAAGTAACGGGACTTGCTTGTTGGTCGGAGAGGACAGGGGTCGTATTGCAGTTATTTCAATTGGTTTTAGGGCACTAATGTCAAGCGCAGGGAAGGGCGGAAAATTCCGCTCTGAGGCGGGCAGGCAGACCGGCTCTGGCGAATTGCCGACTCTCATGGCACCGACGAGAATCGGCGGATAGCGGCCGTGCGACCGCGCGACTAAGCTTCCAATCTGCTCGAGCGCGCCATTTGCGTCTGACAGGAGCATCGTGAACAAACCTGTATCCAGGAAGAACTCGTCGGCCGGTTCGCGGACGACGGGTCTGTCCGTTCGTCAGCAAGTTCGTGGCCTTCTCGAGCGATCTGCGGCCTACCGCTCGCTGCCGCCGGAGAAACGTCGTCAGGTCGCGCACGACACGGTCCGAGTCGCGTCGTACTTAGCTGATCCCGATCGGCTCGTATCGCGTGAGTTCGCGAATCCGGTTCTGTCACCGAACGATCTGCTCGCAGCCGTGACCTTCCCGTCATTCGTCGCTGGGCTGATCAACGGTGTCTTTGGTGGGATCATCAATGCCTCGATCCACCAAATGGAGGCGTATGCGAAGCTTGTGGCACACGCCTCGAAGTCTGTGTCCGACTTCGCGGCCGACAGCATCACCGACGGCACGGCGCGGGCCGGGTTGGTAGCAACGTTCCCGCACTTGTTTTGCAGGTCGGGCAGTGGCGGCCTGCGACTTGCGGCGGACAGATCGTTTAGCCGCTCGGATCTGGCGCACTTGAGGCGGACACTAGGCCTGCGACGATCCACTCCGGCGCTCGACTCGCAGCAAGGATTGCGAGATCTGGTGCAAGCCGTGCGCCGCCGGACTGCCCGCGAGCGACAGCGCTCCCTCGCTTTGGCGCTCTCGATGGGCATCAATCGGATTGTCGTAACGGACGGGCGAATTGCTGCTGGGTAGGCCTTCCGCTCGGTAACGCACGGAGGTGCGAGCGGCGTAGCCTTCGACCACTTGTAGTCATTCCACCGGGCTAATCGAATTGCCCTTAAGCGGACAAGTGCGCAACGCGAATGGGTGAGCTACGGGCTTCAGCAATAGCTACTGGATCGGACCAACAGGTATTCGAACTGCTCGGAGAGCAGCTGCAGAAGCGCTTGCCGAGTCGAACTGATCCACAGTACGTCGATGAACTGCGCAAGCTGCCGCCCGGTCTACGGGCGATGGCAGCAACCTACGAACTCGACGTCTCGCTGGCGCTGGACGACTTTGGTTGGCACTTCGGCAATTGGCACGATGCCGAACTGGCTGACGAGACAGCCGCCGGACTCGCAGAGCTCGGAGCGACAGAGATCGCCGAACTCTTCGGGGAGGCTTACCGACTCGCTCAACAGTTCTGGCCAGAGCTGGGTAGAGAGTCGTGGGGAGACTGGTACCACGGATCAAAGCTCGAAGAAGCTGTGATGCCGCTCAACCGCAGGGCCTGGGCCATCCTGCAGGACCGTTGGAATGGGATATTCAGTTACTGGGTGGAATATGCCCGGCGGCACCGGGTGGGAGCGCTCCACGACGCCTGACCAACCGAGGCGGGAGTCGGCCGAGGCTGTGCAAAAACGCCCGCGATTGTGTTTATCTGATCGAGGCGGTCGCGATCGGTCCATTTGCTGCCGTTTCTCAACACTTGGCACTTCGCCCGAAAGCGGCCGCTTTAAGCTCATCGGGCGGGGCTGAACCCGCTAGAACTTGCCGATCGGGCCACAGTCAGATTTCTGGCTGAAGGCCATCGCCGCTTCCGGCGACCGAGGCCCTCTACGCACCGTCTTCACCCTCAAACAGAGTGGCGAAGCGCGGCAGCGGTTTGCGAGGATCTGGCCACTGGATAGGGCGGCCGACGGTCGGCTGCGTCCGGAGAGCTGGAGCAGTTCAGACAACCAAACTTGCGGCTGCAAAGACGAACGAACTGCACATCGCAAATAGTGCGAGGGCGCGCCAGCCATGTTTGGCAAGGTTCACGCCGCACTCGTTCAGCAGAAACCCGGAGAAGGAACCCACGATTAGCGCGATGGACGCTTCGCTCGTCCAGGCCGTGCCCGACAGCGAGTCGACAATCTCGACACCGGCCACGATCACCAGCAGGAAGCCAAGCATGCGCAACAGGCCCTCAAGCCCTGGCGTCACTAGGGCGAGGCCCAAGAAGCTCCTGGTCGGTTGACTGCGCTGCATAACCGGCACGGCTCGGTCGGAAACGTGATGGTCACATTGTCGGATGTTGACGGCCTCACCCAACGCGTGAATTCAGGCGCGATTTGTGGCCACTCCAGGAACGAGCCAGCACGCAACGCACGCGCCTGATCGCGCGAGTTCTGCCACCTGGTCTGCACGACCCGACGACGATTCCACCGCGCGGATTCCTGTAGCCTCACGAAGCGACGGAACAGCTGGTGAAGGGGACCTTCGGGCCCGTCGTTACCACCTAAGTGCGGAGGAAAGTTCATGAACTTCATCATTTGGCTTGTCATTGGCGGCCTCATCGGCTGGGTCGCCAGCATGATCATGAAGACCGATGCGCAGCAAGGCGCGTTGCTCAACGTCGTCGTTGGCATTGTGGGCGCCATGCTGGGCGGCTGGCTGATCTCGCCACTGGTCGGCGCGGGAACAATCAACCAGAGCGACTTCAGCCTTGGCGGGCTTCTCGTCTCCCTGGTCGGCGCGATCATCCTGCTCGCGATCGTCAACCTGTTTCGACGTGGTAAGGCCCGGTAGGGCTCGCAGTGAATCGCCCCATGCGCGTTCCGCGCGCATGAGGCTTCCTTGACGCCGATTGGGGCCAAAGGCTGGCTGCGGCCATTGCCTGTCGTCGTTCCGTTCTCGCTAATTCGCCCGATAGCGGACGAGACCTCGCCCGTTTACTGGATCCAGCGGCCGCTGCTGTGTTGCTGCGAAGCGAGCTGTGAGTCGGGATTTCAGGGACTCCAAGCAGCGTGCTGGCCAACTGGGAGACGAAGAATTGCCAGTCGCTCACGACTTTCGTACCGGTTCAGACACCCTCACGTCGTTCCCGGACTGGTGTCGCAGGACAGCTTGCGCCGCCTGCGCCAACGCGACTTGATCATCATCCTTCAGGGCGAGCAACTGTACAGCGAGGCTCGCTGAGATCACAGCCAGAACGGCGACTATGGCCAACCGTACCGGAGGTCGCGCCTAATTGGTCTTTCCTCAAGCTGATCCATGACACACTTTCTATGGGACGGCTATCAACAAAAGGCGCCGACGCCTTCAGCACTATCGGGCTTAGGATGCAGCCGTGCCGTGACCTGCCCGGACCTGTCTCCGCATCGTTGCCCTGAAGAGGAAGCGGCCGACGCGGCACCCCGCGTCGGCCGTTTCCGTTTGCGCACCCGTGACGCCACTACTTGCTCGCGACCGTTTCACGGGCCGCTGCTTGGGCACCGGCCTCGGCGATAAGCCGTGCCTGCTCAGCGGTCGGCGTGGGGACAGTGGCTTCGCCCACGGTGATCAGGCCAAGGCGCTGTGCCTCCCGGAGCTCAGCCACGACCTGGGCGCGCGAGACTGAGGCTTCTGCAACCTCCGCCGTGGCGTCCATCGCTGAGTTGTTCAGGGATTCACAGCCCGCCGCGAAGACAAGCGCCGCGGCGGCGGTGGCGCTCAACACGTAACACTGAAGCTGTCGTTTCATTTCCAGACTCCTCTCAAAGTTGGCAGTTCGGCCGCCGCTGCCATCTTCCGTGTCGCGCCGTTGGCGCGAGCGGCTCACGTCCGCAGGGAAAATCCCCGCTCCCTCGAGGCGCTAGCGCCACCTCTTGTCTGGATAGACGCGTTCCGGCACATGGATCCGACAAAGACGTGAATATTCACGGCGCGTTATCGCCGCACCGCGTCGGCACGGGCCGCAACCAGGACCGCCTGCGCTTGCCGAGCCTGCGCCAGCGCTGCGCGATCGCTATCTGCCAGCGACGCCACGCTGCTGAGCAGGACGAGCGAGGCGGCACTCGCCAGCGCCAGTGCCAGTGCTCGATGAAGTAGTTGTCTCATGGCCGTTCTCCTGGATCAATGCAGGCCGTGATTGGATGCCTGTACTCCATGGACGGACTGGCGCGGCAAAACCTGACATTCCAGCGTGCAGAAGCCACCCCGGCTCGCGCATCGGTCCAAATGTCAGGAATCACCGGCCGATTACGTCTAGAAGGGTGAGAACAGGCTGAAGGGTAAGAAGCTGGTCGCAGCTGCCTGCCCCGAGACCGATGATGACAAGCGCGATGCAACGTAGCTGTAAGAGATTGCGCATCGTTGGGAATCGGGGTTCAATCACCGTCCTGCGCGATCGGCGGGAGGAAAGCGTGGCGACCATCACGCTGTTGTTGCAGCGGGTTCGTGAGGGCGAGCAAACGGCGCGCGACTCGCTGTTCGAACTCGCCTATAACAATCTGAAGGGTTTGGCGCGCTCGCGGCTTCGGAGCGACGGCCGCGGCGGACAGCTGGATACAACGGCGCTGGTGCACGAGGCGTATCTGCGGTTTGTCAACAGCGGTGATCTGCGTGCCGACGACCGGCGCGCCTTCTTCGCCTACGCCTCGAGCGTCATGCGTTCGGTCATCGTCGATAGCGCACGCGAGCGACTGGCCGAGCGCCGCGGCGGCGACCTGATGCAGGTGACGCTGTCGACGCAGATCGCTGAGAACATTCCGGCCGACGACCAGGGCATCTTGCAGGTGCACGAGGCGCTGATCGCGCTGGCAAAAGCCGATCCACGCGCCGCGCAGGTGGTCGAGATGCGTTACTTCGGCGGCTATACCGAGGAGGAGATTGCAGAGGCGCTCGACATCAACGTGCGTACCGTCGCGCGCGATTGGGAGAAGGCGCGACTGCTGCTGGAAGTCGCTTTGCGCTGACTCGCACGGAAATGCCACGGCCCATGCCTGATTCGACCTCCAACCCGCTCGGCGACGGCGAGAAAGCATTGGCGTTGTCGGCCGACGAGCTCGCGGCAGTCAGCCGACTGCTGGACGATGCACTCGGTCTGGACGCCGACGCACGCGCCGCGTGGCTCGAGGCGCTGCCCGCTAAACACGCGCCCCTGCTGCCGGCACTGCGTCGGATGCTGCAAAGGGCGAATGCGTCGTCGTCGTTGCTGCTTGATCGCCTGCCGCGGTTCAGCGAGGCACGCCACGAACGCTTCACGCGGAAGTTGAAGGCGGCCGACCGCGTCGGGCCGTATGAACTCGTGCGCGAACTCGGCAGCGGCGGCATGGCCGAGGTCTGGCTGGCGCGCCGCGCCGACGGCGCCTACAAGCGAGAGGTGGCCCTGAAGCTGCCGAAACTGACGCGTTTGCGGCGCAACCTCGAACGGCACTATGAGCGCGAGCGTGACATTCTCGCGAGCCTCGAGCATCCCAACATCGCACGACTGTACGACGCCGGGCTCGCCCCGGACGGACTGCCCTATCTTGCGTTGGAGTACGTGCAGGGTCAGCCACTGACGGCGTGGTGCGACGCGCATCGCGTCGGACTGCGCGATCGACTCAAGCTCCTGCTGCAGGTCATCGAGGCGGTCCAGTACGCCCATGATCGCCAGGTGATTCACCGTGACCTGAAACCTTCCAATGTTTTCGTCACCGCGTCGGGTCAGGTCCGGCTGCTCGACTTCGGGATCGCCAAGCTGCTCGAGGACGACGAAGGCGATGGCTCGGCATTGCAGCTGTACACCCGTGCGCTTACGCCCGACTATGCGAGCCCGGAGCTGCTGCGTGGCGAGACCGTGGACTCGCGGGCCGACGTCTACTCGCTCGGTGCCCTGCTCTACGAGATGCTGTCGGGTGATCGGCCGTACCGGCTTAGCTTCGCAGGTCCCCCCGCGCAGCTGGCCGCGGCGATCGACCAGATGTGGATCGTGGGCCCGAGCGAGGCGGTCGTCGCAGGTGCCGGTCCGGCGCGAGCCACGACAGACGCCCGCTTGGCAGGTCGCTTGCGCGGCGAACTGGACGCCATCGCCTTGAAAGCCCTGGCCCTGCTGCCGGAGGCGAGATACGCGAGCGTCGCGGCACTTGCGGAGGACGTGCAACGCTATCTCAAAGGGGAGCGTGTACTTGCGGTGCCGGATCGCATCACGTCGGAGGACCTCGTGGCGCAGCTGTCACGCAACCCCAACGTGCGAGTCCGCCATCGCATTCCGATCGCAACCAGGGAAGCAAAAACGTCCGCATCGACAGCGGCTAAGGGGAGCCGGCGCGTAACGGTAAGCGCGGAGTTGGCCGGCTCGAACTCAGAAGCCAGCGTCTGGGCGCGCCAATACGAAGTGACGCTGCGCGACGGCTTCAACTTTGAGGATGAGGTCGCGACAACGATTCTCGAGGCCGTACGTGCGGCGCTGGACACCGAGCCACCGGGCGCCGCATGGCGCCTGAAAGTTGAAATCGCCGGCCGCGATTAACAGCGTATGGGGCAGCGCGGGCCAAAGGTGGTAAGCGCGCCTTCGGCCACAAACCAGTCGTTCGGCCACTTGCTTCAATTTGCCCGACAGCGGACCAAGCGAACTGCCAACTGCCACGGACGCTACCTCGTGGAATCGATCCTCGCCTGCGGCAACTGCCACACGCCCAAGTCGCCCTCGGGAGAACCCATCGCCAGTCGCAACCTGAGCGGAGGCCTGAGTTTTTCGCCGCCGCCCTTCGTCGGTGTTGCATCGAACATCACACCCGATCGCGAAACCGGCATCGGTGCCTGGAGCGACGACGACATCAAGCGGGCGATCGTCAAGGGTGTGCGACCCAACCATGGACGCCTGCCGAACACGCCGCTCGCGGTAGTGATGGCCACGTCGTTTTTCAAGGCGCTGACGCCTTCGGACCAGGACGCCGTGGTGGCGTACCTGCGTTCCGTTCCTGCCATACGCAACGAAGTGCCAACACCGGCCTATCGCGCGCCGCAGGTCCATCAGCCGTATCCGGACGCGGAGGTGAGCTACTCCGACGCGCAGATGAGCGACCCGATCTATCGCGGGCGCTATCTCGGACGATCGCGCACTGTATGGGTGGCAGTTTGCGGCCGTCGCGCGAAATTCTCTGCGTGATGGCGCGCTTGCATTCCGCATCCCCGTCGTGCCAAGGCCCGCTGTCGGATGCGAGGTGATGTTGGCCGCGCGCGACCCCGGCCAGTCGGCGGGGAAGCCCTGCACGACCTGTGGACCGGAACATCGACCGCCGGCGCCAAGCCGACGGAAATCGAAGACACCCTTGTCGAAGGTCGAATGGCACTCCGATGGGGTTCTCCTATTACGCGAAGCTTAGTCCGACGGACCTCGACGCTATTGTTGCCTATCTGCGCACGTTGCCTCCGCTGGAGTAGCTCTCTCCTTGCGCAAGCAGCGGCCGCGAGGAAGCGGTTCAATCTCGACCGCGAGTCAAATCGGCCAACTCCGGCCCTTGACCCTGGCTACCCCGTTCGCCTACTAGCCGACATCCCGCCGCCCGGTCAAAATGCCTCGAAGCGGACATTGGCAAACCGGCCATCGTGGGAACTCAAGGCGCAAGGCGCCTTGCTGCTCACCTTCGTCGCGCTCGCAGCCAAGGTCGTTCGAGCATTCACCCCGCCGCCATGGCGGGCCAGTTGATTCGGGCAAGATGCGTAAGCTTGGGGGAACAGGAAATAGCCATGAAAATCGCGAGAAGCCTGTTGCTTACGTTGTTCAACTTCGCCTTCGTAACGGCGGCATCCGCGCAGGCGACACAGAGCCACTATGCCGAGGTCAACGGCATCCGCCTGCATTACCTGCAAGCCGGAAGCGGTGAGCCGATCGTTCTACTGCACGGGTTTGCCGAGACGAGCCACATGTGGCGCCCGCTGATCAAGGAACTAGCGAAGAACCATACAGTGATCGCGCCGGACCTGCGCGGATACGGCAGCAGCGTCTGCGCCGGCGGAGGGGTACACGAAGGCGGCCATGGCGCGGATGTTCACGCCCTGGTCACTCGGCTCGGCCACAAGAACATCGAGCTTGTCGGCCACGACATTGGCCTTATGGTGGCCTATGCGTATGCGGCGCAGTATCCGACGGAGGTGAAGCGCATCGTTCTCATGGATGCGTTTCTGCCAGGCGTAGGCGAGTGGACCAACGTCTGGCTGCTGCGTGATCTCTGGCACTTCCATTTCTACGGCAAGACGCCGCTGGCCCTGGTGACGGGTCGGGAGCGGACCTACCTCGAGCATTTCTGGAACGACTTCGCGGCGGACCCCAGCAAGTCCATTTCCGAGGCTGATCGCAAGTTCTATGCGAAGGAGTATGCGAAGCCCGGTCACATGAAGGCCGGAATGGAAACATTCCGGGCGTTTGAGCAGGATGCGAAGGACTTCGCGCAGTTCGCCAAGACCCCGCTCACCATGCCGATGCTCGTGCTCTCCGGCGAAAAAGCGGGCGGGCAGTTCCTGATTGACCAGGGCAAGCTTGTCGACACGAATGTGGAGGGGGTCATCGTGACCGGATCAGGTCATTGGCTGATGGAAGAAGCACCCCAGAAAGTCATTCCTTTACTGGTGGATTTCCTCAACCGCTGATCCGGGGAGCCTGCAGGCACAAACGTCGCACGCTATGGGTACGTAACCTTCGGGAAATCGCTGGGCGCATCGAGCCGAGTCCATGGAACCCGTCAAGATGTCTTGATGCGGAGTCATCCGCGACGGGCCACGCTTCCGCGAAAACATCCCGGAGGGCAGAAGATTCGAAAGCGCAGGCAACCGCCCCGGTGATGCCCGGCACGGCGCTGTAATTTGCGATCGTTTCTGGCGACTAAAGAAGCCCGGTTGAACAGCGCCCTTTGCGGGCTCACTTGAGGACCGCAGCCACTTATCTGGAATCACCATGACCTATACCAAGTCCCCAGAAGCGATCGCCAAGCTCACCCCCGAGCAGTTTCTTGTCACTCAGCGCGGCGGAACCGAACGCCCCGGTACCGGCGAATACCTGGACAACCATGAGCCCGGCATCTATGTCGACATCGTCTCTGGCGAGCCGCTATTCGCATCGTCCGACAAGTTCGAGTCGGGCTGCGGCTGGCCCAGCTTCACCAAGCCGATCGTGCCGGCGCACGTGAACGAACTGCGCGACGTCAGCCACGGAATGGTGCGGACCGAGGTTCGCTCGGTCCATGGTGACAGTCACCTCGGGCACGTCTTCCCCGACGGTCCGTCTGACCGGGGCGGGCTGCGCTACTGCATCAACTCCGCCTCGCTGCGTTTCGTTCACCGCGACGACATGCAAGCCGAGGGCTATGGCGAGTACTTGAACCAAGTTGAGGAGATCTGAATGACGACGGAGCGCGCAGTTCTGGCAGGCGGCTGCTTCTGGGGCATGCAGGACCTGATCCGGAAGATGGCAGGCGTGGTGTCGACTCGGGTGGGCTACTCCGGCGGCGATGTGCCGAATGCCACTTATCGGAATCACGGTACCCATGCCGAGGCGATCGAGATCGTCTTCGACCCGAGCGTGATGAGTTACCGGCGCCTGCTCGAATTCTTCTTCCAGATCCACGACCCGACCACGATGAATCGGCAGGGCAACGACCGAGGGCTGTCTTATCGCTCGGCGATCTACTTCACTTCGGAAGCCCAGCGGCTTGAAGCGATCGACACGATCAAGGACGTCGAGGCCTCTGGCCTATGGCCGGGCAATGTGGTCACGGAAGTGGCACCGGTGGGGGACTTTTGGGAGGCTGAACCGGAACACCAGGACTACCTGGAGCGGAACCCAGGGGGCTACACCTGCCACTTCGCGCGGCCGAACTGGGTCTTGCCCCGGCGTGCCGCAGCCTGAACGGGAACTTCTGTCTGGTCGCCGAACGGCTTCCGATCAGCAGACTATTTGCGGCCAGGAGCAGACGTCGCGCAATAACCGACAGTTGACCGAAAAGCGGACGCATTGCCGCCGCCGGCGAGCTCCATCTGAGGAGCCGCCGGCGGGAAGCGTCCTGATTACTCAGTTCGCCGCGACACCTACGCTTCTTGCGGCCTTCTTTATGAGCTCTGATACTGCTCCAGGCTTTGAGACGTAGATTGCGTGACTGCCACTTGACTCAACTACGCTTGCGCCAGCTCGCTTGGACATGGCTCGCTGAGCCGGCGGCGGGATCATCTTGTCGTCGGTCGCGACCAGATACCAGCTGGGCTTTGTCTTCCACGCCGGTTCGCTGATCGTGCCGTTCAGCGCCTCGACTCCCCATGGCACTTGCGAGTTCGCCATGAATTCAGCCTTGGCCGCATTTACGTCGGCCGCGAATGACGCGGCGAACTTTGCCTTGTCGAGCAACAAGAAGCCTTCACTCGGTGGCAGGATCGGTGGTACCGGCGCACCAGGCGGCGGATCCTTGATCAGCGCCGCAACAGACTCACCCTTGTCGGGGGCGAATGCGGCGATATAGACGAGCCCCGAGACCTTGGGATCGTTGCCGGCCTCCGTGATCACAACGCCGCCATAAGAATGGCCGACCAGAATCACCGGCTCCTTTTGTGCGCCGATCACGCGCTTAGTGGCTGACACATCTTCAGCGAGCGACGTTGTCGGATTCTGAACGATGCTCACGTTGTAGCCGTCCTTCCTAAGGATGTTGTAGACCTCCTCCCATCCGGAGCCGTCCACAAAGCCGCCGTGAACGAGAACAACTGACACCCGTGCCGCAGTTGCGACTTCAAGCATGGTGATCTCCTTTCATAAAGGGCCGACAAACTGAGCGGATCCGGAACGCTGACCGGTGAATTTTCGGCCGCCGTAGGACTGCGAGGAGGCGCGATCCCAGCGGGCGCTTATCAACTCAGACTGGCTATTTTGCGCCAGCAGGCGTTCGGTAACCTTGCGCCGATGGAGCCCTATCTCTATGTCAGCGCCGCTGTGCTTGCGATCACAGCGATCGTCAATTTCGTGGCGCGCGGCGTCAATGTTCCGAGCCCAATTCTGCTCGTCATTGCCGGAACACTGCTCGCGATCATTCCCGGCGTACCGCGTATTGAGCTGCCGCCTGACCTGGTACTGCTGGTCATGCTGCCACCGTTGATCTATTACGCGGCGTTTCGGATGAGCTGGCACGCGTTCTGTCGCAATTTGCGGCCGATCTTGCTGCTCGCCGTCGGCTGTGTCGTTTTCACTACTGTAACGGTCGCGGCCGCCGCTCATTGGTTGATCGGCCTTTCGTGGCCGATCGCCTTCGCGCTGGGAGCGATTATCTCGCCACCGGATGTCGTTGCGCCGCTTGCGATCGCGCGCAGACTCGGTGTGCCAGGCCGGATCCGCGAAGTATTGGAAGGCGAAGGCCTGGTCAACGACGCGACTGCACTGGTCCTGTTCAAATTCGCGTTGGTCGCTGCGCTGACTGGCGCCTTTTCGCTGACGCAGGCGTCGGTGACGTTTGGCGCCATCGTCATTGGCGAAACGTTGTTCGGCATCGCAGTCGGCTATGTGATGCTGCGGCTGCGGCATTGGGCCGGCGACCCGCTGATCGAGGTGATGCTGTCGTTGCTTACGCCGTTTATTGCGTTTTGGGTGCCGCACGCGCTCGGTGGATCCGGTGTGCTGGCCACGGTCGTTGCAGGTCTGTATGTCGGCTACAAAGGTGTCGAGTTGATCCGCTCCAATACTCGACTGCAGGCGTTGTTCTTCTGGGAGTTCGTGGCCTATCTTCTTGAAGGCGCGATCTTCCTGCTGACGGGCTTGCAGGCGAAGAGGGTCATGGACGGCTTGGAAACCGTGCCTTGGAGCCAGTTGTTGATCTATGCGCTCGCGATCAGTGTCGTTGCAATCCTCGTGCGTTTCGTCTGGGTGTTTCCCGCGACTTATCTGCCCAGGGTGGCTTCGCGGCGGCTGCGCGAGCGTGATCCGGCGCCGCCCTGGCAGCATTCGTTCGTGGTCGCGTTCACGGGGGTACGGGGAGTCGTGTCGCTTGCTGCGGCGCTCAGTATTCCGTTTGCTCTTGCTTCGGGTGAACCATTTCCGGATCGCAGCCTAATTCTGTTTCTCACATTCAGCGTCATCGTCGTGACCTTGGTGCTACAGGGCCCAACATTGCCCTGGTTGGTGCGGTGGCTTGGTCTGCATGAAGTCGGCGCTGCAGAAGATCACCAGCGCAATCAGCTCGAAGCGCAAGTACGGACGGAGGCAGCGCGCGAATCGCTCGATCGTCTCGGACAAATAGCCGAGACAGCGGGCCTTTCACCAGAACACGCTGTGCGCATCCGCGAGCTGCAACGCGATCGAGTCGGCCGCCTCGAGAGGCGGATCGACCGCGATAACTGCAGCCGGCAACTGGCGGAACAGCTGGACAGGGTCGAGTTGGGGCTTATTCAAAGCGAACGCGATTACGTCAATCGATTGTCGCGCGACCAACGCATCGACGATGAAGTACGTCGGCGTATAGAGCGCGATCTCGATCTGCGTGAACAGGCGGTACTTCGCGCTATGCGGGAAGAAGCTACGAGTTGATCCAGCGAACTCAGGCTCGACCTCTTTCGGGCAGATTGGGCACATAGAGGTGTGGCCGCTCTGGCCGTGCAGCCGTCGTGTCGACAAGTCGAATCTCGCGGACAAGCTGTTTCGAGATGAGGTCCGTTTACGGCTTGAGATGGGCGAACCCGCTCCGTCACCTGAATGCGTGCCTGCTCAACTCGACCGTCAAGACTTCAGCGGACCTGTTCGGCCTCGGGTGTGTGCACGAGGGCGTTCACGACCCGGCGTACGAGCGGCAGAACAAGGAGCAGCACCGGGAATGCGATCGGCCACGAGGTACCCCAGGCGCTCATCCACGCCCCGACCAATCCCGGCTCAAGCCCGAGGCTCTTCGCTGTGGCTACGCCCGAGACCACGCCCGACATGAATATCGACAGGATCAACGGTGTGAGAAAGGTGCCGTAACGCGATGGAAGTTTCATTTTCGGAAGTCTGAAGCCCCGGCGCGTCGCGACGATTACACGACGGACCCCGGCAGGTTACGACTGCAATCCTTGCGTGCGCGACCAGGTCACAACGCGCTTAGCTCTTGAGCCGGTAGCCCGTCATAAAGATCCGCCACACTACGGCAAGGCAGAGCAGTAGAAATCCCAGCGTCATCGCGAGGCTGATACCGACGTCGACATCGGCATTTCCAAAAAAGCTCCAGCGGAAGCCGCTGATCAGGTAAACAACCGGATTAAAAAGACTGAACGTACGCCAGGCTCCAGGAAGCATGTCGATCGAATAGAAAGCGCCACCGAGAAATGTCAGCGGTGCAATGATCAACATCGGAATGAATTGCAGTTGCTCGAAGCCCTTGGCCCAGACGCCGATGACGAACCCGAACAGGCTGAAGGTCGTCGCCGTCAGCACTAGGAACACGATCATCCAAAGCGGATGCAGAATTTGGATCGGCACAAAGAGGGTCGACGTTGCAAGAATCACCACGCCAAGAACTATCGATTTGGTCGCGGCTGCGCCAACATATCCCAGCACCATTTCCAATGGCGACAGCGGCGCCGACAGCACTTCATAGATCGTTCCGGTAAAGCGCGGCAGGTAGATCCCGAACGAAGCGTTCGACAGGCTCTCGGTGAAAAGCGACAGCATGATCAGCCCGGGCACGATGAACGCACCGTACGGCACGCCGTTGACTTCGCTGATGCGCGAGCCGATTGCTGCGCCAAAAACAATGAAGTAAAGCGATGTCGTGATGACCGGGGTGACCAGGCTTTGCCAAAGTGTGCGACGAGCACGCTCCATTTCAAAGCGATAAATCGCGAGAACCGCGTAGTGGTTGAAGGGCGGTACACCGCCTCTGGTCATCCGCTTTGCCGTCATCTGCGTTCGCTTACCAAGCTCACAAAGATGTCTTCAAGCGAGCTTTGCCTGGTATTGAGGTCTTTGTAGCCGATCCCCAAATCGCTGATTCGACGCAACAGCGCCGGTATCGCCGTGTGCTCCTGGCTCGCAGTAAAGCTGTATTCGAGCTCGCTGCCGTCGTTGTTGAGCGCCAGTTCCCAGTCGCTCAGGGCAGCGGGGATGGCTATCATCGGCTGCTGCAAGTGTAGTGTCAGCTGCTTCTTGCCGAGCTTCTTCATCAGCGTGTTCTTCTCCTCAACCACGATCAGCTCTCCCTTGTTGACGACTCCGATTCGATCAGCCATCTCTTCGGCTTCATCGATGTAGTGCGTCGTCAGAATGATCGTGACGCCTTGCTCGCGCAGTCGGCGCACCAGCGCCCACATATCGCGGCGCAGTTCAACATCAACACCAGCCGTCGGCTCGTCGAGAAACAGGATGCGCGGCTCGTGCGCCAGCGCCTTGGCGATCAGCACACGCCGTTTCATTCCACCGGAAAGGGTCATGATCTTGTCGTCGCGCTTGTCCCACAGTGACAGGTCGCGCAGCACACTTTCAAGGTGCGCAGGGTTCGCAGCGCGACCAAACAAGCCGCGACTGAATCGAACCGTGCCCCACACCGATTCGAACATGTCGGTATGCAGCTCCTGCGGCACCAGTCCGATTCTTGAACGCGCCGCCCGGTAGTCGCGCACGATATCGTGTCCGTCAACAAGTACCCGGCCCGACGTCGCCGTGACGATGCCGCAGACAATGCTGATCAGCGTGGTTTTGCCGGCGCCGTTCGGCCCCAGCAGGGCAAAGATTTCGCCCTTTCTTATCTCGAGATCGATGTCTTTCAGCGCCTGCAGACCCGACGTGTAAGTCTTGGTCAGTCCGGATATGGAGATCGCGGCTTGAGTGGAAGCCGCTTCAGTCTGATCGCGTAAGTCGTGCATCACGGTAGCCGCACCGATCGGTTGTCGCGTTATCGCATTCATTATTGTGCTGGTGCTGGCCCAGAATTGCTCAACTGTATTTCGGACTAGAACCTGTCTGAACGCATGTATTCGCGATCGCGGCAAGCAACCGATCGTTAAGCCGCGCGCGCTACAGAGAAGGGCAGGCCGGGCTCGAGGCTGCAGCACCGGGAACAGCGGGATCGAAAAGCGGGGTGAGGTCGTTCGCCAGGGCCGCGTAGCACGCTATCGTGGTCGGCGCATCGGGGACATGCAGCGCGGAAGCACTCAACCCTGCAACGAGTGCGAGCGCGGAGCCGAGCCCCAGCCGCGGCTCCGCCTCACTCTGCTTCCTCGAAGCTGTCTTGCATCGACATTCATACCGACCTCGTGGATAGAGGATCGCTTGAACTTGTTTCAGCGCTGTGTATAGGGAAGAGCCAACGGATTGCGGTTGTAACGACCAGACGTCCGCGCGCCTATCTGCCAAGGGCGCCGGCGTTTGACCGCCGCCTACGCGCCTCTTGCTGGCTTGCGTCCGAAACTCAGCGCGCCTGGCGCTTCGCGGGCCAGCAGCTGCCGTATCGCCGCGCCCCGGTACTTCGCCCGAAAGCGGCCCCCTCGATCTCACCGGGCGGCGCCGAACCCGCCACTGGCGGACACTGCTCAAGTCGTCGAAAATCGGCGCTTTCGGTGGGCGAAATGCTCATCCCCGGCGATAGACCCGGCACATCGGAGGCATCATGGAACCAGCCAGTCCCAAGCAAGGCTTCCAGCGCACCGCTTCCATCCAAGACCGCGTCAAGGCCATTCAGGCTGTGCTCGACGAGCACGGCCTGGATGCCAGCGCAGGGGTCCAGGATCTTGACCATCTGGCACAGGAAGAGTGGGTGCCGAAGAACGGCGCGCGCGTAGTTGCCCGCGCATGGAGCGATCCGGGCTTTCGCGCGCGACTACTGGCGGACGGTCGAGCCGCGGTAACCGAGCTCGGGCTCCCGATGCCCAAGCACCACAGGCACCTGGTCGTGCTGGAAAACACAGCAACGGTTCACAACGTCATCTGCTGCTCGCTGTGCTCATGCACCGCGTTCACGATCATCGGATTGCCGCCTGACTGGTACAAAGATTTCGAGTACCGATCGCGCATCGTGCGCGAGTCCAGAACGGTGCTGAAGGAGATGGGACTCGACTTGCCGCCGGAGATCGAGATCCGCGTGTGGGACACGACAGCGGATACCCGCTACATCGTGTTGCCGATGCAGCCGCCTGAGAGCATTGGATGGCCGGAAGACAAACTTATATCGATCGTCACGCGCGATTCGATGATCGGCGTTGCTCGGCTGTAGCAGGAGGGGATGCCATGGACGGAATGCATGACCTTGGCGGCAAACAAGGCTTTGGCGAAGTGCGCTACACGTTGAATGCCCCGGCCTTTCACGCTGAGTGGGAGGTGCGGGCCAATTCGCTGTACGCCTTTGCCGTGCGGTGCGGGATCTTCAATATGGACGAGTACCGCTACGCAATTGAGCGCATGGAGCCGCGCCATTATCTTTCAGCGAGCTACTACGAGAGATCGCTGACAGGGATGGCAAGCCTGTGCGTCGAAAAGGGCCTCGTGATGCGTGAAGAACTTGAAAGGCGCGCGCAAGGTGCATTTCCCCTCGCCACGCCAAGTGCGCAGGGCCGCACCAACGTCGTCACCCGTGAGCACTTCAAACCGGGTGACCAGGTGCGAGTGCGGGAGGACTATGTTCCCGGTCACGTCCGGATGCCGGGCTACATCAGAGGAAAGCACGGCGTCGTCGTCGGAGTATCACCGGCCTACCCATTCCCGGACGCACACGCACATGGGATCGAGGCGCAGGACGAGCCGACCTACGATGTGCAATTCCGCAGTCAGGACCTCTGGCCGGACTCGTCCGATCCGGCGCTGGTGCATGTGGGCGTCTTCGAGAGCTACCTAAGGCGCGCCTAGACTGTCGCGGCTACGAACGCCAAACGCAGCGGCCTCGTACGAAAGCCTGACTGTCGTTCATCGAACATCACGTGATGGTCGCAAGACGGCCAGAACCCGCTCGTAAGCAAGCGACCAGACTGCCTTCAAAGCGGACAGGGCAGCGCATCGGATTCGGTCCCGGCAAGCGACCAGAACTTTGTCGCTGCCGGGACGCGAAACTGCTGCTCACGACTTCCGCTCCTGTTCTACAGGCGCCACGGACCTGACTGCGTGACGTTCCACGGCGGCTTTCGCCGCCTGCGCAAACGCGACTTGGCCATCATCCTGTAGCGCGACCAACTGCAGTACCAGGCTCACCGCGCTAACGGCGAGAACTGCGACCAACACCAATGCGTAGCAGACGTCGTTTTTTCTCGGTCGTTCGTAGAGCTGATCCATGACACGCTCCTAACGGGAGGGCTGTATTCAACGAAAAGCCCGGAGGCGTTCAACGCGATCCGGGCTTTGGCTGCAGCCGAGTCCAGCTATCTGACTGGACCTCCACCCGGATCATGGGCCTTCACGGAACGGCTAGACCGCACGCCGGCCAGCGACGCGGCCCCGGCATGCCAGTTAGGCTGCCGGCGCACACCCTGCGCAGCGAACTGGGTTCGCTGCAGAGGCATGAATGTGCCGATCGCGTCGCTCATCTCTGAACTCTCACCATTGCCGGCGAAATTGCCGGTGTCGAAATCCTACGGTTGTCTTCGCTGCCAATCAATCACATTTGTGCGTGAATATTCGAGCGCTACAAGTGAAACACAACTCGACTCTGCCGACACAGATCGGAAATCGAGCGGCCGCAGTCTCTGTTGATTGCTTGTCCCCTCTCCTCGCTAAGGCTCAACGCGAGAGGCGAGGGCCTCACCGAACGGGTAATGCAGAGAGGTAGCACATGGAATTGTTCCGCGTTTTCCGAGCACAATTGGCTCCAGTCCTGGGAACAGTCACTCTCGTCATCGCGGTGGCGGGTGTCGTGTTTGCGCCCGGCTTTATGAACGACCAGTCCGCGGCCTCGCAACCGGTACAGGCCAAAGGATCCGGTGCCGCAGCGACGTTGGCGCTGCGGCATTAGTGGATGGCGGGCGACGCTGCGAAGCTCCTGACAAGCGAGTCGGCAAGACGTGCGCTTGCAATGACCAACCCCGTTGTTCTCTTTGCGACCGCCACCCTGAGCTGGGGCTCGGCGTGGATCGCGATCACCTTTCAGCTCGGCGTCATCGCGCCAGTATTGCGAGTGTGTTGACTGCTTGTTTGAAGCCGTCCGAAAAGAAAGCGAAGCGAAAAGCGCAGGAGCGCGGCCCTCAAACCAGCCACTAACAAGTGTCCAGCCGAGCCTCGACCCGACGCGTGCCGGGCACCCCATCCTGTCAATGACCCGAAGATTCCCGGAGACCCGTGAAGGTCGGAGCGCGGCCATTTGCTGTCGCTCCGGCCCGCGAGGAGAATCGCCGCGGAGCGGACCTTGGCACTCCAGCCATATCAATCGCACGGGCCTTTGGGCGGGATCATCGAATAATTAGTCCGTTTGTGGCGTTCACAGCTCCGGCGAAGCGTTCCAGGCGAAAAAGATGAGATCTAGCACGTCCAAAATGGCGATTCTTGCGATGAGCACTTTCAGCCTAGGCGGCTGTGCGACAACGCCAATGCTTGCCATGAAAGTTGAGCCGCCATCCGCGCCACCGAAAGTTCTGCTCGGTCAATTCAAGGGCTCGGTTGCGCTAGTTCACGGCGATCCGAAGAGTGCGGAGATTGAGGCGACCGACGGATCTCTGACTTGTAACGGAAAGTCAGAGAATGGGCAGTTTTCAACTGACATGCGCAAGAACAGAATCACGCACAATTTCGCTCTCACGTGCTCAAACGGTCTCACCGGCAAGTTGCTTCTGGACATCACTGCTTCCCCGTCCTCCATCGATGGCGTCGGGGTCGGGACATTGAGTGATGGGTCGCGAATAAAGGTAATCGTCGGCGATCACCTTAAAGGCGAACTGACATGGTAGGCAGGTACGCGGCATTGCTTGCCCCCAGCGGAGCGAGCCGATGCCTGGGTATCGAGATCATCCGTGAAGTGAGCAAGAAGCCACCGGCGCAATGCGGCAAGACGGCCACGGGAAACTCCCGAGGGCATTCGCTCTGACGGCCAAGCCTTGTGTCTCAGAGATAGACTCGACCCGGCCAAGACCGGACTGCTCAACCAGTGGGCTGATTGACTCAAGAGCGGACGTGTCTTCCAATGGCACGTCCTACCTGCCCAGTACCTTGCGCGGTGCGCTATGGCTCGACTCGACATCGGGAAGGTGTTGTTTGGCGCTTTCCTGTTGCCGTGGCGGGATCGCCGTGAGTTCTCCCGACGACTGGCGCTGCCACTGATGGCGCTGGTTACTTTGGCCCTTCTTTGGAGCAATTTTCCATCCCAATGGCCGCACGCCATTGGCTGGGTGCTGTCAATCTTCTATTGGGCGATCTTCTCGGTCTTTGCGGTAATCGTTCATCGACTCGTGTTGGTTCCAATCACGGAGCGCCGAAGCGAGCATCTTCCAAGGCCTGGCGTCCGCGAACTTCGCTTTCTTGTCTGGCTATTGGGCGTAGGAGCGCTCGCCGCACTTTTCAGTGCTCTTGTCATTTTCGTACCGCTAACGATTCTGGCAAATTTGGACTGGCCGATCGGCTGGCTGACGGAGGTTGCGAGGCTGCCTGGCATTTACTTACTGGGTCGCCTGTGTCTCGTATTTCCCGCGATCGCCTTGGACCGGCAGGTCGATCTCAAGTGGTCCTGGAACCGCACCCGAGGACATGGCGCGCGCCTTTTTCTCCTTGTTGGACTGCTGCCTTGGGTGATCGCCGAGCTAGGGTCACTGCTATACCGCGGCGAGGCAGGATTCGTCGAGTCAATTGTCTCGACGATTGTCATCAGCGCACTCTACGTCGCAGAAATCGCCACGGTGTCGCTCTGCTATCGAGAACTCGTATTAGTGGGGGAAGGCGATGCGACATGACAGCGCGCGGCCACTAGCCGACGCAAGCCGACCGCGGGTACATTGCCCGGAAGCGGACTGTTTAAGCGGAGAGTTAACTCATGCGCGCACTGTTAGCCGTCATCGCAGCAGTCCATCAGGGCCCGCAGGCTTCGGCCTGCATGACAAGGCCGGATATAAGACTGCAGCCAGTACCTCGGGATCAACAGCGTGCGCAAGTACGGGTCGCCGCGCTTGGAGATCGATCCCAGTCGGATCCTGCCGCCGGTACCGCTCTGCCGCGGCACCAATCCGAGAAACGAAGCGAACTCGCGTCCCGACTTGAACGTCTTGGCATCGCCGATCATCGCGACCAGCGCCGTCGCGGTGAGCCGGCCGATGCCGGGCACTGCCGCGATCGCGCGGCACGCCGCTTCCTGCTTGTGCCAGATGCCGATCCGTTTCTCGAGCTGATCGATGTCCTGCTCGAGTCCGTCGATCCGTTGCAACTGGTCCTGCAGATTGCTGATCAGCACTGCTGGCAGCGCCTCCTCCAGCTCGGCCATGCGGGCTCGGATCTCGGCCAGTCCCGCCGCGCGTCCCGCCCGAAACGTCACGCCAAACTCGTACAGCAACCCGCGCAACTGGTTCACCTGCATGGTCCGGAACTTGACCAGCAAGGCGCGCATCCGGTGCAGCGCCAGCATCGCCTGCTGATCCTCGGTCTTCGCCGCCACGGTGCGCATCTCAGGCTGCTGCACCGCTGTCCAGATCGCCCGCGCGTCGGCCGCATCGGTCTTGTTCGTCTGCACAAAGGGGCGAATGAACTTCGCATGCAACAGCACGACCTCGTGCCCGAGCGCCTGGATCTTGCGTGCCCACCAGTGCCCGCTGCCGCACGCTTCCAACGCGACCCGACCTGCTGGCCGCTGCGCCAGGAACCGAATCAACTCGTCCCGCCCAAACCGCCGGTTCACGATCTCACCGGTGTGTGCGTCGACCCAGTACAGCTGGAACACGCGCTTTGCCACATCCAATCCGTACGTCGTAGCATTCATCTCGGGCCCTCCGTTCCTCAAGTGGTTGTGTCACAACTCCCACTTTGGCACTTCGATGCCGTTCGGTCCTGGAGGGCCCCCTCCTCGCTGCCTTGCCCTTCATCCCCGAAGGGAGGGCGGTGTCCATGCCATCTCGGCCGAACGCGGTCCTTCTCAGCCCTTGAAGCGGCGGAACACGACTCTGTCAAGGCCCGCATGGATGCTGGCTCACGGCGGCTCCGGGTAGGCTATCCGCCAGTTTGTCCCCCAACCTTCCAGGAACTGGCGTGAACCAACGGCGTTCCCGCCTCAACCAATAATTACAGTAGGCGCACCACTGGCGATCACATTTGGCGCGGCTGATTCAACAATGGCGTCGTCCTGGCGCGCGGCAGGCATGCCACCAATCATCACTGTCGTACTGCCAACCACCACCGTGCCGCCGACGTGCGGCCGTAACCCCTCGGCGAGAGGGCAAGCGTGAAAGTCACTGGCGGCGCGCCATGCCGGTTGGCCACCGATCAAGACGGTTGCGCAACCGGGACCCGGAGCCAACGGTGTGCCGTGGCTTGTTATGTCGCCGACACGTGCAGCGGGCTGTCCCATTGCGCTCAGTTGATGTTCACGAGGGCGCCCTGAACATTGAGCGTCGCACTGGCCTTGAGGTTCAGCGTGCCGCTCGCCTCGATCGTGATCGTCGCGGCCTTGATGCTCAGCGCGCCATTGGCTTTGATGCTCATCTTGCCGCTGGCACTCTCGATCTCGACCCGGTTCCCTTGCGCGTCCTCGATGCGGATGCCGTCGTCGTCGAACACCACCCTACGACCGTCGACATGCGCCATTTCGACGACGCCGCGTGCACCATCATCAAACAGCAGCTTGTGTCCCTTCCGCGACTTGAAGATTCGCTTGTCGTTCTTGCCATTGGAGTTGGCGACCGGCGGCTTGTCGTTGCCATTCCACAGCGAACCGAGCACGCAGGGTGAGCGAAGGTCCCCGTGCTCGAACGCGACCACCACCTCGTCGCCCACTTCAGGGATAAACACCACACCACGGTCGTTTCCCGCCATGGGCATCGCCAGGCGCGCCCAGTAACCCGCTCGCTGTCCCTCCTGCCACGGATAGCGCACCTTTACGCGACAGAGATCATCGGGGTCTTTATTGTTGGTGACCACTGCGACGGCCACGCCAATGAAAAAAGCCTCGCTCGGTACGCGCGCCATGAGGGAGTTCTCCTTGATCTGGCCTTGAGTGGATGCGATCGCGGTCGACGGCAGCGCCGCGCTCCGCATTGCTCAGTAGAGTTGCGCTAACCCAGCACGAACAGCTGCTGGAACATTGGGTTGATTCGCCATCTCCGATAGGAATTTCGGATCGTCGGCTACAGTGAGCGGGTCCAGCGCGATAGGCTGCAGGATCGTGGACAGTGCCGCAGCTACACGCGCAGCGACGAGGTGAGGCCCCGTGAAGTCGCGCGGACCATTGAATGGCAGCCGCGGCCGTTGATCAACGCCGGTTGCCTGAATTTCATCCAGTGCCAACGACCACACCACCTTCTGTGGCGCGTCCAACGGCGCCCGTCTCGCTTGTCTCGGCTTCGGTCTTTCCAGTTCAAGCGCGAGCCGGGGCAGATCGCGGAACGCAGAGGTCAAGCTGCTGCGGGCTGCGCTCAGGGACACAGCTTGCCACATCGGGGTCGCCGGTCTGCTGTTCCAGGAACAGCTGGCGCACTTTGCCACCCACTCGCAGCGCTTCGCCGTTAGCGCCGAGTTTCCCCATCAGCCCGGGCACTCCGTAGCGTGCGACACCGTTGATCATCACCAGCCGGATCGAGGTCTCCTTGGCCTTGATGAACGCCTCATAAGGGTCACCAATCTTGCCAGTGATCACGACCAGGTCAGCGCGCTTGCCCGGTTCAAGCGTGCCGAGCGCCTTGCCCCACTTGAGGATGGCCGCGGCGTCGCGCGTCGCCATCGCCAACAGATCGCGCGCGCTGAACAGACCGCCCAACAAGTGCTTGGAGTACAGCCATGCCACCTTCAACTCACCCAGCAGGTTCTTGCTGCCCGAGGGCGACCAGTCACTGCCGAGGCCGATGCGCACCCCCGCACGCCGGGCCTCTTCCACGCGCGCCGTCGCCCCGTAGAGAAGCAAGTTGCTGAGCGGTGACCAGATGATCGAGCCGCCGTGTTGAGCGAGCACATCGATAGTCCTCGGGCAACAGGCCCGCCGCATGGATGCCTGTAAACCTGTCATTGATCGCCCATGTGTCCGGCGCCACCTGCAGCGCCAGGAAGTGACGACGCGCCACCGAGTCGGTCTGGGCGGGGGCGGTCACCCCTTCGCTGAGGTGCAGGAGAAAACAGCTGTCCTCCTTGTTCAGACGAGCCAGGAACGACCGTGCATCCTTGGCATCCACGTCGGCGATACGCCCCTGCGCCTCTGCCAGATCGGTATCGTCGGTTTGTTCGACATTGCGCACGATGCCGCGATAGAAGCGCTGTACGCCGGCGTTGCTGTTGAGCATGACGCCCTGGCTTGTCGTCACTCCACCAAGCAGACACTTGCACTCGACATAGCGAACCAGCGGGGCAAGCAGCGCGGCGTTACCTTGGGTGTCCCGGTACTGTCCCACGACGGTCATTGGACCGCTGATGAGCTTGCGGTAGTCGGGATGGTCCGGCCATTGGCCGCGGTGCTGGAACAACTTGGGTACTGGACTCCACAGCGGCAGCACGTTGTAGCTGAGGTGGTTGTGCAGCTCGATCAGGCCAGGGTAGATCGTCCCGCCGGTGCTTAAAGGGGTAATGCCGTCGAAGCCGATGGGTGCCGGTTCGGCGCGGTCGCGCACAGCCACGATCGCGCCGCGGTCGATGTAGACGACAGCGTCGGCCTTGACCGTGAACGCGTCATCCATCGTGACCACGCGTCCGGCCAACGCGAGCTTCGGGCCGTCGAGCGGGTCAACCGGGCCACGTTTTGCAACTGCCCTTACTCGGAGGGTTGGAGTGCCCCGTCGCGCCGGCTCCGAGCGCCCGAGTGGATACCAGCGCCGCCGCATGCCGCTCATGAAACGATTCCCTTCGGGACAGTGATGGTGATGTTGCGTCGCTTGGCGAGCACATCGGTGCCGGCGCGCTTTGCCCAGCCATCCTGCTCGTGCATCCACGGCGGGAGTCCGGCGGGGAAGTCGGCCTCGGGAATCGCCACGCGGTCGCCGTCGACCCACGTGTCCCCATACAGCACGAGCGGTGTTGGAACGTCGGGGTTTTGCACACTCGGCGACAGGGATTGCAGGGCCGCGTTCCAGTTCTGTAGCAGCTTCTTGGTCGCCGCTGCGAGCTTCGTTCGGTCACCCCCCGACGAACTCTCTGGCTGCGTGGGATGCGTCACTGCAGCGTAGCCAACTTTCACCGACTGCGGTGGACGTGTGGCCTTCCACAGCGTCCATGCTTCGTCGGCCGCCTGTCCGAGTGCGACGACTGCTTCGACCTTGGTTCCGATCAGCAACGCGTCAAACCAACGATTTCGGTAGGCGACCAGGTCGGCGCTCTTGCGCGTCTTGGCCTTGACCGTGCCAAAGACGCTGTAAAGGTAGGTGTTGATGAACACGTAGCTGCGAACAATGCCGAGCTTCGCCAGCAGGCCTTGAACGCGGCGACCGGCTTCGCCGACGAGAATGCGGCGCACGACGGTTTCGTGCTGAGCGGGATCCTGACCAATCACGAGTACCCGTGCCGAGCCGTCGAGCCGGCCGCGGTGGAAGATCGGACCCCACTCGAGCCGGAACTGATCCGGCGGGTAAACGGTGGCCTCGGGATACTCGGCACACAGGGTCAGAAACGGCTCGGCGACATAACCTGGATCGAACGGGTGGGGCATACGCGTTCTCCTATGTACGGCAGCGCGTGCGAAACGCACGGTTCGTATCTTCTACCGATTTCCACCTAATGCGTTCAATGGCTTTCGATCGGGGATCGCAAGGCGGTATGCCGCTCTGCAATACGGTTGTTGTTCGCAACTTCGAGAACCTCAACCGAATTTTTGCTCGCAGATTCGGTCCCACAACGGAATCGCTAATAGGAAGTGTCCGCGCCCGGACGGATTGACGCCTGGGAAGCAATGAAAGGAAGGAAGCTTCCGACATCGCTACCGTAGCGCCGGACCGTACGGCCTACGTTACTGGCAACCCGTCGGTTATTAGCGCCAGCTCGCCAGAGAGATGAAATGCGTTCTTCCCGATGATTGAAGGGCAACTCCAGAACTGCCGCGGGCGCGACGTGCGGACCGCTCGCGGCTTCCGAGTACGGACGTTGGGTAAGGGCCGCTTTTAACGACCATCCGACCCGCGATCGAAGGTCCGGTCTTGGCCAGGGTGTAAAAACGCAGCGCCTCCTCGTAGACTTCGGCAACGCGTTGTGAGGCGGGAGCCACATGAAGCGATTCATCGAAGGCGAGGACCGCAGCCAGGCTTCCTTGCTGCCGGCGAGCCTGGACGATTACGTGGCCGAGGACAACCCGGTGCGCGTCGTCGAAGCGTTCGTCGAGCAACTCGACCTGCGGCAGCTGGGGTTTGAGGGCGCCGCCCCGGCCGCCACCGGACGTCCTGGCTACCACCCCGCGGTGCTGCTCAAGCTGTATGTCTACGGTTATCTGAACCGCATCCAGTCGAGCCGGCGGCTCGAGCGCGAAGCGCAGCGCAATGTCGAGCTGATGTGGCTCACCGGGCGGCTCGCCCCCGACTTCAAGACCATCGCCAACTTCCGCCACACAACGGCCCGGCCATCCGCTCTGTGTGCCGCCAGTTCATCGTGCTGTGCCGCCGGCTGGACCTCTTTACCCAGGCGCTGGTGGCCATTGATGGCAGCAAGTTCAAGGCCGTCAACAATCGCGACAAGAACTTCACTGCCGCCAAGCTCAAGCGGCGTCTGGCCGAGATCGACGCGAGCATTGCCGGGTATCTGGCGGCGCTCGACAGCGCCGATCGGGCCGAGCCGGAAGTGGCCCCGCTGAAGAAGGGCCACCTGCAAGGCAAGATCGCCGCTCTGAAGGAACAGATGCGCGCGCTCAAGGCGGTCGAGGCGCAGATGCAGACGGATGGACAGGCGCAGGTGTCGCTCACCGACCCCGATGCGCGCTCGATGAAGAACCGCGACGGCGGCATCGTCGGCTACAACGTGCAGGCCGCGGTCGATGCCGCACACCACCTGATCGTGGCCCACGAGGTCGTCACCCACGGCGTCATGCGACCAGCTCACCCCGATGGCCGAGCAGGCCCGTGAGGCCACCGGCATTAATGCTCTGACCGTGGTGGCCGACCGCGGCTACTTCAAGAGCGAGCAGATCCGCCAATGCGACGAGGCTGGCATCACTGCGATCGTGCCCAAGCCGCTGACCTCCAATGCCGGGGCCGAGGGCCGCTTCGACAAACGCGACTTCATCTACATCGCCCGCGACGATGAGTACCGCTGCCCCGCCGGCGAGCGGGCGATCTTCCGCTTCGTTACGATCGAGAACGGCCTGACGATCCGCAAGTACTGGACCTCGGCCTGTCCGCGCTGCCCGCTGAAGGCTCAATGCACCACCAGCTCGTATCGTCGCATCACGCGCTGGGAGCATGAAGCGGTGCTGGAGGCGATGCAGGTGCGGCTCGACCGACAGCCCGAGCTGATGCGACTGCGCCGCTGTACGGTGGAGCATCCGTTCGGCACGCTCAAGCACTGGATGGGCGCCACCCACTTCCTGATGCGCAGCTCGGCCGGGGGTAGTGACTCTGCGCTCGCAACCCAACGCCTCACGTCAGCCGCGCAGATGCCAATCGAAAGCGATTACCGAAAGCGACACAAATGGCATCATCCAGCTTCAGCTGTGCCCCAGTAGTTGTAGGTCAGCAGACGAGGGCCTGGCAGATACATCGTTTCCATGTTTTCGGAGCGGAAGCCGGCCTCTTTCAAGAGAGCCGGTATGTCTCTGTTCAAGTGGCACCCGCCCGCGAGTCTTGACCATAACGGCGTGAGCCTGTCTTGCCACCGACGCACGGACGAATCTGGCGCAAGCCCGTGCTCGCAGAAGATAAGTTTGCCGCCGCCTTTGAGCACTCGCCGCATCTCCTTGAGCGCTGCTGCGGGATCCGGGATCGTGCACAGCGAATACGTCACTACCACCGTATCGAAGGTGCCCGCAGCAAACGGCACCCTCTCTGCAGACAGGCCGACAAGCTCCACCGTCAATCCCGCTTGTTCCACGCGCTTCTGCGCCAGGTGGTGCATTGCCAGACCCGGGTCCAGGCCGACGATTCGCTCGACCGTGGTCTTGTCGTAGTACTCAAGATTAAGGCCCGTGCCAATGCCGATCTCAAGCACCAGACCCCGCGCCAACGGAACAACCTTGCGACGCTGGCGCCGCACCGCTTTGATGTTGCAGGCGATATCAATGAGATAGGGCAGCACATAGCGGTCGTACCAACTCCCACGCGCTTGTACCTTCATACCCAGTAGCCTCGCTGGAAAGCGATGCGTCCATCGACAATGTGGAAGAAACCGCAGCCCCGCAGGCCGAGCGGATCGCGCCACTCGAGGATGGCCCACTCGCCGTCTTCAAAGAGATTTTCGATGACGCAAACCATGTTCGCCGTTGCGAAGGCGGCCGAAAACATGGCGCGGATGTTCTCTCGGCCCTGAACCGGCGCTTCTACGACCTGATGATTGACTGCGTCCTCCGCGTACAAGGCCGCAAGGGCATCGACGTCCCTGCGGTTAAATGCTTCGACCCACGCGAGTATGAGTTGACGACGTTGCACTGTCAGGGACGATGGCCGCGGGAGGTCCGCTTTGGGCAATTTTGCACGCCGCGCCTGTTCGGCAGCAATTGGCCGACCTGAGGCAAGCTCTTGGCATCCTGCGAGCATTGTGCAGCGTGGGCGCGGATGCCAGGCACACCGCCTCAACCAAGCCGCGCAGCGGCTCGCGCGATCGCTTCATCCCGCGCGTGGCGCACCCGCTCATAACGCTGTTGCGTGGCGGCCAGTACATGCGCCGGCGCAAGATCCGGTCTGCCGGAGTCGAATGGCGGGGCGGGGGCGTACTCGATGCTGAGCTGTACTGACTGGGCATAGTCGTCGCCGGCAACTTCGGCCATCACGGTTAGCGCGAAATCGATTCCGGCGGTGACGCCTCCGCCGGTGAAGACGTTGCCGTCGCGCTCCAAGTGGCCCTCAGGAAGGATGGATCGCGGCTAGGTTAGCGCACCAGTTTCGCGGTCCTCGGACCTGAGCGGGAAGGTGCGCCGGCAGCGAGGAAACGACGAACAACCCCAGAAGGACTTGCCGCCCCCTTGACGCTCGACCATCTTGGTGCCGCAACTTGGGCAGGATGGGGTGGTCCAGTCGCCCTCTACAGCCACCTCCAACAGCTGACGACGGGGCTCGTCCGGCAACGCTTTCAGCTTGCCGAGCAGCTGCTCGCCGGTGCCGAGCGCAATCTTGTGACCCTTCGCGAACTCGACTGCATCAGCAGTGAATCCGCTGGTGGTCAGGAAGACACCGGTTTCGACTTTGTTATGAACCATGACCCCGAGCAACTCGCGCACCGGCTTCACGCCAACCGGTCGGCTCGTCCAGGCCTTGCATTGAACGATGGCAGCAGGCGTCGGCGCGTCGCCGCGGAAGAGCTTCACATCGATGCCGCCGTCCGGGCCGCACTGAATCGTCTCGGCCCGATATCCAAGGTGCTTGTAGTAGGCCGCTGTCAGGGCCTCGAAGCGCTTCCAGTCCATCCGGGTCAGCACGTCCTTCATCCACTCGACAGGCCGCTCGCCAGTGCCTGCCCGCGCCTCGAGTCGTGGCTCGCGTCGTTGGCGGATCTCCGCATCCCAACTCTCGTCGGGGCGCGAGCGCGCCTTTCGCGAAGACACCAAGCCGCAATCGGGGCGGTGTCGCCGGTCATTTCAGCCGAGCGACGCTGCTTTAGGAAGCTGGTGCCAGCGGCCACGAGCAGAAGAGGGGGTAGGAACCAGCGCAGCAACGACGCGCCGGTCTTCACGAGTTGGAGGATGGCGAACGAGCCTGCGCCCTTAGCGCCCGCCGGCGCGCGAACCTCCATGCCGGACACAAGTTGAAGAACAATGAGCGCCATCGCGGCCAGGACTACCCCGAGCCACCACGGGGCCGCGGAGACCAAGGCGAAGATGTCTTCGCCTGCGCTTGTCTTCCTGCGGCCCATTTCCGTGCACCCAGCGTAATTCAAAGGCCGAAAGATACCCAGCTTTGCGCGGAGGCGAGTTCACAAATTGGTACGACCGAAGCGCCGTTACTTCCAGCTTAGGTTGCCGCCGGACGAGGCAGCGCTTGCTCATTGGGAAGTAATGTCAACCGGCGGGAGGAGGGCGGTTGACGTCCGGTCCGCGTCGGATAGCAGTCACTGGAGCGGCTCGGGCAGACTTCGGGAGCCGGCCAAATGCGGCCATCGGGCTATCGACGTAAATTGCCTCATAGCGGACCTCGTCGCGAGCGAGTTCGCCATCGCAGTCGCATAACGCATTTTCGGGAGCGCCCTGCAAGCGGTCGCTTCATCGTTCCGTAGCAAACTCGGCAAACAACCCATTCAGGGAGGTGCGCAATGGCCGAATCAACCAAGGAGCTGGTCGTCCTCATGACCAAGGGAGCCGACCACGAACTGTCGTCGGTTGGGTTCACGATTGCCAACGGCGGAATCACGTCCGGCTTCAAGGTCTTCATGTTCCTGACCAGCGCATCTGTCGACCTGGTTCGTAAACGTGCGGCAGACCTCCCGCACGTCCCCCCGCTTGATCCGCTGAAGGCGCTCATTGACGACTTTCTACGACGCGGGGGCGTTATCTGGGCCTGTCCTCCATGTGTCAAAGCCCGTGGCTATACGCAGGACGACTTTATCGACGGGGTGAAGATCCAGGGAGCGAGTGCGATGCACGAGCGCTTGATGGCGGGGGCGTCGTCCCTTAGCTTCTAAGGAGCCATGCAGACAGGCGAGACGTAAACTCAGCGGGTAGAGGCGGCCATAACCCGTTGTTCAAGGTAGTCTCGAAATCCACCCAACAGCGGACGGAGTTAAAGGCGCTATGAAAGATTTTGGCGCCGGGCTACCGTAGTTGGATGCTTAAAAGCCCGTTCCTTGCCTTCGCGTGCGCCCACCTGACCGACGAGCGCCTCTACGCCGCACAGGTCGCCGCGCTTGAGGCTGACTACGAGTGCGTTGTGTTTGCCTTCGCGACCATGATTCATTGGCTGGGATGGCGGAGGAGTTGCTCGCAAAGATGCCTGAACGCTTCACGTTGATTGGGCTTTCACTCGGCGGCTACCTCGCCTTCGAGATCATTCGACAGCAGTTGCAGCGCCTTGAGCGCCTGGTACTGATGGATACGACTGCCGCGTCGGATCACCCCGCGCGGCGTGCGGGGCGCCTGGCCGACATTGCCAAGGTGAGGGACGGGGGCATTGAAGCGCTGATTCCCGAGCTGCCCGCGCGTTGGTTGCATCCTGCGCATGCGCAGCGTGCCGAGCTCACCAACCTCGTGTCTGCCATGGCGCGCAGCATCGGCGCGCGTGGGCAATTCAACCAGCAGACCGCTATGCTTTCGCGCCCAGACTCGCAGGCCGATCTCGAACGAGTCCGTGTGCCCACGCTTCTAGTGTGTGGACGCGAGGATCCGGTGACTCCGGTGCCCGACCATGAAGCAATGGCCGCACGTGTACGCGGCGCGCAGCTCGAGATAATCGAGAACTGCGGCCACCTCTCGACCATTGAACAGCCAGAAGTCGTGACTCGAGTCGTGAGGAACTGGCTGGAACAGACCAAGGCAGCAACTCCGCGCGGTAGGCGAGCACTTTCTTGTTTGGCATTTCACGGGATATGGCGCCGCAACTGGTCGGCCTTAATCGACCAATTGCAGCCGTGGTGGCCTGGCGTGACAATCGCCACAGAGCGGACAGTTTTCACGATGAAGATGCCCGGTCCCTCAAGTCTCTATTTCGGCGGACCAGGAGACACCATGACCGCTACAGCTATCCGGTTCATCAGCCTACTGCTCACGTCGCTGTTGGTGGGCACCATGTTCGGTGTTTGGCTTGGCTTCGATCCTGCTGCACTCAGCGCAACGGCCTACGCTGAAATGCAGCAAAACGCCATTCGCTCTCTCAACGTCTCTTTGCCCATACTTGGCTTCGTGTGCATTCTTCTCACCGCGGCACTTGCGGTGCTCTCCAGGGAAGACAAGCGTGCGCGCCTTCTCTCATCACTGCGGTCGCATTACTGGTTGTCGCCGGCGTGATCACTCGATTTGCCAATCAGCCGATCAACGCCGTTGTGATGACATGGAGCCCTCAAGCGCCTCCGACCAATTGGATGGAACTGCGCGATACGTGGTGGCACTGGCACGTCCTGCGAACGGTGGCGGGAGTGACGGCGCTGGCGCTTGCGCTCCTTGCTTCGCTCTGTGGCCAACGCCGTTCGTCGTAGCCACAACTTACGCAACCTCGCGTTTCGGGCTTCATTGCTTGCCACGGGGCAGAACGCGGCCGCTACCTGCCGCCTTGCGTCAAATGCACAATCGCCCCAAAGTGGACCCGTTTTCGGCCTCGTGTGAGTGGCCGATACATCCCCGAATTGCGGCCAACCCTCAATATTCGTCTTGCCTTGCCCCTCTCGCCTGGAGGACTCTTCGACTGTCCAGAATCGGACCTTTTAGATTGCTTTGATAACTCGCGGAGGCTTCGCCCGGAGAAAGCAGCCCGCACCGATTGCATTCGTCATCGCGTCCGAGCGCTTCGTGTGACAGTCGTTTCGTTACCGCCGGACAAGGTACGCGGAGAACGAGCCATGCATCTATTCCAGCGTCACACCGCTCAATGTTTTGTCCTCAGAAGGTCAATCGTCGCGCTTGCCTGCGCATCGCTTTGCTTCGTGCTTGCTTCTTGCGCGTCGACACCGCCGTCGGATTCGGCACAGCGCGTGGCCAAGGCACGGTCGGCGCCGCCTCCCGAGCAGGGCTTCAGGTCGGGACCGGATCCGCGGATCTCGGGGGGCCCGCTGCCGCCTGATGCCGCCTTTCGCTCATACTTAAATGCGGTCGTGCGTCTCACGGGCAACGGAGGGTCGTGCACCGGGACGCTGATTACCCCGCGCCTCGTAATCACTGCCGCGCACTGCTTCGGCTTCGACTCTGGCAATCCGGCTGACCGCGGGGCACTGAGCGGCGGCGATCCGAACTGCGTGATCGAGGACTCGTCCGGCCGAACGATCGCCACCGGCGGCTGCGGCACGGTACTTTTCAAGCACGTCGACGGGCACGAAACTGCCACCGCGAACATTAGTCACGCCTGGGTAGTGCAAGCAACGAGCCGAAGCCTGGGACGTGCTGACGGCCGTGACCTGGCGATCGCCGCGCTTCCGATACGCGCCACTCAATTCACGAGCGCGGCCGCGACGCCGGTCTCGGTTTGGATCGACGGCGACCCGGGCGGGGAACACTGGAAGCACGCGGATATCGTGTATGCGGGATGGGGCGCGACCGCGCTGATCGCCGACACGTGCGAAGGCATCCAGACGCAAGGCCCTCCCGCGACACACTTGGCGGTGGAATGGCGCAAGCGCCTGGACAGTGAGTTTCCCATCGACAGCCAGACCTGCTGCTGGCCTCGTCAGCGCGATCTCGGTTCGCCGATGTACGTCGCAAATTGGGATCTGTACGGCGACTCGACCGGACTAATCCTGCATGGCGACAGCGGCGGACCGTTGTTCTCGGCGGACAGCAGCGGAGCGCTCCGCGTAGTCGGCGTCACAAGCGGGGTTTCGTGCTTCGACTCGGAGTTTCCGGAACGCTTCAAGCGCTGTGGGCACGGACGATGAATCCGGATAACGCCGCGCTGATCAGGCGCATCGTGTTCGCGTCGGACGGTCGCGTGCGCGGCGGCGACATTCGTTCCGGAGACTCCGATTTCGACGGCGTCACAGAGCGAGCGCCTCCCGACATGAATCCGTGGATCCCAGAAATCGACAATTGTCCCGACGTCGCAAATCCCGACCAGCTCGACAGCAACAACGATGGCATCGGGGAAGCCTGTCAGCACTGTCCGCGAGGATCTCCACGCCGCCCCCCGAGGCACCGCGGGGATGCCGAGGAGACGGGGCTAACTGCGGGATACTGAGCGTGACCTGCGATCGTCCCCTACCATTCGCAGAAGAGACGCTGATCCGCGACGTGTCGAGTCCGTTGGGGATCACGGTTATGCGGACGGTGCGCGAGATCGGCCTAGTCGACGCTTTCTATTTCCGCGAAGGCGACGCGCGGGTGCAAGTCTGCACCAGGAACAGAGGCGGAACAGTCTGCGGCAACGAGGTCCGATGTCGCTCGGGCCACTCGTCTGTGTCCAGTCGCCGCCGCATCAACGACCGTGCCCGGAAAGCCAAATCCAGTTCCAGGAGGCCATGGAACGCAGTGCATGCCGTCCAGCGCGTGCACTCCGGTAATGTAGGTCGATCTGTGGAGAAGAATCAAGCTCGGAACGAGCGACGAAGTTCGGAAAGTCCCCACGTTATGCCAAATTCAGTTCAGAACTTGGCCTGGTCGTTAGACCTTCACGGCCGAGTGCGGCCAGGAGCCGTCGTCGGCGAAGGGTGGCTTTCCGGTAGCCGGGCAAGAGGTCACCCGATATGGCGAATCATTGAGTCAATGAGGTCTAGCGACTGGCCCCTGCAACGTTGGTACTGACGGAAGCGCGGCTTCGATATCGTCGCGCGGGTAGTACGGCTCTGCGTCGCTATGCAGCTTGACGTAGAAGTCGTTGACAGAGAGGCGATCGGCGCATGGCGACGGATGATCGCGGCGACGTAGGAAGGTAACGCAGGGATCAGATGGTGCACTGCTTGTCCCTGCGCGGCGGCGCGCACCAGTGCCATTCGTTCCTGCAGGCCGCTCGCCGTCGGGGCAAAAGCCTTGACGAGCCAGTTGACCCACTTGGCCAGGACGTACGCGCGGTCCAGGCTGGCGTTGTGGTGCAGATAGCTCAACTCATCCCTCGTGAGCGCGAAGCGCTCGGACGTGGCCAGCCCGAGATCGGCAAAGTAAAGCCTGCGCCCATCGGTAAGGATGTTTTCAAAGTGAGCATCGCCGTGCAGCAGCCCTAGCGAGTTCATGAGGGGAATGTCGACCGTCAAGCCGTGCTCGACCATTTCGCAAGCCGATTCCATCGCTGCGGGACCCGCTGCCAACTGCTGTCCCAGCCATGCCGACAGATTCCAGGGCAGGTGCTCCAGGAAGATCATGACGCTGGCCGTGGCATCGGCAAGCGCCTTGAGGCGTACGCGCATGGATTCAGAGCCACCCCAATAGCTGACCATGCCCTCAACGTCGGCCAACTCATTGGGTACAGGCGCAGCCCCTGCCGCTGCGGCGTCCTCCAGCACGCGCCAGTGGTACATGAGCGGGAAACTCTCCAATTGTTGCGAGAGCACCCAGCCGTTTGTCATCGCATTGGCGGCCAGTTCGCGCCAGACGCCAAAGCCGACCGAGCCGACGTTGCGCTGGCAAAAGGTCGGGAGCTCGAAGATATTCTCCGTGGACATACGGTTCTCGGGGTGCCGCTCCAGATCCGTCAGCCGCAGACGCTTGGCGAACACCTTGCGACCATCAAGCTCAACTGCCATCGTGGTGCCACCGATGCCTGATGCCAATTGCTCGGCCGCGTCTACAAGTCGGGTCAACTGCTGATCGCTTTGTATCGCCAGCGCAGTTGAGATCTGTGCGAATCGTGCGGTGCGCTCGCTGTGGTTCATTGATGAAGCAAGAAGCGCCCGAGTGGGAGCGCTATGGGCGCTCAGCCTACACGACGGTGAGCCAATGTCAGTTTTCCGGCGATCTGTTCGGGCAGTCAACGACTCGTCTGGGTCGAGCTCAGCCAATCAGACCGACGTCAGCTTTCGGGGTGAAGTCGAAGGCGGCTTTCGGGCGGTGCGAATGGCAGCAAGGGGTCGCGTGCTGTCGATTTCCGCGCGCGACGAGATGTCCGCTCCACCGCGTTTGCGGCCGTCATCGCCGATGTCGAAGGGCAGGGGACTTGGCCTTCGGGGCGTAATGTCGAACGGCTGGAGGAGGGTGGCTCATGTCCGGTCTGCTCGGCGGATTCAACTCGTCAATGCAACACACTAAACGCCCTTGCGGCGGAAGGAGTGTTGCAGATGAAGAGAAGACCGCGCATTCGCTACTCGGCGAGGCAACGTGCGCTCATCTGGGAGCGTTGGCGCAAGGGTGAGACGCTGCACCAGATTGCGCGACTGTTTGACCGCTACCACTCGTCGATTCAACGCATCGTGGGGGAGACAGGCGGGATACGCCCACCCGAGCGGCGGCGATCGCGCTCGGCGTTGACCCTGATCGAGCGAGAAGAGATCTCGCGCGGCGTGGTAGCAGGCCAGTCAATGCGAGCAATCGCGGCGACGCTGGCCGCGCACCGTCCACGATCTCGCGCGAGATCCGCCGCAATGAGGGTGCGCAAGGCTATCGGGCCAGCCAAGCGGACCAGACGGCGTGGGATCGAGGCCGCCGCCCGCAGATCTGTAAACTTTTGCGAACCGAGCGCTGGCCCACCTTGTGGCACATAAGCTGCGCCTTGAGTGGTCGCCTGAGCAGATTGCCGGCTGGTTGCAGCGTACCCACCCTGATGACAAAGCCTTGCAGGTGTCCCACGAGACGATCTATCGCAGCCTGTTCATCCAGGCACGCGGCGCTCTGAAGAAAGAGCTGATGGCGCACTTGCGGCGCACTCGAGGCATGCGTCGCTCGCGACACCATACGCAAAAGACCGGCATCCCGGGCAAATCAGTGACGCGGTTTCGATCAGCGAGCGTCCCGCTGGAGTCGAAGATCGTGCGCTTCCTGGCCACTGGGAAGGTGATCTGCTGTTCGGCAGCAAGGACAGCGATATCGCAACCCTTGTTGAACGCCAGTCACGCTACGTGATGCTCGCGAAGGTCGGCAAGAAGGATACTGAGACGGTCGTCAACGCCCTCATCAAGCACTCGCAGAAGCTGCCCCAGGAACTGTACCGATCGCTGACCTGGGACCGCGGCAAGGAAATGGCGGACCACCGCCGCTTTACGCTGGCCACCGACATCAAGGTCTACTTCTGTGATCCGCGCAGCCCTTGGCAACGTGGATCGAACGAGAATGCGAATGGGCTATTGAGGCAGTATCTACCCAAGGGAATTGACCTCTCCGGGTATTCGCAAGCCAAGCTCAATGCGATCGCTCGGCGCCTCAACGAACGACCAGAAAGACGCTGCACTACGAAACGCCAGCACAACGATTTAATGAAGCTGTTGCAGCGACGGGTTGAATCCACCGGGGAGAGCGGCTAAGCGAGGTCTCGACCCCAAGCAGTCCTACAGAACGGGCGCATTGCAGCCGTTCAGATTGATCCCAGCGGTCGGCTGCATCGCGGACATCCAAGGCTAACTGGCCCACACGAACCGTTGCAATGTGAGTGTACGTACAGTCCCAAGGCGGGTGCTTCCTGAGCGTCCCGGCTTTCGCTCGCACTTCTAATGCCGGTTGCCCCGTCTTTTCGTCGATCGCCCAGGTGAGACGTCGGCTGAATGTATCGGCATGTAGGTCGATCCAGATGCCTAAGTGATTCCATGATGTGCCGTGCCGTTTCGGAAGAGATCCCACAGTATTCGCACCGCCTCCCTGTCGTAGTCAGGCTGCACCATGTAGCGACGAGCGAACTCCTGCACATGACCACGCGAAAGACCCCTTCGGATCGGAACGTGGTTTCCGACTGATAGCGCACCGAGATATTCGAGAGCGCCGCAGCACGCAGCTAAGGCGGGAAACCATCGTGCGTCTCGCCCTTTTCGATGTGTCGCGCGGACTCCAGTTAAGCAGATTCGCAAATCTTTCTCGAACCCGGCCATCCTATCCGCGATAAATCGCGCCGCGAAGAGACGGAGGTCGCCCCGGCTTCCACGATGGGGCAGGCGACGATGACTTGACGGATAACCGGCGACCATTCGGCGATTCATGAAGGCCTACTTTCGACCGGCTCCCTAGTTGGCATCACCTTCCTTGTACTTGGCAATCAATTCCGCCGCGGCGCTGCTACGTCGCAGCTCGTTCAAGACGCCCAAGACAGAATGATTCGCGGCCAGCGCTTGGGCTTCGGTAGATATCTTCTCTCCGTAGCGCACAGCGGCTGAACACGTTGCCAAAGAAAGCAGATCTACATTCAGCGCGACCCCATGTTTGTCTTTGAGCAGCTTCGCTGCATGCTCTAGGCTATGACCTTGCTTGCCACTAGTCGCGTACTTTGTGCCGCCGATTGCAAGCAAGCCTTTCAGCGTCTTCTCCACGGCCTGTTGTGCTGCCCATCTCGCTTGCCCAAAGCGCCCACCAGAGTGCGAGCGATATCATGGTCGTCATGACGCGCCAGTTTGAGCAGCTCAGTACTCGGCAAGTTCTTCCGCCACTGCAGTGCTTGATGCGTGAGCAGATGAAAGTGCATGTGACTCCGTAAAGCCGAGTCCGGAAGTTAGTCGACCAGTCATTATGGTAGGCCCTCAACCGCGCAGAGGACATACTGGGCGGCGGGACCGGGGATGCGACCACCCGCGAGGTTTGTTCCATAGTTGGTTAGATTTCGATCTACGAACAGTCGCGCCGTCCCGAAGGTCAAGCCTGCCGAATCTTCCACAGGGCATTGCCTATCGCGCTGGAGCGAACCCGTAAGCCCATTCGTCCTTTAACAGGTTGCCGTATGTCTGCTCGTACCACCTGTGGGCCTTGGCCATGAGGACATCGTCGCCAAACCCTCGCTGGTCAGCCAGGCGCTGATCGGGAAAAATCAACCCAGACCAATTGAACGCCTCCCAAAGCTTTCGGCCGACGTGGAGCGGTCGCTGAAACGGTTTGAGGCCTTTGGCGGTCAGCGCAGTATCGATTGCCTGCATTAGCGCCTTGAACTCAGCTTCCGTCATCAGGCACGCCGACCAAGAAAACGTCCCCACACGCCTCCTCGCAGCCACTGATATCCACGAATCGAGGTCGCCACCAGCGACTTCACGCGCGCCTTTGGACTGCTCTCAGGTGAACGTATCACCATTCGATTCTGTGCTTCTGTTCAGTCTCCTTGTGGCGACGATCGTCGTCGGAATGCAGGTACTGGCTGGTCGTTTTGATCGATTCATGCCCGAGGTTGTCTTCACGTGCCCAAGGTCCAGCGCCGCGTCCGCCATTCTGGAGCCAGCGGTATGTCGCAGCCAGTGCGCGGAGGCACGGGCGAGTTGATCGGCGCGCGCAGCGTAGCCATCGCCTCGCTGGCGAACTTCGTCTGACGCACGGCTGAAGACGTCTTTCAGAATCGAATGCAATGCCGCGCGGGTCAGCGGCTTGGTGGACTTTCCGATGGGCCGATCCGAGCGGTGTCTGCTCCCCTGGCGATGGCACTGGCGCCCGGCCGGACTCGCGCCGATAGCGGGCCACTTCCACCATGAGTTCCGCCGTCGCGGGAACCAGCCCGGTCTTGTCACCCTTGCCGAGCGAGCCTCGAGCCGCCACCGGTCTTCGCCGTGCCGATCACGAGCGCGCAAGGACCGCCCCATAGTGTTATCGCAGACTTCGGAGACTCGCAGTCCGCCAGGATGGAGGAGGGTCGAAGCAGCCACGAGTTCGGAGAAGTGCGCGCGCTGCCGCTCCATTTCCCGAGGCATGCGGTCGATGGCCTGCTTCACGCACGACCGAGTTCGTGGTCCAGGAAGCGCGTGACACGTGGGATCGGGC
This sequence comes from uncultured beta proteobacterium, assembly GCA_963724605.1. Classification (GTDB taxonomy): domain Bacteria; phylum Pseudomonadota; class Gammaproteobacteria; order Burkholderiales; family Burkholderiaceae_F; genus JALORV01. The sequence continues at coordinate 202,448 of CAVRVM010000014.1, forward strand.
GCTCGAGCCCGCTGCCGACTAAGAGACAGCGGGTTGCCTGCCCAGTACCCGGCGTTCACCAGCCACGAGAACATGACGTTCAGGATCACGAACGCCTGGTGCTGGCTTGAAGGGGCGAGCGGCCCCCGAGAAGGTCGCCGAGTCGGGATGATCGCGCCGCCTGCTTCCGATTTGAGTTCACCCAACGCGCTCTTGGCTGGGGATCGGCCAGGAACGTCGATAGGCGAGCAAATCCTCATGGGTCAGCGATGAGAGCGGCTTGCCAAGTTGCCCGGTCGCCCACAGGAACAGCCGTTCGATCTCCTTGCGGTAGTTCTCAAACGTCGCTTTGGATTCCGCGTAGCGGGCGAGAAACGCCTTGAGCGCATCGACGTCGTTCTCGGCCGCTATCTGCCGGTGAAACGCCGACGAACGATTTGAGCCGATAGATCCATCAAGCTCTGCCGGGAGGCCAACGACTTCCAGCGGTGGCGCCGTCGCGAGCAGACGGCCTGCGTCTTTCCAAGACATACTTGAATACTCGACTTGGCGAATCCCGCGTCCGCATCAAATTATTGACACTATAACCATAATGTCAAAAGACAATCGCGCTACGATTCATTGATTCTTATGCCCTCTTGATAACCGCTCTTGGCTTGTACTTACATAGTCAGTGCACTAACGCTTTCAAGCTCGCTAATTTAAGGGACCGATGGCAAACGCCTTATCAGATCGCGACACGACCATAATCTTCCGCCGAAGGCGCTGAGCGCAATATAATCGACCGCGCAGCGGCGATTCAGCGAAAAACCCGTTCCGCGATTCAGGCTCGAGGCAGCATCCGAGAAGGCTGAACAGGTCTTGTTGGACCAAACGGTCTTCGTCCTGGATGTGACGAGGTTTGAACGGTTTCAGGCCGCGCTGGACGCTGCGCCGCGCCCTAGTCCGCAGCTATTACGGCTGCTCTCGACGAGGGCGCCTTGGAGAAGAGGGCCAAGGCGTTCTCTCCACCGGAACCTATCGCCGAGCATCACCAGTTCGCAGACTTCGTTTGTGCAGAGGCCTCACTTGAGCGATGGCTCAAGCATCGTGCACTCTCGAACGAGCGCAAGGCCGGCCTCCGCGGACCTTCGTCGTATGCAACGAAGCGCAGGTCGTTGGGTACTACTGCCTAAGTGCCACTTCAGTGCTCCATTAAACCTCCTCCCCGGCTCCTCAAGCCCTACCTGAGACCCATCCCCCGGTCATTTATTATCAGACGCCTCGCAGTTCACTCCAGCCGGCAGGAGAAGGGCATCTGGCGCGGCTCCTGAAGGATGCGGTCTTGAGAGCAGTAAACGTCTCGAAGGAAATCGGAGCACGCGCGCTCCTATCCCCACGCAAGATGCGCAGAACGCCAAGCATTTCTACCGGCGCTGCCGGATTGGTCGATTGGGCCATCGACGCGATAGTGATGATGTTCGACCTTTCATCGTTGCGAGACTGACATCCATTTTCAGGAATTCAGAGTAATCCGATACACGCTTCCGCTGACCTGGAGCGCGCTGGGACCCAGTCAGATTACATCTTGACAGATGTACCTTATAAGTTACAATCCGTCGCAGTGAACATAGCTCGACTGGAAGCGATCTTCTTTCGAACGTCGAACGGGCGAGGGGGGGTGCGCAACTGGTTGCTTTCGCTGCCGAAGGAGGACCGTCGACATATCGGGGAGGACATCGCCTACGTGCAGTTCAAGTGGCCTATAGGCAAACCGCGCGTCGACCACCTTCGGGCTTCCATCTGGGAGTGCAGATAGAGACGCTGAGACAATCGCATTGCACGGACGGTCTTTGCGGTAGATTGGCGGGCGGATGCTGCTGCTGCATGGCTTCGTAGAGAAGTCGCAGCAGACGCCAGAGGCGGAGATCGAACTTGCAATGAAGCGATACAAGGAGTGGCAGCGTGGCGAAGCGTAATCCCCATACCAGATAGTCCTTTGACGATTATCTGAAGGAAGAAGGCACCTACGAGGAAGTACTGCGCGAAGGCGCTCAGCGCCGCCTTGGCCGGAGACGGCTGGAGGAAGGCGTGCGGATCCACCGAGTTGACCAAGGTGGCCATGGCCCACAGGATGTCGACCAGTCGATCCCAGCTCGAGCGCGTTCTGGGCCCAGAGAGAACGTTTCCGTTTGCAACTCGATACCTTGATGAAGGCTGCCCGTGCCATCAGCAGCTGTTGCGATCCAGTTCGAGAGGGTCATCGCGTAGCGCCGACGTTTCCAGGCCCGCAGGGGTTTCGCTCTCCCAATAGCCACATTGTGGTGGACGCCGCGTCGTGGCTTCCAGCCAGGACAGGCCACTGACATGTCAGTGGATCCGCCACCAACTTCTTCATTGTCGGACTTGCTTCTGCTCGGCCTCCCACGCTGGTCGGGTGTTGAACGCGGGCCAGTCTTCAGCGGGGTCAGTTTGCGTCGGGCCATGGCTGGCGGATTTGGTTCGCAGATCTTATAGAGCTGAGTAGGGAGAGCTAGCGACCCGCACGCCCTTGACGAGTGTCCGTCTCCGCCACATGCGCGAGACGCTCGCCCTAGCCACCCGTGAATCTGCAGCAGCGGTGATCGGCCGTGCCTAGCTGGCTGTGCGCGGAGGCGACGGACTTGATACTGCATCAGAGCGGGCTACGTTTTCTCCATCCCCGAGAAGAGAAGCCAAAGCATGTACGGCCCGGCCCAGACTGATGACTTCTGACCTTGTCGAGCTCGTTTGTCGCTTGGGCGGGAGGAAGGCAGGCGGGCAAAATGGGAGTCTGTGACCCCCTACCGATTCGAACACTGTGAGATCCGGCCAACCGAGCGACGGCTGGTGGTCGAATGGGCACCCTGCACCACTGGGCGCGCGCGCCTTTGACCTGCTGTTGGCGCTGGTCGAACGGCGCGACCGTCCGGTCACGAAGAACGAACTGCTTGACCTGGTCTGGCCCAGGCTGGTGGTGGAAGAGAACAACCTGCAGGTGCGGGATGCAGTTCCTTCCCGCAAGGTCCCTCGGTCAGAATGCAGTGCAGACAATCCCTGGGCAGGGATACCACTCACGCTGCGGGCCCAAGGAGGCCGAGGTGTCCTTGTCACCCCCAATAGCGGTGGCCAACAACACCGCAGTCACATCCGATCCGCGTCGAAGCGGCAGTGCCCGGGGTCGCCGGCGGACGCCAATGGTCCGACCGGCAACGACAGCGCACCCAGGCAGGCACGCCAGGGGGGTCCCCAAGGAAATTGCGATGGGCAGCGTTTTCCGCCACAGCGGTTCTTCTCGTCGTGCTGGCGGCGTTGTCCATGGAATTACTGGAAACCCGCATCGCAAACCGCCGACACGACCAGGGTAGTTCCGCCGTCGGCGGAGGCCGCACCGTGGTTCTCAATCGCGATCCTGCCATTCGCGGCGCCCGGCGGCGCTGCAACAAATGCGCAGCTTGCCGACGGCCTGACACGCGATCTCACAGTTGCCTTCGGACGCGCCCGTTGGGCCCAGGTCGTTTCCTATGCCCTGGCCTCAACCTGCAAGAAGGCAAGGCAATTGACGCTCACCCTGATCGGGCGGGAGCTCAACGTTCGCTACCTGGTTGAGGGCGAGGTCCACTTCGCGGGGCAGGTGTCATCGCCGACATCCGGCTCATCGACGCCGGCACCGCGACGCAGGTGTGGAGCAATCGCTCGGCGCTCGGACGCGGAAGTTGCCGAGCAAGCCGTGGCCGCACTTCTTCCAGCATCCACTCAACAACTCCGTCCAGGCGCTGGTTGCAGCCGAGCGCCGTCGCATCGGTACGCCGTTGGCAATCCATCCCGATGCGATGGAACTGGTCGTGCGAGCTCAGCGAATGTCTGGGGGCAGGAAGGCGATCCGCTCAAGGGTGCGCTTGAGGCCCACAAACTTTACGACGAGGCTTTGCGGCTCGATCCCAATCTGGTATGGGCTTTGCTCGGGCGTGGCTGGACCCTGGATACCGAACTCGATTTGAATCGTCACGCTGCACGCGACCGCCTCGTGCAGGAACTCGACTATCTGTCCAGGCGAGCTGTGGCACTTGACGGGGACGATCCCAGGGTCTGGGCGCTGCGGAGTCAGGGCCTTGTCACCATGGCAGTGGCGCTGGGAGGCGGCACTCGAGAAGCAAACTCGAAGGGACCCGAGCCTCGATCCGACGCGCGCCGCGCCCATGGCCTGAGCGCATGGTTGATGGGCATGATGGGGAAGCCGGCAGAGGCGTTACCACTGGTTGACCGGGCCCTAGAGCTCGATCCGGTTGATGTAGGGTTTGCTTTACGTCTTCAGATGTCGGTCGTATCTTCTGCTCGGCCACTACGAGGATGCGATTGGCGCCTGCCGGAGAAGGGCGGGCACCTCCGATGATTCGTGGGCCGTCCATGTTTTCCTCGTTGCAGCCTATGCGCACGAGGTAGAATTCGCCAAGGCCGAAGCGGCCAAGGCCGCACTGTTGCCAGCGCCGCCCAGGCTTGTCGATCGCTGATATGGGAGCCGACCGGATGCTCGGAATGAACCACCTTTTAGAACGACTCGAGACCCAGCACCTTACCAGTTTACGCAAGGCTGGAATTCCTGAACGCTCATTCACGAAAGGCCTGTGATTCAACTTGGCTCCGGGGCTACCGTGATGTTATTCTGTAAAACAACGCCCGCCCACCGGTTGGGCAGAACTTGGGTATGAAGTTACTGAGGCCGTTCGAGAGCAATGCGCACTTGGTGATCAGGTAAAGCGAACCTCCATAGCACTATTGGTTGTATATAGGACCTTGATCGAAAGCGCTTGGCGAGATGCGGCCGAGGCCGTGCAAAAACGCGCGCGGTTGTTCGTGTTTAGTCGGTGCCGAGGCGAGCGGTCGAGATTTTTCGCGTGGGTTGTCTGAGCGCGCCCTGAGGCGCTGATCGCCGTTTTGCAGCCTCGGTGCGGCTGCCAGGTCTCGGCACTCGTTTCTGGAGCGTAAAGCGAGCCTTGCGGCTCATGCCTGCAGGGCTCTGAGCAGTGGCGCGATGCCCAGGATGCGCATCACGCGCTTCAGGTTGTAGGCCAGCACGTGCAGGCTCATCTCGGTGCGCACACGGGTCAGCGTGCGGGTCAGGAAGTGGGTCCAGCCCATCCACTGCTTGATCGTGCCGAACGGATGCTCGACCGTACAGCGGCGCCGCCGCATCAATTCGGGTTGACGGTGGACCCGCACCTGCATCGCCTCCAGCACCGCTTCATGCTCCCAGCGCGTGATGCGGCGATAGTCGCCGGTGGTGCATTGCGCCTTCAGCGGGCAACCCGGACAGGCCGAGGTCCAGTACTTGTGGATCGTCAGACGGTTTTCCACCGTGGCGAAGCGGAAGATGGCGCGCTCGCCGGCCGGACAGCGGTACTCGTCGTCGCGGGCGATGTAGATGAAGTCGCGTTTGTCGAAGCGGCCCTCGGCCCCGGCATTGGAGGTCAGCGGCTTGGGCACGATCGGGGTGATGCCGGCCTCGTCGCATTGGCGGATCTGCTCGCTCTTGAAGTAGCCGCGGTCGGCCACCACGGTCAGGGCATTAATGCCGGTAGCGTCACGCGCCTGCTCGGCCATCGGTGTCAACTGGTCGCGGTCGATGCCGTCGGTGACGACCTCGTGGGCCACGATCAGGTGGTGCTCGGCTCGACCGCGGCCTGCACGTTGTAGCCGACGATGCCGCCGTCGCGGTTCTTCATCGAGCGCGCATCGGGATCGGTGAGCGACACCTGCGCCTGTCCATCGGTCTGCATCTGCGCCTCGATCGCCTTGAGCGCGCGCATCTGCTCCTTCAGGGCCGCGATCTTGCCTTGCAGGTGGCCCTTCTTCAGCGGGGCCACTTCCGGCTCGGCCCGATCGGCGCTGTCGAGCGCCGCGAGATACCCGGCAATGCTCGCATCGATCTCGGCCAGACGCCACTTGAGTTTGCCAGCGGTGAAGTTCTTGTCCCGATTGTTGACGGCCTTGAACTTGCTGCCATCAATGGCCACCAGCGCCTGGGTAAAGAGTTCCAGCTGGCGGCACAGCACGATGAACCGGCGGCACACAGCGCGGATGGCGCCTCCGTTGTCCTTGCGGAAGTTGGCGATGGTCTTGAAGTCGGGCGCCAGCCGCCCGGTGACCCGCATCAGCTCGACATTGCGCTGCGCTTCGCGCTCGAGCCGGCGGCTCGAGGCGATGCAGTTCAGATAGCCGTAGACATACAACTTGAGCAGCACCGCCGGGTGATAGCCGGGACGTCCGGTGGCGGCCGGGGCGGCACCCTCAAACCCCAGCTGCCGCAGATCGAGTTGCTCGACGAACGCTTCGACGACACGAACCGGGTTGTCCTCGGCCACATAATCATCCAGGCTCGGCGGCAGCAAAGCGGTCTGGCTGCGGTCCTCGCCTTCAATGAATCGCTTCATCCGGCCAGCCTCGCGATATGCGTTGCCGAAGTCTACGAGGACGCGCTGCGTTTTTACACAGGCTCGGCCAGAACCTGCCCTTCCCGAACGCGGCTCAGTTCGCCTGCTAGCGGACATCCCGCCGCCCAGTACAAAATGCCTCCAAGCGGCCCTTTCTGGGACCGCGGCTCCGCAGCAGACGCGCGTCCACAATGACGGCACCGCTAGCGGTAGTGGCCACCGACATGCAGCGACTGCAGGCACGCGGACAGCCGTTAGTGTTGAACACGGGGATGTCGATGGCGGCGGCGCAAGCCGGGACATTCGCACGCGCTGGCGCGTGCGAATGTCCCAGGTCTGCTCACGCTGGGGGGTAAAGCACGTCCAGCGAGGCGCACCGGCTCACGGCGCATCAGGGCTTCCGGCTCACGCGTTGATTTCTGACTTCGAGGCGTGATTGCGTCGGCGCCTTTCGCTGCAGGCCGCTGTCGAAATGTTCGATCTACGAGGGGAGGCAAACATGCGCACTCTGCTGGGCGTTGCCGTCGTTGTGCTGTTATCACCGTTGCATCCGGCCTTCGCCGAGGGTCTAACGACTGGGAAGTACAGTGGCACCACAACCTTCGTCACGACCATCGGCAAGACTCGCACTGACCAGATTGAGATCAAGATCGATAAGGTCGAAGGCGGAACCGTCCAAGGGACTGTCACCCGCTTGGGCCAAGGATTCTGTCGTGGCGACGTCCCTGTCGTGGGCGTACTTGAAGGCGACAAGTTGACCTTGCAAACCGACAAGGCGGCTAGTGGAGTCAAAGAGGGCTGCGGGGTGAACTTTGAACTGAAGGCCAACGGCGAGAAGCTTGAAGGGAAGTCGCCGTCTGGATCTACGTTGGTGCTTTCAAAGTAAGCCACGAAAGCTCGCGTCGGCTGCTCGCAACGTAGCGTCTAATCTCGGCGGTCGCAGTGCCGATCGATCCGGGCAAGCCGTGGCAAAACGGCCCCGAGCAGAGCAGCATCATCCTCCACCTAACCGAGCCGTCTTCCACGAATAAGGTGGCTCGAAGAGGCCGAGGCAGGTCACGATGTTCAAATCGAACATATTCTTCGTTGCGGTCCCTTGTTTGGCTTTGGTAGCGGAAGTTGCGCTAGCGGAGGGCTTGGTCGCCCAATCCAGCTTGAAGGTAAATGGCAATCGAATACCGGATCTCGTTCGGGCGAGATAATCTTGCAAATTGATCGTATTGATTCTGGCGGCTCCTTCGCTGGCAAGTTGTTTTTTCTTCGAGACATCCACTGCGTAGCGTGAGGCGAACTCATTGCAAATGGCCGTATATCAGCGGCTGAGATGACCTTCTCAGCTCCAGCAGGCGTATCCAAGCTGTGCCAGGGCCTTGCCTTTCATCTTAGGTTCGGCGGATCGAAGCTGCTCGAAGGAACGACGGAATCCGATTGTCGGTGTGGCTTGAGCAGTCTGCATCTTTACCGGCTCCGCCGAAATCAGCCCCTACCCGTGCATTTGGAAGCGGAAAAGAAGTGCGCCAGGGTGGTGATGCCTTAAATGAGGAAGAGGTGCGCCGACTGTTTACTGGCGTCCCCTTTCAGTTCCAAGAGGGTCGAGGGGACGAATGAGAGTCGCCCGAATGGCGATCTCTGGGTAATTTTGGTAAGACCAGTTGGCCCTGGTTACCATAGGGTCGGCGAATGGAGAGTGAAGGAAATTGGAGCCTATTGCGTAAAGGTTCATTTCCCGATGGAGACGGAGGACTCTTGCCGAAGGGTGTGGGGTTTTGAGGGAAAATATTATCTATATGCGGAAAGTCGTTTCGTCCCCATTACGTTCATAGAGTGAATCTATATGAGGCGACACCGCCGAACCAGATCGAGGCAGTGTCGAAAGAGATCCTTTCCAGCAAGCACTTCGAGCTCATCGTCGCCGAGTGCGACGGCAATCTGGTCGGAACCTGCTACCTCAATCTCATACCCAACCTCTCACGCGTTGGGCGGCCATACGCCGTAATTGAAAACGTCGTGGTGACCAGCAATCTGCGGAGTCGAGGCATCGGCAAGGCGCTGCTCAAATACGCCCTGGCACGGGCCTGGGAGCGCGGCTGCTACAAGGGCCATGCTGCAGACGGGTTCCAAGTCCGAAGCGAAGCACCGCTTTTACCGTTCCTGCGGCTTCTCGCAAACGGACAAGGTGGCCTTTGTGGCGCGCGACCGACATTGCCCGGAGGTCATGATGGCCAGTGACATGGATCGGGGGCTTACGCCGAAGATGACGTTGGATCGTGCTGGCGCGCTTGCAGTTGTCTGCCTTTATTCTGTACTGATGTATGTGGAGAGCGGCGCAAGTGCCGGCCGGGTTGCATACCATCGTGTTGGCAGTTTCGCTCTTTGCAGTGCTTGAACTTGAAGGCAAAGGGAAGTGGGCGACTGCGATTCGGTCCTTTTTCGAGCACCCGGCGAAGCTGATCTTTATTGCGATCTTGCTCGTCTCCTTTCTTTTCCGGCGTTGGGACGGGTTCAACGTGTCAATGGTCTTGGATTGCGTGTTCGGTATCGGGGTTTTCTGGGCCTTCGAAGCCATTGGATCATCATTTCTATAGACGAGTACTAGCAAAGCCGCGTGCCAATAGTTAAAAGCAGAGGCAGATGTCGTGGGGCTTGGCTTCGAAGTTCGAGTCGCCGACTTTCATCTGCGACCCCCGCGGCCCGGCGCATTGCGGCCACAACCGGCCGTCAGGGCAACACCGTTAATTGGCCCCAAGCAGACCAAACTTGGAGTTGGTAGTCGCCTGCTTAGCGGACACGCTCGTGGGGCACTCATTCGAGGCATCGAGGAGGGAGCGTTACGCGCTGTCTTGATGCGGGCCAATTGCCGACATCAAGCATGCGTTGCAGAATCGCCCCATTGCGGAGACCGATATGCGCGGGACACACTTCACACTTCCGGTCACCGATCTCAATGCTTCCGTTCGTTTCTTCACAGAGGAGTGCGGACTGAGCGTTGTTCGCGATCGCCGCAACGAAGGAGGCACGACCGTCTGGCTCGGTCCACAGCCCGCGGAAGGTCTCGATCCGGAGTTTGTTCTGGTGGCCTTCCAAGGCGAGGTCAAGGAACCGCTAGATCACTTCGGGTTCCAATGCGAGAAGCGCGATGATGTGACCACAATTGCGGCTCGTGCGCGCGCCCGCGGCACTCTCGTCGAGGGCCCGACAGACTATGGCGGAAGCGTTGGGTACTTCGTCGTGGTCCGTGAACCGAGCGGCCACCTGGTCGAATTCACCTTTGGCCAACCGTTGCGGGGCCTGCAGGCGTAGGCCAATTTCGGCAGCCGGCCAACAGCCGACCTGAGCGGCACTGCGGGCATCTCGCCGCAAAGCGGACGTCCCCGCTATATTGACTTACCGAACCCTGCCACAGGACAAGATGCATTGGCTTCGTTTTCTTGGCATCTACGCGCTGCTGTCCGCGCTTCTCGGCGGCTTGCTGCTTCTCCAAGCGTTTCCTTTTCGGCCGCAAACTGCGACCGGTTGGACACTGCTGTTTGCGTTAGCGCTGCTGATCACTCTGGTGGGCGAGTTGGCCGCCAATAAGTTGCTCAATAACAGGGTTGGCAGGTTTGTTGAAGAAGAGACCAAGGAGCAGCGACTCTCTTCGGTTCGCATCCTGTTTGTGCTGTTGATGTCGCTATCTGCGATGGTGGTGATTAGCGGTTTGTACCGAATCTGGCTGAACTTTATGACGTGAGACCGGGCTCGGCCAACTCCTGACGTTCGCTATGCGTCCTCATTTCGCCCGATAGCGGTCGAGTGGACACCTCCGCCCGGCGGCGATCGTCAAAGGCTGCTGGGTCTTCCAATTGGCGAGGGCCAGCTCAGTCGAGTGGCCAGGGGATCGACTTAGGCAGGGTCATCGCAGGCGGTTCGGCGGGCTCCTTGCTCGACCGAAGCATGTCGACGCTGCGCCACCAGGGCGTGACCCGATCGATGTGCGTAGGCTCAACGGCTCGCCAAGGCGCGGCATGATCAGTTGAACGCTTTGCTTGGGGCCTAGCGCCAACAGCGTCTCTGCGGGTTCGTCCCACGCATGCATCGCCAAGCTAAACGTGCCCCAATGCACCGGCAAGAAGGCCCCGCCGCCCAGCAGCCCCAAGGCCCGGAGCGCATTGTCCGCGCCGAGATGGATGTGACCCCACGCCGGGTGGAATGCCCGACTTCCAGCATCACGAGATCAAACGGATCGAGCCGCTCGCGGATGGCCGCATATTCGGTCGTCAGACCGGTGTCGCCGCTGAAGAACACTGCGTGCCGGCGCGAACGAATGACCAGCGATGACCACAACGTCGCGTTGCGGTCCTTCAAGCCGCGACCGGAGAAGTGCTGCGATGGCGCGGCCGTTACCGTCAGCTCGGCATGGGGCAGCGTATGCGACTCCCACCAGTCGAGCTCGGTAATGCGCTCAGGTGGCACGCCCCAAGCCTCAAGGTGCGCGCCGACACCGAGCGAAGTGACAAAGGGCACTTCCGCCGCGCCAGTTCCCGAATGGTCGGGTAGTCAAGGTGATCGTAGTGATCGTGCGAGATGAGAACCAGGTCCAGGGGTGGTAACGCGCGCAGCGCAATCGGGACGGGCTGAGATCGTTTCGGACCCGCAAGCCGAGAAGGCGAAGCGCGCGCTCCCCACACCGGGTCGGTCAATACGCGCAGACCATCGACCTCGATCAGCACGGTTGAATGACCGAGCCAGGTGGCCCGCAGTCCGTGCCCGGCCCCTTGGCCCACGCCCATGTCGGATCGACCGATGGGAGCGGCGCGCGCGGGACACGTCGGTCACCGCCGCAGAGAAATTCCGTCACCGTCGGCGGGCGGGCCGTCGGATCGCCGCAACTCGGCAACACCGGGTGGACGTTGCGAAACGCATCACCCGCCCAAAGCGGCGAGACTTTGATGCGCTCGAGGCGCAGGCCTTGAGGTCGCCCGCCGAATGACTTCACGGATTTCTCCCCGTCGCCGGTGTACGTGCGACGCGCCAACTATGCCTGAGTCACATTGGGCCCAGCTGAGGCCACTCGACCCAGTTGCAAGCCTTCGAACCAGGCAGGGTCCACCCGGCCAACTGCAGCCATCGCAAGCCTCGGTGCGAACGCACCCATAGCGGACAAGTGCGAACGGCGTCGCCGGCATCCATGCAGCCGGCAAGTGCTCGCTCAGTTGGTTTGCATCACCACTTCATCTCGCCCTTGTTGACCTTGGCGCCGATCTCAAGCGCCACCATCAGGCCCGCGGTGGGATAGGCCGACTTCATCGCCTCGCTTAGTGCGGCCGAGTTCGGTGCTTTCGCCAGTTCTAGTTCAAAGCGGGTCAGGTAAGACTGGGTGTAGGCGAGTTGCGAAGCGTCCTGGCTCTGCCCTGGCAGCATGTGGCCAGGAACACGGTCGCGGGCCGAAGGGCTGCCATCGTGCCTATTTCCGGTTCCAGTCGCCCCGCTCCTGGGCGGTCTGAGTGTCCGCCGTCCAGGCGTGCAGCCCGGCGAAAACATTGACGCCGCCGACAATGGCCTTCAGCGACGGGATCCAGACGTAGCTGCGCTGCGGAAGAGAATCATCGAGGCCCCTAATTTCAAGCGTCTGGCCTTCCAGCGAGATCGTGTTGCCACTCATGACCTCGGGCACCGGAACGTCAGCCGGCGCATTGGCGCCCAGCCGCGGCCCCCACACCCTAGCTTGACAGGCAGGGTCGCCTGGATCTTCTTCACGGTCGGCCCACTCGCGATCAACGTGGCATCGGGAAACAAGGTCTTGAGGACACCCGCGCCGAAGTAGAAGTCCGGGTCCGCCTGGCTGATGTAGATCGTCCTCAGCGTCTTGCGGCTGTCGAGCACCATCGCGGCGATCCGATACGCATCGGCCCGGGTGAACCCGGTATCGATGAGTACTGCGTCCGTCTTGCCGGAAACTAGAACCGCGTTAACGTGAAAGCTGCCGGCGTCGGCGTTGTAGACCTGAAGGGATAGCGCCGCGGGGCTCGCCTGGGCAGCGACCCCGCCAGCGACGACACCGAGCGTCAGGCTGGCAAACAGCGGAAAGAGAGGCTTCATCATCGGATGGCTCGCAGTGGGTGAGTGACAGCACCACTGTATTTGCAATAAAAGCGTGGATAAACAGTAGACTCTCCAACACTTTGTCTACCAGATCGAGCTAATCGTGGATCGCCTCACCGGCATGCAGGTGTTCACCGAGGTCGCCGATCGCGCCAGCCTGACCGAGGCGGCCAGAGCACTCGACATGTCGCGCGCCATGGTGTCGCGTTATCTGGAAAGTTTCGAGCGTTGGCTCGGGGTGCGACTGCTCCATCGCACGACGCGACGAGTCAGTCTCACCGATGCCGGCGAAGAGGCGTTACAGCGCTGCCGCCCGATGCTCGAACTTTCGCGCGACGTGCAGAGCGTGGCCGGTGCGAGGCGGGCGGCCCCGGCGGGCAAGCTGCGCATCACCGCCAGCACGTCGTTCGCCGAGACTTTCCTGACCGACGTAGTCACGGACTTTCTTTCCCGCTACCCGCAAACGCAGGTCGAACTGATCGCACTGGAGAGAACCGTCAATCTCGTGGAGGAGCGCATCGACCTGGCGGTGCGGATCGACAACGTCCTCGACGACACGCTCGTCGCGCGCAAGCTGGGCGTGTGTCGGTCCGTCGTTGCGCGTCGCCCGCGTACATCAAGGCTAACGGCCTCCCCCGCACGCCGGACGACCTTCGAAAACATCGATGCATCACCCACGCCTACGTGGGCCGCACCGAATTCCGTCTGCATCGAAAGGGCAAGGCGCTACGGATACCCGTGAAAGGAACACTGCAGAGCAACGAAGCCGCCGTCACACGCCGCGCCGCGCTCGCCGGGGCCGGGATCGCGATGCTGCCGACCTACTTTGTCAGTGCAGACCTCGCCTCCGGCGCGCTCGTTCGCCTGCTGCCGGACTGCGAACCCGAGCCGCTTGGCATTCACGCGGCTTACTTGTCTCGCCTGCATCAGCCACAGCTGCTGCGGTTGATGATCGACTTCTCGCAGATCGCCTCAGCGGAGCCGTCGCGCCTTGGGACCGTCTAATCGCCTCGGTACCCAGACCCGCGAAATCGATTGCCAAGCGCCGAGTCCGCGCCCAACCAAAGGTTCGCCAGAGCCCGGCGACGCGCTGATGACGCCTAGCCGAGCTGGGTTGCTATGGACGCGCAGATCGCTTCGTTCGGTGTCCTCAAGCGGTCCGCGCTAATGTGCGCGTGAAGTCAGTTAAGCGTCGCGCAGCGCGGCCGTGGGCTCACTGCGGCCACGAGCTGACATCTCCGAGTGGGTCTCAATTCGCCTGGAAGCGGACGTAAGCTCCTGCTGGACCTCGGCTCTTTGCGCCACGCAATGCACATCAATCCCGACAACTATCTGCAGACGCCGGCCGGACGGGTCACCACGCCTGAGCGCAACAAGGTGGCCTGGGACAAATGCTACGAAGCGCTGGAAGCCGCGGCGCGCCAAGCCGGTCCCTCAACGAAGGTCTATCTGCTCGTCGGCCCGCAAGGTTCGGGCAAGAGCACTCGGGGCGCGAGCCCGATCAGCCGAGCAGTCGGCCGACATCTTCTTCGACGCCATCCTCGTCAAGCGCAGCGAGCGGGCGCGTGTTCTGGAAATCGTCCGGCCGTTCGAACTCGGGGCCACTCTGTCTCGGTTTCAGACGCCCCTGCAGAGCTGCCTCGCGCGCAATGCACTGCGGCCGGAGGACGAAGTGGTGTCCGAGCAAGCGATCCGCAACGTATTCGCCGCCTTGGAGCCACCGTCGGCCGAGGAAGGTTTTGAAGACGTTCTGATCGTTCCCTGACCGCCGCCAAAACCGCGGGACGAGGCACTCGTCTGCCACCATGCGCGCTGGCCATGAATCGCTGGCCATGGCGCGTCCGTGTCAGTCCTTCGGCTGGAACTTGTTCGCTGCAACCCAGTTGCCGACACTGGCTCCAAGGACACCACCCTGCACGTTGGCCGTACGGAAGTGCATGCCTCCGTGAATGCGAGCCAGAACAATCTCGTTCATCAGTTCGTCAGGTGTTGCATACGTGCGGATTCGTTGACGTCACCGTGCTGCCGAACGAGAAATTGATCTGGCTGGTTCCGAAGAACGACTTCAAGGCAGCGGTCGCGGAACCGTTGCGGCGCCGTGTGTGCCGACGGATATTCGGGATGGTTGGGGGTGGGCACGACCGGAGTCCAGGCGGGATCCGCCGTTGTCGCGGTGTTGTTGTCCGTATTGGCCAGCGCAATGGCGCTCGCCGGCCGCCAGTACACATAGAAGTACTTGGACTCAAAGCAGGCGATCGTGGCATCGGCCTGCGCTACCCACAGCATCGCCATCAGGCGCGCGTTGTCGGCCAGGCTGCGGCTATCCATCGCGAAGCCGCGGTAGTTGCGCGAACCAAAGACCCCGGGATTCTCCGTGTGGAATCGGGCTGCCTCGAGTTGTGCCGCCGTGCGGACGGTACTGACCGTGCCTCCCGTCGTGCGCACCTCCTCGAAGTCGGCCGCGTACGCGGCGCTGTCCCATGCCGGAGGCGGCGGTGCCCGGAACTGGGATGCGCTCGTCATCACGAACGGCTTGATAGCCGGATTGAACACACCGATCGGGTTCACGCCACGGAACGCGCCCGGGGTTGTGCCCGGGCTGAACGCAGCTGACGCGGACCGACCGTCGTTAGCGCGCAGCGCGAGGATCGCCGTGGCGACCTCGGTACCCACGGCCAGGCCGCGCGCCTTGGCGTCTCCTGCTGGTAGCGCAGCGACATAGGCATCGTAGGCGGCCTGATACTGGGCGGAGCGGCTCGGGAACAGACCCTTGAGAACACCCACGGCTGCTGCTGCCGCCGCCGCTTCCTGGGAGGCGCCGGTGGCAGCCGTTGACGGCGCGGCCGCGAAGGGCTTGTGGGTGCCAGCGATCGCGTTGACGGCGTCGTAGATCGCCACGTGCACGGTGGCGAGGTCGACTGCGAGAACCGGACGCTGTTCCGCCGGCGTGCCGGTCGCGGAACCGGGAAGATTGATGGTATCGGAGGCGATCTTGTTCCAGTAGGCCACCGGGTTGGCGGTGGTGGTGACGCCATTGGTGTAGGGCACGCTGACCGGTGCAGGCGGTGGGGGTGGCCCAGACAGGATCGTCGCTACCGCCGCAGGCGGACAGAGCCAGCGCAGCGACCACGATGGCCGGCGTTGTACTTCGAACGCGCCTTGTCTTCGAATTGCGGAGATCGGTACGGCCTGCCGAGTGGTTTATCCCTTTCATGTCCGACTCCTGAGTGAGCCTCCACCGGGGAAACGCGTTAACTGTGCGCGGCAAACCCGGCCGAGGGCCTTAAACGCGACGTGGAGATCGCTTAATTCTTCTTAATTGCACGGCCGCATCGAGCATCGCGCTTGGGCCGAACCGTACGATGTGTATCAGTGCGGCATCTAGTCGTGCGACCTGCCCATGATCTACGAATTTGCTTCCTATCGACTGTTGCCGCAGCAGCGGCAGCTTCTTCGTGAAGAAGTGCCCCTCAAGCTCGGAGGACGCGCGTTCGATGTGCTGCTGACTTTGGTTGAGCGCCGTGACCGCACAGTGAGCAAGAACGAACTTATGGATCTCGTCTGGCCGACCGTCGTTGTCGAGGAAAACAACTTGGAGGTTCACATCTTTGCCTTGCGCAAGCTGCTCGGCTACGCGGCGATCGCCACCGTTCCAGGTCGAGGCTATCGGTTCACGTTACCGGTGGAGCAGACGGGCACCGTGGGAATGCAGGTTTGCGACCAACCGCCGTCAACCGTTCCGAAGCACGTTCCGTTCGAATCTACCGACCGGTCTTCCCGTTCTCTTAGGCCGCGACGAAGATCTGCACCAGCTGCTAGTTCTGTTGGACTCCCATCGACTCGTGACCGTCGCCGGTCCCGCAGGCATAGGCAAGACCAGGTTGGCGCAGGCAGTCGCCGAAGTGCGCACCAGGTCGATCGACGTCGGCGTTTGGTGGGTCGACCTCGCTCCAATGACGGATCCAGCGCTGATCCCCAACGCGCTCGCGGTGGCGCTCGGGGACTGAGCTTGAGCGGCTCTAGTGACGCTTTCCATGCGCTGCCGGCCGCGCTGGGCGACGGATCACCGCTAGTTTTGCTGGACAACGCCGAGCATCTGCTGGACGGTGTGGCCGCGTTCGTCCTTCGATTGCAGGGCGAGGTTCCCGGAGTGCGCTTCCTGGTCACCGGTTGCAGGAGCCCTTGCGCATCGAGGACGAACATGTGTTCCGGCCTGAACCGCTTTCATTGCCGAGTGGCGACGATCCCGAGCGTATCGCCGCCAGCAGTGGCTGTGGCCCTGTTCGTGGCTCGTGCCCAGGCCGCCGATCGCCGCTTTGAACTTTGCGCCGAGAACCAGACCGTGGTTGCCGAGATCTGCCGGCGTCTCGATGGATTGCCGTTGGCTATCGAGCTTGCCGCTGCGCGCGTGCCGCTGCTGGGTATTGAAGGCTTGCGTGACAAGCTCGATCAGCGGTTTCACGTCCTTACCTCGGGTCGGCGGACTTCGCTGCGCCGTCACCAAACGCTAAGAGCGGCGCTGGATGGAGCCACCACTTGTTGGCAACCGCGGAGCAGGTCGTCTTGCGACGGTTGAGTGTCTTCGCCGGAGGCTTCACGCTCGAGGCCGCCCAGCAGGTCGCAGAGGATGAACAAGTGAATCGACCGGTTGGGATGTATTGGAGCATCTGGGTGCGCTCGTTGAAAAATCGCTTGTCATTGCCGAAGGTGACGTTGTTCCTCGCTACCGGATGCTGGAGTCGACGCGGTTGTTTTCACTCGAGCGCCTGATCGAGAGCGGCGAGACCGAGCAGGCGCGCAGACGTCACCGTGATCACTATCTAGCTCTGGCCGAGGATTGCGAGCGCAACTTGCTTTTCGGCGAGACTCGGCGGCACCTCGCCCGACTCGACGTCGAGCGTGACAACCTCTTCTTGGCACTGGCCTGGGCGCCTCGAATCGATGACGTAAGCCCCGGGTTGCGATAGTAGCCGCAGCGATGCATGACTACTGGATCTTGCGAGCGATGCCAGCACGAGGCGCCGAAGTGACGCGCGTTGCGCTGGAGCGGCCTGGCGCGGAAGTCCCAAGCCCGGAGCGGTGCCGCGCGTTGGTCACTGCTGGCTGGATGAGCATGTGGGCCGGCGCGCACGACGAGGCGGTGCGGGACTTGGCAGAGGCGCTTGAGTTGGCTCGCGGTTTCTCTGAACCGCGGTTGCTCTGCCTGGCGTTGACCAGGTTCGCACATGTCCACTTCCACAACGACGAACAAGAAGTGGGCAGGGAGACTCGCCTCTGAAGCTGTTGATGTCGGCCGTCCTCAGGGGAGCGGCGTTTGAGTTGGGCTACGCACTGGTGCTTCGGGCACACGTTCATGCTCGTGGCGGCGAGTGGCAGGCGGCCCGGGCCTTTTCCAGGAAGCGCTTGAACTGCGTGAGCGCATGAACAACCCGAGCGGTGTGGTGGCGGTCCACAACTGTCTTGCGCAGCTCTTCATCGACCAAGGTTGCTCGGGCGCGGCCAAATCACATCTCGACCGGGCGCTCGCCGTGCTTCCGCGGGCGGATACTCAGTATGAAGCGCTGTGCCTAATCGGCCTCGCTGCGCAGTGGGCCGCCGGAACGGGCCAACCCGAAGTTGCCGTGCTCCTGGATGTGGCACAAATTAATCTGTTCGGCCAGGCTGGATTCAAGTTCCGATCCGAGGCGTGGGAGTCGGAGCACCTAACGCGTGCTCGGCTCGCATTGTCGAGCGACTTGGTGGAACACCTTGTCCAAGCCGGGCGCGCATTAACTTACGATCAGGCAATGCAACGCATTCGCGCGCTCCTGAGTGCTGGTTCGGATTAGCGTTTATCTGAGCACTATGAGGTGAGCAGAGGCCAGACTGCAGAATCGGGCTTTGGCGCTGACTGCCGCATCGCCGCAGTCGGCCACGAACTGCCATCGCCACACAGCCAGTGTCTCGCCTTAAAGCAGACGTCACTGCGCTTTCGTGAACGGCGACCACTCCGAATTGCTCGACCATTGGGTCAGGGCGGGCAGGGCGCTCGGGCGTCTTTCCGAGACGCACCTGTGGCATCCTGCCTCACCATGACTGAAAAACCCAACCGCCGGAATGGCTTGCTGGCGGACCTGCTCGCCATGAAGGATTTGCCGTGGGCGGCGGAGGTTGAGCCGGCGGCGGAGTATCAAGCGCGCAGATTGTCAGCGGCACAAATCGATGCTGTGCGGACTGCGCTGTCGGGCGAGGTGCGTGACTGGCTCGAAGACCGTAGCCTCGTCACGAAATCGCTCGAGTCCATGACGCAGGACGAGTCGGAAGAGGTTTACGACGCGGCCTATAGCGCACTGATGAACGCTGCGCCGATCGTTCGGTCGTACACCGCGCGGCAGGACAAGGGTGCCTACCCCGTCTGGATTGCCGGCATCGAGGGTGTGTACCTTCTAATGGCCTCCGAACATGACACCCTCGGTCCATTTGTCTCGCTGGCCCAGGCGGTAGACGCCATGGATCGCAACCACGGCAAGTTCCTGGTAGGCGACTGATGGGCCCGTGTGCTCGGACCCGGCAGCGTATTCGCAATGCCGGATGCGGCCAGTAGCATCGGTAATCGGGCTGACCACTGCGTAGGGTCGAGCTCTCCCTAGACTCGCAGGACACCCACCCTGCGAAGGAGAGATCGTGATGAAGTACTTCACCGGTATCGATGTGTCACTGCGTTTCGTGTCGATCTGCGTGGTCGACGAAGCGGGTGTGGTGCGGTACGAGAACAAGGTTGCCGCCGAGGTCGATGTCATCGTGGCCAGCCTGCGCGGGTCAGCGTCGAGATCAAGCAGATCGGACTCGAAGCCGGCACCCTCACGAAGTACCTGAAGTACGGCTTGCAGAAGGCAGGCTTCGAGGTGATCTGCCTGGAGTCGCGCCAGACGGCGGCGACGCTGGCCGCGATGCGCAACAAGACCGACCGCAACGAGCGCGCGGCCTGGCGCAGATCCTGCGCAGCGGCTGGTACCGCACCGTGCATGTGAAGAGCCTCGAGAGCCACCAGGTGCGGCGCTGCTCGCCAGCCGCAAGGCGATCCTGACCAAGTGCGTGGATCTGGAGAACGAGTTGCGCGGCTTGCTGAAGATCTTCGGCGTGCGGCTGGCATCGCGCGTCGGTCATGGCAGCTTCGACCAGGCGGTGCGCGGCGTGATCGCCTCCGAGCCACTGCTGGCACGCGCGCTGGTGCCGCTGCTCGATGCCCGCACGGTGCTCTACAAGACCTACCTGAAGCTCGAAACGCGGTGAAGGCCGTGGTGCGCACCGATCCGATCTGCCAGCGGCTGATGACCGTTCCCGGGGTCGGGCCTGTCACCTCGCTCACCTTCAAGGCCGGTGTCGACGATGTCGATCGTTTCCGGTCTTCACGCACAGTGGCGGCGCACTTCGGGCTGACGCCGCGGCGCTACCAGTCGGGCGAGACCGACAACCCGGGTCGCATCTCCAAGGCCGGCGATCGTGACGTGCGCATGGCGTTGTACACAGCCGCGCACGCTCTCATGACGCGCTCCGACGCCTGGTCGACGCTCAAGGCCTGGGGCCTGCGGCTCGCCAAGGTCCGTGGCCATCGTCGCGCCGTCGTTGCGGTGGCCCGCAAGCTGGCGGTGATCCTGCACCGGATGTGGGTCGACGGCACCGTTCCGGGCTGCACGGCTGCAGGGGGTCGCATGAGCTAACTCAGTCGCCGACTCCGCAAACTCGTTTCTGTGTTGACTGTGTGGACGATGGTCCTGGATGAAGCCGCAGAACGGCAGCTGCGCTCACCAAGCGCGACCAATAGCATGGCTCGTCCGAACCTTCCGACCAATGCCTGCAGCGTGCCAGCGCCACCGCGCCCGACTGCGTAGAGAAGCGTGACCCACACACCAACCGGACCTAAACTTCAAACCACCAGGAGCTTCGACCCTTGACAACAACGCCCGATTAGAGAAGCGGAAGTGTCCGACCGCGTTCACACTATCGCAAAGCAATGGGATGGACGGGGCCACTCATAACGGCATCGAAGTGCCACAGTGGAAGTGTTGGCAACCACTGAACTGAGGGGAGCGTGCACCATGGAGATTACGACGATTGGCATCGATCTGGCGAAGAACGTGTTCCAGGTGCACGGTGTGGATCAGCGTGGCAAGGTGATACTGCGCAAGCAGCTGCGGCGCGAACAGATGGTCGAGTTCTTCGCCAAGGTGCCGCCGTGCCTGGTCGGCATGGAAGCGTGCGGCAGCGCGCACCACTGGGCCCGTGTGCTGCAAGGCCAGGGCCATACCGTGCGAGTGATCGCCTCGCAGTTGGTCAAGCCGTACGTCAAGAGCAACAAGAACGATGCGGCGGATGCGGAGGCGATCTGCGAAGCGGTGGCGCGGCCCAGCATGCGGTTTGTGCCGGTCAAGAGTGAGGAGCAGCAAGCAGTGCTAGCGGTACATCGGGCACGGCAGGGATTTGTGAAGGCCCGCACGGCGCAGGCCAACCAGATCCGGGGCCTGCTGGCCGAGTTCGGGCTGGTCATCCCGCGGCGGCCTGTGGCACATCCACCAGCGCGTGCCGGCGCTGCTCGAGCGCGCCGCCGACACGGGTTGCCGCTGGCGTTGCGCCACCTGATCGAGCGGCTGCTGGCCCATCTGAGGGAACTGGGACCGGCAGGTCGCCGAGTTGGAAACGCAGATCCAGGCGTGGCATCGCAGCAGCGAACTCAGCCGTCGGCTGGAGCAGTTTCCCGGCATCGGCCCGCTGACCGCGAGCGCGCTGGTGGCCTCGATCGCCGACGCACGCAGCTTCGACAACGGGCGCCAGTTATCGGCCTGGCTGGGGCTGGTGCCGCGCCAGAGCTCCAGCGGCGGCAAGCCGCTGCTCTTGGGCATGAGCAAACGCGGTGATGTGTACCTGCGCACCTTGCTGATCCATGGTGCCCGCTCTGCCATCCTGGCAGCGCAGCGCAAAGCGGGGCAACAACGGGACTCCTGGCTCGGCAAGCTGCTGCAGCGCCGTCATCTGAACGTGGCGACGGTGGCGCTGGCCAACAAGAATGCACGGACCGCCTGGGCGCTGCTGGCACATGACCGCGAGTTCCAGCCCGACTACCGGCCGAGCCTCGCCACCGCATAGACAGATCAAACCGACAAGACAATGACTTTAGAGGAGTAGGACCCACCCAGCGATTGCTCAAGTGATCACGCAGTGATGGCAAGACAGGTCGGACCGTGGTTGGTCAAACCCAGTAGGGTCTGCGGCACCTCGAGTGCGACAAAGCGGTCGGGCACCAACCAGCTCATTCCATCAGGGACAGCGGCACAGCCGCACTCAAAGTCCGGATGTACGGAAGCAATCCTTACCTTCAAGCCAGAACGAACTGATCACTTGGCAAACCGGGGGCGTCCATGTACGGACCGTTGCACGCGAATCCTTGGGCGAAGCCTTACGTGCTCACCACTTCCAGGGTCGGGCAAGAGGGCACTTGGGCCGAGCGTAAGACAAGATTTCGGCCGGAGCTGCCATCCGGAACGCATACGGCTCACATGGTCATCCCTTTGGAGGGCAGAACCGACGATGGCGGCATACGGCAGTCTCTGCACCAGAGCTCTATGACCTGGACAAGCCAAACGCGCCAGTAGGTGCACTCTCCTATTACCTCGATCGCGCCCGCAGGGCAGGCGGCCGCGTCCTCGAGCCCATGTGCGGATCGGGTCAGCTTTCTCATTCCCATGTCGCTGGCGGGCGTTCCGATCGATGGTGTCGGACTCTTCGCCGGCGATGCTGTCGGCTTGCCGAGTTCGTGCACGTAGTCTCGGGATCGATGTGAGCATCTTCCTGCAGGAACTGGCTTCGCTGGACCTTCCCCACAGATACTCCATGGCGTTCATCCCTTCCGGCTCCATCGGTCTCGTGACCGACGAGGGCGATCTTCGCACCGTGTTCTCGCGAATACGCGCTCACATGGAGCCAGGGTCCCGCTCTTCTTACTCGAACTCGCATCTGACGATGACCAGACTGGTAGCTCGGCTGAGCCTGAGTGCCGGACAGTAACTTGCGCCGACGGAAGCTCGATCACCTACACGTGCATCGCCTCCCGAACGGGAAACACGGTCTGTGTTTCCGGAACATACGCCAAGCGACATGGGAGCCGCATCGTCGAGACGGAGACAGAGGAGTTAGTGCTGCGGCTGTACAGCTCGCAGAGCTCCGAGGCACAGCTCCGCGTGGCCTCCCGGATTCATTCCGACGAAGTCACCAAGCCCGCCCCATGCCGCTGAAAACGGCTGCGAGGCTGGTCGAGGCGTCCGTCCAGGCCCTTCTTGGGCCGCTGCGGTAGAGGTGGGCGGTCGCTGTACGCCCTAAGGCAGCTTCCGCAGAGAGCAATGTCCAAAGTGGATCACGATCTGCTGATCGCGCGGATGTCGACTTTTAGCGTGACGCTCGCGACCGCTTTCGGGAGTCGCCGAAGACCGCAACGGGTCGCGTACTGTCGAAAGGCCAACTCCGGAGCGGCCGTTTCGCTACAAGTCGGCGTTCTGAAGCGAGCAACGCGTCCGCGGTCAGGTGAGCGCCATGTCCGGGACGGGTCGTGAGACCTCAATCGCTCCCGCGATCTGATGCGTCAGCCGGGCCTGCAACGAATGCATCAACGGAGTCAATTGAATCAGGTCCCTCGCTTCCTCGATGCCGCCGAGTAGCCAGCAATCAACGTCGCGAAGTTCGAGTGCAACCACAGACCGCTTGTCCTGCTCGTGGCCCAACGCCGGGTCCTGCTTGTGCATCCGGCGCAGCAGCGGGTGTTGATCCGCGTACCATCGGTAGACATACGTGTAGCTCTCGACCAGTTCGCCGGTCTCCAGGTCGGTCCACGTATTCCACAGGCCGGCCAGCGCCACGGTGCGCCGTCGGCACGACCGAAGCTCCACCAGACGTTGCGGCCGGTTTCCCAGTTCGGTTCGTCGAACGAGAGTGCCGGTATGACGCAGCGCTGGCCCTGCCCCCACGGAAGCTTGAACGTGGGCTTGCGCTCGAGCTCCTCGGAGCGGGCGTTGCTCGTCGAGTACTTCAGGCGGGCCGATTTGGCAAACCAGGGCACCAGTCCCCACTGGCCGATCACGAGTTCGCGGCCGTTCGCAGCGCCATCGCGAGCGGCACGGATGAACGGCCCGCGGCTGCGGGGGAAGAGGCTCTGCCGCGACCATGGGTGAACTTGCTCAGCCGGAAGAACCGCTCCATGTCGGCGGCTTCAGGAGTGACGTAGCGCGTGCACATGCGGGAACTCTAGCGGACGGGCAGGCACGCACGCTTTGCCGTCCGACATGCAACACATGCCGCACGGCAACTGTGTTTGCGTTGGGGGATGAATTGAAGACGATAGGCTCGCTGCGCACTTCCGGGATGAGAACCAATGAAGACGTTTCTGGCACCGTTCATGCTGGCGTTTGCGTTGCTCGCCGGGCACGACGCACCGCTGGCCAGCGAATCACTGCAGCTTGCCCAGGCCAAGTCGGCCCCGATCGACATCAACCGCGCCAAGGCGGACGAACTGATGACGCTGAAGGGGATCGGCGAGGCGCGCGCCACTGCCATCATCAAGGGGCGTCCGTACGCACGCAAGGACGAACTCGTGCAGAAGAAGATCATCCCCGAGTCCGTCTACAACGACATCAAGGATCAATCGTCGCCAAGCAGTGACGGCGCGGGCGACAGTCGTTAGGGTTTCGCGGGTGTAGCGTTTCGCTTCGATTCGCGGAATGCCCATGGCGCTACCGGTGCCGGTTCGCGCCACAACCCCCGACGATCCGCACGCGCAACCCGCTCGAGCGGGCGGCAGGTGTCCGGCGACTGCAGGTACTTGGTGAAACACCACGCGAGGCCGTCCTCGACCTGGCGCCAGTTGATATGCACCTCGTCACACCACACGTGAGCCACGGTTCTGCCGTAGCGATCGGTTGTTACCGGTTCGAAGCGCACCGACTTCGCTGACTTGCAAAGGTCGATCAGGTTGCGCCGCGCCACCTGGCTGTACGGCTGGGTCCGTTCCGGTGCATCGATCTCCGCGAGGCGCAGCGTGACTTTGCGTTCGCCCTCGGCCACCACCAGGGTGTCGCCATCGGCGACGCTCACGACGGTCAGCGCCAGGACAAGCAGTTCGGCCAGCACGGTGAAGACTGTACCGTTGTCAGACGAATCGAATCCACCAGGACTGCGCGAATTCCACCACGCCATCGCCTGCCGACAGGCGTTCGATCCCGGTGATGACCGCGCCGGTTCGGCCCAGATTGATCACATCGGCATCGTAAAGCGGCGGGATGAGCTCGGGGCGG
This sequence comes from uncultured beta proteobacterium, assembly GCA_963724605.1. Lineage (GTDB taxonomy): Bacteria > Pseudomonadota > Gammaproteobacteria > Burkholderiales > Burkholderiaceae_F > JALORV01. The sequence continues at coordinate 227,253 of CAVRVM010000014.1, forward strand.
CGCGCATCCTCGGTCCGGGTCAGCTTGGCGATGCGCACCGGGCGGCGCAGATGCGGGTCGTCGACCATGAAGCATTGCAGTTCGCCCTCGACCGGCTCCTGGCGCTGCAGTTCACGGTCGGGCAGCTTGCGGCCGTGGCGACGCGTGCGAACGACCAGAAAGCGGAGCACGAGTCAGCCGCCTTCGGCCGTGAAGCTGACGAGAAGCCTTGCGCCTGGCGCCTCAGGCGCTGGCAGGATATGCGTGTCGCCGGCAACGGGCTGGTCGCCTCGTGTCACACGCCAGGTCACCGTGACGAGTCCGACCCCAGAGAATCGCGCCAGGCGCGGACACGATAGTGATGAAAGCGGGCGTCGAACTGCCCGTGCTGCCGGGCCGTGTGAACTGCATCGCGCACCGCGGAGGTCAGGAAGCGCGCCTCTGAAGCCTCGACGAGATCAAGCGCCGGAAACTCCTGGTAGAGGAGTGTGCCGCCGCCGAGTTGCGATACTGTATGCATATTCAGTACCGTACCGCGAAGCTAGCGATAATGCAAGACGCGCGGGTACGGGCGATCGCTCATGTCAGCGATACATGGGCACGAGTGTCGGATGAAAATCCCGCACCCGAAGCCGCTCACCGACCGAGATCTTGTCCAGCACTTCGTCAGTGAGCAGGCTGAACCACTCGTCCACAGTGGTGGAGTCAGGGCTTTCAGACCGCAATCGAAGGTAGGGGATTCTCGCCGCCACAAGCAGTTCGTTCTTCCAGGCGTCCCGATGCTTGACCTCCGGGTCGTCATGAGACGCGCTGTCGAGTTCAAATGCGGCCACGGGATCTCCCTCAATCGGCGTGACCAGAACCGTGTCGAGCCGGAGCAGCCTGCCGCTCCTCCATGCCTCTTCGGAGACGAGCGACTTGATCCGACTCAAGTTGATGATCTGGTCCACCGGGTAGTTAGGCAATGCCCTCAGGCCCGGGAAGCGCTCCGAAGCCGCCCTCAGAAACGTTCTTTCCTGCCGGGACCGGAATACCGACGTCTTGATCTGGAATGCGTCGCTGGCTTCGAACCCGGCCAGGCCAAACCACGAAGTCTGAAAGACACGCTTGAGCTGGACGATGGTGGTCTGTCCGGCCAGGTCGGCGAAACGCGCCCGCTCGGCTGATTGAGTCATCTTGCGCTCGTACTTCGTCAGCAACACCAACAGGCGGTCGGTCGGCTCGATGTTGCCGGCTTCGTAATGGCGCGCGAACCAGATCAGCAGATCAGGGTCTGGCAACGGCGAGGACTCGAGCAGGACCTCAAAGGCCTCAGCTCCAAGAATTCGAAGCTCTGTACGCCCATCGCCCTGACCAGCGACGCTGGCGGCCGCGTCGAATCCCTCTCGGAAGAGTGAGAAATCTGGGCGAACGATGTGCTGGCGCAGTTGCGCTAACTGCATCGGGAATGGCAAGGGCGTCGTTAAGGCAACGATTGTCACTCATAGAGCGTGGCCTGATAAGAGCCTAGTGCATAGATTGCCTGTCCATGGAGAAGAGGGCGCGGCAAAGCGGACAGGCGGACCCCCGGTTGACGTTTGGGAGGCAAATTGCCGAACTGCGCCGCCGCGCCGGGCTATCCCAAGAGGCGCTCGCCCTCGAAAGTGGATTGGCCCGGAGCTACCTCGGCGGAGTTGAGAGAGGCCAGCGCAACATCGCGCTGATCAACATCTGCCGACTGGCCAAGGCGCTTCGTGTACGACCCTCTCGGCTATTCGAGGTCCTCTAAGAGTTGACGCCAACGCTCCCGCTCGCCAGCCTGGGCCTCGCGCCGCGTGTCATCCAATCTCTTACCCAACTCCGGGACTAGTGAACATCCGCCTGCCAGACAAGTCCGAAAGTGCCTGGTCCAAGACTTCGCGCGAAGTAGTGCTTTTATCAATAAAAGCAGAGTTTTACCGCATTCTTTTAAAGTGTTAAGTTCAAATTCTCGTCCTTAGTCGTCATGCAGCTCGGCGCGTGTCAGGGTGGGAATCGGGCTTTGCTGGCGACCCGTGAAGGAGAAGGCAGCGTTGAATGCAATCACGGTCCGCACAACGCCGACGGAAGGACGTGGCGCCCGCGCTGCGCCAAATTAGGCTATCTCAGGTGCCTCAGCGCCATTGGGTGTAAGCCTCGGCATCGCGCTCCTGCGTAGGCTAACGACGGCGCGCCCGCGCCATGCGCGGAGTCAAGTGCACCTGATTTGCGCCAGCCAGGGTCCAGCGCTGCGTTTCAGCTACCTTATTCCTCAAGTTCAGGCCTACTTAACCTCTGTCCGCCATCCGGGCCTTGGTGACGTTCGTCCGCCAATAAGTTCTGGAACTAAAGTCTCAACAATTTGGCAGAACCTCGTTTTTTACAATTTACTTCCGCAGATTGAGGAGCTTTACTTCCGAGGACTGGAGGGGGCTTAGTGTCTATGGATCAATGGCTTGTGGTAGAGATCTAAAGTACTTGGTTCATTTGACATAATACACATTATGCGCACTTAGCTTTCGTCACACAGAAGCTCAAGATCCGCCAGAGCCCGGCCATACAGCTCGGCTGCCCGAAGGCTCTCCATCGTCACGGAGGCACCACGCGGCCGCAGACGCCCAAAGCGCTCATCGAATGTCCGCGGGCGCCGCCACCGCAATCCGGCGAGAACGGCATCCATTGCAGTGGTGTCGCTGCAGACCAGGACCAGATCGCATCCCGCTGCCAAGCCTGCTTTCGCACGCTCGACGACCGTGCCTTGGGCGCTGGCACCTTCCATCAGCAAGTCGTCAGTGAACGCCGCGCCGGCAAACCCGAGCTCGCGTGCGCAAAATGGACAGCCACCGTGCCGAGAATCCAGCCGGCTGCGCGTCCACCGTCGGGATAAACGACGTGCGCCGGCATCACGCCGGCGAGCTGGGGACCTAGCCAACGATATGGGGCCGCATCCTGCGCAAGGATTTCGGACCGGCCCCGATCGTCGCTTGGTACGGCGACGTGCGAGTCGGCCTCGGCCCAGCCGTGGCCCGGAAAGTGTTTGCCGCAGTTCGCCATGCCTGCCATAGCCAGGCCATGACACAGGTGCGACGCGAGCATCGCGACCACCCTCGGGTCGGAGTGAAACGCCCGGTCGCCGATGACGCTGCTGCGTCCCCAGTCGAGGTCCAGCACGGGCGTGAAACTGAGGTCGACGCCGTGGGCCCTCAGCTCCGCGGCGAGGACGTATCCGAATGACGCGGCCGTGCGGCAGGCCAGCAGGACGTCCCGGTCCCACAGTTCGCCGAGGCGCCGCACTGCCGGCAGGCGCGTGAAACCTGTGCGAAACCGTTGCACGCGCCCGCCTTCATGGTCGACCGCAATCAGCAACGGCGGGTCGCGCAGGGCGTGGATCTCGGCCGTCAGCCGGCAGAGCTGGTCAGGTGAGTCGAAGTTGCGGGCGAACAGGATCACCATGCCAACCAAGGGATGAGCAAGTCGCGCGCGCTCCTGCCCTGACAGCTCGAGACCGTCTATGCCGACAACCACGGGCCCGAGCGTCATGCGCCCTCCTCGACTTCGGCGATGGCATATGCCATCGCAAATAGACGCTCATCCGTCACCGACACGTGCAGCCTGAGCTTCCTTCCCTGTGCGAACTGCCGCAGCTCGACGCTGCTGAGGAAGACGATCGGCCGTCCCGAGGGCTCGTTGACGATCTCGACGGCGCGCCAAGACATCGGGCTCCGCATCCCGAGCCCAATGGCTTTCGAGATGGCCTCCTTGGCCGCGAACCGTGTAGCGAGGAACGTAAGGCCGCGCTCGTCGGACCGTGGCCGCCTGGCGTGATAGCGCTCGAGTTCGCGTGGGCCGAGGATCCGGCGGGCAAAGCGCTCGCCAAAGCGCAGGTAAGCAGCCCGGACGCGCGCGATCTCGATGAGATCCGTGCCGATTCCGTAAATCACAACCGCGCCCCTGCCTTGCGGATCTCGGCGAGGTAAAGGCCGACTGTCGTTGCCAGGCCGAACTCCAGCGCATCGGCAATCAATGCATGGCCTATCGACACTTCGTCAGCGGGTACAGCTCGCAGGAACGGAGCCAGGTTGTCCCGATTCAGATCATGGCCGGCGTTCACGCCGAGCCCAGCCCGCCGCGCCGCGCTGGCGGCTGCCACATAGCGGGCGAGCACCTCGTCCTGTGCAGGGGTTCCGAAAGCCTGTGCGTACGGCTCCGTGTACAGCTCCACACGATGAGCGCCAAGTTCAGCGGCGTGCACCATTGCCTCGGGCACGGGATCCATGAAAAGGCTGACGCGGGCGCCAAGCATCGCGCGCCTGAGTCACCAGTGGCGCCAGGCGTCCGCAATCGGCAGGCAAGTTCCAGCCGTGATCCGACGTGAATGCCCCGGATTCATCGGGGACGAACGTGCACTGGTCGGGATGTACCTGCTCAACAAAGTCGAGCAGTCCGTGGAATGGATTGCCTTCGATGTTGAATTCGCAGCCCGGCCACCTCTCGAGCAGTTGCGACAAGGCCGCGACGTCCGGCGCGCGCACGTGGCGGCCGTCCGGGACGCGGGTGCACCGTGACGCCGTCGGCGCCGGCTTCCAGCGCGAGCACGGCTGCGTGTTCGACGCTCGGTATGCCGATCGTGCGGGAGTTGCGCAACAAGGCGACTTTGTTGAGGTTGACGCTGAGCGCCGTCATCGTGCCGTGATCGTTTCAGAGCTGGTGAAGATCGAGCAGTATGCGGCGCGTGTTGAGCGGCTTGCCGTCGAGATGGTAGCGAATCAGATGGCGCAGCATTGCCTTGGCCTCGGACGCGACGGCGGCATCTCTCGAAATCTCCACGGGCCATTGCAAGCAGAGTCTGCCGGACACACGCGAACCATGGTCGTCACGTTCGTGCGGTCCGCAGTCCGATGGCCCCGGCCTCGACACGGAACACATAGTCGGCCTGCGGGTCGATCGGCTCGCCGTCGATGCACCGGTCGAGTGGCACGGCATATCCGACCTCCCGCAACAGGTCGAGCTCGAAAGCCCGCAGCGCCACGTCGAGCCGGGCCTCGCCGAGCCCGCGCAGCATCCCGAGATAGCTCGCAAATAGGCGCTCATGCGGATCGGCGCGCGCCAGCAGGCGCACGATGAGTTCATTGGCATAGAACGCCGACAGCAAGGCGCCGCCCCGCAGCGGAGCCAGGCCGCCGACCCATTCGACGCGCACGAGGTTCTTGGCCTCGCTGCGGCCGCTCCAAGAAAGCGAAAGCGCAGTGAACGGACAGAGCATGCCGCGAAATTGCGACGTCGGCCGCTTCGCTCCGCGGGCGACCAGCGACATGCGGCCGAAATCGCGCGTGAATGCCTCGACGATCAGGCTGGTCTCGCGCCATGCCGTGGTGTGCAGGACGAATCCCGGCTGGTGGTCGACCCGCGCCTCGTCCCGGCGCCGTCGGCCGGCGGAACCGCCCTTCCCTGCGACGGCACTGCTCTCAGCCATAACCGAGTTTTCGCATCGCCGACGGGTCGTCGCTCCAGCCCTTCCTGACCCGCACCCAGACCTCGAGATGCACCGGCTTGCCGAGCATTTCCTGGATTTCGGCGCGCGCCAGACGGGAGATCTCGCGCAGCTTCGCGCCTTCCTTGCCGATGACGATGCCCTTGTGCGAATCGCGCTCCACGACCAGCGTTGCAATGATCTCGGCGTTTGCGTCGGTCTTCGTCCCAACGCTCGATCGTCACTGCGACGCCGTATGGCAGTTCGTCGCCCAGCAGCCGATACGCCTTCTCGCGGATGCGCTCTGCCGCGAGGAAACGCGCGCTGCGATCCGTGTACTGGTCGGCATCGAACAGCGGCATCCCTTCCGGCAGCAGCGCGCGAACCTCCTTCAGCAAGTCATCGAGCTGACGCTGCTTCTCTGCGCTGACCGGGACGATCGCGTGGAACGCGTAGTGCTGCATCGAAGCTGCCATCAGCGGGAGCAACCGCTCGCGCTGCGCGATGAGATCGATCTTGTTGAGCGCCAGGATCACTCGTTCGGAATTTGGCGGTAGCAGATTCAGGACGGTGTCGTCGGCCGCCGTCCAGCCGGCCGCGTCGATCACGCAGCATGATCGCGTCGACGTCCGTCAGTGCGCCGGTGACCGCCTCGTTCATGCGCTTGTTCAGCGCGCTACGGTGCCGTCGCTGGAAGCCTGGCGTGTCGACGAAGATGTACTGCGCCTCGGGGTCCGTGCGCACGCCGAGGATGCGATCGCGCGTGGTCTGTGGCTTGCGTGACGTGATGCTGACGCGCTCGCCGACCAGCGCATTGACCAGCGTCGACTTGCCGACGTTCGGCCGGCCAATGACGGCCACCATGCCGACCCGGCGCAAGTCTTGCGGCATCAGGCGGGATCGCGGGTAGTTACTGTTTCCGGCGCTGGGGTTCCCGGCTCGCTTCCCGTGCCATCTGCAGGGGCAGGTGCGACGGCCTTCTTTCGGGTGCGGCGGCCCAGGTGTGCAATGGCCTGCTGCGCAGCTTCGAACGCCTGCTTCGCCGCGGATTGCTCGGCCGCCCGGCGGCTGCGTCCGGTGCCGCGCACGCTGATCTCGAGCTTCGGGATCGCGCACTCGACCTCGAACTCCTGGTTGTGCGCAGCGCCACGCGTCTCCACCACCGTGTATACGGGCAGCGCGATGCGCTTGCCCTGCAGGTATTCCTGCAGCAACGTCTTGCTGTCCTTGCCGAGCGTCTTCGGGTCGACGGTTTTCAGCACGGGCTCGAACAGCTTGCCGATCACGCCCTTTGCGGCGTCAAAACCGCTGTCGAGGAAGATGGCACCGAAGATGCGCTTCCATCGTATCGGCAAGGATCGACGGGCGGCGGAACCCGCCGCTCTTCATCTCGCCCTCTCCCAGCCGCATGAAGTCGGACAGCACCAGGCGCTCCGCAATGTCGGCCAGCGACTGCTGCTTGACCAGGTTGGCGCGCAGGCGTGAGAGATCGCCTTCGTCCGAGCCGCGTGTACTTCTGGAACAGGATCTGCGCGATGGCGCAGTTCAGCACCGCGTCGCCGAGGAACTCCAGGCGCTCGTTGTGGATCGGCGCCGTGACTGCGGTGCGTGACGGCCTGTTCGAGCAGCGTGTGCTGGACGAAGCGTGTAGCCGAGGCGCTCTTCAAGCGCCGGAAGTCCATCGGATCCGGTCCTCGTCGGCCTGCTCACGGCACCGCTCTACGCTGCGCGCGGTCGCGCGTCGTGCCAGCGAAGTCGATCACGAGGGACACGTTGTCGATGACCGGGATCTTCTTCTGGTAGGCGTAGCTGATGACGACCTGATCGCCCTCCTTCGTGATGTCCAGGTCCGTGCTCCGGATCGACGTGATGTCGCCGGTTATGGCATGCCGGTCGAAAGCGGCGCGGATCTCGGGAACGGTCGTGAACTCGCCCTTGATCTTCTGGACCGCGCGCTCGATCGCGATGTATTCGATGACCGCCGGCACGGTCCTGAAGCCCAGAGAGAGCAGGCCCACCACGATCAACCCGATGAAGATGAGGCCGATGATGCTGAGTCCGCGCTGCCGCCGGCGAGTTCGGAATTTGTCCATTTTCCCTTTCTTTTCAGTCACTTGACGAAATCTTGTTGTCAGCGGAAGCCGCCGATGCGCCCGATATTGCCGAAGTTCATCCAGATGAAAAAGGCCCTGCCGACGATGTTCTCGTCGGGAACGAAGCCCCAGAAGCGGCTGTCCTCGCAGTTGTCGCGGTTGTCGCCCATCATGAAATAGTGCCCCGGCGGCACCTTGCAGACGACGCCGCTGCCGCTGTATTGACACGCGCCGGGGTGGGTGTTGGGGTAGCCGCCGCCCAGGCCCGGCGGAGCGGCTTCATTCACGATGATCCGGTGGTTGACTTCACCCAGCCTCTCCTCGAACTGGGCGTAGTACTGCATGCGGTCCTCGTCGTAGTACTTGGCCAGCGTTCTTCACCGGGACTTCCTGGCCGTTGATCGTCAGCCGCTTGTTGAAGTATTCGACCTCGTCGCCCGGCACGCCGACGACCCGCTTGATGTAGTCCTGCGAGGGGTTGAGCGGAAAGCGGAACACCATCACGTCGCCGCGCTTTGGCTGCCAGTCGATGATCTTCTTGTTGATCACCGGCAGGCGGACGCCGTAGTGGAACTTGTTGACCAGGATCAGGTCGCCGACCACGAGCGTCGGCATCATCGAGCCCGACGGGATCTTGAACGGCTCGAACAGGAACGAGCGCAGCAGGAAGACGACCAGGATCACCGGGAAGAGGCCCGCCGTCCAGTCGAGCCAGGCCGGCTGGCGGACGGCACCGTCTTCGAGGCTGCGGCGCTCCTGCGCGACGATGCGCTTCCTTGCGCGCCAGCGCGCGCTGCGTTGCGACTGTCGAAGTCGGCCAGCAAGTTGCGCTGCCCGCGCACGCCGCTGCCTGGCGAAGATCGAGCTTGTCTGCAACCCACAGGACCGCCGGTGAAGACGGTCAAGCAGGAACAGAATGCAGGGCGAAATTCATCTGTCGTCCACCTGCAGGATGGCCAGAAAGGCTTCCTGCGGAACTTCGACGGTGCCGATCTGCTTCATGCGCTTCTTGCCGGCCTTTTGTTTTTCGAGCAGCTTCTTCTTGCGCGTGATGTCGCCGCCGTAGCACTTTGCCAGCACGTTCTTGCGCAGCGCCTTGATGTTCTCGCGCGCGATGATGTTGGCGCCGATCGCGGCCTGGATCGCGACGTCGTACATCTGGCGCGGGATCAGCTCGCGCATCTTGGCCGACGACGTCGCGGCCGCGGTACTGGCTCTGGCTGCGGTGCACGATGATCGACAGCGCGTCGACCCTGTCGCCGTTGATCAGGATGTCGACCTTGACGACGTCGGCGGCGCGGTACTCCTTGAACTCGTAGTCCATCGACGCATAGCCGCGCGACACCGACTTCAGCTTGTCGAAGAAGTCGAGCACGATCTCGGCCAGCGGCATCTCGTAGGTCAGGATCACCTGGCGGCCGTGGTAGGCCATGTTGGTCTGCATGCCGCGCTTGCGGTTGCCCAGCGTCATCACCGGGCCGACGTAGTCCTGCGGCATGTAGACGTGCACGTTGACGATCGGCTCGCGGATCTCCTCGATCCGGCCGAGGTCGGGCATCTTCGACGGGTTCTCGACCTGACACCACCGTCCCGTCGTTCAGCTCCACCTCGTAGACCACCGACGGCGCGGTGGTGATCAGGTCCTGGTCGAACTCGCGCTCGAGCCGCTCCTGCACGATCTCCATGTGCAGCAGGCCGAGGAAGCCGCAGCGGAAGCCGAAGCCGAGCGCCTGGCTCACCTCGGGCTCGTAGTGCAGCGACGCGTCGTTGAGCTTGAGCTTGGTCAGCGCGTCGCGCAGCGCGTCGTACTCGTTGGCCTCGGTCGGATAGAGGCCGGCGAACACCTGCGGCTGGATTTCCTTGAAGCCGGGCAGCGGTGCAGCGCGCCGGCTTGTTCGGCAGTTTTGGGTGACGGTGTCGCCGACCTTGGCGTCGCGCAGTTCCTTGATGCCGGCGATGACGAAGCCGACCTCGCCGGCCGACAGATCGTCGCGGGCTGCGCGACTTGGGCGTGAACACGCCGAGCTGCTCGACCGGTGAGCCGCGTCGGTGGCCATCAGCCGGATCTTGTCCTTGCGGCTTGAGCACGCCGTCGACGACGCGCACCAGCATCACGACGCCGACATAGTTGTCGAACCAGGAGTCGATGATCATCGCCTGCAGCGGTCCGGCCGGATCGCCCGTGGGCGCCGGCATGCGGTCGATGATCGCGCTCCAGGATCTCGTCGATCCCCATGCCGGTCTTGGCGCTGCCGAGGATCGCGTCGTGGGCGTCGATGCCGATCACGTCCTCGATCTCGGCGCGCGCCTCCTCGGGGTTCGCCTGCGGCAGGTCCATCTTGTTGAGCACCGGCACCACCTCGACGCCCAGGTCGAGCGCGGTGTAGCAGTTGGCGACCGTCTGCGCCTCGACGCCCTGGCTGGCGTCGACCACCAGCAAGCGCGCCCTCGCAGGCCGACAGCGAGCGGCTGACCTCGTAGCTGAAGTCGACGTGGCCCGGGGTGTCGATCAGGTTGAGGTTGTACTGCGCCGTCGCGCGCGATGTAGTCGAGCGCCGCGGTCTGCGCCTTGATGGTGATGCCGCGCTCGCGCTCGAGTGTCCATCGAATCGAGCACCTGCGCTTCCATCTCGCGGTCGGACAGGCCGCCGCAGCGCTGGATCAGGCGATCGGCGAGCGTCGATTTGCCGTGGTCGATGTGGGCGATGATGGAAAAGTTGCGGATGTGCTCCATGCGTCATGCGCCGAACCGGTCGGCCTGAGGGTCGCCAGCGGCGCCGTTCGTGGCGTCGGCCGGGAGTGTCTGCTACGGCCGGACAAAGCAAACGGGGGTGACCGCTAGGCGCACCCCCACTCCCGGTACAGGCGCGGAGTTTACCGCGGCACGCCGGCCGCCCGACTCAGCGGCGGATGATGATGAACCGCGAGGCCTCGCCGCGGCGGACCAGCACCGCGACGTCCTTCTTGTCGAGCTTGGCCACGGCCTCGTTGAACTGCTTGGCGTCTGCACCTCGGCGTTGTCGAGCTGGGTGATCACGTCACCCTCGCGCAGCCCGGCGGCCGCGGCCAGACCGTCGACGGAATCCACCTGGACGCCGCCCTTGAACCCAGCTCCTTCAGCTGTCTCGGGCGCGTAAGTCCGAGACCCCCAGGCCGAGTGCGTTCGCCGGCGTCGCCGGCTTGGCGCCTCTGTCGCGTGCGCGCTGCGCGGGCGATCCTGCGGCGCTCTCGGCGACCGTCACCTTCAGCTCGCGCTGCGTGCCCTTGCGAAACACCTGCAGGGTCGACTTGGTGCCCGGCTTGGTGCCGCCGACGATGCGCGGCAGGTCGCTCGAACGTTCGACGGCTTGCCGTCGAAGCTGAGGATGATGTCGCCCGGCCTCGACACCGGCCTTCTCGGCCGGGCCGTCGCGCTCGACCGAGTTGACCAGCGCGCCGCGTGGCTTGCCGAGGCCGATCGCCTCGGCCACCTCCTTGGTCACGCGCTCGATGCCGACGCCGATCCGGCCGCGGATCACGCGGCCCGACGTCCGCAGCTGCTGCTGGACGTTCATCGCCTCGTCGATCGGAATCGCGAACGAGATTCCCTTGTAGCCGCCCGAGTGGTGTAGATCTGCGAGTTGATGCCGACGACTTCGCCGCGCATGTTGATCAGCGGTCCGCCGGAGTTGCCCGGGTTGATCGCGACGTCGGTCTGGATGAACGGCAGGAACTCGCCGGTGTCGCGCGCCTTGGCGCTGACGATGCCGGCGGTCACCGTGTTCTCCAGCCCGAACGGCGAACCGATCGCGATCACCCATTCGCCGACCTTCAGCCGGTTCGGGTCGCCAATTTTCACGTTCGGCAGTCCGGTGGCTTCGATCTTGACGAGCGCCACGTCGGTGCGCCTGTCGGCGCCGATGACCTTGCCCTTGAACTCGCGCTTGTCGGTCAGCGTGACGATGATGTCGTCGGCACCCTCGACGACGTGCGCGTTGGTCATGACGTAGCCATCGGCGCTGAGGATGAAGCCGGAACCCAGACCGCGCGGAACATCCCGGCGCGGACCCGGACTGGGGCTCGGACCCTGGCGCGGGCCCTGCTGCGGCGGGTTCGGGAAGAACCGACGGAAGAACTCGTACATCGGGTCGTTCTCGTCGATGTCGGGGAACGGCAGCGCTCCGGCCGCGCCGGATGCGACGCGCGCGGTCGTTCGGATGTTGACCACCGCCGGGCCTGCGCGCTCGGCGAGATCGGCGAAATCGGGCAGCGTCTGCACCGCCTGAGCCTGGGCTGCTGGCGCCAGCAACGGCAACGCGACCGCCAGAAGCGGCGCGAAAACGGCAGCGGCAATTCTTCGAATCATTCCTGTTTTCCCTTTTGCAATGAATCTCTGCTGCGATGACCCAGCCCGTCAGCGCGGGCTGAAACTCGACGGAATTCAGCGACGCTGCGGACTGCCGCCGGCGGAACCTCACCGACCACCGTGACAATGCGTCGCCGATGCGCCGCGAGTAGGCCGCGGTCGGCCCCGTCATCAGCACAGTATCGCCGGCTTCGACGTCGCTCGGCGGACGGCTCGATGAAGACCGAGAGGGTGGCCAGCCCGTCGCTGAATACCACCTGCATGGCGTCGCGCGTTCCCACGCGTCGCGCAAGCTTCCTTGGTTCGGCGAAATCCGGCCGGTGCTCGGCACCGACCATCCTGCTTTGTCGAGGTCCGCCTGACGATACTCGCTGCGTTCGATCGTCCAGCCGTCGGTCGGCCATGCCGGCTTGAGCCGTGCACGGTCGATACGCTCGCCGATGCGGATGTCGGTGAACGCAATCTGTTCCATCAGTTGCCGCTGTGCATTGAACGTCTGCGCTTTCAGCAGCAGTCCGGTCATGCGATCGACGCACAGGCGATAGCCGTAGCGAAGGGCGTCGAGCGGCTCGAAGCGACACGACGCGGCACTCGATCCCCGCGACGCGTTCCACGCCGCCAGCCTTCAACCCATAGTGCTCCAGGATCGCTTCTGCCGGTGCGCCGATCATGCCGGGAAACGGATCGTCGATCGCCCGATGCTCGACGATGACGCGTCGCGACTCGGGAATCAGGCAGCGCACCTCGTCGTTGTTTTCGGTTCGCAGGCGGATGAACTCACGCGGCTTACCGTCCAGAGTCTGTACGCGCTCGTGCGAACGGTTCCATCGTACAGATGCGTGATGCGCGACGTTCGCATCTCTCCGCCGGCCTGGTACACGATGGTTCCGCTGTAATTGACGCGGATCGCGGCCTGCTGGATCGCCTGGATCCATTGCAACGCCGAGCGTTCGGGAACGGACCGGTCCGCGCGCGAGCGATTCCTCCGCACGTATCGCGCTCGATGCTGTGAACCCGGCGACGACCGCCAGCAGCGCGAGCAGATGCGCAGGTACCGCCACCGCTCGCGGTGTCCAGTCGGCGCGATCCATCAGCGCCTGTCGGCCGCGTCTGCGGTCGAGCGCAGGTACGGCGTGGCGCGCGGCAGCGCAACGCCGGACGCCAGCTCGCGATGGGCCACGAGATAAGCATCCAGCGCGCGGACATTGGCGACGGTGGTCGCCGCACGCCGTGCCGACGTATCGGCGGCGGGTGCCGGCGCCTGCTGACCGCTAACCGCTGCCTGCTGAACCGGCGCGGAGCCCGGCGGTTGCAGCATCGGCACGGCGACGTAGCCGATAACGGCTGCCGAAGCCGCGACTGCAAGCCCGTCGGAATGACGAACCGGCGCACCTGCCGCAGCGGCGGCGAGCGAGCGCGGGGCGAGCACAGTCGGTTCGCGCGCGATCGCGGCAGCGACGCGCTCGCAGAACGACATCGAATGCGCCGCGGCGACCTCGCTGGAACGCAGCGCATCGCCGACCAGATGAAAGGAGATCCACTCGCTGCGCAGCTCCTGATCCGCGCACAGCGTGACCAGCAGGCGATCCGGGCTTCGTCCTCGCCCAGTTCGCCGTCGATCAGAGATCGACATCGATTCGCACCAGGGGCGCTCTTCGCCTCTGCCGGGAAGCACTCGTTCATGATGTGCTACCCTACCACCGCTTGTCCTTAGAGGTGTTCAGACACGGGCCGGAGTTCCTCGGCAATGGCCTCCCGCGCCCTGAAAAATGCGCGATCTGACGGTGCCAATCGGACAATTCATCGTCTCGGCGATTTCCTCATAGCTGAGTCCTTCGAGCTCGCGCAGCACGACCGCGGTCTTGAGATCCTCCGGCAGACGATCGATGGCCCGATTGACGGCGTCGGCGACCTGCCTGGTCAGCAGCATCGCTTCCGGGGTGTTCAGATCCCTTAGGTGCTCGCCGTCGTCAAAAGTTTCCGCATCTTCGATTTCCGTCTCGGTGGAAGTCGGCGCCCGGCGGCCTTGGGAGACCAGGAAGTTCTTGGCGGTATTGATCGCTATCCGGTAGAGCCAGGTGTAAAACGCACTCTCGCCGCGAAAGTTCGGAAGGGCCCGGTACGCCTTGATGAAGGCTTCCTGGGCAACGTCCTCGACTTCGGCCGAATCGCGGATCAGCCGCGACAGCAGGCGGAAGATCTTGCGCTGATACTTCACGACCAGGAGGTCGAACGCGGCCTTGTCGCCGCGTTGGACGCGCTCGACGAGTTGCTGGTCGATGTCGCGGTCAGACACACCTTGTCCCCGGCGGCAGGAACGCCCATTTCCCGTCTCCGCGCGAGCCGCGCACCAAAGGTCGCGGAACAGTGTTTAGGGATCGATCTCATTCTTGGACGTCTTGGCCCTGAGGGTCCGTTGCAGCGGCGGCCTCCGCCCGCTCCCATCGAATGCAGGCATAGACAGCGCCGGAAGGTTTCCGGCGGAAGGGAATCCGGCCAGAGCCGGATGAACTTGGCGTCCGGAGCGCAACGTTATCAACCACGGCGCACGAAAAGGCACGGGCTTGGCCTTCTGCTCGGTTGAATTCCGGGACCCCCCGGCCGCGTCGCGGAGCCGGAGCTCCGTCGGCGCCGATCCGCAGTTCGCGCGGTCCCGAGACCGCGATCGCGCAGTTGCGGATCCCCCACAGGTGGCCGCGGCGGCAAGGGCCGCCGCCGCTGCGACCCGGGGCCGGGATGGCGCGGATCCATGCCAGCGCGCGCATAGACAGGAGCATTGAACCGCCAACCAGGCGGCAGTCGCGACGCCACCGCAACCACCTCCGTTCCCGCCGGAAGGTTGCAGGGCGGCCCAGCTTACTGACACTCAGATGCCGCTTGAAAACCAGGGTGCCGTTGGTGCCGCCAAAGCCGAAGGTGTTCTTCACGGCGACGTCGATCTTCATCTCGCGCGCCGTGTTGGCGCAGTAATCGAGGTCGCACTCGGGATCCTGGTTGAAGATGTTGATCGTCGGCGGCGATACCTGGTGATGCAGCGCCAGCGCGGTGAACACGGACTCGATGCCGCCGGCGCCGCCCAGCAGGTGCCCGGTCATCGACTTGGTCGAGTTCACGACGATCGTGCGCGCATGGTCGCCGAACGCGGCCTTGATCGCCTTGGTCTCGTTGATGTCGCCGAGCGGCGTCGAGGTGCCGTGCGCATTGAGGTAGTCGACCTCATCGGCATTGACGCCGGCATTGCGCAGCGCGGCCATCATGCAGCGCCGCGGACCGTCCACGTTGGGCGCCGTCATGTGAAAGGCGTCGGCGCTCATGCCGAAGCCGACAGCTCGCAGTAGATCTTGGCGCCGCGCCGCCTCGCGTGCTCGTACTCTTCCAGCACCACGACGCCCGCGCCTTCGCCGAGGACGAAGCCGTCGCGGTCCTGTCGAACGGGCGGCTGGCGGTCGCCGGATCGTCGTTGCGCGTCGACAGCGCCTGCATCGTGTCGAACCCGCCGACGCCCAGCGGACAAATGGTCGACTTCGGCGCCGCCCGCGACCATCGACATCGGCGTCGCCATACTCGATCAGCCGGCCCGCCTCGCCGATCGAATGCAGCCCGGTGGTGCAGGCGGTGACGATCGCGAGGTTCGGGCCCTGCAGGCCGTACATGATCGACACGTGGCCGGCGATCATGTTGATGATCGATCCCGGAACGAAGAACGGCGAGACGCGGCGCGGCCCGCGCTTCAGCAACTCGCTGTGGTTTTCCTCGATCATCGGCAGGCCGCCGATGCCGGAGCCGACGACGCAGCCGATGCGGTCCCGATTGCTGTCGGTGACCTCGAGGCCGCAGTCGCGCAGCGCTTCGGTTGCAGCCGCGACACCGTAATGGATGAAAGCGTCCAGGTGCCGCGCTTCCTTGGCGGACATCACGTGGTGACGTCGAAGCCCTTGACCTCGCCGGCGATGCGGCAATGCAACGCCGAGGCGTCGAAGCGTGTGATCGGGCCGATGCCGGAGCGACCCGCCAGCAGCGCCGACCAAGCGCTGGGGACGTCGTTGCCGACCGGGCTGATGACCCCGAGTCCGGTGACGACGACGCGGCGCTCGTCTGACATCGAACCTCATGGCGAGCCGGCGCGACTGAGGGCCGCGTCAGGCCTTCTTAGGTGGCTGTTGATGTAGTCGACTGCCTGCTGGACGGTGCGGATCTTCTCGGCCTCTTCGTCCGGAATCTCGCATTCGAACTCGTCTTCGAGCGCCATCACCAGTTCGACCGTGTCGAGCGAGTCGGCGCCCAGGTCCTCGACGAACGCCGATTCGTTCTTGATGTCGGCCTCGTTGACGCCGAGCTGCTCGGCGACGATTTTCTTGACGCGTTGTTCGATGTCTCCCATGTACTCCTCCTGCCCATGTGTGTCGGCGACGCGCCGCGATCCGCGCTTTGATTGCTGCCGGTGCGCAACGCCATGTTGTTGGCCGGCGAAAAAATGCGCGCGGATTCTAACAGAGGCACTCCTTGCATCTGCCGAAGGGCGCCCGTTTTCAGTTCATGAACATGCCGCCATTGACGTGCAGTTCGGCGCCGGTGATGTACGCCGCAGCGGCGACGCCAGGAACACGACCGCTGCGGCGATGTCGTCCGCCTGGCCGAGGCGGCCGAGCGGGATCTGCGCCAAGCAACGCTTGCGTCTGCTGCTCGCTGAGCGCGCGCGTCATGTCGGTCTCGATGAACCCGGGCGCGACGCAGTTGACGGTGATGCCGCGGCTGCCGACCTCGCGTGCGAGGGCCTTGGTCATGCCGACGACGCCGGCCTTGGCCGCGGCATAGTTCGCCTGGCCGGCATTGCCGCTGGCGCCGACGACCGAGGTGATGTTGATGATGCGGCCGTGCTTGGCTTCATCATCGCTCGCATCACGGCGCGGCCAGCCGGAAGACGCCCGATAGATTGGTGTCGAGCACAGCGTCCCAGTCGTCGTCCTTCATCCGCATCGCAAGCGTGTCGCGCGTGATGCCGGCATTGTTGACCAGGACCGAGAGCTTGCCGTGCTCCTTGATGACGCTATCGACGACGGCTGTCGGCTGCCGCCGCGTCGCGTACGTCGAAGACAGCGCCGCGGCCCGCGACCGCCGAGTTGCGGCCAGCGCGCGCCGAGATGCCTTCGGCGCCCGTGTCGGCTGGTGGCCGTGCCGATCGACCAGTCGCGCCGGCATGCGCGAGCTGCTCGGCGATGGCGCGGCCGATGCCGCGCGACGCGCCGGTGACGAGCGCGACCTCGTCGGTCCAGGCAATCGGACTGCGAAGACGTTCATGCCGGCGGCTCCCGGGTCAGCAGTCGCTGCCAGAGCGTCCTTCAGGCTCGGGCAGTCGAAATCGCGAGCGCATTCGAGATCCGGCGCGATGCGCTTCGCCATGCCGGCCAGCACCCTGCCCGGCCCGCATTCGACGACGTGCGTGACGCCGTGCTGCGCGAGCGCCTGCACGATCTTCGACCCAGCGCACCGGCCGTAGGCCTGGCGGCAAGCGCATCGACGATGCGCGCCGGATCGCTCTCGATCGCGACGTCGACGTTGTTGATCAGCGGAATGCGCAGGCGGCAGATCGGCGCTGTGCAAGAACTGCGCGCAGACGCTCGGCCGGCCGGCTGCATCAGCGGCGAATGGAACGGCGCCGAGACCGGTAGCAGCAGGGCGCGCTTGGCGCCGAGGCGCTTGGCGGCGTCGCAGGCCGTTCGACCGCGCCCTTGTGGCCGGCGATCACGGTCTGCGACGGCGCGTTGAAGTTGACCGCCTCGACGACCTCCTCCCTCGGCCGCTGTCGTCGCAGGCACGGCGCACGTCGTCGTCCGCAAGGCCGAGGATCGCCGCCATCGCGCCAACGCCCACCGGCACCGCTTCCTGCATCGCCGCGGCGCGAAACCGCACGAGCGCGAACCGCATCGGCGAGCGTCAAGTGCGCCGGCGGCCGTCAGTGCGCGTGTATTCGCCGAGGCTGTGGCCCGCCGACCAGCACGCCGGCTGCGGCCCTCCTGCGGCGCGCCATGCGCGGTAGACGGCGAGCCCGCGACCAGCATCGCCGGCTGCGTGTTGACGGTCAGGTCGAGATCTTCTGTCGGGCCTTCGCGATCAGCGACGCGAGGTCCTGGCCGAGCGCGGCCGCTGCGCGATCGAGCGCCTGGTCGACTGCAGGGTCGTCGCCAAAGCTCGACAGCATGCCGACCGACTGCGAGCCCTGGCCGGGAAAGACGAACGCAAGTTTCATGTCCTCACCACTCGTAGCAGCACCGCGCCCCACGTGAAACCACCGCCGACGCCCTGCAGCAGCACCGTGTCGCCGCGCCTGATGCGCCCGTCGCGCACCGCGACGTCGAGCGCGAGCGGCACCGAGCGGCCGACGTGTTGCCGTGCTGGTCGACGGTGACGACCATCTTCGATTCCGGCAGCGCAGTCGCGGGCGATTGCGTTCATGATGCGGATGTTGGCCTGATGCGGGATCAGCCAGTCGAGTTGGTCGGCCTGGCAGCCCGCGCGGCGGCGAGCACGGCGAGCGGCAGACGCCCCGAGCGCGGACGACCGCCAGCTTGAACACCGCCTGGCCTTCCATCGTCAGGAAGGGGTGCCCTTCGACCGACGCCGCTGACTGACCCGGCCCGGCGCGCACAGGATCCCGGCTTGGCTGCCGTCGGCACTGCAGCTCGCTCGCCAGGATGCCGGGCCTCGTCCGAGCGCATCGAGTACGACCGCTCCGGCACCGTCGCCGAACAGCACGCAGGTGGTGCGGTCGTTCCAGTCGAGGATGCGCGAGAAGACTTCGGCGCCGATGACCAGCGCCGGCGGTGCGTGCCCGCCGATCAGCATCGCTTCGGCGATCGACAGCGCGTAGACGAAGCCGCTGCAGACCGCCTGCACGTCGAACGCCGGGCAGCCGGGATGGCCGAGCGTGCCTGGATCAGGCACGCAGCGCTCGGGAAGACCTGGTCAGGCGTCGACGTCGCGACGATGATCAGGTCGACGCTGTCCGCCTCGCAGCCGCGCCATCTCGAGTGCGGCACGCGCCGCGCGCAGCGCCGAGCTCGGCCGTGGTGACGCCGGGCTCCGCGAAGTGGCGCTGGCGGATGCCGGTGCGCTCGACGATCCACTCGTCGGACGTTTCGATGCCGCCGTGCCGCCAGGTCGCGCGCCAGCTCGTCGTTGCGTCACCGCGCGGGCGGCAAGCGCTGACCGGTGCCGATGATGCGTGCATACAGCGCGCTGCGTCGCACCGGCTTCGCGCCGCGCGCTCGGCTCTGGACCTGGAGCGAGGTTGCGGACTCATGCGTCCTGCTCACTCGCCTCCGGCCGGCCGCCGTGCATCTGCTCCAGCTGCGTGACGCAGGGTTGCATCGCGGCGATCGTCCGTTCGAGCAGCCGGTGCCGCGCCTCGTCGTAGCCACGTCGCAGGGCGCATTCGAATCCCAGCTTGTCGGCCGAGCCGTGGCTCTTCAGCACCAGTCCGCGCAGGCCGAGCAGGCTCGCGCCGTTGTAGCGGCGGGGGTCGACCCGGCGCCGGAAGCGGTTCAGCACCGGGTAGGCAGCGACCGCCATCAGGCGTGACATGCGGGCCGCGGGTGAATTCCTCGCGGACGAATCCGCCCAGCATCTGCGCCAGACCCTCCGACGGTCTTGAGCGCGACATTGCCAACGAAGCCGTCGCAGACGACGACGTCGGTCGTGCCCTTGAAGATGTCGTTGCCCTCGACGTTGCCGTGGAAGTTGAGCGGGCTGCTGCACGCAGCAGTTCGCCGGCCTGCTTGACGATGTCGTTGCCCTTGATCATCTCCTCGCCGATGTTCAGCAGGCCGACGGTGGGCTGTTCCTTTTCCTCGACTGCCGCGACCAGGGCCGTGCCCAGGACGGCGAACTGCAGCAGATGGTCCGGCGCTGCAATCGACGTTGGCACCGAGGTCGAGCATCGTCGTTACGCGGCCTAGCTGGTTCGGCATCAGGCCGGCGATCGCCGGGCGATCGATGCCGTCGAGCGTCTTCAGCACGAAGCGCGAGATCGCCATCAGCGCGCCGGTGTTGCCGGCACTGACAACGACGTCGGCGCGGCCTTCCTTGATCAGGTTGATTGCGACCCGCATCGACGAGTCGCGCTTGCTGCGCAGCGCCGTCGCCGGTGGATCATGCATCTCGACGACTTCATCGGCGTGGACGACGTCGACACGCTTGTCTGCGCCGGGAAGGGCGCGCTCAATCTCCGCGCGCGCGTCCGACCAACAGCAGGGATACGCGGGAGTCCCGGCCAGGAAGCTGAGAGCGGCCGGCACAGTGACAGGGATGCCGTGATCCCCGCCCATGCAGTCGACGGCAATGCGTACGTTCACCGCGAACGGAAGCACGCCGCGGCGCAAAGACGCTGCGGGCGCTCAATGAAACAACGATGGTTGACGCGCGAGTGGACGCGCACGAGGAGAAGACCGATCAGTGGACTGATCGAGAAAGCTTACTCGTCGTTCTTGGTCTGGAGGATCTTCTTGCCGCGGTAGACGCCGTTCGGGCTGATGTGATGACGACGATGAACCTCGCCCGTCGTCGGCTCGATGGCCGTCGGCGGATTGGTCAGAAAATCGTGCGCGCGATGCGTGCCTCGCTTGGAGGCGGACTTCTTGTTCTGTTGGACAGCCATGGCTAACCCCACGGAATAAAACACGAAATTCTACCTGAGCCGGGCCCGCAGAGGAACCCCGCTCGTTCAATGCGGCTTGCTCCCGCGCTTCAGATCGGACAGCACGGCGAAGGGACTCGGCCGCGCGGTTGCTGCGGGCTCGGCGCTTGACTGGACCCTGACAGGTTTGCAGTCATCGTGACGCGGCACCAGCGGCAGCGAAAGTATCGTCTCGTCCTCGATCCAGGCCACCAGGTCCGCGCTGTGACCAGCCTACGATCGCCTCGGCCTCTTCATCTTCATCGATCGGCACCGCATTGAGTTCCTCTTCGCTGGCGACGAACCGGAACACCGCGTTGCGCTCGAGGCGGAAGGCGAACGGCGCCCCACAGCGCTGACATTCGAGCTCCAGTTGACCCGTAAGACTGAGCGTCGCGCCGGGGCGGCCCCGATCGTCCAGCCGGCCTGCAATGCGGTACTTCAACGATCCGGTGGGCGCTGCGAGGCTGGCCGCGAGACGCGGCAGTTCACGTATCGGCAGCTCGCCATCAATGACCTGACGTTGACGCGCCAGTTCGTACACGTCGCATGTGCGCGAAGGAGTTGCCGCCATGGACCTTTCACCCGAGGAGCGCCGCTAAACTGCGCGCGCCATGCACCCGCCAACGATCGTACTCGCATCGACTTCGCGTTATCGCCGCGAGTTGCTGGATCGCCTGCGACTCGACTTCGAGGTCGAGTCGCCGCAGGTGGACGAATCGATGCACGCAGGCGAGGCGCCGCGCGCGATGGCGCTGCGGCTGGCCGTCGCCAAGGCCCAGGCGGTCCAGGCGCGACGGAGCGGCGCGGTGGTCATTGGATCCGACCAGGTGGCGGAGATCGGCGGCGTCGCGCTTGGCAAGCCGATGTCGCACACCGCAGCCCTCGCCCAGCTTGAGCGCATGCAAGGCAAAGCAAGTCATCTTCCATACCGCCCTGGCGGTCGTTGGTCCGCGCCCTGAAGCGTTGCAGGTCGACAGCATCCCGACGACAGTCATGATGCGCACCCTGCCCCGCGCGGCGCTCGAGCATTACCTGCGGCTCGATGAACCGTACGACTGTGCCGGCGCCGCGAAGATCGAATCGCTCGGCATCGCGCTCGTGGCCAGCGTCGAAAGCAGCGACCCGACCGCACTGATCGGCCTACCCCTGATCCGACTGACCTCGATGCTGGCCGACGCCGGCATCGACGTGTTGGCTGCGAGGTGAGCGTTGCGCGGCACGCTGTACCTGCTGCCCTGCCCGATCGCCGACGTGCCGCCGGAAAGCGTCCTGCCGCAGGCAGTACTGGCGCTGGCCCGCGGGCTCACGTATTTCCTCGCCGAGAACGCGAAGTCGACGCGCGCCTTCCTGAAGGCGATCGGGCATCCCACTCCGCTGCGTGAACTGGATATCGTCGAGATTGGGCATGAACCGCCGACAGCGATGCTCGAGAGCTGGCTCGCGCCTGTAATCGATGGGCGAGACGGCGCACTCGTGTCAGAGGCCGGCTGTCCGGCCGTCGCCGATCCGGGCGCGAACATCGTCGCCGCTGCGCATACGATGGGCGTGCCGGTGCGACCACTGGTCGGCCCATCGGCACTTCTGCTGGCATTGATGGCATCGGGACTGGACGGACAGAGATTCCGTTTTGTGGGATATCTGCCGGTCGCCTCGCCCGAGCGCGCAAAGCGGCTGCAGGTGCTGGAGCGGGAGTCCCGTTCAGGCGAAACGCAGGGATTCATCGAAACACCGTATCGGAGCAGCGCGATGTTCGATGCCATCCTTGCCGCGTGCGCGCCGACGACGCGGGTAACGGTCGCCATTGACCTGACCGGAGGTGGCGAGTACGTGCAGACCCGGACGGTTTTGGGCTGGTCCGCGCGCGGCGCCCGGCCGCCGATCGAAAGACAACCCTGCGTGTTCCTGCTGCTTGCCTAATCAGCCGGCCGCGCCTGCGCGTCCGGCACCCAATACACCGCGCCCGCGTTCTCGACCACGGTCAGGGGACGCAGGTTCCCGTGACCAACGCAGGCGCCGCCCCGGCAGGCGCCGGTCGCGGGGTCATACAGCGCGCCATGCGTGGCGCACATCAGGAATTCGGCATCGGGCTCGAAGAACTCACCGGGCTGCCAGTCGAGTTCCGTCGCTACATGCGCGCAACGATTCAGGTAGGCAACGGCAACTCCGCGGTGGCGCACGACGAATGCCGGCACCGGCTCGCTGCGGAACATCACCACGAAGCGCCGGCCGCGACCTCCATCGGCCAGCGTGGCGGAAGGGCAGATATGGACTAGCTCGTCGCCAGCAGCCATGCGCGTAGCCCATCGACGGTTTCGGCCAGGCCGAGCGGAGCCAGCGCTGCCAGTTGCTCTCGCGGATGCGCCCCATAGGTGACTCCGATCGCGGAGGTGCCGGCTGCGTGAGCCATCGCCAGGTCGTGCGTCGTGTCTCCGATCATCACCGTTCGTTCCACTGAAACGTCGAGCTCATCGGTCAACTCGAGCAGCATCGCGGGATGCGGCTTCGGCTGGGTCTCGTCGGCGCAACGCGACGCCGCGAAGAACATGCCGAGCCCGGTGGCGCCGAACGCCCGGTCGAGACCGCGCCGGCTCTTCCCGGTCGCCACCGCCAGCTGCGCGCCGCCCTCCGCCAGTTCCACGATGCAGCTCGCGCACGCCAGCTGAAGAGCAGGATCTCGGGCTCGCCGGCGAAATAGTGAAACCGATAGCGCGCGGAGAACTCCTCGATGCGGGCTGCATCAAGGTCCGGGACTGCGCTGGATAGTGCGTCGTGCAGCCCGAGGCCGATGACATGACTGGCCCGCTCGAGTGATGGAATGCGCAATCCGAGGTCGGCCGCAGCCTTCTGGATGCTGAGCGCGATCGTCGCGGTCGAATCGACGACCGTGCCGTCCCAGTCGAAGACGACCAGGTCAAACCGTCGCTTTGGCATGGTTGGTCGATATCAGCGCCCGCAGGAACCCGCTGCAGTCGGGAGGCAGCGGCGCGGTCAGCATCAGCGTCTCGCCACTGAGGGGATGCGCCAGCTGTGTCGTGTATGCATGCAGGAACATCCGTCCGAAGCGCGGGCCGAACTCGCCGCGTGCCGCCCGGCGGTTGAGTTCGAAATCGCCATACTTGTCGTCACCGATGATCGGAAATCCGAGGTGCGCGAAGTGAACCCGGATCTGGTGAGTGCGGCCGGTCTTCAGTTCCGCCTCGAGCAGCGAGAACGGTCCGTAGCGCTCCTTGAGGTTGAAGATCGTGTGCGAGGCCAAGCCTTCGGTGTCGACTGCAACGCGCCGTTCGCCACTGCGATTGACGAACTTCGTCAGCGCCAGTCGAACATGCCTGGCGCCGGTCGCTCCAGTCGCCGGCCACCAGCACGAGATAGCGCTTGTCGATGAGGCCCTCGCGCAGTTGCTCGTGCAGCGAAAGCAGTGCGCGACGAGACTTGGCGAGCAGGAGAATGCCCGAGGTTTCGCGGTCGAGCCGATGAGCAAGCTCGAGAAAGGCCTGTTGCGGCCTAGCCGCGCGCACCCGCTCGATCACCCCGTGCGCCACTCCGCTGCCACCGTGAGCTGCGACGCCCGAGGGCTTGTCCACGGCAATCAGATGCTCATCCTCGAACAGGATCGGGCGGCATCAAAGCCGGCGCGAAGGCAGCCGCGGGGGGCTCGCCGGTCCGTGCCGTCCGCAGCGGTGGGACCCGGATGTCATCGCCGGCCTGCAGCCGGTAGTCGGCGGCCACCCGGGCCTTGTTGACGCGGACCTCGCCGCTGCGCACGATGCGGTAGACGTGGCTCTTGGGCACACCCCGCGCAATGCCGAAGCAGAAAATTGTCCAGGCGCTGGCCGGCGTATTCGGGGTCGACTCGCAAATGACTGACGCGGTCGGCCGCCACGACCCCGTTCGACCGCGTCTTGCGACGGCAACACGGGCCATTGCCTGCCGCTTTCCTGTTTTACGGGCCGGGTCCATCTTGCATATACTTGAGGCGTCGAGGTTTTTCGGGGTCCCGGAGAATCCCGGGGCCTCATGGGCCGCGGTGGCGCCAAACTGGCGCGCCTGGGAAAGCGAGTCCGGCCGCGGTCGGATGCCGGAAGACTTCACATGCGAAGGATTGTAGCTTTGGCGGATGCCGTCTGACGGCGTCACCGGGTGCGTATCCGTTAGCAATGGTTCCCGTACGGCCGTAGGCCATGCGGGCTTTCGAGACGATCCGTCGTCTCTTTGAATTCGCAGTGGGGTCGCCGTGAGGTGGCCGCGGCGGAAATCAACCGCCGACTGCGTGGATCGCGCGTGGTGCGGGTCCCGCCGAAATGAACTGAGTGGAACAAGCCGCGTGACGCTCCGGCGTCGCGAGACAACGAGACCAACTTCCGAGAGCCCGATTCCCACATGAAGCTTCGCTTCGAACCCCTCGACGTGTGCGCCCTACGGCGGCACGGATGGGCTGTTCGCGCCGTGGGTCCGGTCTCCGGAGGGCCGCCGCGCGCGGCGGATAGCGCCTGGCCGAGTGCCGGGCGTGACCACTGATTCTCGTAGCCACTGACCCTCGTTCATTCCGGCACTGACAAGCGCCCCTCAGAAGGCGCAGGGAGTGCTGATGAAGCGCATGCTGATCAACGCCACGCAGGCAGAGGAACTGCGCGTGGCCATCGTCGACGGCCAGAAGCTGATCGACATCGACATCGAGATCGCAGGTCGCGAGCAGCGCAAGGCCAACATCTACAAAGGCGTCATCACGCGCGTCGAGCCCAGCCTCGAGGCCTGCTTCGTCGACTACGGCGAGGAACGCCACGGCTTCCTGCCGTTCAAGGAAATCTCCAGGACCTACTTCCGCGAAGGCGTCGACGTCCGCAGCGCCGGCATCCAGGACGCGATGCGCGAAGGCCAGGAGCTGCTCGTCCAGGTCGAGAAGGAAGAGCGCGGCAACAAGGGCGCGGCGCTGACCACCTTCGTCTCGCTGGCCGGCCGCTACCTCGTGCTGATGCCGAACAACCCGCGCGGCGGCGGCGTGTCGCGCCGCATCGAGGGCGAGGACCGCGCAGGAACTGCGCGACACGATGGACCAGCTCGAGATGCCGCCGGCATGTCCATCATCGCGCGCACCGCCGGCATCGGCCGCACCGCCGCCGAGCTGCAGTGGGACCTCAATTACCTGCTGAAGCTGTGGCACGCCATCGAGGGCGCCGCCAAGCCGCAGTACGAACTTGACGGTCGATGACCCGGAGAATCCGGGCAAGAAGAAGGTCGAGCTACGTCGACGACAGCGACCGGACCGGACGGCCAGCGGCTCAAGGGCGCCAATCCGGCACCGTTCCTGATCGTCCAGGAGTCGCAACCTCGTCATCCGCGCGATCCGCGACTACTTCCATCCGGACATCGGCGAGATCCTGATCGACACCGACGACATCTACGAGCAGGCGCACCAGTTCATGGCGCACGTGATGCCGGACAACGTCGCCGCGCGTGAAGCGCTACAAGGACGATGTGCCGCTGTTCTCGCGCTTCCAGATCGAGCACCAGATCGAGACGGCGTACTCGCGCACGGTGCCGCTGCCCTCGGGCGGCGCGATCGTCATCGACCACACCGAGGCGCTGGTGTCGGTCGACGTCAACTCGGCGCGCTCCACGCGCGGCTCCGACATCGAGGAGACCGCGACCCGCACCAACCTCGAGGCGGCCGACGAGGTCGCGCGCCAGATGCGGCTGCGCGACCTCGGCGGCCTGATCGTCATCGACTTCATCGACATGGAAGAGTCGAAGAACCAGCGGGAGGTCGAGAACCGCCTGCGCGACGCGCTGCACTACGACCGCGCCCGCGTGCAGATGGGCAAGATCTCGCGCTTCGGCCTGATGGAACTGTCCCGCCAGCGCCTGCGCCCGGCGCTCAGCGAGGGCAGCCACGTCACCTGCCCGCGCTGCAACGGCATCGGCCACATCCGCGACACCGAAAGCTCGGCGTTGCACATCCTGCGCATCCTGCAGGAAGAGGCGATGAAGGACAACACCGCCGCCGTGCACGTGCAGGTGCCGGTCGAGGTGGCCACGTTCCTGCTCAACGAGAAGCGCACCGAGATCGCCAAGATCGAGGCGCAACAGCGCGTCACCGTGCTGCTGGTGCCGAACAAGTTCCTCGAGACGCCGAACTACCACGTCGAGCGGCTGCGCCACGACGATCCGCGGCTCGAGGACGTCAAGGCGAGCTTTCGAGCGGGCCGCCGAACTGGCGCCCAGCACCGATACGCCGTACACGCGCGGCAAATGCGAGGAGGAGCGCGGCCGCGCCCGAAGCAGGAAGCGGTGGTCAAGGGCATCGTGCCCGAGACGCCGGCGCCGGTCATGGTTCGCCGCCGCCTGTCGCGGTGCGCATTGCCGTGCGACGCCCGCTGCGGTTCGAACCGGATGGTGGAGCCGGATCGTTTCCTTCTTTACCGGAGAAGCAGGCAGCCGCCGCAGCCACCGCACCGCAGCCGCGCCAGGACTCCGGCAGCCAGAAGGCAAGCCGCGAGACGGAAGGCCGCGGCGAGCGGCACCGCGGTGGCGAGGGCGAACGTGACGGCAGGCGCGATGGCCGCCGGGACGGGAAGCGCGGCGAGCGGCGCGAGCGATCGCCGCGATGCCCGCCGTGGGGACAAACGCGATGAGCGTCGTCCCGCCGACGCGGCAGCGCGCCCCGAACGCGAGGCGCCGGCGCCACGTGGCGCGGGAGCAGACGAGGCGCCGCAAGGGGGACGGAATCGCAAGCAGGAGTGAACGCCGTGGCGAGCGCAAGGAGAAGGCCGCACGCGACCAGCAGCCGGCCGTGGCGACCTGTCGCCGGCCGCAGCACCTGTCGACCCTTGAGCCTGTGATGCCAGCGGGCGGCGTCGCTGGTCACGGCTGATGCGACGAACGGCGATGCACAAGCCGAGGGCAACGTGGTCGTCGGCGCCGGCGCCGGCGCGGGCGCGGCGGCCGCGGAGCCGATGGCGAAACTGCCATGGTTGCGGACAAGTCGTCCGGGGCGAGGAAGAGCTGACCGAGGACGATGACGAGCGCGCCGAACAAGCGCCGGTCGCAATCTCCGGTCGCTGCTGTCGAGACCAGCAATCGAACCGGTCGTCGAGGCACCGCGCACGCATCGGACGGCAATGGGAGTCGCGGATTCGCAGCGAGGTCGCCGCCGACTGCCTCCGGACATGATTGTGTTGCCGACGACGACTTCGCTGCCGCCTGCGGCATCCGCCCCGATGCCCGTTGAGCAGTTGGAGGCCGTGCTGCAGGATGCTGGACTGAGTCTGGTGCAGACAGAGCCGGCGAAGCTTGACGCGCACGCAGGCGCGCCTGGCGGCCGAAGCGCGTCCCGCACGCCTTCCGCGTGAGCGTCCGGTGTTGCCGCCGCTAGAGGAAGCGTCCGCTGGTTCAGGTGGAAACTCGGTCTGCGGCCAAAGCCACGGTCAGCGTAGAGTGGACACAGCAGCGCGGTGCGACGTCCGCCGCGCTTTGTCGCACGGAGTTGCGCGGCTAACATTAGCCGCATGACCGAGCGCATCATCCAGTTGCTCGACATGCGCACGGCGCGCCTGCCGTGCCGCGTGTCGCCGGTGAGCCGAAGCGGCCGGACGGTGAAGTGCGCGACCGGCTCGCGCGCCCTCTGCACGACCTGCGCATCTCCGTCACCGATCGTTGCAATTTCCGCTGCACCTACTGCATGCCGAAGGAGATCTTCGACCGCGACTACCGTGTTCCTTCCTCATGGCGAGCTGCTGACTTTCGAGGAGATCACGCGACTGGCCAACGTCGTTCATCGCGCAGGGTGTCGAGAAGATGCGCCTGACCGGCGGTGAGCCTTTGCTGCGCAAGGATCTGCACAGGCTGGTCGAAATGCTGGCGCGGCTTTCGACGCGCGATGGCCGGCCGCTCGATCATCGCGCTGACGACCAACGGCTCGCTGCTCGCCCGCAAGGCGCAGGCCCTGGCCGCGCCGGACTGAAACGCATCACCGTATCGCTCGACGGCCTCGACGACGCGGTATTCAAGCGGATGAACGACGTCGACTTTCCGAGTGGCCGAAGTGCTCGCGGGAATCGATGCCGCAACTGCGCGCCGGACTCGGGACCGGTGAAGGTCAACATGGTCGTCAAGCGCGGCGTCAACGACCGCGAGATCGTGCGCGATGGCGCGCCACTTCCGCGGCAGCGGCCACATCGTCCGCTTCATCGAGTTCATGGACGTCGGAAGCTCGAACGGATGGCGCATGAACGACGTGGTGCCGTCGGCCGAGGTCATCGATCGCATCGACGACGAAGTTGCGCCGCTCGATCCGATCGACCCAACTATCCGGGCGAAGTAGCGGAGCGCTGGCGCTATCGCGATGGCAGCGGCGAGATCGGCGTCATTTCCAGCGTGACACGCGCATTTTGCAGGACCTGCACCCGGGCGCGCCTGTCGACCGAGGGCGATGCTGTATCTGTGCCTGTTCGCCGACAGCGGCTACGACCTGCGGCGACTGTCTGCGTGGCGCATCGGATCAGCCGGCGGTCGACGATGCGACGTTCTGCAGGCCTCGATCGCGCGCATCTGGCGCCAGCGCGGACGATCGGTATTCGGAACTGCGTTCCGAGCGCAACGTGCCCGTCGCCCCAAGGTCGAGATGTCCTATATCGGCGGCTGAGCGCGATGCCGCTCGCCGGATGCGACAACGTCACGGGACTGATCCTCGCGGGCGGACCGGGGGCGCGCATGGCTGGCGCCGACAACGGCCTCGTTGAACTGCACGGTCGTCCCCTCGTAGCGCATGTGATCGAACGGCTGACCCCGCAGGTTGCCAACGTGATGATCAGCGCCAATCGCAACCTCGAACGCTATCGTTCGTTCGGCCCGCGAGTGTTCCGTGACGCGGGCGGACTGGGCGTTGAGTACCCCGGCCCGCTGGCAGGCATCGAGGCCGGACTCGCGCATGCGCAAATGCCTTGGGTTGCCGTGGTTCCGTGCAATGCGCCGAATTTTCCGGGGGCCCTCGTGCCGCGCCTGGCGGACGCAGTGAACGAGCGTGGCGTGGCGGCAGTCTGTGCACGTGTGGACGGCCGGCTTCAGCCCGTCTTCTGCCTGCTGGCAGTCATGCAACTGCCGTCGTTGCGTGACTATGTCGCCCGCGGCGGGCGAGCCGTGTACCGCTGGCTCGAAGCGGCACGAGTTGCGGCAGTCGATTTCGAGGAGACACTTGCGTTCCAAAGAGTCAGTGCGGACGAAGCGCTGCTGGATGGCCGGTGAACTCTCAGGAATTCGACGTCGCGACTGCACTGGATCGCTTGGCAGTCCAGATCTCGCCAATCGATTCGACCGAACGCTGTCCAGTGGCCGCTGCGGCCAACCGGTTTCTTGCGGCAGACGTCGTTGCTGCACTCGACGTGCCGCCATTTGCCAATGCGGCGATGGACGGGTACGCCGTGCGGGCTGCCGACTGCGCGGCGCCCGTCGCTTTGCGCGTGGTCGGGCGTGCGCTGGCCGGTCATCCGTTTCGAACCGCTTTGGGCCCCGGAGAGGCGGTACGGATCATGACCGGCGCTGAGTGTCCCGCCGGTGCTGACTCAGTGATCATGCAGGAGGACGTTCGCGCCGACGCTGATCGCGTGCACGTGCTGTCGCCGGTCACAGCGGGAGCCCATGTACGGCCACGAGGCGAGCATTTGCGTCGTGGCGAAGTCGTGCTTACTCGAGGCCGACGTCTACGGCCATACGACGTCGGGCTTGCTGCCTCCGCCGGCGCCGCCGAACTCCTGGTCCAACGCCGCCTGCGCGTCGGCGTGCTGTCCACCGGGGACGAACTGCACGATCCGACGGATCGGTTGGGTCTCGCCGGCCAGTTCGACGGTAACCGTCCGACGCTGCTTGCATCAATGTCACGCGCCGGCCACGACGCTCACGACCTTGGGATCGTGCCCGATCGTGCCGAGGCACTCGAAGCCGCCTTCGCCGCCGCAGCCCGTCTGCGCCTCGACGTCGTGGTCTCCTCGGGCGGTGTCGCGCAGGGAGACGCCGACATCGTGCGGCGCTCTCCGACACTCGAGTTTGTGCCGCTCGCGATTCGTCCAGGGCGCGGCATCGCCTGTGGCCGCGTAGAGGTCGACGGTCATGCACTCTGGGTCTATGGCCTGCCGGGCAACTGCGTCGCGGCATACGTCATGTTCCAGCTGCTCGTGGCGCCGTTGCTTGCTCGACATGCCGGGTCCAATGCCGAACCGCCGCTGTCGTTCACCCTGCCGCTCGCCGTGGACGCGCATACGCGCGCCGGGCAGACGGACTGGCGCCGAGCGCGGTTTGTCAGGCGCTTCGGCGGCCTCGCGGTCGAACCGCTGTCACAGCAGAGCTCCTCGATGCTGCGGAGCCTGAGTGAGGCCCACGCTTTGGTCGCAATCGGACCGCAGGCAGCGATGGCGGCCGGCGAACCTGCCGATGTGATTCCCCTCGCTGCGCTGGACTAGCAGAGTCGTCCTGCTGGGCGCCGGTCAGCCCTGGCGCGAACGTCCTTCGATCAGGGTCAGCAGATCGTCCGCGTGCTCCTCCTCGACCGCGAGGATCTCCTCGAGCAGTCGCCGCGTCGTGGGGTCTCCGTTGCCGATGAAGTCGATCATTTCCCGATAGCTCTCGATTGCAATACGCTCGGCAACGAGGTTTTCCCGGATCATGTCGGTCAAGCGAACTGCCCCGAACGTACTCGGCGTGACTGCGATCGGCCAGTCCTTCCGGATCGAAGTCCGGCTCGCCGCCGAGCTGCACGATTCGATCGGCGAGCCGGTCCGCATGCGAGAACTCCTCGTTCGCATGCTCGAGGAACTCTTCTGCGATGCCGCGCCGAGGAGAGTCCGCTTCGCCATGAAGTAGTGCCGTTTGTACCGCAGCGTGCAGACGAGTCTCCGTCGCGAGCGCCTCGTTCAGCAGCCGCAGCACGGCGGACTTGTCCGCGCCGTAACTGGGCGTGACTGCGCCCTGGTCGACGTTTCGTCGCGCGCGCTCGCGGATCGCCTGGATGCTGCTGGGAGATGAATTGTCCGGCACGGCACGGCTCCTTGAGTGAAGATGATCGGATCGGCCGCCGCCGATCCGCGTGAGTCGAGAGAGCGCCGCCTCCCGGTCCGCGCGGGGCGGTCCGGGAAGCAAGGCCTTGGGTCGACATGCGAAGTCGCTCGTCGCCTCGCCGTTCCCGTTCCAGGGATTGGCAGCCCTCAACCTCCTCGGGCGCTCGTTCTGACTCCAGCAAGCGGCATGCCTGACGCCCGCAATGTCGCACGCGCCGTGGTGCCGGCCGTATGGAGAGATGCGGGCCGGCAGGCTCCTTCCACCGGGTGCTGCGATCGAGTCGCCGCGTCCGAAGTAGGGCCAACTTCAGACGCCGCTGCCGACTGCTTCGCGCGCGCGATCCCAGCCCAGCTGGACTGCCCTTCGGAACTGGTTCCACTCGCCGTCCGGGTAACGGCGTTCCCAGTCGACTCGCATCGCGGATTCGAAGTCGGACCACGATTGATCGCGAAGTTCTTCGTTGCGTCCGACATCCCAGCCGTAGTGATACGCGGGCTCGAACTCGTCGAAATCCGCGCTTCCGTATTCGACGCGATGCAGCGCGCGGAAGTGCTCGATCTGATTGCGCCATTCGGCGCCGGAATCATAGGTCATCACGAACTCCCAGAATGACTGTCCAAGGATTCACGAGCAAGCCCCGTGCCCCGATCAGCACGTCCGCGATCGCACCCCAGAGCACGGGACAGCAGGCCACGCCGGTGGCCACGGCGCTTGTAGTCGCGCTTTATTAGGCCAGCGCCGGCCGCATCGCCAGCGGGCCGCGGTCGGTTGCGCGACCAATTCGCAAGGCAAGCGACAAAGCAATCGGCAGCCCAGGCGCGCCAGGCGCTCCTGAAATGGCTGTTACAGGACCTAGAAGCGTTTCATCAGCCGCAACATCGTGTTGACGAGCGGACGGTAGGGCGGCATGAAGAGGCTCATGCCGTTCAGACGCGACTGGCGGAACACCGGTGTCAGCTTGCTGAAGGTATCAAAGCCCCACTTGCCGTGGTAGTGGCCCATGCCCGACGGCCCGACACCTCCGAACGGAAGCTCTTCCTGCGCCACATGCATCAGCGTTTCGTTGATGCAGACTCCTCCAGCGTGTGTCTGCTTCAGAGCCCGCTCGGCCCGCCTGGCATCGTCATCGAACCAGTACAGCGCCAGCGGTCGCGCCTGGCCATTTACGTACGCGATGGCGTCTTCGATCCGATCGTAGCCAACGACCGGCAGCACCGGCCCGAAGATTTCCTCTCGCATCACGTCCAGCGAGCGAGGCGGATCGACGAGCACCGTCGGCGCGAGGCGATGCAACTCGTCGGCGCGCTCGGCTCCATCGAAGAGCGGAATCGACCGCGACTCCCTCGGCAACCGCCTGCTCGAGGTACCCGACCAGCCGGCCGTAATGACGCTGATTGACGACACTGCAATAGTCCGGATCCTGCAGTCCGCGCGGGTACATGCGCGCTGCGTTTGCCTTCAGCGCGGCAACGAAGTCGGTCATGCTGTGCGTGTGGGACGAGCACGTAGTCGGGTGCGATACACGTCTGGCCGGCATTGAGCAGCTTGCCGGCCAAGACGCGCTGGGCCGCGCGCTCGATCGAGTACCCCGGAGCAACGATCGCCGGTGACTTGCCGCCAAGTTCCAGCGTGACCGGCGTCAGGTTCTGCGCCGCCGCGGCCATGACGAGCCGGCCGACGCCCGTCGATCCTGTGAACAAGAGGTGATCGAACGGCAGCGCCGAGAATTGCGCCGCCACGTCCGGCCCGCCGGTGATCACTTCGATCTCGTCGGGCGCGAAGAACTTTCGCACCAGCTCGGCAAACAGCTGCGAGAACGCCGGCGTGTACTCGGACATCTTCACCATGGCTAGATTACCAGCGACAAGTGCAGCCACCATGGGCCCGATCGCCAGGAACAGCGGGTAATTCCACGGCACGATGATGCCCACCACGCCGAGTGGTCGCGGCATTACATGGGCGCGCGCCGGAAGAAACCACTTCGACACCCAGGCTCCGCGCGGCCGCATCCATTGCTCGCCATGCCGCAGCGCCCCCTTGATTTCGGCGAGGCTCGGGAAGATCTCAGCGATCTGTGTCTCCAGACGAGGCCGCCCGCCAAAGTCGGCATCGATCGCCGCTTCGATGGCGGTCTCGTGCTCGCATATCAGGCGCTGCAGGCGTTGCAGGCGGTCGCGCCGAAGGTTCCATTCAGGAAAGGCGCTGCGTCGTAGCTCGCACGCTGGCGCTCGAACGCAGCGTGCAGGGAAGCAGGAATGTCGAGGGCGTTCATGTCAGGCTCGCGGTCGGAATTCCGCGAGAAGCTTACTGCGTGTGGGTCGAGGCTGTGTTCCAATGTCGGTCGCACCTGGGAGGGGTGGGATGCAGCAGTTGCAGAGCGCGGCGGGGCTGTGTGGGATGCTGGTGCTGGCTTGGGCCCTGTCCGAGCAACGCCGGAAGGTTCCATGGCGACTGGTCGCAAGCGGGATGGGCCTTGCGCTTGCACTGGCGATACTTCTGTTCAAGGTCCTCCACTCGCAGCGCTGCTTGCGAGCCTCAATACCGCACTCGACGTGTTCGAACGCGCACTGCAGGCGGGAACGCGTCTCGTATTCGGCTACCTGCGGAGGCGGCGAACCTCCTTTCAGCGTGACCGACCCGCGGCGAATTTCGTGCTGGCCTTCCGCGCGCTGCCGCTGGTGTTGTTTGTGGCCGCGCTGTCGGCCCTGCTCTTCCACTGGGGCGTCTTGCCCCTGCTGGTGCGTGGGTTCGCCTGGCCTGCTGCGAGCGCACGATGGGCCTTGGCGGGGCTGTCGGCTTTTCCGCGGCGGCAAATGTATATCGTCGGCATGGTCGAGGCTCCGCTGGTCATAGCGCCCTACCTTCCGAGCCTGTCGCGCGGCGAGCTCTTCATCGTGATGAACTGCGGCATGGCGACCATCGCGGGTACCGTTCTCGTCCTTTATGCAACCTTGCTCGGTCCGGTCGTTCCCAATGCGCTCGGGCACCTGCTGATGGCATCGATCATCGCGACGCCGGTGGCAATCGCCGTGGCGGCGCTCATGGTGCCGCCGCGGCTCACCGACGATGCAAGTTGTCCGATTTGACGCGGACAGGACGCCAACGCGGTGGCGGCACTGACCCGCGGCACGCTTGAAGGCCTGCAGCTGCTGCTCAACATCGTCGCGATGCTGGTCGTGTTCGTGGCACTGGTTGCGCTCGTGAACGCCTTGCTCGGGCTGCTGCCTGCCGTGGGCGGCGATGCGCTGACCCTGGAGAGGATGTTCGGTTGGTTGTTTTCGCCGCTCGCCTGGCTGATAGGCATTCCCTGGGCCGAGGTATCGACCGCCGGCGCCTGCTGGGCAAGAAGACCGTGCTCAACGAGTTCATCGCCTATCTCGATCTGGCGCAGCTGCCGCCTGGAACGCTGTCCGAGCGCAGCCGGCTTCTGATGACCTATGCGTTGTGCGGATTCGCGAATTTCGGCAGCCTGGGAATCATGCTCGGCGGGCTGTCGGCTCTTCTCCCGGCGGAGCGGCGGGCCGAACTGGCCGAACTTGGCATGAAGTCCATCTTCGCCGGGCTGCTCTCGACCTGCGTCACAGCGGCGCTCGTTGGGAGTGCTCGTCTGATGGATATCGCGGTACTGCGCGGCGACCGCGTGATCTTGCGCGGCTGGGAATCGCGATGACGCCGAGCCGTTTGCAGCGTTGAATGCAGACCCGATCGTGATGGAGTATTTTCCGTCGGCCCTGTCGCGCGCCGAAAGCGACGCGATGATCGACGGAATGCAGGAGGGACTCGAAGAGCGAGGCTGGGGCTTATGGTGCCTGGAGATCGACGGTACCTGCGCCGGCTTCGTCGGGCTGTCCGTGCCGACGTTCGACGCGCACTTCACTCCCTGCATCGAAATCGGCTGGCGAATGGCAACGAAGTTACTGGGGGCACGGCTACGCACCGGAGGCTGCGCGGCTTGTCGCTTGACTTCGGCGTTCGGCAGCTCGGGCTGACGGAGATCGTCTCGTTCACGGCGGTCAGGAACTTGCGCTCCCGACGCGTGATGGAACGCCTCGGGATGGCACGCGAAACGACGGGAGACTTCGATCATCCTCGCGTTCCAGCCGGCCATCTGCTTCGGCGGCACGTGCTCTACCGGCTGCCAAATCCCGCTCGCCGCTATCCGCCAATACACATTAGGAAAGTCTCGCAAGTATCTGATTGCACGAGGTAAAGTTTCGCTTCTGCCAGTATTAACAAACTACTTGAAGAGTTATCGTTGCAATGCATTGAAAAGACGATAGAAATTGTCTGTTGTAGCGACGCGATCTGCTCGATACCTAGTCCCGCGCAACTCGGCCAGCTTGGCTGCAACGAACGGAACGTAGGCTGGTTCGTTCGACTTTCCGCGGTGGGGAACTGGCGCGAGATAAGGAGAGTCGGTTTCGATCAGCAGGCGGTCGAGCGGAACCACGTCTGCCGTCGCCTGGAGCTCCTGCGCATTCTTGAAAGTGACGATCCCCGAGAACGAGATATGGAACCCGAGTTCCATCGCCTGCGCGCGCGACCTCGGTCCGATTCGGTGAAGCAGTGCATGACGCCACCGACCTCGTCCGGCGCCTTCCTCGCGCATGATCCGCAGCGTGTCGGCTGCTGCAGCCGCGTGTGGATGATCAGCGGTTTGCCGCAGGCACGCGCAGCGCGGATATGGATCGCGGAATCGCTCGCGCTGCCACTCGAGCGGCTCGGGCAGGCGGTAGTAGTCGAGGCCCGTCTCGCCGATCGCAACGACCTTCGGGTCGCCGGCCAGCTCGACGAGCTTCTCACGGCTCGGCTCCGCAATGTCGGTCGAATCGGGATGAACGCCGACCGAGGCGTAGACGACGGGTCGGCCGGGCGGTGGCAAGCACGGCCGGAAACTCGTCCAGCGTCGTGCAGACACTCAGCGCGGCCTCGACGCCGGCCTCGCGCATGCGCGCCAGCACGCCCGGACAGATCGCCGGCAAGTTCCGGGAACGCGAGATGGCAATGGGAGTCGACGAACATGGCAGGCGGCCGCGCGTGACACCGCGCAGTGGACACTCGAACCGCGTGAAGACTAGAGCGTGTGGGTCGGGCGCGCCGACTTCAAGGCCGCACCGAGGGCGTCCTCGATGCGCTTGCGCGCGGTCTGGCCTGACTCGTCTGGAGGAAAGTGCACGCCGATGCCCGGCGTCTTGTTGCCGCCGGCGGCAGGGCTGATCCAGACGACTTTGCCGGCGACCGGGATGCGGGTCGCGATCGTCGATCAGCGTAAGGATCAGGTAGACATCATCGCCGAGCTGATACGGACGCGTCGTCGGCACAAAGATGCCTCCGTTCTTCAGGTACGGCATGTAGGCCGCGTACAACGCGGCCTTTTCCTTGATCGACAGCGAAAGCACGGCCGGACGCACTCCGGCTTGCTGGCCGCTGCCGCCGCCTGCGCTGCTGCTGCGTCATTCATCAGGCGTTCTATTCCCTGTCCGTCATCGCACCGGGCGGACGGTTTCATGTAGCCCAATCAGCGCGCTCTCGACCGCCAGCCGCGCATTCAGCGGGTGCTCCGCAACGGCCTGCGCGTCCGTCAAGCTAGAGCCGAGCCATTCCAAAAGCTGTTGCGGATCGCAGTCGCGTGCCGACGGAGGCGATCGCCCGTTGCTGCTGCGGATAATAACGAACGCGGCCCGCCGCCCTTTCCGCCAATAAGTCCCATCCCCAGCGCTGAAACAGACGGATCGCTTCCGCTAGTCCGATATCCTTCGGCACGGCGGAGGCGACGTCGGCCAGTGTGAGACGCCCGCCGCGCGCGAGCAGATCGAGCAATTGCGCCTTGAGTTCCGGGTGCAAGCCGGCGCGGATCGTCTTCGCCGGCATGCGTCAAGACCGACCGGCGCGCCGCCGGCTTCGGCGAGCTGCTTCTTCGGCATCGTCAATGCCGCGTGCCGCGCAGCCAGGCCAGCGCCGCCGCTGCTCCGGCACCGGCGCACGGAGCAAAACGCAGCGCGAACGAACGGTCGGGAGCACGGCATCGATCGCGTCACTGACAGCGATGAAGACCGCTCGCCGAGGCGGCTCTTCCAGCATCTTCAGCAGTGCATTGGCCGCCGGCGCGTTCAGCGCCTCGGCGGGTGTCAGCACAACGACGCGGCGTCCGCCCCGATGGGACGCCAGAGCGAGGAAGTCGCCGATGTCGCGCACCTGGTCGATAGGATCTCGCGGCTGGCTTTGGAGGCTTTGGTCGTCGAGGTCGGCTCGGCCAGGGCACCGCCTTCCTCGTCGTCTTCGCGCGCTCGGGCAGATCGACGCCGGCATCAGCCAGCGCAGATCCGGATGGTTGTCGGACGGCGATACAGTAGGCAGCCGGCGCACTGGCCGCAGGCGGCCATCGCTTCTCGGGTGACTCGCACAATAGTGCCTGCGCCAGCGCGCGCGCGAAGTGTCGCTTGCCGATGCCACGCGTCCCATGCAGCAACATCGCATGCGGAATGCGCTCGCGCGACTGCCAGCGACCTGTCGCCACAGCCGAGCTGCCAAGGCAACGGCGTCAGCCGTTCCATCGGGACATTAGTTCGGTCAACTGGCCCTCAATGTCCGTCGGGCGATCGTCGTGCTGTCGACGACGAAGAAGCGAGCTCGGATGCGCCGCCGCGCGCTCGAGGTAGTGTGCGACGCACCGCGCCGAAGAATCACGCCTGCTCGACCTCGAAGCGGTCCGCGGCGCCGCGCCGGGCAAGCGTTGTGCCGCGACCTCGGGCGGCACGTCGAACAGCAGCGTCAGTCCGGCTGAAGGTCGGCGTGGACCCATGCTTCGAGCGCGCAATGCGCTCGACCGAGATGCCGCGCGCCGCCGGCCTGATAGGCGTAGGTGGCGTCGGTGAAGCGGTCGCAGAGGACCCACTGGCCGGACTGCAAGAGCCGGACGGATCACGCGCTCGAGGTGGTCAGCGCGCGCCGCGAACAGCAGCAGGGTCTCTGTTTCGCGACCCATGTTCTCGCTAAGGATCGAGCTGCGCGCAGCGACTCTCCGCAGCGGCGTCCCGCCCGGTTCGCGCGTGATGACCAGGTTCAATGCCTCGCTCGCGTAGCGCGTCCGCGAACGACGTCGATCTGTGTGCTCTTGCCGGCGCCGTCGATGCCTTCGAACGTGATGAAGCGGCCGCGCCCGCTCATCGGCCCGTGCCCCGCTGGAACTTGTCGACCGCGCGATTGTGTTCGTCCAGCCGAACTGGAAAATTCCGACGTCCCGTCGCCGCGTGCGACGAAGTACAGCGCATCGGTGGCGGCCGGCCGCAGGGCTGCTTCGATCGATGCGCGGCCCGGCAGCGCGATGGGCGTCGGTGGCAGGCCGGCCCGCGTGTAGGAGTTGTACGGGCCGTATCGGTTGTCGAGGTCGCGCTTGCGCAGATTGCCGTCGAAGCGGTCGCCGAGTCCGTAGATGACCGTTGGATCGGTCTGCAGCAGCATGCCGCGTCTGCAAGCCGATTGACGAACACGCCGCCGACCAGCGGACGTTCGGTTGCCTGCCCGGTTTCCTTCTCGATGATCGAGGCCATGATCAGCGCCTGATACGGCGATTCGTAGGGCAGATCGGGCGATCGGGATGCCCCCAGGCCTGCTGCGCAATGGCACTGGGCCCGGTAGGCCCGGCGCCAGAGGTCGAGATCGCTGGTGCCCGCGTCGTAGAAGTAGGTGTCGGGCGCGAACAGGCCCTCGGGGTGCGTCTCCGTCGCGCCGATTGCCTGCAGCAGCTGCGAGGCGACATGAACTGGCGCAGTCCTGCCGCAGGTCCGCGACTCGCCCGCGAGCTGCGCGCGCAGTTCGCGGAATGTCGATTCCTTCGACGATGGTGATCCGCTCGCGCATCACGTCGCCGGCGCGCAACTTGGCAAGCAGGCCTGCATCAGTGTCGTTCCACGCTCGATTGCGTAACTGCCCTGCCCGCAGGTTCTGCGACGTGCCGGTCGCCCGCGCGAAGCGCGGCGAGCGCCCATTCATCCACATCCAAATCCCGCTGCCTGCGCAGCCTGCGCGATGGCGCGGACCGAGGCGCCCGGCTTGACCCGGAATTCGATGCGCTCACCTTATCGGCAGCGGACGCGACGCCACATACCAGCGGCCGACCGTAAAGGCCGCGCTGCCAGCGCATGCGAGCGCCAGCACTGCGACGACGGCCCACGGCGTGCGCGAAGTTTTCGCCATTTTCCGGCAACATTGCGAGCAGACGGCTCCTATGATAACCGGCACATGGAAATGATCCTGCTGACGCCAATGCCTCACGAACTAGACCAGGCCGCGTGCTAGCGGCGCCTTTACAGCGTCACGGCCGAGACTTGGCGGCATTGCTGCGCGGCCCGGTCGTGGCGACGACTTGACCGAACTCGGCACGATCCGCGTCGAGGGCCCGGCATGCCGTCGCCTTCCTGCAGTCGCAGTTGACCAACGATGTGGCAACCTGACACCGAGAGCCTGCAGCTGAACGGCTACTGCACGGCCAAGGGGCGCCTGCTCGCAACTTTCCATCAGTGGCGCGACAGCGATGCCGATCATATTGCAGCTGCCGCCGAACATGGTCGCCGCCGTCCAGAGCGACTGTCGATGTTCGTATTGCGTTCGAAGGTCAAACTGGCTGATCACAGCGATCGGCTCGCGGCCTACGGTCTGCTCGGGCATCGGGTCTTCGCAGGGCGCTGCGCGTCTGCCGGAACCATGCCGGCGCCTGTGCATGCGTGGAGCCTCGATCGCCGGAGCGCGGCGTGAGGGTCAGCCGACTCCCGGCCGCGCCGCGCGTGGCAGGAGCGGTTTCTGCTTAGCGTTCGCCGCCGACACGCCGCTGCCGGCTGCCTTTGGCTGACGCTCGACGCCGTGGCAAGCGACGCGTGGTGGTGGACCGAAGTCGAACGCGGCGGTGCCGACCGTGTTCGCGGCAACGCAGGAGAAGTTCGTGCCGCAGATGATCAACTTCGAAGTGCTGGGTGGCGTGGATTTCAAGAAGGGCTGTTACCCGGGTCAGGAGATTGTTGCGCGCAGCCAGTATCTCGGTAAGCTCAAGCGCCGGATGCGGTCCGGCGCATGCGACGCTAGACGATCCGCCGTCGGCGGGCTCGGACATCGTCCATTCGTCCGACGGACAGCCGATCGGCACGGTGTGTCATGTCGGCGCGTGCGCCTGGCGGCGGGTGCTGATCTGCTGTTCGAAGCGCCGATCGACCGGCTCGAGACTGGGCATGCTGCACTGTGCGGCGACGTCGAGCGGCGCGACGCTGCAATACGGCCGCTGCCCTACGAGTTGTTCGATCCCGACAGCATGAGCCAAGCGAGCGAGAACTGGTATGTCTACTACCCGGCGCCACGCGCAGGGCCGCGCGGTGCCTGCAGCGGCGCGTTGCTGCAGCGTGACTGTCGGCAGTGCGGTTCGGGCACGGCTGGAGGAGCGCGTCGAACGTGGACGACACCGACCTGGATGGAGGTCTACGAAGGAATCCGAAGATCCCGACGCTTTCAGCTCGCGCTCGCCGCGGCGGTGCGCGACGAGCCGGACTGCCGCAGGAACTGGCGGCAGCGCGCCGCGTCGAACGATTTCGAATGCTGTGACGGTGTGTCGAAGACTTGGGTGTGTCGAAAAATTTGACGCCATGTGCCTGATCGTTTTCGCGTGGCGTGCCCATCCCGATTATCCGCTGATCCTTGCGGGCAATCGGGATGAGTTCTACACGCGTCGCACCCGACCCGCCGCGTGGTGGGGCCAGGCCGTTTCGCTGCTGGCCGGGCAGGACGAGGAGGCCGGCGGTACCTGGTTCGGCATCACACGACGTGGCCGTCTCGCTGCGCTGACCAACGTGCGTGCCCCGACCGAGCGCAATCCGCACGCACCGTCGCGCGGCGCATTCGTGGTGGCCGCGCTGCAGACGCCGGAGCCCGTCGACCGCTGGCTCGATCGCCATGCGCATCGGACGCCGGTGTTCAATGGCTTCAATCTGATCGCCGGTGACTGATGCCAGCGGGCGGTCAGTCAGCAGGGTTCGCTGCACTACTTCAGCAATCGGCACGGCACGCCGCCGCGTGCGCTCGAGCCCGGTGTCTACGGCTTGTCGAATGCATTCCTCGACACGCCGTGGCCCAAGGTGACGCGCGCGGTTTCGCAATTCGCCTGCTCAATCGCCAACCGTGTGCAGCGTCGAAAGTCTGATGGCGATAATGGCCGATCGAGAACTCGCGCGCGAGTCCGACTTGCCGGCAACCGGCGTGCCGCTCGACTGGGAGCGCGTGCTTTCCGCCATCCAGATCCGTGCCAAGGGCTACGGTACGCGTGCGACCACGGCGCTACGGTGCGCGCCGACGGACTGGCACGTTCTACGAGCGCACGTTCGATGCCGCCGATCCCGATCGCTGGTCCGATCGTCACTTCGAATTCATGATCGACACGGAAGCTCGTCCGGCGCGACTGAAGACGCGCGATCCGAACTGAGCGGCAACGCCGCGACGGACTGATTGCCGCGGAACGACCATCGCATCGCTCTCAGCCCACCCTTGCAACGCATCAGTTCGTTATGCGACTGGCGCGGAGCGGGGCGATTGCAGCCGTACTCATTGCGGTTTCGCTTCTGATCGGTATGCTGCTTAGCGGTCCTGTAATTCAGTGCTGAGGTATGAAATGCCGGGCCGGCAGGTCGCGGTTCGGCGGCCTGACAAGGAGGCCGAGCCGCCCGGCCCGACGCTACGTTCAGCCCGGCTACGGTGACGCTTGCTCCCTGGGGTTGCCGTAGCGTTCGTATATCCGCGCACGGCGCTCCGGGTCGATGTTGATGCGTGTGAGGTCGCCGGCGACGTGCTTGAGGGCCAGCAGCCGCGGGTCCATTACTTTGAACCAGAGCCACGGCACATAGGCAAGCGGGTACATGCCGTTGTAGCCGCTGGGAAGTTGCGGCAGGTCGTCGAAGTGGCGCAGCGACTGGTAGCGGCGCGTGCCGTTGGCGTGATGGTCCGAATGACGCTCCAGCTGGAACAGCACGAGATTGGTGTAGACGTGATTGGCGTTCCACGAATGATGTGGCTGCGGCGGCTCGTAACTGCCGTCGGCCCGCTTGGCGCGCAGCAATCCGTAGTGCTCGACATAGTTGGCGCTGGTCAGCTGCCACCAGGCGAGCACATTGTGAATCAGCAGGAAAGGCACCATCACCCAGCCCAGCGTGAGCAGCAAGGCGCCCTGCAGCAATACCGTGACGGCATAGGATTGCAGGATTTCGTTCTGAACGCTCCAGGCTCCGCGGCCGGCCCGTTCGAGTCGCTGCTTCTCCAGCAGCCAGGCGCGACGCATGCCACCGAAGACTTCGCGGCGGGCAAAGCGATAGATGCTTTCGCCCATCCGGGCGCTGGCGCAGTCCTCCGGCGTGGCCACGGCGTAGTGGTGGCCACGGTTATGTTCGACGCGGAAGTGTCCATAGGCCGGGACTGCAAGGACGAGCTTCGCGAGCCACCGCTCCAGCGTGGTTTGCTTATGACCCAGTTCGTGACCGGTGTTGATACCCAGGCCGGACGTCAGCCCTGCCACGATCGCGAGCACCAATTGCGCCCATACAGGCATGGGCTGGGTGGCGGCCCAGACCGCACAGCCGATCAAAGTGACGAAGTGCAACGGCACGATCGCATAGGTCAACCGACGGTAGTAGGGGTCGGCTTCCAGTTGCG
Organism: uncultured beta proteobacterium; assembly: GCA_963724605.1. Lineage (GTDB taxonomy): Bacteria > Pseudomonadota > Gammaproteobacteria > Burkholderiales > Burkholderiaceae_F > JALORV01. Next base: position 270,539 of record CAVRVM010000014.1, read on the forward strand.
GCACGACGGCCTCAGGCGGATTGTTTTCGTCCTCGCCCAGCGCCCAGTCGAGCAACGGGCCGCCGATGTAGATGATTGCGAGCGGAAGAGCCAGCCAGCCCGGTTGGCCTGTCGCAGCGTGCAGTCCGATGCCGATAAATGGGATCAGCGGATACACCACTGAAAGCCCCCACGCCAGCCGCTTGCGATCGCGGTACTGGATCTGTCGGCCTTGAGCGTCCTCAGCGATGTACACGGTAGCCATGTGACCTCCGCACTTGATCCCGCGGCGACACCCGGTGCCCACAGGGCGCGGGCTCGTACGCTGTCAAGCCCACCAGTTCGTCGACACACTCAATTGACGAAACAAGAATAGGCGTCCTGGCGAGCGTTAGTCAAAGTCTTGCAGCCGTGAAAATTCGACGCCAAACCTCGGTGACCCAGGCGAGCGGCGGGCTGATCTTCGGTGCGGGGTGCATAAGAAATCGGTCCGGTCCGATCTCCTGGGTAAACCTCCCCATTCGTCCAGAAGCGCAGATGCGTCGTGGCGAGATCCTCGCCGCCACCGGCGCCGGAACCTTAAGTTCCCTCGCGGTTCCGTTGTGTCGGCAGCCCAAGCTGCGACCACAGCAGCATGCCGCCACGCAGGTTCGCAATGCGCTCGAGTCCGGCGCTGCGCAGGATGACGGTCGCTTGTCCGGAACGCATGCCGGCGTGACAAACCGCGACCACAGGCCTGTCCCGAGGGACATCGGACAGCCGCGCCTTGAGCTCATTCAGCGGAATGAGCTGCGAGTTGACGATTCTCCCGAGTGAATCCTGCATCTCCTGGGGCTGGCGGACGTCGAGTACATGCACTTCCTGCAGGTGCTCGGCGACCCACTCGGGCTCGACCTCGAGCAATCCCGCATAGGTCTGACGCACCGGTCCCCAGTCGGCCAGACGCGGCACCTTGCCGTCGGCCGGCCGGCCGGAGCGCAGGTTGGCGGGCAGTGCGACATCGATCTGTTTTGGGTGTGGGAGATTGAGATTTTCCATAAACCCGACGAAGTCGCGCTCATCGGCCGCGCCGCCGATACGCGGGTTGTGTGTTCTCTCTTCGGCGACCGACGACACGGTGCGGCCGCTGTAGTCATGTCCCGGAAGCAGCAGGCACGCGTCAGGCAGCGTGAAGATCTCACGGGTGATCGAGCGATACAGGACCTGCGCACTGCCGTGCTGGAAGTCGCAGCGGCCTGCCCCTCGAATCAGCAACGCGTCGCCCGTAAAGGCCATGCTCCTGTCGTCGAGCACCAGCGTCATGCAACCGTCCGTATGGCCAGGCGTTGCGCGCACCCCCAAATGGCGGGCGCCCAAGGAAATGAGGTCGCCGTCATCAAGCGGGAGGTCGACGCCCTGAATCGGTGGCTGGTAGCGCCGCGATACGGCGATACGGCATCGGGTGGCCTGCTGCATCAGCCAGGCGCCGGTGACATGGTCAGCATGGCAATGCGTATCAACTGCGACGGCCAGCTTGAGGCCCAGCTCCCCGAGCAGCGCATGGTCGCGCAAATGCTGCTCGAATACCGTGTCGATGATCACCGCTTGGCGAGTGTGCGGGTCGCCCAGCAAATACGTATACGTCGACGACGCGGCGTCGAACAGCTGGCGAAAGATGAGGTTGGGAAAAATTGTCGGTCTCGAAGCGGGAGCGTGCCGCAATTTGACCACGTTCGGCGGGGTGATGGCGGCGACCGGCGTGGACCGCACGACACTGTCGGAACGTCCAGGCGTCGGCAGCAGCAAATGGCGCTATCGTGCTTTCGTACGGGGCCGCGCACCTGGCGAAATCAGACTTTGTGGAGATACTCATGAGAAAGTTCGGGATTCTCATAGTTGTTCTGCTTATTGGAGCTGATTGCTCGGCAGCGGATCTCGAGGCGGGTCGCGCGAAAGTGGCGACCGTTTGTGCGGCCTGCCACGGCCTCGACGGCGTGAGCGTCAGTGATTCCATTCCGAACCTTGCGGCTCAACGAGCGCGTTACCTTGAGGCGCAGTTGAAGGCCCTCAAGCAAGGAACTCGCAAGAACTCGCTGATGAACACCATCGCTTCACAGTTGAGCACGTCAGACATCGCTGACGTCGCCGCATACTTTGCCGCTCAGCCAGGTGCGCAGCCCGGCGGCAAATCGGCCTTGCTGCCTAATCTCGCGCAGACACGAGTGACGTTTCCTGAAGGCTACAAGAACACGTTCGTCCGCTATCACACGATCGACTTCCCGGCCACCAAGCAGGTTCAATACTTCTATGCCAATGACGTCGCTGTTAAGGCGGCACGCGCTGGCAAGCCGCTGCCGGATGGCTCGATGCTTTTCGTCGAGGTCTATTCCGCGCAACTCGACGCGGCCCAGGCGCCGGTCACCGGTGCGGACGGCTTCTATGTCCCAGACAAGCTGCTCTATTACACGGCGATGGCTCGAGGAGCGTCCTGGGGCGATCAAATTCCCGAGATGCTTCGCAACGGAGATTGGAATTACGCGGTATTCACCGAGGACAAGCAACTCCGCCCAGGAATCAACCAAGCCGAGTGTCTGGCTTGCCACAAGCCACTCGACACCAGCAGCTACACCTTCACCCTGAAGCAGATGGCATCGTCCAGATGAGGCGGCCGGAATCCATCCTCGCGCGGCGCTGACGCCGGCGTAGGCTATTCGTTCATGGACGCTCCTGCTAATCGCCCCGCGAATCGACTCGCCCGCGAGACCAGCCCATACCTGCTGCAGCATGCAGGGAACCCGGTCGACTGGTATCCGTGGGGTGAAGAGGCCTTTGCGAAGGCGCGAGCCGAAGACAAGCCGATCCTGCTGTCGGTCGGCTACGCGACCTGCCACTGGTGCCACGTGATGGAGCGCGAGAGCTTCGAGGACGAAGCGATCGCCCGCCAGCTCCGTGCCGGCTTCGTCGCGATCAAGGTCGATCGCGAGGAGTTGCCCGATGTCGACCACGTCTACATGAGCGCGCTGCAGGCGTTGACGCAGCGCGGCGGCTGGCCGATGAACATGTTCCTGACGCCGCAGCTGAAGCCGTTCTTCGGCGGCTCCTACTTTCCGCCGAGGCACCGCCACGGACTGCCGAGTTTTGCCGATATTCTCGCCGCCATAATCGAAGCGTGGACGACGCGTCGCGCCGAGCTCGAGCAGCAGGCCGACGCGCTGCTCGCGCACGTCCGCGAAGGGTCGGTCGCCGCGCCGCGCCGGCCGGCCGACCGGCTCCACGAGCAGGCGGTCACGCAGCTCGCGCGCCAATTCGACGAAAAGCATGGGGGCTTCGGCACGGCTCCCAAGTTTCCACAGTCGCCGCTGCTGCAGTACCTGCTGACGCTGGCGGCCATGGGTGAAGAGCGCGCGCGCACGATGCTGACCACTACGCTCGCAGAGATGGCCGCTGGCGGAATGCTCGATCACGTCGGTGGCGGCTTTGCGCGCTATTCGACCGACCAGCGCTGGCACGTGCCTCATTTCGAGAAGATGCTGTACGACAACGCCCAGCTCGCGCGCATTTATGCCGGCGCGTACCGGCTCACAGGTGACGAGCGTCTGCGATCGGTCGCCGAAGACACGCTCGCATGGCTGCGGCGCGAGATGCATCCGGCCGCCGCGCCGGCCGCGTTCAGCTCTGCGCAAGACGCCGATTCGGAGGGCGTCGAAGGTAAGTTCTATGTGTGGGCCGCCGCCGAATTCCGCGCGGTTCTCGGTACCGATGCTGGCCCCGCCGCGCGCCTGTACGGCGTGACCGAGGCAGGAAACTGGGAGCACGGACTCAACGTGGTGGAGCGGCGCAATCCGGAGGCCGTGCAGTCGTCGCTCGGCCTCGGGGCCGACGCGTGGCGGCAATGGGAGCAATCGGTGCGCGACCGGTTATACGCCGTCCGCTCGCAGCGCATCTGGCCGATCACCGACGACAAGGTGCTAGCCGACTGGAACGGCATGGCGCTGCGTGCCTTCGCCGAAGCGGGCCGCCTGCTCGGACGCGAGGACCTTGTCGAAACGGCGCGCGCGATGGCGTGTTTCCTGCTCGGCACGATGGTGAGCGAAGACCGACTGCGCCACAGCTGGCGCGACGGCACACTGCGCGCCGAGACATATCTGGCCGATCACGCGCAGGTCGGGCTCGGCCTCCTCGAACTGCACGGGGCAACCGGTGAACTCGAGTGGCTGAAATCCGCGCACGACCTGGCCGAGCGCATGGTCGAGCGCTTCCACGCCGAGGGCGAAGGCTTCTACGACGGCGAGCCCGGACACCTGCCGTCGCGCGCACGTGACTTGTTCGACGGCGCGGTACCGTCCGCCACCGCGGGCGCCTGCGAACTGCTGACACGGCTGTCTGGCGCTTATGACCGCGGCGACTGGTCCGACATCGTGCAGGCCTCGATCGAACGGCAGGCAGCGCTGCTCGAGGCGGCACCGGCGGCAGTGCCAGCAATGTTGCTCGTGCACTTGCTGAGCGAGCACGGGGCCGACCTGCTTCTGCCGGCCGGCACCGATCTGCTCTCGGCCGTTCGGTCGGACTTCGCGCCGCTGGTGACATTCGTGAGCGCCCCGCCCGGTGTTATCCCGATCGCTGCAGGGCGCGATGCCGGCCGTGCATACTTGTGCCAGCATGGAGCCTGTCAGCTGCCGGCCGCGACGCCGGAGCAGTTGCGCGCCCAGATCGCCTGGCTGCAATCGCTTCGGACTCCGGCAGCCGCCTAATTAACGCAGGGAGGATGGCTGATGAAAGGTATCGCCCAAATTCTGAAGGGTAAGCCGAGCAAGGTCGTCCAGGCAATCGACCCAAACGACATGGTCTACGAGGCCGTCAGGAAGATGGCCGAACACGGCATCGGAGCGCTGCTGGTGATGGAAGGCGAGAAGATCGTCGGCATCGTCACCGAGCGCGACTACGCGCGCAAAATCGTGCTGGCCGGTCGATCGTCGAAGGAAACCCCGGTGTCCGTCATCATGACCACGCAGGTGCTTTGCGTCGGCCCGCTGCAGACGACAGAGGAGTGCATGGCCATCATGACCGAGAACCGCGTGCGCCATCTGCCGGTGATCGACGACGGCAAGCTGATCGGCCTAGTGTCGATCGGCGACCTCGTCAAGGACATCATCTCCGAACAGCAGTTCATCATCGAACAACTCGAGCACTACATCACCGGCGATCGAGGCTGAAGTCCTGCGCTGAGATGATCGAGGGTTCCTGCCATTGCGGCGCAGTTCGCTGGCGGTTTGACGGGCTCCCCGAGTCGGCCACGACCTGCAATTGCACCGTTTGCCGCAGGTACGGGGTGCTATGGGCCTATGACTACGACGGCGAGGGCATCCATGTCTCTGGGCCGACCAAGGCCTACGTTCGAGGCAAGGCCATCGAGTTCCACTTTTGTCCCACGTGCGGGTGCGTGGCCTTCTGGAAAGCGCAGAAGACGGATGTGAACGGTCGGCGCCGCATCGCCGTAAACCTGCGCCTGACCGAACCCGGGCCTATAGCGCATGTTCCCATCGACCACTTCGATGGCCTCGATACCTTCGATGACCTGCCTCGAGACGGGCGGTGCGTTTCAGACTATTGGTTCTGACCGACCTGCCACTCACGGCCGAGGCTGTTTGAAGGGTCGTTGGTTGAACGCAGCGCGATCTGAGGGGGTCACTTGCTTTGAGCAGCTAAAGCGCAGCTTTCATGTCGACGTGGGGAATGCCGGCGTCGAGATACTCTGTGCCGCAAATCTCGTAGCCGTGCCGCCGATAGAAGGGAACTGCGTGCGTCTGGGCGCTCAGTACGGCTTCGCGGTGTCCTCGCGCACGTGCCGCATTCATCAGCGTCTCGAGCAGCGCGCTGCCGATGCCTGCACCGCGCGCCGACTCCAGTACCGCCATGCGGCCGATATGGCCATCGGGCAGCAGGCGCCCCGTCCCCAGCGCATGACCGTCACCGTCGAATGCCACCGCATGCACGGACTTCGGATCCCAGTCGTCGATTTCCATTTCCGCCGGCACGTTCTGTTCCTCGACGAAAACTTTCCCCGGATCGGAGCGGCCCAACGCCGCAGGGCCTCCCAGTCGCCGACCTCAATCCGCAGCATGGGCAGCCGCCTCTGCGGGCGCAGTCGTCTCGAACGCCAGGATGCGCTCCCGCAGCAGCGCAGGAAGACGCTGCGGCCGCTTGCTCACGGCATCGGTGCACACGTACACCAGTTCGCCCGTCACCAGCGAACGATCGCGCTGCCCGACGCGGAACAACTCGACGCTGAACGTCAGGCTCGTCGTGCCGAAGCGGGCGGTGCGGCCGCAGACTTCCAGTTCATCGTCGTACACGGCCGGCGCGTGGTACTCGAGCGTGGCCTTGCGCACGAAGAGATCCGCTCCGATTGACAGGAAAGCGCCAGGGTAGATCATCCCGATCGCGCGCCAGTATTCCGTGACACAGACGTCGCAATAGGCGAGGTAATGCCCGTTGAACACCACGCCCTGAAGGTCGACCTCGGCCCAACGCACGCGCAACGGGACGCGGTGCCGGAACTCCGCGAATCCCACTACTTGGCGCCCTTCTTCGCGTCGCCGGCGATGACGAACGTCATCTTCGCCGGGTCGATGTACTTGCGGAAGGCGGCGTTGACCTGTTCCAGGGTCACCGCGCGGATCCGGTCTTCGAATTGCTTCGAGAATGCGAACGTCCGCCCGAGGTCCAGGTTGCTGATCCAGGCGCTGGCAACGACCGGGTCCTGCGAACGATTCATCGTTCGGGACTGCAGCAGGCCCTTTTTCGCGTCCTCGACCTCGGCGGCCGTGAACCCCTCCTTCAGTGCCCGCTCAATTTCCTCGCGCACTGCCTGCTCGGCGCGCGCCACGTTCTGCGGCGCCGACAGAGGCATTGACGGTGAAGGTCGAATAGCGTTCCCGTGAACCCACCGCTACCCCGGAACCCACGCCGTAGCTCAGGCCGTCCTTCTGACGCAGCCGCACCATCAAGCGATTCGCGAGGCCGCTGCCTCCGCCGAGGATCTCATTGGCGATCAGCAGCGCCGGAGTATCGGGATCGTCGTCGCGCAGCGGAAAATCGAAGCGCGCGCGGAGAAACGCGTTCTCCTTGTCCGGCGTATCGATCATGAGCCGCACCGGCTTGATCTCGCGGTACTCGCGATCGACCCGTGCATACGGTGCCTTCGAGGCCCAGGCTGCGAACAACTGCTTCAGCAGGGGCTCGATCTGTTTCTCGTCGAAGTCGCCGACGATCGAGATCTCGCCGCGCGCCGTGCCATAGAAGTCTGCGTAGTACTTCTTCACCGACTCGAGGGGCGTCTTGCCGACCTCGTCGATGCGCTGTTTGAGCGGCAGGTAGTAGCGCGGGTCGCCCGGAGGATACGAATTGAAGTGCGTAGACATCGCATCGCGCGAAAGCGTTTCCGGGTTATCCAATTGCGAAGACAACCCGGTGACGAGCTCCCTTTGCAACTGCTGGTACTCGGCAGGCGGGAAGCTCGCGCCGCGCAGGACATCAGCCAGCAGCCGCAGCGAATCAGGAAGATGCGTCCGCGTAGTCTGGAACCCGAACAGCCCGCCAGTCATCTGCAGGCGCGTCATCTCGTCGGCGATCTGCTGACGTGTGAGTTTGTCCGTGCCGCGGCTGATCATCGCGCCGGTCAGTTCGCCCTCGATTCCGCGTCCGGTCAGGTGACGTGACGTCGCCCCAGCGGAAATTGGTTCGGACGTTGACGGTCTCCCCGCGGTTCTTCTTCGGCAACAATGCGATCTTGAGGTCGCCGACCGAGACGATCTTCGTGCGCCGATCGATATTGTCCTGCGACGGATCGAACACTTCCCCAGACTGACCGGCAGCGGAGGGCTTGTACTCGGAGAGCACCTGCGCCACTGCGGGGGCCATTGGAATCTCGGCGCGCTGCGGATTGTCATCAGGGATGAAGAACCCAACCACCCGGTTGTCGCGCACGAAGTAGCGGGCGGCGGCTGCGTCGACCTCGGCGGCCGTAATCTTGGCAGCGCGATCGCGCGCAAGGAAGAAGAGTCGCCAGTCACCGAGCGCGATGTACTCCGACAGGCCGACTCCAAACGACTGCGGATTGGCCAACGAGCGCTCGAACCCAGTCGCGTTCTGTTGTCGCGTGCGCTTGATCTCGTCTTCGGTAGGCGGTTGTTGCCGTAACGAGCCTTCGACGACATCGATCAACGTCTGCGCCACGGGCTCGAGCGGTTCTCCTTTCTTCACGACCGCACCGAACACCACGAATCCGGGGTCGCGGGTGAACCTCGTGTAGCCAAACACTTGCGCCGCCTTGCCGGTCTCGACCAGCGCCTTGTACAGCCGGCCGTTTGGCGTGTCACCCAGGATGTCGACCGCAAAGTCGGCTGCCAGCAGGTCCGGATGCAATGCACTCGGGACTCGGTAGGCTACGGTGACAAACTGGACCTCGCCCTTGCGGCGGATCGTGAACCGCCGCTCCCCGTCATTCGTCGGCTCGACGGTCCACAACACCGGCAGAGCACGCTTCGGCTTTGGAATCCTGCCAAAGGCGTCGGCGATCCAGCGCATCGCCTTGGCTTCGTCGAACTTGCCGGCGACGATCAGCACCGCGTTGTCGGGCTGGTAGTACATGCGGTAAAACGCCTGCAAGTTTTCGATGCGCACGTTTTCGATATCCGACCGCGCACCGATCGTCGACTTGCCGTAGTTGTGCCAGTCATAGAGCAGCGCCTGCGTGCGCTCGAAGATCAGGTTCGACGGGCTGTTCTTGCCCATCTCGAATTCATTGCGTACGACCGTCATTTCCGAGTCGAGGTCTTTCTTCGCGATGAACGAGTTCACCATCGCGTCGGCCGACCAGTCGATGGCCCACTTGAGGTTGTCGTCGCTCGCCTCGAAGGTCGAGAAGTAGTTGGTGCGGTCGAGCGACGTGCTGGCGTTGTTCTGGAACCCGCGCTTGTTGAACTCCGCATCCGGCTTCGGATGATTCTTCGAACCCTTGAAGATCAGGTGCTCGAGCAGGTGCGCCATCCCGGTCTCGCCGTAGTTCTCCTGCCGCGAGCCGACCAGGTAGGTGATGTTGACCGTCGCCGTGGGCTTCGACGGATCCGGGAACAGGATGAACCGCAGCCCATTGGCCAGGCGGTACTCGGTAATGCCTTCGACCGTTTCGCCGCGCGTCACGCCGGCCGGCAGTTGCGGGCTCGTCTGCGCCAGTGCCGCGGCGGCAAGAAGCCAAAGGCAGCCGCAGCGAATCCGCGGCGCATGGAATGATTCATCGGTGGTGCTCCATCAAGGTTTTTACCGGTCGATTCTGCCAGCGCCTCGCGCGTCCGCCCCCTTCCGTAGTGACCAAGCGGCAAACGGGGGGCTCAGGAGGTTCGGCAGAACGCCTGGATCGCAGCCGCAATGTGTTCCGGCTCTTCATGGGCCAGCCAGTGCGTCGCGCCAGGCAGCCTTTCGATCGTGAGGTCGTCAACAAGTTCACTCAGGCCATCGAGCAGGCGCACCGGCAGCGCGGTGTCAGCCTCGCCCCACAGCACCAGTGTTGGCACTTGGACCCGGAAGCGCGTCGGATCGAGCATCAGGGTTGCGGGGCCGGGCTCGGCCTCAGTCGGCGGGTGCAGCGGCGAGGCACGGTAGTAGTTGAGCCCGCCGACCAGGCCGCGCGCCCATACCTCCCGGTAGCGCGCAGCCCGCTCGGGCGTGTACCAGACATGGCTCGGCCGTTGCATGTCCAGGAAGAAACTGTCCAGGGCGCGATAGTCGTGCTTGGCAAGGCCCAGTTCTGCGCCCTGTGCACGCAGCCAGTTCATGTAGGCGCTCGCCGCCTGCTGCACGGGATCGCTGGCGAGGTCGCGTGCGTACGGAATCGGATGCGGTGAGTTCAGTACGACGAGGCGCTCGACGCGCTGCGGACGCGCGATCGCCCATTGCCACGCGGCCGCGCCGCCCCAGTCATGCCCGACCACGGTCACTCGCGGCCACTGGAAGTACTCGCAAAGGCCCTCGAGATCCGCGACGATCTCCCGTACTCGATAGGCCGCAACGTCCACCGGCTGGCTCGAGAGGTTGAAGCCGCGCAGGTCGGGCGCCACGGCGTGCCATCCCTCCGCGAAGAATGGCAGCACGTCTTCCCAGGCCGCCCAGAACTCGGGGAACCCGTGCAGGAACAGGATCGGCCGTGCCGCCGGCGCCCCGGTACTCGCGTAGTGCAGCCGGATGCCCCGACCGACGTCGGCAAACTGCCCGCTCGAAATCATTGCGGCGACGGCGGCCGAGTCTGCGGGCGGGTGGCGTACGGATCCGCCGGCGCGGATCCGGATAACGCGGCAGCAATGCGCGCCTCCACGCCCGGAAGTATCTGCGGATGCGTGAACACGAAAAATCGATTTGCACGAACTGCGTCAAACGTCATCTTTGCAACGTCGGCAGCGCTGATACGACCGCTCGACACCGCCTTCTCCAGGCTGACCTGCGCCATCTGCTTCGAGGGAGCCTGCGCGTCGTCAGTCAGCTCGGGAGGTCGATTGCGATGCGACTGCGCGATTCCCGTTGGAACAAAGGCCGGACACAGGAGGCTCACCCCCAGTGTCGACTGCGCGAGCCGCAGGTCGTGATACAGCGTCTCGGTGAGCGCTACGACGCGCATGCTTCGACACGTTGTAGACGCCCATCAGCGGCGGCGCGAGCCAGCCCGCCATGGAGGCGGTGTTGACGATGTGGCCGGTTTCACCGTTGGCTTCGGCCGCCAGCATGCGCGGCACGAAGTGCCGGATGCCGTGCACGACGCCCATCAGGTTGACTCCCATCACCCACTGCCAGTCGCGATCGGAGTTTTCCCACAGGTAACCGCCGCAGCCGACACCGGCGTTATTCATCAGCAGGTGCACGCCGCCGAACTCTGCGAACGCGCGATCCGCCAGCTGCGCTACCTGGCGACCATCTGCGACGTCGATCACCTGGTCGATCACCGCGACGCCGCTCTCGCGCAATTCGTTGACTATCGCTGCCAGCGCGTCAGGCTGGACATCCGTGAGCACCAGCCGCATGCCATGGTGAGCAGCGAGCCGTGCGAATTCGCGGCCGAACCCGCCACCCGCCCCTGTGATGACGGCAACCTTCTCGTCGAGATTTTCCATCGCGCCGAGGATAACCCAGGCCGCGGCACGATCGTCGGCTACCGAGGCACGGTGTCACCGGCCTGCCCCCAGCGCCGCGCGGCCGATGACAGGAGCTGCGTAGGCCTGCAAAATGCGAACTCTTTCGCGACGCGGAGCCACCGATGCGCAGCCTGGACGAAGAGATCGCGAAGCATCTGCAGGACGCATCCTCGGCCGGAGAGCTCAAGCAGGCACCGAGCTACGGGAAACCGCTGGCCGCGGCGAGCGGTTGGGACGAGACGCCGGAAGCGCTGCGGATGCCGTTCAAGATCCTCAAGGACGCCGGCGTCACGCCACCCGAGATCGAAATGTTCCACCAGCGCGCCGCGCCGCGCGAGAAGATCCGCACGCTCGCTGCAGGCCCGGAGCGCGATGCGCTGCAAAAGAAGCTGCTCGAGCTCGAACTGGCGATCTCACTCCGACTGGAAGCGCTGCAAAGGAACGCGCAAGGGTAGGACGCAAGCATGGAGCTTCGATCCGTCCATGCTCTGGCGGCTTGAAATTCTTGCCTCATTTCATTGACGGCAAAGGCACCGCGTGGAATCGTAGGTGACTGAGAATCGATCGACGCCAATGAGGAAGCGGCCGTCGTGAAGCACATGAAGACCGTAACCTGCATCGAAGACCTGAGGTTGATCGCGCGGCGGAAAGTGCCGCGCGCGTTCTTCGATTACGCCGAGGCAGGCTCGTATTCCGAGGAGACTCTGCGCGCCAACCGCGCGGATCTGCAGCAGGTGCGGCTACGCCAACGCGTGCTGGTGGATGTGTCGTCGCGCGACACTGCCACGACTCTGGTCGGAGAACCGGTCTCGTTGCCTGTCGTACTGGGACCGGTGGCAATGACCGGCCTCGAGCATGGCAATGGCGAAATCCTGGCCTGTCGCGCGGCGCACGCCGCCGGGACCCAGTTCACGCTCAGCACGATGTCGATCTGCTCCATCGAGGACGTGGCTGCGGCCGTCGGAAAGCCGTTCTGGTTTCAGCTCTATGTCATGAAGGATCGCGGGTTCGTGCGCTCGCTGATCGAGCGGGCCGCAGCGGCAAGATGCAGCGCGCTGGTCTTGACGGTTGATCTGCCGGTTCTGGGCCAACGCCACATCGACGTAAAGAACGGTCTGTCTGTGCCGCCGTCGCTCAAGCTCGCAAACCTGCTCAACATGGCGACGAAACCCGCCTGGGCCGTAGGAGTGCTGTCAGGCAAGCGATGGACGTTCGGCAACCTCGCCGGCCACGTCAAGGGCGTGGCCGGCGCGGGATCCCTCGCGCAATGGGTCGGAAGCCAATTCGATCAGTCGCTCAACTGGAGCGATGTCGAATGGATCCGGAGCCTGTGGCCGGGGAAATTGATCCTCAAAGGCATTCTCGACGTCGAGGATGCACGGCTCGCCGCCAAGTCCGGAGCCACCGCTATCGTCGTCTCGAATCACGGAGGGCGACAGCTTGATGGCGCCCCGTCTTCCATTTCGATGCTGCCCCGGATTGCGGACGCCGTAGGTTCCGACGCCGAGGTGCTGTTCGATGGCGGCATCCGCACTGGCCAGGACGTGCTGCGCGCGCTGGCGCTCGGCGCCAGGGGATGCCTGATCGGCCGTGCCTACATCTTCGGACTCGGCGCCGGCGGCCAAGCCGGAGCGGCGAAGGCAATCGAAATTCTGCGTAAGGAACTGGAAGTCAGCATGGCGCTGACCGGAGTCAATCGACTCGACCAGATCGGCCGGCACATCCTGGCGGAATGAAGCGTGCCGCTCGACGGCGCACCGCTCATCATACGAAGTAGGGGCAAGGGGCCGGCGTCAGGCACGGTTCGGTTTCAGGCCAGTTCTGACAAGATTCTTGAATGAAATCTCCCTGAAGCTCTTGCATGCGAAGTCTCAGGGTCTGCCAAATGAACCCGGGATGACGCCAACTTGACCAGATCCGTTGATCGTCGCATCGGCTCCCCTGTGCTCCAGGCGCACCCATGCTCGACGGTCGACGGCCGTGTTCGTTAGCCTCGCGCGTAGCCTTCGGTGACACAGCCTCGACTCGGCGTGCTTTTGATGGTGGCAGGTTGTGCGCTGCTGGCGACCGTGCTGCTGCTGCGGCATGACCTGCCCTCCCCCGCCGAACTCCGCCCGGAACTGCGAAAGGAACCGAGTCAAGAGCCAACCCAGGCCGCACCGTTCGAAGCGACCTCGGGAGGCATCACCTATTCGGTCAAGCCGTTGGCCGACTACGAGATCTGGGGCTTGGTCGTCAGCAACCACGACTCGGGGACCTGGTGGGACTGGATCCACAAAGCGACCAACGATCACCTCAACGTGGTTGATCTGTGCCTTGTCTTTGCCGAAAACGCGGCGAGCGGCGGCTACGTCGGTCTCGACTATTCGAGTGGGCAGTTCGTCTGCTACGTCCAGACCCGGTCGACCGAGAAGTGGCAGCGCTTCTCTATGCGCGCACTTTCAAACAACCACTTGCTGGCTGATCGTCCCTTGATTGCCGCGAAGCTTCGCGACGTGAAGATCGGCGATCAGGTACGCATCCGCGGGCTGCTGTCCGAGTATGCGCATGACCACGGCTTTGCATTCAGGCGCGGCACCAGTTTGACGCGCGATGACACTGGCAACGGCGCGTGCGAAACGATCTATGTGCAGGAAGTCGAGGTGCTGCGCGCGGGTGGTGGCCCATGGCGATGGATGCTTTGGCCGGCTGTCGGATTGGTCCTGGCCGGCGTGATCATCTGGTTGCGAGCGCCATTCAGGGCTCGTTGAACTCCAAGGCCGGGCGACACGTCGTTTCCCCGGAAACCACCACGCATCACACGTATGCTGTTCCATGTGTGCGGCCTCGTGGTTCCGACGACCCAGGACGTCCGAACCGTCAAGCCGCGTGAGCTGTCGCGGCGTGTTATCTACCAGACCGAATCGATCCCACTGGAGGAGAAAGATGCGTTCATGCGCGATCCGTTTACGGGCAAGGAGCTTCGCTGTATGCGCGCTGCTGGCGCTCCCCACGATGGCATCGTTCGCGCAGGGCAAGCAGATCCTGGCCGACGTGGCTGCAGCGAGAAGTCTGACGACGGCAGTGATGGCGAAGGTCGCGGCCGGCGAAATGGAGGCGGGCCTGCGCTTGATGCAGCCATACATCGTCATTTCGGACGCTGAATTCGAAACGGCCCTCGGCCAGGCCCAGAAGCAGGTACCGATAATGACTCAGCGTTTCGGAAAGACGATCGGGGCCGAGTTCCTGCGCGAAGAACAAGTCGGGCAACGCCTGCTGCGCATCACGCAAGCGCAGTTGTTCGAACAGCACGCGACCCGCTGGACCTTCTACTTCTATCGAACGCCCAAGGGCTGGATACTCAACACCTTCCAGTACGACGACAACATCAAGTCATTTTTTTAGGTCTATCGCGCGAACACAGACATTGAAGCGCTCGCGTTGGGCCGGTCCAGCCTCGCAGTCAAAATGACCCGGGAGCGATGATGGATACAAGTTATCGGGATAACTCGGTCCCTTGACGGGAGCAACGACGGCCGACGATGCTAGCGGGTAGCCCGGTCCATGTTCTCGCTCCGAAGCAGAAAGGTTGGCGCCATGGCAAACACGGTGCGGTCGATGGCTCAAGTTGCGAAGGAAAGCACAGCGGCGATCAGGGCGCTTGCCACGGCACTGCTCGCGCTCGCGACGCTCGTTGCTCCGGCGTTCGGCCAGACGGCGCGCTACTTTGATCTCCCCCCGCGCAGCGGTCCACACGACGTCGCGCCGGCGCCGGACGGCACTGTCTGGTACACCGCCCAGCGTTCCGGGCATTTGGGTCGCCTCGACCCGCGCACCGGCAAGGTCGAGGAGATTCCGCTCGGCCGCGGATCGGCTCCGCACGGCGTGATCGTCGGTCCGGATGGCGCGGCTTGGGTCACCGACAGCGGACAGAACGCCGTTATCCGCGTCGATCCGGCCACCAAAGCAGTGAAGGTGTTCGCGCTGCCGAAGGACACGCCGTACACGAACATGAACACGGCCGCCTTTGATGGCAACGGCGTCCTGTGGTGGACCGGCCAGGCGGGCTACTACGGCAGCGTGAATCCGAAGACCGGCGAGGTGCGCGTGATGAATGCGCCGCAAGGCCGCGGCCCATACGGCATCACGGCAACGCCCAAGGGCGACATCTACTACGTGTCGCTTGCCGGCAATCATCTCGCGCAGATCGATACGCGCACGGGCGCATCGACGGTGATCGAGCCGCCGACGCCGCGCCAGGGTGCGCGTCGCGTCTGGAGCGACAGCAAAGGCCGACTCTGGATCAGCGAGTGGCTATCGGGCCAGGTGAGCATGTACGACCCGGCGAACAAGCAATGGAAGGCATGGAAGCCTCCGGAGCGGGCACAGATGTATTCGGTCTACGTCGATGACGGCGACAAGGTATGGCTGACGGAGTGGTCGACCAACGCGATCCTGCGTTTCGATCCCGTGAGCGAGAAGTTCGAATCGTTCCCGAGCGATCGACCGAACGCGCAGGTTCGGCAGATGTTGGGCCGACCGGGCGAAGCGTGGGGCGCGGAGTCCGGGACTGACAGACTGGTGGTGATCACGACAAGGCCTGCTGCCGGCCGCTGAATTCCATCGGGAGGTGTGGCCTATGCGCCCGACGCCGCGCGCTTCTTGCGCATGCGCGCAACGCGTTGCGCGGTTTCTACGAAGGCCCGCAGCACCGGTGATGGATCGTCCCGGCGCCACGCGAGACAAGTGCCCACCGGAGGCGACTTGTCCGCCAGAGGCCTGAACTCTACGCCGCGCAGGCGGATTTCCTGCGCCGATGCCGGCACGAGCGCGACCCCGATCCCTGCGGACACGAGGCCTATCACTGCGTGCGTCTGGCTTGCCTCCTGCGCGACCCGCGGCGCAAATCCCTGCTGCAGACAGAAGCCAAGCACCAGATCGTGCAACACCAGACCCGGTGAGCGTTGGAACATCACAAAGGGTTCGTTTGCGAGTCGCGCCGCATGCAAACGGCGCGCTGAAGCAAGTGCATGGCCGGCGGGCAAGGCAACGCGTAGCGGCTCTTCCAGCAGAAGCTCCGAGGTGAGCTCGGCGTCCATTACCGGCGGCCGCATGAACCCCGCCTGAATCGCGCCGCTGCGAAGCGCGGCAAGCTGCTGCGGCAACGTGAGCTCGCGCAGATCCAGCCGAACACCGGGGTGGCGGGCGGCAAATTCCCGCAGCACGGGCGGCAGCACGGTAAAGACGCTCGCTGTCATGTATCCGATCGCTATTCGCCCCACTTCGCCGCGATCCGCCGCCTGGGCGAGCTGGACCGCTTCGCTCGCGCGCGCAAGCACGGCTCGCGCCTGCTCGAGAAAGGTGCTTCCGGCATGCGTGAGCGCCACCTGGCGGCGGGTGCGCGCAAGCAGACTGACACCGAGTTCGGTTTCGAGCGCGCGGATCGCGAGCGACAGCGGCGGCTGCGTAATCGCCAGCCGGCGTGCCGCCCGCCCGAAGTGCAGTTCCTCGGCAAGCGTGACGAAGTAGCGCAGCGTCCTGAGTTCCATTCAGACTGATATGCCTGGCAAATAAGAAACGACGCAAATATATATTGGACGATTGAATCGGGGCGGCCTAGTCTCACTCGCACTCCGGCACTCGGCGCCATTGACAACTAGAGTGCACGGCCGCCGCCCACCTTACGCAGGAGACCCCATGCACAAGCTGCTGAGAGGACTGATCGCCGTCGTCGGGCTCGCGCTCTTCGGCGCGGCCGTTCCCGCGCTCGCTGCCTATCCCGACAAACCGGTGACGATCGTCGTTCCGTTCCCGCCGGGCGGCTCGACCGACTCGATCGCCCGGACGCTGAGTACGCGCCTCAGCGCGAGCCTTGGCCAGCCATTCGTCGTCGAGAACCAGCCGGGCGCGACCGGTGCGATCGGCGCAGCACGCGTCAAGCGTGCACCCCCTGACGGTTACACGCTGCTGGTCGCTTCGATCGGTGTGTACGCCACCAACCCTTTCCTGCATAAGGGCCTGCAGTACGACCCTGCCAAGGACTTCGACCTGATCACCGTCGCCGTACGCGCGCCGAACGTGCTGGTCGCGAATCCGAGCGTGCCGGCGAACAACGTCGCCGAGTTGATCGCGTACCTTAAGAAGAACCCGGACAAGGTGTCGTTTGCATCGAGCGGCGCAGGTTCCTAGGATCACCTGACTGCCGAGCTTTTCTGGCAGCGGACCGGCACCACCGGTATCCATGTGCCCTACAAGGGTGGCGCGCCGGCGATCTCCGACCTGATCGCGCGGCCAGGTCAGGTGTCCTTCCAGAACATCAACGCCGTACTCAATCACATCCGCTCCGGCAAGCTGAAGGCGCTCGCAGTGACGGGCGACAAGCGTTCCGCCGTGCTGCCTGACGTTCCGACAATGGGCGAAGCCGGCGTGAAGGGAGTCGACGTGTACTCGTGGCAGGCCGTCGCGGCGCCGAAAGGCCTGCCGCAGGACATCCGCGACAAACTGCACGACGCAATCGTGAAGGCGCTGAATGATCCCGAGGTGAGCAAGGGCCTGACGAGCAAGGCTTCGAAATCGTCGGCAACACGCCCGAGCAGTTCACGCAGCTTCCTCAATCAGGAACTGGCACGCTGGAAGGGCGTCATCGAAACCGGCAAGATCACCCTCGACTGATGAACGCCGCGCAGCCGGAGCGCGACGACTTCAGCCGCCGCCAAGTCGCCGATCGTTCTATCGATGCGCGTGGTGCCCGTCGCGGGCCGCGACGGCATGCTGCTGAACCTGAGCGGTGCTCATGGGCCGTATTTCACGCGCAACTTGCTGATCCTCACAGACAGCGCCGGCCACACCGGCGTCGGCGAAGTCCCGGGCGGCGAAAGATTCGGCAGACCCTCGAGGACGCGCGACCGCTCGTCGAGGGCCGGCCGATCGGCGATTACCTCGCGACCTGTGCACGGGTGCGGCAGGCTTTCGAAGATCGCGATTCCGGCGGCCGTGGACTGCAGACCTTCGACCTGCGCACGACCATCCACGCGGTCACGGCGTTCGAATGTGCGCTGCTCGATCTGCTCGGACAGCATGTCGGTGTGCCGGTCGCCGCACTGCTGGGCGAAGGACAGCAACGCACGGAAGTCGAGATGCTCGGCTATCTGTTCTTCGTCGGTGATCGCGCGAAGACCGAGCTTGCCCTACGCCGAGCCAGCCGCGGAACCCGACTCGCCCGGAGACTGGCATCGCGTGCGCCATGCAGAGGCGCTGACGCCCGAGGCGATGGTGCGACTGGCCGAGGCAGCCCACGCGCAAATACGGCTTCAACGACTTCAAGCTGAAAGGCGGCGTGCTGCGTGGCGAAGCGGAGGTCGAGGCGGTGCGTGCGCTGCACGAGCGTTTCCCGCAGGCCCGCGTGACGCTCGACCCCAACGGCGGCTGGTGGCTTGAAGATGCGGTCCGACTGCTGCGCGATCATGCGCGGCGTGCTGGCGTATGCCGAGGACCCTTGCGGGGCGGAAGACGGGCTTTTCCGGACGCGAGGTCATGGCCGAGTTCCGTCGCGCGACCGGGCTACCGACGGCGACCAACATGGTCGCCACCGACTGGCGGCAGCTGACCCACGCACTGGCGCTGCAGTCGGTCGATATCCCGCTCGCCGACCCGCACTTCTGGACCATGGCCGGCTCTGTGCGGGTCGCACAGACGTGCCGCGACTGGGGCCTCACATGGGGTTCGCACTCGAACAATCACTTCGACGTGTCCCTGGCGATGTTCACGCATGTCGCCGCAGCTGCGCCCGGGCGCGTCACCGCGATCGATACGCACTGGATCTGGCAGGACGGTCAACGCCTGACCCAGGAGCCGCTGCAGATCGGCGGCGGCAAAGTGGCAGTGCCGACGCGGCCGGGCCTCGGTATCGAACTGGACATGGCCGAAGTCGAAAAGGCGCATGCAGCTGTACCAGGAGCACGGGCTGGGCGCGCGCGACGACGTCGATCGCAATGCAGTACCTTGTGCCCGGCTGGACATTCGACCCCAAGCGCCCTTGCCTGGTGCGCTGACGCCGCCGAGGAACACGATGCGAGAGAACCGACTGCGCTCGATCTGGAAGGACGGTGGTGCCGCAGTAAATGGCTGGCTCGCCATTCCCAACAGCTTCTCGGCGGAGACAATGGCGCATCAGGGCTGGGACACGCTGACCGTCGACCTGCAGCACGGCGTAATCGACTATGCGGCGATGGTGACGATGCTGCAGGCGATCATCCGACATCCACCGTTCCGATGGTGCGCGTGCCGTGGCTCGAGCCGGGCATCCTGATGAAGACGCTCGATGCCGGCGCTTACGCGCGTGATCTGCCCGA
Organism: uncultured beta proteobacterium; assembly: GCA_963724605.1. GTDB lineage: Bacteria > Pseudomonadota > Gammaproteobacteria > Burkholderiales > Burkholderiaceae_F > JALORV01. Next base: position 290,007 of record CAVRVM010000014.1, read on the forward strand.
TGGTGAACACCCGCGAGGATGCGCAGAAACTCGTCGCGTATACACATTACGCGCCACGAGGCACACGCAGCTTCGGCCCGGTACGGGCGCTGCTGTACGGCGGTGCCGACTATTTCCAGCATGCGAACGACACGATCGTCACGTTCGCGATGATCGAGACCGCGCAGGCGCTCGACAATCTCGACTCGATCCTGTCCGTTGAAGGGCTGGACGCCATTTACATCGGCCCGTCGGACTTGTCGATTGCGCTCGGCTGCAAGCCCGCGTTCGATGAACTCGAACCGAAGGCGGCGCAGGCCGTCGATCACATCCTGGCGCGAGCCAAAGCGCACGGCGGGTCGCCGGCATCCACAACGGCACGCCCGAGGCCGCGCTTGCACGCATCGGCAAGGGGTTTCAATTCGTCACCATCGGCTCGGATGCGCGCCTGATCGCCGCCGGTTCGCAGCAGATCCTATCGAAGATGCGCGCTCGCTGACGCCGTAGAGCGTTGCGCCGCTCTCCGGGGTCGGAAGTCGCTTGCGCCCCGCATTCTGCGTCGATGCCATGGTTCTGCGCGCTGCGCGCCGCAGGGAAACGCGCCTGCGACCTTGGATGTCCATCCCGCGGATGAGGGGCCACGAGTGCAGGCGACCCCAAAGAGTTGGCATCGCCAGTGCGCGCGCAGGTCGTTACTCTGAATCAAGTCCGTGCGGTTGGACGGTGGGTCCCCGAGAGAGAGCGAGATGTGAGGTCATCATGGCTGCGACAACTGTACTTCGCTGGTTTCATCCCAGGTCAGACCCGCCGCTGGTTCAGTCGGTCGTCGTGGAAACGGAGGAGCAGCTCGCACTCCGCAACAAGCAGAGGTTGGAACAGGCCAAACGGACCCTGGGAGGGCGTTACGTACTGCATCCGAGCAACCAGGTGATTCGACAACGTGAAGAGCGACCGCGCACGCCGGTCGCCCGTGCGCCTCTATCGGACAAATTGCGCCAATCAATGCAGGCAAAGCCGACCGAGCGTCACTCCTGAGGGCACCCGCTGCCGATCAAAAACGCGGTCGCGCGCCGCCGGCTGCTCGTTGCGATCAGGTCGAGGGCGTTGCCGCGACTCCACCGGCCCTGCGCAGGAAAGGACTGAGAACATCCATCGGCAACGGGAACACGATGGTCGTGTTCTTGTCCGCACCGATCACCGTCAAGGTTTCCAGGTAGCGAAGCTGTATGGCCTGCGGTTCCTGCGCGAGCACCTTGGCTGCCTGGTACAGCTTTTCCGACGCCTGCAACTCCCCCTCGGCATGTATCACCTTGGCGCGCCGTTCGCGTTCAGCCTCCGCCTGACGCGCAATCGCCCGGATCATGGACTCCGTCAGATCGACCTGCTTGATCTCGACATTGGAGACCTTGATCCCCCACGAGTTGGTCTGTGCATCCAGCGCCTGCTGAATGTCGAGATTGAGCTTCTCTCTTCCCGCCAGCATGTCGTCGAGTTCGTGTTTACCCAGCACCGATCGCAAGGTCGTCTGCGCCAGCTGGCTCGTCGCATTGCGATAGTTTTCCACCTGGATGATCGCCTTTTCCGCATCGATCACTCGGAAGTACACGACTGCGCTCACTTTGACAGACACGTTGTCGCGCGAGATCACATCCTGGGTCGGCACTTCGAGCACGAAGGTGCGCAGATCCACTTTCACCAGTTGTTGAATCCCGGGAATGAGGATCACCAGCCCCGGCCCCTTGACCTTCCAGAAGCGCCCCAACGTGAAGACCACACCGCGCTCATATTCGCGCAGGATCCTGATCGACACGGCAACCAGCCCAATCAGGAGGACCAAGACGCCCATCCAGGCAAAGTCCCAGATCATGATGTGACTCCTTTCGGTTGATCCGGCTGCGGTTCGACGACGAGCGTGAGGCCGTCGGTGCCGCTTACGCGTACCTGCTGTCCCTGGGCTAGCGGCCGTGCGCTGCGCACGTGCCAGATTTCGCCCTCGACCTTCGCCCAGCCTTCGTCGGTCAGGTCCGACAGCACTTCGCCGGAAAGACCGACCAGTGTGTTGTGGCCACTGACGACTGGACGCGCTCGTGCCTGCAATCCCATTCGAACGATCATAAAGATGAACAGACCACTGACGACCGCCAGCGTCAGGATCAATGGCAGCGGAATTCCGTAACCCGGAATGTCGGTGTCGACGAGAATGATGGCGCCGATCACGAACGCAAGTACGCCGCCGACGCCCAGGGCGCCGGACGTCGGCAGAAAAACCTCGGCGACGAGAAAGGCCGCCCCCAGTCCGATAAGCCCCAAGCCCGTGTAGTTGACGGGAAGCATCTGAAACGCAAACAGCGCCAGCAAGAGGCAGATGCCACCGATCACGCCCGGCAGCACGAAACCCGGGTTGGAAAATTCGAAAAGCAGACCGTAGATCCCGAGCATCATCAGCACGAGCGCAAGGCTCGGCGAGGCGATCACGGACAACAGTTGCGTGCGCCAGTCGGGGTCGAACGTGATGAGCTCGGCTCCAGCAGTGTTCAACGTCACCGTCGTGCCTCCGACGGCAACGCGTGCCCCGTGTACCCGGTCCACCAGCGTGCGTACATCCTGGGCAACGTAGTCCACGACGTGCGATTGCAGGGCCTCCTCCGCGCTGAGGCTGACCGCCTCCCGCACCGCTTTTTCGGCCCAGTCGACGTTGCGTCCGCGCAGTTGGGCGAGGCTGCGAATGTATGCGGCAGCGTCGCTGATCTGCTTCTTCGTGAGCGTGCCTTGTTGACCCGCCGGCGGGGCCTTGCCCTTGTCGGTCGGAGATGCCACCGGCCGCCCCGACGCCGGTTCGTCCGGCTCGGTTGCCGGCCCTCCGATGCCGATTTGCACAGGCGTTGCGGCGCCCAGGTTGGTTCCGGGGGCCATGGCAGCGACGTGGCTCGCGTACAGCATGTACGTACCGGCACTGGCCGCTCGTGCGCCGCTGGGGAAGACGAACGTGGCGACCGGTATCGGGGACGCAAGGACTGCCTTGATGATGTCGCGCATCGCCGTGTCGAGTCCTCCCGGCGTGTCGAGCTTCAACACGACCAGGCCCGAACCGTTTTCAACGGAGCGCTTCAGGCCCTGCGAGAAGTAGGCCGCCGAGGCAGGCGTGATCGGGCCATCGATGGTCAACACCGTCACCGGTGCTGGACTTGCCATGGCAAGTAGCGGCAGGAGCAGCAGAACCAATAACAGCGGCATCGGCAGCACCCCGAGCAACCAGGAATCGCGACCAGGATCCCGGCAACTAAATCCGCGTCAGGTCTCTGTGGACGGTGCGTGCAGATCGGCGAAACTTGGCCGCCGGGCTACGATGATTGTGCGCCGATTCTTCGGTTCGTGTTATCCCGGCGCAGTGAACTTCACGGACGACAGACAGTCGTGTCGCACGCCGTTCGCACGCGCGCTGCTGACGCCGAACAGGAGTTGACGCTGCATCGGTGGCGACGCTTTCTGGCGAGTGCCGCAAGGAGGCTCCGTGCTCCGGCCAGCGGTGACCGATGGCCACCCACTGGCCGGGCTCCGGATCGACAACATGACCTCTACGCTGCGCGCACTGCCGGATCGGCATGCGCGTCAGCTCTCGCTGCAGCCATCCGAGGCTCGAAAGCTTCGTCGGCTTGGGCGAAATATGCCTCGTTGGCGCGATGGAAGAACTCCGCGGCGACGTTGAACACCACGACCGCGAACATCGCGAACATCACGAAGGCATAGAAGAAGTCGTTCTTCGCCTCTTGCTTGCGTTTCATGACACTCTCCTGCGGGTGGCTGCAAGTCAACAAAAAGCCCGGAGGCGTTCGACGCGATCCGGGCTTGGATGCAGCCTGGTCCAGCTACACGCCTGGACCTCCGCCCGGATCATGGGCCTGCATGGAACGGCTTGACCGCACGCCGGCCAGCGACGCGGTCTCGACAGGCTTTTCAGCCTGCCGACACATATCCACAAAAGCGAACTGGGGTCGCTTTGCGGAATTCAGTGTGCCGATCGCGTCGCTCATCTCTGAACTTTCACCATCGCCGGCACCATTGCCGGCGTCAGTATCCTAGGTCGGATCTCGTTGCCCATCAATAGCATTTGTACGTGAATATTCGACGAGAGGTCACGGAACGCAACCTCCGCCGAAGGTCCGATAGCTTCCTTATTTATTTCGGCCGGCCAGTCGCTGTCTAACAGTGACAGAGCAGTGACAGCCGGGTTCGGTCGTAGTAGTTTTCCTGCGGGCAGATGGTCATTGAATCGCCCTGTTCACATGACGAACTGAAAGGATGCCGCCGTGATCTTTGAACTTCCGACATTCACGCTGGTGCATGTTGTATTGAGTCTCCTGGGAATCTTCACCGGCCTGATCGTAGTGGGCGGCCTCATTGCAGGAGCAAGGTTCGACGGGTGGACGGCAGTCTTCCTCGCAACAACCGTCTTGACCAGTGCCACGGGGTTCGGCTTCCCGTTCGGGGCACTTCTGCCATCACATATCGTGGGAGGCATCTCGCTGCTCGTGCTTGCAGTCGCCATCGCGGCGCGCTACTTAAAGCGCCTCACCGGATCCTGGCGCCGAATCTTCGTCGGCACGACGGTGCTGGCGCTTTATCTGAATGTCTTCGTCCTGCTCGTGCAGCTATTCCAGAAGACACCTGGACTGATTGCCGTGGCCCCCACTCAGAGCGCGCCGGCATTCGTTGTGACCCAGCTGATTGTTCTGGTGCTGTTCGCCGGACTCGGCTGGGCTGCGGTCAGGGGATTCCGTACGGAGCGTGCGATAGCGGTCGATTAGGCACAGTCCGACCCTGGCGCTGCGCCCTTCTGCAGTCTCCCGACGCCGGTGTCAGGTGAGCTTGACGAGCTGCTTGCCGAAGTTCGCTCCGCGCAGCATGCCAGTAAAGGCCTGGGGCGCATTTTCGATGCCGTTAGCAACCGTCTCCCGGTACTTGACGCGCTGGGCAATCACATGCGAACCCAGCTCCTTCAGCGCCGTAGGCCAGACGTCCAAGTGTTCGCTGACAATGAAAGCTCTCATCATCAGCCGGTTGACCAGGAACCACGTCGGGTTGGTGATCGGAATCGGTTCGCCGTCGTAGCCGGCGATCAGCCCGCACAGTGCAATGCGTCCGAAGGAATTCATGCGCGGCAGCACTGCGTTCATGATGTTGCCGCCGACATTCTCGAAATAGCCATCCACGCCCTGTGGCGCGGCGTCCTTGAGCGCCCGATTGACGTCCTGTGCTTTGTAGTCGATGCAGGCATCGAAGCCAAGCTCGGCAACGACATGGCTGCATTTGTCAGCACCGCCTGCGATCCCGACCGCGCGACACCCTGCGATCTTGGCCAGTTGCCCGACGACGCCGCCCACGGCTCCGGCCGCTGAGGAGACCAGTATCGTCTGGCCTTCCTTGGGCTCGATGATCTTGTTGAGGCCGTACCACGCAGTTACGCCAGGCATGCCCACGGCGCCAAGGTAGGCTGACAGAGGCACGACCCGCGCGTCGACCTTGTAGACGCCGTTGCCGTCGCTGACACCGAACTCCTGCCAACCGAGATACGCGACGACCTTGTCGCCGGCCCTGAACTGCGGATTGCGTGATTCCATGACGGTGCCGGCCGTGCCTCCCATCATGGTCTCACCCAGAGGCTGCGAAGCGGCGTAGGACTTCGACTCGTTCATGCGGCCGCGCATGTACGGGTCGAGCGACAACCACTCATTGCGAACGAGTATCTGGCCCTCCTGCAGTGTCGGCGTCTGGACCTCCTCAAGCCGGAAGTTGGACGTTGACACGGCGCCCGTCGGGCGGCTGGCGAGGACGATGCGGCGATAGCTGGCCATGCGGCTTCCTTGATTCGGCAATAACTTCAGTAGACCGAGACCCCGCCATCGACGGCGAGTATCTGCCCGGTAATGTGCTGTCCGGCGTCGGAGGCGAACAACAACGCCGCGCCTTTGAGGTCCTCTTCGTCGCCGATGCGCTTAAGTGGAGCGAATTGCGCCACCGATTCAGCGCCGAACTGCGCCAGCACGCCCTTCGTCATCTTCGAGGGAAAGAAGCCGGGCGCCAATGCGTTGACCGTGATGTTGTAGCGCCCCCACTCGCTGGCGAGCGCGCGCGTGAAATTCACGAGCGCTCCCTTGCTGGTGTTGTAGGCGATCGTGTGCATCAGTTCCGGTGGATTGCCCAACAGGCCTGCGATCGAGGCGACATTGACGATCCGCCCATAGCGACGCGGGATCATGCTCGCCTTGCCGATCGCCTGTGTCAGCAGAAAGACGCCGCGGATATTCAGGTTCATCACCTTGTCCCAGGCCTCGATCGGATGATCCTCGGCGGGAGCGCCCCAGGTTGCGCCGGCATTGTTGACGAGGATGTCGACATGGCCGAGCCGTTCCATCGCCTGTTGGGCCAGGCGCGCGATGTCGGCATCCACCGCGCCGTCGGCGGCAAGCCAGCTCGCGTCCACGCCAAGTGCATGCAACTGAGCGCACGCGGTCTCGAGTTCGTCCGCCTTGCGCGCCGACAGCAGCACGCGAGCACCCATCTCGCCATATCCCTGCGCGATCTGCAGCCCCAGCCCGCGGGAGCCGCCGGTGATCAGCGCGGTGCGGCCTGTGAGGTCCAGCCGTTGTTTCAGCGCCATGACTTCAGACCTCGTAGTCCATGCATTGCCGCTCCAGCCGCACCGCCGCCATGAACGGCCTGATCGCGAGATGCTGCGGGTGGTTCTGATAGGAGTCGAGCGCGGCCTTGTCGCGGAATACGGAGTACAGCACCACGTCGTAGGTCGCCTCCAGCCCCGGCTGCGCCAGGGCGACCTCGAACTTGATCACGCCCGGCAGCGCGGCGCAGGTATCCAGCATTTCCTTCAGGCGGCGCGCGTTGACGGCGCGGTCAGCGCCTTCGGCGTGTTCCTTCAGCTTCCACATGACGATGTGCCTGAGCATTTTTTCCTCAGTACCAGGAGTCCTGCATGCCGAGCGTCGTCGAGTCGAGCGACTCGACGAGTTCCAGCATGGCATCAACTTTCGGCAATTCGTATAGATAGAAATAGCGGCAGGCCTGCCACTTGCCGTGATAGAAGTCGCTGCCGTCGTGCAGATAGTTCCGCGAGGCCGCGAGCGACTGCTCGAGCCAGATCCACGCCAGCACCACATGGCCGAAGGCTTCCAGGTACGGGGTGGCGTTGGCGAGCGTACGTACAGGATCGCCGGCGGCCCAGGCACGCTGCGTGACGATCGCGACACGGCGCACGCGGTCGGCCAGCATCGCGGCCCAGCGTTGTGTGTCGGGATGCCGTGCCTGCGTGGCCCGGCCGATCGTGTCGTCCATCCTGACGCCGAGCAACTTGAACGCCGCTCCATCCTGCATGACGACCTTGCGGCCCAGCAGGTCCAGCGCCTGGATGCCGTGCGTTCCTTCGTGAATCGAGTTCAGCCGGTTGTCGCGATAAAACTGTTCGACCATGTAGTCGCGCGCATAGCCGTATCCCCCGTGCACCTGGATCGCGAGCGCGTTGCCCTCGAGACACCACTGCGACGGCCAGCTCTTAGCGATCGGCGTCAGGATCTCGAGCAGCAGCCTGGCCTCTTCCCGGACTTCGGCGGTCTCGGCCGTCCGTTCCTCGTCAATCAGCCTGGCGCAATAGAGATTGAGCGCCAGCGCGCCTTCCGCATACGCCTTCTGCGCCAGCAGCATGCGCTTGACGTCGGCGTGCTGGATGATCGGTATCTGCGGTTGCGCGGGATCTTTGCCAGCCGGCCCGACGGGCCGCCCTTGCGGCCGTCCGCGCGCGTACTCGAGCGCGTGCAGATAGCCGGTGTAGCCGAGCATCGTCGCACCGAGGCCGACACCGATGCGCGCCTCGTTCATCATGTGGAACATCGCCGCGAGACCGCGGCCGGGCTCTCCGACCAGATACCCGATGGCACCTGCCCTTCCTTCTGGCCGGAACTTCCCCTCGCCGAAATTGAGCAGGCAGTTGGAAGTGCCGCGATAGCCCATCTTGTGATTGAGGCCGGCGAGCACGACGTCATTGCGCTCGCCCAGCGAGACGCGCGAACCGGTGCCTGCGCCGACGACGGACACCAGAGATTTCGGCACGACGAAGAGGGAAATGCTGCGCGTCCCGGGGGCGAACCGGCCATCGGGCCCGGGAACCTTCGCCAGCACCAGATGAACGATGTTTTCGGACAACTCGTGCTCACCGGCCGAGATCCACATTTTGTTGCCCGTGAGACGGTACTGGGGCCCAAGCGGCGCCTCACGCTCGTACTCGGCCCGCGTCGTGATATCTGACAGCGATGAACCCGCCTGCGGCTCCGACAGGCACATGGTGCCGTAGAAACGCCCGGCGAGCGCGGGGCGCACGAAGGCGTCGACCTGCGCCGGCGACCCGTGCGCGAGCAGCAGGTTGGCGTTGCCGACCGTGAGCATCGCGTAGCCGCTGGTCGCTACGTTCGCGCCCTTGAAGTATGCGAATGCCGCCTTTGCCACCGTGATCGGCAACTGCATTCCACCGAACGACTCGTCGTGTTCCGCGGCCATCAGGCCAGCCGCGACGAAGGCATCGAGCGCCTGCCGGATTTCAGGGATCAGCGTGACCCGCTCACCGTCGAACTGCGGCTCGTTGAGATCGCCCTTGCGTGCGTGTGGTGCGAACAGATCCGTGGCGATCCGTTCCGCCGTATCCAGCGCGGCATCGAACGTTTCGCGCGAGTGTTCGGAGTACCGCGCACGCCGTGTGAGAGCCTCGACGTCGAGCCACTCGTAAAGCTGGAACGTGAGGTCGCGACGGCTGAGGATTCGTTCCATCGCGCCCCTACTTCGGCCAGCGGCCCGACTGTGCCGCCGCAGCCAGCAGCGGGGCCGGCTCCCAGAACGAAGGATCCGCGTGGGGATTGGTGACGAAGCGTTTCATCGTGGCCACCACGTTCTGGAGTCCAACCTGCTGCGCGTGGAACATCGGTCCGCCGGTTGCGACCGGAAACCCATATCCGTTCAGGTACACCACGTCGATGTCGCTCGCCCGCAGCGCGATGCCTTCGTCGAGAATGCGCGCGCCTTCGTTGACCAGTGCGTAGACACAACGTTGCACGATCTCCTCATCGTCGATCCGGCGCGGCCGCAGGCCGATCTCCATGCGATAGGCCTCGATCATCGTGTCGACCTCGGGGTCCGGCATCGGAGTGCGGTTGCCGGCTTCGTAGCGGTACCAGCCCTTGCCGGTCTTCTGGCCGAGCCGGCCTTGTTCGACCACCCGATCGGCGAGCCGGCTGTAGGTGATGTGCGGCTTCTCGACATAGCGCCGCTGGCGAATTGCGTAGCCGATGTCCATGCCGGCCATGTCGTACATCGTGAAGGGTCCCATAGCCATACCGAACTTCGTCAGCGCGGCGTCGATCTGCTGCGGCGAGGCGCCCTCGTCGACCAGGAATAGCGATTGCCGGACGTATTGCTCCAGCATGCGGTTGCCGATGAAGCCGTCGCATACGCCGGAAACGACGCCCACCTTCTTCAGCCGTTTGGCGAGTTGCATGACGGTCGTAAGCACGTCTTTCGCCGTCTTCCTGCCGCGCACGATCTCCAGCAGGCGCATGACGTTGGCCGGGCTGAAGAAGTGCGTGCCGATGACGTCCTGCGGCCGCGCGGTTGCCGCCGCGATCTGGTCGACGTCGAGCGTCGAAGTGTTCGTCGCGAGGATCGCGCCGCGCTTCATTACGGCGTCGAGGCGGGCAAAGATGTCCTGCTTGACGACCATGTCCTCATAAACCGCCTCGATCACGATGTCGGCGCTGCCGAGCGCATTGAAGTCGAGCGTGGGATGCAGCAGCGCGACGCGCTCCTCTACCTGTTCCGCAGTAAGTCGCCCCTTTTTCGCGGTCGCTTCCCAGTTGCGGCGGCACATCGCGAGGCCGCGATCGAGCGCGCTCTGATCCTTCTCGTACACCGTGACCGGAATGCCGGCATTCGCGAAGCTCATCGCGATGCCGCCGCCCATCGTGCCGAACCCGAGCACGGCTGCCGACCGGATTGGCCGCGTTGGCGTGTCATCGGCAACGTCCGGAATCTTGCCGGCGGTCCGCTCGGCGAAGAAGGCGTGCCGCAGCGCCTTGGACTCCTTGGACTGCACGAGTTCGATGAAGAAGCTGCGCTCGCGTGCAAGGCCTTCTTCGAACGGCAGCTCGACAGCCGCCTCGACCGCGTCGACGCACTTCAGTGGCGCCGGCAGTCCGCGCACGCGCGCGGCGACTTCTGCGCGCGCAGCGTGGAAGAAGGCATCGGCCGTCGTGTCGGCGGGCAGATCGACGTGCACGTCGCGCAGTTTCGGGTGCGTCTTGCGGGTCGCAGCTTCGGCAGCGAACTGCAACACGCCGTCGAACGAGGTACGGTCGACGACGCGCGCGATGAGGCCGGCCTTCAGCGCGGTCTGCGCAGGGATCGGGTCACCGCCGACAATCATGCGCAGGCCGAGCTCGGCGCCAACCGCCCGTGGCAGCCGCTGCGTGCCGCCGGCGCCGGGCAACAATCCGATCTTCACTTCGGGCAGCCCCAGCGAGGCGTCGGGCGTCGCGACCCGGTAGTTGCAGCCAAGCGCCAGCTCGAGGCCGCCGCCCATGCAGGCGCCGTTGATCGCGGCAACGACCGGCTTCGGCGAACGCTCCACGGCGTCGATGACCTGCAGCAGGTTTGGTTCTGCCAGCGCAGCCGGCGTGTTGAATTCGCGGATGTCCGCGCCGCCGGAGAACACCTTGTCGGTACCGGTGATGACGACCACTTTCACGGCTGCGTCGTCCAGCGCCCGCTCGAGCCCATCGAGCAGCGCCTTGCGCGTGGCGTGCCCGAGTCCGTTGACGGGCGGGTTGTCGATCTGCAGCACGGCAACCTGGCCGCGACGCTCGTAGTGCGTGGTCATTGAAAAGACTCCGTTGGAATGAGAGCGCGGCTTAGACCTCGAGCCACTCCTGGCGGACAACCGTGTTGGACCTCAGCTCGTCAGGGGTGCCCCGGAACACCATGTGCCCGTGGCCCATGACATACACGCGCTGCGAGATCTGCATGGCGATCGTCAGCTTCTGCTCGATCAGGAGGATGGAAAGGCCGCGGTCACGCAATTCAAGAAGGAACCGGCCCACCAGCTCAACGACCATCGGCGCCAGACCTTCAGTCGGTTCGTCGATGATGACGAGTTCCGGTTCACCCATCATGGTACGCGCGAGCGTCAGCATCTGCTGCTCACCTCCCGAGAGCACGCCGGCGGGCGTGCGCGCCCGCTCCTGCAATCGGGGAAACAGGCGCCAGACGTCGGCATAGCTCCATGTGCTCCGGCGGCCGCGCTGGACGCCGAGCTTCAGGTTCTCTTCTACGGTGAGCGTCGGGAAGATATCTCGGCTCTCGGGGACATAACCGATACCGAGCCGCGCGATCTCGTAGGTTGCGAGCCGTGCCAGGTCGCGTGAATTGAATTCGATCGTCCCGCTGGTTTCGACCAGGCCCATGATCGCTTTCGCCGTGGTCGAGCGCCCGACGCCGTTGCGCCCGAGCAGGCTTACGATCTCGCCGCGTCCGACCGAGAGGTCGACCCCGTGCAGCACGTGACTCTTGCCGTAGTAGGCCTGCAGGTTTTCGACGTGTAGCAGCGGTCCGCCGGCGGGAACCTCCACGCTCCTCGCTGCGGTGCGAGCTTGCTCGGGACGGCCGGGCGCTGCGCTCATGCGACTTCCGCCTGCTGGCCCAGGTAGGCCTCGCGCACTGCCGGATCGGCGCGGATCTCGGCGGGCGTCCCCGTGGCGATGACCTGGCCGTATGCCATCACCGTGATGCGACCGGCAAGCCCGAAGACGACCCCCATGTCATGTTCGACCATCACCAGCGTCTTGCCCTGCGTCACTTCACGGATCAGATCGACCGCATGGCGGCTTTCGGCCCGGCTCATGCCGGCTGTCGGTTCATCGAGCAGGATCACGCTCGCACCGCCCGCGATCGTGATGCCGATCTCGAGCGCGCGTTGTTCGGCGTAGGTCAGCAACCCGCCAAGCGTGTCGCGCCGCCGATGCAGTCCTACGCGATGCAGGACCTCGTTTGCCCGCGCTTCGGCATCCTGCAGCCGATTGAGGTTCTTCCAGAAGGCATAACGGTGGCCGAGCGACCACAGCACCGCGCAGCGAAGATTCTCGAACACCGAGAGGCGGTGAAAGATGTTCGTGATCTGGAAGCTTCGCGACAGGCCGCGGCGACTGATTTCGTACGGCTTGCGGTTCGTGATCGAGGTTCCATGCAGCCGGATGTCACCGGCCGAGACACCGAAGCGACCGCTGACGAGATTGAACAGTGTCGACTTGCCAGCGCCGTTCGGGCCGATGATCGCGTGGCGCTCGCCGGCTGCGATCGCGAGATCCACGCCGCGGATGATCTCGGACCGGCCGAAGCTCTTGCGCACTCCCTGCAGTTCGAGCGCGGGCGTCATGCCGGAGTGTCCCGGACGGCGTCTGAAATTTCGTGCTGGATCGCATTCCATGACTGCATGAAGCCGCGTCGGTAGTAAGCGAACGCGATACAGCTCCCAAGCATCACGCAGGTTGCAAACGCCCAGGGGCCAGCCGCCGTTGTGTTCAGCGGGAAACCGAACAACTGTGCCACCGGGCCCTGGCCGACGTTGAGCGTGACGTGGTAGGTCAGTTCGATCAGCATCACGGTGCCGAGTGCCATGCAGAGCGCAGTCAGAACAACGCCCAGGTACGGGTCGCGCAGCCTGGTGAATTTTCGGAACCGCATCACCCGCAGGTTCGTCAGCAACAGGCTCGACAGGCCACCCGGCGCGAACAGCACCAGGAGCACGAAGAAGACTCCGAGGTAGAGCTGCCATGCCTTTGTGTACTCGGACAGCGCGACGGCAAAGAAGGTGAACACGACCGCGCCGAGAATCGGACCGAAGAAGAACGCCGTGCCGCCGATGAAGGCGGCCAGCAGCACTCCGCCCGAGCGGACGGCGCTGACGTTCTCCGCCGTCACGACGATCTCGAAGTTGATCGCACTGAGGCCGCCGGCGATGCCGGCAAAGAAGCTCGACAGGATCAGCATCAGCCATCGCACGCGTTGCGCGTCATAGCCGACGAACTCGGCGCGCTCGGGGTTGTCGCGCACGGCGCTGGCGATGCGGCCCAACGGGGTCGCAGTCAACGCGTACATCGCCCCCATGCAGACAAGGCACCACGCGGCGATCAGCGCATAGACCTGAATCTGCGGACCCAACGTGAGCGACGCGAAGCCTGCCAATGGCGGGCCGACAGTGCGATCCCCGGTGATGCCGCCCTCCCCGCCGAATATCTCAGGAAACATCAGCGCCGCGGCGAACACCATCTCGCCGATACCGAGCGTGATCATCGCGAATGGAGTACCGGCGCGACGCGTCGTCAGGAAGCCAAGCACCACTCCGCACAGTGCCGCCCCGGCGCCGGCGATCAGCGGCAGCAGCGAGACCGGCCACGAAAGTGTGCCGCCCGCAATCGCGCGCATGGCATGGATGGCAAAGAACGCGCCCAGCCCGGAGTACACGGCGTGCCCGAAGCTCAGCATCCCGCACTGGCCCAGCAGCATGTTGTAGCTCAGCGCGAAGATGATCATGATGCCCATCTGTGACATCAGCGTCAGCGCGAAGCCCTTGTCGAAAGCCACCGGCAGCAACGCGAACAGGAATGCCGTGAGGGACCACACAAGCCAACGACCCACGTTCAGCGGCCGAAAGCAGATCTGTCGCGGCACGTGCATCGCCTAGCCTTCGCGCGTGCCGAGCAGCCCCTTAGGCCGCACGATCAGCACCACCACCAGCACGAGATAAGGCAGTACCGGGGCGGCTTGCGACAGCGAAAGCAACAACACCGGATGCATCACGCTATCCGGTCCCACCAACACGCCGAACCACCCCAGCACCGTGGCGCCGTTCAGGTCCGAGACCTTGCCGAAGCTCTCGAGCAGGCCGATCAGCAAAGACGCGATAAATGCGCCGGCCAGCGAGCCCAGCCCTCCCACGACAATGACGACGAACACGATCGCACCCACCGTCCCGGCCATCGCCGGTTCGGTGACGAACGCATTGCCGCCGACCACCCCGGCGAGCCCTGCCAGCGCGGCGCCGGCGCCAAAGACCAGCATGAACACGCGCGGCACGTTGTGGCCGAGCGCCTCGACCTGCTGCGGGTGCGTCAGTGCCGCCTGGATCACGAGCCCGACACGCGTACGTGTGAGTCCCAGCCACAGCACTGCCAGCATCCCGACCGCGACTGCCATCATGAACATTCGGTACTGCGGGAAGACGATGCCCATGCCCTGCAACCATGCGACCGGGCCGTCGAGTTCCTCTGGCACCCGATATGCCACGGCGGCGCGACCCCAGATGACCTGAACCAGTTCGACGACGATGTACGACAGGCCGAACGTGAAAAGGAGTTCCGGGACGTGACCCCACTGGTGGACGCGACGCAGCCCCCAGCGCTCGACCGCCATGCCGATGATGAACAACGACAAGGGTGACACCAGCAGGGCCGGCCAGAATCCGAGCCACACACTGGTCTGGTAGCCGAAGTACGCACCGAGCATGTAAAAGCTCGCGTGGGCAAAATTCAGCACGCCCATCATCGAAAAGATGAGCGTCAGCCCGGATGCCAGCATGAACAGCAACAGGCCGTAACTCAGGCCGTACAGCGTCTGGCTCAGGGCGGCTTCAAGCAAGCGGGGATCTTTCAAAGCGAACCGGCCCGGATCAACGGGCCGGCGAGCGGGTTCTGGGCGGAGCTTACTGCGGCCGCGGAGGTCGCTTCATCTGGCAGCTCGTCGGCTGCGACGCGACGTAGGTGGGATACGCGGTTTCCGTCTTCCACGTGTAGCCCGTCTTTTCGATGTCGTGCTTGTTGGCTCCGCCCACTTTGGTCCACGAGGAGATCCACAACGGCTGCAGCAACTGGTGATCGGTCGCCCGCATCTCGATCTCGCCGTGCGGCACAGTGAGCTTCACCCCTTCCATCGCATAGGCCACGCGCAGCGGATCGGTCGAGCCGGCGCGCTTGATGCCTTCGGCAAGCACGACAAGCGAGGTGTAGCTCGCCACCGTGAACCATTCTTCGTTGAAGCGCTTCTTGAAGTCGAGGTAGATCTGTTCGTACGGATATCCCGGCGCTATGTTGGGGTGCCAGTAGGACACCATGCGCACGCGACCTTCGCCCGCGGCGCCCATCGCCGTCGGTGTGCTCGAGGTCCCGGCGTAATACGTGTAGAACTGCGCCTTCAGCCCGGCGTCGCGGGCGGCGCGCACCAACAGCGCGAGGTCCGGACCCCAGTTGCCTGTGATGATCGTGTCGGCATTGGCACCACGCATCTTGGCGATATAGGGGGAGAAGTCGCGGACCTGTCCGAGCGGGTGGAGGTCGTCGCCGACGATCTTGATGTCAGGCCGCTTCCTTGCCAGCATCTCCTTGGCCACGCGCGAGACCTGCTGGCCGTGCGAGTAGTTCTGATTGATCAGGTAGACGTTCTTCACCTCCGGCCGTCCCTGGATGTAGGTGGTCAGTGCCTCCATCTTCATGTCCGTGTTGGCATCGAAACGGAAGTGCCAGAAGCTGCACTTGCTGTTGGTCAGGTCCGGATCGACGGCGGCGTAATTGAGGAAGAGGATCGACTGCGCAGGGTTGCGTTCGTTCTGCTTCTCGATGGCATCGACGAGCGCCAGCGCCACACCCGACCCATTGCCCTGGGCAACATAACGTATGCCGCGATCGACGACCTGCCGCAGCACTGTCAGGCTCTCCTGCGGCGAGGCCTTGTTGTCGAAGGCAACGATCTCAAAGCGGATCCCCGGACCGGCGAGTTGCTGCGCGTTCACGATATCGGCCATCAGCTGGAAGTGCTTCAGCAGGTTCGAGCCGATACCCGCAAACGGACCGGACAGAGGGTCGACGAACGCGATCTGCACCGTCTGGGGCGATGCCGGTGCCGGCGTAGCAACGACCGCCGCCTTGGCCGCGGGAGCGTCCTTCGTCTGTGCGAACGCCGATGCCGTCAGTAAAGACAGCGCCGCCACGGCGAGGCGTCCGAAAGCGAGTTGGAAGTTCAAAGGCAGTCTCCCGGTGAGGCGCGCGGTTCCCACGCTCCGGCGGCGAGGTTAGCCGGCCGCGAGCACCGCCGCAAAGCCGCTGGCATGAGACTCAATGGCGCCCTCAGGCCGTCGGCAATTTGTGCCCGACGAACTGCTCGCGTAACTTGGTCTTCAGCATCTTGCCGGTGGCTCCCAGGGGAATGGCATCGACAAAGGCCACATCATCGGGGACCTGCCATTTGGCGACACGCCCTTCGAAGTGCGCCAGCATCTCGTCACGCGTCACGTTCGCGTTGGACTTCTTCACGACGACTAGCAGCGGACGCTCATCCCACTTGGGATGCGGGACTCCGATGCACGCCGCCATGGCCACCGCAGGATGCGACATCGCGACGTTCTCGATGTCGATCGAGCTGATCCACTCGCCGCCGGACTTGATGACGTCCTTGCTGCGATCGGTGATCTGCATGAATCCGTCGGCGTCAATCGTCGCGACGTCTCCGGTCGGAAACCATGTCGCACCGGCCTCGTCCGTTCTCAACGGACTGCCGCTGTCGGACTTGTAATACTCGCGCACGACCCATGGACCGCGCACGAGCAGGTCACCAAACGAAGTGCCATCCCAGGGCAGATCGCCACCGTCGTCGCCGACGATCCTCATGTCCACACCGAACAGCACGCGACCCTGCTTGTACTGCACCTTCAGCCGTTCGTCCGCTGACATCGACTCGTGCTTCTGCTTGAAAGTGCAGGATGTACCGAGCGGGCTCATCTCGGTCATGCCCCACGCGTGCAGCACGTGAACTCCATATTTCTCCTGAAAAAGCTTGATCATCGCCGGCGGACAGGCAGAACCTCCGATGACCGTCCGGTTCATCGTCGAAAAGCGCAGTCCGTTGGCTTCGGTGTAGGAAAGCAGACCCTGCCACACCGTCGGTACGCCGGCCGAGCAGGTGACCTTCTCGGTCTCGAACAGTTCGTACAGCGACTTGCCGTCGAGGTGCGGGCCCGGGAACACGATCTTCGCGCCGACCATGGGCCCGACGTACGGCAGGCCCCAGGCGTTCACATGGAACATCGGAACCACTGGCAAGATGGCGTCGCGCGCAGAAATGTTGAGTGCATCGGGCAGCGCCGCCGCCATCGTGTGCAGCAGCGTGGAGCGGTGGCTGTAGAGCGCGCCCTTGGGGTGGCCAGTCGTGCCCGACGTGTAGCAGACCGACGAAGCGGTGTTCTCGTCGAACTCCGGCCACTCGTAGCGGTCGGAGTGGCTGCCGAGGATGTCTTCGTAGCAAAGCAGGTTCTCGACCTTGGACGCACTCGGCATGTGCGCGTGGTCGGTCATCGCTACCCAATGCTGGACGGCACGGCAGTGCGGGGCCACTGCCTCGATCAGCGGCAGGAACGTCAGGTCGAAAAAGAGCGCCTTGTCCTCGGCATGGTTGACGATCCAGGCGACCTGTTCCGGGTGCAAACGCGGATTGATCGTGTGCAGAACGCTGCCGGAGCCGGACACCGCGAAGTACAGCTCCATGTGCCGATACCCGTTCCAGGCCAGCGTGGCCACCCGGTCGCTGCTGCGAACCCCGAGCCCTTCGAGAGCATTGGCCACCTGCCGTGAACGGCGATGCAACTCGCGGTACGTAGTGCGGTGAATGTCACCTTCGACGCGCCTCGAGACGATCTCCACGTCCCCGTGATGGCGATCCGCATGCTTGATCAGCGACGAGATCAGTAGCGGCATCCGCATCATCAGGCCTTGCAACATTGATCTCTCCTGGGGGTTCGTCGTCGGGCGCTGGATAGTCTCCCGCTCGGCCCCACATGCTCGGGGCTTGCCTGCGCCTCGTCAAGCCACGCTGGCACCAGAACCGGCAAGGAGCGCCGCCGTAGAATCGCACGCTGGAGACTTCGCTTGGATACCCCCGTACTCGCTCCCGCACCGTCGCCCCGCCTGGCCACCGTCCAGCCATTCGACGCTGGGCTGAGCTTCAACAACTCGTTCGCAAAGCTGCCCGCGGCGTTCTACACAAAGCTGGGGCCCACACCGTTGCCGGAGCCCTACCTCGTCGCGAAGTCCGATGCGGCGGCCAGAGTTCTGGGGCTTGCGCCAGGCGCATTCGCCGAGCCGGGTTTCGTGGCAGCGCTCAGCGGAAACGTGCCTTTGGCTGGCGCCGACCCGTTGGCCGCGGTCTACTCCGGACATCAGTTCGGCGTCTACGTTCCGCGCCTCGGCGATGGCCGCGCACTGCTGCTCGGCGAAGTCGTCGGACCTTCCGGCGGGCGCTGGGAGATCCAGATCAAGGGGGCCGGCAAAACGCCCTACTCCCGCATGGGCGATGGGCGCGCTGTATTGCGTTCGTCGCTCCGCGAGTTCCTGGCGTCCGAAGCAATGCATGGGCTCGGCATTCCGACCACGCGCGCTCTTGCGGTCACGGGATCGGACTTCCCGGTCATCCGCGAAATGGTCGAGACCGCGGCGGTGGTCACGCGGCTGGCGCCAAGTTTCGTGCGATTCGGCAGCTTCGAATATTTTTACTGGACCGAGCAGCACGACGCACTGCGTCAGCTGGCCGACTACATCATTGATCACTTCTATCCCGAGGCACGCGACTCCGCGCAACCCTACCTTGCGCTGCTGGAACGAGTGTCGCGCCGCACCGCTCGTCTGGTTGCGCAATGGCAGGGCGTCGGTTTCTGCCACGGTGTGCTCAACACCGACAACATGTCGATCCTTGGCCTGACGATCGACTACGGGCCGTACGGCTTCATCGACGCCTTCGATGCCAACCACGTCTGCAACCACAGCGACGAGCACGGCCGCTACGCATACGCCATGCAGCCACAAATCGGCCACTGGAACCTGTATGCGCTGGGACAGGCGCTGGTGCCGCTGACCGAAGACCTCGATTCAACCAAGGCCGCGATCGATGTTTACCTCAGTGAGTACGAGCTGGCGATCGACGAGGTGTTTCGTGGCAAGCTCGGGCTCGTCACGGAGCGTCCTGAAGACGCGAAACTCATCAGCGGCGCGATCGAACTGCTGAATGCCAACCGTACCGACTGGACTCGGTTCTGGCGCCGACTGGCAATGCTGCGCACAGAATCGTCCGACCCGGCTGACGACGCACCGGTGCGCGACCTGGTCATCGACCGAGCCAGTTTCGATGCCTGGGCAGCGCAATACCGCCTGCGCCTCGCGGCCGAAGGCAGCAACGATGCCGAGCGCGCGTCACGCATGAACCGGGTCAATCCCAAGTACGTGCTGCGCAACCACCTCGCCGAAGTTGCGATCCGCAAGGCGCGTGGCGACGACGGTCCGCGCGACTTCGGCGAAGTGCGCGCGACTCCTCGACATTCTTGAACGTCCGTATGACGAACAGCCGGAACATGAGGCCTACGCAGCCGAACCGCCCGACTGGGCCCAATCGCTCCACCTTTCCTGTTCTTCGTAGGGATTTCCCATGGACAAGGTTCGCAAGTCCGACGCCGAATGGCGTGCGCAGCTCGCGCCGATGGAGTACGCGGTGACGCGCGAGAAGGCGACCGAACGCGCCTTCTCCGGCCGCTACTGGGATCATCACGAGCATGGCATCTACCGCTGCGTGGCATATGGCACGGCGTTGTTCGCATCGGATACGAAGTTCGACTCGGGCTGCGGCTGGCCGAGTTACTTCAAGGCGCTCGACCCGGCGAACGTGCGGGAAGAACGCGACACCAGCCACGGCATGAGCCGCACCGAAATCCTCTGCAACGTGTGTGATTCGCATCTCGGTCACGTATTCCCCGATGGACCGCCACCGACCGGGCTGCGTTATTGCATCAATTCGGCCGCGCTGAAGTTCGAGCCGGCTGACGCATCGAAAGTCCCTGAATGAAACTGCTGTTCGACCTGCTGCCGGTCATCCTGTTCTTCGTGACCTACAAGGTCGCGGGCGCATTCCCACAGCAATCGATCGCGCTCGCCGGCGCGGCGCTCGGCTGGATGGTCGGCGACGGAACCGTGCCTGCCGACCAGGCGCCCATCCTGCTGGCGACCGCGGTTGCGATCGTCGCGTCGCTGCTGCAGGTCGGTTGGCTGCTGGCGCGCGGCAAGCGCGTCGACGCGATGCTCTGGGTCAGCCTTGCGGTCATCGTTGTATTCGGTGGCGCCACGATATGGTTCCATGACGAGACGTTCATCAAATGGAAACCCAGCATCCTTTACTGGCTGTTCGGCGGCTCCCTGCTCGTCGGCCACCTGGTCTGGAAGCGCAACTTGCTGAAGAGTCTGCTTGGAGCGCAGCTCGATGTGCCCGGCCCCGTGTGGGCTCGTCTGCTGTGGGCCTGGATCGCTTTCTTCGTGGCGATGGGAGTCGTCAATCTTGCGGTGGCGTACTCGGTGCCGACTGACACCTGGGTCAACTTCAAGCTGTTCGGCCTGTTCGGGCTGACCCTCGTCTTCACCCTCGGGATCGGCGTCTATTTGGCACGCCACATGAAAGAGGCGCCCGATGCCTGAAGGAACGGTCGAACGCATGCAGGATCGCCTGCGTACCCTCGCCCCGCTCGAGATTTCGATCGTGGACGAGAGTGCACTGCACGCCGGTCACCCCGGTGCGGCGAGCGGCGGCGGCCACTACCGGATGACCCTCGTGAGTGCCGCGTTTGCGGGTCAGCCGAGACTGGCGCGGCATCGCCTCGTGTATGATGCATTGGCAGACTTGATGCACCGCGAGATTCATGCGCTCGCGATGACGCTGCTGGCGCCCGACGAGCTTCGCCCCGATTCGGCGCCGCCTTCTCCCCAATCATCCGGACATTGATGCACATGCAACGCACCGCCCTGTTCGCGGCCCTGATATTGGCTAGCGGAATCGCCTTCGCCCAGAACGTCGCCGTCGTCAACAACAAGCCGATTCCGAAGACCCGCGAGGACGCATGGGTCAAGGAACTGGTCAAGCAGGGGCAAAAGGACACGCCCGAGATGCGCAAGATGGTCAAGGAACGCCTGATCCAGAACGAGATCCTGTTGCAGGAGGCAAGCAAGCGCGGCATCCCCGACAAGCCGGATGTCAAGTTCATGCTCGATATCCAGCGGCAGAACACGCTGATCCAGGCGCTGCTGCGCGACGAAATGGAGAAGAACCCGATCACCGATGCACAGATCAAGGCCGAGTACGACAAGCAGAAGGCGTCCGTCGGCAGCAAGGAATATCGCGCGCGCCACATCCTGGTCGAGAAGCAGGACGAGGCCGTCGTCATCATCGAGCAGTTGAAGAAGGGAACCGCCTTCGAGGAACTGGCCAAGAAGTCCAAGGATCCGGGCTCGGCGGCCAAGGGCGGCGATCTCGACTGGGCCGCGCCCGACGCCTACGTGCAGCCCTTCTCCGAGGCTCTTCTGAAATTGAAGAAGGGCGAAACGACGGAAGTGCCGGTCCAGACGCAGTTCGGCTGGCATGTGATCAAGCTGGAGGACGTCCGCGAGACACAGTTCCCGCCGCTCGAACAGGTCGCGCCCCAGATTCGCGAATCGCTCCAGCAGCAAAAGGTCCAGGCCTACGTGCAGAGCCTCACGAAGTCCGCGAAGGTCCAGTAGCGCGGCCGTGCGGCCACGCAAAAGGGGCGCCGCCGGCGCCCCTTTTCGTTTGGACTTCCCTTGATGTTATGGCGTCGTGGTCCTGCAACATTTGACTCCGCGGGAAGGTCGCGTTTGATCAAACGCAGATGAGACTCATTCTCATTTGTGGTACTTTACCTCTCGCCAAGATTTGGGATGAGGCGGCGTGAGAACCCATGCAGTGCGAGTGGGCTCAGTGCGTCCCAAGGAATTCTTCGGCGCAGATGAACGAACCCAAACCCACAAGCGCCATGGCCCGTGCCCTCCCCGACGAACATGAAAGTCTGGCTCGGTCTGTCCCCGCCACGATCGACGAGATATCCGCGACCCACCGGCTAGACGGGATTCCACTTGCGACCCACTTCGTAATCCACGACGTGGTCTATCCCGACGACGGCGCCGGGTGGAATCAACGCCTGGAAGAACTGGGCTTCCTGCCCGGCGAACGAGTCATGGTCATTATGCGCGGCCAGCCAGCAGGCGACCCGCTCGCGGTACGCGTCGGGCATTCGACGTTCGCACTGCGCCGTGCAGAAGCCGCCTGCGTGCGGGTTCGCGCGTGGCCTTCAGACGCTGCTTCATGAGTACGGCAGTCGTCCATCTGCATCCACCGGGGCGCCTGCTCGCCCTCGTAGGTAATCCCAATTGCGGCAAGACGGCACTGTTCAACCTTCTGACCGGCAGCCGCCAGAAAGTGGCCAACTACGCCGGTGTAACGGTCGAGCGCAAGGAAGGCCGATTCATCGCGCCGGGCGGCAAGGCAATCCGGGTGCTCGACCTGCCCGGCACCTACAGCCTGCACGCCCGCTCGCCCGACGAGCGATCACCCGCGACGTCCTGAACGGCCAGGCTCGCGGGCGAACGCCGGCCCGATCTCGTCGTCTGCGTCGTCGACGCGACCAACTTGCGCCGCAATCTGCGGCTGGTGCTCGCGGTCCGTCGACCTCGGAGTTCCGATGCGTCGTCGCGCTCAACATGACCGACCTGGCCGCAAGTCGTGGCATCACGATCGATGCCGATCGGTTGGCTGCGGCCCTGGACGTGCCGGTCGTGCGCACCGTCGCAGTCACTCGTGCCGGCGATGCCGGCCTCAGGCGACTGCTCGACGACGCCGCACTCTGGCACCACGCCTCGCCAGCACGGGTTGACCCGAGGCATCTTCCAGCGATCCAGCAGACCACGACGAGGTGCGCTCCATCCTCCAGGCGCCGTTGACCTCGACGAACCGATTCCGCACGAGTCGAGCGATCGCGCATCGATCGCGTTGTGCTGCATCCGGTGGCGGGGCCGCTGCTGCTGGCCGGCGTGCTGTTCTTGATGTTCCAGGCGGTGTTCAGCTGGGCCGAAGCGCCGATGGGACTGGATCGACGGCGGCGATGGCCTGGCTTGCGGCGCGGTGGTCACCAGCGCGCTGCCGGAAGGCCGGCTCCGGAGCCTGCTGGTGGACGGCGTCATCGCCGGCGCCGGCAGCGTGCTGGTGTTCCTGCCGCAGATCCTGATCCTGTTCTTGTTCATCCTCGTGCTCGAGGACACAGGCTATCTGCCGCGCGCGGCCTATCTGCTGGACCGGCTGATGGGCAGCGTCGGGCTGTCGGGCCGTGCATTCATTCCGCTGCTGTCGAGCTTCGCCTGCGCCATCCCCGGCATCATGGCGACCCGCACCATCCCGAACCGCGCGACCGCCTGGCGACGATCATGATCGCGCCGCTGATGACCTGCTCGGCCCGGCTGCCGGTCTACGCGCTGCTGATCGGCGCGTTCATTCCGCAGCGAGCCGGTGGGGCCGTTCAACCTGCAGGGTCTGGTGCTGTTCACGCTCTACGTCGCCGGCATCGTCTCGGTGCGATGGCGGTGGCCTGGGTGCTGAAGCGCTTCGCGGCTGCCGGTCGCGCGTACCGCCCGCTGATGCTGGAGCTGCCCCGAGTACCACTGGCCGCGCTGCGCAACCTCGCGATCGGCCTGTGGGAGCGCGTCAAGATCTTCGTGCGGCGCGTGGGCACGATCATCCTGGCGCTGATGATCGTGCTGTGGTTCCTCGCGAGCTATCCCGCGCCGCCGCCGGGCGCCGACGGGCCCGGCGATCGTGTACAGCTTTGCCGGGCATGCTCGGCACGCGCTCGCAGCATGCTGTTCGCCCCGATCGGCTTCAACTGGCAGATCTCGCATCGCGCTGGTGCCGGGGCTGGCGGCGCGCGAAGTCGCGGTCGGCGCGCTCGGCACCGTGTATTCGTTGTCCGCGACCGGCGACGACGTCGCCGCGACGCTCGCGCCGATGATCGCGCGCGACTGGAGCTCTGGCGACCGGCCTGGTCGCTGCTCGCGTGGTACGTGTTTGCGCCGCAATGCCTGTCGACGCTGGCGACAGTACGCCGCGAGACCGGCGGGTGGACCTGGCCGATGGTGATGGCTGCCTATCTCTTCGGACTCGCCTACCTTGCCGCGTTCGTCGTTTACCACGCCGCACTCTCGTTCGGCGGCGCCTGACCCGTGGGCTGAGCTGTTAGTGGCCCTTGCGCGCCACGGGAGTGACCGGCCCGGAAGAGTGTTCCTTAGAAGGGAGCGCGGATGATGGCGCGCAGCGTCTCGCTGCGATAAGTGCCGCTGCTTCCGGTGTAGCTGTATTCGACTCCCATCGAAAGCTCGTCGCCCACGCGAAGCAGCAGTCCGAGTCCGCCAAGCGCCTGGGTATCCGACGACCCGCCGTCGTAGATCACATACGGCGTCATCGGCATGTCGGCATACGAGAGCATCTGGTCGGCTGAGGAGTTGCGCACGCGTCGCCCTTCGAGACGCAGGCTTGGCTCCAGCGTCGCGCGTCCGAGCGGAATCCGGTAGCTGACGAAAAGCCCCGCCGCCACGACGTCCTCGAAGGCACTGAGTTCGCCGTAACTCAATGCGGTCAATGCCGGACCGCTTTCCACATAGCCGTCGAGGCGGCTGCGGACTCGGTCAAGGCGTCCATACGGCGCAAGCTTGAGGGGACCGAAGTCAAGCACGCCGCTGAGCCCGAGCGATCCGAACGTCTGCGATCCGCTGCGGCCGCCGAGCATCAGCGCTGAATTTTGCCAGCGCATCGAATCGAACGAGAGGTCGCCATAGCCCAACAGGAAGTCGACGTACATGGACTTGATCGGCTCATACGACCCGTAGACTGTTGCATTGACACCCTGCGCGCGGCTATCGCTGCCGCCGGAGCCGACATCGGTCGAATCGCGGCCATAGCCAAGGGCCGCCCCAAGCACCAGCCCGCTCATCACGCGCGTGTCCGCGCCAAGCGTCAGGCCCGCAGTACGGAAGTCGCTGCGGTCCGCCGCGCTGCTCGGGCGCAGGAAGCCGAAGTCCAGACTGCCTCCAACCCACAGCGCGAACGTCCGGTCGCAGCCCTTGCGCTCCTCTTCCGTCGTCTTCGGCGCCGCCTGCACAGGCTCTGTTGATTTCGACTCGTCGGCCGCGCCTGGAGCACGCTCCCAGCGGATGTTGGTCGTGACGTCGAACTGGATCGAACACGGGTCCTGGCCAAGATGCAGCATTCTCACCCGCGCCCCGACGTTCTCGATCTGCGCCGTACCGAAGCGGCTCGCGGCCGAGATCTGCGCGGCTGCCATCGCGCGAACTGTCGGATCCTGCGTGGGGTCGGGCCGCGGCTCGACCACGATCGACTGCGCGAACGATCCCGTTGCGCCGTTGGCATCGACTACGCGCACTATGAAGGAGTAGGTACCGGGGGCCGTCGGCGTACCGGTCAGGACACCCGTCGATGTGTTGAGTGCAACTCCGTTCGGCAGTTGACCGCTGCTGATCGCATACGAGTACGGGGCAACCCCGCCGCTTACGATGAGCGCCTGGCTGTAGGGGCTGCCCACCGTGCCGTTGCCGACCGTCGTGGACTCGAGCGTTAGCACTGCTTGGGCGATGACCACGGTGTAGGCGCGCGAGCCGGTGGCCCCAAGGCCATCGGTTGCGGTGAGCATGAAGGTGCTCGTTGCAGCGCTCGTCGGCGTGCCGCTGATCACCCCGGTAGATGTGTCGAGAGCCAGTCCCGCCGGAAGACTTCCGCTGGAGATGCCATAGGCGTATGCGCCGCTGCCGCCGGTCGCACTGATCGTCTGGCTGTAGGTCGCCCCCGACGTGCCGTTGGACAGGCTGGCCGGATTGATCGCGATGGCGTTGTTGATCGTCACCGCAAAGGCGCGCGCAACTGTGGCTCCTCCACCGTCGGTCGCCGTGATCGTGAAGTTGTTCGCTGCAGGGCTGCTCGGCGCACCAGTGATCGCTCCCGTCGAGGCGTTGAGCACGAGCCCCGCCGGCAGCGACCCGGAACTGACACTGTACGTGTAGCTGCCAGACCCGCCCGACGCGGTGACGTTCTGCGAGTACGCCGTCCCGACCGTGCCGGCCGGAAGCGTCGTCGGATTGATCGCCATCGCCGCGCTCACGGTGAACGTGAACGCACGCGAGCCGCTTGCACCGTTGCCATCGGTGGCGGTGATGGTGAAGCTGCTCGACCCGGAAGTGTTTGGTGTGCCTGACAACAAACCTGTCGATGCATTGAGCGACAACCCGGCCGGCAAGGTTCCCGCGCTCACGCTGTACGTGTAAGTGCCGGTTCCACCCGTCGCCGATACGCTTTGCGAGTACGGTGAGCCGACGGCTGCGCTTGGCAGGGTCGCGGGGTTGACAGCTATTCCGGCGGCGATCATGAGGGAATACGCCCTCGAGCCGGTGGATCCGTTGCCATCGGTGGCGGTGACCGTGAACGTGCTCGTCGCGACCGTTGTCGGAGTGCCCGCAATGACGCCTGTGGCCGAGTTCAGTGCAAGGCCGGACGGCAGCGCTCCTGCGCTGACGCCATACGTGTACGAGCCATTGCCGCCCACCGCACTGAGCGTCTGGTTGTAGCCAGTTCCGACCGTGCCCGCTGGCAATGAAACGGGATTCACTGCGATGGCGGCGTTCACCGTAAAGATGTAGGACCTGGATCCCGAGGCGCCGTTGCCGTCCGTTGCGGTGATCGTGAAGCTGCTTGTCGCCGCGTTTGTCGGAGAGCCTGTGATGGCACCGGTAGCTGGATTGAGTGCGAGCCCCGGCGGGAGCACCCCTGCGCTGACGCTGAACGTGTATGAACCGGTCCCGCCGGTGGCTATGACGGATTGGCTGTACGGCGTCCCGACCGTTGCCGTCGGCAGCGAAGAAGGATTGACCGCGATGCCCGCGTTGATGGTGACGGCGTAGGCCCGCGCACCGGTAGCGCCGTTCCCGTCGGTGGCCGTGACCGTGAAATTGCTCGTCGCGGCGCTGCTCGGCGTTCCCGACAGCACGCCGCTTGCCGCATTGAGCGCAAGTCCGGCGGGCAGGGCTCCCGCCGTGATGCTGAACGTGTAGCTCCCGGTTCCACCGGCAGCACTTATCACCTGGCTGTAGGGCACACCCACCGTTCCGACTGGCAGGCTCGCCGGGTTGACTGTCATCGCGCCGTTGACGACGAGGCTATACGCCCTGGAACCCGTTGCGCCGTTGCCATCTGTCGCGGTGATCGTGAAGTTGTAGCTCGCCACGCTGCTCGGCGTGCCCGTGATGGCGCCCGTTGAAGAATTCAATGAGAGGCCAGGCGGCAAGGCCCCCGAGCTGACGGTGAATGTGTAGCTGCCATTGCCACCCGTGGCGGTGACCGACTGCGCATAAGCCAGGCCGACGATCCCGCTGGGCAGACTCGGTGGATTGACAGCGATTGCAGCGTTGATGACGATACTGTAAGCCTGTGATCCCGCGGCACCGTTGCCATCGGTCGCCGTGACCGTGAAAGTGCTGCTGCCGGCACTGCTTGGCATTCCGCTGAGCACTCCGGTGCCGGAGTTCAGGCTGAGGCCGGCCGGAAGGGTTCCGGCGCTCACGCTGAACGAGTAGCTGCCGTTGCCGCCGGTGGCGCTGATCGTCTGGCTATACGCCGTGCCGGCGGTGCCTCCCGGCAGGCTGGCCGGATTGACGGTGATCGCTGCGGTGGTAGTCACGCTGTAGGCGCGGCTCCCGAAGCCACCGCTGCCGTCGGTGGCGCGGATCGTGAAGCTGCTCGCGCCGGCCGTGGTCGGCGTGCCGGAGATCACTCCGCTCGCGGCATTGAGCGTCAGTCCCGCGGGCAACACCCCGACACTGACGCTGTAAGTGTAGCTGCCGGTGCCGCCAGTGGCGCTGATGGTCTGGCTGTACGCCGTGCCAACCGTAGCGATGGACAGGCTCGCGGGATTCACCACGATCGGCGCCGCGGCGATGGTGACCGTATAGGCACGCGAACCGAAGACACCTCCGCCATCGGTGGCACGAATCGTGAAGCTGCTCGCGGCGGCCGTGGTCGGTGTACCGGAGATGACACCACTCGATGCATTCAGCGCAAGTCCTGCAGGCAGCGCTCCCGCACTGACACTGAACGTGTAGCTGCCGCTGCCGCCAGTGGCCGACACAGACTGCGAGTACGCAATACCGACGGTGCCGTTCGGAAGACTCGACGGGTTCACGACAATCGGCGCCGCAGCGATGATGACCGTATACGCCCGCGTCGCCGACGCTCCGTTGCCATCCGTGGCGCGGACTGTGAAGCTGCTTGTCGCCGCGGTGGTCGGCGTGCCGGAGATCATGCCGCTCGACGCGTTGAGGGTCAGTCCCGCCGGAAGTAATCCGGCGCTGACCGTGTAGGTGTACGTGCCGCTGCCTCCCGTCGCCGTGATCGTCTGGCTGTAGCCCGTGCCTGCTGTGCCGCCGGGAAGCGTGACCGGATTCACGACGATCGCGGCATTGATGATGACGCTGTACGCACGCGTGCCAATGGCGCCGATGCTGTCGGTGGCCCGGACCGTGAAGCTGCGCGTTCCGGAGGTCGTTGGCGTGCCCGAGATCACGCCGGTCGACGCATTGAGTGTCAGACCTGTGCCCAGGCTGCCGGCGCTCACGCTGAACGTATAGCTGCCGGTGCCGCCCGTGGCGCTGACGACCTGGCTGTAGGCCGCGCTCACAGCGCCACCGGGCAGACTGGATGGATTCACGACGATCGGCGCGGCGGCGATGGTGACGGTGTAGGCACGCGATCCGATCGCACCCAGGGTGTCGGTCGCGCGGATCGTGAACGTGCTGGCCGCAGCCGTGCTCGGCGTACCGGAGATGACACCGCTTGCTGCATTGAGCGTCAGCCCGGCGGGCAGCGTGCCAGCGCTGACGCTGTAGGTGTAGGAGCCCGAGCCACCGGTGGCCGTGATCGTCCCGCTATAGGGCGTTCCGACCGTGCCGTTGACCAGCGTGGCCGGGTTCACGACGACGGCTGCGTTGATCGTGATGTTGTAGGCCTGCGAGCCAAAGGTTGCGTTGCCATCGGTGGCGCGGATCGTGAAGCTGCGGGCACCGACCGTGGTCGGCGTACCGGAGATCACTCCGGTCGCGGCGTTGAGCGCGAGTCCTGCTCCCAGGCTGCCCGCGCTGACGCTGTAGGTGAATGTGCCGGTTCCACCGGTGGCGCTGATAGTCCGGCTGTATGGCGTGCCGGACGTTCCGTTCGGCAGTGTGGCCGGGTTCAGCACGATCGCCGGATTGATCGTGACGCTGTACGCACGCGTGCCAATGGCGCCGATGCTGTCGGTGGCCCGGACCGTGAAGCTGTTCGGTCCGGCGCTGGTCGGCGTTCCGGAAATCACGCCGCTGGCAGCATTGAGCAACAGGCCCGCGGGCAACGCTCCGGCGCTGATCGAAAAGGTCTTGGCTCCGGTGCCACCGGTCGCGCTGACCGTTCGGCTGTACGCCGATCCAACCGTGCCGCCCGGCAGACTCGCCGGATTGACGACGATCGCGGCGGCGATGGTGACGGTGTAGGCACGCGATCCGATCGCACCCAGGGTGTCGGTCGCGCGGATCGTGAACGTGCTGGCCGCAGCCGTGCTCGGCGTACCGGAGATGACACCGCTTGCTGCATTGAGCGTCAGCCCGGCGGGCAGCGTGCCAGCGCTGACGCTGTAGGTGTAGGAGCCCGAGCCACCGGTGGCCGTGATCGTCCCGCTATAGGGCGTTCCGACCGTGCCGTTGACCAGCGTGGCCGGGTTCACGACGACGGCTGCGTTGATCGTGATGTTGTAGGCCTGCGAGCCAAAGGTGGCGTTGCCATCGGTGGCGCGGATCGTGAAGCTGCGGGCACCGACCGTGGTCGGCGTACCGGAGATCACTCCGGTCGCGGCGTTGAGCGCGAGTCCTGCTCCCAGGCTGCCCGCGCTGACGCTGTAGGTGAATGTGCCGGTTCCACCGGTGGCGCTGATAGTTCGGCTGTATGGCGTGCCGGACGTTCCGTTCGGCAGTGTGGCCGGGTTCAGCACGATCGCCGGATTGATCGTGACGCTGTACGCACGCGTGCCAATGGCGCCGATGCTGTCGGTGGCCCGGACCGTGAAGCTGTTCGGTCCGGCGCTGGTCGGCGTTCCGGAAATCACGCCGCGTGGCAGCATTGAGCAACAGGCCCGCGGGCAACGCTCCGGCGCTGATCGAAAAGGTCTTGGCTCCGGTGCCGCCGGTCGCGCTGACCGTTCGGCTGTACGCCGATCCAACCGTGCCGCCCGGCAGACTCGCCGGATTGACGACGATCGCCGCGGCGATGGTGACGGTGTAGGCACGCGATCCGATCGCACCCAGGGTGTCGGTCGCGCGGATCGTGAACGTGCTGGCCGCAGCCGTGCTCGGCGTACCGGAGATGACACCGCTTGCTGCATTGAGCGTCAGCCCGGCGGGCAGCGTGCCAGCGCTGACGCTGTAGGTGTAGGAGCCCGAGCCACCGGTGGCCGTGATCGTCCCGCTATAGGGCGTTCCGACCGTGCCGTTGACCAGCGTGGCCGGGTTCACGACGACAGCTGCGTTGATCGTGACCGAATAGGCGCGCGACCCGGTCGCGCCTAGGCTGTCGGTCGCCCTGATCGTGAAATTGCTGGTCGCGGCGCTGCTCGGCGTGCCGGAAATCAGTCCGCTCGCCGCATTGAGCGACAGTCCTGCCGGCAGCGTGCCGACGGAGACGTTGAAAGTGTACGGCGCAGTTCCCCCGGTAGCGCTGACGGTCAGCGAGTAGGCCGTTCCCACGGTGCCGTTGGGCACGCTCGCCGGGTTCACCGCGATTCCCGCGGTGGTGCCGGAATACGCGCGGGAGCCGGTCGAGTCGGCCGCGTCGGTGCCTGTGACGGTGAAACTGAACGCGCCTGCCGTCGTCGGTGTGCCGCTGATCAGGCCGTTGGATGCGTTGAGCGTCAGCCCTGCGGGCAGTGCGCCAGCCGTCACCGCATAGGTGTACGGGCCCAGCCCGCCGGATGCCGTGATCGTCTGGCTGTACGCCACGCCGACGGCCGGATTTGGCAGGGTGAGCGGCGCAACCGTCAGCGTCACGCAGGTGCCCGCGGGGCCGGCGGTGACGTTGATGGCCAGTCCGCGGTTGCCGGTGAAGTCGGCGACTATCGGCGTCGGCGCCGACGAATCAGTTATGCGGATGTCCTGGCCCTTGTTGCCATTCGACTCACTGCAGCTGATCACGCCGGTTGCAACGCCTGCCGATGAAAGCGCCAGATGACCCGGCAGGGTCGGCCCATTGAGGATCGATACTGTGTATGGCCCCGTGCCGCCCGAGATCGGAATTGTGTGGCTGTATGCGACGCCGCGCCGCGCCTGCGGCATGTTTTCGTCGATCGTGATGCCGTTGACCGTCTGGGTCGCAAAGGCGGGGGCGACGACAAGCAAAGAAATGGCTGCTGCAAATGTGCGGCGGGCAAACGCAACTGCCATCCGCCGCCACCATCGCCGGCGCTCGACCAGCGAGATGCCCGAGCCCATCGAAATTGCCACTTCCGTCCTCGTCGTCGGCACAGCGTCGCGTGCCGGCACTTTCGTGGGGACGTTGCAAGCTCGCAGCGGTGCGCTGGGTTGAACTGCCGCTGGTGAGGATTCTTGCCGTCGAGGACGGAGACCAATCGAACGTGTTCCTGCAGGATTAATGCCCTATTTACGTGATGGCATTCGGGCCCGGATCGGCGATTCAACGGCGTCTCCTGCCGTCGGCCAGGAATGCGGCCCCCGGGTGCAGTCAAACACGCCAATCCCCGCAAACCGGTACGCTCGCGGTTTTACCTCGCCTCTGGAGTACCGATGAAATTGCTGTACCGCTTGCTTTTCTCCGCCTTCGCCTGCGTTCCTCTGTATGCCGCGGCACAGCCCGCACCCAAGGTCTTCGTCGTCGACATGGGCAAAGTGTTCGAGTCTCACCCGCAGACGCAGCAGCAGCAGGCCGCCCTGAAGGCCGAAGAGAAGAAGGTGACCGACCAGTTGCAGAAGCTCGAGAAAGAGATCCGGGCGCTGGCGGACAAGCTGAAGGAGCAGCAGGCGCGCTTCGACGATCCGACGCTGGCGACGACTCAGAAGGATGCGATTCGCGCCGAGGGGCAGAAGACGGCACAGGAGTTGCAGGCCAAGCAGGCCGAGGGCCAGCAGCTGATGCCGAAGGCGCAGGGCGAGGCCCAGCAGAAGGTTCAGAAGATGCGCGGCCAGATCATCGGGGACATCATGAAGATTTCAGCCGATGTTGCGCGCAAGAAAGGTGGCACGCTGGTGTACGACAAGGGCACGCTGGTCTACGCCGATCCGGCCTACGACATCACGTCGGACGTACTCGCTGAAGTCGCCAAGAACAAGGGCGCGGCAGCGCCGAAATGACGGCGTCGGCGCCGGGGCGACCGATTTCGCGTCCCTAACCGATCCAGCGCCGCGCGTTGCGGAACATCCGCATCCACGGCGAATCTTCGCCCAGGCCGGGCGCCTGCCACGACATCTGCACGGTCCGGAACACGCGCTCCGGATGCGGCATCACGATAGTGAAGCGCCCATCGGCCGTGGTGAGGCCGGTGACGCCGCCGGCCGAACCATTGGGGTTGTACGGATAGCGCTCGGTCGCGCTGCCGTGCGAGTCGACATACCTCAGCGCGACCACCGCCCTCGCCTGCGCTGTCGGCTGAGGCGAACACCGCACGCCCTTCGCCGTGCGCATTGGCGATCGGCGCGCGAGTCCCGGCCATGCCGGCAAAGAAGAGCGACGGCGACTCCGAGAATGTCGACCTGCACGAGACGCCCTTCGAATTGCTCGGAAGCGTTGCGCTCGAAGCGCGGCCAGTCGCGCGCGCCGGGAATGATCGCGCGCAGGTGGCTCATCATCTGGCAGCCGTTGCACACGCCCAGCGCGAAGCTGTCGGCGCGACCGAAGAATGCGATGAACATCTCCGCCAGAGCCGGGTTGTGCAGGATCGTCTTGGCCCAGCCTCCGCCGGCCCCGAGCACATCGCCGTAGGAAAAGCCGCCGCAGGCCACGACACCCTTGAAGCCGGCGAGCGACTGCGCGGCCTCGATCAGGTCGGTCATGTGCACATCGACCGATGTGAAACCCGCGCGGTGGAACGCATAGGCCATCTCGGTCTGGCTGTTGACTCCCTGCTCGCGCAGGATCGCAACGCGCGGTCTTGCGCCAGTCGCGATGTACGGGCGCGGCAATGTCCTCGGCAGGATCGAAGGACAGTGCCAGCGAAAGGCCGCGATCTTCCGGGTCATCGGTCCTCGCATATTCGGCGTCGGCGCAATCCGGGTTGTCACGCAGCCGCGCGATGTGCCAGGACGTTTCGCTCCAGACCTTCTGCAATGCACCGCGCGGACGCGAGAACACCGACCTTCGCGTCGCACCAGAATTCGACGACATCCTTGGCGTTCGGCTTGCCGATGATCTGGCTGAAGGCGCCGAGGCCGACCGCGCGCAGCGTGTCCATGACGACGGTCTTGTCGCCGGCCCTGATCTGCAGGACCGCACCGAGTTCTTCCGTGAACAACGCCTTCAGCGTCAGTTCGTGGCGCCTTACGGTGACCTGCTCCGGCCGGATCTTGAAGTCGCCCCAGTCGGCCGCGACCGGGTCGATCGCCAGCACATCGAGATTGACCGTCACACCGCAGTGCCCGGCAAACGACATCTCGCCAGCGTGGCGAAAAGCCCGCCGTCCGAGCGATCGTGGTAGGCGAGCACGCGATCGGCGCGGTGCAATGTCGCGCAGCGCACCGACGAAGGCGGCGAGGCGCGCAGGCATCGTCCACATCGGGCACCTCGTCTCCGATCTGCTGCGTGACCTGCGCGAGGATCGAGCCGCCCATGCGGTTGCGCCCTGCTCCGAGGTCAACCAGCACGAGCAGCGTGTCGGCTCCGCCGACAACTGCGGCGTCAGCGTGCGTCGCACGTCGTCGACCGGTGCGGCCGCGCTGGCGATCAACGACACCGGCGCTGCAACCGAGCTTGTCCTGTGCTCCCGTCGCGCCACGCAGTCTTCATCGACAGGGAATCCTTCCCCACCGGGACGCTGATGCCCAGCTGTTGGCACAGCCCAGACGCCGCCTGCACCGCGTCGAAAAGCCTGGCGTCCTCGCCCGGCTGGCCGCAGGCCGCCATCCAGTTGGCCGACAGCTTGATGTCGCCGCAGTTCGACGTCGGCCGCCGCAATGTTCGTGATCGCCTCTCCGATCGCGATGCGTGACGCCGCGGCGGCGTCGATCACCGCCAGCGGCGTGCGTTCGCCCATCGCCATCGCCTCGCCGGCGTAGCCGTCGAAGCTCATCAGCGTCACTGCGCAATCGGCCACCGGCACCTGCCACGGCCCGACCATCGGGTCGCGCGAATTCATGCCGCCGACCGTACGATCCCCGATCGTGACGAGAAAGGACTTGCTCGCCACGGTCGGATGGCGCAGGACGTCGAGTGCACACCGCTCGATCGCGAGCCCGGCCGTCTCGAACGGCGGCAGCGCTGATCGCGAGGCTGCGCACGTCGCGATGCATGCGCGGGCGGCTTGCCCAACAGCACGCTCATCGGCATGTCGACCGCGGGCGCCGCATCGCGGTCGGACCGACGATGAGATTGCCATCATCGGCGACATGACCGACGACTGCATAGGGTGCGCGCTCGCGACGGCAGATCCAGTCGAACGCCGGCAGGCGCTCGGGGGCGACGGCTAGCGCGTAGCGCTCCTGCGATTCGTTGCACCAGATCTCGAGCGGGCTCATGCCGCTCTCTTCGACCGGTATCTTCGCCAGGTCGATGCGTGCACCGCGGTGCGACTGGTCGGCCAGTTCCGGCAGCGCGTTGGACAGGCCTCCTGCCCCGACATCGTGGATCGAGAGAACGGGATTGCCGTCACCCAACGCCCAGCAGCGGTCGATGACTTCCTGCGCGCGGCGCTGCATTTCTGGATTGCCGCGCTGGACCGAATCGAAATCGAGCGCCTCGGTGTTGGTCCCGGCGCCCATGCTCGACGCCGCGCCACCGCCCAGGCCGATACGCATGCCAGGCCCGCCGAGCTGGACCAGCAGCGTTCCGGGCGGCAGGTCGAGCTTGCGCACCTGGTCGTCGCGTATGTTGCCGATGCCGCCGGCGATCATGATCGGCTTGT
Organism: uncultured beta proteobacterium; assembly: GCA_963724605.1. Taxonomy (GTDB): domain Bacteria; phylum Pseudomonadota; class Gammaproteobacteria; order Burkholderiales; family Burkholderiaceae_F; genus JALORV01. Next base: position 325,162 of record CAVRVM010000014.1, read on the forward strand.
GATAGCCGTAACGCTTCCCGCCGACGTTCTGCTCGTAGGCCCGAAAATAGCCAAGCAGGTTCGGACGGCCGAATTCGTTGTTGAACGCGGCTGCGCCGATCGGGCCTTCGATCATGATCGCGAGTGCATCGGCAATGCGGCCCGGGTAGCCGTAGTCGGAGTCGTCCTCGGTCGCAGCAAGCGTTACGTCGCGATCGTCTTTCCCACGGCAGCGGCATCTCCGGAATGCGCAGGTTCGAAACCGAGAAACCGCACAAACCGGCCTTCGGCTTGGCGCCGCGGCCCGTGGCGCCCTCGTCGCGGATCTCGCCGCCGGCCCCGGTCGATGCGCCGGGGAACGGCGAGATCGCCGTCGGATGGTTGTGCGTCTCGACCTTGAACAGCGTATGGGTGAGCTCGTCACGCGGCGCATAGTCGACTGCGATTGCGCCCGTCCCATCGGCGGCGCAGTACTCGCTGCGCGGATAGAAGCGGCTGACGCTACCTCCCTCGAGGACCGCGGCGTTGTCGCTGTAGGCGACGATAGTGCCGCCTGGCGACTTGACGTGCGTCGCCCTGATCATGTCGAACAACGTCGCGTCCTTTGCGACGCCGTCGATGGTCCAGCTCGCGTTGAAAATCTTGTGCCGGCAGTGTTCCGAGTTGGCCTGCGCGAACATCATCAGCTCGACGTCGGTCGGATCACGTCCGAGCTGCCTGAAGGCGTCGACCAGGTAGTCGATTTCGTCTTCCGACAGTGCAAGTCCGAGCGCAACATTCGCGTCCGCCAGTGCAGTTCGCCCGCTGGCAAGCACCGCCACCGTCTGCACGGGTTTGCCTGCGAGTTCGGCGAACAGCTGCGCCGGATCGGTCGCCGGGTCGATGACACTTTCCGTCATCCGGTCGTGCAGGATGGCGGCGATCCGCTGCGCGGCGGTCGCATCCAGCTCCTTGCCCCGGAGAACGTCCGCGCTTCAGCGCGATCGTGTAAAGGGTGCCCCGCTCGATCCGGTGAATCGTTGTGAGTCCTGTGTTGTGAGCGATGTCCGTGGCCTTGCTGGCCCATGGCGAGATCGTTCCGAGCCGCGGCACAACGAGGAAGCTGAGCGTCCTTCCGCGCGTTGCCGCAGCCGGTTCACCGTAGTCGAGCAAGCGCCGTCAGCCGGGCGACTTCGACCGTCGTCGAGCGCGCGGGTCGCATGCACGAAGTGCAGGTACTGGCCCTGATGGCCTTGACATCCGGTTCGATGGCCTGCGGCGTTGGCAGGAGGCCGCCGCGCGAAATGCAGGACAGCGCGCCCGGCCCGGCGAGCGCGTAGAACCTACCGTGTGGGGTCATCGAGGAGAGAAGGCACGCGCAGGACGCGCGCGTCGAGGCGTGATCGGCGCGGCGGATTATACCGGCGCGAAAGCCATCTCCTCGGAGTCGATTCTCCTTTTCGAGCGTCCAGCTTATGCGTCGCGGCCATCGCGCGCAGCAACGCCTGGTTGCAGTCGAAGATCGGGATGCCGAGAGCGTCGAGTTGACGCCGGATGGCCATCGGGTCGCTGCGCTCGATTGCCTCGATGACGGCGAGGTACGGAGCGTAAGGCCCGCGCTTGTGCACGATAGCCTCGGTGACATTGCCGCCCATGGCCACGGGGCCCATCAGCCGGGGGATCGTTGTGCCGGTGATAGGCTCGAGCAGCGAAAAGGCGCCGGTGACGAAGAGCTCGTCACGCGCATTGGCATCCATCTCGGGCAGGACGGCGGACAGATTCTCCAGGAACAGTCCGCGCAAGGTCGCGGCACGCACCAACGGCAGCGCATTCAGATGTTCGCCCGCGCTCTCCAGCGACAGCGACAGCCACCGCAAGGTCTTCTCGCGGCCAAGCACCTGCACTGCGCGCTGGATGGATGCCACCGGGCTCGGAGGTTTCGAACGCGTCCGAGTTGACCATCCGTAGCAGCTTGAACGCCAGCACCGGATCGCGTCGGATGTGCTGCGCGATCAGCCCAGTGTCGGGGCGTTCACTGGCCACCCGGAGCAGTTCCATCAGGTTGCCCTGGTCAGGACGCAGGCGGCAGTTCGGACGCTGTTCGGTGTCATCGTATCGGCCAGCCGACACTGGCCATGGCGCCACGCTGGTAGGCCTCGTCGAGATCCGCCACACGGCGCACGCCGGTCGTCACGAACGGCATCCGTCTACGGCATTGGGGGCGCCGGACGCGTGCGTCCGTCCTTCAGACGCCGGCGGTCTTCGCTGACATGGATCAGCGAGTACTCGAAACTCGCCACAGCGCGGGCGGCAGCGGAACATCCGGGCCGACCGCGCAGCGCCATGCGGATGCCCTGTGCGATGGGCCCGCTGGACCAGACGCTGCAGGTCAGGGTCGCGCAGCGCGACGGTCGGAACTTCGAGCAACGCGTTCGGCGGGCGCGCCACGTCAGCAGGGAGTCGTCGAAGCTCGCGTCCAGCGGGGCGATCAGCACCGACGCATCGGCCTCCGGCCAGACGGTGTTGAGCTGCTCGAGGATATGGCCGACCGGCAGATAATCCGGAGCCCGCGCCGACAGCATCGTCAGCCGCGTGCCTACCGCTCGCCGATGCTTGTCGATCAGCGGCGCATAGCAGATCGACAGCGTGGCAAGCGCGTCTGGAAGTCCAATGCGTTCTGGAGCGTTCATCGTGCAGCCTTGGAAGCTGCGTCGATTATGCGGAGGACATCCCCTGTCCTTGGGGTGAAATCCCACCCCGATAACTCCAATTGGGACTCAAGTTTTACGCAGCAGTGCCGTAGCCACCGCCGCCCGGCGTCTCGATCACGAAGACGTCGCCGGGCTCCATCTCGACCGAGCCGATGTGCGCGAGTCGTTCGCGCCGCCCGTCGGTCGCGCTCGACCCAGTTGCGCCCAGGCGCGCCGGGCGCGCCGCCCGCGATGCCGAACGGCGCGATCGACACGGTTGTTCGCCAGGATCGACGCCGTCATCTGCTCGAGGAAGCGCACTCGGCGCGTGCCGCCGTTGCCGCCGTGCCAGCGCCCCGACGCCGCCCGAGCCCGGCACGGATCGCATAGCTATCGAGCCGCACCGGATAGCGGAATTCGAGCACCTCGGGATCGGTCAGGCGCGAATTGGTCATGTGCGTCTGCACGACGTCGGTGCCGTCGAAGCCGCTGTTGAGGATCCCGCAGGTCCGCGATACCGGCGCCCGAGCCGCCGGAAATGGTCTCGTAGTACTGGTAACGCGTCGTTGCCGAACGTGAAGTTGTTCATCGTGCCCTGCGCGGAGGCCATGACTCCGAGCGCGCCGTAGAGCGCGTTGGTGATGCACGACGACGTCTCGACGTTGCCGGCGACCACCGCGGCCGGATAGCTCCGGGTTCAGCATCGAGCCCTGCGGGAATGATGAGCTTCAGCGGCTTCAGGCAGCCCGCGTTCAGCGGGATCGCGTCGTCGACCAGCGTGCGGAAGACGTACAGCACCGCGGCGACGCACACCGCGCTCGGCGCGTTGAAGTTGTTCGGCAGTTGCGCCGAAGTGCCGGTGAAGTCGATGGTCGCTTCGCGCCGGCCGCGATCGACACCGACACGCTGACCCGGATCACGGCGCCGTTGTCCAGCGTGTACGCGAACGGCGCCGTTGTTCAGCCGCGTGATGACGCGGCGCACCGACTCCTCGGCGTTGTCCTGCACGTGCCGCATGTAGGCCTGCACGACGTCGAGCCCGAACTGCTCGACCATGCGCAGCAGTTCCTCGCGCCCCTTCTCGTTGGCCGCGACCTGCGCCCGCAGGTCGGCGATGTTCTGCGCCGGGTTGCGCGCCGGGATGCGCGCCGCCGGTCAGCAGCGCCGCCAGTTCGACCTCGTGGAAGCGGCCCGCGACGATCAGGCCCCTGCCCTTCGATCAGCCTGAAGTTGATGAAGCGCACGCCCTCCTCGTCGAGGTCGTGCGAGAACGGCGGCATCGAGCCGGGCGTGATGCCGCCGATGTCGGCATGGTGGCCGCGCGAGCCGACGTAGAACAGCACCTGACGGCCGGCTTGGTCGAAACACCGGCGTGATCACGGTCACGTCGGGCAGGTGCGTGCCGCCGTGATACGGGTCGTTGATCACGTAGGCGTCGCCCGGCGACCATGCGGCCGGCGTTTTCGCGCATCACGGTCTTGATCGACTCGCTCATCGAGCCCAGGTGCACCGGCATGTGCGGCGCATTGGCGATCAGGTTGCCCTCGGCATCGAACAGCGCGCAGGAGAAGTCGAGCCGCTCCTTGATGTTGACCGAGTAGGCGGTGTTCTGCAGCCGCAGACCCATCTGCTCGGCGATCGACATGAAGAGGTTGTTGAAGACCTCGAGCATCACCGGGTCGACCGTGGTGCCGATCGCGCGCCGGGCCGCGACGCGGCGACGACGCGCCGCAGCACCAGGTGGTCCAGCTCGGTGACTGCGCCTGCCAGCCCGGCTCGACCACGGTGGTGGCATTGGCCTCGGCGATGATCGCCGGGCCGTCGATGCGATCGCCGGGGCGCGTGTCGTCGCGCCGGTACAGCGGCGTCGTCGTGCCAGCGCGCCGTCGAAGTACGCGCTGCACGGCGCTCGCCGCTGTCTGCAGCGCCATGCGGCCGCGGCGCGCCGGCGCGACCGGCATCGCCGTCGACGTCGGCGTGCGCCGCCGCCGATCGCCTCGACCGACACTGTCTCGACGAGCAGCCGACGATCCGGCATCAGGAACGAAAAGCGCTGCCGGTAGGCCGCGTCGAAGCGCTCGCGCATCTCGGCCAGCGTGCCGAACGCGACGGCCAGCGCCGTGTCGGTGCCTTCGTATTTCAGGTGCACGCGCCGCACCTGGCGTATGCGCCCCCGGCGCAACTCCCTGTGCCTGCGAGCGATGCACATGGCCTCGCGCGGCGAGCGCCTCGAGGCGTCGCATGCAGATCGCCTTCAGGACTCCGCAGTCGAGCGGCCGCTCGATCGGTCACCTCGCGCATCGCCGTCTGGTCGGCCAGGCCCATGCCGTAGGCCGACAGCACACCGGCCAGCGGATGCGCGAAAACCGTCGTCATCGCCGAGGGCGTCGGCGACCGCGCAGGCGTGCTGGCCGCCGGCGCCGCCGAACACCGTCAGCGTGTACTGGGTCACGTCGTGGCCGCGCTGGACCGAGATGCGCTTGATCGCCTCGGCCATGTTGCCGACGGCGATCTCGATGAAGCCTGCGGCCACCTGCTCCGGCGTCTGCGCCCGGCCGGTCGCGGCTTCGATGCTGTCGCGCCAGATCGCTCGAATCGCTGCACCACGATCTCACCGTCGAGCGGCAGCGTCGCCGCCGCGGACCAAAGACGCGGGGAAAGAACTCGGGCTGGACGCGTCCGAGCATCACGTTGGCATCGGTGACCGCGAGCGGTCCGCCGCGCCGATAGCACGCGGGCCCCGGGTTGGCGCCGGCCGAATCCGGACCAACGCGCAGCCGCGCGCCGTCGAAGTGCAGGATCGAGCCGCCGCCGGCTGCTACCGTGTGGATGCTCATCATCGGCGCGCGCATGCGCACGCCGGCCACCAGCGTTTCGAACTCCCGCTCGTACTCGCCGGCGTAGTGCGACACGTCGGTCGAGGTGCCGCCCATGTCGAAGCCGATCACGCGCTCGAAGCCGGCGTGCCGGCTGGCGCTGGCCATGCCGACGATGCCGCCCGCAGGACCGGACAGGATCGCGTCCTTGCCCTGGAAGCGCCAGGCGTCGGTCAGGCCGCCGTTGCTCTGCATGAAGAGCAGGCGTGCGCCCGGCAGGTCGGCCGCCACCTGCTCGACATAGCGCCGCAGGATCGGCGACAGGTAGGCGTCGACCACGGTCGTGTCGCCGCGCGCGACGAGCTTCATCAGCGGGCTGACTTCGTGCGACACCGACACCTGCGGGAAGCCGATCTCACGCGCGATGCGCGCTGCGGCCTGCTCGTGCGCCGCGTGCCGATAGCCGTGCATCAGCACGATCGCGCAGGAGCGCCAGCCCGGCGTCAAAGGCCGCCTGCAGATCAGCACGAGCGCGCCTTCGTCCAGCGGTCTGCACGACATCGCCGTGCGCGCCGACGCGCTCGTCGGCCTCGATCACGCGGGCAGTACAAGCAGCTCCGGCAGCACGATGTGCCGGTCGAACAGCCGCGGCCGGTTCTGGTAGGCGATCCGCAGGGCGTCGCGGAAACCGCGCGTGATGACGAGCACCGTCGGCTCGCCTTTGCGCTCGAGCAGCGCGTTCGTGGCCACGGTCGTTCCCATCTTCACCGCAGCGATCTGCTCGACGGGTATCGATTCGCCCGGCCGCAAGACCGAGCAGGTGGCGGATGCCCGCCACGGCCGCGTCGCGATACTGCTCGGGGTTGTCGGACAGCAGCTTGTGCGTGACGAGCGCGCCGTCGGGATCGCGCGCCACGACGTCGGTGAAGGTGCCGCCGCGGTCGATCCAGAACTCCCAGTTTGCGAGGGCCACGCCTTTGTCTCCGGTTTGGCGCGTATCCTAGCCGCCGCGCTTCGGCCCCGCTAACCTAGCGCACTTTACCGAATACCCCAGCCAACGAGGACTACATGAATCGACTACTGCTGCTCGGCGCCGGTGCCGCAGCATCTTTATGCCTGGCCCTCCCTGCTGCGGCCCAGACCAAGTGGGACCTGCCGGCCGGATACCCGGCCGGCAATCCGCACACGCAAAACCTGACCCAGTTCGCGGCGGATGTATCCAAGGCGACGGGCGGAAAACTCAATATCACCGTCCATGCCGGTGGATCGCTGTTCAAGGCACCGGAGATCAAGCGCGCGGTGCAGACCGGTCAGGCACAGATCGGAGAGGTCCTGATGAGTCTGCTGGAGAACGAGAACCCGGTGTTCGGCGCGGACGCCGTGCCATTCGTAGCGACCGGATTCGATGCATCGTGGAAGCTCTGGCAGGCGCAGCGCCCGATCGTCGAGAAGATCCTCGGTGCACAAGGCATCAAGGTGCTGTACGCAGTCGCCTGGCCGCCGCAGGGCATCTACACCAAGAAGCAGCTCAATTCGGTGGCCGACATGAAGGGCCTGAAATGGCGCGCTTATAACCCGGCGACGACGCGCATCGCCGCAATGGTTGGCGCGCAGCCGCTGACGATCCAGGCCTCGGAACTGTCGCAGGCGCTGGCCACGGGCGTGGTCGACTCGTTCATGTCGTCCGGCGCCACCGGAGTGGACTCGAAAGTATGGGAGAGCCTGTCTCACTTCGCCACCGCGGACGCATGGCTGCCGAAGAACATGGTGATCGTCAACCAGAAGGAATTCGACAAGCTCGACAAGGCAACCCAGGACGCCGTGCTGGCCGCCGCCAAGACTGCCGAGGAGCGCGGCTGGAAGCGCATGCGCGAGTACACCGGCGAATCGCTTACTACGCTGAAGGCCAACAAGATGGTGGTCTATGAGCCCAATCCCGCCTTCAAGGCCGAACTGGGCAAGCTAGGCGACACGATGCTGACCGAATGGCTGGCGAAGGCCGGGCCGGACGGTCAGACCATCATCACCCAGTTCCGCAAGTGAGTCCGCCGAGCGCCGCCGTGGAGGCGGCCTTCTCCGCCGCGAGTCACAGTGCGCTCCTTCCTCGACCCGCTGTTCAGGCTGCTCGGCGGCCTCGGCGCGTTTTTCATCTTCGCCACGCTCGCGGTCGAGGTGGTCAACATCGCCGGACGCGAGCTGGGCTATTCGATGGCCGGGATGGACGCCTATGCCGGTTACTTCCTGGCGGCCGGTTCGTTCCTCGCGATGGGCTATGCCCTGCGCAAAGGCGACCATATCCGCGTCTCACTGGTCCTGCAGCGGCTGCACGGTCGGGCGCGGTGGTGGATGGAATGGTGTGCCTGGTCATCGCGACACTGCTGTCCGTGCTACTTCGCGTGGTTTGCCGCACGACTGGTCTGGGGCTCGTACTCGTTCAACGACATCTCGCAGAATGTCGACGCGACGCCGCTGTGGATTCCGCAGCTGGCCATGGCGATCGGGCTCGCCGGACTGGCACTGGCTTTCACCGAGCAACTGGTCTACGTGCTGCGCATTCCGGTCCCTGCCACCGCAGTCGAACGAAGCGGCAAACATCGAGTAGGCCGATGGTTACGTTGACCGCGCGTTTCTGATCGTCGCCCTGTTCGTCATTCTCGGCGCCGGCGTATGGATCGGCATTGCGGTGCTCGGCGTCGCCTGGCTCGCATGGAGCTGTTCACGACCCGACCCGGGGGCGATGCGCTCGCGCTGACCGTGTGGGGGTCGCTGTCGAGCTGGACGCTGACGGCGCTGCCGCTGTTCATCTGGATGGGCGAGATCCTGCTGAAGACACGCCTGTCGGAAGGCATGTTCCGCGGACTCGCGCCCTGGCTGCAGTGGCTGCCCGGGCCGGCTGCTGCACACCAACATCATCGGCTGCACGATCTTCGCGGCGGTATCCGGCTCGTCGGCGGCCACCTGCGCCACGGTCGGCAAGATCACGCTGCCGGAACTCAAGAAGCGCGGCTACCCCGAGCAGATCTCGATCGGTTCGCTCGCCGGCGCCGGCACGCTGGGGCTGCTGATCCCTCCGTCGATCATCATGATCGTCTACGGCGTGGCGGCAGACGTTTCGATCGGCAAGCTGTTCATCGCGGGCGTGATTCCGGGCCTGATGCTTGCGGCCTGTTCATGGGCTACACGATCTTCTGGGCCGCTGCGCAATCGCGACCAAGTGCCTCCCGCCGACATCCGGCTCGAGCTTCTCGCAGAAGCTCGCCGAGTCGCGCCACCTGATCCCGGTCGTGCTGCTGATCGTGCTGGTGCTGGGATCGATCTATCTTGGCGTGGCCACTGCCACCGAGGCGGCGGCGCTCGGCGTCGTCGGCGCGCTGATCCTTTCGGCCGCGCAGCGCACGCTCAACTGGGCAGACCTTCCGCGACTCGCTGATGGCGGCGACGCGCCTGTATTGCATGATCGCGCTGATCCTGGCGGGCTCGGCGTTCCTGTCGCTGTCGATGGGCTTCATCGGGCTGCCGCGCCAGCTCGCCGAGACCGTCGGCGCACTGCAGCTGTCCCCGTTCGGACTGATCATGCTGCTGATGGTGTTTTTCATCGTGCTGGGTTGCTTCCTCGACGGCATCTCGATGGTGGTTCTGACGATGGCGGTCCTGCTTCCGACGCTGCAGGCAGCGCGCATCGACCTGCTGTGGTTCGGCATCTTCATCGTGCTCGTGGTCGAGATGGCGCAGATCACGCCGCCGGTGGGCTTCAACCTGTTCGTGCTGCAGGGCATGACGAAGCACCAGATCAATACGATCGCGGTGGCCGCGTTCCCGTACTTCCTGATGATGGTGACAGCTGTGCTGCTGATCTGGTACTTCCCGCAACTGGTCGGCTTCCTGCCTTCGCAGATGAAGCTTTAGCCCGACGATTCGGCGCGCGGCTACAATCCGCGCCGCCAGAATCCCGAAGAAGATCTCTCGATGCGCGTCGTTGTGGTGGGTGCCGGCATCATCGGCGTCTGTACTGCCCATGCCCTCCGTCGCGCCGGTCTTGACGTAACGGTGCTCGAGCGGCGTTCCGGTGTAGCGCAGGAGACCAGCTTCGCCAATGCGGGCGTGCTGGCGCCCGGCTATGTCGGCCCGTGGGCGGCGCCGGGCATGCCGCGCAAGGTCCTGTCATACCTGTTGCGTCCCGAATCACCGGTCGTCTTTCGACCCAGCCTGAGCCCGGCCTTGTGGCGCTGGATCCGGCGCTGGCTCGGCGAATGCGACCCCGGGCGCTACCGCCGCAACCGGACCCGCATGCAGCGGCTCGCGTTCTACAGCCAGGAAGAGCTGCGTACGCTGCGCGCGCAGCCACGCGCTCGAATTCGAGCAGGCGACCGGTTACCTGCAGCTATTCCGCACCGACAAGGAAGTGGAGGCTGCGGCAACCACGCGCGCGATGCTCACCGAACTCGGCGTTCGCCACGCACTTCTCGATGCGGCGCAGTGCCGCGCGCTCGAGCCGGCGTTGCACCCCGCCACCGAGCTGGCCGGCGGCTTGCATCTGCCGGACGACGAAACCGGCAACTGCGCGTTCTTCGCGCATCAGCTGAAGGACATCGCCATTCGCGACGGAGTGGAGTTCCGTTTCAACGTCGACGTGCAGGCCGCCGAGATGGCGCTCGGCCGCGTGGGATCACTGCGAACGTCGGCCGGGCCAATCCGGGCGCGATGTCTACGTCATGGCCGGCGGCGTCGACAGCCTGCGCCTGCTGGAACCGATCGGCATTCGCCTGCCGCTGATCGCGGTCAAGGGCTATTCGGCCACGGCCGCGATAACCGCGTTCGAGCATGCGCCCTTCATCAGCGTGATGGATGAAACCTACAAGGTCGCCATCACGCGACTGGGCAATCGCCTGCGCGTGGCCGGCACGGCCGAACTCGGCACGCGCACGATGGCGCTGCGCGATCGTCCTTTGCGCACGCTGATGAAAGTCGCGCACGACTGGTTCCCGTATGCCGCGACCTATCGCCTGGCAAAGTTCTGGGTGGGTGCGCGCCCGATGCTGCCCGATGGTCCTCCGGTGCTCGGCCGGACGCCGATCAGCAACCTCTACCTGAACACCGGGCACGGCTCGACCGGATGGGTCATGGCCGTTGGCTCGGCCCGGGTCGTGTCCGACATCATCGCGGGACGCGAGCCCGAGATCGATCTCGAAGGCTTGACGCTGGACAGGTACTTGTCAGGCGCAGCCGCCTAGCCTATTCCGATGGGGACTTCCCTCTTCCGCGTCGACGAACTCCGAGCAATCGAGCGGACAGCCGCCGCGGCGCTGCGCTCCCGGAACGCTGATGGCGCGCGCGGGCAGCGCCGCGGCGACGATCATCGCTCAGCGGCATGTCGGTGCTGCGTGTTCGGTCTGCGTCATCTGTGGCCCGGGCAACAACGGCGGCGACGGATTTGTCGTTGCTACCGAATTACTGGCGCGCGGACACGACGTACTGTGCGTTCTGCTCGGCACCGAGCGACCCGCTGCTGGCGACGCACTCGAGGCCTACGGGAGATGGGGGGCAAGTGGTGGTCGCGTGCAGCGCGCGATTCCTTTCGACGCCACGTTCGACTTCGTTGTCGACGCAATGTTCGGTATCGGTCTCGCCCGCCCGCTTTCCGGCGATTTTCTCGCTGCCACTGAATGGATCAACCGTCAGCCGCTTGCCTACGCGATCGATGTGCCCAGCGGTCTCGATGCAGACACCGGTGCGTGGGTCGGCGGCGTGGCTGGAGTTCGCGCCGCCGCCACCGTGACATTCATTGGGGACAAGCCCGGACTGCATACCGGACAGGGCGTCGAGGCAGCGGGTAGCGTCGTCGTCGAGCCGATCGGCACGCATGCGGCACCTTCTAACGGACACCTGATCGGCGTCGATGATCTGGGCACGGTGCGCCATCCACGTCGACGCGACACGCACAAGGGCACCTACGGCAACGTCGTAGTCGTCGGTGGCGGCCGCGGCATGGTGGGCGCCGCCCTGCTGGCGGGACGTGCGGCGTTACGCCTGGGCGCCGGACGCGTCTATGTCGACGCTATCGGCGCTCCCGAACTGCGCGTCGATCCGCAGCGCCCGGAACTGATGTTCCGTCCCTTGCAGGAACTCGACGACCTGCAGGCCATCGTCGTCGGCTGCGGCCTCGGCGCCGATGGCAGCGCGCGTGAAGCTTTCGCCACGGTACTTGAACGTGATGTCGCGGTCGTGGCCGACGCCGATGCCCTCAACCTGCTGGCCGCGGACGCCGACCTGCAGCGCCGTGTCGGCGACCGCAGCAAGCCCCTGGTCCTGACGCCCCATCCGCTTGAAGCCGCGCGCCTTCTCGGAATCGCGGCCGCGGAAGTGCAGGCCGATCGCGTCAAAACGACTCTCCGCATCGCCGGGCAATTCGAGTGCGTCGCGGTACTGAAGGGTGCGGGCACTGTCGTCGCGCGGCCGGACGGGATCTATGCGATCAACTCGACCGGTTCGCCTGCGCTGGCGACGGCGGGCACCGGTGACGTACTCGCCGGAATGATCGCCGCGCTGATCGCACAGGGCCATGACCTCTGGTCGGCGACGCAGGCCGCCGTCTGGTTGCATGGTCGGGGCGCCGAGGGCATGGGCGACGTCGGACTGCTGGCGGATGAGGTCGCCGGGCGCGCAGTCGAAGAGCTGCGCCACCTGCGCGCGAGCTTCAGTGAGTGACGACGCGACCCGCGGCGAGTTCGATGCGTCGGCCGCAACGTCCTGCGATGTCGGCATCGTGCGTCACCAATACGAGCGTTGAACCACGCTCGCGGTTCAACTCGAACATCAGGTCGATGACTGCCTCCCCCGTGCGTGCGTCGAGGCTGCCGGTCGGCTCGTCCGCCAGTAACAAAGGCGGGCGCAGCACGAACGCGCGCGCCAGCGCCACGCGTTGCTGCTCACCTCCACTGAGGTACTTCGGATAGTGGCCCAGCCGCTCGCCGAGGCCGACCCGGGCGAGCAAGGCGCGCGCCGCCGCCACCGGGTCCTCGCCCTCGGGCGAGCGTCCGGTGAGCTCAAGCGGCAGCAGCACATTTTCCAGTGCGGTCAGATGAGGCAAGAGCTGGAACGACTGGAAGACGAAACCCACCTGGCGCGCGCGCAGCGCGGCGCGACCGTCTTCGTCGAGGGCGAACATGTCCTCGCCGAAGATGCGGACGCGACCGTCGGTCGGCACGTCCAGTCCCGCGAGCAGCCCCAGCAACGTCGACTTGCCCGATCCCGACGCGCCCACGATCGCCACCGTTTCGCCAGCGAGTATCCGCAGGTTGATATCATCGAGAATCGTCAGGCTGCCGGTCGCGTCCTGGACGATCTTGCCGAGGCGCTCGGCCTCCACTGCAATGCTGGTCACCTCGTCTCCTGCTCTTCGCAGAGTCCTAATCGCATCAGTTGCAGCGCTGCTTGTCGCGTTCACGCTCGCGCTGCCAGCAGCGCCTGCCCGCGCACAGGCTGCGGCGGCGACCGACGCGTCGTCACGTCCGGTGCTGCTGGTCATGGGAGACAGCCTTTCGGCCGAATACGGATTGCCGCGCGGTGCAGGCTGGGTTCAGCTACTCGCGGAGCGGCTGCGCGAGAACCGATTGAATTATACGGTCGTGAACTCGAGTATCAGCGGTGAAACCACGAGCGGCGGGCGTACTCGTTTGCCCGCATTGCTCACCCAGCAGCGGCCTGCCGTCGTGGTGCTCGAACTCGGGGCCAACGACGGATTGCGCGGGCTGCCGCTCGCGACGATGCAGGACAATCTCGCGGCAATGATCAAGACGAGCCAGGCTGCCGGCGCTTCGGTGCTTCTGGTCGGCGTCCGGGTGCCACCCAACTACGGGCGCGACTACTCCGAGAAGTTCTACGTGTCTTTTTCCCAGCTCGCACGCGAGCTGCGCGTGCCGCTTGTGCCGTTTCTGCTGGACGGATTCGCGGAGTCTCTCGAATGGTTTCAGCCCGATCGGATTCACCCGAACGAGAAAGCCCAGGCTCGCATCGTCGACAACGTCTGGCCGCACCTGCTCCCGCTGCTGACTCCGCGCACATCGAAGGCCAAGTGAAGCGCGACCATGGAGTTGTCGGGGCCGCCGAGGCGCTGCGCGTCCTGCACGACTTCGACACGATCATCGACGTGCGCAGCGAAAGTGAATTTGCGGAGGACCACCTTCCCGGTGCGATCAACTGCCCGGTGCTGAACGATGCCGAGCGCGCGGAAGTCGGCACGCTCGACCGGCAGAAGTCCTCGTTCGAAGCACGTCGACGTGGCGCTGCGCTGGTCACTCGCAACATCGCCCGACACTTCGAGGAGAGCTTCGCCGACAAACCGCGCGACTGGCGTCCGCTGGTCTACTGCTGGCGCGGCGGCAATCGAAGCGGCGCGCTGGCCCACATCCTTTCGCGTGTCGGATGGCGCGTGCAACAGCTCGAAGGGGGCTACCGCGCATACCGGCGTGCGGTAATGGCCGAACTCGAAACCTTGCCGCTGGCCCTGCGCTTCCAGGTGATCTGCGGCACGACCGGCAGCGGCAAGAGCCGCCTGCTGCAGGCACTCGCTTCGATCGGTGCGCAGGTGCTCGACCTCGAAGTTCTCGCGTCTCACCGAGGTTCCGTGCTGGGTGGCCTGCCGTTGCAGCCGCAGCCCGGACAGAAGTCATTCGAGACACAACTGTGGGACGTTCTGCGACGTTTCGATCCGGCACGGCCGGTGTTCGTCGAATCCGAGAGCCGCAAGATCGGCAATCTGCGCGTGCCCGACACACTGCTGGCGAAGATGCGCGAATCCGACTGCATCCAGCTCGAGGTGCCGCTTGAGGTGCGTGTTCGGCTGCTGCGCGACGAGTACGCGCACTTCGAGCGGGAACCTGCAGCGCTGATGCTGCAGCTCGACTGCCTCGTGCCGTTTCACGGCCACGAGAAGGTCGATTCATGGAAGTCGCTGGTCGCTGCACAGTCCTGGGACGCATGGTCGAGCAGTTGTTGCACGACCACTACGATCCTTCATATCGCGAAGTCGATCGCGCGGAATTTCAAGCGGTCGGTACACCTCGGGTGCTGTCAATCACTTCGGAGGAGCCGGCCACATTCGCGACCGCGGCCCGTGAAATTGTTGCTTGACCCTCCCTTCAATGCGGCAGGCTTGGCTGCAGTTTTGTTGCCGCTTGCATGTTAAGGTTTCCGCGACGTATTGCTTTTCTCGGCGCCGCCTCGACGCACGACGAAGTCAACGCGCGCAAGGCGTAGACAGGCACCACGGCCGCCGGGCTGACGTCGGTCACTTGGGAGGGCCCAGGTGCATGTGGGTCTCGATTGAATCTGTCCGGGGCGTGTCGCCTCGTGTGCAACGAGAGCGATGCGATGGGAAGATGGCGAGTCTCATCTCGGAAGCAAATACACAGGTTCGCGTGCTTTGCGCGCATCTCCCGCGATGCACGTACTTAGCGCATTCGGTCGCAGCGGACATCGGAAGCGGCCAGAGTTTTGCACTCCATGATCGTGATGGCTTCCATCCCTCCAAGCGCGGATATGAACTTCTCCTTGGAGCCGTCCGAACCGCGTTGACGGATACTCCCGCTGCTTACAGACAGCATGCGACCGCACGACGATGATCACTTCTAGCTCCACTCGCGATCACGGATGAGACGCCGCGCGAGCGGTGCTGATGATGCTGGGAGTCGTACTGCACGCGGCTGCGGTCTATTCACCGAGCGCCCATTGGCTGGTGTCTGACCCGGAGCATGACCCGATCTTCGGCCTGCTCGTCGACGCAATACATGTGATTCGCATGCCGGCGTTCTTCTGGCTCTCTGGCTACTTCACCGCATTGGCCTTGTTGCGCTCAAGGCCAGGTGGCTACATGCGGAGGCGCTTCCTTCGAATCGGGGTTCCGCTCCTTACGGCGTGGGCTGTGCTGAATCCGATCCAACTCATTCTCGCCCCTGACAGCGGAGCATCCATTGCACATGGACCGGCCGGCGTTCCGCTGTTTCATCTGTGGTTTCTTGTCGACCTTCTCGTGTTTACATCCCTTGCGCTCCTGGCACTGCCCGGAGAGCGCCTGCTCGCACTTGCCGCACTGCTGCCATCGCGCGGATTCATTCCGTTGGCTGCGTTTTTTGCAGTGCTGGCTTGGCTGCTCAGTGCCGCGGTGCGGGCAACTGGGTTTTCGTACAGCGAGCCACTGGGACTGACTTCTGCTGTCCGGCTCGCCTCCGGGCTGCCATTCTTCGCCGCTGGATTGCTGATGTATCCGCGCCGTGAAACTGAAGACGCCTTCCAGTCGGTTCCGAGCTATCTCTGGTTGGCCACTATCCCTATGTTGCTCTGGTTGAAGCCGATGGTCGAAGCGGAATTTGATCTGATCAGCGAGCCGGCGCTACTGGCCTCGATCTTCGTGACCTTCATCACTATCGGCAGCGTCATTCGATGCTTCAGGCAGCTGTTTGGCGCAATTAGCCCAAACATGCGGTTCTGGAGTGATGCGTCGTACACCGTGTACCTATTCCACCACCTGGTCGTCATGTTCGTTGCACTGAGTCTGATTTCGCTGGCGTGGGCAGCGCCGATCAAGTTCTTAATCACGTGCACAGTCGGCCTCGCGCTTCCCTTGGCTCTTCACCAGATCGTCGTGCGCAGGTCGATCCTCCTGGGCTTTCTTTTCAATGGAAAGCCGGCCGAATTCCGACCGGCTACGCAGAAGCCGCGACATTGGCCGGACATCGGCTGACCCGGCAAGGTGGCCGTCGAACTGACGACAAGATCTGCAGGAATTGCAGACGTAAGCAACTGCTGCTAAATGGGTTGACTAATCGCGCGCGCCTGGGCCAAGTTCCAGGGTCCCAGCCGTAGGCTGGATCGCTGCTGTGTGACAAGCTGCCTCGACGCGCGGTTCGCGGCCTGGGCCGCTACTTCTTCGCCGTCGTCGACGGCGAATCCGCCGACCTAGCCGCGTCGCGCTTGAACTCGGACTGCAGGATCGTCACCTTGTGGCGCTCGCGCAGCCCCTGTGCGTAAGCGACTTCGTCCGCGGCCGCGGTCTGACGCGCGAGGGCCCTGCTCTCGGCTTCTCGCTGCGCCGGCTGGCCGGCCGCCCCTTCCTTGCCCGACAGCACATGCGCGATGAGGTAACCCAAGCCCTCGACATCGGCGCCGACATAGGTCGGAAGCTTGTCTGAGGCCGTGCGCAGAACTTCCGCCAGCAGGTTTGGCGGCATGCCCTGAGACGCACGCCGCGAGACTGTCAACGGAGGAGAAAAGCCCGTGTCCGAGGGTTGCTTCAGGAGGGCTGCAATCTGCTTTTCGCCGGCCTTGCGGGCGAGTTGCGCAGCTTCCTGACGCTCGAGGCGCTGTCGGATCGGTGCCTTGACGTCGTCGAGCGGGCGCACCGCGGCAGGTCGGTAATCGAGCACGCGCGCCGCCACCAGCGTGTTTGGTGCCACCTCGATAGCCTGAGTGTTGCGGCGGCTTTTCAGCGAGTCTTCCGCGAACAGCGCCTCGATCACGCGAGGCGTGAAAAGCTGCGGCTGGCTGGGTGCCGCCGGCATGCCGGTGCGCGGAAGGCCATCCAGCGTCTGCACCTTCAGTCCGAGCTTGTCCGCCGCGGGCTGCAGCGAGTCGGACTGCTCGTAGACGAGATTCGTGAACTGGTCTGCCGCCTCGGCATAGCGCTTTTGGGCCTGCTGCGTGCGCAGATCCTTCTCGATCTCGCCACGGACCTCTTCGAGCGGCTTGACCTGGGCCGGCTTGATCTCGGTGACACGGATGATGTGGAAGCCGAAATCCGTCTCGACGATCTCACTGGTCTCGCCTAGGCTTCAGCTTGAACGCCGACGTCCTCGAACGGCTTCACCATCATGCCTTTGCCGAAGAAGCCGAGGTCGCCGCCCTGCGCCGCCGAACCCGGATCCTTGGACTGTTCTTTCGCAATCTTGGCGAAATCGTCGGGTTTGCCTTGAGCGTCGCCAGCGCTGCTCTCGGCCTTCTTCCGGGCCGCGGCCTTGTCGCCGCTTTCCGGCGTGAACAGGATGTGGCTCGCGCGGCGTTGTTCCTCGACGCCGTAGCGCCCCTTGTTCTGTTCGTAGTACGCCTTGATGTCCGCATCCGCGACGGCGGACTGTCGCCGGCGATCGCGTCGGCATTGAGCACGAGGTACTCGATCTTGACGTTCTCCGGGGTCTCGAAGTCCTTGCTTGTTCTTTTCGTAGAACTCGGTGACCTGGGCGTCGGTGACCGAGACCTTGCCAAGGAGGTCTCGGTGCGGATCGGCAGAATGCGGACTTCGCGCTCCTCGAGCAGCACGCGCTCGATCCGCTCGGCAACGGTCTGCGGGACGATCGTCGATTCGAGCACGGCATTGACCAGCATCTGCTTGCGCAGGTCGGCGCGTACGCGCTCCTCGAAGCCGGACTCGGTCTGCCCCTGCGAGGTCAAATAGGCACGATAGCGTTCGAGGCTGAAGACGCCGTTGTCTCCTGAAACGCCGGAATTCCGGCGATGACTTCGCGCAGTTTGTCGTTGGTGACGATCAGATTGCCCTGCTCGACTTCCCGCGTCAGCGCTCGATCGATCAACGATGCCGTCGAGAATCGACTTGCGCCCTTCCGGGGTATCGAGCACGCGCGGATCGAACTCCGCACCAAGCTGCTGGCGCAGTCGCTCGACGCGCTCGCGTTGAGCAACGTCGAAGTCGCGCTGCGGTGATTGCTGTTCCCCCGACCTGCGCCAGCGCCCCTTCACTTTCCATGAAGCGGTTGTAGCCCTGGATGCCGAAGAAGACGAACGACGGGAAAGATCAGCACCAGCATGAAGAACATCAGCCAGCGCCGGTGTGACCGGATCGACTCGAACATGAGTCGGACTCGTGCCTCGGCAGTTTCGACAGGCGCCATGGCAACAAAAAAGGCGAACTTGCGTTCGCCTTCGTGGTGTGGCGGAGTGGACGGGACTCGAACCCGCGACCCCCGGCGTGACAGGCCGGTATTCTAACCAACTGAACTACCACTCCCGCGCGAATCAGCGACCACCCGCAACCTCGCCGCGGGCGCTCGTGGTGGGTGCTGAGAGGCTCGAACTCCCGACCTACGCCTTGTAAGGGCGCCGCTCTACCAACTGAGCTAAGCACCCGGCTCCGCGAGCAGCGCGGCGAAGCAGTAGCTGCTCGCCCGTCGCAAGATTTGCCCGTCTGCGAAGCTCGTCAGTTTAACGAATCTTTCAGGGCCTTGCCAGGCCGGAACTTCGGAACCTTCGCTGCCTTGATCTTGATCGAATCGCCAGTGCGCGGATTGCGCCCGGTCCGCGCCGCGCGCTTGCTGACCGTGAACGTTCCGAAGCCGACCAGCGTCACCGAGTTGCCCTTGTTAAGGCTGCTGACGGATGCCGCCGACGATGGCTTCGAGGGCTCGACCTGCCGCCGCCTTTGAAATGTCTGCCTGCTTGGCGATGTGGTCGATCAGTTCTGTCTTGTTCACGTATAACCCCCTCATTGATGCTGGTCTTCGGAAGAGTCAGCGCGTGGTGGCCGTCGCAGCGATGATTTTCTTGTTGTATCGGCCGCAGGTCGACGCTGAAAGGAAGTTGGAAGGCTATTCAACCGCGCGTCTATAGCAGTGTCAAGCGCAAGCAGCGATATTATTGCTCCGAACGGAACGAGCTGCGCGTGTGCGCGCCGTGCTGCGCGCGCACACTGCGACTTCGTCAGTGCTTGACGACTTCGGCGCTCGCTGTGCCGTCGGCGGGCTTGGGCGGCGCAGCGGCAGCTTCCTCGTCCGTCAGCGGAGCGGGCTGGCGTTCGAGCGCAACCTCGAGCACCTTGTCGATCCACTTGACAGGCACGATTTCAAGGCGGTTCTTCACGTTGTCCGGGATCTCCGCGAGATCCTTGACGTTTTCCTCCGGGATCAGCACCGTCTTGATGCCGCCGCGGTGCGCCGCGAGCAGTTTCTCCTTCAGCCCGCCGATCGCCAGCACCTCGCCGCGCAGCGTGATTTCGCCCGTCATGGCGACATTGGCGCGCACCGGAATGCCGCTCATCGCCGAAACCAGCGAGGTCGTGATGCGCGATGCCGGCCGACGGGCCGTCCTTCGGCGTCGCGCCCTCGGGAAAATGGACGTGCAGGTCGGTCTTTTCGAAGATCTCGTCGCGGATGCCCGAGCCGGCGCGCGCGGGCGCGCACCACCGAGCGGGCCGCCTCGACCGATTCCTTCATGACATCGCCGAGGGAGCCGGTGCGCTGCACGTTGCCCTTGCCCGGCATCGTCGCCGACTTCGATCGTCAGCAGATCGCCGCCGACCTCGGTCCATGCCAGGCCCGTGACCTGCCCGACCTGGTTCTCCTTTTCAGCCATGCCGAAGTTGTAGCGGCGCACACCGAGGAACTTGTCGAGGTTCTTGCGCGGTGACATGCACCTTGCGATCCTGTTTCTTCAGCAGCAGCTGCTTGACGACCTTGCGGCAGATCTTGCTGATCTCGCGCTCGAGCGAGCGCACGCCCGCTTCGCGTGTGTAATAGCGAATGATGTCGCGGATCGCGCTTTCGGCCACCGCCAGTTCGCCGGATTTCAGTCCGTTGGTCTTCATCTGCTTCGGCAGCAGGTGCCGCAGCGCGATGTGGACCTTCTCCTCTTCGGTGTAGCCGGACAGGCGGATCACTTCCATGCGGTCGAGCAATGCCGGCGGAATGTTCATCGTGTTGCTGGTGGCGACGAACATCACGTCCGACAGGTCGAAGTCGACCTCGACATAGTGATCCTGGAACGTGTGGTTCTGCTCGGGATCGAGCACTTCCAGCAGCGCAGAGGCGGGATCACCGCGGAAGTCCATGCCCATCTTGTCGACCTCGTCGAGCAGGAACAGCGGATTGCGCACACCGATCTGGCCGAGGTTCTGCAGGATCTTGCCCGGCATCGAACCGATGTAGGTGCGCCGATGGCCGCGGATCTCGGCCTCGTCGCGCACGCCGCCGAGCGCCATGCGGATGAACTTGCGATTGGTCGCGCGCGCGATCGACTGGCCGAGCGAGGTCTTGCCGACGCCCGGAGGGCCGACCAGACACAGGATCGGCGCCTTCACCTTGTCGACGCGCTGCTGCACGGCAAGGTATTCGAGGATGCGGTCCTTGACCTTTTCCAGGCCGTAGTGGTCATCGTTCGAGCACCTTCTCGGCATTGGTCAGGTCATTGTTGATGCGGCTGCGCTTCTTCCACGGCAGCCCGACCAGCGTATCGAGGTAATTGCGAACGACGGTGGCTTCGGCCGACATCGGCGACATCAGCCTGAGCTTCTTCAGCTCCGAGTGCGCCTTGTCGCGTGCCGCCTTGGGCATGCGGGCGGCCTTGATCTTCTTCTCGAGTTCCTCGAGGTCGGCGCCCTCCTCGCCTTCGCCCAGTTCCTTCTGGATCGCCTTGACCTGCTCGTTCAGGTAGTACTCGCGCTGGCTCTTTTCCATCTGCCGCTTGACGCGGCCGCGGATGCGCTTTTCCACCTGCAGGATGTCGATCTCGGTCTCGAGCTGGGCCAGCAGGTGCTCCAGCCGCTCGTTGAGGCCGAACATCTCGAGGATCTTCTGCTTCTGCTCGAGCTTCAGCGGCAGGTGCGCCGCAATCGTATCGGCGAGGCGACCGGCCTCGTCGATGCCGGCGATCGACGTCAGGATTTCGGCCGGGATCTTCTTGTTCAGCTTCACATACTGGTCGAACTGGCTGACGATCGCGCGCCGCAATGCTTCGGCCTCCGCAGTCGGCTGGGCATCGGGGACGATCGGGACCACGTCGGCGGTAAAGTGGCTCGCGCCGTCCTCGATCCGCTCGATACGCGCGCGCTGCGCGCCCTCGACCAGCACCTTCACGGTGCCGTCAGGCAGCTTCAGCATCTGCAGGATGTTGGCGACGCAGCCGATGTCGTAGATGTCCTCGGCCGTCGGTTCGTCCTTGGCGGCGTTCTTCTGCGCCACCAGCATGATGCTCTTGCCGGACTCCATCGCCGCTTCGAGCGCCTTGATCGACTTCGGGCGCCCGACGAACAGCGGTATCACCATGTGCGGAAACACGACCACATCGCGCAGCGGGAGCAACGGCAGACGTGTGCTTTCGGGCGGCAGGATTTGGGTCGACATAGGGACGTTTCCCCTTAAATGGAAGATTCAGCGTGGCATATGGGTGCGGGCGAATTCAATGCAAGCCCGGCGAATCTTCGTCGCAATCAATCTAGCACGCGACGTAGCAGGTCGCGTTCCGGCCGGCACGACGAAAGGCCCCGTCAGCGTGGCGCGCCCGCCACTTTCGGCTGGTCGGCGTACATCAACAGCGGCTTGCCGCCGCCGATCGTGTTCTCGTCGACAACGACTTTGGCGACATTCTTGCTGCTCGGCAGGTCATACATGACATCGAGCAGAATACCCTCGACGATGGAACGCAGTCCGCGCGCTCCGGTCTTGCGCTTGATCGCCTTGCGGGCGATGGACTTCAGCGCTTCGGGGCGGACCTCGAGTTCGACCCCTTCCATGTGGAACAGGCGCTGGAACTGCTTGATCAGCGCGTTCTTCGGCGCCACCAGGATTTCCACCAGTGCCTCTTCTCCCAGCTCGTCGAGCGTGGCGACCACCGGCAGGCGGCCGACGAGCTCGGGAATCAGGCCGAACTTGATCAGGTCCTCGGGTTCCACTTCGCGCAGCAGCTGTCGCCACCGAACGCTCGCTCGCGCTCGTCACCGAAGCAGCGAATCCGATGCCGCTCTTCTCCGAGCGGTTGCGGATGACCTTCTCGAGCCCGTCGAAGGCACCGCCACAGACAAACAGGATGTTGGTCGTGTCGATCTGCACGAAGTCCTGGTTCGGGTGCTTGCGGCCGCCCTGCGGCGGCACGGTGGCGATCGTGCCCTCGATCAGCTTCAGCAGCGCCTGCTGCACGCCTTCGCCCGAGACATCGCGCGTGATCGACGGGTTGTCGCTCTTGCGCGAGATCTTGTCGATCTCGTCGATGTAGACGATCCGCTGCTGCGCCTTCTCAACTTCGTAATTGCAGTTCTGCAGCAGCTTCTGGATGATGTTCTCGACGTCCTCGCCGACGTAGCCGGCCTCGGTCAGCGTGGTGGCGTCGGCGATCACGAACGGCACGTTGAGCAGTCGCGCCAGCGTCTGCGCCAGCAGCGTCTTGCCCGACCCGGTGGGGCCGATCAGCAGGATGTTGCTCTTGGCGAGCTCGACGTCGTCCTTCGTGCCGAGATGCTTCAGTCGCTTGTAATGGTTGTAGACGGCGACCGACAGGATGCGCTTGGCCTTGTCCTGGCCGATCACGTACTGGTCGAGGATGGCGCCGATCTCGCGCGGCGTCGGCAGATCCGACTTGGCGCCGGCCGCGCCGGCGTCCGCCGTCGTCTCGTCACGGATGATGTCGTTGCAAAGGTCGATGCACTCATCGCAGATGAACACCGACGGGCCGGCAATCAGCTTCTTGACCTCGTGCTGGCTCTTTCCGCAGAACGAGCAGTACAGAAGCTTCTCGCTGGAACCCTTCTTGTCCGACATACGCTTGGATTCGTCCCCCGATCGCGTTCCGGCTACGGCTGCTCGCCGCGCTTGACGAAAATCTTGTCGATCAGTCCATAGCTTACTGCATCGTCGCCGGACATAAAGTTATCGCGGTCGGTGTCTTTGGCGATCTTTTCCACGGGTTGTCCGGTCCGTTCGGCACAGGATCTTGTTCAGCCGCTCGCGCAGGTACAGGATCTCCTTGGCGTGGATTTCGATGTCCGCCGCCTGGCCCTGCACGCCCCCGAGCGGCTGATGGATCATGATCCGCGAGTTGGGCAACGAAAAGCGCTTGCCCTTGGCGCCGGCGGCAAGCAGGAAAGCGCCCATGCTGGCCGCCATGCCGACGCAGATGGTCGATACGTCGGGCTTGATGAACTGCATCGTGTCGAAAATGGCGATGCCCGCATTGACCGAACCGCCTGGCGAATTGATATAGAGCGAGATGTCCTTGTCGGGATTCTCGGACTCCAGGAACAGCATCTGCGCGACGACCAGGTTGGCGGTCTGGTCGTTGACCGGCACCGACGAGGAAGACGACCCGGTCGCGCAGCAGCCGCGAGTAGATGTCATAGGCCCGCTCGCCGCGTCCGCTCTGCTCGATGACGATCGGCACCATGCCCAGCCCTTGCGGTTCCGTCGCACCGGCGGTGGCATGGGGGCTAATGTGACTTTTCATCCGAACTGTCTCCTGACTGCAATCAGTTAGCGCTGGTTATGGCCCATCAGTTCATCGAACGCGACCGGCGTATCGGCGACCTTGGCGTGATCCAGCACCCAGCGCGTCACATTGTCTTCCAGCGCGGTGCCTTCGAACTCGCCAAGTCGCTTGCGATCCGAGAGGTACCAGTTCACGACGTCCTGCCGGCCTCTCGTAGCTCTGGGCCAGTTCCTCGACCAGCTTGCGGATCTGGTCGGGCTTGGGCTGCAGGCCATTGGCGCGAACGAGTTCGCCAACCAGCAGCCCCAGCCGCACTCGCCGCTCGGCCTGGGCGCTAAACAGCTCGAGCGGAAGCGGGGCTTCCTCGGCCTTGACGCCGCGCGCCGCGAGGTCGCGACGCGCCATGTCGGCGAGCCGCTGCTTGTCTTCCTCCACCAGTGACTTGGGCACGTCGAAGCGGGTCGATGCGAGCAGCGCGGACATGGCGTTGTCCTTCGTCCGCGCTTTGAGCCGCGTGCTGACCTCGCGCTCCAGGTTGGTTCGGACTTCCTTCCGCATCTTGTCGAGGTCGCCGTCGGTGATGCCGAGCGACTTTGCGAAATTCTCGTCGATCGCCGGCAGCACCGGCTGCTGCACCTTCTTCACGGTGACCTAGAATTCGGGCGGCTTGCCGGCAAGCGTTCTTGGCCGTGTAGTCCGCCGGGAAGGTCAGCGGGAAAGTCTTGCTCTCGCCCGCGCTCATGCCGTCGACGGCTGCTTCGAACTCCGGCAGCATGCGTCCCTGGCCGACCGTGAACGCGAAGTCCGTTGCACTGCCGCCTTCGAACGGCGCGCCGTCGATGGAGCCGACGAAATCCACCGTGACGATGTCATCGCGCGGCCGCCGCGCGTGCGACGTCTTCGTAGTTCGCGCGCTGGCGGCGCATGATCTCCAGCGTCCGGTCGATCTCGGCATCCCCCACCGGACAGGTCGCTTTCTGCACTTCCATCGCGCCAGGTCGCCAACGGCGATCTCTGGATAGATCTCGAACGTCGCCGAGAACGCGAGATCCTCGACCCCTCTACCGTTCGCGGCTCGAGTCGGGGCGCTCCCGCGACTCGCAGCTTGCCCGCGTTGACCGCCGAGTTGAATGCCTCGCCGACCTTGTCGTTCAGAACTTCAGCCTGCACCTGGGCGCCATAGGTCGCTGCGACCATCTTCATCGGCACTTTGCCCGGACGGAAACCAGGCAGCTTCACGTTGCGGGCCAGCTTGGCGAGGCGCGCCTGCACCTCCTTCTCGATCGCGTCCGCCGGAACGTCAGGTCGAGTCGGCGCTCAAGCGCGCCCGAGTCTCCATCGTCTGTTGCATCGTCTGGCTCTTTTCGAGGGCCGCGTGACCGCGGCAGGTAAGGATCGGTTGGTGCGAAGGGGGGGACTCGAACCCCCACGCCGGTGAAGGCGTCAGGACCTAAACCTGGTGCGTCTACCAATTTCGCCACCTTCGCGCCGCGGCCGCATGCCGAGCACGGCGCGGAACGAGCGACGAATTCTAGCGGAACGCGACACGCGCCAAAGGCGCGGTACCCGCTGTGCTAGCGTGATTCGCATGGGCGTCGGTCACTACGAGAACTTTCCCGTCGCGTCACTGCTGGCGCCATGCGGCGCTGCGTCCGGCCATCAGGGCGATCTATCGGTTCGCCCGCACGGCAGACGACATTGCGGACGAAGGTGACGCAGCTGCCGCGGAGCGCCTCGCGCGCCTGGCGGCGCTGCGTGCGCCAGCTCGACGCGATCGAGCACGGCCGCCCGGCGACTGGCAGGATCTGGCACGGCGGTCCGAGACGCACGGTTTGCCGCTGGCGGCATTTCGCGACCTGCTGTCTGCTTTCGAGCAGGACGTGGCGACCACGGCTCATTACGGGACTTTCGAACGCCTCCGCGACTACTGCCATCGTTCGGCGGATCCGGTCGGCGGCTACTGCTGGCGCTCTACCGCCGCAGTGACCTGCAGGCAGTGGCATGGTCGGACGCCATTTGCACTGGCCTGCAACTGGCCAATTTCTGGCAGGACATCGCCGTCGACTGGCAGAAAGGACGCGTCTACCTGCCGCAGGAGGATCTGCAGCGCTTCGGCGTGATGAGGCCCAGATCGATGTCGGCCGCGTCGACGACGCTGGAGCGCGCTGATGCGTTTCGAAGTCGAACGCACACGACGCTTGTTACACACCGGCGCCCCGTTGGCGCTGGCGCTGCCTGGGCGCATCGGGTTTGAGTTGAGGCTGGTGTTCATGGCGGGCTGCGCATCCTGGAGCGGATCGATGGCTGCGCGGGAGACGTTTTCCGGCGGCGTCCGCTACTCGCGACGCGCGACTGGCTGCTGATGGGCTGCGCAGCCTGCATGGCAGTGCGTTCCCCGCCTGAGCGGCGGCAGTGCCACGACACGCGCCGCAAATACGACACCCGACGCTCACGCTCAGCACACGCGAAGCGGTCGCGCTTCGCGCTTCCTCCGCAGCCGCCGCCGCCGGCGCCGCACCGCTTTCTGCTGGCACTGAGCAAATCGCGATGACGCCAGACGAGTACTGCCAGCAGAAAGCGGCCGCGAGCGGCTCGAGTTTCTACTATTCATTCCTGTTCCTGCCCGCCGAGCGCCGGCGCGCCATCACTGCGGTCTACGCGTTCTGCCGCGAAGTTGACGACGTGGTTGACGAAACCAGCGACGCCGGCGTCGCCCAGGCCAAGCTCGCCTGGTGGCGCGACGAACTCGAAGCACTGTTCCGCGGGCAGCCAAATCACCCCGTCACGCGTGCGCTGCGGCCGTTCCTCGGTCCGCCCTACGGCATCACCCACCAACGCCTCGCCGCCGTGATCGAAGGCATGGAAATGGACCTGCGGCAGAACCGCTACCTCGACTATGCGGCGCTGAGGCGCTATGCGCACCTGGTCGCCGGCGTCGTGGGCGAGATGTCGGCGTCCATCTTCGGCTTTGCCAACCCTCAGACGATCGAGTACGCGGGCCGGCTCGGCTGCGCTCTGCAGCTCATCAACATCGTGCGCGACGTCGGCGATGATGCGCGCCGCGGCCGTATCTACCTTCCGCTCGATGAACTGCAGCATCACGGCGTCAAGGCGGTGGATCTTTTGAACGCCCGATACGTCGACGGCTTCGTGCCGCTGATGCGCTCCCAGGCCGAACGCGCCCGTGCCCTTTACAGCGAGGCCCTGTCGCTATTGCCGTCCGAGGATCGGCGGTCACAGCGGGCCGGCCTGATCATGGGCGCGATCTACGCCGCACTGCTCGACGAGATCGAGGGCGCGAACTTCCAGGTCCTGCACCAGCGCATCGCGTTGACACCTTTGCGCAAGCTCTGGATCGCGTGGAAGACGTGGATCACGGCGTGACGATCGGCGATGCACGTAGCGGTCGTCGGCGGCGGCTGGGCCGGATGCGCAGCGGCGGCGGAACTCGCGCGACGCGGGCACCGGGTCACGCTGCTCGAGGCGGGCAGCGAACTCGGCGGACGTGCTCGTCGGCTCGTGCTGGAACTCGAAGGCGAACGCCACGTACTCGACAACGGCCAGCATCTGCTGATCGGTGCCTATACCGCGACCGCTGCGCTGATGTCGCTGGTCGGCGTCGACACTCGACTCGGCGGTCGCGCGGCGCCCTTTCGAGATCGCCTATCCGGATGGCATGCGCTTGCGTGCAGCCAGGCTGCCGGCGCCCTGGCACCTTCTGATGGCTTTGCTGACGGCCCGCGGCCTCGACTGGCACGACCGGATTGCGTTGGGCGCGTTCGTGCCGCGCGCCCGCGGCCTCGACTGGGCAGTCCTTCCCGACCGTCCGGCGGACGCTTGGTTGCGGCAGCTGGGACAGACGCCTCGGCTGGTCGAGCGCGTCTGGCGCCCGCTCACCCTGGCGGCGCTGAACACACCACTGGCCGAAGCATCGGCGCAGGTGCTCGCCACGGTGCTGCGCGACAGCCTGGGCGCAGGCGCCGCGGCGGCCGAAATGTGGCTGCCACGTACGAACCTGTCCGCAGCGATGCCGGATGCCGTCGAACTCTATCTCGCCGCGCACGGCGGCGAGGTGCGGCGGAACAGTCGCGTCGACCTCGCGCGCGGTTCGGAACGCGGCTGGGCGCTCGCTATCCGCAGTGGCGGCGACCACACGACGCTGGACGTGGACGGCGTCGTGTACGCCGCCCCGGCCTCGCAGCTGCAGCGCGTGTTCGGACTGCACGGCGATGCGCTGCGCTCGCAGCTGAGGATGATCGAGCGGTTTCGCTACCAGCCCATCACAACCGTGTATTTGAAATACGCCCGTGAGGCCGCATCGCGCCTGCCCACCGCCTTCAACGCGCTCACGGAGAACACGGCGCGGCGGCACCACGGCCAGTGGGTCTTCAACCGCGGGGCGCTCGACGCTGCCAATGACGGCGTGCTCGCGGTCGTCATCAGCACCGGTGGTACGCACGAGGAACCCACCCTGGATGCGCTGTGCCAGGCCGCTGGACTACAGATGTCCGACGTGTTTGGCCTGCCGGCACCGCGCGCGGGCCGCGCTGTCATTGAACGGCGGGCAACGCTTGCCTGTGTTCCTGATCTCGAGCGGCCAGCGTCCTCCACCGGCCTGATGCGCCTCGCACTCGCGGGCGACTGGACTGCATCCGAGTATCCGTGCACGCTCGAAGCCGCTGTGCGGTCAGGACTCGCGGCAGCACGCGTGATGAGCGGAGGGCCGGCCGGGTAGGGCTTCGCCAGCAGATTGACACGCAAACTATGCGGCCAAATTCTTGACGGTCGGCAGCCGAGCGGCCCGCTCGTCAAACGTTAGCAATGGCGATCGATCTGCCGCTCCGCAGATACCCGCGTGAAGACAATCAGCAAATTCGGCAAGCCCAGTTCTGTATAGGTGAAGCGCACGCTCGATGGCAGCCTCACCCTGAAACTCCAGCTCCTGCGTTTCGAGCAGCGCGTTGAACGCGCCCAGCACCGTCGCCTCGTCAAAACCATAGCGAGTTCGAAGAACCCACTCCAGTTCGAGGGCGACCGTGAGCGGGACGAAGTACGTCGCGTGCCGCGATCTCGCCGTCTCGAACAAAACTCTCACGCGCTCCACTTGCCCTTCGTCATCCTCGACGAGCCAACGCACTAGTACGTTGGTATCGATTCCAGGCATCAGCGTTGACCGATATTCATGTCGGCCACCGAAACCCTTTTCTTCCTACCGCCAGCGCGCTTGAGCATTCCCTTCAGTTCGACGAGGGACCGAGACTTGGCCCGCATCACTGTCGTGCCATCGTCCAGGAGGGTAAAGACAACCCGCTCGCCCGCGCTCAAGCCCATCGACTTCCGAATATCCGCGGGAACTGTGACCTGCCCTTTGCTTGTCATCGTCGCTTCCGACATCGCCTGCCCCTCAAAAAGTCCTTACAATTACTGTAATTGTAAGGCACGCTCCCGGGATCCGTAAAGCGCCTCAGGTCAGCCGTCCGACCTGGCGAACGAGCACGCTCCGCGAATCTGAGGTTGCTGCCCAAACAAGACCTCGTCACGCGAAGATCGTCGTTGACCGCCGTCAATCAGCTACGCATGCGTTCGAGCGCCTGTTCCAGCCGATCCACCGCCACGACCTCGAGCCCCTCGATGGCGCGCTTGGGGGCGTTGGCGCGCGGGATCAGCGCCAGCGAGAAGCCGAGTTTCGCCGCCTCGCGCAACCGCTCTTGCCCGCGTGGCGCCGGCCGAATTTCGCCCGCCAGGCCGACTTCGCCGAACGCCACGACGCCGCGCGGCAGCGGGCGATCGCGCATTGACGACACGATCGCCAGCAGCACCGCGAGGTCCGCTGCCGGCTCGCCGATCCGCACGCCACCCACTGCGTTGATGAATACGTCCTGATCGAACGCGGCGATGCCCGCATGGCGATGCAGTACCGCCAGCAGCATCGCGAGCCGCTGGGGATCGAGGCCGACCGACAGGCGTCGTGGATTGGGCACGTGCGCGGTGTCGACGAGCGCCTGAATTTCCACCAGCAGCGGCCGCGTGCCTTCCTGCGTGACCAACACGCACGAGCCCGGCACCTCGCCACCGTGGCCATCGGGGCCGTGCTGCGAAAGGAAGAGCGCCGACGGATTGGCGACGCCCTTCAGCCCGCGATCCGTCATCGCGAACACGCCGAGTTCATTGACTGCGCCGAACCGGTTCTTGGCGGCACGCACGAGCCGGAACGACGAGTGCGTGTCGCCCTCGAAGTAGAGCACGGTGTCCACCATGTGCTCGAGCACCCGCGGGCCGGCCAGTGCGCCCTCCTTGGTGACGTGTCCCACCATGATCAGAATGAAACCCTGCTGCTTCGCCAGCCGCGTCAGGTGTGCGGCGCATTCCCGCACCTGGGACACGGACCCTGGCGCCGATGTCAGTTCACTCGTGTAGAGCGTCTGTATCGAATCGATGACGACGACGGCCGGCTTCTCGTCACGAATCGTGGCAACCACACGCTCCAGCGCAATCTCCGAAAGCAGACGGATCTTCTTTGCTTCGAGCCCGAGCCGGCGTGCGCGCAACGCGATCTGTGCAGGCGATTCCTCGCCACTGACATAGAGCACCGCCGTGCTCCCGGACAGCGCGGCAAGCGATTGCAACAGGAGTGTCGACTTGCCGATGCCCGGATCGCCACCAATCAGCACCACGCCACCTTCGACCAGGCCGCCGCCGAGCACCCGATCGAACTCCTCGATGCCGCTCGGCAGCCGCGGCGTCTCCCGCGCCTGTACTTCACCGAGCGACTGCACGGGTGCGGTCGATGCGAGCGCCGCATAACGGTGCTCACCGGTGGCCTCGATCCGGTTCTCCGTCAGCGAGTTCCAGGCATTGCAGTGCGGACACTGCCCCTGCCACTTGAGGCTGGTGCCACCGCATTCGGAGCAGACAAACTGCGTACGCGCCTTTGCCATATCAGCGGTCGGTGGTCATAGGCACGCGTGGCGCCAGCGCGCACATCAGCTCGTAGCCAACCGTGCCGGCGTGCGTTGCCACCTCGTCGATCGGGATCTCGCGGCCCCACAGCTCCACGGGGCTGCCGACCTGTGCCTGAGGAGCCGCGCCGAGATCAACCGTGATCATGTCCATCGAAACTCGACCCGCGATCGGCACGCGCGTTCCAGCCACCGCCACGGGAGTTCCTTCCGGAGCGTGTCGTGGGTAGCCGTCCGCATAGCCGCAGGCAACGACCCCAATGCGCGTCGAGCGCCGTGCCACGAAGCGTGAGCCGTAGCCAACCGCATCGCCCTCACGCACTGCCTGGATCGCGAGCAGTTGAGAGGTCAGCGTCATCACCGGACGCAGGCCGAGTTGCATTGCGGTCCGTTCCGCCGCCGGCGTAGCGCCGTACAGCGCAATCCCCGGCCTAACCCACGCCTCCGCGAGCGGTGGATGCAGGAACAGCGCTGCGGAATTCGAGATGCTTTTCGGCTCCGGTCGACCGCGACAGGCGCGCTTCGAAGCGGTCCAGCTGCTCGACCATCGCGACCGGTCCCTCGTTCGCGTCGGCACGGTCGGAATTCGCGAAGTGCATCGACAGCGCTTCGATCCGTACCGATGGCAGGCAAGCCAGCCGCTCGAGCGCCGCGGCGAGTTCTTCGGGCGCAAAGCCGAGCCGGTTCATCCCGCTATTTACTTTGATATGGGTGCCAATCGCCGCTCCCGCCGGCGCGACTTCGAGCAGCCGGATCTGCTCCGCGCTGTGCACGACGACGGTGAGGCCGAGTTCACGCGCGGTCGCAACGTCGCGCAGCCTCGAACAGTCCCTCAAGCAGCAGTATCGGCCGCGTCCAGCCTGCCGCTGCGCGCGCGCCGAGCCTCCTCGAAGTCGATCAGCGCGAGGCCATCGGCTGCGGCAAATCCCTCGACCGCACGTTCGATTCCATGTCCGTATGCGTTGGCCTTGACCACGGCCCACACCTTGCGTCCGGCAGCGCGCGCGCGCGCTGCAGCGAGGTTGTGACGCATTGCATCAAGACTGATGAGCGCGCGGATCGGACGTGGCACGTCGTGTAGGACCGAGAAGAGTTGTACGGCCGTAGCATAGCGAGCAACGCATGCGATTCATCGCAACCCGCGTGCTATAACGACCCGGTCGGCTGCGCTAAGAAGCTTCGCCCCACACTTCCCTCGCCTTGCCTCTCCCGTTCGCACTGCGCTCCCGCCCCGGCCGATGAATCGCGGCTTCTACACGATCATGGCGGCGCAGTTCCTGTCGTCGCTCGCCGACAACGCCCTGCTGATTGCGGCCATCGCCCTGCTGCGCGAGATGGGTGCCGCCGGCTGGATGACGCCGATGCTGAAGCTGTTCTTCGTCATCTCCTATGTGGGGCTGGCCGCCTTCGTCGGGGCCTTCGCCGACTCGTTTCCGAAGGGCCGGGTCATGCTCGCGACGAACACGATCAAGATCGGCGGCTGCCTGCTGATGTTCATCGGCGTTCACCCGTTGCTCGCCTATGCAGTGGTGGGCTTCGGAGCAGCCGCCTACTCCCCGGCGAAGTACGGCATCGTCACGGAGCTGTTGCCGCCGGAGCAGCTCGTCGTAGCCAACGGCTGGATCGAGGGCCTGACCGTGATCTCGATCATCCTCGGCTTTCTGCTCGGCGGTCTGCTGATCAGTCCGAAGGTATCGGCCTGGCTGCTGGCCTTCGACGTCCCGATGGTCGATCTCGAGATCGATCATCCGGCCGAATCGGCGATTGCGGTTATCGCCGGCATCTACGTTGCCGCCGCATTCGTCAACATCCTGATTCCCGACACTGGCGCCCGCTACGCCAAGCAGCATGTCCATCCATGGAAGCTGCTGGTCGGCTTCGCGCACTGCTGCAGCGTGCTGTGGCGCGACAAGCTCGGCCAGATCTCGCTCGCTGTGACGACGCTCTTCTGGGGTGCCGGCGCGACGTTGCAGTTCATCGTGCTCAAGTGGGCCGAGCAGGTGCTCGGGCTCGATCTCAGCAGGGCCGCGATACTGCAGGCGATCGTGGCGATCGGCATTGCAGCGGGCGCAGTCTATGCCGCGGCCCGCGTGTCGCTGAAGCGTTCGCTCGGCGTCCTGCCCGTCGGCGTGACGATGGGCGTGATCGTCGCGCTCGCCGCGCTCTACAACCGTGACATCGTGCCCGACGGCTCGGTCCAGCTTGGCATGTTTTCTGCCAGCTACTTCCTGATCGTCGCCTGTCTCGTGCTGATCGTGATCGGCGCACTCGCCGGCTACTTCGTCGTGCCAATGAACGCGTTGCTCCAGCACCGCGGGCATGTGCTGCTGTCCGCGGGTCACTCGATCGCGGTGCAGAACTTCAACGAAAACCTGAGCATCCTGGTGATGCTCGGTCTCTACGCGCTGCTGATCTGGATGAATCTGTCGATCCAGGCCGTGATGCTGCTTTTCGGCCTGTTCGTCGCCATCTCGATGGTGCTCGTGATGCTGCGCCATCGCTATAACCAGCGCCAGTTTGATTCCGTGGCGCTGATCGGCGAGGCACCGCGCTAGCGCCCGCGCGACACCACCTCGCGGGCGAGGCACAGGTCCGCCCAGGACTTGGCCTTGTCGGCCAGGCTGCGCAGCAGGTACGCAGGGTGATAGGTCACCACCACGGGTACCCGGCGACCCGCAACTTCGATGTGATGGACTTTTCCGCGCAGGCTCGCGATGCTCGCCTCGGTACCGAGCAGCGACTGCGCCGCGAAACGGCCCATGACCAATATGAGCTTCGGGTTGACGAGTTCGATCTGCCGCTTGAGGAACGGATCGCACTGGGCGACTTCTTCCGGTGCCGGGTTGCGGTTCCCCGGTGGCCGGCACTTGAGCACATTGGCAATGTAGACCGCATGCGGATCAGTTCCTGCACGCGTCAGACCCACGGCCGCAAGCATGTTGTCGAGCAGGCGACCCGCCTGCCCGACGAAGGGTTCGCCGCGCGCGTCTTCTTCTGCGCCGGGTGCTTCGCCAACCAGCATCCACTCCGCCGTGCGGTTGCCGACTCCGAACACCGTCTGCGTCCGGGTGGCGCACAGAGCGCACGCGGTGCATTGGGAAACCGCGCGCTCCAGATCGTCCCATTCCATGCGCGCAATCGCCTCGCCGCGACCCGCCGGAGCTGCGTCATCGGCCACGGTGGCTACGCCCTGCGGCCGCGCCACCCACAGGGGGCCGAGACCCATCGCTTCCCATAGCCGAGCGCGACGGAGATCCAGCGTCACAGCGGGATCCGCATCACGACGGCATCCTCGCGCCCATCGTGAGCAGGGTAATAGCCGCGGCGCGTGCCGATGCGGCGGAACCCGTAGCGCTCATAGAGGCGCATGGCGGCCGGATTGCTCGGTCGGACCTCGAGCATCATCGTGCGGGCTCCGTGGTCACGGGAGATGTCGGCCATCCACTGCAGGGTACGCCAGCCGAGGCCGGCCCGTTGCGCATCGCTCGCCACGCTCAGGTTGAGCAGGTGCGCCTCATCCAGAGCCAGCATTACGATCGCATAGGCCAGCAGCTGGCCCGCGTCGTCGCGCAGCACCCAGCAGCTGTAACCGGCACGGAGGGAGTCCGCAAAATTTCCCCTTGTCCACGGGAACGGGTAGATCTGCTCCTCAACTTCGACGACGTCATCGAGATCGCGCTCGGTCATTGGCGCAAAGCGTTCCGGTTCAGGCCGCAACTGCGCGCTCATGCTGCCGCCGTGCGCGCACGGCGCTCTTCCGTCGTCAGGGCCACGCGATCGCGCACATAGACCGGCATCGCGGCGTTCGGTGAAACCGCGCGCGCCATCATCGACTCCGTGGCCGCCAAACGAACGATGTCGCCGGCGTCGGCTCGACACCCGGGGAGCATCCAGCGATTGGCAAGCCCGGACAGCTCGGCCGAAAATGCCGACAGCGCATCTCCTGCCACGGCGTCGACGTCGCTTCCCAGAGCCACAAGGTCCTCCGGTCGAGCGAGCTGTGGTGCACGCACCTCGACGAGCTCGACGCCGCGCCGATACACAGCGCAGTAGGCCTCGTGCATGCGGGCGTCGATCGCGCACAACACACTGCCGCAGTCCGGATGCTGCGCGAAGACACGCGCGGCGAGCGCCAGCAGGTTGCCCACTGCGATGACCTGCTTGCCTGCGCCCCACCCCAGTCCCTGTGCCAGACCACAGGCAATGCGCAGCCCCGTGAACGACCCAGGCCCGGCGCCGAAAGCGATGGCGTTGACCTCACCGAGCGTCGTGCCGGAGTCACGCAGAAGAGCGTCCACCATCGGCAGGGCACGCTCCGAGTGTCGCTGGCCGACGATTTCGCTGCTGACGGTGACCTCGCCCTGTTTCAGGAGCGCCACCGAGCAGGCTTCGGTTCCGGTGTCGAGCGCCAGCAGGCACGGTGATGTCATGAAAGCGGCGATCCTCGAACGCGCGGCAGCGCGGATGGCAAATTCTAGCGAGCACGCCAGATGTCTCCGCGCACGGCGCCGCACGAAGCTTAGAACCGCGACCCTGGAAGCCTGAGAAATTCGATTTCCTCGCTCGTCGACGACCTGCCGAGTATCTCGTTGCGATGAGGAAAGCGTCCAAAACGCCGGATGACCTCAAAGTGCATCTGCGCCCATTTGAGTGCACCGTCCTGCCCTTCGCGCGCCAGATCGCCGAAGAGGCGCAGTGACTCGTACTGGTCGACGATCAGTTCCGAGTGCTCGAACGGGAGGTAGATGAACCAACGCTTCAGGACGTCGAAGCGACGGTCGAGACCGCCATAGACCAGTCGTCGCGCATGGCCCAGGGCCGCAGCATCGCCGGCGAACGCGCGCGGAGTGGCGCGGAATATGTTGCGCGTGAACTGGTCGAGCAGGAGGATCAGTGCCAGCGTTCCCTCCGGCGTCGCGACCCAGTGGTTCAGCGATCCGGCCAGCGCTTCCTCGACGACCTCTCCGAACCGGGAGCCGATCTCCTGGTCGACGGCGTCGGACTTGCTGAACCAGAAATCGCGCGGCGCGGACGGGTCCGCTCCGAACCAGAACTCGAGAATCTCGGCAGCCGACATGCTGGGTGCGGAGATTACGCGCGCCTCCGGTAAAGGAACGGGGCGCCGTAGCGCCCCGTTCAAGGGATGCGAGCCCAAATTCGGTCAGGCGGCGGCGTACATCGTTGCGCGCTTGCGCACAACATCGAGCAGGCCCTGGCAGGCGTCTTCAACGTAGTCGAGCACCGTGCCGAAGCCTTCCGGTCCTCCGTAATACGGGTCCGGAACCGTCGCAGCATCAAACTCGCCGGCAAAGCGCATCAGCAAGTGCAGCTTGTGCTTGTTGCCACGCGGGCACTGCTGCTGCATGAGGGAAAGGTTTTCCCAGTCCATGGCCAGGATCAGGTCGAATTCGCGGAAGTCGTCCTGCGTGATCTGGCGGGCACGAAACTCTCCGAGGTCGTAGCCCCGTTTGCGGGCGGCCTGCTGGGCCCGGACGTCCGCCGGTTCCCCGACGTGGTAAGCATGCGTTCCGGCCGAGGCGATGACGACGCTGTCGTCCAGCCCGGCGTCAGTCACCATCTTGCGGAATACGCCTTCCGCCGTGGGCGAGCGGCAGATATTGCCCATGCAAACAAATAGGATCTTGGTCATAGCCTGGTTCGCCTTTCCCGTTGGCCGCTCATCGCGCCCATTTATGAGCGTGCCCCTGGCTGCAGGCACGTCTTTCCCTAGAAACTTCAACGCTTCGCCCGCTCGTGCGGACGACACCAATCCACGCAGACCCGCCAAACCGCCGAAAGTTCAGGTCGGCCGGTCCGGGAACCTCCTCCTGAGTTCAACGGCGACACTCATCACGCCGCCTTCTCCCCCGGAATAAGCGGCACGACGTTGGTCGGGCCGCCCGCACCGAATACCTGCTCCTTTAGCAGGGCCAGCTGGTCGCGCACTCGCGCCGCCTTTTCGAACTCGAGGTTCTTTGCGTGTTCGAACATCTGCTTCTCGAGCCGCTTGATCTCCTTGGAGACCTGCTTTTCCGTCATCGCCTCGTATCCGGCGCTGGCCGCCACCGCGGCCCGCTGTTCGCGTTGCGCGCTCGGGTCATAGACGCCGTCGATCATTTCCCGCACTTCCTTCACCACGCCGCGCGGCACGATGCCGCGCTCCAGGTTGAAGGCCCGCTGCTTGGTTCGCCGCCGCTCGGTTTCCTCGAGGGCGCGCCGCATTGAATCCGTGACTGTATCGGCGTACAGGATCGCCGTTCCATTCAGATTGCGTGCCGCCCGTCCGATCGTCTGGATCAGCGAGCGCTCCGAGCGCAGAAATCCTTCCTTGTCCGCATCGAGGATCGCCACCAGCGACACCTCGGGCAGGTCCAGGCCCTCGCGCAGGAGATTGATGCCCACCACGACGTCGAACGTCCCTGCGCGCAGGTCGCGGATGATCTCGACCCGCTCCACTGTCTCGACGTCGGAATGGAGGTAGCGCACCTTGACCCCGTGCTCCGAGAGGAACTCCGTCAGGTCCTCGGCCATCCGCTTGGTAAGCGTAGTGATCAGCACGCGCTCCCGCAGGTCGGTCCGCAGCTTGATCTCGGAGAGCACGTCGTCGACCTGCGTACGCGCCGGCCGGACCTCGACTGCCGGGTCGATCAGGCCCGTCGGGCGAACCACCTGTTCGACCACCTGCGACGAGTGTTGCATTTCGTAATCCGCCGGGGTTGCGGAGACGAACACGCACCGGCGCATCTTGCGTTCGAACTCGTCGAAGCGCAGCGGCCGGTTGTCGAGCGCCGAGGGAAGCCGGAAGCCGAACTCGACCAACGTCTCCTTGCGCGAGCGGTCGCCGCGGTACATGCCACCCAGCTGCGGGATCGTCACGTGGGACTCATCGACGATCATCAGGGCGTCGGGCGGCAGGTAATCGACCAGGGTCGGAGGCGGCTCGCCCGGCTGCGACCCCGAGATGTGGCGCGTGTAGTTCTCGATACCCTTGCAGAAGCCGAGTTCGTTGAGCATCTCGATATCGAAGCGCGTGCGCTGTTCGATTCGCTGGGCCTCGACCAGCTTGCCGTTGGTCACGAAGAACCCGATCCGCTCCTTCAGCTCGTCCTTGATCGTCTCGATTGCGCGCAGCACGTTGTCGCGCGGCGTCACGTAGTGCGACGACGGATACAGGGTGAAGCGCGGGATCTTCTGACGCACGCGACCCGTCAGCGGATCGAAGAGTTGCAGCGAGTCGATCTCATCGTCGAAAAGTTCGATCCGTACGGCCAGTTCTGCGTGCTCGGCCGGGAAGATGTCGATCGTGTCGCCGCGCACGCGGAAGGTGCCGCGCGCGAAGTCGAGTTCGCTGCGCTTGTACTGCATCTGCGTCAGCCGCACGATGATGTCGCGTTGGCTGTAGCGGTCCTTGTGGCGCAGCGTCAGCACCATCGAGTGGTAGTCCGACGGGTCGCCGATGCCGTAAATCGCAGATACAGTGGCGACGATCACGACGTCGCGGCGCTCCAGCAACGATTTGGTCGCCGACAGGCGCATCTGCTCGATGTGCTCGTTGATCGACGAGTCCTTCTCGATGTAGAGGTCGCGCGACGGGACGTAGGCTTCGGGCTGGTAGTAGTCGTAGTACGAAACGAAATACTCGACTGCGTTGTTCGGAAAGAACTCGCGCATCTCCGAGTACAGTTGCGCGGCGAGCGTCTTGTTCGGCGCGAGCACCAAAGTTGGGCACCCTGCACGCGCGATTACGTTGGCCATCGTGAATGTCTTGCCTGAACCCGTGACGCCCAGAAGCGTCTGGAAGGCGAGTCCATCGATGAGCCCTTGTGACAGCGCCTCGATCGCTTCTGGCTGATCGCCAGCCGGTTCGAACGGCTGGTGCAACTGAAATGGGCTGTCAGGGAACGTGAGCAACACGAAGTGACTCTTTTTGCACCGCAATAGCGCGAAACCAGTCGCGAATGCTAGCATCGCGCTGCAAAAAAGCCCATACCTTATGGGGAGAGCGGCTTAGCAGCCATCTCATGAAAATCAAGTACTTACATCGAAATTGAGGGCTGTTCCAAGCTTGGTGGCCGTTCCCCGCTGCCTGGGTCAGCCGGAACGCCCACCCGCCCTACGATGGCTCGCTGCAGCGAACTTCGCGCCAGGCCAGAATTCATCTCAGATACTTCCGCTAACTCCCTGATCTACAGCAACAAAGCGGCACGACGCCGCGCAACAGGACCCTCATGAGTGGCTCGATCTTCGCCGAAGTCCCCGCCGCGCCTCGCGACCCCATCCTGGGTCTCATTGAAGCGTTCAACCACGACGCACGCCCTCAGAAAGTTAACCTGGGCGTCGGTGTCTACTTCACGGACGACGGCCGCATCCCGGTGCTCCGCGCCGTCGCCGAGGCCGAGCGCCGTCGCGCGGCTGAGCCCTCGGCACGCGGGTACCTTCCGATCGAGGGCATACCGGCCTACGACGCTGCCGTCCAGCGCATTCTTCTGGGCGCTGATTCTCCGTTGATCGTGCAAGGCCGTGTCCTGACGGCCCAGGCCCTGGGCGGAACGGGCGCGCTGCGCATCGGAGCAGACCTCCTGCGCCGCGTGCTTCCGAATTCTGCAGTTGCGATCAGCGAGCCGAGCTGGGAGAACCACCGAGCGATCTTTGAAAGCGCCGGATTCAGTGTCATCACCTGGCCCTACTACGACGCGTCGACGCAGGGCCTCGATTTCAGCGGCATGCTTTCGGGACTGAAGCGCCTCGCGCCTAGAACAATCGTGGTCCTGCACGCGTGCTGCCACAACCCCACCGGCGTCGATCTATCGCTGCCCCAGTGGAAGCAGGTCGTCGAAACTGTCAAGGCCGGCGATCTCGTGCCCTTCCTCGACCTCGCCTATCAAGGCTTTGGGGAAGGGATCGAAGCCGACGGCGCGGCGGTCCGGCTGTTTGCGGAGTCGGGCGTGACCTTCCTGGTGGCAAGTTCGTTTTCGAAGAGTTTCTCGCTGTACGGCGAGCGTGTTGGAGCATTGACCATCGTCGACCAGAGCCAGGACGAGTCGGCGCGGGTTCTGAGCCAGCTCAAGCGGGTCATACGCGCCAACTACTCCACTCCGCCGACGCACGGCGGCATGGTCGTCGCATCGGTGCTGACCACGCCCGAGTTGCGCACCCAATGGGAGTCCGAGCTGGGCGAGATGCGCGTGCGCATCAAGGCCATGCGGCGCAAATTGGCCCAGGGCCTCGCGGCCCGCACGTCGAAGCGGGATTTCTCGTTCATCGAACGGCAGAACGGAATGTTTTCCTACACCGGCCTCACAGCGGATCAGGTGACACGCCTGCGCGAGGAATTCGGGATCTACGCGGTGTCGACCGGACGCATCTGCGTCGCGGCACTCAATTCAAAGAACGTCGAGTACGTCGCCGATGCCATCGCGAAGGTTATCTAGGAAGATCGACGACACACAAAGTGTCACGCGATGGCTGCCCGGTGGGGATCGGATCAGTCGCGCGTCGTGTTGTTCGCTGAGGCTCTTGCCAGCACCAGCATCGAGTCGCAGTAGTACGGCGACTGCGGCCGGAAGCTCGGCAGAGCTCGATAGGCAACAAGCAGAACCCTATTCCATGAGTAGATGATGTTCTTCAGCAGAAGGCCGGGGACCACTCCGAGTTGGTCCACGGGGATGGACTGAAAATCTGCCCAGCCGGTGTATGCGGCATGAACAACCTTTAGCCCGGCCGCTTCGTGATATGAGGCAAGCTGGCGCAGATCGAAGAGGACGTGTGTGTCGTAAAGTCGGCGGTCAAACCGCTTGATCAGTTCGCCGTACAGGCCCGCCATGTTGGGCACGAAAGTCAACACGAGACCCTCCGCACGGAGGCACTGGGCGAACAATCGCAAAACGGATTCCGGTTCGTCGAAGTGCTCAATGACACCGAACGACGAAACCAAGTCATACCGGTGTGTGAATTCGCGGCCCAGCTGCAAGAAATCCGCGTAGTGGACCTTTCCGGCAATGCCTGCTGCGTCAAGACTTTGGCGGGCCAATGCGCAACCTTTCGGAGAGTAATCGACGCCCTCCACCGCATAGCCCATCTCGCGCCCAAACCACGGAAGCCATTTCGAACCGCCGCATCCCATTTCGAGCAAGCGTCGACCCTTGCCGTCCGGAACAAATCGCCGGAAGCGGTCGACCAGGTCGAAATTTCCGCGGAATCGCTCGGGTTGTGGATACAACGGCGCGGATGCCTGTCCCTCGTGCATCGCGTTCCACATTTCCCTGCTGCTCTTCACGCCGGGCTGTGCCATCGGGTCGCTCCGGGACGAATTGCGAGTGCCGTGCTCACTGGAGTCGAACATGCTCCATCATCGGTCTACAAGCCGATCTCTCTCCGCCGTGAATTGAAGTCATTACGCATGTGTTCAATGCGCCGGCGCCCACCCGACATACTGCGCATCATAACTAACTGCCGGGTTCACAATGCGGCGCACTTTCGCGCGGCTTTGCGATCCGGCGTCGTTCTTTGTTGCCGGACTCGAAGTTTTCGGAGCCGCTTCCTTTGCGACGCTCGC
The DNA here is from genome assembly GCA_963724605.1 of uncultured beta proteobacterium. Taxonomy (GTDB): domain Bacteria; phylum Pseudomonadota; class Gammaproteobacteria; order Burkholderiales; family Burkholderiaceae_F; genus JALORV01. The sequence continues at coordinate 366,335 of CAVRVM010000014.1, forward strand.
GGCGCCTCGCTATACTTATCGGCTTGTCTATTCCCCGATAGCTCAGTCGGTAGAGCGACGGACTGTTAATCCGCAGGTCCCTGGTTCGAGTCCAGGTCGGGGAGCCAATTAATCAAACCCAAGCGATTGGATCAAGTCAGCTAAGTTACCCGCGCCATTACCTTCAGTGGCGCATCGATCGCATCGCTGAAATTCTTGACCCATGTCGCAGAAATCGCGCGCGACACCCTCGCTGGCCCCAGGCTCCCGAGGGGATTTACACCCATCAAATCGCTCGACCCCGGGGGTGCTTATGCCGGTGGTCACGCGCGCAGAAGCGCACCGGTCCGCTGCTTGCTGAGTTGCCCGGACGAGTGTGTTTGCGTGCGGCAAGACAACGCACGTAACGCGACAGTTGACGTCAGGAGATACTCATGGATAGCAGCCCGGTTTGCCCTGTTTGCGGGTCCAAGAAATGGACCGTATTGGGCACCGGACCTACTCAAAGCCTTACGCGCCGAGTCTTCCTGAATACGTGAAGATCAGACTCGATGTTCTCTTCAACCTTTGGACCACGGACAGGACGGAATCTACTTTCTCATCCGTCATTTGTGACCATTGTGGTTTCGTGGCATTTACTCCTCGACCTACAGAGGAAGACGTCGACAACAAATATAGCTATCTCCACACGTTGGCAGCAGTTCAAGAAGAGTCGAGTAGGGAGCTTAAGGGTGACAAGAGGCGCTCCATGGACCTCTTCCAAAAGATCAAGAGCTACTTATATAACGCAAGCTGCGAAGTTCTTGACTTCGGCGGCGGGAACGGGCGCCTACTTTCTGAATTTGTCAAAGCAGGCCATCGCTGTTCAATTGTGGACTATGTATCGGCGACGCTTCCAGGAATCGAGCATATCGGCAACACGATAGACAAAGTGCCAGAGGGGCGTAGATTTGACCTGATCATCTGTAGCCATGTACTCGAACACTTAGCCCAGCCGAGGGCTCTGCTTGAGTCACTTTTGAAGCACCTGCGTCCGGAAGGTTTTCTGTACGCAGAGGTTCCGATGGAAATGTGGAATTGCCTTCCGCTTCCCATTGAGCCAGTAACGCACATCAACTTCTTCTCGGCGCCATCATTTAAGGCGCTGCTTGAATACGCAGGTTTAGATGTTGTTGAGTGCCAAGAAGGAACCTACACCTCACCTGATGGACCACTGGCAATGGCAGTTAAGGCGATTGCACGTCCAGGCGCTGCAAAGCGAGACGTCGTGGTAGCCGGCAACCCTGAGTCTGTGCGGCAGTTAATTCATCCGACGCGCGCGCAGGCCCTTGTGAGATCGTTGAAGTTCCGAGACCACAGCTTGCAAGCGCTGAAGTATTGGGCACGAAGAAGGATCCCTCTCTTATGGAGATTCACCTCCTAGTATCAGTCCACGCGCTGGCGTTAGCCGTCGATGAGCCAAGTTCGAGTCCGAGTCGGGGAGCGAGAATAATGAAGGGTGGCCTCTCAGGGTGGCCCTTTTCACGTCAGCCTTGCAGTCGATCGACTGCGGCGATCAGCGGCCCGATTGTGCGGACGACCTCGGTGACCAGTTCTGACGGAGTGCAGGTCGAGTCGAGCAATACTTCGGGCCGCCCTCAATACACTCCTGCTCCGGTGCTGCATGCGATGCGCGGATGGCGGACTCCTCTTTCGGTGTCGGCCGCTCGGCGTTCCTTCTGACCGCTTCCTCAACAGTCACACGTAACCGAACCAGCACGCTGGGCCGAGGCACGCGCTGATATCTTGCACACTGGACCTTCCACAGGAACTGGCTGACCGGTGACTTACCTCGCGGCGGTCGTGGGCCGGTTGCCGACCCGACCGTGACGGATGGATAGCGATCGGCCATCACAATCACGCCGTCCCTTGCCAATCGCTGACAGTGGCGGGCGAGCATCAGTCGCTCCTGCGCCAGCACAAGGTCGAGGCCCGCTTGCAGGCGCGGATACCGTGTCTCGACGCCATCCATGGATGTCTCGCCTCGCGCAAGCCTGAGCAGTTTGCGAGCGATCATCAGTGCCAGACGAACCGCCCGCGTCCCGAGCAATCCGCGCGGTTGACCGAGATGAAGGACCTGCGCCTCGGAGCCCGCCTGCACGAAGTGCCGGCACAGCGCGTTGACGAGCGTCGTCTTTCCCGAAGCGTCGGGACCAACAACAGTAACAACCAACCCCGTCGGGCGGACAGGCTCGAGGGAAGCGTCCTCACCAAGTGTCGCGGATTCTCCTTCCATGGCGTGAAGTGTCGCTCTTGTCGGCCCCCCGTTGTTGGAGATGTCGGGCTACAAGCCCTGAAGGAGTTCGCGCTTCCGGGAGTGCCAGACCGGCTTCCGTTCTGGGTAGTCCGTTGCCTTTCGGCAGGGAGACCCCTCATTAGTGCGGCCCCTAGACAGGCGATCGATGGGTTCGTGGGTCTGGCGTCAAACTGACGTACTCCCACAGCCCGTAGCCAGCGCGCGCGGGGCATTGTGTCGAGATTCTTTGCAGAGTCTGACGGGTTTGTTGTGCCGACTCCTCTATGTGATTGATTTCAATGGATGGCTAACGCCTTGAGACTGAATCTTGCTTTCATAAGAAGGTTCCGTGTACTTGAAGCTTGCCGCGAGGTGAGGTTCACGGCCTGAATAGTGGGGGGAGCAGATGAAGACGAATAGTCCGGAGCCCGAGTCGAGGATTCGAACCATCTCACCCCTTGCTGCCGCACTGTGCGTTTGCCTTTTGTGGATGCCCGATCAAGCATCGTCGGGGGTGATCGAGGATGCGCTCAGTGGCATGTCCGCGAACAGTTGGCAAAAGCTCAACATCAACTCTTTCGAGAGTGTGTTGACACCCTTGGCCCAGCGGCCGACGACCGCCAGTCCGACTTCGAACATTTCGGCGTGGAGTGGCGCGGCTTGGGATCGCGGCCGGAGCAACCTGTATATCTGGGGTGGCGACGACTACACCGGGGGCGACGAAGGCAACGAAGTGTACATTTTCAGTGGCAAGACGGGTCTGTGGAGTCGCGGTTCGTTGCCCAGCCAGGTCACGGCAACGAATGGAATTGAGCATACCGTTGATGGCGTGATGAACGCACCCCTGTCCGGCGAAAGCTGGGACAACGTTGTCTTCCTGAACAACGTCAATCGCATGGCCGTCATCGGCGTATCGAAGGAGGGCATTACTTGGCATGACCCCAGCACCACTCTTCCTACGGGTCCGTATTTCTGGGATCCCGCCAAGGCTGATCCGAACAAGGTATCGGGATTGACTGGTTCTCAGGTCAACCCGGGTGCATTTCCAAATGTTCTCGGTGGCGAGATGTGGCAGAACCGGAACAAGCCCATGGGTGAGGGCAATCATCTGCGGGGTACTTCAGCCTACGTCAACGTCGACGGAAAAGACGTTGTTTATGTGACGGACACGGACGACAACCTTTACCGTTACACAGTGCGCGACCTCGACCCGGCACATGACACCTGGGAGCAGATCGGTCGGCGCCCTGCGAATGGTGAGAGGGGAGAGGGCGCTGCCGCAATTGACACCAAGAACAATTTGTTCCTCCACGGCTTGAGTGCAAATTCGTTCGGTTTCTGGGACTTGGACTACCCCGATGCCGCGATGAACCGGGAAATCCAAGTGTTTCCAAATGTCGAGGGCAGCACAATCCTGCCCAACTTTAACGACTTCGGCGTGCAGTACGACCCGACACTCGGTGCCTTTGTATTGTGGGATGGAAGCAGCAGCGTTTGGCTGCTGACGCCACCTGAGGATCTCGACTCCAACAACGACGGCATACTCGACGTCGCAACGGGGTGGCAACTGAAAATGATCGACGTTTCAGGCGCCGGTCCCCAGATTCCTGCCGAGAAATTTAGCTACACGGGCGTTTTTGGGAAGTGGCTCTACCTGGAGGAGTACGAGGCTTACCTGGGAGTCATTGACCCAACTTCGGGTGATGTGTTCCTCTATAAGCCAATGTATGAAACGATTGAAATATGTGAACCGATCGTTACTTCAGTGCCTGAGGCAAGCACAACCGCCATGCTTCTGGTCGGTCTTCTGGGGATTCTTGCCTTATCCAAGTTCGACCGGCGTCGAACGTGAGTTAAGGATGGCACCGGGTTACGGTTTGTTATTCTGCTGGCCCCTGGTTTGAGTCCAGGTCGGGGAGCCACACAACTCTGGTCTGCCAACGATGTTTGTGAGAGCAGCCCCTACGTCGCTTCGAGCCTCTGCTGCCGGTCCCCAACGACAGCGCGCGGGCGGATGCGTTGTCCTTGGTTGATGCACGTACCGCGCCCGCTCCGCACGTCTCCCCGCGGGCCTGACGAACACACAGTCCCAAACCTGCCTTAACTGCAAATGCAGTTGAAGCGGACTGCCAGCCACTCAGGGCGGCCACGAATGCAAATGCGGATCGTTCTCAGCGGACCGACGGCGGCCGGGTATCAGACATTCGACTGATGCGATGTCAGATGGTGAGTATCACCATCGCGTGAGTCGCACAGTTCGCCGAGCATAGGGGGTGACTTCACTACCAACTCGAACTTTCGCGAATCGTTGCGACTTGCTAAGTTCCTTCGAGTCTCAGCAAACAGGCGAAACCAGATGCGCCGCGTGATCGTAGCCTTACTCAGTTGCCTGAACTTCGTATCACATTCCGCGCTGGCCGAATGGCGCATCGTTCTCGCCCCGGACCTGAAGGCGGACGGTCTCCTCTATCTCGATACGTCATACGTGGCGGACAAAGGCAAGACGACTCGACGCGCTTGGGTGCTCTTTGACAAGAAGTTTGGAAGTCCGTCCAACATCGTCCGTTCAAGCAAGAGCCTATTGGAATTCGACTGTGACGGAAACGCGGTTCGCCTCCTGGAGTTCGTCACATTTGGCGAGGCAATGGGTCAGGGACGCGCACTGCTCCGCAGCACAGTTCCGACAGATTGGGAAACGGTGGTCAGCGGCTCCGGTGTACGTTCCGCGTTCGATTTCGTCTGCCACGAAGTGCCAAGAGAAGTGCTGTCCGAGTACCGCTAGCCGAAAGCCCAGTACTCTGCCCCAGACGGCTGTCGCGCGGCCTCAGAGCGGGCGTTGCCTATGTAATCTATCCGCGGGCTCCTGGTCAGGTGCTGCGGCCTCGCCCGGCAGCCCCTGACCATCGCTGGCTCCCATTGGTCCGGACAGGTCAAGACGTGCTACGCCGCTCGCGATGAAGTACCGTTGGATTTCCTATCCATTAAGGGCTCTCGTTCCGCCTGCAGCGCGTCAACACTCGAGTGCCGGGAAGGCCGATCTGCCGCGAGGACGTGTCGCAAATTCAATCGGCGGACTGCGTGTCACCCAAATGAAAAGACCCCGTCCAAGGGACGGGGTCTTTTGCTGAACAAGCAGTCCGCAGCTTGCCCGGACTTAGCGCCGCCTGCGCCTTGCTGCACCTGCCGCGAGCAGGCCAAGTCCCAGGAGGGCCAGAGTGCCCGGCTCGGGAACCGGAACCTCCCGCTCCGACTGGCGGAAGGTATTGGATACGGACACCAAGTCCTCGTTGCCATCCACGTGGATCGCTTCGTTAACCGTAAGCGATGTGGCGACAAGGCCTATTTCCGAATCCGGAACTCCGTCGATTACCGACAACGTGAACGCCTCGTCACCGGTGACGTCCTTGGTGACTAGCGAACTCGCAGGGCCTGAACTGTCAGAATCCGCGAACATGGCGGAAATGAACATAGCCGGATCGGTTACGGCGATCGTATAGTTGATGAACCAGTCTCCGGCAAATTGCTCGTGTCGAAACCGCTGATAAACACCCCGTGCGAGTTCTCGGTTGGATTCAAGAACAGTACGGTAATTGGATTGGCCAAGTCCGTGTCATTGAGCGTCCAGGTCTTGTCCCCCTGCGTGCATACGTTGTCTGCGTTAACCCACTGCTGGATGGTTCGGACGTCAAAACACTCCACCGCGAGTGCTCCGCTGGCCACGCCGAACATGCATGCTGCAACTGCCGCTGCTAGTGTCTTCCGCATTTGATCGCCCCCGCGCCTTTTGGTTGATTACCAAGTCTTGACGATAAGTAAGCAGAAACCGTGCCTCGGTCCGTATCCCGTATGGAAACAGCGGCTTACGGGGCTTCTGCTTCCACGAAATGGACGGACTTGTAAACCCTGTCGACACCCGGTCATGCTGCTACGGGCCGTTCGGCGGACTGAGTTGACCCCGCTCGGGCCGGTTAGGAATTGATTCTCCAGTCTTCTGGCGTTCCCCCCGGACAATGTGGCCAGCCAGAAGAGTGCGCGGGTCTGTAACCCGGTAGGCGTCGAGAGTCTTTACAGCTCGCCAGGGTTGCCAGACGCAGGTCGTTGATTCTCTTGAAGGGAACAGAAATTGCGCGCGAGTTCGAAGGAAGACGAGCAAATACTCGCGACAACCAAGAAACGAGGGGAACTCATGAGGAAACTGGTAACGGCGCTTGGCGGCCTGGCAGCCGCCCTGTCGTTCGGTTCATCGAACGCCGCCCTGATCACTTACAACGACTTTTCGGATCTCTCGGCGTTTCAGCAGAACGGCGCCACGGCAGCGATCGCCGATCCCGTGGTGGACGGTTCAAACCGGACCGTCCTGAGACTAACCAATAATCTGAGCCAGAGCGGCAGTGCGTTCCTGACCAACTCGATCAACCTGGCCAATCAGGCGTCGTTCAGCACGTTTTTCACCTTCAACATCAATACTCCGCTGGGAGCGTCCGACGGGGACGGGCAAGGCGCGGACGGGATCGTGTTCGTCGTCCAGACGGTGTCAAACACGGCCGGCGGCGGCGGCGGAGGCATCGGCTACCTGGGCATCAACAACAGTCTTGGAATCGAATTCGACACATGGGACAACAGCAGTTTTGGAAACGATCCCAACGGAAACCACATCGGTATCAATCTGGGTGGAACATTCAATGGAGCGACGCAAACGATTGCGACGAGGATGAACAACGGTGAAGACTGGTACGCGTGGGTCGACTATGACGGCCCCAACGACCTGATTGAAGTCCGGATTTCCGAAACCAACGTCCGGCCGGTGAACGCGACGCTTTCGCGGACAGCCGACCTCGTCTCGGTGCTCGGCCAGACCAACGCCTTCGTCGGTTTCACTTCCGGCACCGGCGCGGCCGGCGGTTTTCACGACATCGTCAATTGGCAGTTTCGCGACGACTTCGAGCCCATCGATCCCAATCCCGTACCGGAACCTGGGACCCTTGCCCTGCTCGCGCTCAGTGGCGTGGCCGGTCTAGCGGCAACGCGTCGACGCAGACGGTAGTCGAGCCATCACTTTGGGAACCCGCCGTAAGGCGGGTTTTCATTTTGGTGAATCTGCACCGAGGTTCGCTCGATTCTCGTGTGCCGAACCGAAAGTGCTAGCCTTCCCGCATACAGTCCGACAGATCCTCACGACTGACTGGACGTCTGCGCATCATAGGCAAGGAAGTCGAGCCGGGCGTGCGGGTGCGCCCATCGATGGACGGCAATGCCGAACCGTGAGACGCGCTACGCCGTTGCTCTAATGTTCGTACGAAACATCGAGGTCGTTGATTCGCCGATCGCAGCAGGCAGAGCGCGCCTGCGCGGCGAAGTCGTCTGCGATGACCTATCGGTACCGCCCGAGGTCTACTGGATCGACGTCCCCGCCACGCATGCAAGCGACCTCGGCAGGTCCGGCAATTCATGGCTGAGCTTGCTGGCTCCGCTCGCGGTTCATCTGGGAGAGCCGCTGAGGATCGACAGGCCTGTCGACCAGGAACTCCGGGCCAACGTTCATGAGCTGATGCGGGTCTGGCAGGTCTGGTTCCCGCGCCTTCGGCCCGTACCCATCGAGGCCGACACCCTTAGCGTCGCGGAAGACAAATGCGCGGGCCGGACCGCTTCTCTGTTTTCCGGCGGCGTGGACGCCTGGTTCACTTTGCTGGCCAACAATGGACCCGCTCGACTCCCGGGGGCGCGCAGGATCGACGAACTGATCTGCGTGTGGGGTCTCGACGTCGCTCTGGACCGACCTGATCAGTTCAAGGCGATGCGCGACACGCTGGCGCAGTCCACATCGGAGTTCGGCACTCAGCTGGTCGACGTCGCGACGAATCTGCACGAGACACGTTGGTGGCAGCGCGCTGACTGGGGGTACGTAGCCCACGGATGCGGACTTGCCAGCCTCGGGCTCGCCTTCGAAGACCGCTATTCCACGCTGCTTGTTCCGTCGTCACATCGTTATGACGACCTTTCCCCTTGGGGATCGCACCCCTTGACGGACCCGCTGCTGTCGAGCCGCCGCACCCGCATCGTCCACGATGGTTCGGGCTTCAGCCGAGTCGAAAAGACAGCCGTGGTTGCCGAATCGGATAAGGCCCTGCAGTCGCTGCAGGTGTGCTGGGAGACCAGGGAGTTCAGGAACTGCGGCGCCTGCGTCAAGTGCTATCGAACGATGGCGACACTGTATTTGCTCGGCGCGCTCGACCGTTGTCCGCGATTCCCGAAGGACGCCTTCGATCCTGCCCGGCTGTCACGGGTCTTCTCCGCGCGCGAGAGCGAACGCGCGCTGATGCGCGAAGTGCGCGAACTTGCACTCAAGCAGCAGCCAGCCGGGCGTCGCGCGAGCTATCGAGCGCAGTTTCCCGCGCAGTCGCAGGACGGAAGCGGCGTTTCGAGTCACGCGAATGCTGGCGGCAACGCCCGTCCTGTGGCGCCTCAAGGAACCTCTTGAGAGCGCACTGAGGTCACAGCTGATCATGTGACTTTCTGGCGCTGCGCGCCGTGGTGGCGGACGCGTTTCGCTAGCGCAGAAGAACAGCCAGGCGCCATCCATCGTTCGATCGAGAACGAACCATCCCATGATGTCGGCAGGGTTTACAGCCCCGCGAGCAGGCTTGGCGGCCATTCTCGTATGTCGTGATAAATCAATTTGTTAGCTTCGCTGGCACGGCTTCTGCATACCTAAAACGCGGGACCGCCAACCTGAGGTGTGCAACCGATGAAGTTCGAGTTCAAGCGATCAATGGCCGCCGTCGCACTGGCTGTCGCGGCGGCCTCCGCGGGCGCGGCGGAGTTCTGGACGTATGTCCCCGGCAACGGCCAGTTGACGGTCAACAATCCGGGCGGGGCGGGCTTTGCTTCTGTGAATGTCACCGGCTACGGCGGCGTCGGCGGACAGTTCAATGGCAACTTCTGGGACGCAGGAGCGATGCCGGCGGACTCGTTCCTGCGCTTCTTCTGCATCGAGCTCGGCGAGCATGCCAACGCGGGGCCGAATCCGTACGCCTCAAGTCTGATCAGCGACGATGAGCTGCGCAAACTCTACGACGTCGCTTACCCGAACAAGTCAGCCGGCGATTTCTGGAACGGTGGCCAGACGAATTTCGGAGTATTCGCGGATTCCACCGGCGCGGCGGCCTTTCAGGTGGCGGTCTGGAACATCGCCTTCGACAGCGACCTCAGTCTCTCAGGCGGGACTTTCCAATGGACAGGGGCTTCGAGCGCTGTCAGCACCGCGGCCCAGGCCTTGCTGGATCAGGTGGCAGGCTACAGCGGCGATGGCTATATGAACTGGACGCTCTACAAGTTCCAGAGCCCGACACCGGATTCGCAGCAGCGGACCGGGTTCCAGAACTACGTGTCGGCAACTTACAGGGTGCCCGAGCCGGGAACACTGGCCCTGCTTGGGCTGGCGTTGGCTGGATTGGGGGTGGCGGGGCGGCGTCGACACAACTGAGCGTGTGTTGACGACCTGGCAAGGGGCCCGCACAAGCGGGCCCCTTGTTCTTCGTGGGACACCATGAGCGCTTGATCAGCGCCGAAGCGCGCGCTTGAGTACCTGCAGCGCGCCGTCCGGCAGTGAACGGGCAAGCTTTTCGCGAACCACCGCCTTCACTGCCGTGCAAGCCGAGCGTTGAAGACTCACCAAGTCGAACCTCGACCATTCGTACGCCAGCGGTCCGCGCTACCTCTCGCATCACGTCATCAAGGCTGGCGTCCAGCGGAAAGTACGAGCAACCAACCGCTGCCGCGAGGGCCGAGTAGTCGACGCGGTGCTGTGCGGTGCCTGCAGGATGCCCGAAGGCCAGAAGCTGTTGTCGGCGGATCAGCCCATAGCTGCCGTCGTTGAAGACGACGACCACCAGATCGACTGCCTCGCGCACGGCTGTCAGCAGCTCGCCCAAGGACAAGGCCAGGGCGCCGTCACCGACGCACGCCACGACCGTGGCCCCGGGGCGCGCCAAGGCGGCACCTATGGCTCCGGGCAGGCCGAATCCCATTGACTGGAAGTCGTTTGGGCATAGCAGGCCACGCTGCACAACGACGTCGGCATAGCGCCGCGTGAGCGCCTGGTGCAGACCGGCATCGGCCGTGTAGATCACGTCACGCCCAAACGCGCGGCTCATCGCCCCGAAGAGCTGTGCCACAGACAGCTCGCCCGTAGCGGTCTTCAGCGTGGGCTCGTACTCGATTGGCTGTCGACGTTCGAGGGTGAACCGGGCCTGAAGTTCGTCGAGTTCCTCGTCCGACCACTGGCTTCGGCCGACACCTGTCGCAACGATGCTAGAAACAAAGTCTTCGACGCGAGCGCACACGGCGACGCTGGCCGGGTAGTTCGCAGCGAGCACATCGGGCGAAGCGTCGACGCGCACGAGCTTGTCCTCCGGCAGCATGAGGCGACCCGCCGCGCTGCCGTTGTGCGTGAACTTGCAGCCGAGCGCCAGCACCAGATCGGCGCGCTCGATCAGGTCGGGAACCACGAGGCCCGACGCCGTCGAGAAGTCCTCCACGAACGCGAGCTGCGTCCGTGTCCGGCAGCACGCCGCGGCCGCTGCTCGTGCAGAGCACCGGCGGCCGCCAGCCGCCTCGCCAGGGCTGCCGGACGGCTCCGCTCGCGCCCTGCGCGCCCTGCCCCACGTAGAAGCACGGGCGGCGGCTCTCGGCGAGGCAGCGCGGCGATCGCCTCTGTATCGGCATGGCCCAAGGCCGGCGTCGAGATGCCACCGTCGAATCCGCGGCGTTCGTGTCCCGGAGCGCGCGCGCCAGATCTCGAACCAGTACGGGCCCCGGCTCGCCCGCTCACGCGCGCTCCGTAGGCCGCGGCCAGACGTCGTCCGCGAGCTGCGTCGCCGCTCCAATGTGAAAGCACCGCTTGACCGACGGGCGACGCCATCGCGACCTGGTCGATGCGCTGCAAAGCTGGAACGCGCGGCCGATCGTCGGCCTGGCGCAGGGTGATCCACAGCAGCGGCACCGAGTCGTGCCGCGCCTCGACGATGCCGGCAGCGCATAGACGAAACCCGGGCCGGGAATCGTCGTCAGGACACCGACGCGGCCGGACGGCGCGCGCATAGCCGGCCGCCATGAAGGCGGCCGGCCCCTTCGTCGAGCCGAAACGACTCGACGCAGGCCGGCGGCGTCGCATCGCCTCGTACAGGCGCACGTTCTGCGTGCCCGGCAGCCCGAAAACGCACTGCACGTCGAGACGCCGGAGCACGCTGCAGATGCGATCGGCTCCGTTCATTCCGGCTCCGCGCGCGGGTTGGGCGCGCCTGCGCGCCGCGAGACGCCGCTTCAGGTCGCGCACGGCCGTTTCGAACGCGTAGAGCTGCGAGAACGTCTTCGAGACGGACAGCGTCGCCGTGAGCTCGCCGCCCAGCTGGCTCTTGAATCGCGTGACCGGATTGAGCGAGGCGTCGGTCAGGTCGTTCGCCGCGTAGCCCGCCTGCGCCAGCGACTCGAAGGCGCGCCAGCGCAGGAACGCGCTCGCCCCCATGCGCAGGTAGTCCTCGTCGGCCCCGGCGCAGACGGTGTGCGCGACTCGCCCCGGGCCGGTCAGCATCAGCTGCGACGCGATCACCTTGCCCTCGAACACCGCGTGCCCGAGCCGCGCCAGCCCCGCACGCGTGCAGCCTGCTCGAAGTAGCGCCGGAATGCCGGCTCGGGCAGGTACAGCGGCGCGCCCTTGCGCTGGTGCGTCTGCAGGTGCAGCCGGAACAAGCGCGCTCGAAGTCGGCGTCCTCGCGATACGCGACGCCCTCCTTCTCGCAGCGCCTGATCAGCCGCCTCAGGTTCTGGTCGACGCGCTCCCACTGCGCCGTGAGATCGTCGAGCGCGACGACGTAGGTGTAGGAGACGCTCGGCTGCCAGCCCTGCGCGAGAAACGGCCGCACGTCCGTCACCGACGGGTCGCAGTGCAGGAGCACGTGGGCGTAGCCCATTCCGGAGACGTGGCGTTCCAGCGCCGCCAGCACGGACTAAAGCTGCGCGGTGCGGTCGGAGTGGAACTTCTTCGGCGGCAAGCTCGAGGACGAACCCGTTGTAGTAGAGCAGCGTGCGGTTGCCGACGACGCGCCCGCCGCGGGCCGCGGTCTCGTAGAGCGGCGCTCCGCCGGCCAGCTGCCCGATCAGGAAGACCCCGACGATGCGATGGCTGCCGCCGGTCGCTGCGCACAGCGCCGCCAGGTACTCGGGCACCGCATAGGGCCCACCCTGCTCGGAGCGCGGCCAGCAGCCACCCCACGCCAGGCAGGTCGGCGGCGGCCAGCTCGCGCGCGGCGACACGCGCGACGCCCTGCCCGCCGGCACCCGGCCGAGCTCATGCGTGCCGTCTCGTCAGCACGATTGCGCGAGCGCGCCGGTCCAATGACCTTGGTGAAGCCGACGATGCCCGGCATCGGGTCGTCCCAGCAGCCGACCGGCTGCAGCGCGCGCACGAGCTCCGAGGCCCAGCGGCCCCAGGCCGTGCCCGCCCGGCCCGGACCAGCGGCTGCATCGCGAAGAAGTCGTAGTACGGGTAGATGCAGGTCGCGCCGATCCGATACTGCTCGAGCGGCGGCACGGACGCGGCCAGAGCGCGTCGTCGTACGCCATGCGGCAGACGTCCACGCCGCAGCGCACGGCGAAGTCGATGAACCACCAGGGGCGCGCGTTGACCTCGAGCAGCTTGAACAGTCCGTCGCGCGCGTCGCGCTTGAACTCGGCGGAGAAGATGCCGCGATAGCTCACGGCGCGCGAGCACCCGCCGCACGGTGTCGACGGCGCCGTCGACGTCGGCGAGCGCCACGCTCACCATCGAGGTGCTGTTGCCGAAGTCGGGCGGGTAGATGCGCAGGCGGCGGCGCGGAAACAGTGCCTGGATCGCGCCGCGACGGTCGACGTAGCCGTCGATGAAGTAGTGGTCGGAGAACGGACCGGGGATGTATTCCTGCAGCACGACGCTCATGCCGGCCGCGGTCGACTTCGTCGAGGCGCCGCCGGGCTTCGTCCGCGGTGCGCACGCGCAGGCCCTTGGTGCCGAAACGCTCGAGGAAGCTCTGGGAGTCGGTCGGCTTGAGGAAGATAGAACGTGTCGTCGTACTGCGGCAGGTCGGGGATGTCCGCGGCGCCGCTGATGAGCCGCGTCTTCGGCATCGGCACGCCGAGCCGCTGCAGCAGCAGCGCGAACTGCCCCTTGTTCTGCAGCGTGTCGAGCGCCGCGAGCGGCGGCACGACGCTGACGAAGCGGTCGTCGCCCGACGTTCGAGCATATTCCGCGACCAGCCGGTTCCAGTCGTCGCTGCAGGCGCAGAGGAAACCACGCTCCAGTCCCGAGCGATCGAGCGCCTCGCGCAAGGACACCGCGGTCGGACTGTTCGCGCCGATCGTCCGAGTCGAGCAGTGGCCGATACCAGCGCGAATAGCGGATGTAATCGCAGGCATCGGGATGCACGAAGGTTTCGATGCCGCGACGACCGAACGCACGCATGACGCCAAGCGCCGTGACACCGCCTGATAGGACAACGACGGGCAGCGAGGCCGCGCCGGCCGCCATCACGCGCCCCACCGAGAGCACGCGATCCTGCGCAGCGAGCGTGGTGCCCAGATCCGCCCGCCGTTCGGGTTCGAAGGTCGACGGGTCTGCTTGCATCAGTTGAACCGCCGGTACACCGGCTTGACGGAGGGGCCGACGAGAAACCGATCGACGCCTTCATCGAGCGCGCGACGATAGATCGCGAGCGCTCCAGCAGCGGCATCGATCGTCCGATCGATGTCGGCGTCCGTAGGCGAGTAACTGACGATGAAGGACGGAGCAAGCATGCCGGGCGATCAGATTCCTGCAAGGAACAGCGTGCGGAAGGGCTGTGAAGGCGTTCCTTCCGCGTCCGCGTGCCGTACAGCAGAGCGCAGGGCCGTCCCGACAGCGTGACGTGCCGTTCCAGACTATCCGCCGAACCGCCTCCCGGACGCCGCGCGCCAGCCGTTCGCCCTGTCGATACAGTGCTCCCACCACATCTTCACTGCGGTAGATCTCGATGACCTTCAACGCTGCGGCGAGGCTGTGGGTTTCCGCGCCATGCGTCGTCGACAGCAGGAAGACCCGCTCCCGGCCGTGACGCAGCCCGCCCAGTTCCATGATCTCGCGGCGACCGGTCAGCGCGGAGATCGAAAAGCCGTTGCCCAGCGCCTTGCCGAAGCCGGAGAGGTCCGGTGCGACGTCGAACGACTTCTTGCCCGCCCCCGGGTGCCCAGCGGAAGCCGGTGATCGTCTCGTCGAGCACGAACAGTGCGCCGTCGCGGTGGGCGAGCTCGCGCAGCCGGTGCAGGAAGCCGTCTGTGGCTCCTCGGTGCGCGCCGGCTCGAGCATCACGCAGGCGATCTCGCCCGCGATGTTCGGCGAACAGACGCTCGACGCTGGCGAGATCGTTGTAGCGGAAGGTCAGACGTCTGTTCCGCGCGACATCGCGAGGGATGCCGCCGGGAATGCCGGTGGTGACCATGAACCAGTCGTTGTACGAGAAGAACGGATGGTCGCTGCAGACAGCCACCTTGACGCGGCCCGTGTGCGCGCGCGCGAGTTTGAGCGCCGCCGACATCGACGGTGGAGCCGTCCTTGGCGAACTTCACCATGTCGGCCCGCGGCACGACGGCGAGCAGCGCCTCGCCGCCTCGACTTCGACCGGCGAAGGCCGATTGAAATTGGCGCCGAGCTGCATCTGGCGCGCACCGCCTCGACCACCGGCGCGTGACGCGTGGCCGAGCGTGACCGCGCGCAGGCCCATGCCGTACTCGATGAACTCGCGGCCGTCGGTGTCCCAGACGCGGCAGCCGGCCCGCGCACGATGAACGCCGGCGCGTTGGCCGGGTACTGGTCGTCGCCTTTGGCGTAGGTGTGGCATCCGCCCGGAATCGCGCGTATGCCGCTCCGCAGCTGCACGGCGCAGCGCTTGGGCGACGGCATCGCTCGACGGCATGGCGTCGCGGCGCGGCTCTCCGGACCGCACAGGGCATCGCGGTAGTCGGCGATTCGCCCGCACCGATCGTCACAGCACGACCTTGCGCGCGTGAAACGCCTCGGCATAGCCCTCGGGTCGCGTTGCACTCGACCCCGCGCAGCCGCATCAGCGCGAGTAAGGTGTCGGCCGTGAACCACGCCCTGCCTTGCTGGCTGCGGATAGGCTCGCGAGCAGCAGGCGCGCCTTGCGCTGCGCGACCGCGCGGGTCACCGGAACGATAGAGATTCGGTTGACCAAGCCCACCGTCGTACTTTCGGGATCTCGTACTCGAGGATGGCGTGGTCGCGGAAGGTGTTCCAGGTCAGTTCACAGACGACGCGATGATCCTGGTGGCGATCGTCGCGCTCGTGCGTGAAGACAAGATCCGGCCGTGGGCGCGCGCTTCAGCCGCTTCGAAGATGTCCTTGGCCTCGGCCCACTGTGCCGGCAGGTAGGCGTCGCGCAGGGCATCGATGCGGACGCACGGCGCCGCGCAGCGCGAAGCAGGCGAGCGCGCGCTCGCGCGCGCTTCGGCGCGCGCGCTGCCGCCGTCGAGCACAGTGATGGCCCAGGTGACGTCGAGCGATCGCTGGCCAGCAAGCCGCAGCAGCGTGGCACCGCAGCCGATCTCGATGTCGTCGCAGTGGGCACCAATGCACAGCACCCCGAGGGACTTCCGGGTGGCCGAGCAAAGCGGAGCGTCCGAGCATGGCGTCGCTCCGTCGCCAGCCCGCGGCCGGTTGCTTCCAGACCATCCAGGGACAGTCGCCGCGCGCTTCCATGCGGTCGAGGGTGATCTTGTCCTTGAACGTGTCCATCGAGCGCCAGAAGCCAAGGTGGCGATAGACGGCCGAGCTGGCGCTGCGCGATCAGCCGCTGGAACGGCTGCTCGACGAGCTCTTCGCCCTCGCTCGATGTACGTCGAAGATCGGACTGCCGCAGCACGAAGAAGCCGCCGTTGATCAGGAACGCCCTGGTCGCCAGCCGACCCGAGCCCGCGTGACGAAGCCGTCGGCGTCGGAGTGCGCACGGCGTGGAAGCTCTGCCAGGTGCGGACCGCCGCGAAGCTCGCAACCACCGTCTTGCGGCGAAATCGCGATCATGACGTCGAGCGGCAGGTCGGACAAGCCCGTCGGCGTAGTTCGCGAGGAACACGTCCTCGCCCCGCAGGTAGCTCGCGCACGCGCAGCAGGCGCTGCGCCGATGTTCGAGTGCAGGCCGGTGTCGACGAAGGTGATGCGCCAGTCGTCGATGTCGCTCGAGTGCAGTTCGACCTTGCGCCCGCCTTCGCTCAGCGTGAAGTCGTTGGACAGGCACTCGTTGTAGTTGAGGAAGTATTCGCGGATCAGGTCGCCGCGGTAGCCCAGGCAGAGGATGAAGTCCTTGTGGCCGAAGTGCGCGTAGTAGCGCATCAGGTGCCAGAGGATCGGCCGCAGGCCGACGTTGACGAGCGGCTTCGGAATGGTGTCCGAGTGCTCGCGCAGCCGCGTGCCGAGCCCGCCGCAGAAAAGCACGACCTTCATCCGCTCAGCATGGCGCCGGCACCCCTCGGCCGGCGCCGCCCTCTTCCCATCAATCCGCCCGCTCGAGCAGCCCTGCCTGCAGCAGCGCCGACGCAGCGGCCTGCAGCGTGGCCGGCGGCAGCCCGGACGCCGCCTGAGTGTCGACGAGTCCGTGCTCCCCGTCGGCCATGTTCAGCAACCATAGCATCGCGTGTTCGAACTCGTCTGAGATCCGTGCCGCCAGTCG
Organism: uncultured beta proteobacterium; assembly: GCA_963724605.1. Classification (GTDB taxonomy): domain Bacteria; phylum Pseudomonadota; class Gammaproteobacteria; order Burkholderiales; family Burkholderiaceae_F; genus JALORV01. The sequence goes on from CAVRVM010000014.1 coordinate 383,339, forward strand.
CTCTGAACAGGCCGCGGCGGCCCAGGCGCGGCTCGCCGTACGGCTGAGTGCTGCGAAAACGACGGTTGGCATCGAGGCGGGCGAGCACCCTGGCGATCGCCGCGATCGATTGCGCGAGCGCGTCTTCGCGCAGCAGGCCCGGGGCATCCGCGGACGTGTGGTATTCCGGATACGCGCCGTTGGGCGACCGCGTGAGCCGGCCGAAGGGCAGGTTGAAGCCCGGGGAGCAGAACTGCCGCTCGTCGTAGCCATAAGGCGAAAACTCCAGCACCGTCGCTGCGGGTCCAGTTCGCGCACCACCTGCGCGGCGACCAGGTCGATTTCCGCAGCTCCCCGCCGGCTGCGTTTGTAGGTCAGCGGCCCCGCGTCACCCAGCAGGCCGATCACCAGTCCCGCTCTGACTCTTTCCAGCTCGCGTCGGTGCGTCGCGAGCCAGGCCACCGAGCCGATTGTGCCGGGAGCGAAGACGAAACGAAACGACAGATTTGGCGCGATTTGACCGTCTCCCGGCCAGCAGCGCGGCCACCGCGAGGCCGCTGGCGTTGTCATTTGCCATCCCCGGGTGGCAGCTATGGGTGTAGACCAGGACCTCGTGGTCCGAGGCACCGGCGACGCGGCATTCGGCGATACGTGATGTCGCCGGGCTTTAGATCGGAGTCGATGACCACCTCGTAATCGCCATCCGGCCAGCGCGCCAGTTCGCGGTGCGGCAGGCAGAAGCCCCAGGCCTCGCGGTAGTAACTGGTTCGGTACGGGATGTCGTCCGGGCGATCCGGCAGCGTGTGCAGATGAGGTCGCAGTTCGGCGAGCGGCAGGCGCCTGCGCACCGGCGTTGAATAGCCGACGACGTGCAGTGGATGGACGCGCGCGTCGACGAGCCGCCGGCCGGACGCATCGGCAATGTAGGCCTCTCTCAGTGTCCACTCCGGAGGAATTCCCAGTCGAGCACTGGGGTGCCGCTCGGCACTTCGATGATCTCGAGCGGCACAAGTCGTCCGATCCGCCGCATGGTCTCGCGAACGCCGTCCCCGTGAGGCTGCGTGCGATCAGGTAGATGTCCGTGGCCAGCGCGAGCGCGCGCCGCTGCCAGCGGAGCCGTCCGCCATCGATCGAATCGAGTCGAAGGGAAGGACACGGTGTCACGCCGCAGTCGCCACGCCGAACCAATCGTTTGCGTGCTCCTGCGCATCAAAGTCCGGAAACGCGGCATCCCGCTCGTGGATCGCGCTGCACGCCAATGGCCACGCGATTCCGAAGGCGGGATCATTCCAGCGCACGCCCGCAGCCAGTTCTGCCACGTAGAAGTCGCTCATCTGGTAGAGGACTTCACAGTCGTCTTCGAGCGTCTGGAATCCGTGTGCCAGTCCAGGCGGGATGAACAGCGCGGCGCCGTTGGCCGCGTTGAGCTCGAGCGCGAAATGCCGGCGAAATGTGGGCGACCGGGTCGCAAATCGATCACGGCATCGAAGATCCGCCCTCGGATGCATCGCACCAGCTTGCCTTCCTGCGCTGGCGGCCACTGGAAGTGCATGCCGCGCACCGTGCCATGCCGTGCGGTGCGGGACAGGCTCGTCTGCACCACATGTGCGGTCAAGCCCGTAGTTCTCAAACTCGCGTTCGCAATGTAGCCGTGCAAAGAAGCCTCGATCGTCCGTGACGGGCTCTAGATCGACGCGGACTACACCGCCAAGCTCAGTCGAGGTGAATCGCATTGATATTCAGTCCACGGCAGCTCTGTTCATTTCATCGCCGACCACCGCGACGCAAGCGCGCCCCTTACCCAGACACCGCCTGCAGCGGTTCCGGGACCCAGAAGAAACGGTCGTCGATCTGCCCGGTGCGCGAGAGATAACGCAGCTGCTTCAGCCGCGTATATGCACGAAACTGATGGGTCGCCTCATCGAACTCGATGCGCCTGAACAGGCGATGCAGTTCCGCGGCGCCGGCGCGCGCACTCCAGCGACAGGCGAAGCCGGGCAATCGCGTGGCGATCTTGTCGAATGACACACGGTAACTGCGGTTGTCGCCGCCGCTCGGGCCCACGCTCAGCTGGCAGCCAGGAAACTCGGCCGCAACGATCTCTGCCAGCTCGCGGATGCGGTAGTTCTCGGCCGTCGAGCCGACGTTGAAGATCTCGCCATTCACCGCATCCGCCGGAGCCTCCAGAGCGCATGCAAAGGCCTGGCAGATGTCTTCGACGTGCACTACGGGCCGCCACGGCGTGCCATCGCTCGTCATCGCGATCACTCGAGTCGTGAACGCTCGCGCGCAGAGGTCGTTGAGAACGATGTCGAAGCGCATGCGCGGCGACGGTCCGTAGGCCGTAGCATTGCGCATGAAGACGACGCAGAACTCCGCGCTCGCAAGTTGCGCGACATCGCGCTCGACCATGACCTTGCAGCGCGCGTACGTCGTCTGTGGATTGATTGGCGACGACTCGTCGAGGAATTCTCCTCGCCCCGCGCCGTAGACGCTGCAAGACGACGCGTAGACGAAACGCCGTACACCAGCGGCCTTGGCCAGTTCTGCGATGCGGAGCGAGCCCTGGTGGTTGATCTGATAGGTGACTTCCGGGTTGTTCTCTCCGAGCGGGTCGTTCGACAACTCCGCCAGATGAAGGACTGCATCGACTCCTTCGAAGTCGGCTGCCGTCATCTCGCGGAGATCCTTGATCACGGAGTTCGCGACGTTCCTCGCTGCGCCCACGCTCGAATACAGCCAGCCGTCGCGATAGAAGCCTGTATCGAGCCCACGAACGACGTGACCGCGACTGGCAAGGTACGGCGCAAGGCGACAGCCGATGTAGCCTTCAGTGCCAGTGACGAGCACGCGCATCGAGGAAGTCCTGCAGTCCAATAGCAGCGCGCAAGCAGGCGAAGACCGCTCATGCACGCTCGGGCAAGTCTAGCCGAGCAGGAATTGATGCGATCGATCAGTAAAGGTCGACGCGTCGGAGCCAGGACGGCGGTCGGTCGTCGCAAAGCATGCATGGAGCCGGGACGGGTGGAACTGTCGGCGGCTGAACGCAGAGCCGGCCAGTGCTATTGATCCGGAGCGGCGAGATTGGCTGAGGCGTCGTCGATGACGAGCACCCAGTCGCCCGCGGTGGCTGGAGTGAAGCTGCGTGCCCCCGAGGTCGGAAAATCGCCGATCAGGGAGGCGATCCCGGTCGACGGGTTGAACCACCACGCACGCGCCGTAGTGCCCGTGACCTTGCTCATGTCGATCGTCAGCGCGCGCTGCGACGGCGCATACACGATGATGCTGGCGCCGTCGGAGGTGCGGGCGGCGGCCGCATAGTCGGCGCCGAGCGCGCCGCGCCCCGCGGTGAGCACCGTCCCGGCCGATCAGGAACCAGCTTGTCCCAGGCGCGCGACAGGAAGAGCTTGCGGAAGTACGTCATGCTGCGCGCGCCCTCCGAGCCCAGCGCCGCCTGCCAGCCGGCGTTGAAGTTCCATATCGGGGCATTGCCGAAGTACGCCCCGCCGCACCGAGCAGCACGGGCCAGTAGGCCTGGCTGCGCAGGCAGACCGCCGACGCCCCCTCGTTCTCGTAGCGGCCCTCGAAGTAGACAAAGGGCATGACTCGGGCGCGCTGGTAGTCCTCGATCAAGCGCTGCGGCGTGAGCGTGCAGTCCGAGTAGGTCGTGTTGACCGTGAACCACGTCTCATTCGTGTAGTACAGCAGGCCCGATTCCTGGCGCGCGTTGTGCGCCGTGAACAGCCGCGGCTGGTCGGTGGCCTGGATGCCGCGCACGATGGCGCGCGTCTTGGCCAGGGTGGCTGCGGTGTAATAGTCGCCACCCATCACCCAGATGACGTTGTTGAACGACTTGTAGCGGTTGCCGAGGTAGCGGCCATAGTTCTCCATGACCGCTTCCGTATTGACGCTGGTGTTGATCTCCGGCCACCAGCCCTCGCTCCCGCCGCCAAACCCCAGGTACGCCGGCGTCATCAGCACCAGCATGCCCTTGTCGCGCGCCAGTCCAAGCACGTAGTCGACGTGGGCGAAGTACGCGTCGTTCGGCTTCGAAAAATCGTATACGGCGCCGGTCTTGGTGAACGGCGCCTGCCCGTCCCGGTTCACCGGTCCGTTGAAGAAGTGCTCGATGATGTTGACGATGATCGCGTTGAAGCCGCGCTGCCGCCGATCCTCCAGGTACGCCTCCGCGTCGGCCTTCGTGATCGCCGTGAAAATCGACCACGGCGTGTCGCCCACCACCAGAAATGCCTTCCCACCCTGGTCAACCAAATGACGCAGATCGCTGCCTACCCTCAGCGGAAACACTACCGCCGTGGGAGGCGGCGGCGGCGCGGCGGTGACCGACACTTTCGCCGAGACGCTGACGGTGCCACCGGTGCCCGTGCATGCGAGCACGTAGGTGTAGTCGCGCACGACACTGAGCACGCCGGTCGACTCGCTGCCACTGGTTGCCCGGCTGGCAGACCAGTCGCCGCTGGCCGCGCACGAGGTGGCGTTCGCCGTCGCCCAAGTCAGCATGGACGCCCCGCCCGGCGCGATGGAGGCCGGCAACGCCGTCAGGCCGATCGACGGCAGCGGCGGCGCTTCAGGGGTCTCAGGGGTTACTGGTGGATTGACCGGAACGGTAGGTCCCGGGGCGCCGACAGGCTCGACGACGACGGACTCGGCGCCGCCGCCACATCCGGTCAGCCCGCTGGCGACAGCCAGGAGTAAGCCACCGACGATGGCGCACCATCCGGAACGGCGCCAGGTCCACCGTTCCCGCCCGAACATGAGGTTCGGCTGATCCATCTAACAGGTTTCCATGGAGAACCTCATCACCGACTTTGGCGGCGGATAAGCCTCCGCCATCCGAACGCCCTACTGGCCCGGCGCGGCAAGTCCCATGCCTGCGTCGTCGATGACGAGCACCCAGTCGCCCGCGGTGGCTGGAGTGAAGCTGCGTGCCCCCGAGGTCGGAAAATCGCCGATCAGGGAGGCGGTCCCGGTCGACGGGTTGAACCACCACGCACGCGCCGTAGTGCCCGTGACCTTGCTCATGTCGATCGTCAGCGCGCGCTGCGACGGCGCATACACGATGATGCTGGCGCCGTCGGAGGTGCGGGCGGCGGCCGCATAGTCGGCGCCGAGCGCGCCGCGGCCCCGCGGTGAGCACCGTCCCGGCCGTATCAGGAACCAGCTTGTCCCAGGCGCGCGACAGGACGAGCTTGCGGAAGTACGTCATGCTGCGCGCGCCCTCCGAGCCCAGCGCCGCCTGCCAGCCGACGTTGAAGTTCCATATCGGGGCATTGCCGAAGTAGGCCCCGACCGCACCGAGCAGCACGGGCCAGTAGGCCTGGCTGCGCAGGCAGACCGCCGACGCCCCCTCGTTCTCGTAGCGACCCTCGAAGTAGACAAAGGGCATGACGCGGGCGCGCTGGTAGTCCTCGATCAAGCGCTGCGGTGTGAGCGTGCAGTCCGAGTAGGTCGTGTTGACCGTGAACCACGTCTCATTCGTGTAGTACAGCAGGCCCGATTCCTGGCGCGCGTTGTGCGCCGTGAACAGCCGCGGCTGGTCGGTGGCCTGGATGCCGCGCACGATGGCGCGCGTCTTGGCCAGGGTGGCTGCGGTGTAATAGTCGCCACCCATCACCCAGATGACGTTGTTGAACGCCTTGTAGCGGTTGCCGAGGTAGCGGCCATAGTTCTCCATGACCGCTTCCGTATTGACGCTGGTGTTGATCTCCGGCCACCAGCCCTCGCTCCCGCCGCCAAACCCCAGGTACGCCGGCGTCATCAGCACCAGCATGCCCTTGTCGCGCGCCAGTCCAAGCACGTAGTCGACGTGGGCGAAGTACGCGTCGTTCGGCTTCGAAAAATCGTATACGGCGCCGGTCTTGGTGAACGGCGCCTGCCCGTCCCGGTTCACCGGTCCGTTGAAGAAGTGCTCGATGATGTTGACGATGATCGCGTTGAAGCCGCGCTGCCGCCGATCCTCCAGGTACGCCTCCGCGTCGGCCTTCGTGATCGCCGTGAAAATCGACCACGGCGTGTCGCCCACCACCAGAAATGCCTTCCCACCCTGGTCAACCAAATGACGCAGATCGCTGCCTACCCTCAGCGGAAACACTACCGCCGTGGGAGGCGCGGTCACTGTGACGGTAGCGGTCTTCGATGCAGACCCTCCGGGGCCGGTGCAGGTAAGAACGAAACTCGTCGTTTGTGTCAGCGCGGTAGTCGCCTGTGTACCCGACGTCGCCTTTGCACCGTTCCAGCCGCCCGACGCCGTGCAGGACGTCGCGTTGGTCGATGACCAGTTCAGTGTCGCCGTTCCTCCTTGCGGAACCTGAGTCGGGGCCGCCGAAATCGTGACCGTCGGCACCGGAGGAGTTGCACTGACTGCGACTATCGCGGTCCGGGACGCCGTCCCACCCGCCCCGGTGCAGGCAAGGGTATAGGTATAGGTCCGCACAGAGCTCAGCACGCCGGTCGACTGGCTTCCGCTGACCGCCTTGCTGCCGCTCCAGTCGCCGCTCGCGATGCAGGAGATAGCGTTGGTCGATGACCAGCTGAGGGTCGACGATCCACCTTGCACGACCGAACTCGGCGAGGACGCCAACGTCAGGGTTGGCGCCGGAGTGGGCAACGTGACTCCTACCGTCACGTCCCTGGCCGTTGTCCCCCCGGTTCCGGTGCAGGTCAGGGTGAATGTCGTCGTTTGCGACAGTGCAGCGGTGACTTGTGTACCCGAAGTGGCCCTCGCCCCGCTCCAGCCTCCCGACGCCGCGCAGGAGGCTGCGTTCGTTGTTGACCACGTCAGCGTCGAGGTGCCGCCCTGTGCCACCTGGGCGGGATTCGCTGAAAGCGTGACCGTAGGCGGCGGAGGCACCGCGCTGACGACAACGCTTGCAGACTGGGTCGTCGAGCCTCCGGCCCCCGTGCACGCCAACGTGTAGGTGTAGGTCCTGATTGAACTCAGTGTTCCGGTCGACTGGGTGCCGCTCGTGGACTTCGTCCCAGTCCAGTCACCGGTCGCCGCGCACGAAGTCGCATTGGCCGTACTCCAGGTGAGCGTCGACGCATTGCCCTGAAGTACCGCGTTCGGACTCGCGCTGAGTGCCAGGGTCGGCGGAGGATTGGGCGGGATGACGTTGACTGTCACCGACTGCGAGCCGGTGCCACCCGCTCCGGTGCATGTGAGCACATAAGCGGTCGTCGAGGTCAGTCCAGACTTTGCCTCGGAGCCACTGAGAGGCCGGGTACCACTCCAGCCTCCGGTCGCCGTGCACGCTGTCGCGTTGCTTACCGACCAGGAGAGGGTCGTGCCGCCGCCACTCGCGACACTGCTCGGCGTGGCCGTCAGGGTCACCGCAGGTGGCGGCGGCGTTACCGGCGGTGATACCGAGACCGTGACCGACTGCGAAGCCGATGCACCGCCGCCGGCGCCAGCGCACGTCAGCGTGAATGTCGTCGTCGATGTCAGTCCGGTCCGAGCCTCCGAACCGCTCAGCGCCTTTACTCCGGACCAGCCGCCTGAGGCAGTGCAGCTGCTCGCGTTGGTCGCCGACCAGTTGAGAGTCGAAGTCCCGCCGTTTGCCACCGTCGTCGGTGTAGCGCGCAGCGAGATGGTCGCCGAGGGAGGCGCGCTCGGCGGTGTAACCGTCACTGTGACCGACTGCGATGCTGTCCCGCTCGCTCCCGTGCACGACAGCCTATAGGTGGTCGCTGCAGTCAAGCCGGATCGCAGCTCGGAGCCAGTCAGCGCCTTGGTGCCGGTCCAGCCGCCAGACGCAGTACAGCTCGAAGCATTGCTCACGGTCCAGTTGAGCGTCGTCCCGCCGCCGCTGGCCACCGTCGTCGGCGACGCGGACAGCGTGATGGACGGCAGCGAAGGCGTTACGGGCGGAACGACTGTGACGTTGACCGACTGCGTTGCGGATCCACCGGCGCCCGTGCAGGTCAGCGCGAAGGCTGAATTCGCGGTCAGAGGTCCCGTTGATGCGCTGCCCGATGTCGACTTGCTGCCGCTCCAGTTGCCCGAGGCCGTGCACGCCGTGGCGTTGGTCGACGACCACGTAAGCGTTGAGCCACTGCCGGAATTCACCGTAGACGGCGCTGCCGACAGGCTCACCGAGGGCCCCTGCGGTACTGAAGGCGGGGCTATTACATTCGCAGTGACAGTCTGGCCTGCGGTGCCACCAGACCCGCTGCATGTCAGCGTGTATGACGTCGTCGCGACCAGTGCCCCGGTCGACTCTGTGCCGGCGAGTTCCTTCGCTCCGCTCCAGCCGCCCGAGGCGTCGCACTCAGAAGCGTTCGACGATGTCCAACTGAGGCTTGCCGCCGCGGTCTGCTGTACGGTATCGGGAGCAACATCAAGGGCTACGCTGGGGGGCGCCGGCTCTGGTGCTGGCGCCGGCGCGGGCGTCGTCGGAGCAGGCGAGGAAGTCGGCGTGTCCGCGGTGCCGCCGCCGGAACAGGCCGCGAGTAACACGGAAGCGCAGAACGCGGCCGCCTTCAGGCACACGAATGTGTTGGACCTGAGCAGGTCAGCTGGAGTTGGGATGCCTCGTTTCACTTTCACGCGTTTCCGTCGTGGGCGGGCGCACAACAACCGGAAAATGCTACAGATAATTGCCGGCCTGGCCGCTCAGTGCTGGGTCAGTGGATCCCGCAGGTGCGCTAACGCGCACGCTGCGCACGAGTTCGCCGACCGGCGAGTCCGTTGGTATCCAACACTTGGACGCGCATTGTCGCAGAAGTCCGTCTTCTCGGGGGCGACCTCTCCTCCGGCACCGACCGACGGCCGTCGGGTTAAGTGTCAATGAGTTCCGGGTGATCCTGCCTTGAGCACGGCGGACCCGTCCTCTTCGCTGCAAGCTGCTCTTGTGGCGACCGGTTTCCCGGCCCGTTCAACAGTGACCGTTCAAGTCGACCTTAAACTTCGCTGCGATCGCCTAGGAACTCGCGGCCAGATGGACGTAGGCGTCGCGAACACCGCCCTCGCTTGATGTCATCTTCCTCGCTCATGGATCGTTCCGTCACCGCGATCATCGCGACCTATAACCGGGCTCGGTATATCGAGCAGGCAATCGACAGCATCCTCGCGCAGCACGAACCAGTCCATCAGCTCATCATTGTCGACGACGGCTCGACCGATGACACGGCTGTGCGGGTGGCAAAGTACGGTCCGCCGGTCGAGTATGTCCACAAAGCCAACGGTGGCAAGTCGTCCGCGGTCAATCTGGGCCTCACGCGTGCGCAAGGCGAATGGGTCTGGCTCTTCGACGACGACGACATCGCACTGCCCGATGCCACCCGGCTGCTGCTCAATGCGCTTGAAGCCAACCAGCGAGCGGACCTGGCCTATGGCGGCCAAGTGATTGCGGACGAGGCACCTGACGGCCGCCTGGTGGGCCACCGCGAGATCCCCCCCACGGCTCCGGCGAACGACGGACTGCTGCTCAATGTGTTGCAGGGATTCTGCTTTCGGCTTCAAGCGATGCTTATCCGTCGCAGTTGCTTTGATCGCATCGGCCCGCTCGACGTGCGCTATCTGCGCGGACAGGACTATGAGCTCATGGTCCGGCTCGTTCGCCACTTCGCTGCCGCCCGAGTGCTGAATCCCATTCTCATTTGGCGTCAGCACGCCGGCCAGCGGGGACCTGCCAATCTCACGCATGCCGCTCACGAACGAGATCGCCACTGGGCTGAGTTTGACGCGTTGCTCGGCAGCGAAGTCCGCTCGACTTACGGCCTGGGTGAGTTCCTTGTTCCGCGGACGAGTTCCGCCGACCTTACTGCAGCCGAACGCTCTGCAGCGCTTTTCAACCGCGCGGCGGTCATGGCAACCAAGGGACTGATCAACGAGTTCGCCCAGGATTTGGCCGCGTCGTTCGCCATGCTGCCGAGTGAAACCCGCCTTACGCCCGGGCAGCGCGAACTGATAATGAGAACCGGGGGCAACTCCAGGCTGCTGGCGCGCTGCGCGCAAGGGCACGACGATGTCGTGCGAACACTGCGCCAACTTCCGCGACGGTCGCCTGTCCGCGAGACAGTGGCCTGCCTCGCACGTGCCCTCTTCTATCAGTCCCGCCATGCGGTGGGCGACGGTGTCGGGCGACGGCGGCATTACCTGCGGTGCTCATTGGCACTTGCGCGCATCGCCGGACCGCGGGCTGTCGCGCGTGCCTATGGACTCTGACCAGGACCTGCGACAGGTGCCTTTGTACCGTGGTCAATGGCGCGAACGTCGATTCGTCAACTCAACTAGTGCGTCGTAGGCCTCGGGCAATCGCCCCGCGCTGCGCTCGACGGAGTCCCGGATCTGCTGGCGAAGCGCCGCGCTTGCGCCAATCGCCTGCTCGGTCAGCGCGCCAAGGCGATCGGCATCGAAGTGCGATGCTTCGACACAGTATTCGCCGAGCCCCGACTCGGCCATGATGACGTTCACCTTGCGCGCAACCGATACGGCTATGACCGGCGTTCCCGCTATCAGGGCAAGGATTGCACCGTGCAATCGCGAAGTCACCGCGGCGTCGGCATTAGCGGCTTCCTTTACGAATTCGTCGAACGTCGTGACATTGGCCACTGTCCATGAATCGCGCAGTGCCACGGGGAGCATAGCCGTCACTCGTGCAACGGCTTCCGGATCCATCGAGATCTGCGAGCAGGCAAACCGAACCCTCATCCCGGACTGCAACATCGCTTCCGCGTAGCGCCCGAGTTCCCGAACGTAGCACTCGTACTGTTCGTCGCTTGCGCCCGGCCAGCTTCTCTTGCAGATCGGACTGAGCAACAAACGCCGGTGCGGCGCAGGATTCGCCCCCGGAGCATGAGCAATCCCGAAAGCGGGATCGGCATAAACCCTGCCCGGCTTGTGCAGCCCCATTTGCCGCAGCAATTCGAGCGTGCCCACGTCGCGGAAACTGAGGAAATCAGCGCTGCGCAGGCCGAGCAGCGTTAGCCAGCGCCCTGCCCGCGTCGCGAGTTGGTCGAGTCCGACGCAGAAGTACGCGACCGGCACGCGCCGCAGCCGTGCCAGAAGCGTCCACGTGGCGAGAAACCGAGGCTGCTCGCCGGCGCCTCCCCAGTAGTCATCAATCTGGCCGCCGCCGGCCATGACGAGCAGATCCAGTGACCGCACCACGCGATCGATGCGGCGTGTGCCGGCCCCCGGCCCCGGCGGGGGATCGGCTTCGACCCAGGCTCGTCCATCAGCCAGCAAGGCCGGTCCGTGGCCGGATATCGGAAACGCAGCGACGCCGTGTGTTCGCGTGGCGTCATCGGGGCGACTGCAGATAGCGACAAACTCTGCGCTTTGGATGCGGTCACGCAGGTTGCGAATGATCTCGTGGACGATCGCGGCGTCGCCCAGGTTGCGGCTCGAATACTGTCCGAGCAGGCCAATCCGTGTCAGACGGTGCGCGCGCTCCGAGGCGTGACTTTCGTTCTCGCCCATGGCGACGTACGCATCGGCTTTCCGATCTCTGTTCACTTTGCACCGAGCGACGAACGAAATTCTTCTGAGATCTCGCGCCGGTTCCAGTACAGGTGGCGCAGTGCGAACGACGTGGCACGCATCCGCTCGGTCAGCGGGATGGGAGCGCGGACCGCGGATGCCAAGTAATCCAGTTGACGGCGCAGGCGCAGAAGGCGGCGCGGACGGGTCGCCGTGGGCACGAAGAGGCGTTCCAGCTCCAGCGGCGTTCGCTGTGCGGTCCAGCTTTCCTGGTCGGACCGGCGAAAAAGCAACACCTCCGGCAGCAAGCGGAACCGACCCAGCAGCGCCAGTTCGGCCATCAGCACCAGATCACCGTGGGGGTAGTAGCGGTCAAGCCGGGTCTTTCGCAACGCAGTGAGCCGGATGACTCCGCTCTGAGCGTTGTTCACCGTCATGCGGCTGCACACCTCGGCGAAGCGCTCGGCGGGCCGCGTCGACAGCACCTCAAAGTCACCGACGCACGCGCCGGCGGGTGTGCCGTCTCCTGAGATGAATTCCGTCCGCGGAAAGCACACGACAACGTCTGGTTCTGCCTCAAGGACGGCTACACAGCGCTCAAGGAACGTCGGTGCGCACAGATCGCTGGTAGAGGCCCATTTGAAGTAGGTCCCGCGCGCCTGGCGCGCAACGAAGTTCCAGTTCCCAGGAGCGCCGATATTCTCGCGATGACGATGCACGCGCACGCGGGGATCGTGCTTTGCATACTCAGCGCAGATGTCGGCCGTGGAGTCGGTCGACGCGTTGTCGGCGACAATCAGCTCCAGGTTCGGCACAGTCTGTGCCAGGAGCGAATCCATCGCCTGCGTCAGGTACCGCTCGCCGTTGAAGACGGGAAGCCCCACACTGACCAGCGGCAGCATTCCAACGACGTTCGCGACACTGCTGCTCAACGAATCGGCAGGTTGTCCGTGATCAGCTTGCAACAGCCTTTGCTCCCGGTTAGCGCAGGACACGAGCCTCCGGTCCGTTCACTGCGACGCGAATGGCACAGAAGAATCCGGTGCATCATATCGGCGAATCCTCAGCAACATCGCCAATCCGTGTCGAGTCGCATACGCCGGTTGCCAGTTGGAAGTAAGCCCCGCGCGCGGTCGCCAGCGCAAGCCCTTCATCGATGACGGCGCCCGTCACCGTCATTGTCCCGACGTTTAGTCGGGCACGGATGCTTGAGCAATGCGTGACATCGCTGTTGCGCCAGACCCGCCCACCGCAGGAGATTATCGTCGTCGATGACGGTTCGACCGATGACACGTCGGCGGTCGTCGGTCGCATGCCGCCTCCAGTTCGGTACCTCCACCAGCCAAACGCAGGCAAGCCGGCGGCCCTGAACTTCGCGTTGCCGCATGCCACGGGACAATGGATCTGGTTCTTCGATGACGATGATGTCGCCCTGCCGCAATCGATCGAGTGGCGTCTTCAGGCACTGGCCCAGACACCGGACGCCCGGCTGGTCATCAGCCGTTTCGTCTGGGGTACGACCGGCGCGGGCGGGGAGCTTGTTGCCGGCCAGACGCTCGAGTGGCCGGAGTTCACCGCCCAGGACTTCTATATGAAGTTCCTGCGATCGTGCTTCGCGCATCTGAATGGCGCATTGATCCGCCGGGACCGGGTCGCAGAAGTCGGAGGATTCCGCACCGATATGCTGACCTCGGAGGACTACGACTACACGCTGCGTGCCGCGCGGGGCGAACGGATTGCAGTCTGCAGCGAGCCAACCTTCATCTTTCGTCAGCACGAAGGCCAGCGCGGCCCTGGCAGTCAGCGCTATGCGGCCAGCGAGCGACTGCGCAGATTCGCCGACGGCGACGCAGCGATCGGGAGGACAATCAGGTCGACTCACCAATTGCCAGAGTATCTTGGCTTGCCTGCCGGTCAGACTCTTAATTCACCCTCGACGTGCGATGCACTACTTGCCCGCCTTCAGGTCATGGCTGGTAAAGGGCTGCTCGCGGAAGTCGCCGAAGACGCAGCGGCCCTTTGCCGTGTCCGTGACAAGCTCGGCGCCCCCATCGATCCGAAGTCTGCCGCAACCATCAAGTCGGCGATACAGGAGCGGTATCTGACTTTTCGCTTCTGCGAAGGGGCAGATGAAGCTCTCCGGGCCTTTGAGCCGCTCCGGGCGTCCGCGGCCGGGCGCACAGTGCTGTTCCTGATCGCCCGTTCGATCGCCGGTCTCGCGTGGTGGCAGAAGATAACGGCGCGCGACCGGATTCGTCTCGCCGGACTTGCGCTGCGCTTCCGGCAGATGGCGCGCGGCTAATGCCTGCGCTTGCGGGCCAGCACCATCAGCGTGTGCCCGAGCAGCCAGCGCTCGCGCCGTGCCTTCCAGACGCCAGCGAGTCCGACAGCGCGGAGCAGCGACTCCAACTTCCACGAATTGATCCATCGCAGCAGGCCCGCGTGACCCATCGGATGCAGCGATGTCATTCGCGAGACTTCGAAGTGCGGCTCGAGCAGGCGGCGCAGTTGGGCGGCATCGACCCATTGCCGCACTTGCCCAGGGCCCCGCGCCTTCACGTCCTCGATCCGCTCGTGCACATATCGATTCTGCGTAGCGAGCATCAGAACGCCATCGTCGCCGAGCAATCGTGCGATGCGCGCCATGAACGCTGGCTGGTCCCGCACGTGCGATAGCACTTCGAGCGCCACGACGACGTCCGCGCTCGCGGGTGGCGGCTCCACTTGCATGAAGTCGCCATCTGTGAATGACACCTGCGGATACCGACGCCGCGATCGTTCAAGGACTTCGTTCGAGAGGTCGATGCCAAGAACGGGGCCGAACTCAGTCAGGCGATCGCAGAACCAACCCGAACCGCATCCGACCTCCACGATCCTCCGCGGCCCACGGTTCGTTTCCCTCAGCCAGCCCAGCACCGTGTCAGCCTGCCGCTGGTTGGGCGGCGGAAGCTGCGTGCCGTCCTCGCGGTACATCGCGTTCCAGGCATTCCAGAACTGCCGTTGCGCCTCGACTCCGTCGGAACCGGCAGGCGTCTCGGCAGGAAGCTCGGGCGGGACCATGGCCCTGGTTGTCTACAAGAGATTTACTCGGTCAATCGCGGAGGTTCGTGCACGACGCGCGGATAGAGGTTCGCCGCGCCGCGGACATCGACTTCGGAGCTGATGAAGAACGTTGATGCAGGCAAGGCGCGGTCGTACTCGCGCTTAACGTCATACCGGTGCAGGTAGACGGCCAGGTGAAAGGTGCCGGCGGCGAGGTGCATCGTGAGTTCGAACGTCACCCGTGAGCGCTGCCCGGCATCAAGGTCTACGGGAGCCGAACCGAGGCGCTGGTCCGAGGTATTGAAGACAACGTTCAGTCCCTCGTCTAGGACGTGAAGCACGACCGCGACCTTCTCGCTTCGCCGGTTCGCCGCAAATTCGACGTCGACCCACGCCCGCTCGCCCGGAACGAAGTGTGCGCAGTCGCCCTCCGCCCCCCGCAGCCGGACCGAACTGATCACCACATCGCCGTCGCGCGGACCGGCAAGCTTGCTTCTTTCGCGCTCCAGGTAGGTCTCGATGACGTGAGACGTAGGCCCGTCTTCCACCACCTGCCCGGCGTCGAGCAGGATCGCGCGCGCGCACAGGTCCGAAACCGCCTTCAGGTTGTGAGAGACGAACACGACGGTTGCACCGCTTGCGGCGATGCTTTGCATCTTGCGCAGGCTCTTCTGCTGAAACACGTAGTCGCCGACGCTGAGCACCTCGTCGATCACCAGGATGTCCGGATCGAGGTGCGCGGCCACCGAGAATCCCAGCCGGGCGAACATGCCGGACGAATAGCGCTTGATCGGCGTATCGATGAATTCCGCAAGCCCCGCGAATTCCACGATCTCATCGAACTTGCGCGCGATCTCCGCACGGCTCATTCCGAGGATCACGCCATTCAGGAACACGTTTTCCCGGCCCGTGAGGTCAGGATGGAACCCCGCCCCGACTTCTATCAGCGCCGAAAGCCGCCCGTTGACCTCGATGCGTCCCTCGGTAGGCCACATGATCCGGGCGAAATGCTTGAGCATCGTGCTCTTGCCGGCGCCGTTGTGACCAATCACGCCGACCGACTCGCCCTGACGGATTTGAAGGCTGACATGGCGCAAGGCCCAGAAGTCGCGCTCGCGTGCGGCATGAGGCCGTCCATTGCCGGTCAGGCGACCGAGCAGGTGCGGAACCAGGTCCCGCAGCGAATCGAAACGCTCGCCCTTGCGGAAACGCTTGGATACGTCCTCGAAGCGGATCGCTATGTCGGGCACGGCATCTCGCTAAACGTTATCCGCGAACGTCGGCTCGAGCCGATGGAACATCAGCCACGCTCCGGCAAAGATCAGCACCGCAAGGACGGCGCTGTAGGCGGTCCAGGCGAGATCCGGCATGCGGCCCTTGTCCACAGCCTGTTCCAGACCTTCGAGTAGCGGCGCCACGGGATTCAGCAGGATCCAGTCGCGCCATTGGCCAAACAGTTCCGACGAGTAGAAGACCGGCGTGAAGAAGATGGCAAATGTCAGTAGGACCTCGACGATGTATTTCACGTCGCGGAAGTACAGGTTCGCCGCGGAAAATGCGATGCCGAGGCCGGCCACCAGCAGCACAAGGAAGAAGATCAATGGAATCGCCCACAGCTGTGTTGGCGCCGGCTTGACGCCGACCAGCGCCAGCACGATCACCAGAGGCACGATCGCGACGAGCAGATCAAACAGTGCCGACAGCACCGCCGACAGTGGGAAGACAATCCGCGGGCAGTTAATCTTGGTGAGGAGGTTGGCATTGCTGGTCAGGCTGTTGGTCGCGAAGCGGATGCCGCTGACCACGAAGGCCCACGGCAGCGACTTCACGACCACCGCTGCCAGTGTGTCGAGCGTGAAGGGCCGCCCAGAGAGCTGGCTTACACCGACCTGCACGAGTAGACCTGCCGAAATGATGAGGCCTGGCATCAGGATGGCCCACAGCAGCCCCATGACCGACTGCTTGTACTTGATCTTGATGTCGCGCCAGGTGACGATGAACAGCAGGTCGGCGATCAGGCGAAACCGGCTGTGCGGCTGCCTCGCTGCCGGCGATGGCGCCGTCGCGTTCAATCCAGCACCTTCACTTCAGGAATCGGCACGACGAACCGGCCGCCCCATTCGCGGATGTAGGAAGCTGTGCCACTGATTTCGTCCTTCAGGTTCCACGGCAGGATCAGCACATAGTCGGGCCGCGTCTGCGCGGATGCGTCTCGGGCGCGAGGATCGGGAATGTGCGTGCCGGGCGAGAACTTGCCCTGCTTGTACGGGTTGCGGTCGACCGTGTAGTCGAGGAAATCGGTGCGGATTCCGCAGTAGTTCAGCAGCGTGTTGCCCTTGCCGGGCGCGCCGTAGCCGACGACCGACTTGTCCCGTCCCGCTTGGCGTCGATGAGAAACGCCAGCAGCTTGCGCTTCGTCTGCCTTCACCTGCTCGTCGAACGCGCGGTACCGGTCCGAGCGTGTGAAGCCCGGCGTCGACTTCCGCGCTCGACGCAGGTGCCATGACGCGGTCGCCGACCGGCTGCGCGCGCGTCCTCGGCGTGACGCGCGTAGATCCGCAGCGACCCGCCGTGCGTCGGCAGCTCCTCGACGTCGAACAGCGTCAGGCCGTGGGCGGCGAAGACGCGCTCGACCGTCGACGAACGAGAAGTACGAAAAGTGCTCGTGGTAGATCGTGTCGAACTGGTTCTCCTCCATCAGCCGCAGCGAGGTGCGGAAACTCCATCGTGATCACGCCGTGCGGCTTCGAGCAGCGATCTTCATGCCGCCGACGAAGTCGTTCAGGTCCGGAACGTGCGCCAGCACGTTGTTGCCGAGCAGCAGGTCCGGCCGGCCGTGCTCGCGCGCGATCGTCCGCGGCGTTGCGCGTGCCGAAGAAGCGCACGTCGTCGGAATGCCCTTCTCGATCGCCACCTCGGCGACGTTGGCGGCCGGCTCGACGCCGAGCACCGGGACGCCCGCGGCCACGAAGTGCTGCAGCAGGTAGCCGTCGTTGCTGGCGATCTCGACGACCAGGCTTGTCGATCGAGCCCGAGTCCGAAGCGCTGCGACATCGCCTCGGCGTAGTGGCGCGCGTGCTCGACCCAGCTCGCCGAGTACGACGAGAAGTAGGCGTACTCGGTGAAGATCTCGCTCGGGCGCGACGAACTCCTGCGAGCTGCACCAGGAAGCACGCGATCGCACACGTAGGCGTGCAGCGGGTAGAACGGCTCCATCTGGTTGCAGCTGCTCAGGTGCGATGTGCGTCTGGCACAGCGGCGACATCCCGAGGTCGACGAAGGTCGTACGCAGGGCCGCGCCGCAGAAGCGGCAGCGAAATCCCGGCTTCGTCTCTGATGCCTGGCTGCTCGTCATGCTCGGATCAGGCACCGACGACCCCACGGCCAACGCCGACGTAGGTCCAACCTTCCTCGCGCAGGCGCGCGGCGTCGTACTGGTTGCGGCCGTCGAAGATGACTGGCTGCTTCAGCAGTGTGCGCAGCTTGCGGAAGTCGGGGCTGCGAAACTCCTTCCACTCCGTCACCAGCACCAGGGCGTCAGCGCCGGTCGCCGCTTCGTACTTGTCGGCCGCGAGAGAAAACCCCGAAGTGTCGCGCCGTGATTCCTTCAGGCGCGCATGGAACATCGGGCCCGCAATCGGATCGAACGCTGCTACCTTCGCGCCGGCATCCAGCAGGCCGCCGACCACCGATAGCGCCGGCGCCTCGCGCACGTCGTCCGTTCCGGGCTTGAATGACAGTCCCCAAACGCCGAACGTCCGCCCCGTGAGATCGACGCCGAACTGCTGGGTGATCCGCTCGACCAGATAGTTCTTCTGCTGCTCGTTGCGTCGATGGGTCGCCTCCATCATCAGCGGCTCGAAACCGACTTCCCGCGCCGCGTGGATCAGGGCCTTCACGTCCTTTGGGAAGCACGATCCGCCGTAACCGGCCCCCGCGTAGATGAACGCATGTCCGATACGCGGATCGGAACCGATGCCGCGCCGAACGCTGTCTACGTCCGCTCCAAGCCGATCGCACAGG
The DNA here is from genome assembly GCA_963724605.1 of uncultured beta proteobacterium. Lineage (GTDB taxonomy): Bacteria > Pseudomonadota > Gammaproteobacteria > Burkholderiales > Burkholderiaceae_F > JALORV01. Next base: position 401,826 of record CAVRVM010000014.1, read on the forward strand.
TTGGCGATCTCGTTGATGAAGCTGATCTTCGTCGCCAGCAGTGCATTGGCCGCGTACTTGGTGAGCTCCGCCTCGCGCCGCGCCATCACCAGCACACGGTCGTGGTTCATGTTGAACGGCCGGTAGAGCTCGAGCATCACCTTGGTCGCCCGCGCGGCGTCGGAGCCCAAGATGATGCGACTCGGTCGCATGAAGTCCTCGACGGCGGCGCCCTCCTTCAGGAACTCCGGGTTGCTGACGACGTCGACCTGCCCGGCGTTGCCGACGTTGGAACGCACCGCGTCGGCGATGCGGTCGCCGGTGCCAACCGGAACGGTGGATTTGGAGGCAACGACCGTGTACTCGTCGGCCACTTCGCCGATCTCGCGCGCGACGGTCAGCACCCCACTGATGTCGGCCGAGCCATCCACATTCGACGGCGTGCCCACCGCGATCATCACCACCGGCGCGCTCAGCGTGCGCTCCTGCTTGCAGTGGTCGTAGGCCTCGTGCAGCGAGGTCGTGAACGCCAGTCGCTTCGATTCGACGCCCGACTGAACCAGGGCGGCGAGGCCCGGCTCGTAGAACGGCACCTCACCCGCCTTTAATCGAGCGACGCGATTGGGGTCGATGTCGACGCAGAAGACTGAATGGCCAACTTCGCTGAGACACGCACCCGTAACGAGACCCACATAGCCGGTCCCTGCAATGACGATTGACACCTAAACCTCCGGTTAAATCCACAGCATGCGGTTGCTTCGTGCGCCGACGTCCGACGTCAAGTCGAACAGCAATCGGTGACCCTTCTGAAGACGGCGACATTATGCCGAGGCAACTCCTCTGAGGACGCCGCCCATCTGTGGAATTGCGTCGGGACCTGTTGACTTCGTGCGATCTCGCGCACGGTCAAGCGAGCGCGCGGAGCCTCGATCTCACGATGCACGCGGCGCATTCGACGTTTCGATACGGCGACTCCATGGCACAATGCAGTGACAGTCCCGGCACCGCAATCTCAAGCATCTGTTCGCCACGCATATCCCCGTGCAGCCAAAGCACGTTGACTCGGCATTCATCTGCGATGACAAGGTCAGCAGCACGGAATGCGTCATCGCCGATCGCGAGGCACGCAGGACGTTCGAGGTGTGCCATCTCGCCAGGTAGGTGTGTCTATGCAGAACTAACGACCCCCGGGCCAATGAAGACCACCGTCCATACCCTCTGCCGACGGACGGCGAAGATACAACCGTCTACGCAGGCGACGCCCTGTGCGTGGAACCAAGTCGAGGCCACGCTACCAGAAACACGGGACAGCTCACCCAAAGGAGCGTCGATGGGTAGACTGAAACGGACAACGCTTCGGCGTAAAGAAAACCAACGTCGTGGGAAAATTTCCCGCCGTGATCATCGTCGCTGTTTGCTGTTTGCCCTTTGCCAGCGATCCGGACCCAGGCGCACTTAGATAGAGGAAACAAGAATGCGGCGAACGGCCAGGGCACTTGGCCGATGGTCTTTTCGTGTTTGGATCACTATCGCGGGATGAACGTGGTTTGGCTGCCAATGGTCAACTGGTGGCGCGGCGAATCGGAAAGGACGTGAGAATTTGAAGCAGGTGCATGTGAATTCGGATCGACGTCGAATGCTCAAACAAGGATTGGCGGTAACGGTCGCTGCGCTTTCTGGGTGTGGCGGCGGAAGCGATGCCTCGTCGCCAATGGGCGCGCCTGAGGCGCCCGAGTCATGGAACCCGTCAGTGCCACCCTTGCTGGTTGGTTCGAATTCCACTTTCGACCTGGCGTCTACGCTGCCCACCAGTGTTCCGCGCGGCGGACGGTTTGCACTTGACTCGAGCGGCGCGTCTTTGCCTGCGGGCATGAGTCTCGCAGCGTCCGGCATCCTGGCCGTTGGCAACGCATCGATCAATACTGTCTCGGGGGTGGTCTTCACCTACGAAACACCGTGAAGCGCCGCGAATTTCTGTTTCGGACGTCGACGGCGATTGCGGCGACGCTGACGGGATGTGGCGGGTCTTCAGAGGCAACCGGCGTTCCCGCTCCTCCAGCTCCAGCGCCCACGCCCTCACCAGGACCACCTTCGGTCTCATGGATTCCTACGGGTCCCGGCCTGCCAACATTGACGATCCACCCGTCGCAGTCGGGTACTTGCCGTACATTGCAACCGCGTTTCCGCTGGAAGGAGCCGTTCCAAACGGACAGGTTGTGGAGTCGCCGGAAGATCCATCACTGCGCAGTTCAGTCTTGACGCGGTGGCCCGACGGGTCCGCCCAGATTGTTGTAATCGCCGGAGAACTTGCGCTCATATCCGGAACACCGAGCGGCATAAGCCTTCGCGCAGGCAGCGAGCGAGGCACTGCACTCGGGCCCACTCGAGTTGCGCAGCTATTGACCAACATCTCGGTCAATTTCGGCAGTGGGCAACAGACACTGACCAATTTCGGTTCACCGGAGCGGGTCTGGTGGGCCAACGAGCGCGTGGTCTGTTGTCGATATCGCATCTCTTGCGGACTCGGCGTGATGGAGGCCGTGATTGACGTTCACGCCTTCTCGGGTGGGCGAGTATTCGTTGAAGTTGTGATTGAGAACAGCCGCATTAACTCGGCCAGTCCTGCCGTTCCGGCCACGCAGACCTACATCAATGCGACCGTCGCCATCACCCCTGCAAGCGGAGGAAGCACGACGATTGCCACGGTCAGCAGCCCATCAGCAGCTCAGCCGTATAAGAGCGCTTATGGCAGCGGAAGCTACGCCGGTGGGCACGAAGCGTTCCGTGCTTGGTACTGCTCAATGTGGGTTGGCGGGGATCCCGGCATCACGGTGACGCACGACGCGGCAAGTCTCAGGAAGCACCCGATCTTCTTCGAGCAGGTCGAGGCCAACACGCTGAACCTCGCCACCGAGTACAGCAACGCAACGTTCGATCAATATTCCCCTTGGAAGCCTCTACGCGTCCGAGTTCCCGGAATGGAAGCCGGCGCGTGGTACGAAGAGATCAGCCCCTACACACGGTCGCAGTCGCACTATTTTCAAACGGGGGACAAGTACGCGGCGCAGGCCGTTGTGAATCACGCGCTTGGGGTGCTGTGCTGCTCGGTAAATTATCGGGATAGTTCCACGAACCTCGTACCGTCCGTGCAAGACATGGCCGGAAAGTCCGGCAGCGCCAGCACCTGGCCTGTGCGTGGGTCCACGTTTCCGGGCTTTGCTAACACGGAGCCATATTTCGATAGCGCACACCAGCCTGCTCACGGGCTGGTCGCTTTCCTTTGCAGGCCGTCGCCGTGCTTTATTGAGATTGCTCAGAAGATCATGTGCTGGAACGTCACGTATCAGGACAGTGGAACCGGGAATGGCACGCACCCGTTTGCACAGCCCCGCACTCGCGCCTGGACGACACGGAATTACGCCCACGCCCTATTCCTTACGCCGGACGCGCTGACCACGTGGAAATCGTCGGGGCGTGCCGCACTCAACGGTGAGAGGGTGCTCATCGATGCATTCCTGAACCAGCCCTGGAATATCTTCGGAATCGTGTGGGATTTGACGGCGCCGACGCCGGGTAACGACCAGTCCAGTAGCCGCCCTGGATACCAACACTCGTTTTTCCAGCAGAACTTTATGGGCACCGCGTTCGATATGGTGTCGCGGTCGAAGGTGCTGCGGGGCTCAGATCAGGCGGGTTGGGACACGATGACGGATCGAATCCTCGCCTTTCAGGTTCGTTGGATCAATGACGCGATCAGCTACGAGTGGCTGGGACTGCCGTACCAGCCGACGGTGGGCGTGGAGTCGGCTGGGACAATCAACATGTCGCCGGGCAACCTTGTCACTTTGACACGCAGGGAGATGAGCGGAACGCCGTACTCGGCGCCGGGCCAATGGCGTTACCTTGATCCATCCGCATTCAATTACGACACACTGCCGAATGACGCGGGCGGAACCAGCTATGCAGCGCAGTTTACTGCTGCGTTGGCAGCAGCCACGGAGCGCAATGTCAGCGGCGCGTCCGCAGCATGGGATCGAATGGTGGCCGGTATTAGCAACTTTTCGACATGGCGGCAGGGTTACCGCACGCAGCCGCAGCTCAACCGCTGGCCAAGGAACAAATAGATGGCACGTCTGAAGAGTTCGCCGACGACGATTACGGTCAATTCCCCTGCGAAGACCGCGCTCGAAGCGGCTGCTCGGGCGGCCACAGCAAACGCGTTCTATCCGTTCACCGGCAACGGACTAAGCACCAGATTGCTTCACCCAGGCGGACCGCGCGGCGGCTACCAGTGCGATGTGACCGAGGACGGTTCACAGTGGGACGGACACACAGCAATCGATTGGGCGGCGAAGGGCGTTTACGACCCGCAATCCAAGAAAGTCATGTGGGCGGGTTGTGGCGCAGGCAATAACCTCGCTGGGGGCTACGTCTACAACACGCAGGCCATCTATGACGAAACGAATAATCAGTGGTCGACAGTGCGCGGATTCAAGGGTGCGAATGAAACGACAAGTGCGACACCAATTGTTCACAATTACGACGGCAATGCAATCGATGCAACGGGCCGGCGCTTCTACCGCAAGAAGCTAGCGCGCGAAGTTATGGTCTATAACCTCGACACTGGCGCGTGGCTGAACAACATCCAGTATTCGAGCGGCGAGCCGAATAACTACGGCTGGAACGCCGGTATGGATTTCATCCCATCGCGCAATCGCCTTTGGATCCGGAGCGTTCGCAACGGCGACGACGCATCGACGCTCTTTGAGTTGGATCCCGGCACTGGAACGATCACGGAAATACTCTCTGGTGGCGCCATCGGAAACGATAGTCAGACGTCGGTTTGCAGTTTCAACCCGCGCGCCTTCGGCAACGCGGGGGGTGTCTTCGTTGGCGGCACCAACGCATATACCGTGCGTGTCGATACGCTTGCCGTGCAAGACAACAGCGCTGGAAAGCCGTCCGCGTCGGGATCATTCAGCTGGAACAACTCGCCGGCCGCGCGAAATCAGCACTTGTGCCGCGATCCCGTCGGGGATGGCTGGCTTTACGCCTCCACCGATGGCTACATGTATCGGCTGACGAGCAACGGCACATGGATGAAGCGCGCCCTGTTGCCCGCCGAACTGCGCAACGGCAGTAATTTCGACTGGATGATGGTTCCAATTGACACCTACGGAGTCGTCTGGTTCATCACCAAGCAGGGCGTCGGGCCTGAACGTGCCTGGCTCTACAAACCCTAAAAATCTAAGGTTACCAAAGTCACTGCGAGCAATTCGACCCGTCTTGTTGGACGAACCGCGATTCTCGTTTTGGGCCTGACCTCTATTCAACTAGCCAGTGCACCGTTCATCGTCCCAACCGCCGACGAAACGATCGATTGCGTGCCGGCGCCCTTAGATCGCTGTCGCGGCAAAAGGCGACTACTGCGACTTCGAGCGAATCCGCGATATGACAAGGAACAGCAACTCACCCTCCGCCGCCTGAGGACGCCCGACCGCAAACCAGAGGCCACCTACGGTGGCTGCGTAGACCACAGCTCCGAACGCGACGAACATGAGAAGCGCTCCAAATCCAGCGAACCAATGCTGATCGATCGATACATTGGCTTGCACCGCAACGAGCGATGCGGCCATCACGGCGGCACCGACGCCGGGCCGAATTAACGCTTGTAGCAGCGGCGCGAAGCTTCCACCCAGGTCCATGAGTAATAGCCGTGCACCGATGAACAACATCACAACACTGCAGATGATCCATGACGCAATCGCCGGCATCAGTCCTGATGTAAATAGAACGATTCCGAAGACGGGGATGGTCAGCCCTACTCCCCAGGCTGCGAGTTTGAAGACCGTTTTCGGGCCCAGGCGCGTGAGCAGCATTGGCCAATAGCAGCTATTGAGCGCCTGCAAGGCACCGATGGCCGCAAGTGCGCCCATCAAGGGTGCGGCCGCCACCCACTTTGGGCCCAGGACGACACCTGTCATCAGTTCCGCGAGACAAGCCGTGCCAACGGCGCTCGGGATGGCGAGCAGCGCAATGAGGCCCCAGACCCGAACAAACGCCGAATACAGGCGCCCGACATCGTCTTTCATTTGCATGTAGCCGGGATACACGGCTCTCATGACTGGCGCAACGATCTCAGTCGTCGCCATGGTCGCAAGATCGAGGGCCACTGCGTACTGTCCGAGCGACGCGCGCCCATTTGTTGACCCACGAGGATGTCCTGCCCCCTGCGCCCGAACATAGTCGTCACTTCGCTGGCGAGCCACCAGGCCGAGAAACCCATCAGCTCCCGCGCTCTCGCCAGCGTGAAGCGCGGCCTAAAGCGGGTCAAGCGATAGGACGATGCAATCTCAACCACTGCACCGACCAACATCCCGGCGAGCAAAGCGCGGTAGTCATGCCAGATGAGGGCGAACACTGCGCCCACGCTAAACGACGCCAGTTTCCTCGCCAATGCGATCAGGAAGAACGGTCTGAAGTCCAGGGCTCGCTCATAGCGCGCGAGACCGAGGTTTCGAAAGCCCGAAATGAAACTGATGGCCGCAAGCGTCAGAAGTACTGGCGCCACGCGGGCATCGGCGTACCACAGCTGAGCCAGCGGGATTGCAACCACCATTGCGAGGGCCACCAGCGTACAGGTGATGGCATTCAGGGTGAATGCCGTCGAGTAGAACTCGTGTCCCGGCCTCCGCATTCGTATCAGGGCTTTGGTAAACCCAAACTCCGTAAGCGAGGAAAGGATCCCCTGAATCGCTGTGCCCATCGCGACCACTCCGAAGTCGGCCGGCGCAAGCAGTCGGGCGAGCACGAGGGTGCTGACAAATCCGATAACCCGTTCGACCACCCGGATGGAAACGGTCCATCGTGCACCACTTGCCATGCGATGTCGCAGGGACGTCATGTTCAGCCCCGGGCCGACCTATGGTGGACCCTGCTGATCCTGTGACTCGACAATTCGGTCGCCCCGACCTGTGAAGATACCCCCGCGCAACCCAAGGTGCAGCCGCCACCACAGGTGACAAGCGTCTCGCTCACGCTCGCGCCCGCGCCTTCCGGGTTCGCAAGCCCACCAACGCGAGCAACGGCCGCAAGTCCTTTCGATCGAATGTCGACCACGTCCGATTTCCGCCAAGTGCGAGCATTGCGTCGCGCAAAGGAGCCCGCCCGAGCACACATCGCGCAACGTGCCGCGCGTACTCTGCTTCCGCAATCCAGAGTGCGCCCCGATCAGATTGCTTCATGACGCGCATCGGCTGCCCTGTCACGTCCCTATATAGGGTCTCAGAGAGATTCACGCCCACCGAACTTCCAAGGCCGTGCTGGTCCCAATGGCGAGGATTGATTTCAATCAGGTACAGCTTGCCGTCGCGATCGTCCCGTTTGTATTCGATCTCGGAGATACCCCGGAAATTCAGGCCTCGAAGCAGCGAGCGCGATGGCTGTTCGAGTTCCGGAAGTGGTAGAGCCTCGACGATGATTCCGGTCCCTGCACCCGGAGGGTACTGCAGCCGCTTCCGCGCGGTGAAGAACGCGGCCACCTCGTGTTCCGACGTGCAATATGAGCCGAAGATCTCGAGGTTTTCCTCGCCGCCCTCAATCCACTCCTGAACGGTCACAAGGGGATCCAGATGGGAAAAGCCTGCGTAGAAGGCAGCCAGCTCCTCGAAGGACTCGACGCGCAGCGCCTTCTGTCGCCCCACAGCGTCCCAGACGCCGGCTTGCCTCCACTGGCTTGCATAGATGGGCTTGCAAATGCTTGGAAAGCGAAGCACACGCGCCCGTTCCAGGTCGCCCGGTCGATCGACGGTCACGGACCAGGGCAGATTCAGACCGACCTCCATGGCAACGGTGGCCATGACCTCCTTGTTCATGACCCGGTCCATGTCAGCCGGGGGCAGAAGAGGCACGAGAAAGCGTGCGTCTATGGCCGCCCTGTGCCTGTTGATGAAATTGATGTCATGGTCCCGCGTAGGCAGCAACAATGCGCGAGTCCCCAGATCATCAGCGAGCCGCAGGAGGAAGGTGAGCAGTTGGGCGCCCTGCATCAGCGAATCCGGCGCTGGGCGGTACTCGAGCCACCGCGATTGGTTACCAGGGAATGAGGAGACCGCCGTCAGCCCAATGACACGGACGCCCAAAGGGCCCAGGTCGCGGGCAATCGCCAACCCGGAGTGATGGGTGTTGAGCACGACAACGGGCGATTCCACCTGCAGAGGCTGTGGCCCAGCTGCGACCAATGTCGGCTCCGACTTCATCAATCCGACACAACTGCCTTCCGTGCAACGCGCCGGCTCATTCGCATTCGCCAGTGCGCCAGGTTGAACGCCAGCCGACCCGTGATTGACGGGCGAAATGCCCGAATGCCAAGGTCGTTGAGTGCGCTGTCGGACCAGCTTTGCTTGTGTCGGGATGTGCCCGCGAGAAAATCGTAAACCGACGAGCCGCTCGCGATAAGGTATTCAAGAACCATCGCTCGCAGCACGTTGCCCACGTTCTGCTCGGCCCAGTCAAAGTCGAAACCCTCTTGCAGCAACATCACGATGCCCGCGTGCTCGAAGCAGAACTGCTGAGCCACGACTTGCCCATCGACCCTAAGATAGAAGAACCGAAGGGAGCCATCTTCGAGAAGGCGAGAACTCAGCGCCGAGTAGAACGCGCGCTTGCGATCGTCGACGAATACGCCCTGCTCCCCCTTGGCTCGCCAGCGGCCCGCGTGATTGCGATACAGCGTCGCGAGAGCTTCGGGAATTTCTTTGCTCCGCGAATAGAGTCCAAATTCGACCTTGTGATTCGCCTCGAGATCGCGCCGGGCCGAGCGCACGGAAGTACGAAGGCGGCTTGGGAGTGATCGAAGCAGGTCATCATAGGTGGGCGGCATCGCACGCCGCGGACAAGGGACGGTACGCGTATCCACCATCCAGCCGCGCTGCGCCGCGCGCTCAAGTAGCTGCAACGTATTTTCAGAGGACTCCGGCATCTGGCTGAAATACGCGATGTCCCATCGGAGCGCTTCGATTGCGTCGAGCAGGACCGACAGGATCGCTTGGCGGTCATCGGCCCGCACGATGAAGTTCATGTGATCCGTCTCCGAGGTGCCGTCGCCGATGAACCGGAGACGGCGCAGAACCCGATCGGCTCCGCCCTCTCGCAGCGTCATCATCGGCGCGATCCCGTAAACTCGCCCGCCCTGCTCTGCAACAACGATCTGCAACTGCGCTCGAGGGCGATATGCGACCCACCACGAGTACAGCCACGAATGGGTCAATGAAGTGTTCGCATCTACGGCCTCTGAAACGACAGCATCCCAAGCTTCCCTGAGCGCAGAAAACTGCTCCTCGTTGGTCACAACGCGTATTGAATACTTCATTCCAAGAATTTCTCGGCCGAGTGCGCTTCGTGGAGTCATCGACCCGGTTAACTGATGCGCGCAGCGAGGGGCACGGTCAAAAACGCGATTGTCGCAGGTCATTCTGGGCCAGATTGTCGGGTCGGTGACATACAACGGCGGTATCCTTGAAACGCTCGTGCAACAAGTGCGCCGGAGCCGTAACGCGCGTGTCGCCGCGACTTCGAGTTGATAGGAGGGTGGACCGGAGAGTTTGGCCTCGACTGCAGCATGCGGATCCTCCTAATTTCGGACAAGATTCTTACCCGTAGCCTGGGCGATGGCCTCCGCGTCTATGGCCTGCTTCGCCAGCTAACGGCCGACCATCAGTTCGACTTGATCTGTTTCGCGCCGATTGGTATGAATCTTGATCCAGAATTTCGAGATATCTTTCGAAAGATAACGCTCATCCCGGCCCCAGCACTAAGCCGACGACCTTTCCTAAGAAGGCTGTCCCAGTCATTCACCGCCGATGATTTCAAACTTACAAGCGAACCAATGCGAGCTGCGGTTGCTGCCGCGGCGTGCGGCCAACACTACGATTTAATTCTGGAGGAAGCCGCGAACTCCCTCCTAAACCTTCCTTCCGAGCCACTTGGCGCACCATTGGTGGTCAGACTCAATTGATGAACCGCTTCTGCGTGAGTCCGGGCATTCCGACATGGGGCTTGGCGGGCCAAGCCGCGCCACCTCTACCGCGCATGGCGATTCTGGAAATATGAAAAGGCGTTGCTCGGCCGCGCGGCTTTGAATATTTACGTTTCAGAAGTGGACGCTGGCGTTTACCGTCGCTTCTTTCCAGGCCGACCAGTGGCGGTGGTACCCAACGGCGTTGACGTCGACTACTTTGCGCCGATGGAGATCGGGGCCGACAAGGATTATGTGGTTTTTGAAGGGAACATGGACTTCGCGCCAAATATCGACACGGCGCGCCGGCTCGCACTCGAGATACTCCCGCTGCTCTCCAAGCATGCGCCAAACGTGCGCATCGGCCTCGTGGGTAGAGATCCCGCACCCGAAGTCAGACAGCTTGCCTCGAGTCGAGTAGAAGTGACTGGCACGGTGGACGACGTTCGCCCGTACTTGGCCAAGGCTTCGGTGTTTGCCTGTCCAATGAAGCTTGGATCCGGCATTAAGAACAAGATTCTCCAAGCCTGGGCTATGGGCCGTCCAGTCGTCGCGACATCTACAAGTTTAGGAGGACTTTCAGCGCTTGACGGCGTCAACATCCTTGTGCGCGACACGCCCAAGGCATTCGCTGCCGCCGTGGCGAACGTTATCTCGGATCCGGAGCTCGCGAAGTCAATCGGGGCAGCAGGCCGAGCCACTGCCGTTAGGGAATATTCCTGGCAACAGCGAGCCAAGCAGTTGGACTCTCTTCTGAAGGCCGTCGTTAGCCGAACAGAGGAATTTCGCGGAACAGGTCAGGCTCCCATTGTCGCTACTATGGCTCGACCCCACGGATCGCTGAAGGAACCGGGATGAAAGCGCTCAAGTTGGCCGCCAAGCTATCGTGCTCGACCGTCCTGCTGGCGATGATTGGCCAGGCGTCCGCGACCAGCAATCCACCGGTGAATGAGCCCAGCCCAGGCTGCGGCAACTTCAATTACGGACCGAGCGCGATGGGTCCGCTGGACTATCGCACGACGTCGCCGGCTGACATCGACTTTGTTGAGGTTCGGCACTTCCCAGACCACGTGGAGCGACTCATCCGGGGCGAAAAAGGCACTGTGGGGGGCGATATCGCATACACACTTGGTGTGTTCCCCAATCATCCGCGCGCCTTGCGCTCTGCTGCGGAGTTGACTCGCCGCAATGGCGGCATCATGCCTAAAGACATGAAGTACACGCTGGTCTGTTGGTTCGACCGGGCTATTGCATATCGGCCGGACGACGCTCAGGTCCGCATCCTCTGGGCATTCGAGCTAATTCGCTCAAAACAGCGGGCGGAGGCACTCGAACAGACAAAGGTCGCCGAGCAGCTGGCCAAGGGCAACCCTACCTTGCACTACAACGTGGGCCTTTTGTACTTTGAGTTGAAGGACTACGAACGGTCGAACGCCAACGCAAAGATCGCTTATGAGCAGGGCTTCAATCTTCCTGGACTCCGCGAGAAGCTGGCGAAGGCTGGTCAGTGGAAGCAGTAGCGTGGACCCGAGAGGTGCCTGCGCCCCGTCGTGTATTCCTGACCGCGGCGACCAGCGGAGCCCTATGTGCGCTCTGGCCGTATCGTTCACTGGCCATCTGTGCGCCGGAGCCCGGCGACCCCTCACTGCTGCCCGTCCCGTCGGGGCGCACCCTTCGCGTCACTGCAGGCGAGCCGTTAATGTCATTGGCCGCCACGTCGCGTGCTGCACGTGATGGCGACACGATCGAGATTGAACCGGGCGACTACCGCGGTGATGTGTCGTCGTGGCCGCAAAGCGACCTGACACTTCGCGGAATCGGGCAGCGACCGCGACTGCTCGCCGACGGCAGGGACGCCGAAGGCAAAGGCATCATGGTGCTCAAGGGCAAACGGGTCCGCGTCGAAAACCTGGAGTTCACAGGTGCGCGCGTGCGGGATCGCAACGGTGCCGGCATACGCATCGAAAACGGACCGCTGACTGCTTCAAAGTGCGCGTTCGTCGACAACGAAAACGGCATCCTCGCCGGCAACCTCAACACAATAGAGATCTCAATTGAGGACTCGTCGTTTGATGGTAACGGCCATCCGGACGGCTCGGCCCATAACCTCTATGTCGGCACTATCGCGCGCCTGAATGTTGCTGGATGTCTGTTCGCCCGCTCGCGTGTCGGCCATCTGCTCAAGAGTCGCGCCACCTTGAACAATGTTCAATATTGCAGACTCACCGGCGAGGACGGAACTTCGAGCTACGAACTGGAGTTTCCAAACGGTGGAACGGCCGTCGTGGTGGGCAACCTGATCCAACAGGGACCTGCGACCGAAAACTCGACCATTGTTTCGTACGGCGCAGAGGGCTATCGCTGGCCTGAGAACAGGCTCTATCTGGCTCATAACACAATCATCAACGATAGAGCCGCGGGAGCCACGTTCGTCCGGGTCATGAAGGGTGCACAGCAAGTAACAATGCTGAACAACCTGTTGGTCGGCCCTGGCAACCTGAACATCGATGCACCACTGGAGTCGCGCGGAAACGTCGAGGCAAGCAAGAAGGAATTCGCGGATGCGGCGAAGTTCGACTACCGGCTGCGACCGCAGTCCTCAATCGTTGGTCGAGCCGGATTCCGGGGGGCGGGAGCGGCAGACGTCGCCAGCCCCATGCGCGAATACATCCATCCGGCGTCCAGTTGCCCGCTGGATGGACTGACAGCGCTGACGCCTCTCTCGCCCGGCGCATTCCAGCGCGTTGCCCGCTAGCCCCGGATCGATGAGCGCGGCGTTGCCCCCGTCCTTTATCACACCAGCAGTCGAAGGCCGCCGCGCGCGTATGCGCGGCTGGATCGACTTCGATGCCTTTCGTCCGGGAGCCTTGCCAACAGTCGATCGTTCGTCGCCTGCGATCGTCACGCTGACCGCGCCCTGGCTCTCGGCAAGCATGCAAGTCGCAGCGAGCGAATGGCACGCGTCTGAACGGGCCATCGTTCTTTTGACCGGTCGACCGATACTCGGCAGGAGGCCAGTCAACGCTGCAACACTCGCGGAGGAGCTTGAGGCGGGAACGCTGCGGCCGGCATCTCTTGGTGGCCGCTTCGCAGTCGTGACCTTCGACCCGGTGCGGAAGGTCGCCTCACTGCAAACCGACCGCTTTGGTGTCTGGCCGCTATGCTGGACTCGGCAGGGGGGTCGCCTGTCGTTCTCCGACCGCGCTGACAACGTGCCGACGCGCGAGGCGCCGGCGCTCGACCCCCAGGCGCTCTTCGACTACGTCTATTTCCACATGATCCCCGCGCCGCGCACGGTCTTCCGGGGCGTCTCGCGCATGGAGCCAGCCTCGACGCTGCGATTCGACGGCGCCTCCGTGGAGGTAACTACCGCTTGGCAGCCCCGATTCTCGACTCAGCGTCAAGGTTCGCTCGACGAACTTGCGTCCGACTTCAGGAAGGCAGTGAGCGACGCCGTCGAATTCGAGGCGCGCGAGGCACAGGTCGGCTGTTTCCTTTCCGGCGGCACGGACAGTTCAACGGTCGCTGGCATGCTGAAGCAGGTGACCGGGCGTTCGGCGACGTTCTCCATCGGCTTCGACCAGCGTGGATACGACGAGATGGAGTACGCGCGTATTGCCGCCCGGCACTTCGGAACCGAGCACCACGAGCACTACGTGACTCCGGCCGAACTGGTGGCGGCGATTCCGATTGTGGCTGCGCACTATGATCAGCCGTTCGGTAACTCATCAGCCGTTCCGGCGTTCATCTGCGCGCGCCTCGCGCGCGAGCACGGCGTGACCAAACTCCTTGCCGGAGACGGCGGCGACGAACTCTTCGGCGGCAACACGCGGTATGCCAGGCAGAAGATCTTCGAAGCCTGGTGGTGGGCGCCCGAAGCTGTAAGGCACAGCCTCGCTCCGTTGATCGCGAACCGCATTACGCGCGCTGCTCCTCTTATCCGCAAGGCTGCGAGCTATGTCGAGCAGGCCAGCGTTCCGATGCCCGCGCGGCTCGAGACCTACAACCTGCTCAAACGCTTCGGCGCGGAGCAGGTCTTCACGCAGTCTTTGCTCGGCTCGGTTACGGAGAGCGAGCCCGCCGCGCTGCAGGCCGAGGTCTACTCCCGCTACCGCTCCGCTCCCTTCGTCGATCGCATGCTGGCGTACGACTGGCGCTTCACGTTGTCCGACAACGACTTGCCCAAGGTGATGGGAACAACGTGCATCGCCGGGGTCGATGTCGGGTTTCCACTGCTCAACGACGTCGTGGTCGACCTTTCTGTACGGCTTGCGCCGCGCGATAAGGTGCGGGGTTTGCGCTTGCGCCACTTTTTCAAAGAAGCAATGAAGGAGTTCCTTCCCCCGGAGATCATCACCAAGAAGAAGCATGGCTTCGGGTTGCCGGTCGGAATGTGGCTGTTGCGTGACTCGGCTTTCCAGGGTCTGGCACGCGACTCGTTGGCCGCGCTGGCCCGGCGGCGGGTGATCCAGCACCGTTTGGTCGACGATTTATTCTCCCGCCGCTTGGAAGAGCATGCCGGTTACTTCGGTGAGATGGTCTGGGTCCTGATGATGTTGGAACAGTGGTTGGCTGCGCGCGCGCCGGACTGGACGCCAAGTTGAACTCGTAGCCACATGCGCGACGTCCTTCTCGTTACCTTGATGACTGTGCTTCTGCCGCTGATCCTGTTGCGGCCGACGTGGGGCGCCTTGGCGTGGGTCTGGTGGGGGATCATGAATCCGCACCGACTTGCGTGGAGCTTTGCGGTCACGTTTCCTTTCGCGCAGGCGATCGGCATTGCGACCGTGCTCGGTGCGTTGTTCTCGCGCGAGCCAAAGCGGCTGAAGGGTGGCGCGGCCACTGCGGTTCTCCTTTGCTTTGTCGCCTACATATTTTTCACAACGTTTTTCGCGCTAGTGCCTGATAGCGCGTGGCCCATGCTGGAAAGGGCCGTTAAGGTGCAAATCGGCACGCTGCTCGCTTTGATTTTGCTATACGGAAAAGATCACGTCCTCGCACTGATCTGGGTGATTGCTGCGTCGATCGGCTACTACGCCATCAAGGGAGGCATCTTCACGATTGTCTACCTTGGCCAGTATCGAGTGTGGGGGCCTGATGACAGCTTCATCGCTGACAACAATGCGTTTGCACTGGCGGCTGTGATGTCGATACCGCTATGGGCCTACCTTTATGGACAGTATCGGTCGAGAACCTGGATCCGCTTGGGAGTCATGGGCGCCGTTGCGCTCACGGCGGTTTCCGCCATTGGTAGCCAATCACGCGGGGCGGTGGTCGCGATCATCGCGGTAGCGATCTTCTTGTGGTTTAAGAGCAGGAAGAAGCTGTTTTCGGGGGCGCTGATCGCCCTCTTGGCAATTGCATTCGTCGCCTTCATGCCCGCGGAGTGGGGAGAGCGCGTCGCGACGATCACGGACCCGCGCGCGGAAGCTTCGGCGAACAGTCGCCTGGAAACATGGACGATGTTGTGGAACCTCGCAGTCGATCGACCGTTCACCGGCGGCGGCTTCGAAACGTACTCCAGGTGGATCTTTCAAAAGTACAACCCCTCCTACGCCGGATCACACGCTGCGCACAGCATCTACTTTCAAGTGCTTGGCGAGCATGGCTTCATCGCGCTGGGCCTTTTCCTTCTGTTTTGGGCACTTGTCTGGCGTATGTGTGGCCAAGTAGCAGCAATGACACGGGGCAGAGACGACGACCAATGGGCATTTTGGTTGGCGCAGATGATCAAAGTCAGTATCGTGGCCTACCTTGTCGGCGGGGCTTTCCAGAATCTGGCGTATTGGGATATGCCGTACTACCTCTTCGTCGCAATCGCGGTAACGCGCCACTGCCTCCGGCGGGCCGCCACTGAGAAGTCCACTCACATCTCGATTGACGCACCGGTGCCTGCTGGCGAAGCCATGTCGACAACCAACATGCGTACCCCTTAGTTTCTCGCCGGAGAGCCAGTAAGTGACTGGGTCACCCTCGCTTCGCAAGTCCCCTATGACCGCTGAGGTGGCCTACACGCCCTCCGGCGATGAGTTGATGGCCATCTTCCGACAGAAGTACAGCCGGAAGGACACTCTCGGATGGGGCCCGACGCTGCGCCTAGACTTCGGATACTTCACTCCCGACGACCACTACGAAGCACTGGTCGGAAAGCTGCTCACGCTTGGGGCGGACTGGTGCGACGTCGGCTGCGGCAGAAATATCTTTCCAGACAATCCGGAACTGGCAGGACAGTATGCCTCGCGTTGCAGATTCGTGTACGGAATTGATCCGGACGACAACGTCCGCGAAAACAACTTTATCAGTGGCTACTTCCAGGGCTTAGTGGAAGCATGCCCGATCGACCGACAATTCGATCTAGTTACCTTGCGGATGGTTGCCGAGCACATTGTCAACCCTAATGCGGCACTGCGACGGGTAGCAGGCCTTATGAAACCAAGCGGGCATGCAGTGATATACACGCCCCACAAGTGGGCGCCGATGTCGATCGCCGCCTCCATTACGCCTTTCGGGCTTCACAATCCGTTAAAGCGCCTGCTATGGGAGTCCGACGCGCGGGACACTTTCCCTACTCAGTACAAGCTCAATACCTTCGACGATCTCAAGCGCAATGCCGAGCAAGCCGGACTGACACAGGTTCATTACGTTCGCCTGGACGATTGCAGAATCACCAACTCGTACCGCTCGCTGAATTGGCTTGAACTCAGCATGAGACGTGGACTTCGTGGCGCTGGAATTCCATACCCCGAGGCGTGCATCATTTCTGTGCTGCGAAGGAATGACGTCGCAGTTGAATCTGGCTAGGGCCTGTTAGCACTTTCTCAGGGCATCGGCGGTCCTGGCGAGATGGCGCAGCCGCTACCGACACCACTTTGAGCACCTCGAGCCGGGAGAAGAAGCGGCGGAGCCGTTTGAGCCGACGAAGGTGGCGACCTATTTGGTCGCATCGGTCTTTCGATATGGGGGCGAGCGATCAGTGCCAACTTGCGGCGCGAACCGTTTCAGTTGTACGTTCCAACGACTCCGACCAGGTCTTGGGTGATTCAGCAGTGAGTTAGCGAGGAACGATGCATTCGCAATCTCTGACTGTGAGCAGGAAGCCTCGACAACTCATTTGGATTGCCGTGGTAATCGTTGCCTGCGCGGTAAGTGCCCTTGAACTTGCTCTGCTAGAGATCAAATACGAAATTGTTCGCGGGGGCTTTCTTCAGTCGAGACAGATTAGCGGCATAGCGCCAGTATCTGCATTCATTGCGCTTGTACTTGGAATCCAGTTCTCGCTCTTTGCTCTTCTGGCTGCGACTTGGAACGTCGTCAGCCGGGCACTGCGCCTGCATCCGGTCGTTTCCACCTATCACTTCGTCGTTGCGTTCGGCGGCACGATGGTTGCGCTGATTGCTGTGCGCTACCAACTTCTGAACTACTTCGGCGATTTCTTCACCTTCGCCGTGATGAAGAACCTTGGTGGTGGTAATGCAACAGACGCGATTCTTTATGGCTTGCGGGAAGGAGTCGCACTTGGACTCTTTCTTGTGGCCGGCGTTCTTGCCTACCTTTTGGGTCACTTTCTACTTGTCAGACGCTACGGGCTACGAGACGGTTCGAGGCTTGGTTCGCTCGGGCAACCGGGCTTGGGTAGATCCACCACCCTCGCGCTATCGGCTGCGATCGGCCTTTCCACATTGATTCTGATCGCGAATCAATGGCCATCAGCGCGGTATCACCTCAAGAAAGTAGTTTCATATGAGTTGCCTCGGAGCGCGCTGGATCTGCTTACAGACTTCGACGGTGATGGAGTTGGATTCTTTGCCTGGGCGCCGGACCCCGCCCCGTTTGACTCGCGCAGGTATCCAGGTGCGCTGGACATACCCGGGGACGGAATTGACCAGGACGGACTGGAAGGAGATTTCGTTTACACGCCGCGAGAGCGATTGTCGGTCACATTCACGGGGAAGAAGCGCCACCTGATCGTCGTCGTAATCGAAAGCGCCCGTGCCGATGTCTTGCAGGCAATGGTCGCGGGTCGTCCCGCAGTGCCATTCCTGCAGGCGATGACACAGGCCGGGGGTCATGCTGAGAGGTACTTCAGTCACACTGGGTTTACCACCTCATCGATCAAGGCGATCTTCTCGGGCGCGGTGAATCGCAGTTCGCCGTTGGGCGGCAGCTTGTTTGCTCTTCTCAGCAAGCAGGGCTATCAGGTTGTCGTCGCCTCTGGCCAGGACGAGTCATTCGGCGGGATGGCGCCGGAGCTCGGCATGGAAACTCACGCCACCTCCTTCTTCGATGCGACGAAGGCGCCTAACGAGCGCGTCTTTCCTAGCAGGGCGCCGGGAAGCCTGACTCTCGCCAACAAACGGGTCCTGGAAGCGTTTGCGGAGGCCGCGGATCGTCTGGATTGGCACAAACCCGTATTCGCTTACGTGAATTTTCAATCTCCGCACTTTCCCTATTATTACGATGGTATGCACATTCACATTGACGGTCTGCTTCCGCTTAAGCGGAATGAGATTTCGGCACATGTGCGGGAACGGCTTCGCCTGACATATCTGAATGCCTTGTCGGAAGCGGACTCTGCTGTCAGAGAACTCGTCAACGTCGTCAAAGCTAAGGCGGACCTGCAAGATGCTGTTATCGTGGTTTCCGGTGATCACGGTGAATCCCTCTTTGATGATGGAACACTGGGCCACGGCACGCAGATTGACGACATTCAGTTACGTGCGCTTTTTGTGGCGAGCGAGCCCTTTCCGTGGCTCGAGGGCCTGCTCGGCCAGACTGACCTCGCTGGACACTTGCTTGAAGCGATCGGCGCCACTTTGACTCCAAGCCGCGCATCCGGTCTACCGACCGCCACCTCGGAACGCAAGGAGGTATTCCAACTTATCGGAACCTTATCTTCACCGCTCCTTCTCGGCTTCATAGATGAAGATGGTGACCGACTCACGTTCAACGTGGAAAGTCGCGAAGTGTGGATCAGCACGTTGAAGAAGTGGATACCGATACGCGAAGTGGAGCGTTACCCAGAACACCACGTTCGGTTCCAGAAATTGATATTTGAGTGGGAGCGGTTGCGGTGGGAGGATTCTCTGTCCAGCGGCATGCCGCCTTCTCGGCAAGGCCGGGCATCAACAGGACGCTTGCAGGCGGCCGTCGCTCCCCGGGCGGCTGCTGCACCGCGTACTACGTCTCTTTCAGCTTTCGGTGACTCCCGGCGCCAGGGCCCACGAAGAAAGCACTGCGCCACGCCATGAAACTCTCTTCTCAAATTAGCCGAATGCCAGGCGAACCCCTGTTGCTCAGCGTTTTCTTCATGTCCGGCGCATCAGCTCTTATCTACCAGGTTGCGTGGCAGCGCATTCTGTTTGGGACGTTTGGTGTCGACGTGGAATCGATCACCATCATTGTCTCCACTTTCATGCTTGGCCTCGGTTGTGGCGCTCTCCTCGGGGGTTGGGTCGCGGACCGTTCACCAAAGCTGCTCATAAGGCTCTTCGCGGTTTGTGAGATTGGTATTGGTCTATTTGGGCTGACAAGCCCTACGGTCATACCCGCGGTCGGAAACGCCTTCTCGAATTCAAGTTTGGCCACCGTAGCGTTCGCCAACTTCGCGCTCTTGGCGTTTCCGACCGCCCTGATGGGCGCGACATTGCCCATGCTTGTGGCGCACTTGTTTTCCAAGAGCGCCAATGTGGGCGTCTCAATAGGCAGCCTGTACTTGTCGAATACGTTCGGGGCGGCGCTCGGCTCCCTCGGAGCCGGCCTGCTTCTCTTCAACTTTATGGATCTTCACCAAACAATCTATCTTGCGTCGCTGGGCAATTTTCTCGTGGCGACCGTCGTGTTCGTGGCAGATCGGCGAGGGGTCTTTCAATGATCTGGTTTGCTAGAGCGCTATCTTTCACGGTCGGCTTTCTGAGCTTGAGCCAGGAGATTCTTTGGATACGACTGGCCGGCTTTGCATTTCGCGGCGCACCGCAGGCGTTCAGTGTTGTCCTGGGCATTTTTCTGATTGGTATCGCCGCGGGCGCGGCGGTTGGCAAGTACGCATGCGCTTCCGGCAAGCGCCTCTTATTCGTCGCCGGCGCAGTACTCGTAACCGCCGCAGTGCTCGACGCGGTTCTGCCTTGGGTCGCAGCATATGGCTTCAATTTTGGAAGGGCCTTTGGCTCGTTGTTCCTCGGGGCCGGTGTATTCCTGACCGCTGCGCTGAAAAGTATTCTCTTCCCCATCGCGCATCACTTGGGCTCGACCGCAGCATCGGGGCAAGTCGGGCGGTCAGTCTCAAAGGTCTATTTCGCGAATATTGTCGGATCGACCCTAGGCCCACTGGTGACCGGCTTCGTACTGCTTCAGCTCTTGACACTTCAACAGTGCTTCATGTTGATGTGCGGATTGACGCTGCTGACCGGATGCGCTTGCCTGATTGCCGGCAGCGAGCTTAAGTGGCCACGCTATGCATACCCTCCGCTTGCTGCAGCTTTCGTTGCTGGACTGCTCTTGCTGCCGAGTTCCTTGATCGAAGTCTTAGTGAAGTCGTCCGGGGAAGGAGAAGGACCACTCAAGACAGTGATCGAGAATCGTTACGGAATCATTCATGTCCTGCACGGACCTGAAGGAGATGACATTGTCTTCGGAGGAAACGCCTATGACGGCCGGACGAACATTGATTATCTGCGCGACACGAATTGGATTTCCCGCGTCTACATTCTTGCCGCGCTCAAACCCACTCCGCGCCGCGTTCTCGTCGTTGGAATGAGTGCTGGCGCATGGACACGAGTATTGACGGCTTTCCCTGGCGTCGAGACGATTGACGTTGTTGAAATTAATCCTGGCTACACCGAAATCGCATCGCAATACGACGAACTGCAGAAGCTCCTGGTGGATCGGCGGGTGCGTATTCACATTGATGATGGCCGTCGCTGGCTACGACGCAATCCCAACACGAAGTTTGATCTTATCGTCATGAACACTTCGTACCATTGGCGCGCGTATGCGACCTTCTTGCTGAGTGCTGAGTTCCTGCACCTCATCAGGCAACACATGGAGGAAGGCGCCGTCGTGGCCTATAACTCGACGTTCTCGCCGGACGTCTTCAGGACCGCGGTTGAAGTCTTTCCGGCGGTGTTCCGATACGGAAATTTCGTCGTCGCCGCGGACCGGCTAGAGATTCCGTCCCCGGAGGAGGCAACGAAGCGGATGACTTCGCTCGAGCTGGACGGCGTCAAGCTCTTGGATGCATCGGATCCTCGGGTGCAATCGAAAATTCGCGACAATCTCATGCATCTCGAACCCTACGAGAAGGTCGTAGCTGGAGCAGAACGGCCTTTGGAGATCATCACCGATCGCAATATGATCACCGAATACAAGTACGGCAGCTCGATAACGCAGTACCTCAGAAAGAGAAAGTCAAACTGATTGTCGTCGTGCCGCGAGGCTATTCCCGATAGGAAGCAATGCTTTGGACCTGCCGGCCATCTGGAATCGACCAGAATCAGAGTGATTACACGAGCGCCAAAGAAGAGATTAGGCGGCGCGCCGCTCGTTCGCCAGGCGAACGAGTCGCGAATGTTCGGTAAGTACCGGACCCGAAGAAATCTCGCTTACTCCATTGGGGGCTTCTGGATTGATCCGAAGTCGTGCCCAGTATTCCTTAACCGGCCTCCCTGCCACCCAGCCTGCCCGCTCCATGGCGCGATAGGCGAGACGCTTGCCATGCGCACCTACCAGTCGCATCAAGCCGCGCGCCGCTGGCAGCCTCGTTCGCATCATGTAGTCCGAACGGTGTTCCAGAACCCGGTCGTAGTCGTCGACGGTCTCGTGAAAGGTAGAAAGAGATACGTTGAGGTTGTCGCCGTTGATCACTCGATGCGGAGAGCGCGCCGGCCAGCTAACGGTTTCGCCCGGCCCAATGTCGAACGCCTGTCCGAATACGTCAAATTCGTGGCGGAAGTCGATATCGTCCTCGCCGCCCGCGCAGATCTCCTCAATACGCTCCATCGAGACAATGCGCTCGTCGTAGGCGGGGTAGATCCAGATTCTCTTGTTGCCCCGGAGATGCCAGAGGATGTTGGGCTGGTAATCAGCATGCAGGTAGACCATTGCACCGGGCGAGGAAACAAACAGGAACGCCCGATTGATCCATACGGGGTGGAAGCGCGACGCGCCCGCCTGCAGTTCGGCATAGAGCTTCGTGCCGAGTGCGTCGAAGCGCGACTGCGCGCTGTCGATGCGCTGCAGGTTGACCCACAGCTTGCCGCGCTTCACCGCCTCTAGGATCTCGGCGCCGTTGACGCCCTCGGTGTCCACGGGCTGGTGATCCCGGTGCCGATGCAGCGGATCGGTGCCCGACTGGAACACGCGCAGCTGGGTACGCGGCTGCTCATCGATGAGGCGCGCGAGGCTCGCGTCGTCCCACCACGGCAATTCGTGCACGCGATGTCGGGTGGACTGGGCCATGAGCCCGAACTTTGCGCCTTGCTCGGGCGTCCATTCGAGCAGCGGGCGGTCGGAGATTTCCCGTCTTTCCATTTCCATTTCCACTGCCTCCGTCTACGGGCGCAATTGCGCCTTGGGCGAATCCGTGCGAGCGGGTCCAATGCGTGCTGTGGTCAGCTGCGATGCCAGCGACAAGACTCGCTCGGCGTTGTGGCGCCAGGTCAGATCCCGCTTCCGTACCGTGTCGGCAGCCGCCGCGGCGAGACGCTGCCTGAGCGCAGCATCGTCTGCCAACTTCTGCACCGCCGCGCCGAAGGACAAGGGGTCGTCCTGCTTGAAGAGCAGTGCGTCGACCTTGTTGGTCAGGATCTCACGGATGTTGGGCTGGTCCGGTGCCACGATCGCGCGATTGAGGGCCATGTACTCGAACAACTTGAGTGGCGAGGCGTAGGCGTTGGCGGCCGGCTGCAAGGCAATGTCGAAGGCGGACACATGGCCAGCGACTTCCGTGCGCCTGACGACGCCGGTAAAACGCAAGCGAGCTTCCACCCTTAGCTCCCGTGCGCGGCTCTCCAGCGCAGCCCGGGCCGGACCATCGCCAACTACAAGCAGGAACCACCCACGGCCCTCGGGGCGGGCCATCTGGTCAAGCACACCCTCTAGCCCGTTCCAATCGCGCACGAACCCTGTAAATCCAAGGACGGTGTAGTCGCCGAGCCCAAGCCGGAATTTGGCGTTCTGATCGATGGCTTCAGCGTTTCAATAATGCCTGGTCGATGCCGTTCGGCATGACATGGAGCCGATCACGCATCACACCCTGTGCTGCGACAATGTCTGCCAATACGCTCGTTACCGTCACGACTGCATCGGCGCGGCGCCACGCGGCTGCCTCGGCCCACCGGGCTACCGACGGCAGTGCGATACCTCCATGGCAGCTGCGCTCCAGAAAATACGGCGCGTTCACTTCCTCGATCAGTGGAATGGCAGCACGCCCGGCGATCCAGGCCCCGGACAGAAGAAACAGGTTCGAGCGCTGATAAATGAGATCCGGCCTGAAGCTGCGTATCGCCTGAGAGAGCCGCAAAACTTCGGAGCTGTTGTAGGCGAGTTCGGCGATCTCATGCGCGAATCGGGGCAGGCGCTTGCGAGCAGCACCTACCCAGGACTTTTGGACCGGAGCCCCGACACCTGGGGCCGCAAGCGCCGGAGCGACAACCATAACCTCGGCGCCCAGCTGACGCATCGCGCCGACCAGGCCATCGATGTGGACCGCACTGCCATCCTGGGCGCTGGTCCTGTGATGGTAGAGAATCCTCACTGTGGGTGCAGCAGTGCCGCCCTCCCTAGTGACGAAGAACGAATCCGAGCCCGCTCATTCTGCGGCATAGCTCGGCTGCACGCGCGCGAGATTTGATGCCATCTGCGCCGTAAAGCTCATCGGTCCGACATCCCATGGCGTGAAGCGAGGTATCTGAAACGGATCCGACCCGATCCGTGCTGCACCCTTGGACGTGGACACTGCCCCATCGAAACCCAGCTCGCGAACCAGGATCGAAGATGCCTGCGCGTAATCTCTCTGGGGTTTTCCATTGGGATACGCGAAGAGCCGGACGCGCGAGCCGGCCAATTCCTCGACCCGTTCGCGACCACGGCTGATCTCGTCGCGCGCAAGCCCTGGGTCCAGCTGGGCCAGGATCGGATGTGTCACGGTATGTCCGCCCAGAGCAAAACCGTCCCGGGCCAGCCCGGCGGCTTGGTCGGAGGTCATCATCAAGCTCGAGGGGGGCTGGACCTTGGCGGCAATCGCGACCCGTTCGGCCAGTTCGCCCCGCGCAGCCTCGGGCCGGTACTTGATACCCTCGAGGATGGCGTCGATCGCCCGGCGCCGCTCCGCGACGGAGGCCATGGAATGCCGCCCCAATCCGAGCGGTTCGAGCCCCAACGTCTGGCCCTGGAATCCGCGCACCGCCTCGATCACAGTGTCGTTGAACATCCGTCCGCCGTCGAGAAAGCCGGTGGCGATGAAGAAGGTCGCGTGTAATCCCAGTCGCGCCAGAATGGGTGCGGCAACAGTGGCGTTATTTGCATAGCCGTCGTCAAACGTAATCGACAGCGCCCGCGGCGGGAGCTTGCCAGTCTTGATGCCCTCGACGCCATCGGCAAGAGGAATAACGTTGAACGTGGACTTCACCCAGCGCATTGTCGCCACGAACTCTGCGGCATGCGGCTCGCTAGGCAGCAGCTCATCCGGATCTGCCGGAACGCGGTGGTAGATCAGCACCGAGAGCCGGTCACGCGACGCGATCGTCAGCGCGGCCCGCGCCAGCGGGTCAAGGAGGCTCATGCCTGCGCAGCCTCTCTGGCGGGTGTCGTCCCTTCGAGCAGCGCGACGCGGCGAAAGAACGCCAGTTGCGCGTCCAGCACCGGCGCCCACGAGAAGCGTTCAGCAGCACTGCGCACTGCCTCGCGCGCGGGCGGGTGGTTGAGCAGGCCAAGAATGGCTTCCGCAAGAGGCGCGGCCCCACGCGACCCGCGCACAACTGTACCTGCCGCGGGATCCGTCAGTATTTCCGGCACGCCTCCAACGCTGAATGCAACGACGGGAGTGCCGCAAGCCGTCGACTCGAGCAGCACGTTGGGCCAGCCTTCACGTTCCGATGCCAGCACCAGCACATTGGCAGCGGAGTACACGAGTCGCAGACGCTCCTGCGACATCTCATCCAGAAAGTGCACTCGCTCCGTCATCCTCAGTACTCGCGCCATTTGCACGAGCCGGGACCGTTCGCTGCCACGACCGACCAGGAGGACATGAAGGCGCTCGATCTGGGAAGCCGCCTCCAGTACCAAGTCGTGCCGCTTGCCTGGAATCAGGTTGCCGACGCTAACGACGATCGGGACGTCTTCGGCCGTTAGCCCGAGTCGCTTGCGCGCGGCGCTGCGGTCCTCGGGATAGAAGAGCGCGGCGTCGACGCCGTTGCGCAGCACGGCAATTCGACCGGCGGCAACGCCAAGCCCAACCAGTGCGGTCTTGAGGGCCGACGACACAGCGATCACGCCTGCTGAGCCTTCCACCGCCCGCAGGATGCGGGCTCGAGGGCCCGGCATCTGCGCAATGACATTGACGTCGGTTCCGCGCGCGGTGAGGACTACTGGCCGTCCGATGCGCTGCGCCACGGTCGCTGCCGCGACGCCATCGGGGTAGAGATAGTGGGCGTCGACGAGGTCGATCTCCTCGCCTTCGCGCAGCATGGATTCCACCGCGCGCAGTCCTGCGTGGGCCATCGCGTTCGGCTGCAACGCCATCCCCACCTGCGGCAGCATCGGATAGCGCGGATAGCGGACCTCCAGTCCATTCCGGAGCTCGCGCCGTGGCGTGGCCGCCATGCGGCCGTATTCGCCCCAGCGCGCTCCAGTGAATGGAAACCACGGAACCGGCGCGACCACCTTGGCCCTCACGCCTCCGCGCGCGATCAACCGCTGCAGCCGCGACTCCACGAAGATGCCGTGCCGCGGGCGCGCCGCGCTCGGATAAAGCGACGTGAAGGTCAGGATCCGGAGATCCCGGCTCATGCCGTGGCCCTGGCCGAATCGCGCCGCGCCTGGACGCCGCTGGTCCGCAGGAAGGCCTCAAACATCAGCAGGCTCCACAGCGGGGCGCTGTGATCGCGCATGCCCGACTGGTGCTGCTCGACCAGACGCCGCAATGTGCTCGCGTTGAAAAGGCCACACTCAGCCAGACGTTCGCCGAGCACAGCGTCGCGCACGCGCTGTCTGAGCGGCCCGCGGAACCAAGTGGCCAATGGCACCGCGAAGCCCATTTTCTGCCGGTGCAGCAGGTCGCTGGGCAGCATGGGTTCCAGCGCCTTCTTAAGGAACCACTTCCCTTCCCCACCGCGCAACTTGAACGACGACGGGAGCGTGGCGAGCCACTCAACCAGCGGATGGTCCATCAGCGGCTCACGCACCTCAAGCGAATGCGCCATGCTCGCGCGGTCGACCTTAGTGTTGATGTCGCCCACGAGGTAAGTCTTGAGGTCAAGATATTGGATCAGCGCGAGCGGGTCTTCGCGATTGGCTCGCGCGGCGTGCCGCTGGAAAACCTCGATCGCGTTGTAGCCGGCGAGTTCCGCACGAAAACCGTTGGAGTACAGCACGCCACGGTCGGCATCGCGCAGCAGGCTCATGCTGTGGAAGTACGCCTCGACCGAGTCACGCGCCAGCGCTTCGAACGTCGTCTTGCCGCGCAGCGCGCGTGGCGCCCAGTCCGCCTTGGGGTAGACGCGCCCAAGCAGCCCGAACATCGGTCGCCTCAGCGCCAAAGGCAGCGGCTGCCGCAGCCGCTCCTCCATCATGTGTAGCTTGTAACGGCGATAGCCGCCGAAGTTCTCGTCGCCGCCGTCGCCGGAAAGCGCCACCGTCACGTGCCTTCGCGCCAGCTGGCAGACGCGGTAGGTCGGCATCGCGGAACTGTCCGCGTACGGCTCGTCATACAGGCGCGCCAGTGTGTCAATGAGGTCGAAATCCTCGCTTTCGACGCGGTCGACGAAGTGCCGCGTCTTATAACGCTGCGCCACCTGCAGCGCGTAAGCGGACTCGTCGTAGGCCGGATCGGCGAAGGCGATCGAGCAGGTGTTCACCGGCTCAGTCGAGAGGCCGGCCATCGTCGCGACCACGGCGCTCGAGTCCACCCCGCCTGAGAGGAAGGCACCCAGTGGCACCTCGGAGATCAACCGCAGCCGCACCGATTCGGTGAGACGCTCGCGAAGTTCGGCCTGAGCCTGTTCAGCGGTCAGTTTCGAGTCGAGCGTGAAACGCACGTCCCAGTACTCGGTCGGTGCCGGCAGCGGCTGCCCGCGGCGCGCGACAAGCGTAGTCGCTGGCGGCAGCTTTAGTGCGGAGCGGAAGATCGTGCGCGGTTCGGGCACGTACCCGAGCGCGAAATATTCTTCGACCGCTTGCGGCTCGATCGCCGTGTCCAGACCGCCATGCGCGAGCAGGGACTTCAGTTCCGAACCGAACAGCAGATGCCCATCCGGGAGCAGCGCATAGAACATCGGCTTTACGCCCAGGCGGTCACGCGCAAGGAAAAGCGTCTGCTGGTTTTCGTCCCACAGCGCGAACGCGAACATGCCGCGGAAACGCTTCACGCAGTCGACACCCCATGCCTCCCACGCGTGCACGATGACCTCGGTGTCGCTCTTCGTGCGAAACACGTGGCCCAGCGCGGTCAGTTCCGGGATGAGTTCCTGGAAGTTGTAGATCTCGCCGTTGTAGACGACGGCGACAGAGTGGTCCTCGTTAAAGAGCGGCTGCTGTCCGGTAGCCACGTCGATGATTGAGAGCCGCCGATGCCCGAGGCCCACACCGGGGGAGATGTGCATGTCACCTTCATCCGGGCCGCGGTGGTGCTGACTCTCGTTCATGCGGTGAAGCACGACACGTTCGATGGGCCGCTTGCCACGCAGGTCGACTATTCCCGTGATGCCGCACATATCAATGGCCCGTCCTGGGTTCGAAGGAAGAATCCTTCGCGGGAGCGTCAGCAGTCCGTTTGACACGACGCGCTGCCACTCGTTCGTACAGGGCGGCGTAGTCGGCCACCATCCGATCAAGACTGAAGCGCGCTTCGACTGCCGCGCGCGCAGCAGCACCGTGCCGCTTTGCCGTGTCGGACTCGACAAAATAGCGTAGCAAGGCCGTGTCGAGCGCCTGCTCGTCCGCCGCAGGCACCAGCGTGCCGCTGTCATCATGGTCCACGAGTTCCAAGTTGCCACCGACCGCGCTGGCAATTACTGGTCGTCCACAGGCCATGGCCTCGAGAAGCGTGTTAGAGATGCCCTCAGCGAGCGACGGTAGAACGAAGACATCAAGACCGGACATCACCTGCGCGATGTCGCTGCGCGCTCCGGGCAGCCAGACGCAATCGGCCACACCTTCGGTCTGGGCAAGGCTTAGCAGTTCGTCGCGCAGTGGCCCGTCCCCGACGATGACGAGGCGCATGCGGTCACGCGCCGCGGCATCTGCCCGATGCATTCGAGCGAGGGCCCGAATCAGCGACATCTGGTCCTTAACGGCTGCCAACCGTCCAACCGTTCCAATGACCCAGAAGCGTGGGTCATTGAAAGGCAAACCTTCGACCGGCCCGCGCGCAGCCCTCGGCGGAACGAAACACTGCGTGTCGACGCCGTTGTAGATCTGGGTGATCGCGAGCGACGGCACTCCGATCGACGCTCTAAGGTAGTCCTCAATGTGCCTCGACAACGCGACGTACTGCGACACGAACGGCCGATAAAGACGTCTCGTAAAGCGGTGCGCGCGATTCGAACCATCGAGATCGCCGATGTCCCACCCGTGCTCGCTATGCAATCGTGCCGGCACTCCGGCGGCCCACGCAGGCAGACAGGCTTCGAGCGGTGCGAGGTTGCGCGTATGCACGATATCCGGTCGCATGGAACGAAATAGTCGGTACAGCGCCGGCCACAATCGCATGCCGTGGCCCGGCGCCTTGTGCAGCGAGATGAACTGCACGTCGTCGCGTAGCACCCGACGGCGAAAGTCGGTGACTTCCGTCATCGCCACCACCGAGTGGCGGAAGCGGTCGGCGGGCAGGCGGTTGAGCAGGTTCACCACACCGTTCTCCAGCCCGCCGACGTCGAAGCGGAAGACGACGTGTGCAATCAGCAGGCGATCGTCGTGTGCCGTCATCGGGCCACTGTCTCCGAGAAGGCGCGCTGCAGCGACGGACCCATGTCGTGCGCGAACTCCTGCAGGCCACGTTGGGCCGCGTCACGGCTCGCATCGGACGCCGCGTAGGCGGCGATCCATAGCGAGGTATCGGGTCGCCGCAGTAGCCGGGCACGAGCAAGCTCGATTTTGGTCAGCATTGCATGGCTGGTCGGTGCATCTCCCACCCAGTACCACTGCCACACCAGCAGCCGATCCGTGGGTCTCGGGCCGCGCAGCTCTGCGGTGCGAACAGGGTCCGCGACGACTGAACGAGCTACACCGGTAATCGGCTCAGTGCCGCGCGCGGTCTGCTTCCACAATAGGTTCGTCGTACGTGCAAACTGGTTCGCGGAGCTGCCAACCTGCGAATTCTGTGTCTGGTGGCGATAGGCCGCAACGAACAACGCAACCCGCTGTGTTCCTTTGCGATAGACAAAGGTCTGCGAACTGGTCGCAGCTTCGAGGTCGGGAGTCCAAGCGGACACGGCATCCGAGTCGCGCTGCCACCCCTGCGCAGGTTCGGGGGCATGGATCGTGACCGCGCCGGGTGCGCCCACGGGCCGCATCAATGCGCCGGCAAGAGCGGGCCACGCCAGGACGGCGGCGGCGATCGCCAACCCTGCAGCGGCGATACGGACAAAAGCCGGCGACGGTGCGGGCGGCGGCGCGGACTGATCGTCAACACCGTCTTCGCGCCAGCGCGCGCCCTGCCAGTAGAGAAGCAGCATGATGGCGCCGAACAGAACCCACCCGAAGACGATGTGATCCTCGTTCGTCATCAGGCGATTGTGGCTCAAGTGCCCGATCATCACGATCGAGTAGGCGCGCAGCCAGTTGGCGAGTACCGGCACGACGATGGAGGCGGCAAGGAAGGCGATTCTCCGCCCTGGCGAGCGGTACATCAGCCATGCATAGAGCGACCCCGCCATGAGAGAGGCGATCAGGAATTTGATGCCGCTGCAGGCCTCGATCACAGACCATTGACCGGTGGGAATCACAAAGTGCACTCCCTCGCGGTAGACGGGCACACCCGTCAGGCGCAGCGCGGCGATGGTGAAGTCCGCGGTCCAGTCCATCAGGCGCGGCACCAGGGCTTCACCGAACGGCACGGCAAAGAAGAGAAAGAGCAGCGGGAACAACAGGATCCGCAGCCATGCTGTGCCGAAGGCAGTCAGCACCACGGCCGCGACCAGGCCAATCAAGGCGAAGTGGCTCACGACCTGTGCCGCTCCCAGAATGCCCAGAAGCCAGGCGAAGCCCAAGAGCCCGATGACCAGGAGCCCCGGCCAGAAGGGCTGCATCGGAGTGGCCGCAAGACGCATCCGCTGATTCCACACTAGCCAGAGCGCGATCGGAATCACCGCGAAGCAATGCTGGAAGGTCTCCGAACGCCGCCAGATGTCGATCATCGACTCGGTCGTTGGCCAGAAGATTCCGAGCACGACCGCGATGCAGGCGGCAATGGCAACGAACGCCGCCATCGGCTGCTGAACGCCGCGAATGCCTGCGGCGGTCTGAAGTCCAGGCTCGGCGTGCATCACGAGCCCCTCTGCGCCATGCGCGAGGCGAGCGGCGGCGCGCCACCGTCGAGCAGTCGGTCGAAAGTCGCAAGGTTGCGGTCCCACGAGTAACCGGAGGCGATGCGCGTGCGCGCGAGCCGCCCCATCTCTGCGCCGACGCCCGGTTCGAGTACTGCGAGTACCTTGCGCGCAAACTCGGCAGGCGAGTCCGCGATCTCATACTCGCGACCTGGCACACCGCTGACACCCGGGCTGGCCGCCGACGAGATCACTACGGGTCGCGCCATCGCCATGGCTTCGAGAATCTTGTTCTGGATCCCGCGCGCGACCCGCAGCGGCGCCACTACGGCGGCAGCGTGCTGCACGTAAGGTCGCACGTCGGGTACGGTGCCGGTCACGACGACGCCCGAGCGCGACCTCAACGCCTTCACGGCCGGCGCAGGGTTCATGCCGACGATGTAGAACCGCGCATCCGGCCGCACGGCGAGGATGTGCGGCATGGTCTCGGATGAGAACCACGTCACCGCATCGATGTTAGGCCAGTAGTCCATCGCCCCGGTGAAGACGATGGGCGCCTCGTTGGCGGCGTAGGGCGAAGGCCGCTCCGCGTGCGGCGCGAAGTAATCCGCGTTCACGCCGTTTTCCACTACGTGCACGCTTGTTTCAAGTCCGGGAGCAAGACGAAGGAAGAGATCGGCTTCGCCGCGAGTGACGAACACGTTGGCTGCACTGCGCTCAGCCGCCCTCCGCTCGAAGGCGAGCAGCTTCTCGCCTTCCCGCCGATACACGAGAGACGATGGCCAGGCCTGTCGCTGCGCATACTCGCTCCATTTGGCTGAATCGACGTCGACGAAGTCCAGCACGACGCGCAGCCCGTCCGGATCGCGCACGTACTGCGCCATCGCTGCCGAGAACACGACAGCCTTGCGAATCCGGTGCTGCGCAACGACGCGGTTGACCCACAACTGCAGGTCGGCATTGCGGTAGTACGGCAGCGTCAGCGCCTCGCCCGTCAGGAAGCCCGAGACGCTGCGCAGCCGCGCCGCGCGGGGGATCCAGCATCTCGACATGGTGCGAGGCGCAAAGCGACTCAAGCTGCGGTACGTGCGCAAGGTCCGCCGGGTCGATCGACGAAGGTGCCAAGATGCACGCGGTAGCGCTCGGCCAGGTGCCGCAGCAGATGGTACGAGCGGATCTTGTCGCCCTTGTTGGGCGGATACGGGATCCGATGCACCAGATAGAGCAGCGGTTCCATCGTCCGGCTCAGCCAAGATTGCGCACGATCGAAGGCCCGATCCGTTGGCGAGCGGCCGAGCGGCAGGCGCCGCCAGGTTTCGATGAACGCGCGGTACTTCGGGTTGGCCGGGTTGTTCTGCGGTATGGCGTCGCGCTTGAGCAGCTGGTACTCGTAGTGCAGCGGCTGCGGCTCGAAACCCCAGTTCTTCTTGAAGTCGAAGGAGCCGGTGCCCCGCTTGCTGCGGCCGTAGTCGAAGACCCGCATGCCGCGCGCGCACGCGCGCCGCATCAGCTCCCAGTACTTGAAGTCGTTCGCCGCCAGCGCGCGCGACCGCTCATGGTCGCCGGCGTAGTACGGCAACACTTCGTCGCGGAAGTAGAAGCGACAGCACTGAAGCGACGGCTCGCCGGCCGCGTCCAGCACGGTCAGCACCTCGCAGTCGGCGCCGAACGTCGCGCTGCAGCGCCTCGAAGTAGCGGCTCGGAAACGCCGGCGTGCCATGCCGGTGCACGTTATCGGCGTACAGCCCGAAGAAACGCTCGACGTCCGGCGTCGATTTCGCTCGCGAGGCCGCGCTCGATGCCCTTGCGCACCATCGCCCGCTGCTTGCGCGGGATTGCGAGCAGGTTCGCCTCGACATCCGGCAGCAGCGCCTTGCGGAAGGTCACATACAGGTCCTGGCGCGGCCAGTCGGGTTCGGCGACGTGGCGATTGCGCAGTTCCAGGTGCTGCACGCCGAGTTCGCGCGCGAGGTCGGACGCCGCCGCGTCCAGTGCCCCGCGCGCCGCCGCGTCGACGGCCGCGGCGCCGCCGTAGACCGCGAACGGCAGCGACACCAGTGCGTCGCCGAACAGCCAGCTCTTCACGCGCGCCAGCGGCAGCACGCCGGAGATCGCACTGCCCCGCTCGGCCACCAGGTAGTGCGTCCGATGACGGAAGACGTCTCGATCAGGATCGCGCCACTCGATGCGGTGGAAGAACGTCGCCTCGGGGCAGTCGTTTACGAATTCGGCCCAGCGCCGCACGGTCGCCTTCCCGGTATGGCCGCACCGAGGGCGATGTCGACGCGCCGAGCGGCAGATCGTCGGGTTTCACGCCGCGTCGATCTCGGAACACGCGATCGATGCGGTCCCAGCGGAAGTCGGACAGAAGCCGGTCGCAGACGCGACTCGGTGCGGTCGAGATTCAGGTAGTGGCGAAAGCGGGTCTTCGCGCTGACCCCTGGATGCGCGGCTGGCCCGGGTCGATCTCCCACGGGTGGAAGTAGAAGATCGCCGGTTGCCGGTCGACCCGGTTGACTCGTTCGATGGCCCAGCGCGAAGCGCGGTATGGCAGCAGGCGGAAGAAGCCGCCACCGCCGGCCGGCAGGTTGCGCGTGAACAGGCGCGCAGTCGTGATCGGCAGTTCGAGCAGCCCATTGTGCGTCCGATAGGCAAAACGCGGCGCATCGGGCATGCCGTAGTGGTCGTGCCTTACCGGATAGACGCTCGAGCTGTAGCATAGCCGGCCTCGGCCAGGCAGTCGAAGGCCCAGAGGTTGCCGCGCCCGATCGAAAAGCTCGGCGCGCGGTAGCCACGGACGGCCACGCCGCCGATGTCTTCGAGCCGTCTTGCGCGCGCCGTCGACGTCGGCGCGGAAATCCGCGCGCGACTGCTCGCTCGCGCGCTAGTGAGACTAGCCGTGGCTCGCCAGCTCATGGCCCCGAGCGACGATCTCGCGCACCATCGTCGGGTAGCGCTCCGCGATCCAGCCGAGCGTGAAGAAGGTTGCGCGCGCTCCGTGCGCCTCGAACAAGCGCCAGCAGCCGCCCGACGTTGCGCTCGACGCGGCACTCGCATCGCGTCCCAACGACGACGCTCGATGTGGGGCGCAAGGGCCGAGACCTGGAAGTAGTCCTCGACATCGACCGTCAGCGCATTGACCAGACCCGCCCTGTGCTGTCCATCATGGACGTGCCCGGTGACCCGCGGTCCACCGTCGTGCGCCTGGCGCAACAGCGGCGACTTCGCGTGCAACCTGGCCGCGCGGTCAGCAAGGTGCGGGGTTGTCATAGTGTGGAGGACGAGCTCTTGCGTCGCCGCTTAGGAGGTTCCTGCCGCGGCGGCTCGTCGTCGGGCTGCGCGCGCTCCGGCTCCACCAGCATGCGCACCAGGTCCAGGAGCTCGTTGACGTCCTTCTCGAGTCGATCGACGCGTGTCGGCCATGTTCAGCAGTCGGCGCACGTTGCCGATCAGGTCTGGATGTCGCTCTGCCGATGCAGGGCCAGACAGAGGCCTCGCGCAGCGGTGTGGCGACTGCCTGCGGCCCAATTTCGCCGGTGATCTCGGCGGCTACCGCATTGACTTCGGCCGCAGTGAAGCGGTGCTGGCCCGCAGAGGAAGCCCGCGAGCATCAGCCGGTTGCAGATTGCGTTGATGCGACGAGGAATGCCGCCAGTGGCCATGAAGACGGCGTGAATGGCCGACGGCTCGAACTCCGGGTTGCCCTTCCACGCGACGCGATGCAGGCGGTGCTCGATATAGGCCGCGGTCTCGTGACTCGTCGAGCGGCCCGAGGTGGTAGGAGGCGATTACGCGCTGGCGGAACTGTTCCATCGCCGGCGATCGCATCAGGTCGCGCAGCTCCGGCTGGCCGACCAGGAAGCTCTGCAGCAGCGCCTGGTCGCCGCACTGGAAGTTCGACAGCATGCGCAGTTCTTCGATCGAGCCGGCGTTCAGGTTCTGCGCCTCGTCGACGATCAGCAGCGCGCGCTTGCTCTGCTGGAACAGCATCAGCAGGAACGCCTCGATCGAGGCCAGCA
Organism: uncultured beta proteobacterium; assembly: GCA_963724605.1. Classification (GTDB taxonomy): domain Bacteria; phylum Pseudomonadota; class Gammaproteobacteria; order Burkholderiales; family Burkholderiaceae_F; genus JALORV01. The sequence goes on from CAVRVM010000014.1 coordinate 436,535, forward strand.
GACTCGCCTTGTCGTCCTGCGGCACGCGGATGCCGAAGGCCTTGGCCACCGATCGCAGCAGGTCATCGGCCTCGAGCTGCGTGCTGACGATCTGTGCGGCGACGATCGTCCTGACGTCGAGCTCCTCGAGCAGCGCGCGCACGAGCGTGGTCTTGCCCGCGCCGATCTCGCCCGTGATGACGAGGAATCCCTCGCCCTGATAGACGCCGTACTTCAGGTAGGAGTAGGCGCTGGTGTGCCCCTTGCTGCCGAAGTAGAAAGCGGGATCGGGGCTGAGCTGGAAGGGCTTGCCGGTGAGTCCGTAGAAGTCTTCGTACATGAGGGTCCTAAAGCCGGTGGAACAGTCCGGTGAAGACCGAAAACGCGCCTCGACTCTACTGCCGGGGATCGCGCTGTTCGCAGACGTCTGCGACTCCTAGCGCGTTCCGACGAAAAGAGTACTGCGCGGGACTCATTTGCCAGTTCGATCTGCAGGCTGATGCAGCTCTGTCGCGTATCTGAGACCTTCGTTCACGCCGAACCCGCGCGTGTACTGCGTGCTGACCGTCCCGTTTAGCGAGATGACAGGCGTCACGAAGTGGCTCAACGTCAACCGCTCCGCCCTGCTGGATGTTGTTGTTGATAACCAGAAAGCTCGGCGGTACGCGCGCGATCCGGCAGCTACTCGGTCTTCAGGTAGAACAAGTTCAGTGCGACAGTGTTGCGCGACTCCGATCAGGCCAAGTTGCCATTGAAACCGGTCAGGATGTTGGCGCTCTGGTTGTAGATGTACGTTCCGGTGGGAAGAGCCTGTGGCAGGGCCTGGCGCGTGATCAGGTCCTGGACCGCCTGTGCTGCGCTCGATCGGGTCGGGGAAGCGCGCGACAAGGATCGCATCGAGCAGCCCCGCCACGCTGTCGGTCGGCGGGATCTGAAACAAGCACCTGCGGATACGTGGTGATCGTCCGGTATCCGCGAGGTCGAGGCCAGCCGACGTTGGCGATGCGAAAACTGGACTGGTAGCTCGGACCGTAGAAGCGCTCTTCCCAAAACCGACCAGGCTCGTGATAGGAGACGGGTGCCAGGCAATGTTGGCGCCGTAAATTGGCCCGGACGTCTCGTTCGGCGGTGTAGTTCGTCGTCTCGTATCCCCCGCGCAGGCCGACCGTGAGTTGCGGCGTAAACGGCGTAGTCGAAGATCGCCAGCGCGGTATTCGAGCTCCTGGTCGGGCTGCACTTGGTTCTGGATGCGCGTCAAGTCGTTGGTCGCCGAAGCGTCAGCCCGAACGGTGTCGGGGCACGCACAACCTCGGCGAGGTTCCTGACATAGTACGCATTCTCAAGCGGATCATCGGTCTGGGATCGTCCAGTATAGGTGTTGTCGCTGCGGATCTGCCAGGTCTGTTACTGTCCGAAATTCCCTTTGAAGTACGGCGCCAGCCGCAGATTCGCGTCGGTGTAGAGATTGTTGGTCGAGGAAAACTCCGCACTCGGCAGGAACGGGTTTTCGATCGACTGGTCGGCCACGACCGAGGCGTCGACGAAGAACAGGTTGTCGATCGCCTCGAGGTTGGCCAGCACGTTGGCCTGCGGCAGGATGCGGCTGGTCTGCGTGCCACGGCATAGCCGATAGCATGTCGAGCGCGACATGCCCATCGACGCGAAGCCGACCGCCCGTCGCGATGAAATTCCACGCCGGAATGAGCTCGATGATGAGGTCGCCCTGCGCGGACACTCGACTCGCCGTAGTTGGCATTGTTGGTCAGCCGTGGCCTGGCTGGTGATACTGGCCTCGGCTGGCACCAGCCCTGGACTTCCGCGCGGCGGCTCCCGACGTCGGAGTGCCGCCACCGACCTGGTACTGCGCGGCCCCCGGGCAGCGCTGGCGCCACGGTACCGATCGAGGCATCGGGCTGGTATTGACTGCGCAGGCCGCAAGCCAACGGGCCAATGGGTATCGTCCCGGCCTCGTCGGCCGTGCGGTCGCGGCGTTTGAGACGGGCGCGGCGCAGAATCAGGCGCTTCGCCGGTTCCCGCCGGCTCAGTGCGCTCGTGCGCGCCGTACGAACCGTAGTAGTGTCCGCTGTGGCCGGGCGACACCTTGTTGAGCAGCGTAACGACCACCGGGCAGTTCTCGACCGTGGCGAACGCCTCGGCGACTGTACCCTGCGGCGTGTCGTCGGCCGCCACGATCAGGATGACCTGACCCATGTGCGCCGCCAGCACGCGTGATTCGGACGCGGACAGCAGCGGCGGCGTGTCGAACAGCACAATGCGGCGCGGATCGTCGGCCGACAATTGTTCGACGAGGCGGGTCATCGCTGTCGCTCGCCAGCAGTTCGGTCGACTGGGCCTGCTGCGTCCCGGCCGGGCAGGATCGACAGCCGTTCGACATTGGTCGCGAGCACGCATGCGTCGAGCGTCAGGGTCGGATCGACCAACAGGTCGAGCAGGCCGTTCGACGGCTGCGAGTCCGAGCCGTTCGAGCACGGCCGGCCGCGTGGCATCGGAGTCGACCAGCATGACGCTGCGTGTCGAATTCCATCGCGATGCTCATCGCCAGGTTGAGCGACACATAGGTCTTGCCCTCTCCCGGCAACGCGCTGGTGACCATGATGCGGTTGGCGTTGGCGATCGGAGCCGCGGACTTGCCTCGCGCGTTGGTCAGCAGAGGGCGCTTGATGACGCGAAACTCCTCTGCCAGGCGAGAACGTGCGGCAGCGGCGTGACGTAGCCGTTGGCTGAAAGCCGCGCCAGATCGATCTCCGACTGACGTTCGATCGGCGGTAGCGCGATACGTCGAAGCGGCACGCGAGCCCGGCTCGGCGCGGCGGCAGTGCGGCTCGGCGCGTGCGCGCCGGCCGCGGCGCCAACGCCGCCATGCGCGTCGAGTTCGCGCGCAACCCGCACGCGGCACGGATTCCATGCGGCGGCGCCGATTCCTGCCGGTCCGGCGGCACCGGGCGAGCCGGGCAGTCGCCGTGCTGATATCGACGCCCGCCTCCGTGAGTTCCTCGAGCCGCTTGGCGGCCTGTTCGATGGTGCTCACGATCTGCTCCTCAAGCCCGGCTGCCAGCGCGACCCAGGCGATCCAGCGACCGTACATCACCAACAGGCTGGCCACGCCACCCGCGAAGGCGTAGTTCGCACGCTTTCGCTGCGAATCATCGGCAATGCGTGGCCTGCAGCGAGATCTGCCCAGCACCGCCCGCTTGCTCGTCGCGCGCAACTGCTCGCGGGTCGTGGAACGTCGGCAGGATCTGCGAGACCGCGAGCGCGACCGCGAGGCCGGCGGCCAGCGCCAGTGCGAGCACCAGCGGCACCAGCGCCAGACGATTCGGGAACACGACTTTGGGCGAGATGCGGGGCGGGTCGATGATGCGAAAGTCCGCCATGCGGGCGCCAGGCTGTCGACATCCTCCGCCATCGATGCCGACTCGCGCCGCGACGACCAATGGTCGTAGTTCTTGCGCATCACTTCGTAATCGCGGTTCAACTGCGCCATCTCGGCTTCGATCTGCGGCGCGCGGCCGGCGGCGGCCTTCAACTGCGAAAGGCGTCCCTCGCTCTCTGCGACCCGTGCGCGCAGCGCCGCGACGTTGGCTTCCGCTTCTGCCAGCGAGATCTTGATCTTCTGGAACACCGGATTCGTCGAGATGGAGTGAACTTGCCGGGATTGGCCACAGCTGCCTTGCGGCGCGCGTCGAGGTCCTGCTTCTTCTGGTCCTCGAGCTGGTAATCAGCCGCTGGGTCGAGACGACATCGGGGTGTTGCTCCGTATAGCGGCGCATCAGTTCATCCAGCAGCTTCTTCTGGTCCGCAATGCGCCCGTCGAACTCCGTCGTCGGGCTCAGGCCGCCCGCCGACCCTGCATCGGGTAGAAGCACGGGATCTTCGCCCACTAGCTCGCGCTTTAGCGCATCCCGTGATTCTTCCGCCGCACGCAGCTCGAGCCGCGCCTTGGAGCCTCTTCCGACATCGCGCTCATGCGCGTGAAGTAGTCCTGCCCCGACCCTCCAGTGAAGCCGACGTTCTTGATCTTGAATTCCTTGACGCGGTTCTCGGCTTCCTCGAGCTTCTTCTCGTAGCCCTTGATCTGCTCATCGATAAATCGACGTGCGGCCTCGGCATCGCGCCGCTTGTTGCCGACTCCCGACTCGACGAAGAGCGACAACAGGTCCTGCACGACGCGCTTGGCACGCTCCGGGTTCTCGTCCTGGTAGGAGACGTTGTAGATGTTCTCGCGGCCGACGTTCATGAACTTGATGCGGCTGGTCACCGAGTCGACGCAACTTGTCCTTGTCGATCTGCGTGGTGGCTGTAACGTCGAGGTCGGCGCTGCGCATGATCTTCTCAATGTTCGGGCGCGCGATCAGCGTGCGTGCCAGCATCGAGATCTGCTCGTCGACATTGGGCTGCACGGCAAGGCCCGACATCAGTGGTTTCAGCACAGTCTGCGTGTCGACGTACACGCGCGCGGTCGCTTCGTAGCGGTCGGGAATGCGCAACAGCACGATTGCACCGATCACCGCCACCGCCCATGCGACCGCCAGCCCTATCCAGCGCCGGCGCCACATACCGCGCAGCGCCGTCAATACCTGATGCAGCAGTTCGTCCATCGCTGTCTCTATCCGATCACACCATCAGCGGACCGCATCGCGCCGCGATCAGAACCAGCTCTGCGGGATGATCAGCATGTCGCCGGGCCGGACATCGACGTTCGCAGAGATGTCGCCGCGCCGCACAAGGTCACTTCAGCCTGACGCTGTACTGCTTGCCCTTCTCCGCGCCGCGCACAAGCACGGCCTTGTTGCCGTCGGCGAAGTCGGTCAGCCCACCGACGACGATCATCACGTCGAGCAGGGTCATGTTCTGGCGATATGCCACCGCCTGCGGCTTCGCCGCCTCGCCGATGATGCGGATCTGCTCGCTGTACGGGCCGTTGAAGGTATTGACGATCACCGTGACGACCGGATCGCGGATGAACTTCGACAGTGCCTTCTCGAGCTCGCGCGCCAGTTCCTCCGGGTTCTTGCCGAGCGCCGGTAGGTCTTCCACGAGCGGTGTGCTGATGCGCCCATCCGGACGCACCGGGACAGCCATCGAAAGCTCGGGATTGCGCCACACGACGATATTGATGGCGTCGAGCGGCCCGATGACGTACTTGTAGTCAGGCGTTGCCGCCGTGGGCGGAGCCGGCGGATAGTTATGCGACGAGCAGGCTGCCAGCAGTATTACCGCCGACGCCATCACGACGCGAAAGATGTCCATTGGCTGCCTCATTGCATCACCCTCCGAATGATGTTCCGTCCGGCACAAAGCGCTGCGCGCAAAGTACAGCGCGCATGGGAAGGCCAGTCTATTACAGCGAGTGGTCACGGTGGTGCGCTGCAAAAACCGACCCGGGCGCAAACCTCCCGCCATGCGGCAGGGCCCGCGGGCATCGGCCGACTCATCGACTGGCTACTGCGCTCCTTCCCCAAACAACACCACCCGTACGGTCTCGGCCAGAATCAGCACATCCAGAACCAGGGAATTGTTCTTCACGTAGAACAAGTCGAACTGCAGTTTGCGTCGGGTCATCGTGATCGAGGCCCCATAGGGACACCGGATCTGCGCCCAGCCGGTGAGCCCGGGCTTGATGCTGTGGCGCACATCGTAGAAGCGAATCTCGATCCCGCAACTGCGCGACGAATCGGGACGTTCCGGCCGCGGTCCGACGAGGCTCATATCGCCATTTATCACATTGATCAGCTGGGGAGTCTCGTCAACCCGCAGCTTGCGCAGCAAGCGCCCGACGCGGTTACGCGGCCATCGCCGGCGTCGCCCAGCGCGCCACTCCATCGCCTTCGGCATCGACGCGCATGGTGCGCAGCTTGAGCACCTTGAAGTGTTGTCCAGCCCGGCCCACGCTCTCCTGCCTGTAGAGGATCGGGAGCCCACCTTCCATAAAGATGGCCAGCGTCGCAAAGAGCAGCACCGGCAGCGCAAGCACGAGAAGGATCGATGCAGCAATCACGTCGAGTCGCACGCTTCACCAGCCTGCGCAGGGGGTTCTGATGAAACCCGGCGCCATAGATGAGCCAACTCGCTTTGAGCGAGTCGACGGGCACTTCACCCCGCATGCGTTCGTAAAACGCCGAGAGGTCGCACACCGGAACGCCGGAACCGGCATTCCAGCAATTCATTCAGGGGAAGCGCGCCGCCTCGCTGCTCGCGCGCCGCGACGATGACCTCGTTGACCCGGAAACGCTCGACGACAGACTGCAACTTGAGGTTCGCCGGGAATGTCGGCGCGTGCCAGTGCGTCCCGTTGCCCGATTGACTCGTCCGGCGAACCGGCCGGATAGAAACCGACAATCACTGACCCGCGGCGGTCCCTGGCTCTCGATCAGTTCTTCGACGGCAAGGGCTTCCGGTCCCTGCCGATGATCAACATGCGGCGCCCCGCCAGGCTACTGGCGAGAGCGGCGACAACCACCGGTCTGATCAGGATGACCGACGAGCAAGAGTAAAGAACCCGGCATAAGGCAGCACGCGCGTGCGGCGCCACCGTACGGGAGCACGTGTACAGCATGTAGGCAGCGGTACCCCGAGCAGAAGGGCCAACGCGGTGCGGGTAGAGACCACTGCGAGAGACTTTCGCTCGTCGCTGCGGAACAGTCCCAGCATCGTTCCGACCGCAGTGGTGATCAGGTGCGAACTCAAGCGCCGGCGAGAAGGCAGACTCAGAAGGGACCCCGTAGGGGCCGAGTTGGATCGACACCGCAAGCAGCATCGAGTGACGCAAAACGCAGCAAACAGCCCCATGTCGGCAAACGACGCGACCGACAGCGGTCGGCGCGAAATACTGATCACAGCAGTTCCTTCCTATTTGCCCCCTTGCGCGCCTAAGCGTCGGGCGGGTCTATGGATTGGACGTACTCTGACTGATCCAAATGTCACGCGTGCTACAACGCCGGTGTCCGGTGCCGCGCGTCTCTCCATCCAGATCGATGCCTGAACAGTTTCGAAGAGGAACATCGCCTGACCAGCCCGAGCCGTCGCTCGCAGCATGTGGCCAATTCCTCTTGACAGTCAGCTCGTGATGCCGCAGCGAATGCCGCAGCGATGGGAGAGGCGGTGGGATATCCGCTTCGTGCACGATTCAGTTGTGTGTGGCAATCCTCCCCATAGTGCAGTTGCGATCCCCCGCCCAGGAAGCCTATACAAGACGAGGCGACACAGCAATGGCTGTTCGTCGGTTTTCCCTACGCAATTCCCGGGAGTCGCATCCGCTGCTGGCAGCTTAGTCGCCCTTCGGCGCAAGCACTGTCGCCTTGGCGACAAGTCTCCCCGTCCAGTGCGCTCAGTGCGCGCGCCTTTCAACCTGTGTGTAGAGTTTTCACACGGAGAAATCGGAGCCGCCGGTATTGGCGTGATCGACCACGGAGTCGCGGCCCGGGTCAGGGCTTCACTTGGCCCAGAAGCTGGATCAAAAAGCTGGACGGAATGGCGTAACTGATGCCCGACGGTTGGGTCAGCGCCGCTTCCTTGGTGGCCTTGACGAACACCCTGTTCAGGATGCCGACCACTTCGCCGGTCGCCGGGTCGTAGAGCGGACTGCCGCTGTTGCCGGGAAACGCGGTCGCGTCGAGCTGGAACACCGAGAACGCCGTATCCCGGATCCGGCGCACCACTTTGGGGTCGAGTTGCCGGCCGCTCGCCGATGGCATCGCGACCGGAGCGATCGCTGCCACCATCGCTCGGTGGGTCGCGGGGAAAAGCCCCAGCACGCTCCCGATAGGGAACCCGGTGAAGAGCAGGCTGTCACCCTCGGCCACACTGGTCGGGTCGCGCAATTTCATGGGACGCAGTGGCGGTCCCTCCATTTTCATCAGGACGAGGTCGTGTTCGATGTCGATCGCGGCGCGCGTCAGCTTGCTGACGCCGACCCGTGACGGTTCGGTGCCCGGCAGCAAGGCAACCAGCACCTCGGGATCGGCACCGGGCTCGAGCGTTGTTGGAATGACATGTGCATTCGTGGCGGCCAAGGTGCCGTCGCCAACGGCAAAGCCCGTGCCAAGGAAGCGAAACTGCGGCACGCGGGTCGTCTGGAAGGTCCCGATGGCAACGAGCGACGGTTTGACCTGCTCGATCGTCGTTCGAGCTTGCGCAGCTGCAATCTCCGGTTCAGCAACCAATCCCGCGAGCAACGCAAGTGTTGCCAGCGCGCAACGCCCGACCGCCCGGCGATAGCGCCCGGCGGCCGCTCTGAGGTCGCCTACAGGCGCCACACCCGCAGGCCCCGCGCCTGCAACTGCTTGCGGATCTGCCTGGCTCTTGACGTCGACATACAAGCCGCCCGGAAGCAACTTGTCGGCATACTCATCGATCGGCCGACGCTTGAAGTCATCATGTGCCACCGCGGCGACGATCGCATCGCCTGCGGCAGTTCGTCCCAGCATGCAACGCGACGCCGTACTCGTGCATCGCCTCCCGCGGATCGGCGAGCGGATCGTGCACGCTGACGCGCATGCCGAAGGACTCGAGCTCGCGCACGATATCGATGACGCGCGAATTGCGCAGGTCAGGACAGTTCTCCTTGAACGTCAGCCCAAGCACGATGACTTCGGCATCCTTGACGTGCGCGCCCGCTTGAATCAGCTGCTTGACGGTCTGCTCGGCGACAAAGTGGCCCATGCCGTCGTTGATGCGGCGACCCGCCAGGATGACCTGCGGGTGGTAACCCATCATGTCGGCCTTGTGCGTCAGGTAGTACGGATCGACTCCAATGCAGTGCCCGCCAACAAGTCCAGGCCGGAACGGCAGGAAGTTCCACTTCGTACCCGCCGCCTGCAGCACCTCCAGCGTGTCGATGCCGATGCGGTGGAAGATCAGCGCGAGTTCGTTCATCAGTGCGATGTTGAGATCGCGCTGCGTGTTCTCGATCACCTTGGCGGCTTCGGCCACCTTGATGCTCGAGGCGCGATGCACTCCCGCCGTAACCACCTGCTCGTAGGCCTGCGCCACGCGTTCAAGGGTCTCGGGTCGTATCGCCGGAGACGACCTTGACGATGGTCGTGAGCGTGTGTTCGCGGTCGCCCGGGTTGATGCGCTCGGGTGAGTAGCCGACGAAGAAGTCCTGCTTCCATTGGAGACCCGACTCCCGCTCGAGCAGCGGGATGCAGATCTCCTCGGTGGCACCGGGGTACACCGTGGATTCGTAGACGACCGTGGCGCCCTTCTTCATGTTGCGACCGACCGTGATACTGGCACCGACCAGCGGCGAGAAGTCCGGTTGATGCGCGGCATCGATCGGCGTCGGTACCGCGACGATGATGAAATCCGCCTCGCGCAATTGCGCCGGGTCGGTGCCGGGCTCAAGCAGCCGTGCCGCCTTGAGGTCCTCCGAGCTCACCTCGCCGGTCGGGTCGACATGTCGGCGGTACGCCTCGACCTTCGCCCGCGAGAGGTCAAATCCTACGGTCCGGAACTTCTTCCCGAACTCGACTGCCAACGGCAGTCCGACGTAACCCAACCCTACGACTCCAATGACTCCCATGTCTGACTCGGCTTCCTTGATTGCTTGATGTATTCATCATCTGCTTCAGCAGTCCTGCAACCTCGGACTTGCCCGGGAAGTCCTGGCTCACGTCCTGTAATTGTGTGAGTTCCTTGCGCGCCTCCTCCCGCCGCCCGAGCTTGAGCAGCGACTTCGCATAGTTCAGGCGAATGTCGTGGCGATCGGGTGCGAGCGCGACCGCGCGTGCCTGGTACTCAAGGCCCTTGCTGTCGCCCTTTGCGACCAGCAGCACGCCGATCGTATCGAGCACGAGAGGGCTGTCCGGAGCGAGCTTCAGCGCCCTCTCCGCATATCCGAGTGCCTTCGGGTCGCCCTGCTGACCCAGCGCCCAGGCCAGATTGTTCAGAGCCGACACATTGTTCGGCTGTTGCGTGACGATGACCTGATACTGGGCGATTGCAGCTTTCAAGTCGCGGCTGCGCAGAGCCTGTTCAGCGAGGTAGCCGCGGAAAGCGAGGTGGTTCGGATGCTCCGCGAGCCACGTCCGCGCCAACGCATCGGCCTCGGTCTTCTTGCCGGAGGCCAGCAGCGCGCCGTGCAGCTTCATCGCAAGGGGCTCAGCGGCAGGATCGACCGCCAGCCCGGCGCGGTAGCTGCGCTCGGCCTGTGCCCACTGCTTCGTCGTCGCATAGATGTCGCCCTCGAGGACGAAGCCCAGGGCGGACTTCGGCGCCGCCGCCTGGAGGGCACGCGCCTGTTTGACTGCCTCTTCGACTTTGCCGGCCATCAGGTAACCGAGCACGAGGTCGCGTCCGATCGGCGGGATCGGCCGGCGCAAGCTTCTGCGCCCGGTGCAGGGCCTCGAGCGCTTTTTCGGGTTCCTTGCGACTCGCGTACACGGATGCGAGCCGCACCAGGGGCACGGCCGACTGCGGCTCCGCCGCCGCCAGACGATTAAACGTCTCGATGGCCTGGTTGGTTTCACCTGCCGCGAACTGTGCGCGCCCCAGCGCGTCGAGCACGCGCGCATCGTGGGGGAGCGCCGCCACCGCTTCCTGGGCCACCGCCAATGCCGCTCGCGTGTTCTTCTCCTGCAGATGCAGGTTGACCAGCGCGACGCGCGCCGTTGCCGAATCGGGCCTGGCGGAGATCGCGCGTTCGAGCACCGGCACGATTTCGGCGGCAGGCGCCTTGGTCGTCGCCATGACCTCTGCCAGGCCGAGCAAGGCGAGCTCGTTCTTGGGTTCGCGGGCGATCACCCTTTCGAAGCGCGCGCGCGCGTCCGCCGGCTTGCCCTCGGCAAGGTCGAGTCGCGCCAATCCGGCGGCGGCCGGAAGGTACGACGGGTTGAGCTCGAGCGCCTTGGAATAGGCGGCCCGGGCGGCGGCGTTTTCCTTGCGCGACAGGTGGACTGAGCCGAGGATCTGGTAAACCATCGGGTCGGTGGGCTGTCGCTTGACCAGGCCCTGCGCGACGGCGAGCGCCTTCGCGCTCTGGCCCTGGCGCATGTATCCGGTGATCAGCGCCATGTCGGCTTGGATCGGCGCGCCCTCGGACGCCGTCGCACTTTCGAGTTCACGGACGCCGCCCTGGACGTCGCCACTGGCAATCGCAATCTGTCCGAGTCGGATACGCGCGAGCGGCTGCTGGGACTTCGATTTCGAGGCGGCCTCGAAGTAGGTCGACGCCTCCTTGAGATCGCCGTTGGCGAGGTAGGTCTCCCCGGCCAGCATCATCGTGGCCGAATCGATCTTGGCTCCGCGGGCCACCAGCGGCTGAATCGCCTCCATCGCACGGGCGGGCTGGCGTGATGCGAGATAGGTCCGAACCAGCAGCGCGCGCGGCGCCGGCATGCTGGGGCGACAGCAGCAGCGCCTTCTGCAGATGCGCTTCCGCAGGACCGTACTGCTTTTCTTGAAACTCGACGCTACCCGCAATCACGAGTGTCGGTACATGTTCAGGCGCCCGCTTGAGCAGTTGCTGGGACACCTCGCGGGCCTTGGCGAAATCCTTCGAGCTCAGCGCGATCAGCGCTTCGAAATAGTTCAGGCGCAGATCCCCCGCGCGCACTGCGCGAGCAGCCTTTACCTGCTCGGTGGCCGCATCGAACTGTCCGTCGGCAATCAGCAGGGCAATCAGCTCGAAGCGCGGATTTGCCTGCAGCGGATCAGCTTCGACCGCGCGCTCGAACGCGGCGCGAGCCCCCGCCCGGTCGCCCTTGACGAGCCTGAGCTCGGCCTGGAGCATGAACGCATCGGGCGACTTCGGGTTCTGCGCGACGATGCCGTCAACAGTCGCCAGCGCGTCGTCGAACTTGCCGTCAAGTGCCATCAGGCGGGCCCGCCCAAGTTGGGCGCGAACGTTGGTCGGATCGGCCTTCAGTGCAGCAGCAAAGGACTCTGCCGCGTCGTTCAGCTTCCGTCCCCGGATCTGCGCCTCGCCAACGCGCCCGCGCAGTTCGGCCTCGGCCTTCGGCTCGTCCAGTGTCACTGCACCGAACTCGGAGATCACCTTGTCCCACGCGCCGGCGTCGAGCATGGCCTGCGCCAGTTGCGGAGCGACTACGGCCCGCGGTTGGCCATGCTCGAGCGCCCGCCGGAATTCCTTCTCCGCCGTAACCGGATCGCCGACGATCAGCGACGACTGGCCCAGCAGCAGACGCGCCTCGCCGTTTTCCGGCTGCTTCTGCACCACGTTCTTCAGCTGGATGATCGCGGCCTGATGCTCGCCCTTGGCTTGATAGTCGCGTGCGGACCGGATCAGGTCGGCCGGGTTTTCATTGCGGCACGCTGCCAGCGTAAGGCTGGCACACGCCACCAGCAGCGCTGTTCTGCGCAGCAGTTTCGAGAAGCGCGGCCGAGGACTGTCCATCATGGTGTCTTTCGTCATTCTTGCTTTCGCAATCCGAAGCGGTTGAGCAGGTCATACAACGTCGGGCGGCTGATCCCGAGCAGGTCGGCCGCCTTGGACAGATTGCCGTTGGCACGCGCCAGGGCGCGCACGACCTCGCGCCGCTCCGCGCTGTCGCGCGCCTCGCGCAGGTTGAGGGGTTCCTCGGCTGCGGTCGCCGCCTCGAGGCCAAGGTCGCGCGCATGGATCACTGGACCGTCGACCAGGATCACTGCGCGCTTGATCACGTTCTCGAGTTCGCGCACGTTGCCCGGCCAACGATGTCGCTCGATCGCCACCAGTGCCTCGTCGCTGATACTAAGGCGCGCACGCTTCTGCTCATCGGCGAAGCGGCGAACGAACGCGTGGGCCAGCAGCGCAGCATCGCCCGCGCGGTCCCGCAGCGGAGGCACAGTAACCACGATCTCGGCCAGCCGGTAGAACAGGTCCTCACGGAACGAGCCGGCAGCGATGCGCTCACGCAGGTTCTGGTGCGTCGCGCAGACGATCCGCACGTCGACGGGGATCTCCTCGCGCCCCCCCAACCGCTCGATCGTCCTCTGCTGCAGGAAACGCAGGAGCTTGGCCTGCAGTGCCGCTGGCAGATCACCGATCTCGTCCAGAAAGAGGGTTCCCTGGTGCGCCGTCTCGATGCGTCCGGGCGTTTGTTTGTTCGCTCCGGTGAACGCGCCGCGTTCGTAACCGAAGAGCTCGCTCTCCAGCAAGGTGTCGGGAATTGCCGCGCAGTTGATCGCGACGAAGCGCTTCTTGCTGCGACTTGAGGCATCGTGCAGGGCGCGCGCGAGCAGTTCCTTGCCTGTGCCGGACTCGCCGAGCAGCATCACCGTCGCGCCGGTCGCCGCGACCTTCTCGATCATGCGGCACACGGCCAGCATTTCCGGAGCGCCACTGATGATGCCGCCCGCCCCCTCGGCCCGCCCTGCAAGCAGCAGCCGGTTTTCGACCTGCAGATCATGCATGCGAAAGGCCCGGTCGATGATCAGAGACACCGTGGCGGCGTCAAACGGCTTGGAGAAGAAGTCATACGCGCCGAGCGCCACCGCACGCCGCGCGTTGGCGCTGTCATGCTGCCCGGTGACAACGATGACCTTCGTATCCGGTGCCAGCTCCATGATCTTCTCGAGCGTGCGGAAACCCTCTCCCACCCCGCCGGTCTCCGGCGGAAGGCCGAGATCGAGCGTGACTACCGCTGGCTCCACGCGCCGCAGCTGCGCGATCGCTTCGTCGCGATCGGGAGCGACGGCGACCTCGTAGGCGTCGAACGCCCATTTCATCTGGGTCTGCAGTGCCGGATCGTCCTCGACGACCAGCAGAGTGCGCCGCGCCTCGGTCATGCCCGCGCCTCGGCGTTGACCGTAACCGGCAGCACCGGGCGGAGACGGATACGGACGCGCGTACCTTCACCGGGCTTGCTGCTGACCTCGATGCGACCGCCGATCTTCTGCACGTATTGCTGGCTCTCGAAGGCACCAATCCCCATGCCCGCTTCCTTGGTCGTCTGGAATGGCTTGAACAGGCGCTCGCGCACGAACTCGGCCGTCATGCCTTTGCCGCGGTCCGTGACCTCGACCAGGACATCGTCCTCTTCGCGCTCCACGCGGACAGCGACGTCGGGTTCGGTCTCCGACGCGTCGAATGCGTTCTGGACCCAGTGCGCGACCACCCGCTCGAGCAGGTCATCGTGCGCCCACGCGAGGATACCGTCCGGCGCCTCGACTCGTAAGCCGCGGCGGCCCCCTGTGCGAAGCGCCTGCACACGCCTCACGACGGTTCCTACGTCAATGGGTTGAGGACGATCACGGCCTGATGCCTCCGGCCGAAGCTGAAGCGTCAACTGGTGCATTCGTCCGACGACGTGTTCGATGGTCTTCAGCATGTCGCGCTGAAATTCTGGATTGTCGCGATGCCGCTCGACATTCGAAAGCAGGAGCTGCAATTGCGCGATCAGGTTCTTCAGGTCATGTACCACGAAAGTGGACATGCGGTGAAACGCATCGAACTTCCTGGCCTCCAACAGCGCCTCCGTTGCCTGCGCATACGCGAGGTAGCTGCCGGCCTGCCGCCCGGCCGTCTTCAGCAGGTCGAGCACCTCCCAGTCGATATCGATCGCGACCCGCGGCGCGCTCAGCACGACGAAGCCCACGAGATCGGTTGCTGTCTGCAGCGGAACGATGAGCCAGGCGTCGCGCACGCCCGCCATCGCGATCGGCAGCACCAGGCCCTCGTACTTCGCCGCATGGGTGATCACGTCGCCGACTTCGAGTACCCAGCCGGTTCGCCAGAGAAAGGACGGCAACGGACTGTTTTCGGGCAATGCGTCTTCAACTGCGGGAAGCCCCGACTGCGCGACCTGACGGTAGGTCCCTTCCGCCGCCCGCAGCCAGATTGCACCCCCGGGACTTTCGACAAGGTCACCCAGGGCTTGGATGCACGCCAGCCATGGCTGCACCGCCACCCCCGAGGTGAGAGTGTTCGTGAAGCGCAGCCACTCTTCGCGGTAGTCATAGCGGTAGGTGAAGAAATGCTTGGATACGAGCACCTTCACTTTCGCCCGGAATGTCGCCGACATGCCGACCATTGCCAGCAGCAGCAGCGCAGCGAACACCAGCGCCGACTCCAGCGCGCGTCCCCATGACCCGCCCATCTGACGCAACAGGAAACCTGCCCCCGCCATCACTAGCAGGTAGGCGCCAGTGGCGCCAAGCGCTGTCGAGCCCGCAAGCACGCCACGCGAGACCGACAGCTCGAAGGACCAGTCCCGCGTTCGTTGCAACGTCAGCAGCAGCAGAGGCACGGTCACCGCCTGTGCGAAGCCCCGCGCGGCCCAGATGTCGAAGTCGAGGACGCGGAACAACATCGCGTCTGAATAGAGCACCAGGTCAAAGGCGAGCAGGCCACCAAAGGCCAGGAGCAGCGGCCGCACGTGCCAGCGCGACGCGGCAGGCGTGCGGCGGTAGCACTGCTCGACGAGCACCAGTCCAAAGATCGCGACGGCGAGTGCGGCGGCAAAACCAAGCTGATGGACCGGCTGCCCAAGATCGCTGACTCCCGGCGGTTTGACGCCAATCAGGAGCTGCAACGCGAGCAATACGATGCCGATGCTGACGAGCAAGGCCCATCCCTTGCCTCCGCGCTGAGCGCCCTTCGCCTTGTCGCGCACGCCGAGGAAAGCCAGCAGGAAACCGAGCATCGCGGCGCTGCGCAGCAGGTCGAGCGCGCTCGCGACCCACCACAAAGCGAGTAAGGGCACCACGGAAAAAGCGACGGCCGCCAGCGCCGCCATGGCCGTGGCTGCGGCGAATGCCAGCAGCATCGCTGGCTTGCCGCCGGGCTGCCACCGCACGATAAGGCTCAACCCAAGCCATGCGAACGCCAGCACCGCTAGGCCGTACGACCACACACTCGGGTTGGCAATCCAGCTGGCGGCCAAAGCACACTCGTCAAACGAAGGAAGACTGCGAATCTATCAAGATCGCCTGCGCTCCGATGCCCGGAGTGACAATGCCCAGCGAGCTTTCAAACGGAGCCAGCGTCGCAGCGACTCGACGCCGCGCAACAAATGAGCGCAATTCCGAGCGGCATTGTCGGACTTTCTTACAAACGACCACAACGCCCCGCGGCGGGGAACAGCAAGCGATGATCGGTCCGGTGCCTTCGGATTGGCCGGGGCTCGGGTCGGTCGACGTTGTGACTTAAGGTCGCGGGACAGCAGAGAAGTGCGTCCGTTCCTCCCGTCCCTAGCCCTTCGCCGAGTGGCGGCGCTGAAAGGTGGGACGCGGCATCATGTATGATTCGCCTCTCACAAGTTGCCGCGGGGTGGAGCAGTCTGGCAGCTCGTCGGGCTCATAACCCGAAGGTCGAAGGTTCAAATCCTTCCCCCGCAACCAATCAAATCAGGTAGTTGCATCGCGAAGAGCTGCTGACGAAGCGGCTCTTTTGCGTTGTGGCCCACCGGCGGCCCAAAAGTGGCCCATCCGTGGCCCACGACGGCGCCGCGCATTTCACGATGCAACAAAAATGACCGTAGGTCTCACTCCGGCGTGGCACAACCGCGCTGACCTTCGGGCGTTTCGACTTAAGGCCATCCAGCCCCGTTGTCGCGCATGACCTTAGGTCACCTTTCACCCCATCGGCGTGGGTTGGCTTAAAACGCGCTGAAGTGTTTTCTCCTCTGCCCTCCCCCGGCCAGACGCGCGCGCACGCCGCGAATTGCCTGGACGAGTCTGCTTCGCTTGATTATATGCATGTTATATGCATAATTGACAGGTGGACATCGAGTTCGATCCGGCGAAGCGCGATCAAATCTACGCAAGCATCGTGTTAGCTTTGCTGACGCAGAACAGGCGCTTCGAGATCCGTTCGCCGTGACGATTGACGACCCGACACGGAAGGCGAGCAGCACTTTTGTCACTTTGAGCATGGACGCCCTTAGACGCGTATTGGTCGTTGTCCACACTGCTCGGGGCAATCGAGTGCGCCTCATCTCAGCGGAAGGCCAGCAAGGGCGAAGTTGAGCAATACCACGCGAAAAAAGTACGACTTCAGCAAGGGGCGGCGCAGCGCCGTCGTTCCTTCGAAAGGCAAGACCAGAATCACGATCATGCTCGACGACGACATCCTCGAGCACTTTCGTGTTCGCGCCGAGGCGGAGGGCATCGGCTATCAGACGATGATCAACACTGCCCTGCGGGAAGCGGCCATCAGGGCGAAGCGAAAGGTGGCCGACGAGAAGCCGCTAACCGCCGCGGCGTTACGCAAGATACTTAGAGAGGAGTTGCACGCTGCGTGATGTACTGACTCAGCTCGGCCACTACGGACTTCCAAAGCAGGACAGTTCCTCGATGGCAACTCAACTCGAATCCGGCCAGGTCTTGCTTGATCAGGAGAAGCAGTTGCTCAACCGCGAGGCATCCGACTCGCTCCAGGAAGCTGATCTGCTCGACGTCGACCTTCGTTCCCGGATCGGCCTGCTCGAGCACGTGATGCTCGTCCTCAGGCGGGCCTGCCTCGTCAACGACACGGAGACTGTCGCTTGGGCACTTGCACTGATGGAGTCACGAGCGCGAGCGACAAACTGACCGCGCAAGAAACGAGCGTTCCAGGGCTAACTTGGCAATGCTTAGGCGAATGCCTGCGGGTGCCGGCCTGCATGACCGGTCGAACCGGCAATCGATGACCAGCCGGGTGCAGTTTGCCGGCAGGGCCGGCACTGCCGCCATGCGGATTCGTTCGGTGTGGATCGCTGCTAGGCCTAGCCTATGCGGTGCCCCAGATTGTGCTCAATCTGTGCCCCGCATTTCTTGTAAAGTTCAGGCGAAGCACGCGGCCCAACCCTGTCTTTATCTATGCCCGTCCTGTGCCCACCGCAGCAACGTGTTGACAGCCGCGCTTGGACATGCGAGTCGGATCCATTCGCCGTCTCTTCGGTACGGCATCGACAACCGCGGCGGTTGACAGCGTCCAGCGCGCTTCGCCGAGTTCCGACTTACGCGCCCTGCCGCGGTTGACGCTCGCGTCCTGATCCGGCACGGTAACTCCGCTCTTGAGCCCGCCCAGCGAGGGCCACTCACTGTCGTCGAGGCCAAAATCTGCGCGGCATGTAAACGTGCATGCTTTTTGCCGTGGTTGACCGCGAAGTGTTGACGATTGGCCCGCCATGAACAAGACTTAATGCCAGCTTGGTCCTTTGGGATCTGCGGCCCGGCTTGGCTGGGTATCCCTCGCGCAGGCGGGGGACGGAGCGTCCGTGATGCGCCTCGGCGAATAGCCGAATCCTCGCTTCCAATGGGAAGCAAAGTAGAACGTAGTAAGCAGTCCATCGTAGTAGGCAGTCGACCTGTCATAGTCGGGCGCGCTGGTGAGCGCTCTCGTCGGCGAGGGTTAGCCGAATTCCGGCCACCATCGTGAACGAGGCATTGACGCAGCCAGGGACACTCGCATTTCGAGGCGAAATGCGCCGCCGCGGCAGGCCTGCGCACGCCTCCAAGTTGTGCGAATTGTTGCAGCAGCCCGACCATAGGCGCGGCTTGCCGCTCTCCGCGCCATCCAATCCCAAGACGCCCGCCACGTAGAGGCGAGTCGCCAACTGCGACGCGGCCTTAACGGCCTCAGGGCTTCAATTTTCCATCTCGAAGCCAATCCATCGCCGCTCCACTCAGAGCGACGTTGCACAAATCCCCGCAAGTCGGCGCTGAAACGCCGCCGCGGCATTCAGCCGCGCTTTCTTACAGATCGGTAACGCAGTCCTTCGATCACTGACGTTTCTTCGAAGAAAGGATAGTCACCATGAAGAAGAGATTCCAAAGCCCGCCCAGTTTCAAAGCACAAGGCATCATCTTCTACCCCGCGATGACCCGTCACGTCCCGAAGTTCACCTCTCCGCTAGCGCCAATTCTGGACGACATCAAAGCGCTCCGCGCCAACGGCTGTTCAATTCTTGATCTTCGTTCCTTCGTACAAGGAAGGACCGGGTGGATGCCGGGTGAAAGGGCAATCTACAGAGCACTGGCAAGGCTCAACGAGAGACCGGAATGAGTTCTCAAGCCTTTGCCAACCTGTACGAGGTCCGTGATCGTCCGTTCAATCGCGACTCAGCCACGGACAAAGCGCATCGTCGACATGCATATGCAATAGCGCAGGAAATGACCCGACTTGGGTCCATGGAGCTCGAGAGTCGCGGCAAGTACATAAGGTCGATTCGCAGCCAGCACGTATTTGTCAACTGCCTCGTCATGTTTGCTCGCTTTCTCGAAGTAAATCGCGCTGGAAACCTCAAGCAGTTCCCTCCAGACGCCATCGAGGCCTACCTGTTTGCGCGAAGTTGGCGCGTCGGCGAATCGCAGCTCAATTGCGACTACTGGGCGCTAGAGTTGTGGACCGGAAGGAAGCTGCAGAAATTCGAATCTGCCAAGCCGCAACAGCTCAAACCAAGGGCATACACCGCCGAGCAGATAGCGGCGATAGCGGCACGTCAGACGCCAATGTATGCCTTCTCAACCTGGCTGGCCGCCACCATCGGCCTTCGCGGGATGGAGTTGCTCACTATCGGACCGCTGGACGAGCAACCAAGAGACCCACGGCCGACGCCGCCCTTCCTGCACGCTCACTTACCGCCGGGCGTCCTGTATTCGGTAGCAGGAAAGGGCGGCCTTGTTCGCACTGTCCTTGTTCCCATGCCGCTTGTCCGGCCGCTGGAAGCACGGCGCAGGCCGTTTCCCATACAGGTGAGGCACGGACGATCCCTTCTCACAAGCTACTACGACATTGCGGGAGGTACGCCCTGGGCAGCTTCGTTCAGCTGGGCGTGTGAGCGGACGTTCGGGAAGACTGCTGGCGCCCACGGGCTTCGGCACACCTATGTTCAGAGCCGCATCGACGCATTACTGGGTCATAGCGTTCCGACGAAGGCAGCCAAGAAAGCAGTAAGCGTCGAAATCGGCCACTTCCGTCTTGACGTCATAGAGCTGTACTTGCGAGGCACTTGGAATCCTGCCCAATAGTTGCCCGAGCAACCGGGAGGAGACGAATGTCGTCACCTCTCGATTCGTGGTCGCGGCATGGAGGCACGCGGGGCAATGCTTCTGCCGCCGCGCAAGTAACGTCGCTGCCAACAGCGAGTTACTTCGCCACGTCGCTGACTGCAGCCGTGCTCCGTGCAAAGCCAACTTTGCACAGCTGTTTCCTCGCAAATCTCGCATCGCGAGGCCGTCGCCCGCTGGCGACTGTGGATCTTCAACGTTCGGCGTCCCGAACTGGCAATCAAGCGGCTCGGGCACGCGATTCCCCATGTCAAGTCGTTATCGCATCCCACCGGCACACGTGCGGCAATCCAGTACGCCGTGGCGCCTCCGGTGAACGAGCTCGAACCGTAAGATTTTTCGACACTCGAGCATTTCCGATAAGTGGCGCGTCAAGAGCTGGACTCGCGAATTTCACGAACATACAATAAAAAAAGTGGCGACAGAGAAGCAGCGCGACACCAAGCATTCAAATAGTCGGCCTACGGTTTGCTTTCGCGGAGTTAACGGTCATGTTGCGCACGCTCCTTAGTTACTCTCGTTCGGCCGCCATGGCCGCTGCTGCGGCGTCAGTACTTGGCATTGCCGCTCCCGCTCAGGCAATTGTGTACACAGGGGCTTGGGACCCAGCGTTCGGCTCAGCCTTTCCCGACCTCGGCTGGCGCGGTGAAGCCAAATTCTTTGTCCCGGACACTTGCGAGAGAGGGACTGGCTGGAGG
Source organism: uncultured beta proteobacterium (assembly GCA_963724605.1). GTDB lineage: Bacteria > Pseudomonadota > Gammaproteobacteria > Burkholderiales > Burkholderiaceae_F > JALORV01. Next base: position 457,165 of record CAVRVM010000014.1, read on the forward strand.
ACGAACGCCGACAGTTGTTCGGGTATGAAGATCCTGAGCGCCGAGGTGAAGTTTTACAGTCTCGAAGAACCGAACAATACCGACCTCCAGGAAACACTGTCCTTCGACGTCCCCTCCGATGTTGTCGCGTTCATGGAGTTTGACGATGGCCTGCTTGCCGGCGTGATCGGTACATTCGATTACTCTAGGGATTCCACACTGTCCATTGCCGGCGACGGCTACGCCAAGTTCACGCTGTCGTTCTGGGACGACTTCGCTCGCATGTTCTATGTCTTGGACCCACCCGAAGGACGGACGACTGAGGGTTGGAGCGAAGTAAATGAGAACGACCCGCCATCCATCACTTTCCGGTTGGTGCCTGAGCCGGGAAGTCTGCCGCTCGTGTTCGCCGGCCTGGGCGCCCTGGGCCTGCTTGCGCGGCGGCGCAAGGTAGCCTGAACCATCGCTTCCCAAGATTGCCAGCATCGACGGATGCCGGGTGCCTGTCTGACGTTTAAACCGTAGCGATCGTCTCGGTCTTCGTAGCTAAGGCGCTGGTAATCGCGACTTCGACATCCCAGCTACGACCGTCACTCCAATTCGTTTCAAAAACCGGTCCGCTGATCGCCGTACGACGGCTGGCCAGCTGCAACTGCCAGCGCTCTTCAGCACGCGGGGTCCTTGGAAGCTGAAGTCGCTCGCGTGCCTTAGCGGTCGCGGCCGTTAAGCGTACCGCGATGTCTGAAGAACCTTCAAGCTCGACCAAATCCGCGAAGTCGTCGAGGCAGCCGAGTAGTTCGTCCCACATCTCAAACGTTCGGAACGCACTAAGTGCATCGGACAGTCGGCCGCGGGCAGATGCGATGTCACCGCGTTGCAAGTCGCACTTGCCCAGCCAGCGCAGTGCATTGGCCTCTCCACGCTTGTCAGCGGCTTCCCGGCACACCGTCAACGAGCGCTTGAACCAGAGTTCAGCCTGCACCTTATCGCCACCTTCGAAGTCAACTTCACCCCACAGGAGTTCGCACACACCCTCGAGTTCCTGATGCTTGATCTCACGCGCGATGGCCAGACACTGTTCAAGTCGTGCGCGCGCCTGAGCATCGTCGCCCAAATACGCGCTAATCTCACCAAGATGCACCAGGCTGATCGCTTCTCCGCGCGTGTCACCCAACTCCCTGAAAATGTTTAGCGCCTCGCGCTCCCCTTCGTCAGCACCGAGCGCATCACCTGCTTGAAGTCGGGCCAGAGACAGAGTCGACAACGTTGCCGCGATATCGACCGGGTTGCCCAGTCGCCGCCGCAGAATCAGGCAAGTTTCTAGCAGCTTTAGGGCCTCGGTGTGGTCACTCTGGCTTTCAGCCAACCCTGCGCCCACATAAAGCGCCCATGCCTGAGCCAGGTCCGACACCTGGATCGCCTGCAGTTCCAAGGCCAAGCGTACGAGGCTCCGCCCTTCACTCGCGTAGCCGCGCAAGGTCCAAAAACTCTGCATGGCAACTGCCATCTTGACCGCGATGAACGGGTCAACACCACCCGCGAGCGCCAACGCCATCGCGCTACGCACATTGTCCAGATCAGTCTCGATACGTTGAATCCATTCGGCCTGCTTGATTCCTCGCATGCCGTAGTTGGCCTGCTTTGCCACTGCGAAATAGTATTCACAATGTTTCGCCGCAGTAGCGGCCGATTCACCTGCCAGTTCGAGTTTTTCGCGCGCGTAGTCACGGATGGTTTCCAGCATCCGATAGCGTCCGGAGTCGTCGTGCTCGTCCAGCATGACGAGCGACTTTTCAACCAGCGATCCAAGGATGTCGAGCACGTCATCGCTACTCAGCGGATCGGTGCCGCAGACCACCTCTGCCGCCGCCAGGTCGAATCCGCCGACAAACACACTGAGGCGACAGAAGAGGTTCTGCTCTGACGCGCTAAGCAGGTCATAGGACCAGTCGACGAGCGCGCGCAGGGTCTGTTGGCGTTCCTGCAGCACCCGTGCGCCACCGATCAGGATCTTGTAGCGGTCCTTGAGTCGCGCGTTGATCTCCGCGACCGTCAGCGATCGAACGCGCGCCGCGGCGAGTTCAAGTGCCAGCGGAATGCCCTCCAGCCGTGCGACCAGATCGGCCACCGCCGATGCCTGGCCGGCATCCAGGGCGAATGAAGGTTTGTGCTGCTGGGCCCGCTCAACAAACAGGCGCACCGCGGGCGATTGCGTGAGTTCGGCGAGCCCGGCATCCCGCCCGGGCAACGGCAGCGGATGCAGCGGGTAGCTCTGCTCGCCCGGGACATGCAATGCTTCGCGGCTCGACGCGAGAATCCGGACATGCGGTGCCGCGCGCAGGATGGCATTGGCCAGCTCCGCGGAGGGCCTGACCAGGTGCTCGCAGTTGTCGAGCACGATCAGTGTGCGCCGCGACTTCAGGTGTGCGCAGATCGACTGCAGCGGCGGGCGATCGGGCTCCTGTTGTACGCCCATGACCTGGGCCGCTTCGGCCACTACCAGCGCCTCGTCGCGCAGCGGAGCAAGATCGAGGAACCAGACCCCCTCGGGATACAGGTGCATCGTTTCCGCAGCGACCTGCAGGCAGAGCCTGGTCTTGCCGAGGCCGCCCATACCCAGCAGAGTTACCAGCCGGGCCTTCTCTAGAAGTCCCTTCACCTCGGCCAGCTCGACTTCGCGTCCGACGAATGAAGTTGCCTGGTAGGGGAGGTTTTGTGGAATGTCCTTGACGGGCAGCCACCAGTCGGCGGCTCGTACCACGCGGTAGACCTTTTCGCTATCGACCGGGGGATTAAAACGAGTCCCTGGATCGCCCACTTCGAATAGCTCAATCGGATCCGCGACGCCCTTGATCATCCAGTGACCGTGCGACTCGACCTTGAGCGTCGTCTTGCCGAGGTCGTCGCGTGCTTCAGTGGTCAGCAAGGTCTGGCCGCCACGGGCGAGCGACATCACGCGTGCGGCGATCGGTTTCGCCAGACCCTCCACCTCGATCGGCTTGGCGCCGAGTGCGATGTCGGCTTCGCTGTTCTCGCGCAGCATGACGACACCGACGTGCAGACCCGCACGAGCCTTCAGCGGCGTCGGCAACCCGGCTAGTGCGCGGTGATATGCCATCGCGAACGCGACCGCGTCGACTGCACCATTGAAAAGCATCAGCATGCCGTCGGTCTTGTCGATCTCGCGGCCATTGAAGGTCGGCAGCAGATCGCGCGCCACGCGGTCATGCGATGCCCACACTTCCGCCATCGCCTGGTCGCCGATGGATTCGGCGAGCTTCGTACTATCGACGACGTCGGTGAGGAGCAGCGCGCGAATGTCGCTCATGGTGATGTTCGATGACCGCGTGGAACACCTCTGAGCGTTCGCTGCAGGACAAGGATACTCAGCCTCATTGCGCCCCGGGGACTCCTTGGCCGATACGGGCCGGCACCAACCCGAACCGGACTTGGCATCCGGCCCGGCTTCACTTCATTGAGAGTAAGCATACCGCCCGCCGTGTCGCACATCGACTTCCGCGTAGCATGCCCACCGAACTGCAATGACCACCCGTCCCGTTCGCCTTCCGATCGTCGACGCGCTGCGCGGCTTCGCCGTCGCGCAGATGATCGTCTATCACTTCATCTATGACCTCAACTACTTCGGCTGGGTCAAGCTGAGAATGCTCACCGACCAGCCTTGGACCGGCTGGCGTACGGCAATCGTGACCCAGTTCGTTCTGCTGGTCGGGGTCGGCCTGACTGCTCCGAAATTCCTTCCGACCTGACGCGCGTGACTTCTGGCGCCGCTGGTCGCAGATTGCCGGTGCTGCCCTGCTGGTGTCCGCCGGCAGCGCGCTTGTGTTTGGACCCCGCTACATCTGGTTCGGCATCCTGCACTTCGTGGCAGCCGCGTTGATCCTCGTGCGACCCCTCGTTCGCCTTGGAACCTGGAACCTCTTGCTCGGCGTCGCCGTGTCGGTCGGCCTTGCTGTACTCCGACCCGGCATTCAATGAGCCGCCTGCTCGCCGTCCTTGGCTTCGTGGCTGCATTGCCACGGACCGAGGATTACGTCCCGTTGGTCCCGTGGCTCGGAGTCGTATTGATCGGCGCAGGGATCGGTACCGTGTGGCAGAAGCGGAACTGGCAGGTCGCGGCGCCGCTGCGAGCACTCAACACATCGCCACCGAGCGTACTTGTGTTCCTCGGCACGTGGGCGTTGACGGTCTACCTGGTCCACCAGCCATGTTGATGGGCACTCTAGCGCTGCTTAAGCGCGTCGGGCTCTGACCTTCAACGTCCCGGTTGTGCGCCGCGCCGTCGGCTCGAGCGCGAATAACCGGCGCTCAGTGCAAGCGGCTGGGCCGTGGGCCACGTCGACCCACCGGGATAACCCTGTCAGGCGCGTCCTTGCGCAGCCACTCGGGCTGCAGCGTGATGTGATCGATTCCGAACTCGCGCCAGCAGGACCGGCGCGCCTGGTGCAGCACCACGGGCCAGCGTTCGATGTCGTCGACGAGCACATGCGCCGACAGTGCCGACCTGCCCGGCACCATCGACCACACGTGCAGGTCATGCACCGACACGATGCCCGGCACCGAAGCCAGTGCGCGGCCCACGGTGGCGTAGTCGACGTTCTCCGGCACGCTGTCGAGCAGCACCAGCGTTGTCTCGCGCAGCACGCCGAAGGTCGAGCGCAGGATCAAGGCCGCCACGAACATCGACAGCAGCGGATCCGACATGACGGGCCCGCCGAAGTAGATGACGAGGCCGGCCACGATGGCAGCGACCGAACCCAGCAGATCGCCCATGACGTGAACCAACGCGGCGCGGGTGTTGACGTTCTCTCGGTCGCGCGAAAGGCTCCATGCCACCGCAATGTTGACGAGCAGGCCAATGCCGGCGATGGCGAACACCCCGAGCCCCTTGACTGGCACGGGATGGTCGAGGCGGTCGATGGCTTCGTAGAAGATCCACGCCACGACTGCGAGCATCGCGATGGCGTTGACGAAGGCCGCGATCACCTCGACACGCGCCAGGCCGAAGGAGTGGCGGTCCGAAACCGGCCGCCGCGCGATGTAGTTGGCTGCGAGCGCGAACAGCAGCGCCGCGGAATCGGTGGCCATGTGCCCGGCATCGGCCAGCAGCGCCAGCGACCCGGCCCACAGGCCGCCGATCACCTCGACCAGCGCGTAGCCCAGCGTGAGACCGACCGCAATGGCGAGGGGACGCGCGCTCGGGTGCGCGCCGCGACTGGTGCGTGTAGCGGCTGTCGCCGCGTTCGTGCGCGCCGAGCGGCGAGTGGCCGGCGTGCCCGGCGCTCATCGTCGTCTCGTCGTAGACGACGCTCAGGCCGTCGCCGCGAGCCGCGACAGGTGAACGTGGCAGCCGGTCTTGATGCGCACTTCCTCGGCGGTCACCCCCGGCGCCAGTTCGACCGCCATGAGACCGTCGCGGCGCGACATCGAACACTCCGAGGTCGGTGACGATGCGGTTGACCACGCCGCGTCCCGTCAGCGGCAGCGTGCAGCTCTGCAGGATCTTGTGTTCGCCGTTCTTGGCGCAGTGCTCCATCAGCACAATGACGCGCTCGACGCCCGACACGAGGTCCATCGCTCCGCCCATGCCCTTGACGAGCTTGCCTGGAATCATCCAGTTCGCCAGGTCGCCTTTCTCGCTGACCTGCATCGCGCCGAGTATCGCCAGGTCGATGTGTCCGCCACGGATCATCGCGAACGAGTCCGCGCTCGAGAAGAAGCTCGACCCGGGCAGCGCCGTGACCAGCTGCTTGCCGGCGTTGATGAGGTCGGCATCGACTTCACTTTCGAGCGGGAACGGGCCAATGCCGAGCAGTCCGTTTTCGGACTGCAGCATCACGTCCATGCCGGCCGGGATGTAATTGGCCACCAGCGTCGGCAATCCGATACCGAGATTGACGTAGAAGCCGTCCTGCAGCTCCTTGGCCGCGCGCGCGGCCATCTCTTCACGATTCCAGGGCATGGGCCTCTCCTATTTCTGCCGAACAGTGCGCTGCTCGATGCGCTTTTCCGGTGTCTTGTTGAGCACCACTCGCTTCACGAAGATCCCGGGTGTATGCACGTTATCGGGATCGAGCGCGCCGTTCTCGACGATCTCCTCGACCTCTGCGATGGTCACCTTGCCGCACATGGCGACCACCGGGTTGAAATTTCGCGACGTCTTGCGATAGACGAGGTTGCCCTGGTGGTCCGCCTTCCACGCCTTCACCAGCGACACGTCCGCGCGGATCCCCCGCTCCATGACGTACTCCTTGCCACCCCACGCACCGTCGAACGCCTGCAGCGGCTTGCCTTCGGCGACGATCGTGCCCACGCCGGTCCGCGTATAGAACGCCGGTATCCCGGCACCACCGGCCCGCATGCGCTCTGCCAGGGTTCCCTGCGGCGTGAACTCGAGCTCGAGTTCGCCGGCGAGGTACTGCCGCTCGAATTCCTTGTTCTCGCCGACATACGAGGAGATCATCTTGCGGATCTGCCGCGTGGCGAGCAGGAGGCCGAGCCCGAATCCATCGACACCGGCGTTGTTGCTGACGCACGTCAGGCCCTTAACGCCACTGTCGCGCAAGGCCGTGATCAGCGCCTCGGGGATGCCGCAGAGACCGAAACCTCCCACGGCGACCGTCTGGTTGTCCTTGACCACGCCGGCCAACGCCGCCGCGGCCGACGCAAAAACCTTTTTCATCGATTCCTCCGCTGCCTGATCCGGTGAAGTTTAAGTGATCGTCTCGCGGATTGCTTCCGGCCAAGGCTTGGACTTGCCTTCCGAGTAGTCATACCAGACGATCACGGAGCGCCCGGTCGCGTAAGTCACGCCGGGTTCGCCTGCCTTCTCGATGCGAGAGCGACATCTCGACGCTCGATCGTCCGACCCGCGTGACGATCTGCCGCACAACCGCCGTGCCGGGATACGTCATCGCGCGCACGAAGTCGCACGAAACATGCGCCAGGATCGGCGCCTCGCGCAGTTGGCAGTGTCGGAAATCCGAACTCCTGGAACCACTGGATGCGCGCCTCTTCCATCAAGCGGAAGTACATGACGTTGTTCAGGTGTGACATCGCATCCATGTCACCCCAGCGCAGCGGTATGTTGACGACGAATTCCCTCACGACCTGATCCGCCCTCCCGGCCGCCGTACTGCCCCGGTTGCAACGCGACCGACGGTCACGTCACCGACATTCCGTCATCCGCCGCAATGACGGCACCGTTGATGAACTGCGACTCGTCGGCGACAAGCAGCAGCAGCACCCCGTCCAGATCTTCGACGCCGCCGACGCGCTTGCGCGGAAGCATCTGCATCAGCTTGTGGCCGCCCTCGGTCTCCCAGTAGGCGTCGTTGATTTCCGTGCGGATGTAGCCGGGGCAGAGTGCATTGACGTTGATGCCGAAGCGCCCCCATTCGAGTGCCTGCGCCTTGGTCAAATGGACCATGGCGGCCTTGCTCATGCAATACAGGCCGATTTGCGGCAGGACGCGCAGACCTGCGACCGACGCGATATTCACGATGCGGCCACGGAAATCCGACTGGGCCTTGCCGCGCGCAATCATGCGCTGCGCGACCTCCTGCGCCATGAAAAACGCACCCTTCACATTTGTGCCGACGATGTAGTCGAAGTCCGCCGGTGTCACGTCGACCAGGCGCTGCGTTGTCGAGACGCCGGAGTTGTTGATGAGGATGTCGATCGGCCCGACCTCGGACTCGGTCTGCGCCACGGCGGCCCGGATCGATTCGTGGTCAGTGACGTCGAGCGCGACGACGTGGGCGGCACCGCCCGCCGCTTCGATTTCTGCCCGCAGATCCTTCAGTCGCTCCACGCGGCGCGCCGCCAGGACCGTCAATGCGCCGTTGGCAGCCAGAACGCGGGCGAATCGGGCACCCAGCCCGCTGCTCGCCCCTGTCACCAGCGCGACCTTTTCCTTCAGGTTGGTTCTCATTTCCGGCCCCTGCGTGGTTCGCGGAGATGATCGCACAGTCGATTGCGGCCACTGGGCGATCTCCGCGACAATCCATGTCTTGACGCAACTTTCTAGGCGAGGGCGCGATGACTGAGCCGCAGGCGATCGAGCGCGAGGCGATGGAGTACGACGTGGTCGTGGTCGGAGGCGGACCGGCCGGCCTCGCCGCTGCGATCCGGCTCAAGCAGCTGGCTGCCGAACGGGGCGGCGAGCTCTCGGTCTGCGTGCTGGAGAAAGGCTCGGAGATCGGGGCGCACATCCTGTCGGGCGCCGTGATGGACCCGATTGCGCTGAACGAACTGTTTCCGAACTGGAAGGAACTCGGCGCGCCGCTCAATACCCCGGTCAGCGAGGATCGCTTTTATATCCTGACCGAGACGAAGGCGATCTACAACCCGCACTGGCTGCTGCCCGAGTGCTTCATCAACGACGGGTACTACGTAGTGAGCCTGGGCAACGTCGTGCGCTGGCTGGGCCAGCAGGCCGAAGCGCTCGGTGTCGAGATCTTTCCCGGATTCGCGGCCGCCGAAGTGCTGTACGACGACGCTGGTGCGGTGCGCGGCGTGGCGACGGGCAACATGGGCATCGGCAAGGATGGCGAGCCGACGGGGAATTTCCAGCCGGGCGTGGAGCTGATCGGCAAGTACACGTTGTTCGCCGAAGGTGCGCGCGGCCATCTCGGCAAGCAGGTCATCGAGCGCTTCAAGCTGCTCGATGGCCGCGATCCGCAGACCTGGGGCATCGGCATCAAGGAAGTCTGGGAGATCGAGCCGTCGAAGTTCCAGGCAGGGCTGGTCGTCCATAGCGCGGGCTGGCCACTCGACAGTTCGACGTACGGCGGCGGATTCGTCTATCACTTCGACAACAACCTGGTTTCAATCGGCCTCGTGGTCGGACTGGGGTACACCAATCCCTACCTGGAGCCGTTCCAGGAGTTCCAGCGTTACAAGACGCACCCGACGATCCGCGCCTTCCTCGAAGGCGGCAAGCGCATCGCCTACGGCGCACGCGCCATCAACGCGAGCGGACTGCAGAGCCTGCCCAAGCTGGTCTTTCCGGGTGGCGCGCTGCTCGGCTGCGACGCCGGATTCCTGAACGCACCGCGGATCAAGGGCTCGCACGCCGCGATCAAGACCGGCATGTTGGCTGCCGATGCCGCGTTCGACGCGGTCGCGGCCGGACGGAGCCGCGACGAATTAGGCGCTTACCCGACCGCGTTCGAAGCCAGCTGGCTGCACGACGAGCTGTACCGAGCACGCAACTTCAAGCCCTATCTGGACAAGGGACTGGTCACCGGTGCGATGCTGTGGGGCGTGGACCAGATCGTCTTCCGTGGCAAGGCGCCGTGGACGCTGCACCGGAGCAAGGCCGATCACGAGAAGCTGAGGCCAGCTGCCGAGTGCTCTCCGATCGACTATCCGAAGCCTGACAACCGCATCACGTTCGACAAGCTCACGTCGGTGTTTCTCTCGAATACGAACCACGAGGAAAACCAGCCGGCGCATCTGACCCTGAAGCAGGCGACGGTGCCGGTGCAGGTCAACCTCGCCACCTACGCCGGGCCGGAGCAGCGCTATTGCCCCGCGGGTGTCTACGAGTTCGTGAAGAGCGCTGACGGGTCCGACAAGCTGCAGATCAATTTCCAGAACTGCGTGCACTGCAAGACCTGCGACATCAAGGACCCGACGCAGAACATCGTCTGGGTCGTGCCGGAGGGCGGCGGCGGTCCGAACTACGTGAACATGTAGGCGTGGCGGTCGGCCGAGCCGGTCGTTACCGCGCGAACACCACCGCGGGGGCTGCACCGTGATACCCCTCCGCGCCTGAACGAACGGCTTGCCCGAGGCGCCCGCACGCGCAAACGTACACTGGACAGACAGACTCGCACCGCCAAGCTCTCTGGAACACTTCAATCATCAGAAACTTCAGTGAGGGAAACATGCGCACGCTGGTTCCGGTCGTTCTGTACACGGTACTGACTTTTGCAGGTACGGCCGACAGTCAGGAACAGGCGGTCGCGCCGCAGTTCATCAAGGAGACGTGGGTCGGCAAGCCAATGTTGGGAGCGACGGCGGCCGGCGCCCCGGCCAGATTGGTCCTTGCCGCCGATGGAACAGCCTCGATCTCCGCGGGGGCTACGAACGACACTGGCACCTGGCGAATCTCGGAGCAGGGCTACTGCACCACCTGGAAGACGATACGCGCCGGCCAGGAGCGTTGCTTTACCGTCCGCCGTGCCAACGATAGGTTCAACGTTTTCAACCCGGATGGATCCCTCAGCGGTTACTTCAACGTGACGCCGTAGAGTTACCGCGCCGACACACGGTCGAGCGGCGTTCGGTCGCACTGTGTTGGCCGTTGCCGGCCCCGGCGTCGGGGACCACCCCTCATTAACGCGCTGACTTGTGCAGGACAGTCCGGCGGGCAGGTCGATAGCTCTCCCTCGCTTTCACTTGAAGCGCAGCGGCAGTTGGACCACGATTGCCATGTCAGCGCATCCGCGCACGGAGACAGCGATGTCCTACTCCAGTTATCACAAGAAGGCGATCAGCGACCGGGAACTACACCCGGAGACGCAGATGATGTCGTACGGCTACGACCCGTTCCTGTCCGAGGGAGCCGTCAAGCCGCCGGTGTTCCTGACCTCGACCTTCGCCTTCAAGACGGCGGAGGACGGCGCGGCGTTCTTCGACGTGGTTGCGGGCCGCAAGCCGGCGCCGGACGACACCGGGGCCGGACTCGTCTACAGCCGATTCAACCATCCGAACCTGGAAATCGTCGAGGACCGGCTCGCGCTGCTCGACGGTGCCGAGGACGCGATCGTGACGTCGAGCGGCATGGCCGCCATCGGCACCGTTCTGCTGACCTTCCTGCGCCCGGGCGACCAGATCGTGCACTCGACGCCACTTTATGGCGGCACCGAGACGCTGATCCGCAAGATCCTGCCCGAATGGGGCATCGGCGGACAACCTTTCAGCGACGGCCTGTCGCCGGACCAGATGGCATCCGCGCTCGAGGCGGCCGCGGCACGCGGCCGCGTCGGCCTGTTCTACGTCGAGACACCGGCCAACCCGACCAACGCACTGATCGACCTGCCGGCGGTAAAAGCGACCATCGACGCGTTCGAGCGCAAGCACGGCTACCGCCCGGTCTCGGCATGCGACAACACGATGCTCGGGCCGATCTTCCAGCACCCGATCCGCGAGGGGATCGACCTGTCGATCTATTCGTTGACCAAGTACGTCGGCGGACACAGCGACCTGGTTGCGGGCGGCGTGACCGGGCGCAAGGATCTGGTACGCAGGCTGCGGCTGCTACGCGGGGCGTTCGGCTCGCAGCTCGATCCGCACTCGTCCTGGATGATCGCGCGCTCGATGGAAACCCTGGTGCTGCGCATGCGGCGCGCGGCAGCGACGGGAAGCCGTGTCGCTCACTGGCTGGCGGAAAACCCCGTACGCAAGGTGAAGGTGCTGCACCCTCAGCTGATCGCCGACGAGGCTTACCAGCGTGTGTACCGGCGGCAGTGCCATGGGGCGGGTTCGACTTTCAGCTTCGTGCTGGACGGCGGACGGGACATGGCGTTTCGCTTCATCAACGCATTGACGCTGTTCAAGTCAGCGGTCAGCCTCGGCGGCACCGAGTCACTCATCTGCCACCCGGCATCGACGACGCATTCGGGGTTGCCCGCGGAGGTACGCGATCAGGTCGGTGTCAGCGAAGGGTTGATCCGGATGTCGATCGGCCTCGAGCACGAGGAAGATCTGATCGCCGATCTCGAGTCGGCAATGCGGGCATGCTGAACCGCACGGCGCCCGCATGACTCAGGCAGGCGCGCGGTTCCAGTCGCCGGCCAGGAAACGCTCGAGCCAGTAGGCCCGACGATCGTCTTCACGTCGGTCACCGTGCCGTCGCGCACCCAGTCGAGCACTTCCCGCCAGGGCGCAGTGAAGATCTCGAGCACTTCGCCCGCATCGGTCCCTGCGCCGACGTGGCTCAGTCCGCGCGCCAGGTAGACCTCGATCTTCTCGTCGCTGTAGCCGATCGCGTTGTGAAAACGCGCCCAAATAGGTCCATCCGTGGCGACGTAGCCGGTTTCCTCACAGCAATTCGCGCTGCGCGCAGGCAAGCACGCCCTCGCCGGGTTCGAGCTTACCGGCCGGGAACTCGATGAAACTCCGCCGCAAGCGGATAGCGGAACTGTCGCTCGAGAATGACCTGCCCGTCATCGAGCAGCGGAATCATCATGACCGCGCCGGGATGGCGCAGATACTCGCGCTTGGTCATGGCCGTCCGGCGCGCGGACCGTATCGACGAATACGCTGCAGAAAGACGCCCTCGAAACCGACCGGCTGTCGAGCGTATGTTCGGCCAGCGGATCGTCGTCCATCATGGCCCGCGGCGAACCGGATCACCCACCGAGCGTGCGCACCATGGCATCGGTGCAGAGCTTGAGCAGGTACTGCGGCAGGATGCCCAGCACCAGAATCAGGGCACCATTGATCGACAGCGCCACGCGCATGTCGGCAGTGGCCGCAATGGGCGCGGGCGCGCCCGACCGGCGGCTCGTCGAAGTACATGATCTTGACGACGCGCAGGTAGTAGAACGCGCCGACCAGCGAGAACATGACGGCGATGACCGCCAGCCAGATCATGCCGCCCTGAAGTCCGTCGCCCAGCAGCGCCTGCAGGACGACAAGCTTGGCGTAGAACCCGACCGTCGGCGGTATGCCGGCAAGCGAGAACATCAGCAGCAGCATCACGAACGCGTACCACGGGCTGCGGCGGTTCAGGCCCTTCAGATCGGCAATCTCCTCGGCCTCGAACCCTTAGCGGAAAGCAGTAGAATAATGCCGAAGGTGCCGAGCGTCGTGAGCGCGTAGGTGATCACGTAGAACATCGCCGCGCTGTAGGAGTTGACCGTGGCAGCGCGTTGCCGCCGATCACGCCGACAGCATCGCCAGCAGCACGAAGCCCATCTGCGCGATCGTCGAGTACGCCAGCATGCGCTTCAGGTTGCTCTGCGCGATCGCCGTGAGGTTGCCAAGCACCAGTGAGGCCACCGCCAGCACGATGAGCATGCGCTGCCAGTCGACCGCGATCGGCAGCAGGCCTTCGACCAGGATGCGGAACGCCGACCGCGAACACTGCAAGCTTCGGACGCCGAGCCGATCAGCATCGTCACCGGGTCGGCGCGCCCTGGTACACGTCAGGCACCCACATGTGGAACGGCACCGCACCGAACTTGAATGCGAGCCCGGCCACGATGAACACGTGCCGAACACCAGCGAGATCCGGCTGGCGACATGGCCGGTGACGATGCGGTCGGCGAGTTCGTTGATGTCCAGCGTTCCGCTGGCACCGTAGAGCATGCTCATGCCGTAGAGCAGGAAGCCCGAGGCCAGCGCCCCGAGGACGAAATACTTCATCGCCGCTTCGCTCGAGACGGCATCGTCGCGCCGCAGCGCGACCAGCGCGTACAGCGACAGCGCCTGCAGCTCGAGGCCGAGGTAGATGACCAGCAGGTTGTTCGCCGAGATCATCAGCATGATCCCGAGCAGCGCAAACAGCGACAGCGTGAAGAGCTCGCCCTTCCAGACGCCGCGGTCCCGCGCATACGACTGCGAATAGACGAGCACCGTCGCCACGGCGACGATGGCGACCAGCTTCAGCAGGTCGCCATCGGATCGGTGACATACATGCCGCCGAACGCGTAGGTGACGATCCGGCCGACAGGAAGAACCAGCTCAGCGCCCCGACCAGGGTCAGGATGCCGAGCGTCAGCACGTAGGTGATGTTGCGGCGTGCGTCGGGAACGAAAAGGTCGGCGACCAGCAGCGCGCACGCGGCGACCAGCAGCACGATCTCGGGCAGGGCGGCGAGGGAATTCAGGGGTTGCATGCGCAGCGCCTATCGGATCGCGACGCCGGCCGGCAGTTTCGATTCGGCCACGTGCTTGAGGAGGTTGCGTGACCGAAGCGTCCATCAGGTCGGTCACCGGCTTCGGATACAGGCCCATCCACATGACCGCCGCGGCCAGCAGGACAAGAATCAGCAGTTCGCGGGCGTTCACGTCGACGAGCTCCGCCACATTCCGGTTGGCGACCTCCCCGAACACCACGCGCTTGTACATCCAGAGCGAATAGGCCGCGCCGAAGACCAGCGTGGTCCCGGCGACGAGCCCGATCCAGAAGTCGAACTTGACGGCGCCGAGAATGACCATGAACTCGCCGACGAATCCGCTGGTGGCCGGCAGGCCCGAGTTGGCCATCGCGAACAGCATGAAGAACGCGGCAAACATTCGGCATCGTGTTCACCACGCCGCCATAGTCGGCGATATTGCGACTGTGCATCCGGTCATACATGACGCCGATGCAGAAGAACATCGCACCCGACACGAAACCGTGCGAGATCATCTGCACGATCCCGCCGGCGACACCGATCGCGTTGAAGATGAAGAATCCGAGCGTCACGAACCCCATGTGGGCGATGGACGAGTACGCCACCAGCTTCTTCATGTCGGTCTGCACCAGGGCGACCAGGCCGATGTAGACGACAGCGATCAGCGACAGCGTGATCATGAAGCCGGCGAGCTCATGCGAAGCATCGGGCGCGATCGGCAGAGAAAGGCGCAGGAAGCCATAGGCGCCGAGCTTCAGCATGATCGCCGCCAGCACGATCGAGCCGCCGGTCGGTGCTTCGACGTGGGCATCCGGCAGCCACGTATGCACCGGCCACATCGGCACCTTCACTGCAAACGCCATCAGGAAAGCGAGGAATAGCAGCATCTGCGCGCGTCATGCCCAGGCCGGTCGCATGCCAGTCGAAGATGCCGAACTTGCCGCCCGACGCGTAGTAGAGATAGACCAACGCCACCAGCAACAGCAGCGAGCCGAGCAGCGTGTACAGGAAGAACTTGATCGCTGCATAGACGCGGTTCGGCCCGCCCCAGACGCCGATGATGATGTACATCGGGATCAGAGTCGCCTCGAAGAAGACATAGAACAGCAGTCCGTCGACGGCCGTGAACACACCGACCATCAGGCCGGACAGGATCAGGAAGGCCGCGTAGTACTGCGCGATGCGATCCTCGATCACCTCCCAGCCGGCGAGCACGACGATGACAGTGATGAATGCGGTCAGCAGGACGAACCAGCACCGACAGTCCGTCGATGCCAAGGTGGTAGTGAGCGTTGAAGCGCTCGATCCAGGCCGCCTTCTCGACGAACTGCAGGTCCGCGCTGGCAGCGTCGAAGCCCGAATACAGCGGCATGGTCACCAGCAGCCCGAGCAGGCTTCCACCAGTGCGACGGTGCGGACGACGTTCGCGTTGCGGTCGCGGCCCGCCGCCAGGATGGCGATGCCGAAGGCGATCGGAATCCAGATCGCCAGGCTGAGCCACGGTGTTGCAGTTTGCATTGTTCTTCTTGTCCTGCAGCGCCCTAGCGGCCGAAGGTGACGAACACAGTCACCATGGCCAACAGGCCGATGATCATTCCGAAGGCGTAGTGATAGATGTAGCCGGACTGCAGCAAGCGCGACACGGCCGCGACCCAGCCGACGACGCGCGCGCTGCCATTGACCGCGAGCCCGTCGATCAGCGCGACGTCGCCGCCCTTCCACAGGCCCCGGCCCAGCAGGCGTGCGCCGCCGGCGAAGAAGATCTCATTGAAGCGATCGAGGTAGTACTTGTTATCCAGCAACCGATAGAGCCCGCCGAAGCGCCTGGCGAGCGACTCCGGCAGGTCGGGACGCCTGAGGTAGAGGAACGCGGCCAGGCCCACGCCGGCGACGACCAGCCAGAACGGCGCCGCCGTCAGTCCATGCAGCGCCATCGCGGTGGCGCCATGGAATTCTTCCGCGAGTTCCTTCATCGCCGGATGCCGCGCGGCGTCGACGAAGATCGAGTTTCCGAAAAAACCCCCAAAGAGCAGTGCGTCGATCGTTGCAAAGCCCGATGACGACCGACGGGATCGCGAGCAGCACCAGCGGCACAGTGACCACAGCCGGCGATTCGTGCGGCTCGCCGTGATGCTCGTCATGGTGCCCGCCATGGTCGATCGTGCATGCCATGCCCGGCATCCGATGCTGCCAGCGCGGCTTGCCATGAAACACCAGGAAAAACATGCGGAACGAGTAGAACGCAGTGACGAACACGCCGCATCAGCACCGCCCAGTACGCGATCGTCGCTCCCGACTGACCCGGTGTGCCGAGCGCCTGCGCCGCCAGGATGATCGAGTCCTTCGAGTAGAAGCCCGAGAAGAACGGCGTTCCGATCAGGGCGAGCGAGCCGATCAGCGCCGTGATCCAGGTGACCGGCATCTTCTTCCACAAGCCGCCCATCTTGCGGATGTCCTGCTCATGGTGCAGGCCGATGATCACTGAGCCGGCAGCAGGAAGAGCAGCGCCTTGAAGAACGCGTGCGTCATCAGGTGGAAGATCGCCACCGAATACGCGGACGCGCCTAGAGCGACCGTCATGTAGCCCAGCTGCGACAGCGTCGAGTACGCGACAACGCGCTTGATATCGTTCTGCACGATGCCGAGCAGCCCCATGAAGAACGCCGTGATCGCCCCGATGACGATGACGAACGACAGCGCGGCATCCGACAGCTCGAACAGCGGCGACATGCGCGCGACCATGAAGATGCCGGCGGTGACCATCGTCGCCGCGTGGATCAGCGCCGAGAT
The DNA here is from genome assembly GCA_963724605.1 of uncultured beta proteobacterium. GTDB lineage: Bacteria > Pseudomonadota > Gammaproteobacteria > Burkholderiales > Burkholderiaceae_F > JALORV01. Next base: position 473,804 of record CAVRVM010000014.1, read on the forward strand.
CGGCGTCGGGCCCTCCATCGAATCGGGCAGCCACACGTGCAGCGGGAACTGCGCGCTCTTGCCCATGGCGCCGATGAAGAGACAGATGCAGATCACCGATCAGCATCATCCAGGGCGTGCCGGGCAGCAGTTCGATCATCGTCCCGGCCATCGCGGGCGCGGCCTAAAATACCTCGGCGTAATGCAGCGATGCCGAAGTACGCGAAGACGAGCCCGATGCCCAGCATGAAAGCCGAAATCGCCAACCCGGTTGACCAGGAACGCCTTCAGGTTCGCGTAGATAGCGGTCGGTCGTTTGAACCAGAAGCCGATCAGCAGGTACGACACCAGCCCTACCGCCTCCCAACCGAAGAACAGCTGCAGGAAGTTGTTGCTCATCACCAGCATCAGCATGCTGAAGGTGAAGAGCGAGATGTAGGCGAAGAAGCGCTGGTAGCCCGGGTCGTCGGCCATGTAGCCGATCGTGTAGATGTGGACCATCAGCGACACGAAGGTCACGACCACCATCATCATCGCCGTCAGCGGGTCGATCAGGAAACCCACCTCGAGCTTCAGGCCGCTGACGACTGCCCATGTGTAGATCGTTCCGTCAAAGCCGTTACCCTTCAGGACGTCGCTGAGGATGACGAATGAGCGCGATGGTCGAGACCAGCACGCCGGCGATAGTGACCGTGTGCGCGCCCGCCCGGCCGACAAGCCGCCCGCCGAATCCGGCGACCAATGCGCCCACGAGTGGCGCCAGCACGACCAGCAGGTAGATCTTCTGCATCGGGGTCATCTGGCTTCAGCCCTTCAGCGAGTCGAGTTCCTCGACGTTGATGGTCGAGAGATTCCGGAACAGGATGACGAGCAAGGCAAGTCCGATCGCTGACTCGGCGGCCGCCACCGTGAGGATGAAGAAGACGAACACCTGGCCCGTGGTAGTCGCCGAGATAGTGCGAGAAGGCGACGAAGTTGATGTTCACGGCGAGCAGCATCAGTTCGATCGCCATCAGCAGCACGATCAGATTCCGACGGTTGAGGAAAATGCCGATCACGCTGATCGCGAACAGCAGCGCCCCCACTCCCAGATACCACGACAGCGAAACCACCCGCCCTCCGCTCGTTATTGGTTCTTCTCGGCAGCTCAGCCCTTGCGGGTCTGGCGCGCCCCTTCGTCGCTCGGCATGTCGATCAGGCGCACACGGTCGCGACTCCGTACCTTCACCTGCTGCGAAGGATCCTGTCGCTTGGTGTCCTTGCGTCCGCGCAGCGTCAGCGAGATCGCCGCGATGATGGCCACCAGCAGCAATGCACCCGCTATCTGCAGCGGAAACACGTATTCCGTGAACGTCAGTCGCCCCAGCGCTTTGATATTATTGACATTGGCGATACCGGGCCCGGGTTCGGTCAGGCTGTTCCAGCGCGGCTGCGAAAGCACCAGCCACATCTGCAGCACGATGAGAACGGCCACGACGCCACCGGTCCACAGGTGCTTCCACAGTCCTTGCCGCAGCCGGTCAATGTTGATGTCCAGCATCATGACGACAAAGAGAAACAGCACCATTACCGCGCCGACGTAGACCAGTACCAGCGCAATCGCAAGGAACTCGGCCTGCAGCAGCATCCAGAGACATGCAGCCGAAAAGAAGGCGAGCACGAGAAACAGCACGGCGTGCACCGGGTTGCGGGCCGTGATCACGCGCAGCGCCGCCAGCAGCATGACGCCGGAGAAGATCAGGAAGAGGACGGTTTGCGCATTCATCGGTGGCAGTGTGTAAGGTCGGCCCGATTAGCGGAACTTCGCGTCCGAAGCGCGGTTGGCCGCGATCTGCTGCTCGAATCGGTCCCCGATGGCGAGCAGCATCGGCTTCGTGTAGTAAAGGTCACCGCGCTTTTCACCGTGATACTCCAGCATGTCGGTCTCGACGATCGAGTCCACCGGGCAACTCTCTTCGCAGAAACCGCAGAAGATGCACTTGGTGAGATCGATGTCGTAGCGCGTCGTTCGCCGTGTGCCGTCGTCGCGCTGTTCCGATTCGATCGTGATGGCCAGTGCCGGACAGACCGCCTCACACAGCTTGCAAGCTATGCAGCGTTCCTCTCCGTTCGGGTAGCGGCGCAGCGCGTGCAACCCGCGGAAACGAGGGCTGAGCGGCGTCTTCTCTTCCGGATATTGAATCGTGATCTTGCGCGCGAACGCATAGCGTCCGGTCAGAGCCAGGCCCTTGACCAGTTCCTTCAGGAGCAGGCTGTCGAAGAATTCCCGGATGGCACCCATCGTCAGCTCACTTCCAGATGTTCCACGGAGTCTGCATCCAGACCGCGACGACCACCAGCCAGGCCAGCGTGATCGGAATGAACACCTTCCAGCCGAGCCGCATGATCTGGTCGTAGCGATAGCGCGGGAACGAAGCGCGGAACCAGATGTAGAGCGATACGACGAAGAAGACCTTCGCGAACAGCCAGAACCAGCCCGACAGCGCGTCCATCCATGCCGGAAGCTCGACACCGAACAGGCGACCGAGGTCCACGGGCGCAGCCCAGCCGCCGAGGAACATGATCGTCGCCATCATCGACAGCAGGATCATGTTCGCGTACTCGCCCAGGAAGAAGATCGCGAACGTCATGCCCGAGTACTCGACCATGTGCCCAGCCACGATCTCCGATTCGCCTTCGACCACGTCGAACGGGTGACGATTCGTCTCCGCGATGCTGGACACCACATAGATGACGAACAGTGGCAACAGAGGCAGCCAGTTCCACGACAGGATCGCGAGGCCGCGATCGGCAAATATGCCTGTGTTCTGACGCTCGACGATGCCGGTCATGTTGAGCGTGCCGGCCACCAGCAGCACGGTGACCAGCACGAAGCCCATCGCGAGTTCGTAACTCACCATCTGCGCCGAGGCCCGCATCGCGCCAAGGAACGAATACTTCGAGTTCGAGGCCCAGCCGGCGACGATCACTCCGTAGACACCCACCGAAGTGATCGCCATGACATACAGCAGGCCGGCGTTGACGTTCGCGAGCACCATGCCCGGCGCGAATGGAATCACGGCCCACGCCGCCAGCGCGGGCATGATCACGATCACCGGTGCGGCGAAGTACAGCCACTTATCGGCCTGCGTCGGAGTGATGACTTCCTTGAAGATGAGCTTGACGGCATCCGCGATCGGCTGCAGCAGCCCCATCGGGCCGACGCGATTCGGACCGACGCGGATGTGCATCCAGCCGATCAGCTTGCGCTCCCAGTAAGTGAGATAGGCCACCATCAGCAGCACCGGCACGACGATCGCCACGATCTTCGCGAGCGACCACACGACCGGCCACGCCATGCCGAGGGTCTGGCTGCCGAACGCGGTCAGGGCCTCCATCAGGCACGCTCCAGGCGGACCGGGCCGAACATCGACCCCAGCAAGGCCGTCGAAGCATGTGCCGCTGCAACACGCACCACTCCGTCCGCAAGGCGGTCGTCGATCTGCAGATCGAGCAGGGCGCTGCCTTCGCCCTGCCGCACCCGCACCTTGTCGCCTTCGACAAGTGACAGCCCACCCGCGGTACGCGCATTGACGCGCGCGCGCGGCGCCTGCGCATCGGCCGTCGCCTGCAAGGGCGACGATCGCCGCACAATCGCATCGCTGTAATAGATAGGAACATCTGCGAGGCGCTCGATTCCGCCATCCCCTGCCGACGACAGCATGGGCACCGTGGCGGTCGCATTCGAGAGACGAGCCGCAGGTTCCGACAGCAGCGCCTCGGCGCGCACTGCCTCGGACGTCTCGAAGTCGAAACCGTCCAGTTCGAGCAGGTTGCCGAGCACGCGCAGTACCTTCCACCCCGGGCGCACCTCGCCCAACGGCCGGACGGCACCATTGAAGCTCTGCACGCGTCCTTCGCAGCTGACGAAGGTGCCGGCCGTCTCGGTGAATGGTGCGATCGGAAGGATCGCGTCCGCGTATTCCAGCGCGCCGTTGCGGTAAGGCGAGAACACGATCACGGTCTCGGCTTGCGCCAGTGCCCGGGCACTGGTCGCAGGATCGGCGGTGTCGTACTCGGGCTCGAGATTCCAGAGCAGATAGGCCTTGCGCGGCTGCTTCAGCATACGGCGCGCATCGAGTCCGTCCGTGAGCGGACGCGCGCCGACGAGTTGCGCACCGACGGAGTTCGCCGCCTCGGTCAGCACTCCGAGCGTCGCACCGCAGGCCTTGGCGATCCATTGCGCCCATGCCCGTAGCGCCGCAGCGGCGGGATGCTGGATAGCGGCGTTGCCGAGCAGTACAGCCTTGCGCTCACCCGAAGTCAGGCTCGCTGCGATCGCGCGCGCCGAATCGCCCGGCACCACGCCAGCGACGGGCGCAGGCAAGCCACGAAGCTCGGCGATTGCCACTGCGATTTCGGCCAGGGCGCGCACCCACGCACTTGGGCGCTCGATGACCTTGTGAGTCACGCGCATCAGCAGGTCGTCATCGGCGGCGTGCAGCACCGAAAGCCGGCAGCCGTGCTTGGTCGCATGCCGCAGGCGCGCCGACAGCAGCGGGTGATCCTTGCGCAGGAAGGAGCCCACCAGCACCACGCGGTCGAGTGCATCGATGTCCTTGACGGGCATTCCCAGCCACGGGACCCCCTGCTCCGCGGCATCCCCACTGAAATCGGACTGCCGCAGGCGGTGATCGATGTTGTCCGACCCGATTCCTCGCATGAGCTTCGCGAGCAGATGCAGTTCCTCCAGCGTGCTCGACGGCGCAGCCAGGGCGCCGATCGCTTCCGCTCCGTGTTGCCGCTTCACGTGCAACAGCGCATGGCGCACGTACTCGAGCGCATCGGGCCAGTCGACTTGGCACCATTGGCCGTCCTGCTTCAGCATCGGACGCTGCAGCCGGTCGGCAGCGTGCAGCCCCTCATAAGAAAATCGATCGCGGTCGGACAGCCAGCAGTCGTTGACCACCTCGTTTTCAAACGGCAGAACGCGCAGCACACGCTGGTCCTTCACCTGCACGATCAGATTGGAGCCGAGCGAGTCGTGCGGGCTGACGGATCGCCGGCGCGACAGTTCCCAGGCGCGCGCTTCGTAGCGGAACGGCTTGCTTGTCAGCGCGCCAACCGGGCACAGGTCGATCATGTTGCCCGACAGTTCCGAGTCCACGGAACTCCCGACGAAGGTCATGATCTCGGAGTGCTCGCCACGTCCTGCCATGCCGAGTTCCATGACGCCGGCGATCTCCTGTCCAAACCGGACACAGCGCGTGCAGTGAATACAGCGCGACATCTCCTCGGCGGAGATGAGTGGCCCCATGCTCTTGTGGAACACGACCCGCTTCGGCTCGGCATAGCGGCTCGCCGAACCGCCATAGCCGACCGCGAGATCCTGCAACTGGCACTCACCGCCCTGATCGCAGATGGGGCAGTCGAGCGGGTGGTTGATCAGAAGGAACTCCATGACGGAGTTCTGGGCCTGCTTGGCGCGTTCGGAATGTGTGCGGACGATCATGCCGGTCGTGACCGGCGTCGCACAGGCCGGCAGCGGCTTGGGTGCCTTTTCGACCTCGACCAGGCACATGCGGCAGTTGGCGGCGATCGACAGCTTCTTGTGGTAGCAAAAGTGCGGCACATAGATACCGAGGCGGCTCGCCGCCTCCATCACCATGCTTCCCTCAGGCACCTCGACCTTGCGGCCGTCGATTTCAATTTCTACCATGCGTCGCTCGTGCACGCGATGCGCGTGCGCGCATCGCACGTGCACTCGCTCCGACTAGTTAGACGGGCGGGCTTCGGGCGGCCGGGCGCCCGCCCGCTGTACAAAATCACGAAGTGGCAGGTCGGTGTCATACGTACTCAGGCACCAGGCAGTTCTTGTGTTCGATGTGGTGCTCGAACTCGTTGCGGAAATGCTTGATGAACGCGCGCACCGGCATCGCGGCGGCGTCGCCGAGCGCGCAGATCGTGCGGCCCTGGATGTTGTCTGCCACCGAGTTCAGGAGGTCGAGATCCTCCAGGCGGCCCTCGCCGTGCTCGATCCGGTGCACCACGCGATAGAGCCAGCCCGTGCCCTCGCGGCACGGCGTGCACTGACCACAGCTTTCTTCAAAGTAGAAGTAGGAAAGACGCTCGAGGGAGCGCACCATGCAGCGCGTCTCGTCCATCACGATGACCGCGCCCGAGCCCAGCATCGATCCGGCCTTGGCGATCGAGTCATAGTCCATGTCGGTCGTCATCATCAGGTCGCCCGGAACCACGGGCATCGACGAGCCGCCTGGGATGACGGCCTTGATCTTCCGGCCACCGCGCATGCCGCCGGCGAGCTCCAGCAGTTTTGCGAACGGCGTGCCGAGCGGAACCTCGTAGTTGCCGGGGTACGTCACATCGCCCGACACCGAGAAGATCTTCGTACCGCCATTATTGGGCTTGCCAAGATTCAGAAACGCATCCGCACCTTGGTTGATGATGAACGGCACCGCAGCGAAGGTTTCGGTGTTATTGATCGTCGTCGGCTTGCCGTACAGGCCGTAGCTCGCCGGAAATGGCGGCTTGAAGCGCGGCTGGCCCTTTTTGCCCTCGAGCGATTCGAGCAATGCGGTTTCCTCGCCGCAGATATAGGCGCCAAATCCGTGCGACGCGTAGAGGTCAAAGCCAAACGTGGAACCGAGAATGTTCTTGCCGAGGAATCCCGCGGCATAGGCCTCGTCGAGTGCCTCCTGGAACCGTTCGTACTCGGACCAGATTTCGCCGTGGATATAGTTGTAGCCTGCGCTGGCCCCCATCGCATACCCGGCGATCGCCATGCCCTCGATGACCATGTGCGGGTTGTAGCGAAGGATGTCGCGGTCCTTGAACGTGCCCGGCTCGCCTTCATCCGAATTGCAGACGACATACTTCTGCCCCGGAAACTGCCGCGGCATGAAACTCCACTTGAGCCCGGTCGGAAAGCCTGCACCGCCGCGCCCGCGCAACGCCGACTTCTTCAGTTCGGCGATGACTGCATCGGGCGGCATGTGGCCCTCGACGATCTTGCGCAGCGCGGTGTAACCGCCACGACGCTCGTAGTCCTTCAGGCGCCAGTTGTCACCGTCCAGATTCGCCAGGATGACCGGCTGCAGGTGACGACCGTGGAAACAGGTCTGCGCGCTCATTTGCAGACCTCCGCCCGTCGCAACGCGGCGCGCGCATGATTGGGGCTGCCCGGCGTCGCGCCCATCATTTCACCTGCTTCAACTCGTCGAGCAGCGCATCGAGTCGCTCGTTGCTCATGAAGCTTTCCATGCGTTTGTTGTTGACCAGCAGCACCGGGGCATCGCCGCACGCACCCAGGCACTCGCCCTCCTTTAAAGTGAATTGACCGTCGGCGGTCGAGTCGCCGAATCCGATGCCGAGCCGCCGCTTCAGATGCTCCGCGGCCTGGTTCGCGCCCGACAGCGCGCATGGCAGGTTCGTGCAGATCGTCAGCCTGCAGCGGCCGGCTGGCTGCAGCTTGTACATGCCGTAGAACGACGCGACCTCGAAAACCGCTATCGGCGTCATGTCCAGGTAGTCGGCCACCGCCGCAATGACCTCCTCTGGCAGCCAGCCATGCTCGTCCTGCGCGATCGCCAGAGCCGCCATGACAGCCGACTGTTTGTGCTCGGCCGGGTACTTCGCAATCTCGCGATCGATGCGCCGGAAGGCATCGGCGGACAACAGGCTCCGGGTCCGGGGAACGGCGCTCATCGATCGATCTCGCCAAACACGATGTCCTGCGTGCCGATGATTGCCACCGCGTCCGCGATCATGTGGCCTCGGGCCATCTCGTCGAGCGCCTGCAGGTGCGCGAATCCTGGCGCGCGGATCTTGAGACGATACGGCTTGTTCGCGCCGTCCGACACCAGATAGATGCCGAACTCGCCCTTCGGGTGCTCGACCGCCGCATAGGCCTCGCCGGGCGGAACGTGGAATCCTTCGGTGAAGAGCTTGAAGTGATGGATGAGCTCTTCCATGTTGGATTTCATCTCGACGCGTGACGGCGGTGCAACCTTGTGGTTGTCCGTCATCACCGGTCCCGGATTGGTGCGCAACCAGTCAATGCACTGGCGGATGATGCGATTGCTCTGACGCATTTCCTCGACCCGCACGAGATACCGGTCGTAGCTGTCGCCATTGCGCCCGATCGGAATATCGAACTGCACGCGGTCGTAGACCTCGTAGGGCTGCTTGCGACGCAGGTCCCATTCGATGCCGGAACCCCGCAGCATCGGCCCCGTGAATCCCATCTGCAACGCGCGCTCGGGCGAGACGACGCCAATTCCGACCAGACGTTGCTTCCAGATCCGGTTGTCAGTCAACAAGGTCTCGTACTCGTCGACGTACTTCGGGAACTTGCGCGTGAACTCCTCGATGAAGTCGAGCAGCGATCCCTGCCGATTCTGGTTCAGCCGCCGCGTTTCCGCCTCGCCGCGGAACTTGTTCGCCTTGAACTGCGGCATGGCGTCCGGCAGGTCCCGGTAGACACCGCCGGGACGGTAGTACGCCGCATGCATGCGCGCGCCCGACACCGCCTCGTAGATGTCCATCAGGTCTTCGCGTTCGCGGAAGGCGTACAGGAACACCGCCATAGCGCCGACATCGAGACCATGCGCCCCGAGCCACAGCAGATGGTTGAGCAGCCGCGTGATCTCGTCGAACATCACGCGGATGTATTGCGCGCGCACCGGCACGTCCACCCCGAGCAGCTTCTCGATTGCCATCACATAGGCGTGCTCGTTGCACATCATCGAGACGTAGTCGAGCCGGTCCATGTACGGCACCGACTGCAGGTAGGTGCGAGTCTCCGCGAGCTTTTCTGTCGCGCGGTGCAGGAGCCCGATGTGCGGATCGGCACGCTGGATCACCTCGCCGTCGAGCTCGAGCACAAGGCGCAGCACGCCGTGAGCCGCCGGATGCTGCGGCCCAAAATTCAAGGTGTAATTCTTGATATCCGCCATGGCACTCAGCCTGCGACACACTCGCTCGCGCGAGTTGCACCTTGAATTTCGTTGCAGGCTAACGTGCGCGCAGCGCAAGTTAAGCCGCGCACTGCGCGGCGGCCGGAAACAAAATTCAGCGTGTAGCTCTTGATATCAGCCATGCACGCCAACGCCCTGTTGCCGTTGCGTTGCCCTTGCCATCAAAAACATCGTCTGGCTTTGCCGGCGATGTTTTTCACCACAAATCGAACAAAAGTTGGTTTTCACTTTTTGTCCGCCTAGCGACCCTGCCCGTAGCTGTCTTCGCGTATCACGCGCGGAACGATCTCGCGCGGCTCGATCGATACCGGCTGATAGACCACACGCCTTTGCTCCGGGTCGTAGCGCATCTCAACATAGCCGGAGATCGGGAAGTCCTTCCGGAACGGATGCCCGACGAAACCGTAGTCCGTCAGGATGCGCCGCAGGTCAGGATGCCCCTCGAACATGATTCCGTAGAGGTCGAAGGCTTCGCGCTCGTACCAGTTCGCGCAGTTCCACACGCCCACCACGGAGGCGATCAACGGGAACTCATCGTCTTCGCAGTAGCTGCGCACGCGGACGCGCCAGTTGTGACTGACCGACAGCAGGTGCATGACTACTGCGTAGCGCGGCCCGTCCCATGTTCCGTCGCCATGGGTCGAGTAGTCGACGCCGGCAAGATCGATCAGTTGCTCGAATCCCAGGTCGGCGTCGTCGCGCAATACTTGTGCGACATGGAGCTGATCGCGGCCGCGGATGACGGCCGTCACCTCGTCGAGCGCGACGATCACGTCCTGCAGTCTGTCGCCGAGTGCCTGCCGCAGCGCCCCCGTCAGCGTTTCGATGCGGCTCATCGCGCGATGGTGTTGGTCCGGCGAATCTTGTTCTGCAACTGGATGATCCCGTAGATCAACGCCTCGGCGGTCGGGGGACAGCCCGGCACGTAGACGTCAACGGGAACGATGCGGTCGCAACCTCGCACCACCGAATAACTGTAGTGGTAATAGCCGCCCCCATTGGCACACGATCCCATACTGATGACCCAACGCGGCTCGGCCATCTGGTCGTAGACCTTGCGCAGCGCCGGCGCCATCTTGTTGCAGAGCGTTCCGGCGACGATCATCACGTCGGACTGGCGCGGACTGGGGCGGAAGAAAATGCCGAAACGGTCGAGATCGTAGCGGGCCGCGCCCGCATGCATCATTTCGACCGCGCAGCACGCCAGGCCGAACGTCATCGGCCACATCGAGCCTGTCTTCGACCAGTTGACCAGCTTGTCGACGCTGGTCGTGACGAAGCCTTCGTTGAATACCCCTTCGATCGCCATCAGCAATCCCGACGAACCGCTGCCACGATGTGGCTGCGACCTCGAGTTCCGACCACAGCATGAATGAAGTGTGACGTCATTCCCAGTCGAGCGCGCCGCGCTTCCACTCGTAGATGAATCCGACTGTGAGGATTGCAAGGAAGGCCATCATGGCCCAGAACCCGATGCTCCACGCTCCAAGATCGCCAAGAACGACGGCCCACGGAAAGAGGAACGCGATCTCGAGGTCGAACAGTATGAAGAGGATGGCGACCAGGTAATAGCGCACGTCGAACTTCATGCGCGCATCCTCGAACGCCTCGAAGCCGCACTCGTAGGGAGAAAGCTTTTCGGGGTCCGGCTTGTGTGGACCGAGCAGCGCGCCGATGGCCATCGGCGCCGCTCCGATCACGAGGCCGACCAGAATGAAGAGCAGGACGGGAAGATAGCTGTCGAGATTCACGTGAGTCAGCCTCTCGGCTCATACTCCACAAAAACCTGCAGACGGTCGCTGTCCGCGCCACGCTGCACTGCCGATCGAGGACGCCATGGAGGCGAAACTCTCTCTGGTGCCGACGGTGAGACTCGAACTCACACGGCTTTCGCCGCCACCCCCTCAAGATGGTGTGTCTACCAATTCCACCACGTCGGCAAGGTGCAAAACCCGCGCGATTCTACTCGATTCGATTGCGCGTCGCGGTCGTGCGCGAGCCGCGCGCACCATCGACGGCCGCGAGAACTCGCACCTACAGCGGCTTACTTCGGGATGTCGGCAGGCTTCGGCGTTCCGCCCGGCGCAGCGTTGTCGGCCGGCACTGGGGCACCGGTCGGAGCCGGCGCAGGCGATGTCCCTTGCGGCGCCGCAGGTACGGGAATGTCTCTCGGCGCGGTATTGGCGGGTGCCGGCATCGTGTCCATCACGCCACCACCACCGGTCGCCGGTCGCTTCACCGCAGTACCGACATAGGCGAGTGCGAGTGTCGCGACGAAGAACACCGTGGCCACGGCCGCGGTGCTGCGTGACAGGAAGTTGGCTGATCCGGTGGCGCCGAACAGGCTGCCGGAGGCGCCGCCTCCGAAGGCCGCGCCCATGTCCGCCCCTTTGCCGTGCTGGAGCAGCACAAGAACGATGATCGCGATCGCAGACAGCACCTGCACGACGATCAGCAATGTAGTCAACCAGTTCATCTCAGTCCTCTATCAGTAATTCGAACAGTTCCGCTATCGGGCTGCCGCGCAGATGGCGGCGAAATCGCCGGCGACGAGAGATGCGCCACCGATGAGCCCGCCATCGATGTCAGTTTGTGCGAAAAGCTCGGCCGCGTTGGCGGACTTCACGCTGCCTCCGTAAAGAATGCGCAGCGCGGCCGAACTCTCAGGATCCCGCGCGGCGATGCGGGCACGCAGTTCGAAATGCACCTCCTGCGCCTGCGCCGAAGTGGCGGTACGCCCGGTTCCAATGGCCCACACCGGCTCGTACGCAAGCGCACCGCGGGCAAGCGCAACCGCTCCAATACGGTCGAGCACGGCATCGAGTTGCCGCCCGACGACAGCCTGGGTGCGGCCTGCCTCCCGCTCGGCGAGCGTCTCGCCGATGCAGATGATCGGGCGCAGACCTGCCTTGAGCGAGGCCTCCGCCTTGGCCGCCACTGTTCCGTCATCTTCGCCATGCAGTTGGCGACGCTCCGAGTGTCCGACGATCACCCAACGGCACCCGATGTCGATCAGCATCGCGGCCGCAACATCACCGGTGTATGCCCCCGGTTCGCGGTCCGAAACATCCTGCGCACCGATGTCGATGCCACTGCCTGTAGCCGCGGCGCTGAGTGCCGCGAGGTACACCGCCGGCGCGCACACCACCACGTCGCACGCGTACGCGCGGCGGCGCGGCGCAAATGCCTCCAGCCATGCGGCGCCGGAGGCGCGCGAACCGTTCATCTTCCAGTTCGCGGCAACCAGGGAAGTTCGTCGGGTCATGATCGGACAAAGCTTGTAATTGTAAGCGGCGCAGAGGTCCCGACCAAGCGCGCAGCCGGATCGCTCATGCTCGCTCCTCCGATGCGGAGCCCACGGCAAGCACGATCTTGCCGATGTGCGCGCTCGACTCCATCAGAGAATGCGCCGCGGCGGCTTGCGTCAGCGGAAACACCGCATGCACCATCGGCCGGATGCGCCCCGCCTCGATTAGCGGCCAAACCACGCTGCGCAGGCGAACGGCGATTGCGGCCTTGAATGCAGCCGACCGCGGGCGCAATGTCGAACCGGTGATAGTCAGTCGACGCCGCAGCACAGCCGAAATATCGACCTGAGCTTGCGCTCCGCCGAGCAGCGCGATGATCGCCAGCCGGCCGTCATCGGCCAGGCAGCCAACCTCACGCGGCAAGTAATCACCGGCGACCATATCGAGGATCACGTCCACTCCGCGTCCGCCCGATTCGGCCTTGACTACCGCAGCGAAGTCTTCGGTCCGATAGTTGATGCCCCGCCGGGCACCCAGCGCTTCGCATGCACGCGCCTTCTCGTCGGAACCTGCCGTCGCGAAGACCGTGTGGCCCAGCGCCGCTGCCAACTGTATGGCCGCCACGCCGATGCCACTGGTGCCTCCCTGAACGAGCAGGGACTCGCCGGGCGCAAGGCCCGCGCGATCGAACACGTTGCTCCAGACCGTGAAATACGTCTCGGGCAGCGCTGCGGCCTCCGCAAAGCTCAATCCACGCGGGATCGGAAGGCACTGGCCGGTGGGTGCTACGCACCACTCCGCGTAGCCACCGCCTGCCACCAGTGCGCATACTCGGTCGCCGATGGACCAGCCTCCTGCGTCATCGCAGGCTTCGACGGTGCCCGCGATTTCCAGGCCCGGGAGATCGGAGGCTCCCGGCGGTGGCGCGTACGCACCCTTGCGCTGCAGGACATCGGGGCGATTGACTCCGGCCGCCTGCACGCGAATCAGCGCTTCGCCGGGTCCGCAAATCGGCCGCGCCCGCACCACGGGATGCAGCACTTCCGGCCCGCCCGGCTGGCGGATCTCCACTGCGCTCATCGTGTCCAAGTTCACCATCCGTGCTCCTCGCCCAAAGCAAAAGGGGCGCCGAAGCGCCCCTCGCCGCCGGGAAATCGCTATGACTGTTGCGGGGCTTCTTGTTGTGGCTGAGCCTGGGGCTGCCGGGCGGCCGGGGCATTGCCTTCCACCGCCTTCATCGACAACCTCACGCGGCCTTTTTCGTCTGCCTCGATCACCTTGACCTTCACGGCCTGGCCTTCCTTCAGGTAATCCGCCACCGCGTTGACGCGCTCGTTGGCGATCTGCGAGATGTGCAGCAGGCCGTCCTTGCCCGGCAGCAACTGCACGATCGCGCCGAAGTCGAGCAGGCGCAGCACCGTGCCGTCGTAGACCTTGCCGACCTCGACTTCCGCGGTCAGTTCCTGGATGCGGCGCTGGGCTTCCTTGCCCTTTTCCTGGTCGACGCTGGCGATGATGACGGTGCCGTCATCCTCGATGTCGATCTGCGTGCCGGTTTCCTCGGTCAGCGCACGGATCACCGCGCCGCCCTTGCCGATGACGTCGCGGATCTTCTCGGGATTGATCTTCATCTTGATCAGGCGCGGAGCGAACGCCGACAGCTCGCCGCGTGACACGGAGATCGCGTCCTGCATCTTCTGCAGGATGTGCATGCGGCCTTCCTTCGCCTGCGCCAGCGCGACCTGCATGATCTCCCTGGTGATGCCCTCGATCTTGATGTCCATCTGCAGCGCGGTGATGCCGTTGGCGGAGCCGGCCACCTTGAAGTCCATGTCGCCGAGGTGATCCTCGTCGCCGAGGATGTCGGTCAGCACCGCGAACTTGTTGCCTTCCTTGATCAGGCCCATCGCGACGCCGGCGACGTGCGCCTTCAGCGGCACGCCGGCATCCATCATCGCCAGGCAGCCGCCACAGACGGACGCCATCGACGACGAGCCATTGGACTCGGTGATCTCGGAAACGATGCGCAGCGAATACTGGAAGTCCTCGTAGGTCGGAAGCACGGCGAGCAGCGCGCGCTTGGCCAGTCTGCCATGGCCGATTTCGCGACGCTTCGGTGTGCCGACGCGACCGGTTTCACCAGTGGCGAACGGCGGCATGTTGTAGTGGAGCATGAAGCGATCGCGGTATTCGCCCTGCAGCGCGTCGACGAACTGCTCGTCCTGCTTCGTTCCGAGCGTGGCGGTGACCAGCGCCTGGGTCTCGCCGCGAGTGAAGAGCGCCGAGCCGTGCGTGCGTGGCAGCACGCCGAGGCGGATCTCGATCGGACGCACGGTGCGCGTATCTCGCCCATCGATGCGCGGTTCGCCCTCGAGGATCTGGCTGCGCACCATCTTGGCCTGCAGGTCGAAGAGGATACCGTCGACCGCGTTGTCGTCGGGCTTCGGCTGGCCGCTGCCGGCCGCTTCTTCCTCGAGCTTGGCCCACACCTGCGTATAGACGTCGTTGATCTTGTGCGTGCGCGCCTGCTTGTTGCGGGTCAGGTAGGCATCGCGCAACTCCGGACCTGCCAGTAGCACCAGCTTGGCCATCAGCGTCTTCGTTGCGGTCGGCCGGCTTCCACTCCCACGCCGGCTTGCCGGCGTCGCGCACCAGTTCGTGGATGGCATTGATCGCGGCCTGCATCTGGCTGTGCCCGTGCATCACGGCGCCGAGCATCACCTCTTCCGAAAGCTGGTCTGCTTCAGACTCGACCATCAGCACGGCACGCTCGGTACCGGCGACCACCAGATTGAGCTTCGAGCTCTTCAGCTGTGTCGCGGTCGGGTTGATCACGTACTCGCCATCAAGGTAGCCAACACGCGCCGCTCCGATCGGGCCCTTGAACGGGATGCCCGACAACGACAACGCCGCCGAGGCGCCGATCATCGCCGGGATGTCCGGATCGATCTCCGGATCGATCGACAGCACATGAATGATGACCTGGACTTCATTGAAGAAGCCATCCGGAAACAGCGGACGTATCGGGCGGTCGATCAGGCGCGAGGTCAGCGTCTCCTTCTCGGAGGGGCGCCCCTCGCGCTTGAAAAAACCGCCGGGGATGCGGCCGGCGGCATAGGTCTTCTCTATGTAATCGACGGTCAGCGGGAAGAAGTCCTGGCCTGGCTTGGCTTCCTTGCGCGCCACTACGGTGGCCAGCACGACCGTGTCGTCCATCGAACAGACCACGGCTCCACCCGATTGACGCGCGATCTCGCCGGTCTCCAGCGTGACGGTATGTGCACCGTACGCAAATTTCTTCGTTACCTTATCGAACACTTGGCATTCCTTTCGCGTTGAACTTGGTCGCGAGACAACGACCAGGCACGCCGCGGTATCGACGACTCGGCGCGGGGATTCCGTCCTTACGTCCATATCGCAGCGCGCGTATCGGCCCGAGAAATGCAAACGGCCCGCGGGGATCACTCCACGCAGGCCCTTTGTACTGGCATCCGGGTCATCGACTACTTGCGCAGTCCGAGGCTGTCGATCAGCCCCTTGTACGCCTCGGGGTTCTTGCCCTTGAGGTAGTCGAGTAGCTTGCGGCGCCGGCTGACCATTTTGAGCAGGCCGCGACGCGAATGGTGATCCTTCACGTGCGTCTTGAAGTGGTCGGTCAGCTCGTTGATGCGAGCGGTCAGAAGCGCAACCTGCACTTCCGGCGAGCCCGTATCAGCTTTCGCCCGCTGATACTTGGCGACGATTTCCGTCTTGTTGATGTCTGCAACTGACATGATTTCCCTTTCAAATCAAACCTATGGACACGCGGACACGGAAGGATGGCCGTGCCGTGAAGGGCGGGAGTATAGCTGATCGGCGTCGCTCGTCGTACGCGACGCGCTGCACGCGTCGCACGTGCACTCGCTCCGGTTACGCGCACCTTCGTGCGCGCTCAAGACTGATGGTCGGCTGCGCTCCGGAGCGCAGCCGACAAAATGGTCTTGAACGGGTTCGCGCAAGGCGCGAACCCGTACCGCCGCGAGCGCACGCGCGACCGCGCAGCGGTCGCGTACGTGAGCGGCGCAAGCGACTACGGCGCGAGCGACGTCTGCGGATTCAGGCGCTCCACACCGCTGTAGAGCTTGTTCAGCGCGTTAAGGTACGCCTTGGCCGAGGCCGCGATGATGTCGGGGTCGGCCCCGACGCCGTTCACGATGCGGCCCGCGCGCGCCAGCCGGACCGTGACCTCGCCCTGCGATTCGGTGCCGGTAGTGATTGCGTTCACCGAATAGAGCAGCAGTTCCGCGCCGCTGTTGACCTGGCTCTCGATCGCCTTGAGAGAGGCGTCGACGGGACCGTTGCCGTCGGACTCCGCCGATGACCTCGGTCCTGCCGATCGCGATGCACGACGCGAGCATGCGGGCGCTCGCCCGTCTCCGACCGCTGCGCCAGCGACAGCAGCTTGAAGTGCTCGTCGTGCGGCGTCACCGTTTCGTCCGAGAACAGCGCCTGGATGTCTTCGTCGTAGATCTCGCGACTTGCGGTCGGCGAGTTCCTTGAAGCGCGCGAAGGCCGCGTTCAGTTCGGTCTTCGCTTTCGACCGGGATGCCGAGCTCCTGCACACGCTGCTTGAACGCGTTGCGGCCCGAGAGCTTGCCCAGCACGATCTTGTTGGCGCTCCAGCCCACGTCCTCGGCCCGCATGATCTCGTAGGTCTCGCGCGCCTTCAGGACGCCGTCCTGGTGGATGCCGGACGCATGCGCGAACGCATTCGCCCCGACCACCGCCTTGTTCGGCTGCACCGGAAAGCCGGTGATGCCCGAGACGAGCTTGGAGGCCGGAACGATCTGCGTGGTGTCGACGCCGACGTCGAGGCCGAAGAAATCGCGCGCGCGTCCGCACCGCCATCACGACTTCCTCGAGCGAGCAGTTGCCGGCGCGCTCGCCGAGGCCGTTGACCGTGCACTCGACCTGGCGCGCGCCGCCGATCTTCACGCCCGCCAGCGAGTTCGCCACCGCCATGCCGAGGTCGTTATGGCAATGCACGCTCCAGACCGCCTTGTCCGAATTCGGGATGCGCTCGCGCAGCTTGCGTAGAAATCGCCGTAGAGCTCGCGGGACGGCGTAGCCCGACGGTATCCGGGATGTTGATCGTGGTCGCGCCTTCCGCGATCACAGCTTCCAGCACGCGGCACAGGAAATCGGGATCAGAGCGGTAGCCGTCTTCGGGCGAGAACTCGACGTCGTCGGTGAACTGCCGCGCGAAGCGCACCGAGAGCCTGGCCTGCTCGAAGCACCTGCTCGGGCGTCATCCGCAGCTTCTTCTCCATGTGCAGCGGCGACGTGGCGATGAACGTATGGATGCGCTGGGAGTGCGCGCCTTTCAGCGCCTCGGCCGCACGGCTGATATCGCGGTCGTTCGCGCGGCGCGAGCGAGCACACGGTCGAGTCCTTGATCGTGTTGGCGATCGACCGCACCGCCTCGAAGTCGCCGTTGGACGACGCCGCGAAGCCGGCCTCGATCACATCGACCCGCAGCCGCTCGAGCTGCCGCGCGATGCGCAGCTTCTCTTCCTTCGTCATGGAGGCGCCCGGGACTTTGCTCGCCGTCGCGCATGGTCGTGTCGAAGATGATCAGTCGGTCGGTCATGAGCCGCTCCGGGCGAATGGTCTTTGCCTGCCGGGCTCGGGCGCGGCAGCGGTACTACACAAATTGGGGGTCGGGGGTTAGCTGCGCGCGGGGCGCAGCAGCAGAAGCAGCCGGCCCAGATAGGTCGGCGGCGGTAAGACGGGGCAATGAGAGGTTGCGCGAGACATGGCAACCACTATATGACGATTCCGCCAATGCAACAACCTAACCCGAGCGGTCGAGCATCGCGCGTAGGCTTCGCGGGATTCGGCTGGCCGCGGAACCAGCTGCCACGCCCAGTACAGATAGCCCGAAAGCGCATAGAGGCAGAAGAGGGAGAACAGGGCTATCGGCGGGTCCGAACTCACGACGAAGATCAGGACGATCAGCGCGCCCATGACCCAGAAGGGGACACTGCGGGCGAGCTGGAAGCTCTTGCCGCTGTAGAACGGCGCACTGGAGACCATCGTCGAGCCCGGTATACACGGTGAGCCCGAATGCCACCCAGGGCATGACGCTGTCGCTCACCGGTATCTTGTTGTCGATCGCGAGCCACACGAAACCCGCGATCAAGGCCGCCGCGGCCGGACTGGGCAGGCCCTGGAAGAAGCGCTTG
Organism: uncultured beta proteobacterium; assembly: GCA_963724605.1. GTDB lineage: Bacteria > Pseudomonadota > Gammaproteobacteria > Burkholderiales > Burkholderiaceae_F > JALORV01. The sequence continues at coordinate 492,230 of CAVRVM010000014.1, forward strand.
TCCACCACGCCAATGTTCGAGTTGAAGCGCGCCAGCCGAAGCGCCGCGCCGGCGCAGTAGACGAACGCGCCCGCCCAGCCCCAGCGGCCGAGTTCGCTCAGCACCCATTCATACATGACCAGTGCCGGCGCCACCCCAAAGGAGGTCATGTCGGACAACGAATCGAACTGTTCGCCGAACGCGCTCTGCGTGTTGGTGAGGCGCGCCACGCGGCCGTCCATGCCGTCGAGCACCATCGCCGCAAAGATCGCGATCGCCGCCAATTCAAAGCGCTGGCTCATCGCCTGCACGATCGCAAAGAAGCCGGCGAACAGCGCCGCCATCGTGAAGAGGTTGGGCAGCAGGTAGATTCCGTCGCCGCCGCGCGCCGGCGCGTCATCCAGCGCTGACCGGCCCTCCCACGATCGGAAACGTTGCGCGACTTGCGGCGGCGGAAACGCATGGGCATTGCCCTACAGCTCGGCCAGCACGGTCGGTGGTGGCGTAGACGATGTCGCCCACCGCTACTCGCGGGCGAGCCGCCAGTGGCAGATAGACGTCGACGCGCGAGCCGAAGCGAATGAAGCCGTAACGCTGGCCCCGCGTCAACTGGTCGCCCGGCTTGACGTAACAGAGGATGCGGCGCGCGATCAGACCGGCAACCTGGATCGACCGATGACACGCTCACCCGAGTCGAGACGCAGCACCATCGGCATTGCGCTCGTTCTCCGACGAAGCCTTGTCGAGATCGGCATTGACAAAGCTGCCGGCCGAGTACACCACCGACTCCACCGTCCCATCGACCGGCGAACGATTGCTGTGCACATTGAAGACGTTCATGAAGACGCTGATCAGCAAGGCGTCTCACGTTGCGTCAGTGAATCTTGGTACCTTGTGCGACCTTCACGATGCGTCCGTCGGCCGGCGAAAGCACCGCCGATGCCAGCGTAGGAATCTGCCGCGGCGGGTCGCGGAAGAACTGGACGACGAACACCGCCAGCAGCCACAGCGGCAACGACCACGCAAACCCGGCAAACCACGAGACTCCGAGTGCGAGCGCGACGTGCCCGCGATGAAGGGCCAGCCCTCGCGCGCAAGCAGAGGATGCGGATAGTTCAACGAAGAGCCCGGTTCAGTTAAGGCTCAATGGTATCGGAACCGCCGCGCGCACGCGAACGGTCGCGGATTCGTCCTGCCGGCATCGGTCGCTTATGGCAACAGACGCGCTTTGCCCGTCACCGCATGCGTTCCGACGGAGCGCCCGGACTTCGAACGTGGGCGGAGGCACAGCGTCCGACGACATGGTTGCCATGCGCGGGGACCCCGATGGGGATCGGTCCGCCCTCGCGCCCGCCAAAGTTGACTTCTTCCAGGCGAACTCGCGATTCGGTGGCACGCCGAGCGCCTGCGCCGCCGCGGCGACGCGCGCATTCAGGTTCGCGATGGCCTGTTGGATCAGCTGCGTCTCGACCTTCTCGCGCGCGGCCTTGGACAGCCGGAAATCCACGCCGCCGACCGAAAGGAGACGACTGGGCCGACGGCCACCGTCTTCGGCAGGGTCGCGCAGGTTGTCGGTCTTCAGCGTGACGCCCTGGCGCACGCGCCAACCAACGATGCCCCGGCTCGGTCCGCTGGCGTAGACGGGGTAGCTGCCATAGCCCGAGGTTTCGATCTGCGCCTTCGGGTCGGCGCGCCTGAGAGCCGCGGTGCCATCACCGACACGCTGGTTGACGAGCGACTGGGCCTTCGCCAGGTCGGCGTCCTGCGCCTCGTAGAAGAAGTTGGCCACCGCCTCGTCGTTCGGCAACTCGATCTCCGCACTGCCGGTCATGATGACCAGCGTGCCTGAGTTCGGAGGCGGCGCAACGGGCACTTGCGCGGCCGCAGGCAGCGCAGCCAGACACAACACCATCAGGGCTACACGACGCATCGTTACTCCTACATGGTTCGACGTGAGCGTTAACCGAGCGCCGAACCCAGGAGGGTCAGGCGCGCGCCCGTCGACAGTTCACCTTCGGGTCAGTTCTTCGATTGGTCGACGAGCCGGTTGGCCTTGATCCACGGCATCATCGCTCTCAACTTCTCGCCCACCTGTTCGATCGGATGTGCGGCCATCAGACGCCGCCGGGCGTTCAATGTCGCTGCGCCGGCACGGTTTTCCAGGATGAAGCTCTTGGCGTAATCGCCGGTCTGGATGTCCTTCAGCACCTGACGCATCACCTGTTTCGTCCCCTCGGTGATGATCCGCGGGCCGGTGACGTACTCGCCATATTCCGCATTGTTCGAGATCGAGTAATTCATGTTGGCGATGCCGCCCTCGTAGATCAGGTCGACGATCAACTTAAGCTCGTGCAGGCACTCGAAGTACGCCATCTCCGGGGCGTAACCCGCCTCGACGAGTGTCTCGAAGCCGGCCTTGATGAGCTCCACCGTTCCGCCGCACAGCACGGTCTGCTCGCCGAACAGATCCGTCTCGGTCTCTTCACGGAAATTGGTCTCGATGATGCCGGCCTTGCCGCCGCCGATCGCGGCCGCGTACGAGAGCGCCAGGTCGCGCGCCATGCCGGAAGCGTCCTTGTGGATCGCGACCAGCATCGGCACACCACCGCCCTGCTTATAGGTCGAGCGAACCGTGTGACCCGGGGCCTTCGGCGCCACCATGATGACGTCGAGGTCAGCGCGCGGCTGGATGAAGCCGTAGTGAATGTTGAAGCCATGAGCGAACGCGAGCGCCGCGCCCTGCTTCATGTTCGGCGCCAACGACTCTGCATAAACCTGCGCGTGGTTCTCGTCCGGCAGCAGGATCATGACGATGTCGGCGTCCTTGACCGCGTCGGCGACGTCCTTCACGGCCAGCCCAGCACCTTCCGCCTTCTTCCAGCTGACGCCGCCCTTGCGCAGACCGATGGTCACCTTCACCCCAGAGTCCGACAGGTTCTGGGCGTGCGCATGGCCCTGTGAGCCATAGCCGACGATCGTGACCTTCTTGCCCTTGACCAGCGAGAGGTCGGCGTCCTTGTCGTAATAGACCTTCATGTCTTCTCCTCACTTCGCGTGTACGCGACGCCTCGCGTCGCACGTGCACGCGAAGTGTCCTGATTTGTGCGCGCCGCTTGGGAGCGGCCCAGCGCCGCGCGCATGTTCAAATGCTACGGATCTCCGCTCCGAATCCGTTCACTCTTCAGCAATAAGCCGGTCAGACGCGCAGGACGCGTTCGCCGCGGCCTACCCCGGAACCGCCCGTGCGCACCGTCTCCAGGATCGACGCGCGGTCCACCGCCTGGATGAAGGCGTCGAGCTTCCCGGAGTTTCCCGTGAGCTCGATCGTGTAGGTGCGCTCGGTGACGTCGATGATGCGGCCGCGGAAGATATCCGCCATGCGCTTCATCTCCTCGCGTTCCTTGCCCACCGCGCGCACCTTGATCAGCATGAGTTCGCGCTCGATGTAGTCGCCCTCGGTCAGGTCGACCACCTTGACCACTTCGATCAGGCGGTTTAAATGCTTGGTGATCTGCTCGATGACGTCGTCCGAGCCGACGCTGACGATCGTCATGCGCGACAGCGACGCGTCCTCGGTGGGCGCCACCGTCAATGTCTCGATGTTGTAGCCGCGCGCGGAAAAGAGGCCCACCACGCGCGACAGGGCGCCCGGCTCGTTCTCCAGAAGTACCGAAATGATGTGGCGCATGTCAGTGCCCGTCCGGCCGCCCCGAAGGGCATTGAGGCCTTGCAGGCCGCGACGCTGCGAGACGCAGCGCCTCCTCCCGCCGTCCACGCCGGCGCGGGCCGGCATGGAGCCGCGGCACTCGGCCCCCTTGGGGGGCAGCGAACGAAGTGAGCGTGGGGGTCATCACAGATCCTCCGAGCCGAGCAGCATTTCGGTGAGGCCCTTGCCGGCCTTCACCATCGGCCAGACGTTCTCCTTCTGGTCGGTGATGAAGTCGAGGAACACCAGGCGGTCCTTGTGCTTGCCGAACGCATCTTTGAGCGCACCCTCGACGTCCTTCGGGTCCTCGATCCGGAAGCCGACGTGGCCGTAGCTCTCTGCAAGCTTGACGAAGTCGGGGAGCGCATCCATGTACGACTCCGAATAGCGGCTGCCGTAGTCGATCTGCTGCCACTGACGCACCATGCCAAGGTAGCGATTGTTGAGGTTCACGATCTTCGGCGTCAGGCGGTACTGCTTGCAGGTCGACAGCTCCTGGATGCACATCTGGATCGAGGCCTCGCCTGTTATGCATGCCACCTGCGCACCGGGGTTGGCCATCTGCACGCCCATTGCGTAGGGCAGACCGACGCCCATCGTGCCCAGGCCACCGGAGTTGATCCAGCGGCGAGGCTTGTCGAAGCGGTAGTACTGCGCGGCCCACATCTGGTGCTGGCCGACATCGGACGTGATGAAGGCGTCGCCCTTGGTGATCTCCCACAGCTTCTCGACGACGTACTGCGGCTTGATCGGTCCGCCGTTCTGCTCGTAGCGCAGGCAGTCGCGCTTGCGCCATTCTTCGATCTGCGCCCACCAGGCTTTCAACGCGTCACCGTTCGGCTTGGTGTTGGCCGCTTCGAGTTGTGCCATCAACTCGATCAGAACCTCACGCACGTCGCCGACGATCGGGACATCGACCTTCACCCGCTTGGAGATGGACGACGGATCGACATCGATGTGGACGATCTTGCGCGGACTGCTTGCGAAGTGCTTCGGATTGCCGATCACGCGATCGTCGAAGCGCGCGCCAACCGCCAGCAGCACGTCGCAGTGCTGCATCGCCATGTTGGCTTCGTAGGTGCCATGCATGCCCAGCATGCCGACAAACTTGCGGTCGCTCGCCTTGAAGCCACCCAGGCCCATTAGCGTACTGGTGCACGGGAAGCCGAGCAGGGTCACGAGCAAGTTCACCAGGTCGGCGGAATCCGACAGGATCACTCCACCGCCCGTGTAGATCATCGGCCGCTCCGCACCGAGGAGCAGCTGAACTGCCTTCTTGATCTGCCCCTGGTGCCCCTTGAGGACGGGCTTGTAGGACCGCATATCGACTTCGCGCGGATACAGGTATTCGGTGCGCGCGATCGTGACGTCTTTCGGAACGTCGACCAGCACCGGACCCGGCCGGCCAGTCTGCGCAATGAAAAAGGCCTTCTTTATAGTGAGAGCGAGTTCGCGCACGTCCTTCACGAGGAAGTTGTGCTTCACGCACGGCCGCGTGATGCCGACCGTGTCGCACTCCTGAAAGGCGTCCTGGCCGATCGCATGGGTCGGGACCTGGCCGGTAATGATGACCACCGGGATCGAATCCATGTAGGCGGTGGCGATGCCAGTCACCGCATTGGTGACGCCCGGGCCGCTGGTCACCAGCGCAACGCCAACGCGCTGGCTCGAACGCGAATAGGCATCCGCGGCATGTACCGCCGCCTGCTCGTGTCGCACCAGAATGTGTTGAAACTTGTCTTGCTTGAAGATCTCGTCGTAGATGTACAGGACGGCCCCTCCCGGGTACCCGAAGACGTGTGTGACGCCTTCGTCCTGCAGCGCTCGTACAACGATTTCTGCGCCAGTGAGTTGCATTTCGCTAACTCCTCTCAAAGTCCACAGGAAATTGATCGGATGCCGTCCATGCGCGCTTGTGGCGGGCGGTGCGGCTGGGGGCGCTTTACGCGGTTACAACGGGATAGGCTGTGTCGCTAAAGACGTGTTCTCGTTTTGCAAGAACCGTCGAAGATACTGCACCGCACAACATTGTGCAAACCACTCCTCTGGTGTGCGAAGTCGCGTCGTCGACGATCCGGGCGGTGCCCCGTCTGATAGCATCCGGCGCCGTTTTCTCTTCAGCGGGCTGACGCGCGCCGTCGTCGATCAGCCCCACCGATGGCCACCCGCGACGAGCTATCCGAGTTTCTCGCCAGCGCAGAGCGCCGTGCGTTCAAGCAGGCGCAGTTCGCGACCCGCGACGCGCACGCAGCCCTGGACATCGTGCAGGACGCCATGATCAAGCTCTCGGAAAGCTACGGCGACCGGCCGGCCGCGGAATTTCCCCTGCTTTTCACTCGGATACTGCAGAACGTCATCCACGATCATTTCCGTCGACAGAAGGTTCGCTCGACCTGGGTGACGCTGTTCTCGGCCCTGACGCCCAAGGACGACGACTCAGCCGACCCCCTGGAAACGCTGGAGGCGCTTGCCGGCTCCGACGGGGCCGAGAGCGCGGCAGACAAGGTCGAGCGGTCGCAGGTCGTGGCGATCATCGAGGAAGAAGTCGCCCGGCTGCCGGCGCGTCAACGGGAGGCCTTCCTCATGCGTTACTGGGAAGACATGGACGTGGCGGAAACCGCCGCAGCGATGGGGTGCTCGGAGGGCAGCGTCAAGACGCACTGCTCACGGGCAACCGCGACGCTGGCCAAGGCCCTCAGCGCGCGGGGAATCAGGCTATGAATCAAGAAGAATTTGGCTACCGGATCCGACAAGCCCTCAACGAGGGCCTCGAACGGCTCGACTATCGAACCACCTATCGCCTGCAGCAGGCCCGGCAGGCGGCGCTGGCGCGGCACGCCTCTACCCAGCCGGAGCTGGCGTGGGTACCGGCGGTCCAGATGGCGAACGGACCACGGTCCGACTTCGGGATCAGCGGCTGGATCGGTCGGCTCGGCCTGGCGGCGCCACTGCTCGCGATCGCGATCGGATACCTGGGGATCTATCAGTACCAGGAGTCGCGCCGCATTTCCGAGCTGGCCGATATGGACTTCGCGGTGCTGCTCGACGACGTTCCCCTGTCGACCTATGCCGACAAGGGCTTCGGAGCCATGCTCAGCCAGGACTCAGACGATCTCTGACCAGGAACCACGCGTTCTGATTCCCATGGCGCGTGGCGCCCTCCTCGCTGGACTGCTCGTCCTATGCGCCTCCGTCTGGGCACAGAGTGGAGCGCGGCCCGCCTGGAACGAACTGACAAACCCGCAGCGCGAGGCCCTGGCACCGCTGGCCAGGGATTGGGCGACCCTGGACGCCGACCGCAAGCGCAAATGGCTCGAGGTTGCAGCCAAGTATCCGAACCTTTCCGCCGAGGGCAAGCAGAAGATGCATGAGCGCATGTCGGAGTTCGCGCGCCTGACGCCCGAGCAGAAGGACACCGCGCGCGAGAATTTCCGCAAAGCCTACGCAGTATCCGCCGAAGAGCGCCAGGCCAAGGTGCAACGATTTCAGGAGTTGCCTGAGGACAAGAAGCGTGAGCTGGCCGATCGCGCCGTGACGAAGTCCGAGACGCCGCGCCGCCCTGCGACCGAAACCAAGGTCAAGCCGGCGCAACCTCCCGCACGGACGGAACCGAAGCCGAATTAGCGGCGCTCCGGCGCACCGACGCCCTACACTCGCCGCCATGTCGCTCCCGGAAAACGCGGCGCAGGGTACGCCCGCCGGCCTGCCGCTGCGACTGGCTGCCATGGTCTACGAAGGTGCTCTGCTCTTCGGAGTGACATTCGCGGTCACCTTCGCGCTCCTCTCGGCACTGGGGTGGACCTATCCGCTCAGCCCGCCGCGTCGGACCGTGCTCCAACTCGCTCTGTTTCTCGCCATCGGCGCCTACTTCGTATGGTGCTGGACCCGGTCGGGCCAGACCCTCGCCCTCAAGACCTGGAAACTGCGCGTCGCGGCCGCGGACGGGAATCTCCTGTCGACCCCGCGCGCCGTTGCGCGCTACCTGCTCTCATGGCATCTGTTTCTGCCGGGGCTGGTCATCCTGGCGTTCGTCCCGTTGGGTCGCGCAGCCGCCCTCGCCGTGCTGGCGTCTGGATTCGGATTGCTGCTGCTGCCGGCTCTGTGGGATCGCGATCGTCGCCTGCTGCACGACCGCTGGACACGAACCCGCGTGCTCCGGGAAGGCTGACTGGCGCGCCGTCGATCCGCTACTCAACCGGGCGGAAAGGATCGGGCTCGCGCGCAAACAGGCGGTCGTTGACCGCGAGCTCCCGTCGCTTGATCGTCGCCAGGAATTCGCGCGCTCCTCCCATGGCGGCGAACGAATGAAAGCCGCGGTATAGAAAGTGGTGCAGGTGACCGTATCCCCAGGCCTCCGCCGGCCCTTTCATCATGCCTAGCAGCGGCGCCAGCATCGGGATCCGCGCGAGGCGGTCGAGTGCCCCACCGATTTCGTCGACAAGTTCGATCTGGCGTTCGCGCACGGTCTTGCTGCCCACCTGCACGTAGGCGTCCGAGTAGCGTTGTGTCGTGAGGGGCAGCTGCACCAGCCGGGCGATGCCGACGTCGAGGTCTTCTGACAATTCATCAAGTTCGACTGCGAGCAGCAGCGTCTCTATCGCGCGTGCCGGCAGCATGCGGGCGAGCTTGGGAACGACCTTCTGTGCCTCTGCATCGCGCTGCTCGAAGTCACGCGCGCCGTAGAGCTCCTCCAGGAAGAACTCGCACGATTCACGGTAACGCTTGGAAGCCAGCAGATCGGAGTAGGTGCGCGCGAGTCGCTCCGACTGGAAGTTCTTCACTGCCAGCCAGCGCGCGCCGAGCTCGGCGTCGGCATGCAGACGCGCACGCAGCTCAATGACGCGACCGAGAACGTCGGTCAGCTTCTTCTGAGTAGCCGGAGTTGCGGTGCCGAACACGACGGGGACGCTCGTCGGCGGCGGAACCTATGCGGCGCGCTGCGCGCGCCGAGCGTAGCCGCGCGGTATGGCCGACAGGAGCTTGCGCGTGTACTCGTGCTTCGGATCGGCGTAAATGGCGTCCGAGTCACCCCGTTCGACGATCTCGCCCTCGCTCATCACCAGCATGTCGTCGGCCATGTACTTCACGACGGCAAGATCATGGCTGATGAAGATGTAGGTCATGCCGAACTCGTCCTGCAGGTCGAGCAGGAGATTCAGTACCGTCGCCTGCACCGAGACGTCCAGCGCCGACACCGACTCGTCGCAGATGACAACGTCCGGCTTCATCGTCAGGCAACGCGCAATCGCGATGCGCTGGCGCTGCCCCCCGGAGAACTCGTGCGGGTACTTGTACACGCTGTCGGCGGCCAGCCCTACACGGCGCGACAGGGCCACCGCGCGCTCGAACCGATCGGCATCGCTATCGCCGATGCCGTGGATCTTCATCGGCTCGGTCAGGATCTGGCCGACGGTGAAGCGCGGGTTCAGGCTGGCATAGGGATTCTGGAAAATGATCTGGATCTTGCGCCGGTACGCCATCATTTCCGCGTTCGACAGTGACAGCAGGTCCTTGCCTTGGTACAGCACCTGCCCCGAAGTGGCCTCCACCAGACGCATCAACAGCATGCCGACCGTGGTCTTGCCCGATCCCGACTCGCCGACCACGCCCAGCGTGCGGCCGGGATAGAGAGCGAAGCTGGCCTCCTTGACGGCGTTAACGGACTTGCGTGCAAAGAGCCCCGTTTTCAGCTTGTATTCCTTGCGCAATCCCTTGGCCTCGATCAGTGGCGCCGGCGCGACCGCACGCGCAACGCGCGGCTCGGTGACGACGATTTGAGACTCCGGCTTGCCCTGCATGAAGTCGTCGATGACCGGAAGGCGCCTGGGCTTGACGTCCAGACGTGGACGGCACAGCAGCAGCGCCTTGGTATAGGCATCCTTCGGCGCCTCGAAGATCTCGGCCACGCGGCCCTTCTCGCGCACCACGCCGTCGCGCATGACAACGACGTGGTCGGCGATCTCCCCCACCAGGCCGAGGTCATGACTGATGAACAGCACGCTCATGCGGCGGCGGTCCTGCAGCCCCTTGATCAGCTCGAGGATCTGCCGCTGCACTGTCACATCGAGTGCCGTCGTTGGCTCGTCGGCGATCAGCAGCTTCGGTTCGCAGGCGATTGCTATCGCGATCATCACGCGCTGCTGCTGTCCACCCGACAGCTCGTGCGGATACGCGTCGACGCGCGACTTCGCCTCCGGGATCCCGACTTCGGTCAGCAATTCGATCACTCGGTCACTGACCTGCCTGCGCGACAGCCCCATATGCAACTGCAGGGCCTCGGCAATCTGCCAGCCGACGGTGAACACCGGGTTCAGCGACGACATCGGCTCCTGAAACACGACCGAGATGTCCTTGCCGCGGATATTCCGCAGCGTTTCGAATGGCTCCACCAGCAGGTTGCGGCCGCCGAACTCGACGCGGCTGTCCCGCCCGACGATCGCATTTTCCGGCAGCAATCGAACGATCGACATCGCCGACACGCTCTTGCCGGAACCGGACTCGCCGACGAGCGCGACCGTGGCGTTCTCGGGTATGTCGAAACTGATCCCTCGCACTGCTTCGGCGATGCGGTGCTTGCCCAGGCGAAACGAGACCCTCAGATCACGGACCGAAACGAGATTGGTCAAGGCTATCTCAACTTTGGGTCGAGCGCGTCGCGCAGCGCATCGGTGAGCAATGAAAACGCCGTGACGAACAAGGCCATCGATATCGTCGTTGCGACCAGCTGCCACCAATGCCCGAGAACCAGTTCGGCCTGCGCCTCCGACAGCATCGTGCCCCATGACACCTGGTCGACGCGCACGCCGAGACCGAGGAACGACAGGATGACCTCGGCCTTGATAAAGAACACGACGTGCAGCGAAAGCTGGACCAGCACGACGTGGCTGACGTTCGGCAGGATGTGAACGAACATGCGCGAGAAGTGACTCGCCCCAATGGCCTCGGCAGCGCGCACGTACTCGCGCGTGCTGTGCTTTATGTACTCCGCGCGCACCAGGCGGTAGATGCCGGTCCAGCCCGCCAGGCCGAGGATCAGGATCACCGTGCTGATGCCGCGGCCGAGCACCGCGGCAAACGCGAAGATCAGCAGGATGCCGGGGATCGACGTAAAGACGTTGTAGATCCACTCGAGCAAGTCGCCGATGCGTCCGCCGGCATAGCCGGCCAGCGCCCCGAGCAAGGTGCCGATCAGCGTTGCCAGGACCGCCGCGAAGAGGCCGACGAAGATCGAGATCTCGGCGCCCTTGATGACCTTGGCCACGATGTCGCGGCCGAGCCGGTCGGCACCGAAGGGCAGCGTCTCGGCGCGCTGCGGCTCGGTGATCTGAATCTTCGCGGCGCGCTCGGCCCATTCCTTGTACTTGGGCGCGAGGGGATCGATGTCCGAAAGATCGACCGGCTTGGCATCCTTGGCGATCACGTTGGCGATCGGGTCGGCTCCGGTCGCCTGTGCGCGCGCGCCCACGAAGGACGGCGGGGCGTCGGGCACGCCGACTTCCTTTTGCCAGTCGCTCGCGATGGCCCCGAGCGCGGCGGCCAGGATCAGCACGAGGAATCCGCCGACGATCGCCAGCGATGCCATTCCAACCTTGTCATTCTTCAACCGCCGCCACGCCGTGACCCAGACGCCGGCCGAACGCTCGGAAGTGGGTACCTCGTATGCCTCGATCACCGTCGCCATCACCGCCTCACTTCAGCACCACGCGCGGATCGACCATCTTGTACAGCACGTCTGCACCGAGATTGATCACCATCGTCAATGCAGCCAGATACACCGTCACCGCCTGGATGACCGGATAGTCACTGCGGTTGACCGCCAGCAGCGTCTCGCGCCCAAGGCCGGGGATCGAAAAGAAAGTCTCGATCAGGAACGAACCCAGGAAGATGCCCGGCAACTGGACCGCAACGTTGGTCAGCACCGGGATCATCGCGTTGCGCAGCACGTGCACGAAGAGCGCCCGGTTCTCCGTCACGCCCTTGGCCCGCGCCGTGCGCACGTAGTCCTGGTGGATCTCGTCGAGGAAGAAGCTGCGATAGAGCCGCGTGTTCGGTGCCAGCGATACGAACACTGCAAGCATCACCGGCAGCACGGCGTAATGCGTGAGGTTGGTCCAGAAACTGTCGCTCCAGCCTTGAACGGGGAACCAGCCGAGATAGAAGCCGAATAGCCACTGGCCGACGATGATGTAGACGAGGAACGAGATCGACAGCATGACCGTCGTGATGATCATGATCGTCCGATCGGTAAGCGAGCCGCGTACATAGGCCACTGCCATCGCCGCGACGATGCCGAGCACAGTCTCCAGGATCAGGATCGGCACCATGACCGTCAGCGACGCCGGCAGGCGCGAGCGAAAGATGTTGGCGACCGACTCGCCAGTGGCCCAGCTGTTGCCCCAGTTGAACGTGAAGATCGACTTCACGAAGATCCCGAGTTGCTCGAACCACGGATCGTTCAGCCCCAGTTGGTTACGGATCGCCTCGATCTGCTCGGGCGTGGCCAGCAGTCCACCCAGGATCTCGGCCGGGTCGCCGCCGAACCATTTGAAGAGGAAGAAGACAAAGAGAATGACCCCGGCGAGCGTCGGGATCATCTGCCACAGTCTGCGTAAGATATAGGCGCCCACGCGGGCCAACTCTTCCTGTCGATGGTTGCGCCCGCATTGTGGCCCGGCGCGAGAAAGCGCGGATTATGCCGATGCCCGCCCGGTATTCAAATTAGGCGGTTCCACCCCGGTCGATGGCATGAACGAAGACGTTTCGAAAACCCGACGCGCCTTTGCCAAGGCACTCGCGATCTCGCCGACAGCGCTCGCGACCTTGCCAGCCTACGGTCAGGACGGCACACCCAGTGGACAGAAGGTCCTGCGCTATGCGTTCGACGTGAGCGAAACGGGGTTCGATCCGGCGCAGATCAACGATCTGTACTCGCGCATCATCACGGGCCACGTCTTCGACGGGTTGTACGACTACGACTACCTGGCACGCCCGTTCAAGATCACCCCCAATACGGCCGATGGCATGCCGGAGGTCTCCGCCGACTTCCGCATCTGGACGATACGCATCAAACCCGGCATCTTCTTCCAGGATGACCCGGCCTTTAAGGGCAAGCAGCGCGAACTGGTCGCGACGGACTACGTCTACTCGTTCAAGCGGTTTTTCGACCCGCGCTGGAAGGCTCCCACCTATGCCACGCTGGCCGAGTCCCGCTTCCTCGGCATGGCGGCGCTGCGCGAGGAGACGCTCAAGAGCAAGCGGCCGTTTGACTATGACGCTCCGGTCGAAGGCATACGAGCACTGGACCGCTACACGATCCAATTCAGGGTCGAGCGGCCGCTGCCGCGCCTGTTGCAAACCCTCGCGACGGGGGACCTGTACGGCGCGCTGGCGCGCGAAGTCGTCGAAGCCTACGGCGATGACATCCCCAGCCATCCGGTCGGCACAGGCGCGTTCCGCCTTACGGACTGGCGACGGTCCTCGAAGATCGTGCTCGAGCGGAACCCAACGTACCGCACGGTGGTCTATGACGCCGAACCCGCCGCCGACGATGCCGAAGGGCAGGCGCTGCTGGCGTGCTTCAAGGGCCGCAAGTTGCCGATGGTCGACCGCGTGGAGGTCTCCATCATCGAGGAGTCGCAGCCACGCTGGCTCTCCTTCCTCAACAAGCAACAGGATCTGCTGGAACGTTTGCCCTTCGATTTCATGAACATCGCCGCACCCAACGGGGTACTGGCGCCGCACCTGGCACGCCAGAACATTCAACTGTGGCGGACACTGAACGCCGATGTCACATACACGTATTTCAACATGCAGGATCCCGTAGTCGGCGGCTATGAGCCAGCCAAGGTTGCTTTGCGGCGCGCCATCGGCCTGGCCGTCAACGTTGACCAGGAGATTCGTCTCTTCTGGCGCGGGCAGGCCGTTGCCGCACAGTCGGGACTGATGCCGCACACCGTGGGCTACGACCCCGCGTTCGTGAACGACACCGCTCGCTTCGACCTGCCGCGCGCCAAGGCACTGCTCGACATGTACGGGTATGTCGATCGTGATGGCGACGGTTGGCGTGAGCAGCCGGACGGTTCTCCCCTGATACTGGAATGGGCGACGACGTCGGACCAGCGCGCCCGGCAGCGCGACGAACTGCGACGCAAGGACCTTGCGGCCCTGGGCATCAAGATCAATTTCCGCTCGGCGAAGTGGCCGGAAAACCTGAAGAACGGGCGCGCCGGCAAGTTGATGGTCTGGAACCTGGGCGCATCCGCGGCCGCACCTGACGGACTGGACTCACTTTCCCGGGGTGCCACGGCATTTTTTGGCGGCCAGAACTTCGCCCGCTACTCCAACAAGCGCTTCGACACGATCTACGAACAGATCCGCATGCTTCCGGACGGACCCGAGCGCGAGCAGTTGTTCAGGGAGGCCAAGCGCATGCTCGCCGTGGATGCGCCGTATCGCTTTCACGTGCATCGAATACTGACCGATCTGGCCTGGCCCTGGCTGATCGGCTTCCGCCGTCAGCTTTATTCGACTCGCTTCTGGCAATACGTCGACATCGACACGGCCCTGAAGAGCAAAGAAACCAATGAATGACGTTCGCACCAGACTCTCCGGGGCGACGCAATGCGCTGAAGGTCATTGCGGCCTCCGCCGTCGGCATGCCTCCGCTAGCCGCAGCAGAGGAATCGCCACCGAAGGTCCTTCGCTATGCGTTCCAGATCGCGGAGACGGGCATGGACCCAGTCCAGCTGGTCGATCTTTATTCGCGCATGGTGACTGCGCACATCTTCGACAACCTGTACGACTACGATCATCTCGCGCGGCCGTTCAAGATCATTCCCTGCACCGCCGAAGGCCCGCCCGATGTCTCAGCTGACTTCCGCAGCTGGACGGTTCGTCTCAAGCCGGGCATCTACTTCCAGGACGACCCTGTCTTCAAGGGCGTCAAACGCGAACTCGTCGCACAGGACTACGTCTACTCGTGGAAGCGGTTCTACGACCCGCGCTGGAAGGCGCCGGCATTCGCGACCTACAACGACCTGAGAATCGTCGGGATGGCGGCGCTGCGCGATGCTGCGATCAAGGGGAAGAAGCCGTTCGACTATGACGCTGAAGTCGAGGGCATGCGCGCATTGGACCGCTACACGATCCGCTTCAAGCTCGAAAATCCGCAACCACGTTTCATCCAGCTCGTTGCGACCGGCGGCGACCTCTCCGGCGCCGTTGCGCGCGAAGTGGTCGAAGCATACGGCGACGACATTGCGGCGCATCCAATCGGCACCGGGCCGTTCCGGCTGATCGAGTGGAGACGCTCGTCGAGGATCATTCTCGGGCGTAATCCCGGATATCGCGACGTGGTGTACGACTGCGAGCCGAGTGCTGACGACGTCGAGGGGCAGAAGATCCTGGCGACATTCAAGGGCCGCAAGCTGCCGATGATCGATCAGGTGCGAGATTTCGATCATCGACGAGCAGCAGCCGCGCTGGCTGGCGTTCCTGCAGAAACAGCAGGACTTGATGGAACGCCTACCGAACGAGTTCATCAATCTGGCGATTCCGAACAACAAGCTGGCACCCAATCTCGCCCGCCAGGGGATCCAGCTCTTTCGGACGCTGGCATCCGACGTCACCGTGACCGTTTTCAATATGGAAAACGCCCTCGTCGGCGGTTACGAGCCGGAACGCATTGCGCTCAGGCGGGCGATTTCGCTCGCGACCAACGTCGAGCAGGAAATCCGCATCGAGCGCAAGGGCCAGGCGATACCCGCGCAGTCGGGTCTGATGCCCAACACGACCGGCTTCGACCCGGCCTTCAAGGCCGACGGCTACGATCCGGCGCGCGCGCGCGCACTGCTCGATCTTTATGGCTACGTCGACCGCGACGGCGACGGATGGCGCGAACAGCCGGACGGGTCCCCACTCGTCATCGAGATCTCGACACAGCCCGACCAGACCTCGCGCCGGCTTGATGAGCTGCAGCGCAAGGATCTGGCGGCCATCGGCCTGCGCAGCGATTTCAGGCAGGCGAAGTGGCCAGAGAACCTGAAGAACGTGCGCACCGGCAAGTTCATGGTGTGGCGTGTCGGCTCGTCCGCGGCGTCGCCCGATGGGCAGCCATCCTTCGATAAGGGAGCAACGGTGCACAAGGGCGGGCAGAACCTTGCCCGCTTTTCGAACAAGCAATTCGATGCGCTATACGACCGCATGAGCGTGATTCCCGACGGCCCCGAGCGGCAACAGCTGTTCTACGAGGGCAAGCGGATGCTCGCGGTATATGCGCCGTATTTTCATGGGGTGCACCGGATCTTGACCGACCTGGCATGGCCGTGGCTGGCGGGCTACCGCCGGCCGCCGTACTGGCTCACCTGGTGGCAGTATGTCGACATCAACGCCAAGGAACAGGCGAAGGCGATCAAGTGAAACGACGTGCCCTCCTGAAGGCAGCTGCGTGGGGCGCTGTTCCGTTCGGCTCTGTTGCCGCCGACGCGCCGGACAGGAATGCGGCGGGGCCGAAGACATTCCGTTGGGCATTCGTTGCCGCCGAGACCGGGTTCGATCCGGCACAGATCTCCGACCTGTATTCGAACTATGTCGTCGCCAATATCTTCGAGGCGCCGCTGCAGTACGACTACCTCGCGCGCCCCGCAAAGATCAAGCCGCGCACTGCGGCCGGCGATGCCTGAGATTTCTGTCAGACTTTCGCACTATCACCGTGCGGATCAGGCCGGGCATCTACTTTCAGGACGACCCGGCACTCAAAGGCAAGCCGCGCGAGTTGGTGGCCGCGGATTATGTATTCCAGCTCAAGCGGGTTGCCGATCCGCGCTGGAAGAGCCCATCGTGGTCTACGGTCCAGCCCGCGAACGTCATCGGGCTGGAAGCACTGCGCAAGCAGGCAACCGCAAGCGGAAAGTTCGACTACGACGTCGAGATCGAGGGCATTCGTGCTCTCGATCGCTACACCTTCCAGATCCAACTGGAGGAGTCCAGTCCCCGCTTCTATGAGAACCTGACGGACGCCCGTGTCTTCGGCGCGGTGGCGCGTGAAGTGGTCGAAGCCTATGCGGACGAGATCATGGGTCATCCGGTCGGCACCGGTCCATTCCGGCTGGCGCAGTGGAAACGGTCTTCGCGAATCGTCCTTGAGCGAAACCCGTCGTTCCGGGAGGAACTCTTCGAGGCGGAGCCGTCGCCTGGCGACAAGGCGGGACAGGCGGTGTTGCGGCAACTCAAGGGCCGCAAGCTGCCGATGGTCGAGCGGGTGGAGCTTTCCATCATCCAGGAAAGCCAACCGCGCTGGCTCGCGTTTCTGAATGGGGAACTGGACACGGTCAGCGTGCCGGCGGAGTACATCAACCTCGCCGTACCCGGGGGCAAGATCGCTCCATCGCTGGGCAAGCGAGGAGTCGGGCTTGACCGCATTCTGAATCCCGATGTCGTCGCGACATTGTTCAACATGGACGATCCGGTGGTCGGCGGCTATGCCCCGGACCGTATCGCGCTACGGCGCGCCATCGGACTCGGTTACAACGTCGATGAGGAGATACGCCTGATCCGCAAGGGCGCCATGACGCCGGCACAGTCGCAGGTCCCGCCATTCACCGGTGGCTACGACCCGACGTTCGCCAGCGAAATGGGGGAGTTCGACCGCGCCCGCGCCCGGGCGCTGCTTGACACCTACGGCTACATCGACCGCGACGGCGACGGCTGGAGGGAACGTCCAGATGGCTCCCCGCTCCAGATTCGAATGACCACTCAGTCAAGCCAGCTCGACCGCGCCTTCAACGAGATGTGGAAGCGCCAGCTGGACGCACTCGGCATCCGGTTGCAGTTCGAGGTCAACCAGTGGCCAGAGAACATGAAGAATGCCCGTGCCGGCAAGCTGACGATGTGGTCGCTCGGATGGTCTGCGACGGGATCGGATGCGGATTCGTTCCTGGCCCTGGGCTGGAGCAAGGGCTTCGGCTCGACCAACTTCGCGCGCTTTGTCAACGCGGAATACGACGCTCTGTACGACCGGCAGCGGGTGATGCCCGACGGCCCCGAGCGCGATGCGGTGATTCGTGAGATGAAGCGGCTCTTCGTCGTGTACATGCCCTACAAGCTGCACGGTCACCGTTACATCAACGATGTCACGCAGCCGTGGTTGATCGGCTATCGCCGACATCCGTTCGCCCGCGACTTCTTCAAGTACATCGACGTCGATCCCACAGCGCGTTCGGCCGACGGCTGATCCGCGTATGCGGCGCCGCGACTTTCTCTTGACCCCTGCGGCAACGCAGGCGCGCCGTTCCAACATGCACCGCGCCTGTCTCGATCCTGGCCAGCCATGGGTTCCTGGGGTTCGCCTGCATTCATACACGACGCGGGCCGGCTGATGCTGGCCCGCATCCTGCGCATCGGTTCCGGCCTCGAGGCGATCGCGGCCGTCGTGTTGGCCGCCGTACTGATTCGGTCCGGGCTTGCACCGTGGCTCGCAGTAGTACTCGCGCTCATGCTTCCAATGGCGGTGCACGGGATTCCGCTGGCGATCGAGTTCGCCACCGGCGCCATCGTCGATCGCCGCCCGGTCGCGCGCCTGGGTCCATTAGCGCTGCTGCAGGTCTGGCTTGGCGAAACGTGGCGCTCGTTCAAGGTCTTCAACCTCGACCAGCCATGGCGCGCCGGCTTTGAGGAGCCCGAAATCGCGCCGCAGCCCGACCGGCCCGCGGTGCTCTTCATCCACGGCTACATGTGCAACCGGGCCACCTGGCGTCCGTGGCTGACGGCGGGCGGATTGGCGCAGCGCTGGAACTGCGCCACCGTGAACCTCGAACCCGTGTTCGGCGCGGTGGATCGCTATCCGGAACTCATCCACGAGGCCGTCGAGCGTCTGCGTGCCGCCTCAGGCGCCGCGCGTGTCACGCTGATCTGCCACAGCATGGGCGGGCTCGCGGCCCGTGCCTACCTGCGCAGCCACGGTCATCACGCGGTCGCACGTGTGATCACCATCGACACTCCTCACCACGGAACGCTGTTCGCGGCGCTCGGTCACGGCGACAACACGCGCCAGATGCGGCGCGCGTGCGACTTCGTGCGTCAACTGGCCGCGAGCGACGAGCCGGTGGAATTCGTCTGCTTTGCCAGCCAGCACGACAACATGATCGTCCCGCGCGACGGCCAGGTCCTGGAGTGCGCCGAAGCTATTTGGTTCGAACGCATCGGCCACCTCGCCATGACCGACAACGACGCGGTATTGGCAAAGCTGGTCCAGGTGGTCGAACGCCCTCTTCCGGCAGCCACAAACCAGACCACAGGCGAAACCGCAGCCGCCTCATGCAGTTAGTCTCGGGCCGCTCGCCCGGCCGCTCCGAAGAGCGGCCCGCTAACTAATCGGAGCGAGTGCACGTGCAAGTCCCGGCAGCGCCGGGACATGCGTACACGAGCGACGCCTAGAAATGTATTCCCCGCATCAGGTTCGCAAATGCGATCTGATCGCGCGGTCGCCTTGGGTTTCTCGCCTTCCTTCGCTCCCTTCGCCGCATCCGAGTCCGGGAACATGCGGAACGTGGTGTTCATCATGATCTGCGCGACGCGCGGCGCCAGCGCGTGCAGCACTGCGCCGAAGATGCCCAGCCGGGTGGCGATGCGCACCGGCTTGTCGACGATCGCCCGAACGATCAGATCACCCGCTTCTTCCGGCGACAGCGTCGGCACGTTCTGGTAGAGCTTGGTCGGCGCGATCATCGGCGTCCGGACCAGCGGCATGTTGATCGTCGTGAACTTGATGCCGACGTCGGCGAATTCGGACGCGGCGCATGCGGTCCAGGCGTCGAGCGCAGCCTTCGAAGCCACGTAAGCCGAGAAGCTCGGCGCATTGGTCAGCACGCCGATCGACGAAATGTTGATGACGTGGCCGCGCCGCTTGGCCGACATATGGGGCAACAGCCCATCGTCATCCGCAGCGCGCCGAAGTAGTTGATCTGCATCGTGCGTTCGAAGTCGTGGTAGCGGTCGTAGCTCGACTCGATGCCGCGGCGGATCGAGCGGCCGGCGTTGTTGACGAGGAAGTCCGCACCGCCGCAGCTTTTCGATGATCCACGCCGTTGCCTTGTCGACACCCTCGTTGCTGGCGAGGTCGGCCGAGTGCACGATTACCTTGCCGCCGTTCTCGTTCTTGCCAAGTCCGCCTTCGACTTCCTTCTTCGCGGCGGCGAGCTTTTCGGGGTCGCGCGCGATGATGACTGTCGTCGCTCCGGCCTGCGCGATCTTGTGCGCGGCCGCCAAGTCCGATTCCGGACGAACCGCCGGTGATGACGACCACTTTCCCCTGCACCTGGCCCTTCAGCGTCCGATCGATGAACAGATCCGGATCGAGGTTGCGCTCCCAGTAGTCCCACAGGCGATCGGCGTAGTCGTCCAGCCGCGGGCATGCAATGCCGGTGCCCTTCAATGCCGCAGTCGCCTCGCGCGCGTCGAAGCGCGTCGGGTAGTTGACGAAACCGAGGATGTCGTCCGGCAGCCCGAGGTCCTTCATCACGGCGTTGCGGATGCGCCGGACCGGGGTCAGCGCCAGCATGCCTTTCTTCACGCTGCCCGGAATAAAGCCCACCAGCGCAGCGTTGATCCGCAGCGTAAACTGCGGGGCATGCGCCGCTTTGGCGAAGGTGTTCAGGACGTCGCCGATGCGGTACGGCGTCGGATCGACGATGTGGAACGCCTTCCCGTTGCCCTCCTTGGCATGCGCGATGTGGTCGATCGCATCGACCACGAAGTCCACCGGGACGATGTTGATGCGCCCGCCTTCGATGCCGATCGGCTGGCATCCACGGCGGCAGCATGTTGCGCATCTTCTGGATCAGTTTGAAGAAGTAATATGGCCCGTCGATCTTGTCCATCTCGCCGGTCTTGCTGTCGCCGACGACCATGCCCGGCCGGTACACGCGCCACGGCATCTTGCTTTCCTTGCGCACGATCTTTTCCGAATCGTGCTTGGTGGCGAAGTACGGATGATCGAGGTTTTCGGCCTCGTCGAACATGTCCTCGCGGAACACGCCCTCGTACAGCCCGGCGGCGGCGATCGAGGACACGTGCTGGAAGACGCCCGCCTTGATCTCGTTGGCAAGCGCAACCGCATTCTTCGTGCCTTCGATGTTGGCGACGATCTGACTCTCGGCGTCGGCCTTGAGGTCATAGACCGCCGCCAGATGGAAGAAATGCTTGACCTTTCCGGCAAGTTTCTTCTGGTCGGCCTTGCTGACCCCGAGCAGCGGCTTGGCGAGGTCACCGACAACGGCGACCGCCCTCTCCTCGGTCGCGTTCCAGTACTCGAGCAGCGCCGGAACTTTCTCCAGACTCTCCCTGCGCACCAGGAAATACACCGTGGTGCCGCGCCGGCCGAGCAGTTTCTTGACGAGGCGCTTGCCGATGAATCCGGTGGCGCCGGTGACGAAGTACGTCATCGGGTGTCTCCTCCTGATGGGAAGGCATGTTTTTCGTTGTGCAGATCGCACTTGAGTTTAGCGCCAGCGCCCGCATGGCTAGAGCCGAGGCTCTATGCAGTTTGTTGTATCGCGCGGCCTGCGCCTCCTAGACTTCAGGCATCGATCGGCTTTCCCGCGAGGCAAGGAGTAGAAATGGTCAAGAAGCTCAAGACGATGGCCAACAAGTCGCACAGCGAGAGCCAGTTGCGCGCTGCTGTGAAGGACTCTGCACAGGAGATCTGGTTGGCCGGACTCGGTGCCTTCTCCAAGGCGCAGGAAGAGGGCCAGAAGGTGTTCAAGGCGCTGGTCCGTGAGGGCACCGGCATTCAGAAGCGGACCATGAAGGTTACTGAAGACAAGGTCAACGACGTGACGGCACGAGTGACGAAAGTGGCCGCGGGGCTGCAAAAGCAGACCAATGCCACGTGGGACAAGCTCGAAACCGTGTTCGAGGCACGCGTCGAGCGTGCGCTGACACGCCTCGGCGTTCCGACCAACAAGGAAATCGCGGCGCTCACCAAGCGCGTCGAGGAACTGACGCGCAGCGTCGGGACACTGACGAAGGCCCGGCCCGCGGCCAAGCGCGCGCCCCGCGCCCGCAAGGCAGCCTGACCGGTTTCAACGCAACATCGCCATCGCCGCGCGTTCAAGCGGCAATGGCCCCTGAGGCTCGCATTTTCGGGGCGAGATGACTCAAGCAACGGCGCCTCTTCGCCGCACCGAGGCCCTGCCCAGAAGCGCGGCCCGCCGTCCCCGTATCGGACTCGCCCTCGCCGGAGGCGGACCGCTGGGGGCGATCTACGAGATCGGTGCATTGTCCGCGCTCACCGAAGCGCTCGACGGACTCGATTTCAACAGCGCCGACGTATACGTCGGCGTCAGCGCCGGCGGATTTGTCGCAGCCGGGCTGGTCAATGGCTTCACTCCGCACCAGATGTCGCGCGTCTTCATTGAAGGCGAGAAAACGCGCGACCGCTTCGAACCTTCGGTCCTGCTGAAACCCGCCTATAACGAGTACGCCAAGCGGCTCGCCTCGGTGCCGTCGCTGCTGGCGAGCTCCATCTGGCACTACGTGCTGGGCAGCAGCACCGCGATGAGCGCTTTCGAGCGGCTCGGTCGGGCGATCCCTACGGGCGTGTTCAGCGGCGAGGAAGTCGATCGCTACCTGAGCGGAATCTTCAGCCAGCCTGACCGCAGCAACGACTTCCGTACGCTGACGCGCAGGCTCTACCTCGTCGCGACCGATCTCGACACCGGCGAATCCGTGAACTTCGGCGCGCCCGGGCTCGATCACATCCCGATTTCGCGCGCGGTGCAGGCGACCGCGGCGCTCCCGGGCCTGTTTCCGCCAGTCGAGATCGAAGGTCGCTACTTCGTTGACGGCGCGCTGCGCAAGACCCTTCATGCCTCGATCGCGCTGGACGAGGGTGTGGACCTGATGGTTTGCCTGAACCCGCTGGTGCCCTACGACTCGAGGCGTCACCACCGCACCCGCGACCACGAACACCATCTCGACAAGCTAGTCGAAGGCGGCCTGCCTGTGGTGCTGGCACAAACGTTTCGCTCGATCATCCACTCGCGCCTCGGTGCCGGCTTGGAGCGCTACAAGACGGCCTATCCGGACACCGATATCGTGCTGTTCGAGCCGAACCGCAGCGACGCGGACATGTTCTTCACGAACCTGTTTTCGCTACTCGAGCCGGCGCCGCCTGTGCGAACACGCTTACCAGAAGACGCGCGAAGAGCTGTGGACGCGGCGACACGAACTCTCGCCCATGCTCGGACGGCATGGCATCAGCATTCGCACCGACGTACTGCGCGATGAGAAGCTGACGCTGGTGAAGAGCCTGAAGAAGACGCGCGGCATCTGGCGCGAGACGGCGACCACTGCGGCCACGCGAATGCTGACCCACACACTCGACGATCTCGACCGCTGGCTGCGCTATTCCGCGACCGCAGCGTAATCCGGCGAATCAGCGCTGCGCTATTCTTGGCGGCTCCACCTCGGCCCGCCGACACTGTCCATGGAACGCAAGCCGCCGCGTCGCACGCGCGAACGGATCCTCGATCTGTCGTTGCGGCTGTTCAACGACTTCGGCGAGCCGAACGTCAACACGACACTGATTGCCGAGGAGATGAACATCTCGCCCGGCAACCTGTACTACCACTTCAAGAACAAAGACGACATCATCAACTGCATCTTCCAGCAGTTCGAGCGCGAGATCGACAAGCTGCTGACGCTGCCCGCCGAGCGCAACCCGAACGTGGAGGATGCCTGGCTCTTCCTGCACGTGCTTTTCGAGCTGATCTGGAAGTACCGGTTCTTCTATCGAGACCTCAACAACCTGCTCGCCAACAACCGCACGCTGGAAATCAAGTTCAAGCAGTTGCTGACGCAGAAGGTGCAGGTCGCGCGCGGCCTGTGCGAGGGTCTCGCGACCGCCGGCGAACTGCAGGCAGGCAAGCAGGCAGATCGAGTCACTGGCGACGAACATGGTCGTGGTGGCGACCTACTGGCTGTCGTACTCCTACGTACTCGATCCGCGCCGCTTCAATGAACCCGAGATCATCGGCGCGGCGCTGCAACGCGGCTGCTATCAGGTCATGGCACTGACCGCGCCGTACCTCACCGGACAGTCGCGGGCGCTGTTCGAGCAGCTCGCCGCCGAGTACCTGCAGGAATAGTTTGAGGAGACCGGACATGGCGAAGACATGGGCGAAGTTCCCGTACGCCGACAAGAAGTACCAGTACACCGCGGCGACTCTCAAGAAGGCATGGGAACGCCTGCACAAGGGCGACGCCGAAGCCTTTCCCGACGAACGAGGCCGTCGTGCAGGCCTGGTTGGCGTTTCACGCCGGCGAGTTCCAGAAGGCCACCGACCTCGGCCTCAAGGCCGGTGCCGACGGCGCAAACGTCGCCAACAAGGCCCAGGCGATCTACGCCAACTACCTCGAGGAGAACGACAAGCTCAAACTCGAGCTGCTCCAAGAGGTGGCCGAGCGTGCCGAGGCACTGCAGGCCAAGGCCCCGAAGAACGCCAATGCGTATTACTGGCAGGCGTATTCACTCGGCCGCTATGCGCAGGGCATTTCGGTCGTGAAGGCGCTGGCGCAAGGCATCGGCGGCAAAGTCAAGGCAGCCCTCGAGACGACGATCAAGCTGGCGCCAAAGCACGCCGATGCGCACACCGCACTCGGCTCTTACCACGCCGAAGTGATCGACAAGGTCGGCGCGATGATCGGCGGGCTCACTTACGGCGCCAAGAAGGACGTCGCGCTGAAGAACTTCCAGGCTGCGCTGAAGCTGATGCCAGACTCGGCGATTGCGCGCATCGAGTACGCCAACGGCCTCGTCATGCTTGAGGGCAAGCAAGGGTTGAAACAGGCCGAGCAGCTATACGCGGACGCAGCCGCATGCGACCCGCTCGACGCAATGGAACGCCTGGACGTCGAACTGGCGAGGTCGGAGCTGGAGGAGTAACGCTGCTTTCGCGCAGTACCGCCGCAAGTATTGTGACGCGCGACATTGTGGACTAACGTGTCCACGCTTCGACGCGACGAAATCGGGCGACAACAGCGGGAAAGGAGCAGTGATGCGAAATGTAGTTGTCTTTGCGCTGTTCGGCCTGTTGGTGCAGCCCCTGCCGGCCGTGGCTCAGGCTTTGGCACCCGGCAAGTACACAGGGCACATCGCTTTCCTGTGGATGGGCAAACCCGTCCAGGAGATGGTGAGGCTCACCATCGACAAGGTCGAAGGCAATCAGTCCGAGGGAACAGCCTGGGTCGGCACGAAACTCTGCAGCGTGGACACGCCGGTGCGTGGAGAGATCGAAGGCGACATGCTCAAGGTGAGAGGCAAAGCGGTCAAGGAGAATTGCGGAATTCGGTGGGATCTGAAGGTCAGCGGCAGCACGCTCGAAGGCACGACGCCCAACGGAAGCACGCTCAGGCTGTCCAGGTAACGGCTTCCTGCGCGGCCCCGCCGCCGCTGGGCGCGCCCGTGCGGTGCCACCGCGTTTGCCGCGATGGGGCCGCGCCCGGCTGCTAAGCCCGCGCCGCGTGCCGGGTCCGTCGCGCTACTTGCGCGGCTTTGACGACGTCGTGCGGGAACCGGTCCGGGGTGGCTCGGCCTTCGGCGGGCTGCCGATGACGCCCTTGAGCGGGCAGATCTTGAACGCCGGGCATTTTTCGCATCCGGCCACTATCGCGATCGGACAGAGCGTCATCGCACACCTCCCCGGGGCCTGGGCCCCGCACTCTACGATATGCCGCGACCGCACCCGCGCGGTCAGGCGATCTCTTCGTACAGCGGCAGCGTCAGGAACTCCGCGAATGCTTCCTGCGTGCTCATCCTCTCGAAGATCTGAGCCGCGCGGTCGTACGTCGGCGAGTTGGGTCCGACGTCCGCTTTCACTTTGGCCAGTTCCTCGGGAATCAGCGCACGCACCATGTCGGCGGTCACCTTGCGACCGTCGTCGAGCACGCCCTTGGGCGAACGGATCCACTGCCAGACCTGCGAACGGCTGATCTCCGCGGTTGCCGCGTCTTCCATCAGGTTGTGGATCGGCACACAGCCGTTGCCGGCCAGCCACGAGCCTAGGTAGTGGATGCCAACGTTGATGTTCATGCGCAGCCCGGCCTCGGTGATCGGAGTCTCCGGCTGGAAGTTCAGCAGATCGGCCGCCGCAACTCTCACGTCGTCGCGCTTCTTGTCGATCTGGTTCTTGCGCTCGCCGAGCACCTTGACGAATTCTTCCATCGCGATCGGCACGAGACCCGGGTGCGCGACCCAGCCCCCGTCGTAGCCGTCAGTGGCGTCGCGTGCCTTGTCGGTGCGCACGCCGCCAAGCGCCTTCTCGTTGGCACCCGGATCGTTCTTGATCGGAATCAGCGCGCTCATGCCGCCGATCGCCGGCGCATTGCGCTTGTGGCAGGTCTTGAGCAGCAGCAGCGCGTAGGCGCGCATGAAGGGAGCCGTCATCGTCACCCTGGCGCGGTCCGCCAGGCAGAAATTCTTGTCGACCTTGAACTTCTTGATGCACGAGAAGATGTAGTCCCAGCGCCCGGCGTTCAGCCCCGCCGAATGCTCGCGCAGTTCATAGAGGATCTCGTCCATTTCGAACGCGGCCAGAATCGTCTCTATCAGTACCGTCGCCTTGATCGTGCCCTGCGGCAGGCCGAGATGCTTCTGCGTGGCGACAAACACGTCGTTCCACAGGCGCGCCTCGAGGTGCGATTCCATCTTCGGCAGGTAGAAATACGGCCCGCTGCCGCGCGCGAGCAGTTCCTTGGCGTTGTGGAACATGTAGAGCGCGAAGTCGAAGATGCCGCCCGACACACGCATGCCATCGATCAGCACGTGCTTCTCGTCGAGGTGCCAGCCGCGCGGTCGCACTACGAGCGTGGCCACCTTGTCGTTCAGCTTGTAGGTCTTGCCACCCTGCTCCAGCACGATCGTGCGACGGATCGCATCGATCAGATTGATCTGCCCGGTGATCTGGTTGTCCCAGTTCGGCGAATTGCTGTCCTCGAAGTCGGTCATGTACGAATCTGCCCCGGAATTGAGCGCATTGATGATCATCTTGCGCTCAACGGGGCCGGTAATTTCGACACGGCGGCAATGCAGGTCGGCCGGGATCGGCGCGATCGTCCAGTTGCCCTCGCGGACCGACTTCGTGTCCGTCAGGAAATCGGGGCGCTCGCCAGCGTCCAGACGCTTCGCGCGCTCGACGCGCCTGGCCAGCAGTTCCTGGCGTCGCGTGGCGAATGTGCGATGCAGATGTGCCACCAGCGCCAATGCATCACTGGTGAGGATGCGTTCATATCCGGGGGCGAGCGGCGCCGTGATCTGGACGCCGGTGGGGGTACTCATGCAGCAGTCTCCGTCTGGGTTCGGGTGGGAAAGGCGAGCAGGAATTCGGCGGCGTCGATCAGTGAGGCCCCGACGTGGGGGCGCACGCCGAGTTGCTCGAACGGCAGGCCGGATCGGTTCACCCAGTAGCTCGTGTAGCCGTACCAGGCCGCGCCTGCTGCGTCCCAGCCATTGCTCGACACGAACAGGATCTCGTCGGCCGGCCGCTTCAGTGCGCGTGGTCCGAGCGCGTAGACCTGGGGCGATGTCTTGAAGGCATGGACCAGGTCGGCGGACAGCACGATGTCGAAATAGCGGTGCAGGCCCGAAGTCACGAGCGCGGTTTCGAGCATTTCGGAGTCGCCGTTGGACAGGACGCCCGTCTGCACGCCCGGCGCGCTGCAATCTCTCGAGCGCCGGCGCCACATCGATAAACGGAGCGAGCCGCTTGTATTCGTCGTTGAGTGTTGCCAGCTGCGTGCGCGTCTGCCGGGAGACTCAGGGCCTGGACCGCGAATTCGAGAGCTTCGCGCGTCACCTGCGAGAACGGGACGTAGCGCCCGGACATCGACCGCACCCGCGAGTATTCAATCTGCTTGTCCCGCCACAATGCGGCGAGTCGCGCGCCATGCCCGGGGAACATGTCCTCGGCGCTGCGCGTCACCGAATAGACGTCCAGCAGCGTGCCAAAGACGTCGAACAGCGCCGCGCGCATCTGCCTTTTCCCCCGGGGTTCCCTCTCGGGCTGAGTATAGGTGAAGCGTCGCCGTACCTTGGCGACCTCCGGACGCCGAACTCGTCGCCGACTAAGTCTTGCGCTGCAGGAATCGGGGGAGCGGCAACGCGTCGCGCAGCCGTTCTGCCGAGCCGGCTTCCGTTCCGTCGCGCGGAGCGTCAATCAACGGCGCTGGCGCGGCGCGGGCTGGCGAACACGGCCGCGGCCCGCGCGACAGCGTATCGGGCTTCGGCTGATCCACCACCGGAGCAGCCGAACTCTTTGCAGCCAGGTGCTCCATCGGCACCGTGCCGCGCGTAGGTGCCGTGTTGGCAGCCGGTTGCAGGTGCGGCCGCAGCCACTGCAACAGTGGATTCCAGTGCGAGAGCTCCTCTTCCACCTGCTCTCGCGGCACGTCAAACAAGGTCAGGCCCTGCTCGGCACAGCGGGCGTACGCGTGCGACTGCGGCAGTACGGCGATCAGTGGGAGCTTCTGCTCGGCAGCCCACGCCCGCACCCGTTCCACTGCTTCCGAACGCGGGTCGATCCGCATGCCGATGGCGGCCACCCGGCAGCGTCCCGACTGCACGCGAGGCATCGTCCGGAGTTCGGCGAGGCAATCCGCCGCCGACGTGCGGTCAAACAGGGAATTGCTGATCGGCATCACGATCGCATCGGCATACATGACCACGCGTGCGAGGTCGAGGCCCGTGAGCCCGCCCGGAGTATCCATCACGACATGATCAATGCCTACGGGCTGGCGGACGAAGGTTTTCGCATCGACGTTCCACCCGAGGATCCGCGTTTGCTCGCCGGTTGACTTGCGGTGCCGCAGCCAAATCCGCGTCGACTGCTGCCGGTCGATGTCTCCGAGCGCGACCGCCGCGCCCACGTTGGCGAATATGGCGGCGAAGTGAGTCGCCAGCGTGCTCTTGCCGCTGCCGCCCTTCCGATTGACTACCGCGATGACAGACATGTCAGCTGAATACGGGCCTCGCGCACGGGGCGCATGGGTACATTTCAAGGAAGGTCGCGATGCTACAACGCCAGGGCGAGGCACGGCCGCGAAGCCCGGCCATTTGCACAAAAAAAACCGCGGGACGTGCCCGCGGTTTTCGGTATGCCCGAGCCAGGGAAGGATCAGGCTGCCTTCTTCTCGGCCTTCTTCTCGAAGAACTGCTCATCCTCGGTCGACCCCTTCAGCGCCGCGGTCGAGGATTCCTTTTCGATCGTCGTCGTCACAGCGTCGAAGTAGCCGGTCCCGACCTCGCGCTGGTGCTTCACCGCGGTGAAACCCTTCTCTGCCGCAGCGAACTCGGCTTCCTGCATCTCGACGAACGCGCTCATCTGGTTGCGCGCGTAGCCATAGGCGAGGTTGAACATCGAGTAGTTCAGCGAGTGGAAGCCGGCCAGCGTGATGAACTGGAACTTGTAGCCCATCGCGCCGAGTTCCTTCTGGAACTTGGCGATCGTCGCGTCGTCCAGGTTCTTCTTCCAGTTGAACGACGGCGAGCAGTTGTAGGCCAGCATCTTGCCCGGGAACTGCTTGTGGATCGCCTCGGCGAACGCCTTCGCGTACGCCAGGTCCGGCTTGCCGGTCTCGCACCAGACGAGGTCCGCGTACGGTGCATAGGCGAGGCCGCGCGACACCGCCTGGCCAAGGCCGGGCTTGGTCTTGAAGAAGCCCTCCACGGTGCGCTCGCCCGTGAGGAACGGCTTGTCGTTCTCGTCGACATCGGAGGTGACGAGATCCGCCGCCTCGGCGTCGGTGCGCGCCACCAGCAACGTCGGGACGCCCATCACGTCGGCCGCAAGACGTGCAGCAACCAGCTTGGCGACGGCCTCGCGGGTCGGCACCAGCACCTTGCCGCCCATGTGGCCGCACTTCTTCACCGACGCGAGCTGGTCTTCGAAGTGCACGCCCGCGGCGCCTGCGTCGATCATCGCCTTCATCAGCTCGAATGCGTTCAGCACGCCACCAAATCCCGCCTCGGCGTCGGCAACGATCGGCGCGAAATAGTCCACATAGCCCGCATCGTTCGGGTTCTTGCCTTCCATCCACTGGATCTGGTCGGCGCGAGTGAACGTGTTGTTGATCCGGCGGACGACGGCCGGGACCGAGTTGGCCGGATACAGCGACTGGTCCGGATACATCTCGCCGGCAATATTCGCATCGCCCGCGACCTGCCAGCCCGACAGGTAGATGGCCTTGAGTCCCGCCTTCACCTGCTGCATCGCCTGGTTGCCGGTCAGCGCGCCAAAAGCATTGACGAACGGCTCGTCATTGATCAGGCGCCAGAGCTTTTCGGCACCGCGCTTGGCCAGCGTGTGTTCGACCTGCAACGAGCCGCGCAGCCGCACGACGTCCTCGGCCGTGTATCCGCGCTTGATGCCCTTCCAGCGAGGGTTTTCGTTCCACTCTTTCTGCAGGCGCTGGGCGTCGAGTTCACGTGCCGTCATTCATCTCTCCTACGTGGATCACCGGGTTTGGTCCAGCCGTCAGCGGCGACAGCCTGATGGACATCGTACGGAGGATCGCGCATTGCAGCAAGTCCAGTAACATTTATAAGACACAATTTATAGTTACAGTTAATCAATGGTTACGTGTTTCGTTTCGCAATACGGCACGCCATTTGATGTTCCGAAAATCATTACGCTGCTGCGCGCAATCACCATTTTATATTGCGGAATGCTCCGCGCGATCCGAAAAACCGACGCAGTAGCAGCGCCCTGGCGGACGGCTCGCGTAATCCGTTATCAGTGAAGGGGAAGATGGCTGACGATCACGCCATCGCGGTCGGCATAGAGCCAGTGTCCGGGCCGGACGTTGAGCCAAGAAAGGTCACGGCAACATCACGCTGGCCCTCGCCGCGTTTGACCGATCGGCGCGGGTTCAACGCCAAGGCGCGCACGCCGAGTCTCACACGCATCGATTTCATCTGCGTCACGCGCACAGCCGAAAATGACGACACCCGACCAGCCATTGCGTGCGGCCGCGGCGGCCAGGTTGCCGCCGAACACTGCCGCAGCGGACGCTGCCACCCGCGTCAACCACGGTCACACGGCCTTGCCGGGTGCTCTTGACGAGGTCGGCGAGCAAGCTGTTGTCCTCGTACAGCTTCAGCGTCACGACTTGCCCGCTGAAGGCGCGTGAGCGGCCCAGCGCAATCAGGCCGGGCTGTAACACGCGCACGGCGCCGTTTCGATCCGGACTTCGTGGGCGTCGAGCAGATCGCTGGTGGACGAGGATCGCACGAACTCATGCGGCGGCCCTGCTGCGGGCGCACTGCGCGCGCGGCGCACCACCGACGCGCCATGCGGTGACCATCGCGACAACCTGCAGCACCGCCACGGCGATGAGCGCCTCCTTGAAGTGCCCGGCATCCAGCAGCGGACCGAACGCCAGCGGGGCCAGCGCGAGGCCGGTATCCAGGCCGGAATAGACGAATCCGTAAACGCGTCCGAAGGCCGCCTTCCCGAAACGGCTGGTCGCGGCACGTCGCACCAGAAGGTCGCGATTCGGGCCGGCGACTCCAACGCCGAACCCCATCAGCGCCATCAACGGCAGCAACAGGGCGACCGCAGTTCCGCCGGAAGCGAGCAGCACGGCGGTGACCGCCGCGAGGCCAAGCGCCGCGGCGATCAGCCTTTCGTTGTGCTCGCTTTTTGCGGCGAGGAACCCGCCCGTGACGATGCCAGTTGCGCTTCCGAGGAGGTAGGCGGTCAGACCGCCGGTCGCATAACCCAGCGACACGCCATACACGTGGCCAAGAATGGGCGGCGCATAGTTCTGCAGAATTCCGAATGCCGCGGTCGTCAGGAAGAAGAACGCGAAGCAGAGCCACACTGCGCCGGATTGCAGGAACGCCAGCTGTGAGCCTCCCGCGGCTCTGCGCGCATCCGAACGGACTCCGAGCGCGGCGGCGCTGTCGGCCAGCGTCCCGGCGCCGCGCACACGAGCGTCCCGAGCACGATGAAGCCGACGGCGGAGGCGGCGAAGCCGGCCGCGTGCCAACCGGCCACACTCGCGATTCCCGCCATGAAGACCGGAGCCGTGGCCCAGCCCAGGTTGCCGGACAGGCCGTGCACCGAAAAAGCGTGCCCTAGTCGCGAGTGTGCGACGCGATGGTTCAGCAGCGTGAAATCCGCGGGGTGAAAGATGCTGTTGCCCAGCCCCGCCAGCGCGGCGGTCATCACCAGCATCGAGTAGCTTGTCGACAGCCCGAGCGCGATGCCCGACACCGCGAGCAGTCCGATCCCCATGAACAGGACGGGCCGCGCGCCGACGCGATCGACGACGAAGCCCGCCAGGGCCTGGCCCACGCCGCTCACGACGAAGAACACGGTCATCAGCACACCAGCTTCCGTGTAGCTGAGCGAGAAGTCGCGCATCAGCCATGGAAACAGCGGCGGCAGCATCAGGTGAAAGAAGTGCGACGTGCCGTGCGCCAGACCGACCAGCCCGATGACCTCGGCGTCCGAGCGCAGCGATTGCGTCTGTTGCGGATGAGCTCATCGGCAATCGAGGCGGGCAACGCTCCGACAGTAACAGAGGGCTATGCACTTTATCGACGGCCAGGTGCTCAATGCCCTTCCGATCTGCTAGCGCGCATGGCTGAAGCACCATGCAGCGCGTGGCCGCAACCAGTTGGCGACGCCATGACCTGCAAGCGGCTATTCGCAATACTCGCCTTCTCCCTGTTTCTCGGGCGCCTGCATGCCTGGTGCGCAGGACCACAGGCCGGTTCGCATCATCGCGTTCAATGATTTCCATGGCCACTCGAGCCCGGCAACAACGTCGTACAGCCGTGGCAGATCCGCTCGACGCCGAGCGAAAGCGTGATCCTGCGCAGCGGGGGCGCGGCATACCTCGCGACGCGCATCCGACAGCTGCAGCGCGGAGGAGCCGCACAACGTCCTATTGTCGCACGGGAGATCTGATCGGCGCCTCGCCGTTGACCTCGGGACTGTTCCTGGATGAGCCGACGATCGAGGTCATGAACGCGATCGGGATCGACATCAATGCCGTCGGCAATCACGAGTTCGACCGCGGCTGGCCGCGAGCTGCTGCGATGATCGTCGGCGGTGGCTGCCGCACCGATGCACGTGGGCGACAGGGTCAGCTGTGCATCCCAGCGACACCTATCCCGGCGCGCGCTTCCCGTTCATCGCCGCCAACGTACACTACCGTGAAGGCCGGCGACCTTTCCAATCGACTCGTCGTGCGCAATGTCGACGGCGTGAAGGTGGGTTTCATCGGCGCGGTCACTCGCAGCACACCGGGCATCGTTCACGCCGGCATGACCGGACTGCGTTTCTCGGCCGGAAGCACAGGCGATCAATGCCGCCGCCGAGGCGCTCCGCCAGCAAGGCGTCAAGGCGATCGTCGCGGTGATCCACGAAGGAGGCGACACCGATGGCGGTTCAACGGCTGCGTCAACCCGCGCGGGGCAATCTTCGAGATCGAACGCGAACTCGACCGTCGGTCGATGTCGTGCTGTCGGCCCACACGCATCGTGGCTATCGCTGCGTCGTCAACGACCGGCTCGTCATCCAGGGCGCATCGTTCGGACGGCTGGTCTCGGTCATCGATATCGCAATCGATCGCGTCAGCGGCGAGATGCTTCGCGGCCAGAACGCGCGCCCGCAACGTGCCCGTGCCCAACGGCTCTGTCGGAACAGGAACGCCTGCAGGCGTCCTACCCGCGCTCGCACCGGACCCGAGTCGCGGCGATCGTCGAGTATTACAGAGAGCGGGCGGCTCCGTTGGCCGGCCGGCCCGTCGGTCGGCTGGCCGAGACGTTCGACCGGCAATGCGAGCCGCGGGCGGGGACCATGCGCTCGGTCGACTGGTCGCAGACGCTCAACTTTCGGCGACTCGCGAACAGGGCGCCGTCGTGGCATTGACCAATCCCGGCGGGATCCGGACCGAGATCAGGCCACGTGGGCGGAAGGCACCGTTACTTACGGCGATTGTACGCAGTGCAGCCCTTCGGCAACGCACTGGTCACCGTCACGCTGACCGGGGCTCAGCTGAAGACTCTGCTGGAACAGCAATGGAGCCTGCGCAATTCCGAACGGCCCGTATCCTGCAGCCGTCACATGGATTCAGTTACGCTTGGGACCCGACGCGACCGGTCGGCGCGCGTGTCATTGCCGACTCGATGCGACTGGACGGCCGAACGATTTCCCCGGACAGCGACTTATCGGGTCACCGTCAACGACTTCCTGGTCGGTGGTGGCGACGGCTTTCGCGTGCTGCGCGAAGGCCGTCGACGCCGTCGGCGGACCACTGGACATCGAGGCGCTGACGTCCTACGTGCGCCCGGATCGTCGGCCACGCAACCGTTGCGCCCGGACCGGGTGGCGCGCATCGTGCGGCGCAGTTGAATCCGCGCACAGGAACGAGGCCTTTCCAGTGAGATAATTTCGAACTTTCGCCACTCAGGATCCCCCATGCGCCGAAATCGTGCGAGTACCCGAGCTCGGCAGTCGGCCGACGCCGAAACACTCGTCAAGATGGCGCGCCGCCTGGCCGAGTCAGGCAGCCGGCTGGAAGACCAGCTCTGGCAGCGCCGTTTGATAGAGCTGATCAACGACCGCCTGGCGCGCCGCAGCGACGAGGCCATCGACGCCGCGCTCGACGACCTCGCGCGCACCAGTCAGCGCGCCTACGATGACCTCGCCGACCTGGCGGAAAGCTGCGCCGAATCGACGATCGTCGAGATCGACGGCAAGCCCCACGACGTGCTCCTGCTCGCGCTGCCACTGCTCGCATGGTCGCGCTACAAGCTGCCCGCCACGACGCTGTCCGCAAGCGTGCTGGAAAACCTGCGCGCCCAGATGTCTGGCCATCTCCTCGCGCGCGATGCCCGCGTTGCGGTCGCCGATTTTATGTACTCAATCGACCAGTTGCCCGAGGCCTTTGGTGAGGTGCGGCGCCTCACGGAGCAGCTGGGCGACGCGGCGGGCGAAGGCATCGCGCTTCACATCGATCCCCGAAAACAGCGGGATCCGGTCGGCATGCTGGCCGACACGCGCTACTGTCATCCTGGCCGTGGCGGTGCCCTGCGGTGCTCCGCTCTTCCACTGGCAGGAACTTGGGGTCGACCCCGACGCGAAGATCGGCGCGCTGTCGGCGTTCAGGGAACAGATGGCGTCGGTCCTGCAGCCGGTGCTCACCGGATGTCGTTACCGGCTTCTTTCACCTGCCGCGTTCCATTCGGCGCTGCGGTTCGCGGATCGCGAACTGCGCGAGTTCTCGCTCGAGGCGGCGGTCTCATACCTCAAGCTCGCCTATGACTTCGCGCCGACCACGCTGGCGTCCGCCGCCGGCATCTTCGAGGATCCCCAGGGCAATTCCGGAGGCGAAGTGCGCATCGGCCTGGCGAAAGCCACGGACGACGATGCCGTCATCGAAGGTGTCGTATGGCCTCTGCTCGGCGACGACGAAGACCAGACGATGGAGGATGTCGAGAAAGCGCTCAAGGTGCTCGGCATCAGCCGCGCCATGATGCATGCACATCGCTTTCCGCTGGAGTTCTGCGACGACTGCGGCGCGCCGATGTTCCCGAATGCAGCCGGGCATGTCGTGCATGCCGAGCCGCCCGACGAAGCCGAGGATCGTCCGGCCACGCCGCTGCACTGAGGCGGGTGCACTACATCGGCTCACGCGTACATCCAGTCGCGCGTCAGCGGAAGCTCTGTCAGGCCCGGCGCGCGTGTTGCGCTGGCGAGGACCTGGTAGATGTTCACCCATCCCTGCTGGAAGGCGTACGAGCATCCCGCAAGATAGATGCGCCAGGTCCTCAGCGTGCGCGCTGGCACCATGCGCATCGCATCGACGGACTTCGCCTCGAGGCGCCGATACCAGTCGGCAAGCGTTCGCGCGTAATGCGGGCGCAGCGACTCCGCATCGAAGATCTCGAACCCGGCGGCAGACATCTCACGCGTAGCCAGGTGCAGGTGCGGCAATTCGCCGTGCGGAAACACGTAGCGCTCGATGAATTCGCTGACGCCACCACCGACGGGCCGGCTGTCGACGTCCGACGCCGTGATGCCGTGGTTCAGAAACAGACCGCGGTCGCGCAGAACCGCGGCGACGGCACCAAAGTAGGTCGGCAGGTTGCGCAGTCCCACGTGCTCGAACATTCCGACGCTGGCGGCCTTGTCAAAGGCGGCCGCGCCAAAGCGGTCGGGAAGGTCCCGATAGTCCATCATCAGGATCTCGACCTGTCCGTTGAGGCCAGCCTCCGCGACGCGTTCGCGCGCGAGTTCAGCCTGATTCTGCGACAGCGTGATACCGACCGCGCGCACTCCGTAATGGCGGGCGGCGTGCAGGACCAGCGCTCCCCAGCCGCAACCCACATCGAGCAGCCGCTCTCCCTGAGCGAGCCGAAGCTTGCGGCAGATGTGATCGAGCTTGGCTACCTGAGCTTCGTCGATCGACTCCCGACCCGTGCGGAAATACGCGCACGAATACACCATGCGCTCGTCGAGCCAAAGGCGGTAGAACTCGTTGCCGACGTCGTAGTGATGCCCGATCGCTGAGCGATCGTCGCCTCGACGGTGGCGTCGCCATGCCTGCACTGCACGTTGCGCCGCCGAAGCGCCGCCCGCCTCCACCATGCGCTCGCTAATCGGAAGGGCTTCCAGCAAGTCCCCCTCGATGTCGAGGCGGCCATCGATGTAGGCCTCGCCGAGCGATTCGAACGTCGGCGCCACCAGTTCTGGCAGCAACGAACGATCCTGGATGCGAAGCGTGACTCGGGCTGGATCGCCGAGTTCGAGGCGCGACGCATCGGGCAGAACGATGCGCAACGGGGCCCCGCCCTGGCGCCGCCAGACGTCGGCCAGGCGCGTCACGCCCTTCGGCAGCGAATCCGCGGCATTTCCATGCGAATCGCGGGCAAGTGCATTGACGAGTCCCATCGGAGCCTCCTCACGAGTGTCAGGCAGGCAAGCGGCATTCCCGATCAAATGTAGCCGCGAGTTTCGCCGCTGCCAAGACGCGGCGGCGGGCAACCGTGGAGGCGACAGGCTCCATTCTGGGTGCATAGCACCATCGCCAGGGCGACCCTCGCCCCTGGCGATTCGATCCGAGAAACGACGTCAGATCGCCGCCGCGATAGCGCGCCCAAGATCAACCGTGCTGGCCGTCCCGCCGATATCGCGGGTCAGCGGCGCGTGCCCGGGGCCGGCAGCCAGCACGCTTTCGATGGCTTTCAGCACGGCAGCCGCGGCCTCACCATGTCCGAGCCAATCGAGCATCAACGACGCGCTCCAGATCTGGCCAATCGGATTCGCAATGCCCTTGCCGGCGATGTCCGGCGCCGAGCCGTGGACCGGCTCGAACAACGAAGGGAAGTTGCGGTCCGGGTTCAGGTTGGCCGAAGGCGCAATGCCGATCGTTCCGGTGCACGCCGGACCCAGGTCGGAGAGGATGTCGCCGAAGAGATTCGAAGCCACGACGACGTCGAAGTACTCCGGCCGCTGCACGAAGTGCGCCGTCAGGATATCGATGTGGAACTTGTCCACGCTCACGTCGGGAAAGCGCCCGGCCATTGCCTCGACGCGCTCGTCCCAGAACGGCATCGTGATCGAGATGCCATTGCTTTTCGTCGCCGAGGTCAGGTGCCGCTTCTGGCGTTTCATCGCGAGTTCGAACGCGAACTTCAGGACCCGGTCGATCCCAGTGCGCGTCATCACCGTTTCCTGGATCACGACCTCGCGCTCGGTGCCCTCGAACATGCGGCCGCCGATGGACGAGTACTCACCTTCGGTGTTCTCGCGCACGATCATCATGTCGATGCCGCCCGGCGGGCGCGCCTTGCCCGCGCGGTCGACCAGCGGAGAGGCGATGCCCGGCATCAGGCGGCAGGGGCGAAGGTTGACGTACTGATCGAACTCGCGGCGGAACTTCAGCAGCGAACCCCAAAGCGAAACATGATCAGGGACCGTGGCAGGCCAGCCGACCGCGCCATAGAAAATTGCATCCACGCCCTGCAACCGATCCTTCCAGTCCGGCGGCAGCATCGCGTCGTGCTTCAGGTAGTAGTCGCAGCTGGCGAAATCATGATGTTCGTACTTGAAGTCGAGTCCGTGTCGGCGCGCCGCTGCATCGAGCGCCCGCAAGCCCTCGGGCATGACTTCCTTTCCGATTCCGTCGCCGGGTATCACCGCGATACGTTGCGCCATCATTCCTCCATGAAGCGGGCGAAGCCCGCGACGGGTTCGCGCTCGGTCACAAGTGAATTTTCGATGCGGTCCATGTCCGCGTAGCCGAGCGACATTCCACAGACGACCATCTCATTCGCGGGCAGCGCAAGTTCCTCCGCGATGATCCGATGGAACTGCATGAACGCCGCCTGCGGACAGGTGTCCAGTCCGCGCGCGCGTGCGGCGATCATGATGTTCTCCAGAAACATGCCGTAGTCGAGCCAGCTGCCCTGCTCCATGATGCGATCGATCGTGAAGATGAGACCCACGGGTGCGTCAAAGAACCGGTAATTCCGCCCATGCTGGGAATGCATCTTTGATTTGTCCTCGCGCCCGATGCCGAGCAGCGAGTACAGGTCCCAGCCGATCTTGCGCCGGCGCGCAAGGTAAGGTTCGATCCACTTCGTCGGGTAGTACGCGTACTCCTCGGTGTGCTGCCGACGCTGCTCGCCATCGTCGTAGGCCGCGACGATCGAGGCGCTAAGACGTTCCTTCGCCGCCCCGGTCAGGACCGTCACCTTCCACGGCTGCGTATTGGTGCCCGAGGGCGCGCGGGCTGCAATCGCGAGCATCTCCTCGATCGTCGCGCGCGGCACCGCTGTCGGCAGGAACGCGCGCACCGACTGCCGGGTGACGATCGCGCGATCGACCACCTCGTGCGGCCCGACGGGCGAGCGGTCGTTCATGCGTGAATCCTTTCCAGAGCGGTGCGCAAAGGGGCCGGCAGGGCCGTGGGCCGGCCTGAGGCTCGATCGATGTAGACGTGCACGAAGTGGCCCTGCGCGCACGCGGCGTCGGCATCATCGGCAAAAATTGCGATTTCGTACCGCACGCTGGACGTGCCAACGCGGGCAACACGCAATCCGGCGTGCACCGTCTGCGGAAATGACAGCTTGCTTAAGTAGCGGCACTGTGTCTCGACGACGACCCCGATCACGTCGCTGTGCTCGATGTCGAGCACGCCCTCCCGAATGAGGTACTCGTTCACGACCGTATCGAAGTACGAGTAGTACACGACGTTGTTGACGTGGCCATAGGCATCGTTGTCCATCCAGCGCGTCGCGATCGTATGAAAGTGCCGGTAGTCGCCCCGACGATGCGCCGTATCGCGCGTACTCACGTGCTTCCTCCTCTTCTGCGCACTACCAGCGCCACCCCGGCCATGGTGACGAGCACTCCAGCCGACGCCAGCGCGCCAAGGCGCTCACCGAAGATGAGCCAGGCCAGCAAGGCCGTCACGGCCGGCGTCAGGTACATGAGGCTCGCCACCTGGGTGGCTCGACCGCGCCGGATCATAACCAGCAACAGCGAGATCGCGACCAGCGACAGCGCAACGATGGACCATGCAAGCGCCAGCCAGAACTCGACCGTGTGATCGACGGCGAGCGACTCGAAGGCCAGTGCGAACGGCAGCAGAACGATGAAAGAGGCCGCGAACTGGATGATGCTGCCCGTCCGCAGATCGACTCCGCCGCCATGCCGTTTCTGATACAGCGTGCCCGCCGTGATGCCGGCGAGCGCCAGAAAGTTGACGGTCAGCGCAAGGGTGCCGACTCCGGCCAGCGTCAGCCGATCCGACAGCACCAGCCCGATACCGACGAGCCCGAGCAACAACCCCAGCCACTGCAATCGCGAGACACGCTCGCCGACCGTGAAGCTGAACAATGCCGTCAGTAGCGGCTGGGTCCCGACGAGCAAGGACGAAACTGCCGCCGGCATCCCCAGGGCAATCGCAGCCCAAACGCCACCGAGATACGTGGCCTGAAGCAGCACTCCGACGATGGCCGTGTCCACCCAGGCGCGCCGCGTACGGGGCCAGGGTGCCCGCGTCAGCCAGGCCAAAGGAAGCAGAACCACGATCACACCGGCGAAGCGGTACAGCAGGAAGGTCAGCGGTGGCGCGTACGGCGTGGCGTACTTGGCGACTATGAAACCCGTGCTCCACAGCAAGACGAAAACGAAAGGCATCAGGGCGAACCAATGCCCGCCTGCTCCGGCCTTCGCATCAGCCACGCAGGCTCCTGGCCCCGCGTTCCTCGTCGCAGCGGCGACGCAACCAGGCATCCCGGGCCGCCCGCACGGTCTGGAGATGGATAGCCACAGTCGTCTCGATGTCGCGCCCGTAACCGCCGGCCATTGCCACTGCGATCGGCACGCGCAGTCGCTCTGCGAAATCGAACACGCGCTGGTCCCGCAGCGCCATGCCACCGATGGTCAGGGCGAGCTTGCCGAGCCGGTCGTCTTCATGAGCGTCGGCTCCAGCGAGGTAGATGATGAACTGCGGAGCGAAGCGTCGCTTCAGTTCCGCGAGCGCCGCGTCGAGAGCAGTGATGTAGGCGTCGTCCGCAGTGCCGTCCGGAAGCGCAACATCGAGGTCGCTTGCCTGTTTGCGAAACGGGAAGTTGCGCGCGCCATGCATTGACAGCGTGAATACCGACGCGTCGCCGGCCAGGATCTGCGCAGTGCCGTCACCCTGATGTACATCGAGATCAACGATGGCAACGTGAGCCTGGCGGCGCGTGTGAGCGGAGTCTGCCTGCACGACCCGCGCCGCGATCGCCGCATCGTTGAAGACACAGTAACCCGCGCCGCGCGCGCGCTGGGCGTGATGCGTTCCGCCGGCGAGGTTGACAGCTACGCCTTCGGCTGCAGCCGCCCGGCATGCTCCGATCGTGGCGCCCGCCGAGCGGCGCGAACGCTCGACCATCGCAAGCGACCATGGAAAACCGATTGCGCGGACTTCCGCCGGATCGAGCGCCCCAGTCAGCACCTTCTCGATGTACTCCGGCGCATGCGCGAGCGCGAGCTGGCCGGGTGTTGCGGCCTCCGGTTCCACCAGGCGCACATCGATCAGCCCCAGCTGCACCTGCTCGCGCAGCCGACGGTACTTGGCCATCGGAAACCGGTGCCCCAGTGGCAGCGGAAGCACGAACTGGTCGCTGGAGAAAGCCTTCACCGGTCGGATTGTAGGCAGGGTCGACGGACGAACCCGGCTGCTGCGTCGCGGCGGTACGGCTCACCAACCGTTACCAAGTTTGCATCGGACTATCGCCCAAGCCCATGATTCAAAGGTGGATTATTCGCTGAAGCGAAGATGGTGCGTCGCACAAATAACGCTTGACAGCGGTCTTCAATAGGTCGAGAATTCGCCTTGTGCAGCGCAACATGGCTGCAACGAAATCCGCCGAACAGGCACTTACACCGATAGCAACAGTTCAAGTCGACACACCCCCACTGAGGAGCCATACATGTTCACGACCCCTGCCCAGATCACCGAACTTCAGAAGAACCAGATGGACGCGGCGTTTGCCCTCGGCCAGACTTTTTTTGATGCGACCGAGCGCTTGGTCGAGCTGAACCTCGCCGCCGCCAAGGCGACGCTGGAAGAGTCTGTTGAGCGCGTCCAGGCGCTGATGAGCGCGAAGGACGTCCAAGAATTCGTGGCGCTCAGCTCCGCGCTGTCGCAGCCGACGCTCGAGAAGGCTGTCAGCTACTCGCGCACCGTCTACGGCATCGCCAACGGCGCCGGCACCGAAGTGTCGCGCATCGTCGAATCGCAACTGGCCGAGAACAACAAGAAGGTCACGCAGCTGATCGACTTCGCTGCCAAGAACGCGCCGGCCGGCTCCGAGCCTGCCGTTGCCGCGCTCAAGAGCGCTGTCGCCGCGGCCAACACCGCGTATGACACGTTCAGCAAGGCCGCGAAGCAGGCCGTGGACTTCGCCGAGTCGAATGTCGCTGCCGCGACGTCGGCCACGATGAAGGCCGCCTCGGCCGCCAATGACTCGGTCAAGGCCCCGGCCAAGCGCAAGGCCGCCTAAGTACTGTCCTGATAGCGCGGGAGGCCACGCCTCCCGCGTATCAGTAATGCGCCGGACATGAGCGCAGGCTAGAGTGAATTATTCCGGTCCGATTTTGACCGGTTTGAGTTGCTGAAGATTCACGTTACTTCGTCGACCGACGGCGTACCGTAAGCTCTTCGAGTTGCTAGCAGCAGTCTCCTTGGCACCACTGTTTGGACTCCCCCGTCCAAATGACTTCTGTCTCCTCCAATGTGGTGCTTTTGAGAGCCCGGTCCAACGACCGGGCTCTTTTTTTGGTCGCTTACACCGTGATCACAGTGAACGTCGCGACTGCGCTGCGATCTGACTGAGCGCGAATCACCGATGGGCCATGACGATCGACGGGGCGGCGGCCGCCTGCAATTCCGAGCTGTAGTGCTGGGCAAGGCTGTCGATCGAGCCAACGACCAGGACCGTAGACAGTGCGGCGGCTACGACGATGATCGAGCGGGCAAACTTTGAAGAGGCATTGAATTCGCGGTTCATATCGGACTCCTTGCGGCGGCTGTCGGGTGGATCGGTGCTGCGATGTCGATGGCGGCACTGTGCGCGCGGACCGATCATTCAGTCCTTTAGCGGGCCTTAATCCGTCCTGAAACGTTCTGAATCCGTCGCGCGGAGGTGCGCCGCGTCGGCCGAGGCGCTGCCAAGCCGGCGCAGATCCCGCTGAACTTGTCGGCGCGGGGCGGCTCGGCCAGACTGTGCGGGTCCCGGTCCTGCGTAGCAGCGAAAGCCGCCGCGTGAACGCACCCATCCGATTCGGCAACGTCGAGGTTCGTCCTGGCGAGCGTCAGTTGTTGCTTGCAGGGCAACCGGCGCCGCTTGGCGCACGCGCCTTTGACCTGTTGCTGGAGTTGATCGAACACCGCGACCGCGTGGTGCCGAAGAGCGAGTTATTCGACCGGGTCTGGCCCGGACTGGTCGTCGAAGAGAACAACCTGCAGGTGCAGATTTCCGCGCTGCGCAAGTTGCTCGGACCGCAGACCATCGCGACGATCCCCGGTCGCGGTTACAGGTTCAGTGCCGCGCTTGACGGACTCGAAACCGTCAACGTGAGCGTAGCCGCAGGCGGCCCGGGATCTCGTGACGATGCCCAGTGAGCCGCCAACGCCACTGACCAACCTCCCCGAGAGAGCTGCCTCCGCTTTACGGACGGGAGCAGGAACTGCAGGCGCTGTTGCTCGCTGATCAATGCGAACAGGCTAGTCACGGTCGTGGGGGCGGGCGGCATCGGCAAGAGCCGGTTGGCGCAAGCGGCAGCGCACTCGCTGGCGGGCCGCAGGCCCGACGGTGTGTGGATGGTCGAACTGGCCGGCCTGTCCGACGCCGCCCTGCTTCCGACCGTCGTGGCGCAGGCGCTCCACATCACGGTGTCGGGCCAGGGGACTGCTCAGGGTGAATTGGTCGTCGCGCCTGGCGCAGCGGGAAATGTTGTTGGTGTTCGATAACTGCGAACACCTGCTCGATGCAGCCGCGGTGCTGGCGCAGGCCATCTCGGAGGGCGCACCAAAGGTCACGCTCCTTGCGACCAGCCAGGAGCCTCTCCATTTACCTGCCGAGCAGCAATACCGGGTCGTGCCGTTGACGGTGCCGCCCTATGCGGCGACGAGCAATGCGCGCGAATTCGGCGCGCTGGCACTGTTCGAAGCAAGGGTGCAGGCGGCCGACCCGCGTTTCACGCTGAATGAAGGGAGCCTCGCCGTTGTGATCGATATCTGCCGTCGGCTCGATGGGTTGCCGCTCGCCATCGAACTCGCGGCAGCACGGGTGGCAACGCTCGGCCTGCGTCCGGTGCACGAGAAGCTCGATGCGCGCTTCGAGCTGCTCACCGGAGGAGCACGTGCGACATTGCGCCGGCACCAGACCCTGCGGGCGGCGCTCGAGTGGAGTTATGGCCTGCTCAACGACGCGGAGCAGGCCGTGTTCCGGCGCCTTGGGGTGTTTGCAGGCGGCTTCACCATTGAGCTGGCGCAGGCGGTGGCCAGCGATGCCGCGCTCGATGAGTGGGCGGTGCTCGAACTCTTGAGCGCGCTGGTCGACAAGTCGCTGGTCGTCGCCGACGCGGGCGAAGCGCCACGCTACCGCCTGCTCGAATCGGCACGTGCCTTCGCTCTGGAGCAGTTGGCCGCAGGCGAGACGGCAGACGCCCTGAGGCGGCATGCGCTCGCCATGCGGGACTTCCTGAAGCGTGTCGACGATGCCAATCTCGACGGCGAACTGCGAACCGACCAGTACTCCGCGTTGCTGGTGCCGGAGCTTGACAACCTGAGGGCTGCTCACGCCTGGGCCACTAGCGAAGCCGGCGACGCGCAGGTCGCAATCGCGCTCGCAGCGCATGCGGGCGCGCTCATAGACTACGGTTTCGAAGGCGCGGACTGGCTGATGCCGCTGCAGCATCCAGTCGAAGCAGGCGTCGCGAGCCCCGACCTCGCCGCGCGCTACTGGCGGGCGCTCGCCGCCGGCAACATGGCCGGCCGTGTGCCGCTTGCCCTGCGGGTCATTGCGGCAGAGCGAGCCCGATCGCTGTATCAGGCGCTGGGCCATCCCCGGCGGGTATTTTCCAGTCTGATGCGCCTCGCGCACTACCTCAGGGCGCAGCACGACGGCGCAGCCGCCAAGGTGGCACTCGACGAGGGAAGGAAACTGTTGCGCCCCGATTGGCCGGCCGAGTTCCGCATCTTCCTGCTGCGACAGGATGCGTCCAATGCCAGGGACGAGGGCCGTCGTGACGAAGCCATCGGGCTGTACCGTGAAGTCGTGCGCACCAGTATCGCTACCGGTGACTGGCGCCTCGAAGTGATCGCCCGGAACAACCTGGTTGACGCGCTATGGGATGTCGGCCTGATCGACGAAGCCGCTCGCGAAGTGATCGCGCTCGATACGGAATTGCGGGCGCGGCCGGCCGCCTACAGCGACATGGACATTGTGGT
Organism: uncultured beta proteobacterium; assembly: GCA_963724605.1. GTDB lineage: Bacteria > Pseudomonadota > Gammaproteobacteria > Burkholderiales > Burkholderiaceae_F > JALORV01. Next base: position 536,931 of record CAVRVM010000014.1, read on the forward strand.
GGCCAATGCAATGGGAATCCAGAGCGAGATGGGCCACATCGATGCAGCCTCTGCATTGGCGCTGAAACTGCTGCCACTGATCCAGCGTACGCGGAGGCACTTCGTCGAGGAATGGGTGTACCTGTTCTGGCGCCGCGGACAGAATGACCTCGCCGCGCTGCTGCTGGGAGCATCCGACGCGCGAAATGTCCAGGCTGGAGAGCCACCACAGTCGAACGAACGCCGCCTGATCGCCGCGGCTCGCGCGGCACTCGAATCCCAATCGCCTGCAGGCACGTATGCAAGCCGCCTCGCGGCCGGCGCCGCGCTCAGCGATGGAGAGATCGTTGCGCTGATCTCGGAGGGCCTCGCGCAACCACACGAGAACACTCAGCGCGTCACGCGCTCATGACCGACGCACGCCACTCGCGCGACGACTGATCGTGGTCGCCCGGAGCTTCTTTCGCTGCTCGAGCTGCGACAAATAGCCGGCCGGGCAATGCAGGCCGCAACAAGTCGTTCGCGTTACCTCAGGTTGCCGGTGTGACCCAGCGAGTACCGGCCCGGTTGCGGCCACACCGTGAGCCCGTGCGGCTCCTTTCCTACCGGGATAACCTTCACCTCGCCATTGCTGGTGTCGAATGCGTACACGACATTGTCGTAGCGGCCCGAAAGCCACAGCCACTTGCCGTCGGCACTGACGTTGCCCATATCCGGACTGCCGCCGCCCGGGATCAGCCAGTTCGCCTCGACCTTGCGGGTCGCGAAGTCAATCACCGACACGCCGCCCTTGCCTTTCGGCGGGCCGTGGATCTTGTTCGAGCCGCGGTTGGCGACGTACAGCTTCTTGCCGTCGCGACTGGGATACAGACCGTGTGTACCTTTGCCGGTTTCGATGAAGCCGACCTGGCGGAACGTTTCGCCGTCGACGACGTGCACGCCGTCGGCCATCATGTCGGCGACGAAGAAAAGCTTGCCATCCGGCGAGGCCCGGATGTCCTGCGGCATGCCTTTCCAGGTCGTGCAGATCTCCTGGTCCTTGCCGTCAGGTCCCTTGACGACCTTGATCGGGCGGCCCGGCTGGATCACCTGCGTATAGCCCAGCACCTTGCGGTTCACGAGGTCGATCTTCGCTACGGTGCCGGTAAATTCGCAGGTGAAGATCGCGAACTTGCCGTCGATCGAGAAGTCGGCATGGTTGATGCCGGCGCATTGTGGAACCGGAATCGAGTACTGCAGCTTCATCGTCACCGGGTCGCGGAAGTCGAGCCGCTTCATCGCCTCGGCAACGACAATCGCGGACTTGCCGTCGGGCGAGAAGTACATGTTGTACGGGTCGTCGACGGCGATCGGCTTGCCGGGCTTGCCGGTCTTAGGATCGACCGGCGTCAAACTGCCCTTGGTCGTGTTCTCGGCGTTGTTCGCCACCCACAGCGTGCGCAGGTCCCATGACGGCACGACGTGCTGCGGGTTCAACCCCACATTGAATTTGTCGACGACCTTGAAGGTCGCCGGGTCGATCACGTAGACGTCGTTCGACTGGATGTGCGGCACGTACACACGCGGCAGGTCGTTCGCGAGCGCGGGACTGACTTTGGCGGCGGTGGTCTCGCTGTACAGGTTGGCCGGATCGGCTACCGGCGGCATGCCGGGCACGGTGGATACCGCGGCCGCGGCGGGAGGCGGCTCCTTGGCGGGCGCCTGCGCGCCGGAAGTGAAAGGAAGCGCGAGCGCGGCAGCGAGAACGGCGTGGCGGACAACGGACTTCACGAAGGCTCCTGTAGGGGTAATCGAAAACCGGTTCTATCGGTGCGCCGTCGCGGCGCGAATTGCCGAGACGGTTTGCGAGACGATCGAGTCGACGGCCGCGTCGCCGAGCGCCGCGGTGGCGCGGCGCGGGTCGCCAGTGACGCCTGCACCCGGCTGCAGGCGATCGGTGCGCACGAGCCGCGGATCGACGGCGAGCATAAGCGACGTGTCCGCGAGCCCGGCGTGCGGTCCGATCTCGGCCGCGAGATAACCCTGGCGCTGTAACGTGTCGGCAAATCCGGTGGTGGCCGCGCGGTAATACTCCGCAATCGCGTGCGCACGCACAGCCGTTGCTGCCCATTCCCGGTTGAGTTTCTGCGCCACGGTCTCGTCGTCTTTCTGATAGTCGCCCGAATCGCCGAGGAACACGATGTCCCGGAACCCCGCGAGCTTGAGGCTGCGCGCAGCTGACTCGAGCACGTCGCGGTAAACCCGCGGCGGCACCGTGATCGTCCCGGGATAACGCATATGCCCGGTGGGCGGGTTGACGCTGCCTTCCGGCACGTAGGCGATCACCGGCGCGACAACGGCGTTGCCGAGCACGAGCGCGATCTTCTCGGCGAGCGCGCGCACCCGCACATTGTGCTTGCCGAGCACCATGTGCGGCCCGTTCTGTTCGGTGCCGCCGATCGGCACGAGGATCGTGGTCTTGCCGGCGCGGATCGCGGCGGCGAGTTCCGGCGACGTCAGGTCCTCGAGAAACACGCTTGTCGGCGGCGCCGCGAGCACCGCGGCGGACGAAGCCAGCAGGGCAAGGATCAACAAGTGCAACGTCGGACGGCGCATCGACCGCAATTTACGTGACGTCGCATCCCTTCGCTTGCTCGCTGTCAAGGCGATTACGATCAAGCCAGGCTGCTGAACTCGGCGCCGAGCGCTGCCACTGCCGCTCGCATCGCCTCGTACGCGGCATCTACCGACGCCGGCGCGCCCTTCACGCCCAGTTCGATATGGCGCCGCGCCACGCGGCCATCGGATCCGTCCCCGACCGAAGGCAGGCTGAACGCCTTGACGTCGGTGAAGCGCCGCTCGATTTCCTGCATCAACGGAACGATGGCGGACTCGGCCGTTTCGAACACCAGCATCGCCCGCTCGGCCAATATGCCCGAACCGAAAGCATCCCGATAATGATGGTCCAGGACCCACTCGATCATCGGCCACGCCATCACCGGGAACCCCGGCACGAACCAGTGCTGGCGGATGGAAAAGCCGGGAATTCGGTTGAAGGAGTTCGGGATGATCGCGGCTCCGACCGGAAATTCGCCCATGGTCAATCGCTGACGATTCTCCGGCAGCGTCATGTCGGCACTGCCCCGTCCCTCGCGCGCCATGTCGGCACAGCGCTGCGCGATCAGTTGCGCCGCCTCCGGATGCAGCGCCAGCGGCGCGCCGAGCGCGGCCGCGGCGGCCTGCCGAGTGTGATCGTCGGGTGTGGAGCCGATGCCGCCGCAACTGAAAATAACGTCGCCGCTGTCGAATGTGCGCCGGTAGAGCTCGATGAGAGCTGTCCGATCGTCGCCCGCGTAGTGGGCCCAGGCAAGTGTCAGGCCGCGTTGTCCAAGCAAGGCGATGACCTTCGCCAGATGCTTGTCTTCACGTTTGCCCGAAAGAATTTCGTCGCCGACGATGACCAGCCCGAAGTGACGCGCGCTCATGGTCGGTCCGTCACGTTGGCCAGGCGTCGCCCGAACAGGGCGACCACGATGCCGGCATGTGCAGCCGCCGCTCGGAATGCCCCCGCGATACCCGGAACTCCCCTCTTCCAGCACCGCATTCCAACGCGCCCCTTTGTGACTGTCCGTACCGCGACTTGAAATTCTAAGGGACAGGCGCCTCCGTCCTCCCCCCGAAAAGGTACCCAACGCACGTCTGTTCGCCGCGTCCGTTGTGCCGATGTCATGCCAACATCATGCAACTTTGTCGGAAGATGGCACGTCATAGGGATGATCATCCTTGCATGAATGGTTATGCTTGAATGACCACGCAGCGTAGTGACATGTCTGCTGCCGCTCACCGGAGGTCGAAGATGCCATTGAGCGTTCGCTCTGCCGCGCTAACTGTCGCGGCCTCCGTTCTGGCTGCGTGCGCGGCGCCCGAGAAGCCGGCGGCAAGTGCTCCGGCTGCGGTCGCCCCGACTGAGGTGCCAGCCGCGGCCACCAAGTCATCCGGGCTGGAGGTGGTGTCGGCGCAGTTCGGCGTGTTCGGTGCCGATCAGGCTGGTCGGCGCGTGCTGTATGAAACGGACAAGTTCCCGGCCGTCATCGCCGCCCCCTATGGCTGGTACATCGTCTTCAAGACGTCCAAGCCGACCGTCATCTGGCGGGAGGAATTCGAGCTGCCCGAGCCGCCTCCGACGTGGGGTCCCGGCGAGGCGATGGGCATCTATACGATTTCGCCCGACCGCAAGACGGCAGTGACCGAGCGCATCATCCCGACCCGGCTCGGGTTCATCGCCAACGAGTGGCGCTACGCTCCTGGCGATCCGGTCGGCGCACACAAGATGCGCGTCTACATCGATGGCCAGTTGATCCGTGAGTTCGCGTTCGACATCGAGAAGGGTCCCAAGGACGAGCCTGCGCCGTCGCGCAATCCGCACCGCGGCGGAGGCGCAGGCTCGAACACGTGAGATTCGCCCGCGCGCGGCGTTGGTGCTCGCCGCGCTGCTCTTTGCCGCGATGGCGCACGTGACCGCCGACGACGAGATCGAGGTCTATTGGGAGTACGACAATCCCGCAGCGAGCGAAGAGCGTTTCCGCGCGGCGCTCAGCGCCGCCAACAGCGAGCGCAACCTCGAGTTGCAGACGCAGATCGCGCGCACGTACTCGTTGCGACGACGCTTCGACGACGCCCACCGCATTCTGGACCAGGTCGAGCCGGCGCTCGCAACATCCAGCGCGCGCGTTCAGTCGCGTTACCTGCTCGAGCGCGGCCGCACGTTTCGTTCGGCGGGTGATGCAGCTGCGGCGCAGCCCCTGTTTCAGCAGGCCTACGAAGTGGCCCGATCCGCCGGCGAGATCGGGCTCGCCGTCGATGCCGCGCACATGCTGGCGCTGGTCACGCCACCCGACGCCGCGGCGACATGGACCGAAACCGGCGTTGCGCTCGCCCGCAGTTCCGGCGACGCCAAGGCACGCGCCCTGCTGCCGGCGCTCTTGAACAACCACGCATGGAACCTGCACGATGCCGGTCGCTATGGTGATGCGCTTCCGGTGTTCATCGATGCCGAATCGGCCTGGCATGCCACCGGCAAACAGCCGCAAGGGCGTATTGCAACATGGTCGGTGGCGCGCTGCCTGCGCTCGCTCGAGCGCTACGACGACGCATTAACGCTGCAATTGAGACTGGAAGCGGAGTGGTCCGCGGGCGGAGGCAGCGACGGTTTCGTCTTCGAAGAGATTGCCGAGAACCTCGACGCCCTGGGTCGTCCCGCCGAGGCTAGTCCGTACTACGCCCGGGCCGCACAGGAACTCGGCAAGGACCCCTCCTTCGTTCGCGATCATCCGGCCCGCCTGCAACGCTTGACCGAACGCGGCGCACGCTGACCGTCGCATCGATCACCTCGCCGACACCGACCTGCGCCGGGGATACGCCGATCGCCTGCGAAGGACCTGCGTTGACTACTTCCCGAATGCCACCGCGCGCCCGCTCGTCACATCCCATGCCTTGCCATCGACAAGGCTGATGCGATAGAACTCCCGCAGCACATTGCCCATGAAACCGATCTCGACGATGGAAACGTCCCTGAATTCCGTGTCGATCCCGTTGGGCAAAATCTTGTTCATCTCGTCCGCCACTTCCTTCATGGCGGCCTGCAGCCGCGGGTCGAACTTCGTCATGCTGTACACAAGGGTGTTGTGTGGATTGTGCGAAGCGGTCTCCTTGCCATCCTTGATGACATTGACTCCGCTCACTCCCACCGTCCGGGTGAGTTCACGTGCGACCTCGCTCATGTTCGCGTACACGGGGCCGGTACAGCGTGGCAGCGGTCCGTCTCGCAGCGGTGTAAGCGCGGCGGTGGCCACGGTGTTGTAGGACATCATCTCCGCATAGCCCTGGCCGCTCTTCACGACCCCGAGGTCGAACCACCAGGGGGCCCCTGCTCCCTTGGATGCCTCAGTGTTGTAGAAATCCTTGAGGGTCAGCTTGAGGACGGAAGGCACCTTGGGAAGCGCCTGCAACATCTTCGCTGGCGTGCTCGGATCGGCGTTGTGAACGTGCACCACCGTCACGTGCTGGAGATTGAAGGTGCGCGCCTCGTCGACAAGGCCCAGCTTGATCAGTCGCTCGCGCAGCGGCGGATAGATCTTGTTGTCGAGAACGTCCGTCACATCTTTCGGCAGTCTGTACACGAGTCCATAGGTGGCTTTGTGCTCCCGGAACTCTGGACTGGCGAGCGAAGTATTGTCGACGGCCCCTGCACCCGTGGCAGCCAGCACGCCGCCTGCGCTCACGACCAACCTTACCGCTGCGCTGCGAATAGCCCTCATGATTTCCACCCCCGACTGGATTTGTTTTGAAGAGCCCGGCTGAAGTACCGGGAGCGACAGGATCCACGATGCGACGTACAGCACTTCAAATGGTATCCGAGGCAGTGCGCGTCATACCGGTCAGCACTACCCGCAGCTTCACAAAGTCTGGCGAAACAAGTCTTACTGCAGCAGGCCACGGGCGGCCTGCCTCACGTCGGGCGAGGAGAAGCGGAAGGCGGCGCGATCCAGCAGGTAGTGGATGAAGCCGGTTGCGAATCCCAGCGCCAGCAGCGCCGGCACGAAGGGCGAGTAGCGCAGCCACCACGCCACATCGCCGAAGATGCGGTCTGCATAGACATATTCATCAGTCACGGCCTCGACCTCCAGCAACGGCAGAAGCAGCGTGGAGGCGACGGCGAGCACGAGCAACACTGCCCAGCCACGCCGATTAATGGGCGCGAGCAGCCGCTGCCAGCGCGTCACGGGCTCCTGGATCCCGCCGGACGCCGCGAGCGAGGTGAGTCCCATCGCGGCAGTCCAATGCTGCACGCTCCACAGCACGAGGAACAGGAAGGGGTCGCGCGCCAGGAAGGCGAAGAGCACCATGGCCGAGAGGCCGAGGACGTAGGCGACGCGCGGCAGCGATGGGCGCTGCGAGCGCAGTTCCACGCGCAGCATCAGGACGGTCAGTATGACGACGAGGACGACACCGCCATCGCGTAACGTGCGTGCGAACAGGTCCGCCCCGACCGCTCCGAGCAGCGGATCGACCCACCGCTCCTGAAAGGAAATCGATCCGGCCAGAGCCTCTGCCACCACGACAAACCCGCCGCCCACGACCAGCGCGAACCACCGATCGAGCCGCCGCGTGCTCGCCTCCGACGCTCGCCCCGCGCGCGCGCGGTAGAGGCTGAGCAGCCCGAAATGCTGCGCGGCAAAGTGATAACTCACGAGGAGGTAGTCCAGGACAGCAAGCCAGATCACGCGCTCGGTCAACGGCATCGGCAGCATGCTCTCAGGCGCCAGCAGCACGGCGAAGCAGGTCACGACGATGGCTAATGGGGCCACTACGAAACGCAGCGGCTGCTTGGTGAGCAGGGGGCGGTACGCCGGAGTTGCGTACGCCAGCCAGGCCGACGAGACGCGATGGCCGAACCACAGGGGAACCGTGAGCGCGAAGAAGAGCCAGTCCACCGGGCTGGCGCGCACGTCGTCATGACCCCACGCCAGCAGCAGGACCAGGGGGGCCAACCACAGCGCATTCAGGATCCAGACGAGATCCCAGCTCGGGCTCCTGATCCAGCGCATTGGGACAGTATCGGCCCGGCTCGATGTCTCCCCGATTAGTGTTTCGGCTCGGGACGACTCGAGCAAGTGATGGTGCGTATGTAGCATCGAGATGCGGCTCTTGAAGTAAGCGAGGCGCATTTTCCCTGCTATGGCAGGCCGGCGCCAAGTCCGAGCGATTCTGCCTCGGAAACGTTGCGCTCGTTCCGCGCCGCGGTCATTGCCGCAGTGCGTCCCACGCTTTCTGGAGCCGCTTGCTGCTGACCGGCATCGGAGTACGCAACTCCTGCGCAAACAGGCTGACGCGCAGTTCTTCCAGTAACCAGCGAAATTCCTCCAGCCGGGGGTCCGTCACGCCTTTGCGTGCCGCCACTTCGCGCAGCCAGGGTGTCTGCAGTGCCGTGATCTCATGCAGGCGTTGGGCATCGCGCGCGGGATCGGTCCGGAGCTTGTCGAGTCGCAGCGCGATCGCTTTCAGGTAGCGCGGGTACTGGGTCAGCTGCTCCGCCGGTGTATCGACGACGAAGCCGGCTGCAAAGAGCCGCACCAGTTGCTGGTCGATGTCGGTCACGGTGGCGGAAAAGGCGCGCGCTCCGTTGATTTTCTTGTTGAGCGCCGCGGCCTCGCCGACAATTACCGCCACCAGCCTTGCAATTTCCTGTGCAATCAGATTGAGCCTGCCGCGCGCATCCTCCTTGCGCGCGACAAACGCGGCTCGATCTCCAGGCCACGGCTCTCCAAGGCAGGTGCGATCGATCGCCGCCACGACCACCTGTTCGCGCAGCTCTTCGAACCCCGGCAGCGCGCCCGCGAGGGCCGGCACCGTCGACGCCTGCATCTGAGCCGTCTGCAGCGAAGCCAGGCTCTTTTCCAGAAATTTCAACTGCTCCCGCAACTGGAGACGGAACAGGCGCCGCAGACCGGCACGATGCTGCGTGCGCGCCTCTTCAGCATCGTCGAAGACGTCGATTTCGCAGTGATCGCCGCGGTCCACCAGCGCCGGATATCCGACCAGTGGCACGACGCGTCCGTCGCCGCCACGGCGTTCCAGCTGCATGAGTTCCGGCAGTTCACCGAAGTCCCAGCCGCGTATGTCGGCGTTGCAGATTCGCCGCCACGGTCGTGTCGGCCACTGCGGCGCTGCGCAGGCTCGCCTGAGCCTGCGCGCCGAGCTCGGCGCGTAACTGCGCGAGGTTGCGCCCCATCGACAGCTGGCGGCCGTGCTCGTCGACGATCTTGAAGTTCATCGTCAGGTGCGTCGGCAGTGTCTCGAGCTTGAAGTCCGTGCGCTGACACGAGACACCGGCGTGCTCTCGCAGGTCGGCGATCAGTACGTCGATCAGCGACTCGTCGGTCCGTCCGCCTTGCCGTTCCGCGAAGCGCGCCGCGTACTCCGGCAACGGCACGCAGTGGCGGCGCAGCTTCTGCGGCAGCGACTTCAGCAGCAGGTGAATCTTCTCCTTCAGCATGCCCGGCACGAGCCATTCGGCGCGCGCCGGATCAACCTGATTCAGCATCGCCAGCGGGACCGTCAGTGTCACGCCGTCACGCGCGCTGCCCGGCTCGAAGTGGTACGTCAGTGCGAGCACGGTCTCGGGTATGCCGCGGCCGCGCAGCGCGAACTGCTTGGGAAACAGATCCGTCGTGATGCCTGCGGCCTCGTGCCGCATCAACTCGTCGCGCTGCAGGAAGAGCAGCTTCGGTTGTTCGCGCTCGGCGTCCGCGCCGCCACTTCTCGAACTCCGCGCCGTCGTGATATCGGCCGGAACAACGCGGTCGTAGAACGCGAAGATCAGCTCGTCGTCGACCAGCACGTCGAGCCGGCGCGGCGCGGTGTTCGAGTTCGCGGATCTCCCGCACGCAGCCGCTGGTTGTGCGCGAAGAACGGCGCGCGCGTGTCGTACTCGCCCGCCACCAGCGCCTCGCGGATGAAGACTTCGCGCGCATGCATCGGATCGAGCGGCCCGTAGTGCACGCGCCGCTGCTGGTAGACGAGCAGTCCGTACAGCGTCGCGCGTTCGAACGCCATCACCTGCGCCGGCCGCTTCTCCCAGTGCGGGTCGCCGTGCGATTTCTTCAGCAGGTGTGCACCGACGCGCTCGAGCCAGGCCGGCTCGATCGTGCGCGATCGTGCGCGCGAACAGGCGCGAGGTCTCGACGAGTTCGGCGGCCATGATCCAGCGGCCTGCCTTCTTCACCAGGGCCGAGCCCGGCCAGACGTGAAGAACTTGATGCCGCGCGCGCCGGCAAACGGCGGCTCGCCACGCTCGGCATCGAGCACTCGGCAGCCGACGTTGCCGAGCAGTCCCGCCAGCAGCGCGCGGTGGACCTGCTCGAAGGTCGCAGGTGTCGCGTTCGACGTGCCAGCCCTGCTCGCCGGCGAGTGCCGCGAGCTGGCCGTGCACGTCGATCCACTCGCGCACGCGACGTGGACTCAGGAACTGACTGCGCAGCTCTTCGGTCAGCTTGCGGTTCGACTTCTTGTGCCCGATCCGCTCCTGCACGAAGGCCCAGAGCTTCACCAGCGTGAGGAAGTCGATCTTTTCGTCGGCGAAGCGCCGGTGCGCCTGGTCGGCCGCCTCCTGCGCCTCGAGCGGGCGCTCGCGCGGATCCTGCACCGACAGCGCCGCGGCGATGACCAGCATCTCGGCGAGGCAGTTCTGCTCGCGTGCCGCGAGCAGCATGCGGCCGACGCGCGGATCGAGCGGCAGCTTGGCGAGTTCATGGCCGATCGGCGGTCAGCGCGTTGCGATCGTCGACCGCGTCCAGTTCGCCGAGCAGTTGCGTGCCATCGGCAATCGCACGCCCGGTCGGCGGCTCGACGAACGGGAACTCGGCCACTTCGCCCAGACCGAGCGACTTCATGCGCAGGATGACGCTCGCGAGCGACGCGCGCAGGATCTCGGGATCGGTGAAGCGCGGGCGCCGGGCGAAATCGTCCTCGGCATACAGCCGGATGCAGATGCCGTCGGCCACGCGCCCGCAGCGGCCGGCGCGCTGGTTGGCGGCGGCCTGCGAAATCGGCTCGACCTGCAGCTGCTCGACCTTGTTGCGATAGCTGTAGCGCTTGACGCGCGCGAGCCCGGTATCGACGACGTAGCGGATGCCGGGCACCGTCAGCGAAGTTTCGGCGACGTTGGTCGCGAGCACGATGCGCCGGCCCGAGCCCGATGGGCTGAACACGCGGTCCTGCTCCTCCGCCGACAGGCGCGCGTAGAGCGGCAGGATCTCGGTCGCCGGCGGATGGTGCTTGCGCAGGGCCTCGGCGGCCTCGCGGATCTCGCGCTCGCCCGGCAGGAACACCAGCACGTCGCCCGGCCCGCGCCTGCGCACTCGTCGACGGCATCGACGAGCGCGTCCATCAGCGTGCGATCGTCCGCGTCGTCGACGTCTTCGCACCGGGCCGGTAGCGCATCTCGACCGGATAGAGGCGGCCCGACACCTCGATCACCGGCGCCGGCGCCTGCGCCGAACCGAAGTGCCGCGCAAAGCGCTCGGCATCGATCGTCGCCGACGTGATGATGATCTTCAGGTCCGGCCGGCGCGGCAGCAGCTGCTTCAGGTAGCCGAGCAGGAAATCGATGTTGAGGCTGCGCTCGTGCGCCTCGTCGATGATCAGCGTGTCGTACTGCCTGAGCAGCGGATCTGCCTGCGTTTCGGCGAGCAGGATGCCGTCGGTCATCAGCTTGATCGAGGCGCCCGGGCCGGGTCTGGTCGGTGAAGCGGACCTTGTAGCCGACCACCTCGCCGAGCGGCGTCTGCAGTTCCTGCGCGATGCGCGCGCGCGATGCTCGAGGCCGCGATTCGGCGCGGCTGCGTGTGGCCGATCACGCCCACGTTCGCCGCGCCCGAGCGCGAGGCAGATCTTGGGCAGTTGCGTCGTCTTGCCCGAGCCGGTCTCGCCGCTGACGATGACGACCTGGTGCGCTTCGATCGCGCGTGCGATGTCCTCGCGCCGGGCCGAGACCGGCAATTCCTCGGGAAAGGTGATGGCCGGCAGCGGCGCGCGAACCCTCGGCCCCCGGGTGCGGGGGTGGTTAGGTTTGGGTGGCTGCATCGGCTCGCGTCGCACCGAACGGTGCTAGCGCGTCATCAGGGGCTCGCGGGTTGGTTGCGTCAGAGTCGCAAAGTACGCGAAAGTATACTTTCGGCAATGAACGACACACCGGCACTGCCGCCGCTGGCCCGGACGTCCGACGCGACGCAGTTCGTCGCCTGGCTGCGCAACGTCGCGCCGTACGTGCACGCGCACCGCGGCAAGACCTTCGTGGTGGCGTTCTCCGGCAGCCTGATCGAGGCCGGTGCGCTGACCGCGCTGATCCAGGATGTCTCCCTGCTGAGCGCGATGGGCATCCGCATCGTGCTGGTGCATGGTTCACGGCCTCAGGTGCAGGCCCAGCTCGCACTCAAAGGCCTCGACTCGCGCTTCCATCATGGCGTGCGCATCACAGACGCCGCCGCGCTCGAGTGCGCCAAGGAAGCCGCAGGCGAAATCCGCCTTGACATCGAGGCCGCGTTCTCGCAGGGGCTGCCCTCCACGCCGATGGCGCACTCCAAGGTCCGCGTCGTCAGCGGCAACTTCGTGACGGCGCGCCCGATGGGCGTGATCGACGGCATCGACCATGCGTTGACCGGCGTGGTGCGCAAGGTCGACACCGAAGCGCTGCGCTTCGTGCTCGCCAACGGCGGACTCGTCCTGCTGTCGCCCCTCGGCTTTTCGCCGACCGGCGAGGCATTCAACCTCACAATGGAAGACGTCGCGTGCACCGTCGCCACGGCTCTGAAGGCCGACAAGCTGGTGCTGCTCACCGAGACCGCGGGTATCGCCGGCACCGAGGGTGAGTTGCTCAACGAGCTTTCGGTCGAGGACGCCGAGGGCATGCTCGAGGCCGGCGCGATGTCCGCCGATGCCGAGTTCAACCTGAGATACGCCGTGCGCGCTTGCCGCGGCGGCGTGGCGCGGGCGCACATTCTCTCGTACGCGCTCGATGGCGGGCTGCTGGTGGAGCTCTTCACGCACGACGGCGTCGGCACGATGGTCGCGCCGGAAGACCTGGAGAAGATGCGCGATGCCACGGCGGACGATGTCGGCGGCATCATCAAATTGATCGAGCCGCTCGAGGCCGACGGCACCCTGGTCAAGCGGCCGCGCGAACTGATCGAGCAAGAGGTCGACCGCTTCACCGTGCTCGAACACGACGGCGTCATCTTCGGCTGTGCGGCGCTCTACCCGTTCCCGCGCGAAAAGATGGGCGAGCTGGCGTGCCTGACCGTCCACCCGCAGTACCAGGGCTATGGCGACGGCGAGCGCCTGATGAAGCGCATCGAGGCCCGTGCCAAGGCAAGCGGTATGGAGCGGCTCTTCGTGCTCACAACGCGCACTTCTCACTTCTTCATCAAGCGCGGTTTTAAGCCCGCGACGGTCGACGACCTGCCGCCTACGCGGCAGCACATGTACAACTGGCAGCGCCGCTCGCAGGTGCTCGTCAAGACGCTCTAGGAGGTTGCATTATGGCGCGCATGATTCATTGCGTGAAGCTCGGCCGCGAAGCCGAGGGGCTCGATTTCCCGCCGGTGCCCGGCGAACTCGGCAAGCGCATCTGGGAACACGTGTCGAAGGAGGCCTGGGCAGGCTGGCTGAAACACCAGACGATGCTCGTCAACGAGAACCGGCTCAATCTGGCCGATACGCGCGCCCGCAAGTACCTGCTGGCGCAGATGGAGAAGCACTTCTTCGGCGAAGGTGCCGACGTCGCCCAAGGCTACGTCCCACCGTCAAGCTGAGCCAAAACACCTGGCGCCACGCAAGTTCAGCGCCTGGAAAGTACTGGCAGCTGACGCATCACTGCGACATCGAACGGGGCCCACCACGCAGTCCTGACCCCGGCCGCGGCCAAAGCGCGCCGTGTCCATTCATTGCAGGTGTACCAGAACGTGTAGGTCGGCACCGCCTCGTAGAAGGCATCGGTGTCAAAGTAGCCCGGCGCATCGATCCGGCGCAGGCGCCGTCCGCATCACGCACAAACGATGAATTCACATACGCCACCAGCCGGCCGTATTGTTCCGCGGAGATCAGCACGCGACGCGCTTCGTAAGCCAGCGGTGAGTCCACGTACTCCACGTGCATTGCGCCCTGTCCGAGGCCACTGAGCGCGATGAAAGCCGTGCCCGGCCGCAGATCGGACCAGGTGGGTGTCGTCAGCATGAAGCCGCGATCGCCCCAGCCAAAGGCAATCCACTCGGTCGCCGCGACCAGCGCACGCATGTGGCTCGCGGGAAACTCCGCGCTCCAGTCTTGCCGCTGGTGGTGCGTCGGCAGCACGAGATCCGCATGGACGCCGTTGGTGCGAACGTAGATCTCAATACCGTCGACCGACTCGACAAAGCCCGAGTTGCGTGGCAGCAGGCCGAGCAGCAACGCCGCGAACACGTAAAGCAAAGGCAGCCCCGCAATGAGGCAGAGTCCGATGGTCGTCCCGCGGACCAGTCTGCGCATCACCATGCGGATCGCGCCGCGCGTTAGGTCGTGACTCGTGTATGCGGGCTGCTATCGGGAGCTAGTCGCTCAGACGCGTCGCGACTCGCGCACACCGTCTGGCGTTCCAAGCAGCAGGACATCGGCGCCACGGCGTGCGAACAATCCATTCGTGACCACGCCGACAATGCCATCGATACGCTGCTCGAGCTTCTGTGGATCGTCGATATTCAGCCCGCCGACATCAATGATGGCGTTGCCGTTGTCAGTCATGAACCCCGCGCGCAATTGCGGGGTCCCGCCCAGGCGTGCAAGTTCCCGCATCGCGTACGCGCGCGCCATAGGAACAACTTCCACCGGCAATGGAAACTTTCCGAGTTGCTCGACGAGCTTGCTGCTGTCCGCGATGCATACAAACGTGCGAGAGACGGCGGCGACGATCTTTTCGCGCGTGAGGGCCCCGCCACCGCCTTTGATCATCGAAAAGCCCGGGTCGATTTCGTCGGCACCGTCGACATACACGGCGATCTCGGTGACCTCGTTGAGGTCGACCACTCGGATGCCGCACGCCTCGAGTCGTCGCGTCGAGCGCTCTGAACTCGATACGGCGGCAGGCACGGGTACCCGCGCGGCCGCAAGGGCGTCGATGAAGAAGTCGACGGTCGAACCGGTGCCCACGCCCAGGATCTCGCCGGGCATGACGAAGCCCACCGCTGCGGCGGCGACTTTGCGCTTCAATTCGTCCTGAGTCATGGCGCTCCGCCGGCGTATTCAGCAGGCAAGCGTAGCAGCGCGGTTCAGCAGCGCGTGCCGTTGCGGACGGAAACAGGTGCTGGCCATCGCGATGCCTCAGGTCAAGATGGCCGCGCCTTCGAAAGGAAGTCGGAATCGTAAGTGAGCCTGCTGGCGTCTTTCGAACCACAGGCGCGGCGCGACGCACACGGCCGAAGTAAGCGCGTCAGTGCGGCAACCGGGTGCAACAGCTGAAGATGGCTGCGGCGCGCTATACCGCGGCCGGACGGCCCGGTTGCGAATGCACGATCCAGAACGGGCGCGGTCGATGCTCGCAGTAGCTGCGCATCTTGCTGTCGGCGAAGCGTGCAACGCGCGGTCGGACGGCAAGGTTCGTCGTCATCAGCTGCGGCGAGTTGTCTTCGCTCTCGACGATGTAACCGTGCCCGTAAGGCTTGAGCACGACGTTGCCGCTGATGCGCACATGGCGCGAGCCCACGGTGACGATGCCGCGCTGATACGAGTCGTGCACCAGACAGCCGCTGACGACGCTCTCGGCCGCATCTCCGTTGTTGTGCCAGTGCAGCGGATAGCGCCCGGGCCGATTAAATTGACCCATGCGCCGGAACTCGACGCCGCTGAAGCGTCCGATCGCGCGCCGGCCGCCTTCACCCACCTCCAGCGAACTCGCGATCAGGCAGTAGCCGCCCTGGCTCGCGCGCTCCGATTCCTCGCAGCCCTGCACGACGATGTTGCGCTCGAGCAGCGCCGCCTTGGCGATCGACCCGGGCAGCACATGCTGCATCGGCGCATGCTGCCCGTTGTGGCGGTGCGCCACGGCGTGGTCGAGCGTCAGTGTCATGCAATCGCCGCCGACATTGCTGATGCACCGCTCCTCGACCAGCGCGTGGTCCTGCCCCGATGCAATGGCAATCCGTTCGCCTGCCCGCCAGTCGACGGGCTGAGCGAGGCGCAAGGTGTTGTGGCCGGGGCCGATCGAGGCCCCGAGCGGAACCCAGGAGGCGCGCTGGGCGCCGTGCAGGTCGATCGTGCCGCCGTCGAGTGCAACCAGAAATTTATTGCCGAGTCGTGCGTGCGGCGTGCTGCCTTCGCGGGCGCACAGCGTGATCGTCAGCTGCTGCCGGAACGACTGGTCGAGCGTGCCGGCGACGAGGCGACCCGCGCCACGCACAAGGATCCAGCCCGCCCGCAGCCGCGTGTCGCGCGCTGCGATGATCAGCGAGCCTTCGATCTCGAGGCTCGCGACGTCGATATCCTGATCCAGGATCACGGTCCGGCCGGCTTCGATCCGGACGGCCTGCCCGTCGGCCGGCGCTGTGCCGTCCCAGGTCACCGGATCTGACCACAGGCGCGCACCCTCGGGAAACACCTCGATCGGTGCGGGGGGTGCGCCAGCAGCCAGGAACTCCAGGTAACCCATCGGTACAGGTGCGGAAGCCTTCTTTGCTCGGAACCCAAGGGAAATTCGCCGAGCTGAGCATGAAGGGTACGACCGCCATAGCACGCGTCAATCGCGCTCCTCGCATCCGGATGGATGACGAACGCGCGGACGCTGCAATGCTGCGGCTTTTCGCCGCTTCGTTAAGAGCTGTATCAGCGGCGCGGGGGCGGCAGGTCGGTGCAGACTGCCCTCGGCAACTTCCGCCGCCATGCCGATCGATTCGCCCGAGCGTCGGGTGCGGGTGGATCGTGCTGCCGATGTCGACGGCATCGGCGCCCATCTCGATCGCCAGCGCCACTTCGCCGATCATGTCGCCGGCGTGCGTGCCGACGATGCCGCCACCGACGATGCGATGTGTCTCGGCGTCGAACAGCAGCTTGGTGAAGCCCTCATCGCGGCCGTTGGCGATAGCCCGGCCCGACGCCGTCCACGGAAAGAGGCCCTTCTTCAGCTTGCGGCCCTGCTTCTTCGCGTCGTCCTCGGTCAGGCCCGCCCAGGCGACTTCAGGATCGGTGTAGGCCACCGACGGGATCACGCGCGCGTCGAAATGCGCCTTGTGCCCCGCCGCGGCCTCTGCCGCCACGTGCCCTTCGTGCACCGCCTTGTGCGCCAGCATCGGCTGGCCGACGATGTCGCCGATCGCGAAGATGTGCGGCACGTTGGTCCGCATCTGCCCGTCGACCGGAACGAAGCCGCGCTCGTCGACCACCACGCCGGCCTTGTCGGCGCCGATCTTGCGGCCGTTGGGCATGCGGCCGACCGCCTGCAGAACCAGGTCGTAGAGCTGCGGCTCCGCCGGCGCCGCTTCGCCCTCGAAGTGGACCAGGAGCCCGTCCGGCTTGGCCTCGACCGCAACCGTCTTCGTCTTCAGCATGACGTTGTCGAAGCGCGGCTGGTTGAGCTTCTGCCAGACTTTCACGAGGTCGCGGTCGGCGCCCAGCATCAGGCCGTCGAGCATCTCGACGACGTCGAGACGCGCCCCGAGCGTCGAGTACACAGTGGCCATCTCCAGGCCGATGATGCCGCCGCCGACGATCAGCATCCGCTTCGGCAGCTCGCGCAACTCGAGCGCGCCGGTGGAGTCGACGACGCGGGGATCGTCCGGCATGAACGGCAGGCTGACCGCGCTGAGCCGGCGGCGATGATCGCATTGCGCGAAGCGAATCACTGTTCTGCCCGGTCCTTTCCTGCGCGTCACCGGTGGTCAGCTCGACCTCCAGATGGTTCGGGTCGGTGAAACTGCCGTAGCCGCGCACGACCGTCACCTTGCGCATTTTCGCCATCGCGGCCAGGCCGCCGGTCAGCTTGCCGACGACCTTGTTCTTGTGCGCGCGCAGCTTGTCCACGCTTAGCTTCGGCGCACCGAACGCGACGCCGAGGTCGGCGAAGTGCGCGGCCTCGTCCATCACCGCGGCCACATGCAGCAGCGCCTTCGACGGAATGCAGCCGACGTTCAGGCACACGCCGCCGAGCGAGGCATAACGTTCGACCAGGACGACCTTCAGGCCGAGGTCCGCGGCTCGAAAGGCGGCCGAGTAGCCGCCCGGGCCGGCGCCGAGCACGAGCACATCGCACTCGAGATCCGCGCCTCCGCGTGAAGCTCGCCGCGGTCGGCGCAGCCGCTGGCGCGGCGGGCGCCTTCGCAGCCGGTGGAGGCGCCGCGACGGGCGCCGCAGCGGTTGCGGGCGCGGCGGCGCTGGCTTCCAGGCGCAGGATGGGTGATCCCTGCGTGACCTTGTCGCCGAGCTTGACGCGCATTCCTTCACGACACCGGCGGCCGACGACGGAATCTCCATCGACGCCTTGTCGCTCTCGACCGTGATCAGCGCACTGCTCCTTCGTCACCGTGTCGCCCGGCTTGACGAGGACCTCGATGACCTCGACGTCCTTGAAGTCGCCGATGTCGGGGACCCCCACATCGATCACTGGCTCACAGCATCACCCGGCGGAAGTCGGCCAGGATCTGGGCCAGGTAGGCGTTGAAGCGCGCGGCGCCAGCGCCGTCGACGACCCGGTGGTCCCATGACAGCGACAGCGGCAGGATCAGGCGCGGCACGAACGCCTTGCCGTCCCAGACCGGCTCGTGTGGTCAGCGGCAGACGCCGAGGATCGCGACCTCTGGCGCGTTGATGATCGGCGTGAAGTAGGTGCCGCCGATGCCGCCCAGCGACGAGATCGAGAACGTCCCGCCCTCATGTCGGCGGGCGAGAGCTTGCCGTCGCGCGCCTTCTTGGCGAGCTCGCCGAGTCTCCAGAGCTATATCGAAAACGCCCTTCTTGTCGGCGTCCTTGATGACCGGCACCACCAGGCCGTTCGGCGTGTCGGCCGCGAAGCCGATGTGGAAGTAGTTCTTGCGGACGATCGCGTCGCCCTCGGGGTCATCGGGCGTTGAAATCGGGGAACTTCTTCAGTGCCGCGACGCAGGCCTTGATCAGGAACGCGAGCATCGTCAGCTTCGGCGGCCTTGCTCTTGTCGTTCTCGTTGTTCAGCTGGACGCGGAACGCCTCGAGGTCGGTGATGTCGGCGTCGTCGTGGTTGGTGACGTGCGGGATCATCACCCAGTTGCGTGCAGCGCCGGGCCGCTGATCCTCCTGATGCGCGACAGGTCCTTGCGCTCGATCGGCCCGAACTTGGCGAAGTCGACCTGCGGCCACGCCGGCAGGATGAGTCCGAGGCCCGGTCCCGCGGCGGCGCGCCGGCGCGGCAGCCGGTCGCACGCCGCCGGCCATCACGGCCTTGACGAGCTCCCGCACGTCCTCCGCGTGATGCGGCCCTTGGCGCCGCTGCCCTTCACCTTGGCCAGATCGACGCCGAGCTCGCGCGCGAACTTGCGGATCGACGGCGACGCATGCGGCCTTGGCACCCGGCGCGGGCCCGAGGTCGATCGGCTGCGGGCGAGCACCCATCTCGGTCGCGAACGCAGTCGACTTCGGCACCGACTCTGCCGCCACGCGCGGCGCTGGTGGCCGCCGGCGGCGCCGCCGGAGCGGCTGCCGCGCGCGCTGCGCACGTCAGCACCACGACCGGGCTGCCCTGCGAGACCTTGTCGCCGAGCTTGACCTTAGCTCCTTCACGACCCCCGCAGCCGACGACGGGATCTCCATCGACGCCTTGTCGCTCTCGACCGTGATCAGGCACTGCTCCTTCGCCACGGTGTCGCCGGCTTGACGAGCACCTCGATCACCGCGACCTCGTCGAAGTCGCCGATGTCGGGCACGACGACCTCGACCGTGCCGCCGGCCGCAGCCGCTGCGGCCGGTGCCGCGGTGGCCGGCGCAGGCGCCGGAGCAGCTGCCGCGGCCGTGCCCGGGCCTCGCCGCGGCCGTCGCCTCGGCCGGCGGCGCAGCCGTCGCGCCGGTGGCTTCGAGCAGCAGCACCGGGCTGCCCTTCGAAACCTTGTCGCCGAGCTTGACCTGCATTTCCTTCACGACGCCGGCGTCCGACGACGGGATCTCCATCGACGCCTTGTCGCTCTCGACCGTGATCAGCGACTGCTCCCTTGCCACGGTGTCGCCCGGCTTGACCAGCACCTCGATCACCTCGACGTCCTTGAAGTCGCCGATGTCCGGCACCTTGACTTCGACGCGTGGCCCATGGGTTCGGCCCTTTCGTTGTGTCTCGCGCGCTGTGAAAGCGCAGTGTCGTCGTCGAGTGAACGCGATCCGCCCGCCGGACGGCGGCGAATCGCGCTAGACCGTACGGATTGAGCTTGTCGGCGTCGATGCCGTACTTCTTGATCGCCTCGGCCACCTTGCGGCGGCACAGCGCCTTCGTCGGCCAGCGCCTTCAGCGCCGCGACGACGACGTAGTGCCGGTCGACCTCGAAGAGCTCGCGCAGCTTGGCGCGGAAGTCGCTGCGGCCGAAGCCGTCGGTGCCCGAGCACCTTGTAGGTGCGCCCGCGCGGGAGGAAGGCGCGGATCTGCTCGGCAAAGAGCTTCATGTAGTCGGTCGACGCGACGATCGGGCCGGCGGTCTTCTCGAGCTGCTGGGTGACGAAGGGCACGCGCGGCTTCTCGGTCGGATGCAGCAGGTTCCAGCGCTCGACGTCCTGGCCGTCGCGCGGCAGCTCGTTGAAGCTCGGGCAGCTCCAGACGTTGGCGGCCACGCCCCAGTCGTTCTCGAGCAGTTCGGCTGCGGCGATCGCTTCGCGCAGGATCGTGCCGCTGCCGAGCAGGTGGACGCGCGGATCGAGCCCCCTTGCCGCTCCCGCCGGGCCCTCCCGCAGCAGGTACATGCCGCATGATGATCTCCTCCTGGCCCTGCTGCAGACCCGGATGCGGGTAGTTCTCGTTCAGCAGCGTCAGGTAGTAGTAGACGTTGTCCTGCTTCTCGACCATGCGCTTCAGGCCGTGGTGCAGGATCACGCCGACCTCGTGCGCGAAGGTCGGGTCGTAGCTGACGCAGTTCGGGATCGTGCCGGCCAGGATGTGGCGTGGCCGTCCTCGTGCTGCAGGCCTTCGCCGTTCAGCGTCGTGCGGCCGCGAGGTGCCGCCGAGCAGGAAGCCGCGCGCCTGCATGTCGCCGGCGGCCCAGGCGAGGTCGCCGACGCGCTGGAAGCCGAACATCGAGTAGTAGACGTAGAACGGCACCATGATGCGGTTGTTCGTCGAGTACGACGTCGCCGCGGCGATCCAGGAGCTCATGCCGCCCGCCTCGTTGATGCCTTCCTGCAGGATCTGGCCGGCCTTGTCCTCGCGGTAGTACATGACCTGGTCGCGGTCGACCGGCGCGTACTGCTGCCCTGCGGGGTTGTAGATGCCGATCTGCCGGAACAGGCCCTCCATGCCGAAGGTGCGCGCCTCGTCCGGAAGGATCGGCACGACGCGCGGGCCGAGCGTCCTTGTCGCGCAGCAGCTGGGTCAGGAAGCGCACGAAGGCCTGCGTCGTCGAGATCTCGCGGCCCTTCGGCGGTCGGCTCGAGCACCGCCTTGAAGGTCTCGAGCGGCGGCACAGCGAACTTCTCGTCGGCGGCGCGCGGCGCTGCGGCAGGTAGCCGCCGAGCGCCTTGCGGCGCTCGTGCAGGTACTTCATCTCCGGCGTGTCGTCGGCCGGCTTGTAGAACGGCACGTCCTCGAGCTGTTCGTCGGGGATCGGGATGTTGAAGCGGTCGCGGAATTCGCGGATCGTCGCCGTGTCGAGCTTCTTGGTCTGGTGCGCGGTGTTCTTGCCCTCGCCGCTCTTGCCCATGCCGAAGCCCTTGACGGTCTTGACCAGCAGCACCGTCGGCTGGCCCGTTGCCTGCATCGCGGCCGCGTACGCGGCGTAGACCTTCTGCGGATCGTGGCCGCCGCGGTTCAGGCGCCAGATGTCGTCGTCGGTCATGCGCGACACCATCTCGAGCAGCTTCGGGTCCTGGCCGAAGAAGTGCTTGCGCACGAAGGCGCCGTCGTTGGCCTTGTAGTCCTGGTAGTCGCCGTCGACCGTGTCCATCATCACCTTGCAGCAGCCGGCCTTCGTCGCGCGCCAGCAGCGGATCCCAGTAGCTGCCCCAGATCAGCTTGATGACGTTCCAGCCCGGAGCCGCGGAACTCGCCCTCGAGCTCCTGGATGATCTTGCCGTTGCCGCGCACCGGGCCGTCGAGGCGCTGCAGGTTGCAGTTGACGACGAAGATCAGGTTGTCGAGCTTCTCGCGCGCGGCCAGGCCGATCGCGCCGAGCGACTCGGGCTCGTCCATCTCGCCGTCGCCGCAGAACACCCAGACCTTGCGGTTCGCGGTGTCGGCGATGCCGCGCGCGTGCAGGTACTTGAGGAAGCGCGCCTGGTAGATCGCCATGATCGGGCCGAGGCCCATCGAGACGGTCGGGAACTGCCAGAACTCCGGCATCAGCTTCGGATGCGGATACGACGTCGACGCCCTTGCCGTCGACCTCCTGGCGGAAGTTGTCGAGCTGCTCCTCGCTGAGGCGGCCTTCCAGATAGGCGCGCGCATAGATGCCGGGCGAACAGTGGCCCTGGATGTAGAGCAGGTCGCCGCCGTGGTCCGCGCTCGGCATGCCAGAAGTGGTTGAAGCCCACGCCGAACAGCGTGGCGAGCGACGCGAAGCTCGCGATGTGGCCGCCGAGGTCGCCGTCGCCGCCGGTTGGCCTGCACCACCATCGCCATCGCGTTCCAGCGCATGTAGGCGCGCAGGCGCTCCTCGAGCTCCAGGTTGCCCGGGGAGTGCTCCTCGTGGTGCTGCGGGATCGTGTTGACGTAGGCCGTGTTGGCCGAGAACGGCATGTGCGCGCCTTCCGGCGCGCCTTGTCGATCAGCGCTTCGAGCAGGAAGTGCGCGCGCTCCGCGCCCTCGCGCTCGAGCACCGTTTCGAGCGCTTCGATCCATTCCTGTGTTTCGAGCGTGTCAGGGTCGTTGGCGGCTTGGGGAATCGCAGACATCGGTGTCTCCTGGTCGATGCAGCTCTGGGTCTCGGCGCCGCGCGACATGGGCGCGACATTCCCGGCGGACGATATCAGCCTCGTGGCCGCCTTTCAAATAGTGGTTCGCTATTTCATATTGCGAAGCTCAGCTCGTTGGCATACGCGCGCGACATTCGGTACCGCGACTGAACCCCATAATATGCGTGCGCGCCGCAGATGGAATCCCCTGAGCGCTGCCCGTGGACTCCTCCGCCCTGCCCCCGCCGCGACCGACTCCCTCTCCCGACGCCGTTCAGCTCGCGTTCGACCGCCTCGCGCGCGACCGGTCTCGGCGCGTCGACCTCAGTCGTTTCGCTCCGCTTCTGGCAATTGTTCTGCTGGTGGCGATGAGCGCGGGCCTCGCTTATCTGCTGATCGACGAGGACAGCGCGCTGCGCCGGGATGCGCTTCATCGCGACACCGATACCCTCGCGCAGTCGATGTCGCTGCGGCTGCAGGCGATCGGCGAAACGACCAGTGCACTGGCGCGCGACGCAGCGAGTGCGGATGCCGTCGAGCGCCGGCAGCTGGCCGCTGCGCGTGAAGCCATGGCCGTGAAGCCGGAAGTCGTCCATGTCGCGTTCGTTGACGAGAATGCCCGCGTGACGTGGTCGGCGGCCTCGCCGGGTCCACTCGGCGAGACGGTGCGTTCCCCGAATTCACAGCTGAAGTCGGAGCGTCTGGTCGCGGCACTGAGAAACGCACGCGAGGCACACTCCTCTTTCTTCTCGCCGCCCTACGATGACTCCTCCGGGTCGGCGGGCCCGGACAATGGCGGGCCTTTCACCGACCTCGTCGCGCCGATCTACCTGGAAGACAGTTATCGCGGCGCCGTGGTCACCCGAATCTCCTTGCCCGAACTCCTGCGCCGGACTGTCGCACCCGACGTCGCGCAACGGTACCGGGTCAGTCTCGTCAACGATGCGGGCGACGCGCTGGCCTCAACGACCGCTAGCGAAACGCCCGCGGACGCCACGGTCTATGCCGTCCCGATCTACCTCCTCCCGGACGGGGTCTCGCTGCAGGCTTCGACCTTTCGCGAGCGTTCATCCCTGCTCGGCAACGTCCTCGCCTGGATCGTCGCTGGGCTGACGCTCGCCGTGATGGCGACCTTGATCGCTCTGATGCGCCGCGACGTGAAGCAGGCGAAGGTGGAGCGAGCCCTGCGCGCCGAAACGGCCTTTCGTCGCGCCATGGAAGACTCGCTGGCCACCGGCCTGGCGGTGTTCGACCGAGGCGGCGTACTGCGCCATGTCAATGCCGCCTTCTGCCAGATGACGGGTTGGAGCGAGGCCGAACTGATCGGCATCGGCGCGCCGTTTCCCTACTGGCCCGCTGGCCAGTTCGCAGAGCATCGGGCGACGATGATGGCAATGCTTTCCGGCGCGGCACCCGCGAGCGGTTCGGAACTCAAGGTGCTGCGTCAGGACGGCTCGATTTTCGACGGGCGGCTGTATGTCTCGCCACTGCTGTCCGACGACGGTGAACAACTCGGCTGGATGAACGCACTGGTTGACGTGACGGAGCCCAAGCGCATCAGCGAACAGCTCGCTACCGCGCACGAGCGCTTCACGAAGGTGCTCGAGTCGCTCGACGACGCCGTTTCTGTCGTCGCGCCGACGACCGACAGCAGCGGCGACGAGCTGCTGTTTGCCAACCGAAGCTATCGCAATCTTTACCACGCCGACGCCAATGGACACATCAAACTGCAGGGCGGTCTGGCCGCGCACGGCGGCGCCATGGCCGGCGAGGTTTACGACGGCGAGCAGAAGCGCTGGTTCGACGTGCGCACCCGCGACGTGCGCTGGGTCGACGGGCGCGACGTGCGACTGCAGATCGCCACCGACGTCACCGAGCGCAAGGCCACGGAGGAAATCGTGCGCCAGCAGCAGGAGAAGGTCCAGCTCACTTCACGCCTGATGACCATGGGCGAAATGGCATCGTCACTGGCCCACGAGCTGAATCAGCCGCTGACCGCCATCAGCAACTACAGTCTCGGCACGGTTTCCCGCCTGCGCGACGGCAATGTTTCGGCGGCCGAGATTCTTCCCGCATTGGAAAAGACCGCAGGACAGGCGCAGCGGGCCGGCAACATCATTCGGCGTATCCGCGAGTTCGTGAAGCGAGCCGAGCCGCGTCGCCGCCCGACCGCGGTCACTCGCATCGTGGAAGACGCTATCGGCTTTGCGGAGATCGAAGCGGCGAAGAAGGCCATCGCAATCAATACTCAGGTGCCGGCGGGGCTTCCGCCGCTGGACGTCGATCCGATCCTGGTCGAACAGCTGCTGCTCAACTTGCTGAAAAACGCGATCGACGCGATGGACAACGCCGCAGTACGCCGCATCGACCTCGTCGTGCGCCGCGTCGACGACATGGCCGAGTTTTCCGTCATTGACCACGGCTCTGGAATAGCACCCGAGCTGCGCGTGCACCTGTTCCAGCCTTTTTTCAGCACCAAGTCCGAAGGCATGGGCATGGGGCTCAACATCTGCCGCTCGATCGTGGAGTTTCATCAGGGACGATTGTTGCTAGAGGAAAACCCCAGTGGGGGAACGATCTTCCGCTTTACGCTTCCGCTTGCCGTGCCGGCGAGCGTCGACGAGAATGCGCGCCACTCCGAAGGGAACACGACGTGACGGATTTCGAAGAAACCCTGGGCGTGGTCTACGTCGTCGACGATGACGACGCCGTGCGCGATTCGTTGCAATGGTTGCTCGAGGGCGAGGAGTACCGTGTCATCGGATTCGAAAGCGCGGAGACATTCCTTGCGGATACGATCCGCGCGAGGTCGCGTGGCTGATCGTCGACATCCGCATGGCCGGCATGAGCGGGCTCGAGCTGCAGGACGAACTGATTGAGCGTGGCTCGCCGCTGCCCGATCATCTTCATCACCGGCCACGGCGACGTGCCGATGGCGGTGACGACGATGAAAAAGGGCGCGGTGGATTTCATCGAGAAGCCATTCAACGAGGACGAACTGGAGGCGCTGGTCGAACGCATGCTCGAGCGACGCGCGCGCGCGCGCTTCCGAGCACCAGGAGCGCCGGCGCAGCCGCGAGGCGCTGCTGTCGCGGCTGACGACGCGCGAGGCGCAGGTGCTCGAGCGCATCGTCGCCGGACGCCTGAACAAGCAGATCGCCGACGACCTCGGCATCAGCATCAAGACGGTCGAGGCGCACCGCGCCAACATCATGGAAAAGCTCAACGCCAACACGGTGGCCGACCTGCTGCAGATTGCGCTCGCCGGAGGCGCACT
This sequence comes from uncultured beta proteobacterium, assembly GCA_963724605.1. Classification (GTDB taxonomy): domain Bacteria; phylum Pseudomonadota; class Gammaproteobacteria; order Burkholderiales; family Burkholderiaceae_F; genus JALORV01. Next base: position 562,799 of record CAVRVM010000014.1, read on the forward strand.
GCGTCAGTAGTCCGGTCGCGCGCCGGTACGAATTTCCGGCTTTCCCCCGAAGGCTTCGACATGACGCGCGCGCATCGATCGACGGCAAGGCGCTGGCCGCCCAGATCCGTGCGAGCCTCGGCACCCGCGTCGCGCGCGCGTCCGCAGCCGGCGCAGCCGCCTGGTCTCGCCGTCGATACTGGTCGGCGACGATCCCGCATCGGCCGGTCTACGTGCGCAACAAGGTCAAGGCCTGCGACGACGTCGGCATCCGACTCCTGTCGAGACCGCCTGCCGGCCGACACCTCGCGAGGTGACGCTGCTCGCCCGCATCGCCGCGCTCAACGCCGACCCGGCGGTGCACGGCATCCTGGTCCAGCTCCGCTGCCGAAGCACCTCGATGCGCACAGGGTCATCGAGTCGATCGCCTTCGACAAGGACGTCGACGGCCTGCACGCGATGAACGCCGGCCTCACGCTGATGGGGGTGCCGGCATTTTCGCTCCTGCACGCCCTATGGCTGCATGAAGATGCTCGAATCGACCGGCGTCGCGCTGCGCGGCAAGCATGCGGTCGTCATCGGCCGCAGCAACATGGTCGGCAAGCCGATGGCCATGATGCTGCTGGCCGCCAACGCAACCGTCACCATCTGCCACAGCGCGACTCGCGACCTCGCGGCGGTCACGCGCAGGCCGACATCGTGGTTGCTGCCGTCGGCACGCCGCAACCTCGTGACCGCCGACATGGTCAAGCCCGGCGCGGTCGTCATCGACGTCGGCATGAACCGCACGCCGAAGGCAAGCTTGCGGCGACGTCGACTTCGACGCGCGTGCGCGAAGTCGCCGGCTGGATCACGCCGGTGCCCGGCGGCGTCGGGCCGATGACGATCACGATGCTGCTGGTGAATACGGTCGAGGCGGCCGAGCGGCGCGCCGCTCTGCGCGGCTGAGACGTCCTCCGTTTCCTTGTGGCCATTACAACTGCGCCCCAACGCGAGCCAACCTTGAATCCACTCCTCGCCCTGTCTGGCCTGCCGCACTTCGGTGGCGTCCATCCAGAGCACATCTCCCCTGCCGTCGACGAACTGCTCGCGACGGCGCGTGCCGCGGTCGTGCGGGTGACACAGGCGCCTGTCCCGGCGACCTGGCAGAACGTGGTCGAACCGGCTCGATGAGGCGACGGACCGCCTGGCGCGCGCCTGGGGCGTGGTGGCGCACATGAACGCAGTCGTCGATACGCCCGAGCTGCGCGCGCAATACAACGCCAACCTGCCGCGCATCATCGCGTTCTGGACCGAGCTGTCGCAAAACGAAGTGCTCTATGCGCGCTTCAAGGCACTGGCCAACAGCCCCGAGGCTGCCCGACTGGCCCGCTGAGCGCCGCTCGCTGGTCGAGCACGAACTGCGCGATTTCCGTCTCGGCGGCGCAGAACTGCAGGTACCGGCACAGAAGCAGCGATTCAAGACGGTGCGCGAGCGCGAGGCAGAAGTCTCTACACGCTTCGCGGAAAACGTGCTCGACGCGACCAACACGTTCGCGCTTTACCTCACCGACCGTGCAGCGCTCGCCGGAGTGCCGGACGATGCCGTGCAGTTGCTACCACGAGGCGGCCGCGGCGGAGGGACGCAGCGGCTACAAGATCACTCTGCAGTATCCAAGTTATCGGCGATCCTCGAGTACGCCGACGATCGCGCGCTGCGGGAGCAACTCTATCGCGCGTACGTGACTCGCGCGTGCGAACTGGGCAACCCGGACTGGAACAACGGCCCGCTGATCGTCGAGCTCCTACGTCTGCGGCAGGAGCACGCGCGGCTGCTCGGATACAGCAGCTTTGCCGAGGTCTCCCTGGTCCCGAAGATGGCCGCGACGCCCGCCGAAGTGCTGCACTTCCTGCGCGACCTCGGCGCGCGGGCCAGGCCCTATGCCGAGCGTGACGTGGCCGAGGTGCGCCAGTTTGCGGCCGAGGAACTCGGCCTCGCCGACGTCACGCCGTGGGACTTCAGCTATGCGAGCGAAAAGCTGCGCGAGGCTCGCTACGCTTTCTCCGACCAGGAGCTCAAGCGTTACTTCACCGAGCCACGAGTGCTCGCCGGCCTGTTCAAGGTCATCGAAACGATGTTCGGGGTGGTGATCCGCGAAGAGCCGACGCCGACCTGGCACCCGGATGTGCGTTTTTTCCGCATCGAGTCCAGCCGCGGCGAACTGGTCGCACAGTTCTATCTCGACCTGTACGCGCGCGACCACAAGCAGGGCGGGGCCTGGACGGCGATGCGCGCAGCCGACGCGGTCGCCGCACCGGCCTGGCGACTCCGGTGTCGTATCTGACCTGCAACTTCTCGCGCCCGGTCGCCGGAAGGCCTGCCACATTCAAACACGACGAAGTTCTGACGCTGTTCCACGAGTTTGGCCACGGGCTGCATCACATGCTGACCCGGGTGGACGAGCCGGCCGTGGCAGGCATGCACGGAGTCGAGTGGGACGCGGTCGAATTGCCGAGCCAGTTCATGGAAAACTTCTGCCTGGGAATGGGAAGTCCTGCAACTTCTGACCGGCTACGTCGGACACTGGCGAACGCCTGCCCCGGCCGCTGTTCGACAAGATGCTTGCCGCGCGCAACTTCCAGAGCGGCTTTTATACCGTTCGTCAGCTCGAGTTCGCACTGTTCGACATGCTGCTCCATGCCAACGCGGCGCCTGCCAGCGACCGTGATGTCCTGCAGGCGCTGGCGGAGGTCCGGCGTGAGATCGCGAGTACTGATTCCGCCGGAATACAACCGGTTTCCGCACTCTTTCTCGCACATCTTCGCCGGCGGCTACGCGGCAGGCTATTACAGCTACAAGTGGGCCGAGGTGCTCTCGGCCGACGCGTACGCGGCGTTCGAGGAGGAAGGCGTGCTGAGTCCGGCGACGGGCCAGCGTTTCCGCGACGAAATCCTCGCTGTAGGCGGCAGCAGGCCGGCGATGGCATCGTTCGTCGCCTTCCGCGGCCGCAAGCCGACGATCGACGCGTTGCTGAGGCACCACGGCATGGTCAATTAGGAGAACCATGAAACGCTGGTGGGTGATTGCGGTGGCCCTGCTCACGATCGGCGGTGCGGCCGAGGCGCAATACCGCTGGCGCGATGCGAGTGGCCAGGTCAACTACGGCGACATTCCGCCGGGCGACGCCCGTGACCTGAAACCGATCGGTGCACGGGCACCGGTCGAAACCGCCGACGCCAACCTGGCGCTCCCGTTCGAACTGCGACGGGCCAAGGCGCAGTACCCGGTTGTGCTGTATACGAGCGACGCCTGTCCGCCCTGTGAGAACGCGCGCGTGTTCCTGCGCCAGCGCGGCGTGCCATTTTCCGAACGCGTTGTCGAAGCCCCAGAGGATGGCGCCGAACTCAAGCGCGTGACCGGCTTCGATCAGGTCCCGGTGATGACGATCGGGCGTGACGTTCTGGGTGGCTTCCGCTCAAGCGATTGGTCACGCGCGCTTGATCTGGCGGGCTATCCCGCCGAATCGAAACTTCCTGTTGGCTACTCTGGAGATTCTCCGCGAGCCCTCGTCTCCCGCGCGAGCGGTCCGGCCAATCGTGTCGCTCCCGACGGCGAAACGCGCTGATCCCATCCCTGCCGCCTCCGAGCCGACGACATGATTCTTTCCACGCTGTACGCGACCGCCTTCGTTGTCGTCCTGCAGGCTCAGTTTGCCGCCACCGATGCGCCGTCCACCAACTCTCCCAGGGTGCTCTTTCGCTGGTCCGACTACCGCGGGCAGATCAACTACGGCGATCGCCCGCCGCTCGATGCGCAGAACGTCTTGCGCATCGACCTGCTGACCATTGGCGAACACACACAGTCGCTGCTGCCCTACCAGGTGCGGCGGGCCTCGTCGAACTTTCCCGTGATGCTGTTCACGGCCAAGAACTGCCCTCCCTGCGGCACCGCGCGCGACTTCCTCAGCAAGCGCGGCGTGCCGTTTGCCGAGCGGACGATCGAATCCGGCGATGATGCGATGGAACTGAAGCGCCTGACAGGCGCCGAAGGCGTGCCGGTTGTCACGCTTGGCGCGCAGCCGCTGCTTGCGTTCAATCCCGATGACTGGAGCAACGCCCTGGACGCGACCGGTTACCCCGGCACGTCGATGCTGCCACGCAGCTTCAAGCAGGAGCCGGCCCGGCCGCTGACCGCCAAGGCCACGCCGCCGCCCGCGGCACAATAGGGGCATGGCCCTCACGCTTGCCACCTGGAACGTCAACTCGCTCAAGGTCAGACTGCCGCACCTGCTCGACTGGCTCGCGACGCACCGCGTCGATATCGTCTGCCTGCAGGAAACCAAACTCGTCGACGATCTGTTTCCGGTGGCCGCGCTGACGGAGGCCGGCTACGCGGCCGCATTCGCCGGACAAAGGACCTACAACGGAGTTGCGCTGCTGACCCGACGGGAAACGACGCCGCTCGCGACCGATGTCGTCTCGGTGTTACCCGGCATTGACGATCCGCAGAAGCGCCTGATCGGCGCGACCGTCGGCGACGTTCGCGTGATTTGCGCGTATTTCCCCAACGGCCAGAGTGTCGGCAGCGAGAAGTACGACTACAAGCTGCGCTGGATTGCGGCACTGACCGCATGGTTGCGGGACGAACTGGTGCGGCACCCGCGCCTCGCCCTGGCCGGCGATTTCAACATCGCGCCGGAAGATCGTGACGTGCACGATCCGAAGGCCTGGGCCGGCCAGGTCCTGTTTTCGGAGCCCGAGAAGCAGGCGTTTCGCGGACTGATTGCCCTGGGTTTCGTCGACAGCTTTCGCCTGTTCGAGCAGCCCGAGCGGAGCTACACGTGGTGGGATTATCGGATGCAAGCGTTCCGCCGCAAGATGGGGCTGCGCATCGACCACGTGTTGCTGTCGACGGCGCTCGCGCCGCGCTGCATGGCGTGCGCGATCGACGTCGAACCCCGCCGCCGCGAGCAGCCGAGCGATCACGCACCGGTGATCGCGTCGCTTTCGCCCTAAGCAACTCCGAACTATCTTCCGGTTCGGGCACGAGAACCCGTCGGGCCTGCGCGCCCGATATGCTTCGCACCACGCCACAGCGGGAGGATCTCATGGCCGTCAACCGCGATCGACCCTATACGCAGTTCAATTTCCTTGTTGACCTCGGCACTGGCGACACCGCAGGCGCGCATGCCGGCTTTCAGGAGATCAGCGGGCTCGAGTCGTCGGTCGATGTCATCGAATACCGCAACGGCAATTCCCCGGAAAATTCTCCGATCAAGCTCACGGGCCTGAACCGTGTCTCCAACGTGAGCCTGCGCCGCGGGCTCGTCGGCTCACTGAATCTGTATCAGTGGTTCGACGAGATTCGCAACGGCAGCCCGAATGCGCTGCGCAATGTGGTGATCCAGTTGCAGAGCGAGGATCACACCGCAGTGGTGATGACCTGGAAGCTCGCACGCGCACGCATCTTCAAGCACACGAGCGGCCCGCTCAATGCCAAGGGGACCGATGTCGCGATGGAAGAACTCGTTCTCGCCTACGAGCGCCTCGAGATCGAGTGACCCATGCCCGTCCTGAGTGCTGAACGGCCGCCCTGCGGCAGTTTTCACTTTCGCGTCCTGCTGGGCGAGGACGGTCGGGAGACAGCGGGCTTCTGCGAGGTTGCCTTCCCGGAGTTTCCTGCGCACAAGAAGGCGCCACGGAAGGCCGGATCCGGGCCGGCCGAGGGCCCCACAACGCTCGTGCTGCGTCGCGGCTTCAACGGAACCCTGGAGCTATACGAGTGGTGGGACCAGACGCGCCAATCCACGAAGCCACGCGCGCGAACGGTGGTCGTGGAACTCCTCAATGGGGCGCGCGGTCGAGCCGTCGTCGTCTGGACCTTCAGGGGATGCCGTCCGGTCAAGCTGGCGTACTCGCCTCTCGATGCCCAGTCTTCGGCCGTGCTGGTCGAAACCCTCGAACTGTCGTTCGAGGACATGCAGATGAAAGCCGGGGCCGACAAAGGCAAGCGGCGGTGATCCGCGAGCGCATTCGACTGCGGCCGCCGCCAGCCCGTTCGTGTCGCGAGCGGCCGCAGGCCTGCCGAGTCGGAACCTGCCCTACGGCAACAACGCCACGCTGCCGAGGAGGCCTGCGGTACGAAGTGAAACCAGGATCTGAATCACGACCGGCAGGCCGATGAACCAGATCACACCTCCCAGCGACCGGCGCAGAGTGCGCGGCTGCACGGTGTAGGACTGCGGCTCCACGAACAGACTCCAGCGCGGAAAGAACCGCGGCGTACGCTGGCAGTACTCCACGTACGCGTCGCCGAACTTGCCGCGCAGAAACTCTTCTTCACCCGCAATCACGGCCGGGTAGACCAACGCGAAGAACGCAATGAGTGCAAGCGTCAGCGTGACGGTTTCGGTGGCGAGTCCGATGCCGATGAGTCCAATGAACGAGAAGAAGTACAAGGGATTGCGGCACACCGAATACGGCCCCTGCGTCACCAGTTCGGAGCTCTTGTAGCCGCTGGAGTAGACCAGGCACCAGATCCGCCCGACCATGCCGGCAGCGGCCAGCACGATGCCGGCCAGGAACATCGCGCGGCCCACCCCGGTCCCCTGCCAGACGCTGCCGGTGGCGAGCAATGCCGCGGCGAACGCAAAGCCGAAGACACGCGAAACCTTGATCCGGTGCTGCGAAAACAACCTCGACAGGGGCGACATGCGATCCAGTGTCAGGACAAAACCGCAATTATCGCGCGTACCGCCGAACCGACCTCGCAATTCCGGAATTGAGCTTGCGCTCGTCGCAGTGCGAGCATCGCACTGCTGTCGCGACGGGTTTGCCACGGACCAGTAGTTCTGCTGACTTGCCATACGTCCGGTACCCGGTCGTACCATCCCGGCACAAGACACGTTCTAGTCGTACGCGCAGTCCAGTCAGTCGCAACCCCGTCGCTATGTCTGTTCGCGAATACCGCTTCGGAAAATTCTCCCTGCGCCCCGCGCGGCGCGAACGCCCGGCTTCGAGCCGAAGCGGCCTTCAGTGACTGCCGATAGGAGTCATCGCCTGTGCAGCGGAAACCGACATTTACCCTGAACGACAGTTCGCGAGCGGTTCCAGTCCTTGGCGCTTGCCGCAAGCGGTCGCGAAGGTCCGCCCGTAGCGGACATCGCTATGGGCAAAAGTTCGCCCCTTCGCTCTCGGTTATGGTCGATGAGGCGGATGCCTGAACAATTCGCCGCGACTAACTTCGAATAGTCGCGGCGAAAGCGAGGCCGCATTTCATGCGGTCCTCGGCCTACGGAGTCTTGTTCTGAGCGTGAGCGACGAGGGTATTTTCCTCCGGCGCCAGTGCTTCCCCACACTGATTGCCGTTGACATCCATTCCGCCGTACGCCCCGCCGGAACAAGAGGCTTCCGACCGGTTCTGGACCTTTGCCGTCTTCACAGGCGCGCTGGCCGGCACGGCTGCTCGCACCATCCTGCTTGCCGGCGCTGCAACCACCGTCGGCATAGACGACGGGCCCGACATCTTTACCCAACGAATCAGTGGCTCGTATCGCTCCCAAAACAACGGGTGTTGTGCAGACGCACGACCTCACTCAGGCGTGCTGCACTGATTGCCGGTCGCATCGATGCCGCCACCGTCGCCACCCGAACACGATTGGGCGTGAACGGGTCCGACCAGAACTGCGGCCAGTGACAATGAGAGCATTTGAACTTTGTTCATTTGAATCTCCCAGATTCAGTCGGATCGAACGGCCCAGTTCCAGAAAGTCTGGGGCCTGAGGAGGATGCTCTTCCCAAGCACCCCTCCTTGTCGTTGGAAACCTCTCAAATCCTCTGAAAGCTCGGTCCTTATTTCGCACCCCTCACTTGGACTGAGGTGCAGAGCTTGGAGAAGTTAACAACAGAAGCCGAAGCAATACATATCTTCAGATTGCTTGTTAGTCCTGCTGCACGTCTGCGTCAATGGTGCGAGTGACCCAGGCACGCGGTATCCGCCGCGTTTGTGGTATGGATCTCTGCTCGGGCCGATCACCTCCGAAAGACCGCTCGCGTTGGCGGATTCAACCGGTCGATGCAACACACTGATCACTGCGTAAGCAGAAGGAGTGTTGCATTCAAGGCCGGACGCGAACGTTCTACACCGATGCGCAGAAGGCATTGATGTGGGAGCGATGGTAGGAAGGCTGGACGCTCCATCAGATTGCTCAGCTGTTCAATCGAGCGCATACGTCGGTGCAGCAGAATCCTGTCTCGGACGGGCGGCATTCGGCCGCCGGCACGAAGCCGCTGCGCGAACGGCGCTGACGCTGACCGAGCGAGAGGCGATCTCACGCGCCATGGCGGAAGGCCACTCGATTCGTTCGGTTGCTGGGCGGCTCGGGCGAGCGCCATCCACAGTCAGCCGCGAGATCAAGCGCAATGGAGGCCAATCAGACTATCGGGCCACCGAAGCAGACAGCGCGCCTGGGACCGTGCACTGCGTCCGAAGCAGTGCAAACTGGTCGAGAACATAGCCTTGGCGCACATCGTGACCGACAAGCTTCGGCTGCTATGGTCACCGGAACAAATCGCCGGATGGCTCAAGCAGACTTATTCGCGCGACGAGAGCCAGCACGTGTCACACGAGACCATCTACCGCAGCCTCTTCATTCAGTCGCGTGGTGCCTTGAAGAAGGAGCTGCTGCAGCATCTGAGACGGACGCGCGGCATGCGTCGGTCTCGGCATCACACCCAGAAGACCGATATCCACGGGCAGATCGTTGGCGCCGTGTCGATCAGCGAGCGACCCGCGTCCGCTGAGGATCGCTCGGTGCCTGGGCACTGGGAGGGAGACCTGCTGTTCGGCAGTCACAACAGCCAGATCGCGACGCTGGTCGAGCGCCAGACGCGGTACGTCATGCTCGTGAAAGTGGGCGCCAAGGACACGGAGACGGTCGTCAACGCCCTGATCAAGAATGCTCGCAAGCTGCCTCAAGAGCTCTACAAGTCGCTGACGTGGGATCGCGGCAAGGAGATGGCCGGTCACAAGCGATTCACGATCGCGACTGACATCAAGGTCTACTTCTGTGACCCGCGCAGCCCTTGGCAACGCGGCAGCAACGAGAACACGAACGGCCTGCTCAGGTAGTACCTACCGAACGGCATCGACATCTCGAGCTATTCACAAGCCAAGCTCAATGCCGTCGCGCGACAATTGAACCAAAGGCCGAGAAAGACTCTCGGCTTCCAGACGCCGGCTGAAATGTTCAGCCAGACCGTTGCGTCGACCGGTTGAATCCGCCTTGCAAAGCGGTCGCTTTAGGGTGTCGGGGTCAACGGCAGCTTCTCTAATCGGGCGTTGTTGTCAAGGGTCGAAGCTCCTGTTGGTTTTGAAGTTTAGGTCCGGTTGGTGTGTGGGTCACGCTTCTCTACGCAGTCGGGCGCGGTGCGGCTGGCACGCTGCAGGCATTGGTCGGAAGGTTCGGACGAGCCATGCTCATGGTCGCGCTTGGTGAGCGCAGCTGCCGTTCTCGGCTTCATCCAGGACCATCGTCCACACAGTCAACACAGAAACGAGTTTGCGGAGTCGGCGACTGAGTTAGCTCATGCAACCCCCTGCAGCCGTGCAGCCCGGAAGTCGGTGCCGTCAACCCACATCCGGTGCAGGATCACCGCTAGCTTGCGGGCCACCGCAACGACGGCGCGACGATGGCCACGGACCTTGGCGAGCCGCAGCCCCCAAGCCTTAAGCGTCGACCAGGCGTCGGAGCGCGTCATGAGTGCGTGCGCGGCCGTGTACAGCGCCATGCGCACGTCACGATCGCCGGCCTTGGAGATGCGACCCGGGTTGTCAGTCTCGCCCGACTGGTAGCGCCGCGGCGTCAGACCGAAGTGCGCGGCGACGGTGCGCGAGGAGCGGAAGCGGTCGGCATCATCCACCCCAGCCTTGAAAGTGAGCGAGGTGACCGGCCCGACCCCGGGCACCGTCATCAGCCGCTGGCAGATCGGGTCGGTGCGCACCACAGCCTTCACCGCATTGTCGAGCTTCAGGTAGGTCTTGTAGAGCACGGTGCGGGCATCGAGCAGCGGCACCAGGGCACGTGCCAACAGCGGCTCGGAGGCAATCACGCCGCGCACCGCCTCGTCGAAGCTGCCGTGGCCAACGCGCGATGCCAGCCGTACGCCGAAGATCTTCAGCAAGCCGCGCAGCTCGTTCTCCAGATCGACGCATTTGGTGAGAATCGCCTTGCGGCTGGCGAGCAGCGCCCGCACCTGGTGGCTCTCGAGGCTCTTGACGTGAACGGTTCGGTACCAGCCACTGCGCAGGATCTGGGCCAGGCCGCGGGCGTCGTTGCGATCGGTCTTGTTGCGCATGGCGGCTAAGGTGGCTGCCGTTTGCCGCGCTTCCAGGCAGATCACCTCGTAGCCGGCTTTCTGCAAGCCGTAGGTCAGGTACTGCGTGAGGGTGCCTGTTTCGAGCCCGATCTGCTTGATCTCGAAACTGAATCGACGCAGGCTGGCCACAATGACGTCGACTTCGGCGGCAACCTTGTTCTCGTACCGCACCACACCCGCTTCGTCGACCACGCAGATCGACACGGAACGCAGCGATACATCGATACCGGTGAAGTACTTCATCGCGATCTCTCCTTCGCAGGGTGGGTGTCCTGCGAGTCTAGGGAGAGCTCGACCCTATGCCACGGTCAGCCCGATTACCGATGCTCATGGCCGCCGACTGTGGCCAAAGCGCTTCAGTGGCCGGTCCCTTTGCCGGGGCCCTGTGGCCCCAGACTGGCGATGATGATGTTGCGTAATTCATCCGGGCGCTCCAGATAACTGAAGTGCCCGCTTCCCTCGATCACGACGAGTTGTCCTTCACGCACAGCATCAACGATTCGAGCCGCATACTCCAGCGGGAACAGATCATGCTCGCCGTGAACGACAAGCACGCGTGCTCGACACTGCGGCAGGCGGCTCAAGAGATCAAACCCTGGCGAAAGCCAGGTCTGCGCATATAACCGCTGCTCGATGGCTCGCGCCTTGATGATGTCCACAGCGGAAAAGTTGGCGCGCAGCCTTTGCACGATGGCGTTGAGTAGCTCAGGCCGGCGCAGCGTCGAGCTGAAGTGAATTCGGTAGTAGTCGGCTTCCACCGAAATGTCGCCCTGCAGGTATGCCGACCTGGCTGAAATCTCGCGCATCTTGGCCAAATTCTCTGCGTCGGTCGCATTGCGGCTCTCGCGGAAATTGAGAAAGTCGGCGTGTGAGGCGGGGCCACAGTTCATAAGGATCAGTTGCGACACGCGATCAGGGTGGCGATTTGCGTATGCCATAGCGAGCAGGCTGCCCCACGAGTGCCCAAGAAGCGACAGTTCGGTTAGACCGAAATGCGCTCGCAGTCGGTCAAGGTCATCGACCTCGGATTCGATGGTGACGTCGTCCGGGGACACGTCGGCCGATGACCTCCCGCGTCCCCTTTGGTCGTAGTAGATCAGCCGAAAGGCACTAGCCAGTTCGTCGAGTTCCGGCAAGAGATAGTTATGGTTGAAATCGGGCCCGCCGTGCAGCACGACAAGCGGACGACCGGTTCCGATCTCTCGGACATAAAGCTGGCTGCCCTGTACAGGCACGTAAATTTCCCGGGCCGTCATCTGCTCGGACACGTCTCTGCCACTGGCCGAATGTCTTCGCGAGATCGTCCGCTATCCAGCGAATCTCATCAAGGTTTCCGACGGCAGCAATTGGTCCTATGCCCCGTTGAAGTGCCGCGCGTGATCGACAATCAAGACCATCCGATGTCGCAGCCACCCTGTGAAACTACGCTTGCGGCCGCCCGTACGTGATCGCGGTGCGAACTTCAGGCGGTGCCGCTGCGATCAACGGCGCGTCGGGCTGTGCGCCTAGGGCGTCGTTGACCGTCGAGAACGCAAGCCGGAATGCCACGAATGCCGTCGCTTCAAAAATCTCGCGCTCGGTCAGTCCGACGGAACGCAAAGCATCGATGTCGGCACCTTGGATCTCGTTCGGAGCCCGCACAACCTGAGCGGCCCATCGCCTAGCGCGCCCTCGCGTGCTGAGAGCGCCTCCGGATCGCCGCCGCGCAACACGTCGCCAGCCGTTGCAGCGTCTGCCAGTTCCGCGAGTCTCGCGCCCCACACGGTCGCGCAGTAGGAGTCACCCAGCGCCTGCGCTTGGGCGCAAACAAGGACCGCCCGCCCACGTAGCGACAGTGTCGATCCGTCCAATAGCTGCTTACGCAAGTTCGCAAACGCCTCAGCCACGTCCGGGCGCCACGCCCAGCCGCGCTCGAGGTCCATAACGAATCCAGTTGCAGATTTTTCCTTGTCGAGGTACTCACGCGCCTCAGCGCCGTTCGGTTCTTGCAGAAACATATCAACCTCCAAACGATCGATTCCTCAATTGCTCGGCTGTCGGAGCGATGTCCGCTTTCTTGTTCCGATAACAGACACTCACTCCGGGCCGGGTCGAAAGGTTGGCCTGGGGGGTGTGCGCAAGCTCAAATGCTTCGGCAGCACCTCGCCGCCTCGTAAACGGTGGTGACATCAGCGGATGCGGAACACTTCATGTGCAGTAGACGCACCGAACCCTGCAACGATTCCTCCACCAATCACGTGGATCCCGTCACCTACGGTAACAGCGCCCAAGCCGTGGCGCGGCGTGGGCATGTCCGCCACGCGCCGCCATCTGCGCTGCACGGGATCGTATTCTTCCGTGTGCGGAAACACGCCCGGTATTTCGCCGCCGAACACGTAGAGTTTTCCGTTCAACGCGGCGGCGGCCAGCCCGCCGCGTGAGGTCGGCATGTCGGGCAAGCGCTCCCACGTGTTGGTGGCGGGTGCATAGGCTTCGAGTGCGGGAGTATTCAGGGGCACCGACCACGTAGATGCGGTCGCCAATCGCCGCGGCGGCGAGGTGTTCGCGCGCGGTGGGCATGGGAGCGAGCGCAGCCCATGTGTTCGTAGCGGGGTCGTACACGTCATTTGTCGTGGCGGCCGCACCGCCGCGCACACCACCCATCGCGTAGATCTTCCCGCCGTGCTCCACCAGCACGAGTGCACCACTCGGCGCCAGCATCGGCTGTCTGGCGGTCCACTGTTGCGTCGCCGGATCGAAGGCAAACACAGTGGCACTGGCTGCGCCGTTTGCGGCGTAGCCGCCCATCACGTACACAATACCGGCTGCGGCCGTCACGCCCGGATGATGGCGCGCTTCGATCAATGCGGGACCCGTGGACCAGCGGTCGGTCAAGACATCGTAAATCTCCAGAACTGTGGATGCCTGACCGGCGGAATTGAAGCCGCCGGGGGTGTAGATCCGGTTGGCCGCAACGGCGGAAGGCATTTCCTGGCGCGCCGTGGGCAGCGCCGCGCGCGAGGACCATTGTCCGGCTGATGAAGCCGCGGGGCCCGGGTCATTGCCATTGCTGCCGCCACAGGCGCCGATCAGAAAGATCGCATACGCGGCAATCCAGATTTGTTTCATTCGCGCGTCTCCCGTCCTCCTCGTGACATCACTTCGGAGTTGCAACGGTGCCCAGGCGCACTCGGGCAACCGTCTTGCTCATCTGCTCGCGTCCCCCGCGGTCACGCTGTCCGGTCCGAGGTTGAAGGTGGCCTTGTTGATCTTGCCCGTGAACTTGAACGGGGGGTGCGATTGCCCCCATCAAGCCAAGGGCCGCCATTGACGCTTCGGCGCAGCCTTTTTCACCGCGCCTCTGGCGTACGGCCATAGTGAATTGACTGCACGACGCCTGAGCGGATCCGAACGACGGCCAGAAGGTTTCCAGGACCACGGTCGTACAGCCACTCTTCCACCAACTGACACGGCACGACAATGCTGGCGAATGGTTCCGGAACCGGCTGAAACGTGGGTGCGTAGTAAACGGGAGCGCAGTAAGTGTCTGCCATCAGTGGCTCACCGCATTTGTACCGGAGCGCTAAACGGGTGTCGCCCTCAGAGACACTTTGACCGTTGCATCGCAATGACTCGGCACTTGCCACCGTGGGAAGGATCGCGATCATGACGGCGCAGCAGACACGCAGCAACGCATTCATATGAGACGTCCGATGTCGACTGACTTGCTCGATTTTGCTCTTTGCGCGCGCGGTACCCAAGCGGATCAACGCTCACGCGCCCAGCGTGCTGCCTGCAGCGCTTTGGCGACAGGCAGCCTGGCAAAGGAACTTCGCACTCCGACTCTCAAATCCATGGTGCTGCCGATCAGGCAATCGGTTGTTCCAAAGAGTCTTCAGTCCGAACGTCCAGCGGCCAAGTCTTCTTCTGCGGCCTCCAGTTCGCGCCGCCTTCGGAACGGCTGCACGACCTGCGACTCGACCCAGCGGGAGAAGTGTGACGCCGTACGGTCGGTCCTGCGATCGAGCCAGGCGGCGAGTCCTTTCTCGGAGAAGCTGAGCAGATTCGAGCCAGGCGCCTCCATCAGCCCGTCACGGCCGACGATCTGCCGGACACGCTCGGGGTCGCGCGCCGATCGTGGAGTGTTGAGCGAGTTGAATACGTCCGCCGCGGCAAACCAGATGTCATCTCCGTCAAACAGGATTCGGACCTGGCGACCGTCGAACTCGTAGTACTGCCCATTCCATTCGTGCCAACCGGACTCCCGCAGCCAGCGCAACAGGACGCGCGCGCCACGGTACAGTGCCCAGAGCGCCCACAGCCCCCAAAATGGGGCGGCCAGCACGGCGCCCAGGCCAAGCACTCCGCCGCGGATGTCGCCGACCAGCAGTGCACCGCCGACGGCAAGCCAACTGAACCAGAACACCCAGCCCCACCGGACGACGCGCTCGTCGGGATCCTGACTCAGGAAGGAAAGCTTGCGGTCCACCGCGCGAGGTTAGCGCAGCGGACCGCCGTAGCAATCGCGACGCTTGCCGCGTTAGGCCTTGTCCGCCGGCTGATGGGCGAGCACTGTGGCGCCACTGCGGCCGCGCTTCAGGCGACGCTCGAGCGCGTCGAGGTAGGTGTAGATCACCGGCACGACGACGAGCGTCAGCAGCGTCGAGGTGATCACGCCGCCGATGATCGCGCGGCCCATCGGCGCCTGCTGCTCGGCGCCTTCGCCCAGGCCGAGCGCCAGCGGCAGCATGCCGAAGATCATCGCCGCGGTGGTCATCAGGATCGGCCGCAGCCGCACCTGGCCGGCTGCGAGCAGCGCGTCGTTGCGGTTCATGCCGTTGCGCTGGCCCTGGTTGGCGAAATCGACCAGCAGGATCGCGTTCTTCGTCACCAGGCCCATCAGGAACACGATGCCGATCATCGAGAAGATGTTGAGCGTCGTTCCGGTCACCAGCAGCGCCAGCATGACGCCGACGATCGACAGCGGCAGCGACGCCATGATCGCGACGCGGCTGCAGGAAGCTGCCGAACTGCGAGGCCAGCACCATGTAGATGAAGATCACCGCCAGCGCAGCGCGCCGATGATCGCCGCGTTGATCTCCTGCTGGTCGCGGATCTGGCCGCCGATGTCGAAGCGCAGTCCCGGCGGCAGGTGTCGTAGGTCTTGACGAGCTCCTGCACTTCCTTGCCGGCGTCGCCCGCCGGTCGCCCCTGCACGTTGGCGAACAGCGCCACGCGCCGCTGCAGGTCCTGGCGCCGGATGTTCTCCGGGTTGAAGGTGCGCTCGAGCGTCGCTATCGAGCGCAGCGGGATCATTTCGGCGGTGCCGTCCGCCAGTTGCCGGCCGGTGGCGATGTTCAGGTTCGCGATGTCGTCGACGATCGTGCGGTTGGCGCGCGGCAACTGCGTGATCACTTCGTAGTTCTGGCCGTCCGGCGCGAGCCAGTAGCCGGAGTTCTCGCCGCCGATCAGCGCGCGCAGCGTCGTGCCGAGCTGCGCGTGCGTGATGCCGTACTCGGCCGCCAGTTCGGGTTTCAGCCGCACCGAGAGCGCGGGCGTGCCTTCCTTCACCGAGACTTCGATGTCCGTGATGCCGCGGATCTCGCTGAACCTTGCTCCTGAGGTCCGCGATGACGCCGCTGCATCGTCGGCGTCGTCGTTGCCGAGCAGCGCGACGTAGATCGGCCTGCCCCAGCCGACCTGCAGCTCGATGCCCGGAATGCGCGTCCACGCGCTTGCGGATCGCCTGCTCGATCTGCTTCTGCGACGCGGCCGCGTCGCTTGCGCGGCACCAGCTTGAGGTTGATTCGGGCCGTGTTCTTGCCCTGGTCGGTGCCGACGTGCCGGTGTCGATGACCTCGATTTCCTTGAACTCGCGCAGCGCATCTTCGACCCGCCGCACGCGCTCGTCGGCGTAGTCGAGGCTGGAGCCCACCGGCATCGTGAGCCGCAGCTGGTGAAGCTCTCGTCGGCCTCCGGCATCATCTCGGTGCCGACCAGACCGGCGATCGGAATGCTGGCGGCAAAGGTCGCGACCGCGATCGCGAGCGTGGTCTTGCGGTGGGCGAGCGCCAAGCGCAGCAGCGCGTCGTAGATGCTCGTGCACCATTCCGATGCACGCGGCTCGAACGCGCGCAGCATCCGCCCGATGGACCGGAGACTGCGCGCACCTTCGGGCGGGTCGCGCCACACCGCAGACAGCATCGGGTCGAGCGTGAAGCTGACGAACAGCGACACCAGCACCGCGGCGGCGACGGTGATGCCGAACGGGTAGAAGAACTTGCCGACGATGCCGCCCATGAACGCGATCGGCACGAACACCGCGACGATCGAGAGCGTCGTCGCCAGCACCGCAAGGCCGATCTCGTCGGTGCCCTCGCGCGCGGCCGTGTAGTGGTCCTTGCCCATGTGGATGTGGCGCACGATGTTCTCGCGCACCACGATCGCGTCGTCGATCAGCAGGCCGATGCACAGCGACAGCGCCATCAGCGTCATGTAGTTCAGCGTGAAGCCGCACGCGTAGAGCGCGATGAACGTCGCGATCACCGAGATCGGCAGCGTCGAGCCCGGTGATGACCGTGCTGCGCCACGAGCCGAGGAACAGGAACACGATCAGCACCGTGAGCAGCGCCGCCCTCGATGATCGTCGTCTTGACGTTGTCGACCGAGCTGCTCGACGAAGTCCGACATCGCCCACATGAACTTCAGCTCGATGCCCGGCGGGAGCTGCTTGCGGACAGTCTCCGCCGCGTACTTCAGGTTCGCTGCCGACCTCGACGATGTTCGCGTCCTGCGCCTTGAACACCGACATGCTGATCGCCGGCTGGCCGTTGTACACGCGAAAGCGACTGCCGCTCGCGCTCGGCGTCGACGACCTCGGCGATCTGCGAGAGCAGGATCGGCGCGCCCATCTTGCGCGCGACGATGATGCTTGCCGAATCTGCGGCGAAGTGAGTGCGCCCGTCGACCCGCACGATCGACTCCGACGTGTCGTTGTGATATGGTGCCGACCGGCACCGCGACGTTGGCGGTGCGCAGCGCCGTGCACCACCTGGTCGACCGTCAGGCCGAGTGCCGTCAGCTTGACCGGATCGACGCGCACCTGGATCTGCCGCGTCACGTTGCCGCCGAGCATCGACGCGGCCGACGCCTTTCACGCGCTCGAAGCCCTTCTGCACGACCTGCTCGGCGAGCAGTCGTCAGGTCGCGCTGCGTCTAGGCCGTTGCCCATCAGAGCGAACGAACGCGACCGGCTGGTCGTTTTCACCACCGCCGCGCTGCACCACCGGGTCCTTGACGTCGCGCGGAAAGCTTGCGCGGATCTGCGCGACCTTGTCGCGCACTTCCTGCAGCGCGCGGTCCTGGTCGACTTCGAGCGGAACTCGACCCAGGTCAGCCGAGCGCCTTCGTCGGAGCGCGAAAGCAGGCGCTTGATTCCGGCCACCGTGTTGACCGCGTTCTCGATGGGCTTGGCGAGGTCGTTCTCGACCTGCTCGGGCGAGGCGCCGGGATAGTCGACCCGGATCTGCACGCCCGGGGGCGCGACATCGGGCATCGGCTCGACGCGCAGCCGCTGCGTAGGAAAAGAGCCCGAGCACCGTGAGGCCGACCATCACCATGGTGGCGAATACCGGGTGGTTGATGGAGACGCGCGTCATCCACATGGTGAGCGTCCTCGCTCAGCCCGGGCGTGATCACCGCAGGCCGATTGCGCTGCGGCAGTGTTCAGTTCGAGGCCGATGGCCGCGTTCGGTGGCGTCCGTTCGGCACTTGGGCTCACCGGGCATCCGAGGACCTTGGCGGCCAGGCCGTCCTTCAGATTGTCGAACTTGGTCGCCAGCACGACGTCGGCGGGCTGAGCCCCGAGACGATCTCGACCAGTTGCGCACGTTCGTCGCGCCGGCCGACGGCACGCTGCGCCGCGCCAGCTTGCCCTCGGCAATGCACCCATACATAGATGCTGGCCGCCCTCGCCGCGCAACCGCGGAAAGCGGCAATGCGGTCGCTTCCGTCTCCGCGCACGTCGTCAGCGCGACCCGCGCGAACATTCCCGCCTTGAGCAGCGCCTCCTCGTTCTTCAGCGACACGTAGATGTTGATGGTGCGCGTGCCCGGTTTCCGCGCTCGGGTTGATGCGGTCGAGCCGCCCCGCAAAGCTGCGGCCCGCCGATGCCCTCGATGTCGACCTGCGCCGGCATGCCCGTGCGGATCTGCGTCACATCGGACACCGGCGCCTGCGCCTGCACTTCCAGCTGCGCGAGGTCGACGATCGCCAGCAACGGCGCGTCGAATGCCGACCTTCTCGCCCGGCTGCACATGGCGCTTGGCCACAGTGCCGGCTGATCGGCGCACGCACGACCGCGTCGTTCAGCTGGATCTGCGTCTGTTCGAGCTGCGCCCGGGCCGCCGCGACCGACGCGAGTTGCGCCTGGTGCGCCGCATCAGCGGTGTCGAACGCGTTCTGCGAGATGAAGTTCTGCTTGACCAGCTGGGCATTGGCCTGGCGCGTGCGCTCGGTGGTGGCGAGCTGGGCACGCTGCGGACTCGAGGTCGCCGCCCGCTCCGCAAGTTGCGCGCGCAAGCTGCGCAGTGTCGAACTCGGCGACGGTCTGGCCGACGGCGACCCGGTCGCCCTCGCGCACCAGGACGCGTTTTACCTCGGCGGAGAGCTTGGCTCGCACCGTGGCCTGCGAAACCGCCTGGACGGTGCCGGGCACCGCCAGTTCGACCGAAAGCCGCTTGGCTGCAGCTGCACGATGTCCGCCTGCGCGAACTCCAGCGCCGGCCGCTCACCCTTCTTGGCGAGATCCGCTGAACTGGCATGGCGCGACGCGATGACTGCGCCGCCTCCGCCCGCTGCGGCGACCACCAGAACTCCGACCAGCCACCAGATCTTTGCCCGCTTTGTCATTTCTTCCCCCAGGGTACGGCCGGGGCGCCGGGTAGGCGCCATTCGCCAGCGCAGGTTCGTGACCTGCGGGCCGTGGATTGCGTGGGTGCGGATTATCCGCGTGGGGCGCACATTGTCGCCGGAAGTGCGACGAACTGCAGACTGCCGCGACGAAACGCAGTTCACATGGACGAAGCGCGCTGTGGCGGCGGGCTCCGCCACTAGCCGATCCGGCGGGCGTCGCGGCTTCAGTCTTCCAGCTGCAGCTCCTGGATCTTGCGAGTGATCGTATTGCGGCCGACTCCCAGACGGGTCGCGGCGTCGATCCGCCGGCCGTGGGTGTGCTTCAGCGCGGTGCGAATCACGGCCGCCTCGAAGTCGCGGGCCAGCGTATCCATGACGTCCGGCACACCGTCCTGCAAGCGCCGCTCCACTTCAGCGACGAGCGAATCGGTCCAGTTGCCACTCGCCGCGGTGCTCGGCGCTGGCACTGGAACGGGCGCGGCGGCAGAGGTATCTACCCGGGGCACTAGCGCGGTCGGCGCGACCTGCTGCCTCATCTCCATAGGCAGATCTTCAACCTTGACCACCTGCGCCGGCGCCAGCACGGTGAGCCAGTGGCACAGGTTCTCCAGTTGGCGAACATTGCCCGGGAAGGGCTGCCGGCTGATGAAGCGCATCGCCTCCTCCGAGATGCGCTTCGGTTCCACGCCGAGCTCCTGCGCGCTCTTCAGGAGGAAGTGCCGGGTCAGCAGCGGAATGTCTTCGCTGCGCTCGCGCAGCGCCGGCAGCCGTAGCCGGATCACGTTCAGGCGGTGGTACAGGTCTTCGCGGAACAGGCCCTGCCGGACGCGTTCCTCCAGATCCTGATGCGTGGCAGCGATCACGCGCACCTCGGCCTTGATCGGCTGATGGCCGCCGACCCTGTAATAAAAGCCATCCGACAGCACCCGCAGCAGCCGCGTCTGCAACTCGGCGGGCATGTCTCCGATCTCGTCGAGGAACAGTGTCCCTCCTTCGGCCTGCTCGAACCGCCCGCGGCGCATCGCCTGCGCACCCGTGAACGCACCGCGCTCGTGTCCGAACAACTCGCTCTCGAGCAGATCGCGCGGAATCGCCGCCATGTTGAGCGCGATGAAGGGTGCCTCGGCGCGCGGGCTGTGCTTGTGCAGCGCCCTCGCCACGACTTCCTTGCCGCTGCCCGATTCGCCGGTCAGCAGCACCGTCACATTCGACTGGCTGAGGCGGCCGATCGCACGGAACACGTCCTGCATCGCCGGCGCCTGGCCGAGGATCTCCGGGACTTCGTCGAGCGCTTCGTCGGCGCTTGATTCACGCACGCTTTCATCGACCGCGCGCCGGATCAGTTCGACCGCTTTGTCGACGTCGAAAGGTTTCGGCAGATATTCAAAAGCGCCGCCCTGGAACGCCGACACCGCGCTTTCCAGATCGGAAAACGCCGTCATCACGATGACCGGCAGTGCCGGATGCTTGCGCTTCACGGCACGCAGCAGTTCGATGCCGCTCATGCCCGGCATGCGGATGTCGGAAATCAGCACCTGCGGGCTGTCGTGCTCGAGCTCGGCGAGCACTTCCTGCGCAAGCCCGAAAACCTTGCAAGGCAGGTTTTCGCGTGCAAGCGCCTTTTCCAGCACCCAGCGAATCGAGCGGTCGTCATCGACGATCCAGATTGGTTTCATGGCAGCGGTATCAGGATTCGGAAATCGGTGCGGCCCGGACGGCTATCCACTTCGATGATGCCGTCGTGCTGCTGAATGAAGCTCTGTGCGAGGGTAAGTCCGAGGCCGGTGCCATCCTCGCGGCCAGATACCAGTGGAAAGAAGATTCGGTCTTTGATGTCATTGGGAACGCCCGGTCCGTTGTCGATGACATGCAAGTCCAGTGCCAGGCGATGACGCGCCCGCGCTATCGTCACCTGGCGCGCGACGCGAGTGCGCAACATGATCACCGCATCACCAGCGCCAATGCGCGATTCGAGGGCCTGTGTGGCGTTGCGCACGATGTTGAGCAGCGCCTGGATCAGCTGCTCGCGATCTCCGTGAAAGTCCGGCACGCTCGCGTCGTAGTCGCGCTCGATGGCGAGTCCGCGCGGGAACTCGGCCAGCGTGACCAACCGGACGCGCTCGCAGACCTCGTGGATATTGAGCTCGGCGATCACGCGCGGCGTGCGGTGCGGTGCGAGCAGACGGTCGACCAGGGCCTGCAGCCGATCCGCCTCGGCAATGATGACCCGCGTGTACTCACGCTGCTCCGGCGACGCCAGTTCGGCGTCGAGCAGCTGCGCCGCGCCACGCACGCCGCCCAACGGATTCTTGATCTCATGGGCGAGATTGCGCAGCAGCTGGCGATTGGCTTCGGACAGACCCGAGCTGGCGTTCCTCGCGGTCCACCTTGAGTTGCTGCTCGATTTCCGAGATTTCGAGCACGAGTGGTGTGCTCGAACCGTACTGCGCGGTCGCAGTAACGCGCACCGGCACCGGATCGCGCCCGAAGCGTTTAAGTTCCAGCACCTGCCGCCGCTCGCCGAACGCATTGGCGCGCGCATCGGCGACCAGCTGCTGCATCTGCAGTTCCTCGCCGATCACCCGCTCGGCGGACTGGCCAAGCAGGTTCTTGCGCGACATGCCCAACAGAAGTTCTGCGGCCTGGTTTACGTGCACGATGCGTGCGGCCGGACCAAGCACGATGACGGCGGTCGACAACAGGTCGAGGCCGTCGAACGACTCTTCGAGTTCGGGATCACTGCGGAGCGCCGCGCTCATGGCGAGCGCCCGCCCGGCCCGTCGCGGCGAACCCGGACGGAAGGAACTGCCGACTTGCGACTACTGGATCTTGAGCAGGGCGAGCTCGCGGCGCAGGGCACCAACGTTGGTCTCGACGCGCGCAATGTCCTCGCGCAGGCGCTGGATCCGCTCCTGGTAGAGCGCAAAGTTGCGCTCGTCACCGCGACGCTCCGGTTCGCCGTTGTTGAACTCGGTGCGCAGCCGCGCCAGGCGATCTTCCTCGGCCTTCAGTTCGTCTTCGAGGATGCGACGCCGGTCGCTGTCGCGCGTGCGCTGCGTGTCGCGATCGACCCGCGGGAACGACGCCGGTGACACCGAGGCGCGCTCCTCGATCGCCGGCTGCATCGCGCCGCGACGCGGCGCCGGCATGGATAGCACAGGCCCCACGTCCACTCGCTTGCAGCCCTTGCCGTTGCCGACGTTCTGGTACGACTTGTTGCCCTGGTCGTCGACACACAAGTAGATGTCGGAGGACTGGGCAAACGCCGCCCACGGCGCTGAGACGCCGAACGACAGCAGGACAGTCGAGACCATGCGCTTCACGGGCGCCTCCGGCGGAGCACGAACGACGCGCAGTGTACGGCAGCAACGCCGTCGAAAACGGCGTAAGTACCTGCAGTTCAACCGTCAGTTCCCGCATTCTGGGGACACTCAGTTCATCCGTCGGGGCCGAAGCAAACGGGGGCGGTCGCCCGCCCCCTTTTGCCTGCGCCATAGAGCGAGCTATGACCCGTAGTACATGTCGAATTCGACCGGGTGCGTGGTCATGCGGAAGCGTGTGACCTCGTCCATCTTCAACGCGATGTAGGCGTCGATCATGTCACTGGCGAACACGCCACCGCGCGTCAGGAACTCGCGGTCCTTGTCGAGGTTTTCCAGCGCTTCTTCGAGCGACGCGCACGGATGCGGAATCTTCGCTGCCTCTTCCGGCTCCAGGTCGTAGAGATTCTTGTCCATCGGCTCGCCCGGGTGGATCTTGTTCTGCACGCCGTCGAGACCCGCCATCAGCATCGCGGCGAATCCAAGATAGGGATTGCAGGTCGGATCGGGGAAGCGGACTTCGACGCGGCGACCCTTTGGGTTGGAGACGTATGGAATGCGGCACGAGGCCGAACGGTTCCGCGCCGAATACGCCAGGTTGATCGGTGCTTCGAATCCGGGCACCAGACGCTTGTACGAATTGGTGCCCGGGTTGGTGAACGCGTTCAGCGACTTGGCGTGCTTGATGATGCCGCCGATGTAGTACAGCGCAAAGTCAGACAGGCCCGCGTAGCCGTTGCCCGCGAACAGATTGGTGCCGTCTTTCCACACCGACTGGTGGACGTGCATGCCCGAGCCGTTGTCGCCCACGACGGGCTTCGGCATGAAGGTTGCCGTCTTGCCGTAGCTCGCTGCTACGTTCCAGACCGTGTACTTCAGGATCTGCAGCCAGTCGGCGCGTTTGACCAGCGTCGAGAACTTGGTGCCGATCTCGCACTGCCCGGGCGCCGCCACTTCGTGGTGATGCACCTCGACCTCGACGCCCTGCTGTTCGAGCAGCAGGCACATCTCGGAACGGATGTCCTGCAGCGAGTCTGTCGGCGGCACGGGGAAGTAGCCACCCTTGACCGGTGGCCGGTGCGCGAGGTTGCCGGCTTCATAGTCGATGCCTGTTGACCACGGCGCTTCTTCAGACTTGATGCGCACGGAGCTACCGGACATGTCAACGTTCCACGTCACGCTGTCGAAGATGAAGAACTCGGGCTCGGGGCCGAAATAGGCGGTGTCGCCTAGGCCCGTCGACTTCAGGTACGCCTCGGCGCGCTTCGCGAGCGAGCGTGGGTCGCGGTCATAGCCCTTGCCCGTCGACGGCTCGATGACGTCGCAGGTGATGATCAGCGTGTTCTCTTCGCGAAACGGATCCATGCGCGCCGTCGTCGGATCCGGCATCAGCAGCATGTCGGACGCCTCGATGCCCTTCCATCCACCGATCGACGAGCCGTCGAACGCGTGGCCGTGTTCGAACTTGTCTTCCTCGAAAGCCTTGGCCGGAACGGAGACGTGCTGTTCCTTGCCCTTCGTATCGGTAAATCGCAGATCAACGAATAGCGCTTCGTTGTCCGTGATCATTTTCATGACGTCTCTGGCCGTCGCCATTCTTCCTCTCCGTTCGCTCGTGGTTGAAATGATTCCCGGATGACATGGCACCGCCGTCCGAGGAACTGATGCACCGCAACGCACAAACTATGCCAAAACGTTCTGGCTGGGGTTTGCGCTGCACTAGCCTTGTGCGACATAGTCTTAGCCGAGCATGAGACTCCGCTGCATGCCCGACATTCGCAAACAAACCGCACCTCAATAGTGCGTCCGCTTTGACATGGTGCAATTATGCACCGTTCGAGTGCGATCGCCGTGCGTCTGGCAAAAAGCTCGCCTGTAAGTCGGAGAGGAAGCGTCGTCCGAGCGGTGTCGGTGTCCAGCGTCGATGGTCCGCGGTCATCAGCCCGCGCGCCGACGCTGCAGCGAGCCCGGCCTCGATCGCCGTCGGCGCCAGCCCGGTCCTCTCCGCGAACCACTGGCTGGGCACGCCCTCGGTCAGGCGCATCGCATTCAGCATGAACTCGAACGGCAGATCCTCGCGCGTCACCTCACCCGACTCCGCGAGGAACTCCCCCCTGGCGGCCTGCCGCAGGTACGTCAAAGGCTGGCGGAAGCGCACCTGACGCACGATCCGATGCGGGAACGAGATCTTCGAATGGGCGCCCGGCCCGATACCGAGGTAGTCGCCAAAGCCCCAGTAGTTGAGATTGTGTCGGCATTCGTGGCCCGATCTGGCAAACGCGGAGACCTCGTAGTGACGGAACCCGGCGGTCTGCATCTGCGACTCGATCCACTCTTGCATCGTTGCAACCGTATCGTCGTCGGGCAACGCGGGCGGGAACTTCGCGAACACCGTGTTTTGCTCTAGCGTCAGTTGATAGAGCGACAAGTGCGGCGCAGCGAGTTCGAGGGCCAGACTTATGTCGCTTTGCGCTTCGTGCAGCGCTTGCTGCGGCAACCCGTACATCAGGTCCAGGTTGAAGTTCTCGAACTGTCGATGGGCGAACTCGACCGCGCGCAGCGCCTGGCCACGATCGTGGATGCGTCCAAGTGCGCGCAATTTGGCCTCATCAAGGCTCTGGATACCCAACGAGAGCCGGTTGACTCCGGCGGCGCGAAACGCTGCGAATCGATCGGCCTCGGCCGTGCCGGGATTGGCTTCGAGCGTGATCTCGCAGTCCGCCTCAAGCGGCAGCAGCGCGCGTACATCGGAGAGCATTGTCTCCACGGCCGCGCCGCTCAGCAGGCTGGGCGTTCCGCCACCGATGAAAACGCTGATGATGCGGCGACCCCAAATCAGCGGCAATGCGGACTCGAGATCCGCCCGCAGCGCGCGCAGATAGTCCGCTTCCGGGATGGCCCGAACACCGCCGTCCGGCTCGTGCGAGTTGAAGTCGCAATATGGGCACTTGCGCACGCACCACGGAAAGTGAACGTACAGCGAGAGCGGCGGCAGCGACGGCAGAGTGAGCGTTCCCGGTCGGAGGTAAGCAGCTACGTCAGCGGCGGACGCCGCTGCGGCAGGTGCGATCGGTATGACGCTCATCGCGCTTCGACACTCACCTATGACCACGCCGCAAGCCGACGCACCAGCTCGCGCATCGCCTGGCCTCGGTGACTGATTCGGTTCTTTTCCTCCGACGCGAGTTCGGCTGCGGTGCGGCGCAATTCAGGAAGAAGAAAGAGCGGGTCGTAACCGAAACCCCCGGAGCCCCGCGGCTCGCGCAGGATCTCTCCAAACCACCGAGCATCGGCAATGACCGGCTCCGGATCGTCCGCGGAGGCAACGGCCACCAGCACGCAGGTGTAGTGGGCACGCCGATCCGACTGTTTCTGCAGGCGGCGTAGCAGTTCGGCATTGTTCGAGTGATCGTCTGCGGCCGGGCCGGAAAAACGCGCCGAACGGACGCCAGGCGCGCCGTCCAGAGCTGCGACACACATACCGGAGTCGTCCGCCAGCGCCGGCAAACCGCTGCGCGCTGCGGCATGACGCGCCTTCGCCAGTGCGTTCTCGACGAAAGTCAGGTGCGGCTCCTCGGCTGCGTCGATGCCAAGCTCGTCCTGCGCGATGACGACGAAGTCGAGCGCGGTGAGCAGTGCACGGAACTCGCGCAGCTTGCCCGGGTTAGACGATGCGAGAACGATCTGGCGTGTCATGCGTCGCCAAGGACGTGTTTTTGTGCCGCGATCAGCTCGGAAATTCCCTTGCGCGCGAGCGCCGTCATGGCTGTCATCTGCACTTCGCTGAAAGGCTCGCCCTCCGCCGTTCCCTGCAGTTCGACAAAGCCGCCACGCCCGGTCATCACGACATTCATGTCGGTTTCGCACGCGGAATCCTCCGCGTAGTCAAGATCGAGAACTGCAACATGCCGATAGACACCGACCGACACCGCCGCAACGTAGTCGAGCACGGGCACGTTGGCGATCAGGCCGCGCTCGCGCAGCCAGCGCCCCGCATCAACCGCCGCGACATAGCCGCCGGTGATTGCGGCCGTGCGCGTGCCTCCGTCAGCTTGAATGACGTCGCAATCGATATGCAGGGTTCGCTCTCCGAGCGACTTCAGGTCGAAGACGGCGCGCAGGCTGCGGCCGATAAGCCGCTGGATCTCCTGCGTGCGCCCGCTTTGCTTGCCACGCGCCGCTTCGCGGTCCGAGCGAGTGTTGGTTGCCCGCGGCAGCATCCCGTACTCGGCAGTGAGCCACCCTTCCCCCTTGCCCTTCAGGAAGCCAGGCACCTTCTCCTCGACACTGGCGGTGCAGATGACCTGCGTGTCACCGAATTCGACCAGCACCGATCCCTCGGCATGCTTCGTATAGCGGCGTGTCAGGCGCACCGCGCGAAGCTCATCGGGGCGGCGTCCGCTCGGGCGCTCGGTGTTTACTGCGTTTGTTGGCATGGGGGTAAGCGAAGGCAGGGTTGAGGCGACCGTGCAAGGCTACCTCACTGCCGTTGCCCGAGCGACGCGCGCCTCAGCGTCGCCGTCCGGGCGCGAAAGCGCCTACTTCCCGACGAGCTTGGTCGAGCGCTGGATCGCCTTCTGGATCTCGGCGACCGCTTCGTCGATCTGATCTTCGGACAGTTCCTCGTCGGCGCCAGGTTCGCCGTGCCGCGGCATCTGGATCGTCGAGGCCACCGTACCTTCGGGAATGAGCAACGTCGAGACGGGCTCCTCGGTCGGAGGCACCATTTCAACGGATTCGGTGCCGGCCCAGGTCATCGCCACAGCCGTGCAGTTGTCGGATTCCGGGCCGCCGAGTTCCAGCGCGAGTTCCATCAGCTCAGGCACGGCGCGCATCACCGTCTTGCCGGTGAACACCTCCGCGATCTGGCGGTCGGTCAGCGCGCCCCACAGGCCGTCGGAGCAAAGCAGCAGCGTGTCGCCGTTGCGCATCGCAAAGGGCCGGCTGACTTCGACGGTGGGCGCCACGTAGGCACCGATGCAGTTAAAGATGCGGTTGCGCTCGGGATGATCCTTCGCGTCCTCCGGACGGATCAACCCCGACTGGACGAGATGATGCACCCGCGAGTGATCGATCGTGCGCTCCAGAATGCGGCCACCCCGGATCAGGTACAGGCGCGAGTCGCCGACATGCGCCCAGATGGCCACGCCCTGCTGCACGATACAGGCCACCAGCGTCGTGCGCGGCGCCTCGGGCAGGCTGTGTTCTGCACGATAGCGGTGTAACTCGCGGTGCGCGGCCAGCACGGATTCCTCGAGAAACCGTGAGGGGTCGGGCAAGATGGGCTTGGCGTCGCGCTGGTAGATCGAGGCAAGCGTCTGCAGCGTCAATTGCGACGCCACCTCGCCGCGCGCATGGCCGCCCATGCCGTCAGCCACCAGGATCAGCATCGAGTCGCGGGTGTACAGGTACCCCATGCGGTCCTGATTGACCTTGCGCCCGCCCTTCTTGCTCTCCTGGTAGACGGAAAAACGCATCAGCGCTCCTCGTGTACGCGACCGCTGGCGCGGTCGCACGTGCACTCGTCGCGATTAGTCAGGCGGGCGGGCTTCGGGCGGCCGGGCGCCCGCCCGCACTGCAACTGCGGACTCGGAGGCGCCAATCCAGCGAGGTGAGATTGCCAGCTCTGGCCGCGTTTGAAATGAAAAGAATCGTCTGGCTCCGCCAGCGATTCTTTCACTTCAGTCGCGCAAAAGTAGGTGTGCACTTTTGCGCGCCTAGAACCACGTGATGTTGTGGTCCCTCATGAACCGCGTCAGGCGGTCCTGGAGGCTGCGCCAGCGGGCACCGGTGCGTTCCATCATCGAAAACTCCGGCCGCTCCGGCACGTTCTGCAGAAGTTCCTTTTGCACTGCATAAACCGTCTGCGGACGCTCGAGCGAGTTCAGGCGCAGGCAGCGCTCGACCATCGAAATCAGCTGGTTCGAGTACAGCCCGCGAAACGAACGCAGCGCCGTCGGCATCTTGTCTTCCTTCAGGCGCTGGTCGGCCTCCTGCGGCGGCATACCGGACATGCACGCATAAACACATGATCCGATCGAATACACGTCCGTCCAGGGTCCGAGCTCGGCATCGCGCTTGTAGAGCTCGGGCGCCGCGAAGCCCGGGGTGTACATCGGATAAGTCTTGCTGATGTCCCGCTGCAACGTCTGGCGCGCCGCGCCGAAATCGAGCAGGATCGGCGTGCCGTCCATGCGCAGGTAGATGTTGGCGGGCTTCACGTCGAGGTGCAGCAGACGGTTGGAGTGGACCTCGCGCAGCCCGTTCATCACCTGTGCAAACACGCGCCGGACGAAGCGTTCCGACAGCACGTCCTTCTGGTCCTTATTGCGGTTGCGCAGGACGTGCTCCTGCAGCGAGCGGCCCGACTCGTAGTTCATCACCATGTAGACGGTCTCGTTCGCGCGGAAGAAATTCACGACGCGCACGATGTTCGGGTGATAGATCGAGGCGAGCGCCCGCCCTTCCTCGAAGAAGCACTTCAGGCCTATGCGATAGGTGTTGAGGTTTTCCGGCGCGATGTAGGGCGTGAGCTCCCCCGTCTTGCGCTGCGCCAGCGCGGCGGGCATGTACTCCTTGATCGCCACCGAGTTTCCGTTCTCATCGGTCGCGAGATAGACGATCGAGAAGCCTCCACTCGATATCTTCTTTACAATGCGGTAGCCGCCGACCTCGAGGCCTTCGGGCAATGATGCGTTGGTCTGGGCCGCCATGAATTCTTACTGCGTTGAGTTATCCGGACGATTCTAACGAATGGGTCCGTGCGTCCCGAAGCCTGCATAAGGCGATAAAAGTCGTCCATACCAAGGTTTAGACGCACCACCGACAGTTCCTCCCTCCGGCGTCCCATGAAACCTGTTGCCAGCATGACCGGCTTTGCCATTGCCTCGCGCCCGACCGCAATTGGTCC
Source organism: uncultured beta proteobacterium (assembly GCA_963724605.1). Classification (GTDB taxonomy): domain Bacteria; phylum Pseudomonadota; class Gammaproteobacteria; order Burkholderiales; family Burkholderiaceae_F; genus JALORV01. The sequence continues at coordinate 592,256 of CAVRVM010000014.1, forward strand.
AGTCTCGGTCGAACTCAAGTCGGTCAATTCGCGCTTTCTCGATCTGTCTCTCCGCTATCCGGATGAACTGCGCAGCGTCGAAGCTGCATTGCGCGAGACCGTCAGCGCACGGCTGGCCCGTGGCAAGGTCGAGTGCCGCTTGGGCATCAGCCGCGTCGCTGTGGATGCCGAAGGTGGGCTCAACTTTGAGGCCTTGTCTCGCTTGAAGCGCCTGGCCGCGGAAGTGGCAGCTGAAGTACCAGGCATCGGCGCCCTGCGGACGATCGACGCGCTCAGCTGGCCCGGTGTCGTCGATGCACCGGTCGCGGATCCGGACGCGCTGCGTGTCGCCGTGCTTGAAGCCCTGGGAGAAGCGCTCGATGCGCTTACGGCGTCACGTCAGCGCGAAGGCACGGCACTCAGGGACATTGTGCTCGCAAGCTGCGCTGGCATCGACGCGGTCGCGGAGCAGCTCAGGGCGCGGCTGCCGGACCTGCTGGCGGCGGTCGAGCGCAAGCTCGTCGAGCGACTCGAGCAGGCGCTTGGGCGCTCTCTTTCCGGGACTTCCTCTCTCAGCCGGGAGGATGTTGCAGAGCGCATCCGCCAGGAAGTGACGCTGTACGGCCTGAAGATGGATGTCGAAGAGGAACTGAAGCGTCTGGCGACGCACGTCAATGAAGTGCGTCGCGTGCTGCAGACCGGCGGACCGGTCGGCCGCCGGCTCGACTTCCTGATGCAGGAACTGAACCGCGAAGCGAACACGCTCGGCTCCAAGGCGGCCGCGATCGAGATGACAAATGCTTCGGTTGAGCTGAAGATCCTGATCGAGCAGATGCGCGAGCAGATCCAGAACCTCGAATGAGCAGCCATTCTTCTCCCCCCGCAGCGTACTCTGGGCGGCGGCGCGGCCGGAAACATCTTCCTGGTCGTCGCGCCGTCGGGCGCCGGCAAGTCAACGCTGGTCAATGCCTTGCTGGAACAGGACAGTGGCATCGCGCTGTCTGTTTCCCACACTACGCGCCCGCCGCGGCCCGGCGAGACCGAGGGGCGCGAATACCACTTCGTCTCGGTGGACGAATTCATGCGTCGGCGTTCCGCCGGCGAGTTCCTCGAGAGCGCCGAGGTGCATGGAAACTTCTATGCCACTTCGCGCGTGTGGATCGAAGATCGGGTCCGCGCCGGCACCGACGTCCTGCTCGAAATCGACTGGCAGGGTGCACGTCAGGTCAAAGCTAGCTTCCCGCATGCCGTCGGCATCTTCATTCTGCCGCCTTCCATCGATGCGCTCGAGGCACGACTGCAGAAGCGTGGACAGGACAGCGCCCAGGTCATTTCGCGACGGCTACTCGCGGCCGGAAGCGAAATCGCCCATGCGCCGGAGTTCGACTACGTGATCATCAACGTCGACTTCCCGGCTGCCCTGACGCAGCTTGGGGCAATCGTGACGGCGACGCGCCTGCGCCTTGCGAGCCAGGCGGCCCGGTATCACGAACTCTTCGCGCAACTGGGGATTGGATAGCGCTCGCGGTGTACGTGACCCTGCGGGTCGCACGTGCGCCGCTCGCGGCTGAAGGCACAGGATATCCGCCTGCCGGACTCCTGAGCAGAAAGGTTAGAATCGGGCCAACTCCCATTTTCTTTCAAGGCAGGCCATGGCTCGCATCACCGTTGAAGATTGCCTGAAGCAGATCCCCAACCGATTCCAGCTCGCGCTGGCGGCGGCCTACCGTGCGCGGCAGCTGGCGCAGGGTCACACGCCGAAGATCGACACCAAGGACAAGCCTGCAGTGGCCGCCCTGCGCGAGATCGCGCAGCAGAAAGTCGGCATCGAAATGCTGCGCAAAGTGCCAACCTGAAGTACGTCGTGAACTGCATTGTGTGACGCCAGCCGCGACGCGAGGCCAGCACAATGCAGCCGCAGGATCCCGCCGCCCCCTCAAATCTGCCCCCTCAGCCGGGCTTCGCGCGGCGTGCGGCCGAGGCGCTGAAAAAGGCGGTCTGGCGCAGCGAACCTGAAATTGCCCCTGCCAACGGCGTGGCCACGGTCGCCACGCTCTCGGACCGCGTCAAGAAGTATCTGCCGTCGTCCGACGTACAGAAGATCAAGGATGCATTCCGGTTCTCGGACGAGGCCCACCTCGGGCAGTTCCGGCGCAGCGGCGAGCCCTACATCACGCACCCGATCGCCGTCGCGGAAATCCTGACCGACTGGCGGCTCGACGGCGCGGCGATCGGCCGCGCTGCTGCACGACGTGATGGAAGATTGCGGCATTCACCAAGCCGCAGCTGGTCGAGCGGTTCGGCGGCACGTCGCCGAACTGGTCGATGGCGTCTCCAAGCTCGACAAGCTGCAGTTCTCGTCGACCGAGCAGGCCAGGCCGAGAACTTCCGCAAGATGCTGCTGGCGATGGCGCGCGACGTGCGCGTCATGCTGATCAAGCTGGCCGATCGGCTGCACAACATGCGCACACTGGACGCCGTCGAGCCCGAGAAGCGCCGCCGCATCGCGCGCGAAACGCTGGAGATCTATGCGCCGATCGTCGCACCGGCTCGGGCTGAACAATATGTTCCGCGAGCTCCAGGAACTGAGCTTCCAGCACCTGCACCCGATGCGCTACGGGGTGCTGCAAAGGCCGTGCTCGCAGCGCGCGGCAACCGGCGCGAAGTGCTGGGCAAGATGCTCCAGTCCGTCCGCAACGTGCGCTCACTGACGCGAAGCTGCGGGCCGAGGTCTACGGCCGCGAAAAGACGCTGTACGGCATCTACCGCAAGATGGTCGAGAAGAACCTCACGTTCTCGCAGGTGCTCGACATCTACGGCTTCCGCGATCGTGCTCGACAAGGTGCTCGGATTGCTACCTCGCACTCGGTGTGCTGCACGACCTCTACAAGCCGGTGCCCGGCAAGTTCAAGGACTACATCGCGATCCCGAAGGTCAACGGCTACCAGTCGCTGCACACGACGCTGATCGGGCCGTACGGCACGCCGGTGGAGTTCCAGATCCGCACGAAGGAAATGCACCACGTGGCCGAGTCCGGCGTCGCCGCGCACTGGCTGTACAAGGACGATGACTCGGACCTGTCGGAACTGCAGTCGCGCACGCACCAGTGGCTGCAGTCGCTGCTCGAGATCCAGCGCCACACCGGTGACTCGGGCGAGTTTCTCGAACACATCAAGGTCGATCTGTTCCCGGACAAGGTCTACGTGTTCACGCCGAAAAGCAAGATCGTCTCGCTGCCGCGCGGAGCCACGCAGTGGACTTCGCCTACGGCATCCACACCGATGTCGGCGACAAGACGGTGGCGGCCCGGATCAACAGCGAGATCCAGCCGCTGCGCACCGTGCTGCGCAACGGGGACATGGTCGAGATCGTGACCGGCCCGGTGGCACGGCCGAATCCCGCGTGGCTGGCATTCGTGCGCACCGGCAAGGCGCGCTCGGAGATCCGCCACTTCCTGCGCACGATGAAGTTCGACGAGTCGGCCGAACTCGGCGAGCGCCTGCTGACGCAGGCGGCACGGCAGTTCAACCTCGCCCTGGCCTCGGTGACCGAGGAGCAATGGAACGACGTCCTCAAGCAGTCTGAACTCGAATCGCGCGCAGCGCTCTTTGCGGACATCGGCCTCGGCCGTCGCCTGGCGGCCGTCGTCGCGCGGCAGCTTGCGCTCGGTGCGGGCACCGAATTGCCGGCTGAAGCGGGCGGACAAACGGCCGTGCAGCCGCACGCCGTACCCGTCGTCGTACGTGGCACCGAAGGTATGGCGGTGCAGATGGCGAACTGCTGTCATCCGATTCCCGGCGATACGATCGTCGGCCACATTCGCAAGGGCCAGGGGCTGGCCGTGCATCAGTCAGATTGCATTCATGCGCAGCGCGCCCGGCGCGCCGACCCGGATCGCTGGATCGAGCTGCAGTGGGCGCACGATCCGGCGACGCACTTCACCGTCGGTCTCGACGTCAACGCGCTGAACGAGCGCGGCGTCCTCGGGCGCATCGCGGTGGCGATCGCGGAGGCCGAATCGAACATCCTCAACGTCCATGTCGACGACGAGGACGCCCACATCGCGCTGATCCACTTCAAGGTCCAGGTGCGCGACCGTACCCACCTCGCACGCGTGATCCGCATCCTGCGGCGAGTGAAACATGTCGTGAAGGTCTTGCGGCCGCGAGGCGGCACGCGAGCGCACTCTCAGGACGCCGCGTAGCTCACCGCGAGGATCTCGAGCGTCTCCACGCCGGCAGGCGTCTTCAGTTGCACCACGTCGCCCTCGCGTGCCTTCAGCAGCGCACGCGCAATCGGTGAAATCCAGCTCACCCGTCCGTGGGCCGGATCGACCTCATCGATGCCGACGATCGTGATCTCGTTGTCCTTCCCGGCGGCTCGATAGCAGAACGGTCGCACCGAAGAAGATCTGGTCGGTCGCCGGACGGGTGGCCGGATCGACGACCTCGGCGATGTCCAGGCGCTTTGTCAGGAAGCGTATGCGGCGATCGATTTCGCGCAGGCGCTTCTTCCCGTAGATGTAATCCCCGTTTTCCGAGCGATCGCCGTTGGAGGCTGCCCACGAGACGACGCGCACGACCTCGGGCCGTTCGACCTTGACGAGCTGCGCCAACTCGTCGCGCAGTCGGCCATAGCCAGCCGGCGTGATGTAGTTGCGGACCCCGGACGGCAGCTCGGGGAGTTCCAGACTCCTCCTCACCGTCGTCAGCGTGTCCTTTACAAAGGCCTTGCTCATGATTCCGTGAAGCTGCGATTGAGTCTGAGTGTCATTGTGCCCCCGCCGTCGCTCCGGCGCAGCGAATCGGCTACCGTTCTATTCCGGACTTACGACGGGAGGTGGTTATGACCATCCCGACAGGCGATACGCGCAGTGAACGCGACAGTTTCGGGCCGATCGAAGTGCCCGCGGCGGCGCTGTGGGGAGCCCAGACCCAGCGCGCCCTGCATCATTTTCCGCGCGGCGACACCATGCCGCTGCCGCTGATTCATGCGATTGCGTCGATCAAGGGAGCCGCAGCCCGCGTGAACTGCGACCTCGGCCTCCTCGACGGCAAGCTCGCTGATGCGATCGCCGAGGCCGCGGCAGAAGTTGCCGCCGGAAAACTCGACGAGCACTTCCCGCTGCCCGTCTGGCAGACCGGCTCGGGAACGCAGACCAACATGAACGCCAACGAGGTGATTGCCAATCGCGCCGCCGAATTGATGGGACAAGCGCGCGGCGGACGCAGCGTACACCCGAATGACCACGTCAACCGCGGCCAGTCCTCGAACGACGTGATCCCGACCGCGATGCATGTGGCGCTGGCGCTCGCCATCGCGCGACACATGCTGCCGGCGCTCGACACCCTGCGCGCGACGCTCGCCGAGAAGTCCGCCGCGTTCGACTCGATCATCAAGATCGGCCGCACGCATCTGCAGGACGCGACGCCACTCACACTCGGGCAGGAGTTTTCCGGTTACGTCGCACAACTCGACTTCGCGCGCACCGCGCTGCAATCAGGCCTCGACGCGCTCTATCCGCTGGCGATCGGCGGTACCGCGGTCGGCACGGGGCTGGCGACCCATCCCGAGTTTGGCATCCGGGTTGCCGCCGAGTTGGCCCGCACGACCGGCCTGCCGTTCATTCGGGCCGAACAACCGCTTCGCCGCCCTTGCCGCGCACGATGCGATCGTGTTCGCACACGGCGCGCTAAAGACGCTGGCGGCGGCCCTGGCGAAGATCGCCAACGACGTGCGCTGGCTGGCAAGCGGACCGCGTTCCGGCCTGGGAGAAATTTCGATCCCCGAGAACGAGCCCGGCAGCTCGATCATGCCGGGCAAGATCAACCCGACCCAGAGCGAGTCGCTGCTGATGATCTGCGCCCAGGTCTTCGGCAACGACGTCGCAGTGAATTTCGGCGGCGCGACCGGGCAATTTCGAACTCAACGTCAACAAACCTCTGCTGGCCCACAACGCGCTGCCAGCGCCCGCCTGCTTGCGGACGGGATGCGCCACTTCGAGGAGCACTGTGCGCGCGGCATCGAGCCAAGGCGCGAGCACATCGCCGAACTGCTCGATCGCTCGCTGATGCTGGTGACCGCACTGGCACCGCACATCGGCTACGACAAGGCGGCCGCGATCGCGCACAAGGCCCATCACGATGGAACGACGCTGCGTGAGGCGGCACTGGCAACCGGCTACGTCACGGCTGAACAGTTCCAACAGTGGATCAACCCGTTGTCGATGACGCGACCATCGGTCCCATGAGGCCCCTGGCGATCACTCTTCCTGGCCGCGACAAGTGACTCAATAAAGACGTGATTGGAGGTCAACAGTCCCGGAAGAACCCTACTGCGTCGCGAGCACGATCACGGCCAATCAGGCATCGCGCGACGGCTTTCGATGCGCTGATCGATTCGGCGTTCTACCGCCGGGGCGCCGAAGGCGCGCACGAGGCGCCGCACTGACTGCACCACGCGCCGTCTGAACCAGGTAAATCGCGGCGAGTCTTTCCGTCGCGCCCTTCAACTGCTCTCGCAATTCTATTGGCTCGAGGACTTCAGCTTCGGCCCCCAGCCTCAGCAGTTCACGTGCCGCGTCTTCGACCGACTCGATCGGGATTGTCAGCCGCATCCAGCCGTCAGTCTCCGGCTCGCTCACCGTGCGAACCGCCTCCTCCGCCACCGTGGGGCTGAAGGTTTGCAGTCGCCTAAGGCCGAGCGGTGACACGCGCAGCTGCGCCTTGCTGCGGTACACGCTCGTTTCGAAGCGTTTCGTCGACGCGCTCCAGTACTTGGCCAGATCGAACTTCCGCTGGCGGCTGAAGCGCGCCTCGAGCATTTCCAGCGCCTGGATGTTCGACAGCCGGAACGTGCGGACGTCGCCGTCGGAGCGGGCCACCATGTACCACCGCCCCGCCTTGAGAACGACGCCGAGGGGATCGACCAGGCGATCGGACTCACGATTCCAGCTGCGGTAGCGGATCTTCAAGCGGCGCTCCTGCCAGACGGCTTCTGCGACCGGGCGCAAGTGCTCCGTCGATTCGGCGCTGCGGAACCAGTCGATCGGGTCGAGATGGAAGCGCGAGCCCACGCGCTGTGCGCTGGCCTGCCAGTCGGCCGGCAGCGCGGCAAGCAACTTCAACTGCGCTGATGTCATCGCCTCGCCGAGGCCTAGTTCGGCTGCCGGGCCGGGCAATCCAGCCAGGAAGATTGCACGCGCCTCCTCTGTCGTCAGGCCGGTCAACTTGGTGCGCCATCCCTCCTTCAACTGGAAGCCGCCGTTGCGGCCCCGCTCGGCCCATATCGGAATTCCGGCGGCGCTCAGCTGATCGACGTCGCGGAAGACGGTGCGGACCGACGCCTCGACCTCGGCTGCGAGTGCTTCGGCACTCATGCGGCCGCGGGTTTGCAGCAGCAGCAGGATTGAAAGTAAGCGACTCGCGCGCATGGATGCAGTTTGCCACAAATCATGCCACGCCTTGGCAGTTATACCGGCTCAAGCTTCGTTCGTCGGTACACCCCGTCTGCGAGCCCGCAGTCGCGCAGCGTTCGAGGGTGCATACCGAAGCCGCTCGATCCGGAGGTCCGCATGAATCGCTCAACCGTTCGTTTTGCCGCTGCCGTTCTGGGACTCGGTGTCACGGTCGCCGAGTTGATTGGCATCGCGTTGCTCGCAGAGGTTGTTCCGCTCCCCGGCACCGCGGTCGTTGTACTACCCCGCGTAGTGGTCGGCCCGGCCAAGCCTCGCGAAGCGCCCGGCGAGAGTCACCAGGCTGCGGCGTTCACCGCGCCATTACCTCGCACGTAATCGCGCCATTCATCCGCTTGCCCGATGATGCATCAATGGCGTGGCCGGTCGATCGCGACAGCAGCGGAAACGAACCTCAGGTCGTTACGGAGCACCCAATGAACTATCTCAATCCCTCCCGGCTGCTGCGGGCAGCCCTGACGATCGACGCGGCGGCCAGTGGCACGCTGGCGATGATTCAAGTTCTAGCGCCGCATGCAGTCGCGCATTTCACCGGCCTCGCGGTCGAACTGCTCGTCATAACCGGCGTGCTGCTTGGCGGATTTTCTGCGCTGCTGATCCGAGGCGCCTCCAGCGTCGCCATAGCGCGCACATTGATCGACCTCGTCATTGTCGGCAACCTGGGCCGGGCTCTCGCGTGCATCGCCGTGGCGTCAGCGTTGCGCAATGACCTGACCTCACTCGGCATCAGCTTCCTGTCTTTCCAGGCGGGCGCCGCCGTCGTCTTCGGCTGTACGCAGCTCCTCGGTCTCATGCGATCGAGCCCGGCGTCGCCGATGACCGCAAGGCTCGCTTGGAAAGACGCACTTTGACTCTCGCGCCATGATCACGAGTGACCGCTTCACGCGTGCGTTTCGCAGCAAGAGCCGGCCGCCGGCGCCGCATTCGCGCGCGGTTCCGGCTCGTAGCGGTCGTGGTGGCGCACCCATTCCATGCCCCGCCCGGCGTCCTCGTCGCGGCCCTTGGGCGTGAGGTCGAGCAGGTTGTACGTGCCCATCATCACCTCCACACCGCGCCCGTAGGTCGAGTAGGTGTGGAAGACCTCGCCCGCGTCGTCCTTGTAGAACACGCTGATGCCGGGCAATTCCTCGCACGCGAAGGGCTGCATGCCGTAGTTGTAGTAGACCTCGCCCTTGGCCTGTTCTTCCGGCGTGAAGCTGACGCCGAAGTCGTAGTTGAAGTCGCTGCCGTGCGAGGACACCCACTTGAACTGCCAGCCCATGCGCTGGCGAAAGCGCTCGATCTCGGCCAGCGGCGCGCGCGAGACGGCCACGAACGTGATGTCGCGGTGCGCCAGGTGCACGGTCATGCCGTCGCTGTGGTCGGCCATGTAAGAGCAGCTCGGGCAGCCTTGCTCCCAGCCCGGGCCGAACATGAAGTGCTGCACCAGCAGCTGGCGGCGGCCTTCGAACAGCTCGGCCAGCGTGCGCGGGCCCTCGGGCGTGTCGAACACGTAGTTCTTGTCGATGCGCACCCACGGCAGCGCGCGGCGCTCGCGGGCGATCTGGTCGCGCAGGTGCGTCAGCTCCTTCTCGCGCGCCAGCAGCGTCTTGCGCTCGGCAATCCATTGGTCCCTGGACACGACAGGATGGTTCACGGTGTTCACTTCGGCAATGGCGGTGTTCATGGTGTGCTCCTTGGCTCGAAGAGCCGTTCGGGTTGGTCGTTCATCGTTCTCGTCTGCCTGTTCGGACGTCGCACGGCGCGGACCTTTCCGCTCGCTCCGCCGCCGCAATAGAAGAGGCTCGCCCCGTCGGACTCGAGCCCGCTGACGCCGATGCCGCGCGGCATCTCGAGCCGCTCGAGCACGGCGCCGCTCTCCGGGTCGATGCGGCGGATGTCGCTCTCGTCGCCTTCCCAGGTGCCGTGCCACAGCTCGCCGTCGACCCAGGTCACGCCGGTGACGAAGCGGTTGGACTCGATGGTGCGCAGAATGGCGCCCGTCGCGGGATCGATCTGGTGGATCTTGCGATCGCGGTACTGCCCCACCCACAGGCTGCCCTCGGCCCAGGCGAGGCCCGAGTCGCCGCCGTGGCCGGGCGCCGGGATCGACGCCACGACGTCGCCGGTGGCGGGATCGATCTTGTCGATGCGCGCTTCGGCGATTTGGTAGAGGTGCGTGCCGTCGAAGGCGGTGCCGGCGTCGCCGGCGCGGTCGAGCGTGCGCGCGAGCTGCGCCGCTCGTCGGGATCGAAGGCGATCAGCTTGGCTCCGGTGGCGGCCCAGACGCGGTGGCCGTCGTGGGTGACGCCGTGGATGTGCTCGGCGCCGGCGAAGGGGCCGTACTCGCGCACGATCTCGGCCGCGCGCGCCGGTGTTTGCGGCTTTGTGTTGCCTGTCTTGCCTTGTTCGGGTCATCGCTTGGCTCCTTGTGGCGCGCTTCGGAACGGCGCCGTGAGAGCAATCTACCCAAGCGGCAGCGCGGCGGGGAGTAACAAGTTCGTCGTGAATCCGGCCAGCGGCGGCGACGAGCCAGCGCTGCGCGCGCGCGCGCCCGATCGAGCGCACCCGTCCGGCGGCCTCCAGCTCGACGAGCGCGCGCTGGACCGTGCGCTGGCTGGCCCCGAGGGCCAGCGCCAGGGCCGAGGTCGACCAGGCCGCGCCGTCGGCGAGCAGCGCCAGCAGCGACGCCTGATCGCCATCGATGGGCGGCACCAGGACGACGACGGCGCGCTCGCCGCGCGGCGTGAGCGCGAAGCCGCGCTCGGTGGCCTCGATGCGCGCCAGCGGCGCGGCGAGCGCGCGCAGACGGCCGATCTCGACGCGCAGGCGCGCCCGGTGCGTCTCGTCGGGGCGGCGGGTGCGGAATGCGCGCGCGATCAGGGTGTGCCGATCGACGTCGCCGGGCCACGCCTCGGCGAGCGCGCGCGCCAGCGCGAACAGCACCGGCCGGCGCGCCAGCGGCCGCCAGGTGGCGCCGGCGCGCAGGCCGCGACGGCAGGCGTCGACCACCAGCGCGCCCGAGGCGAGGAGCGCTTCGACCTCGTCGAGGCGCAGCGGCTGCTCGTGGCCGGCGTGGAGGCGCCGCGCGGCGGGACGATCGAGCGCGGCGCGCGCCTCGGCTACCTCGGCCAGGAGCGCGGGCACGCGCGCGCGTTCGGCCGCTTCGTGGGCGCGCGCGAGCGCCGCCTGCGCCGGTGCCGTGCGCAGCGAGCGCAGCGCCACCTCGGCCGCGGCCAGCTCGGCCACCGCCAGCAGCGACGGCGGCGCACGCGCGCGCCGCGTCGACGTCCAGGCTGCGCCAGGGCGGATGCGGCCTCGTCGAGGCGGCCGAGCAGCAGCAGCCGGCGCACCGCGATCAGACGTGCCTGCAGCGCGTTGGCGCGATCGGCGCGCGCCTCGAGCGTGGCCGACGCGGCCGCCAGCGTGCGCGGCGAGCCGCGGAGGTCGCGCATGGCGAGGGCCACCTCGGCCTCGGCGACGACACAGCGGGCGCGCGCCAGCTCCTCGTGGGCGCCGAAGCCGCGGGCGGCGCGCCGGAGCAGCTCGCGGGCGCGCGGGTACTCGCCGAGCTGGGCCATGGCGATGCCGCGCAGCGCGAGCGCCGGCGGGTCGTCGCGCAGGCCGACGCGCTTGAGGGCGCCGAGCGAGTCGCCGACGGCGAGGGCGCGCGCGGCGGCGGCGATCAGGGAGTCCATCGCGACAGGCTACTGTGCGGCGCCTTGCGGTGCCCGCTCTTGCAAGCACGGCATTCGCGCCAAGGCGGCGACGTGCCGAGCAAGCGCGCAGCCGATCTATCAAGCCACGACTATCACGGCGTGACGCGGGAGCACCGCTTCAGAGGCGCGCGGCGTGTCGCGCCAATGCCCTGGGCACGAAACAACGCCGCGTGGGAATGTTCACGACGAGGCCGCTGGTGATCGACGCGCGCGCCGCGCTGCTAAACGGGATGAAACTGCGATGGATTTGGTGGGGTGGCTGATGGGACTCGAACCCACGACAACCGGAATCACAATCCGGGACTCTACCAACTGAGCTACAGCCACCACTAAAGAAACTGGCCTGCCCGACAGGAATCGAACCTGTGACCCCCAGCTTAGAAGGCTGGTGCTCTATCCGAGCTGAGCTACGGGCAGATCGAATCTTGGACGGGCGCACCTCTGGTGCGGCGCTATGGTCGGGGTGGAGAGATTCGAACTCCCGACATCCTGCTCCCAAAGCAGGCGCGCTACCAGACTGCGCTACACCCCGAGGGCCGGCGGAATGATACCACTCGCACTTTGTGCGGACTCAGCCGATTCAAGCCGCATCGGCCAGGCCGTGATCGGCGACGGAGATCAGCCGCTCCGCCGGCAGCACCGCGGTGAACGTGCTGCCTTCGCCCACCTCCGAAGCGATCTCGAGCCGCCCATCGTGCCGAAGCAGGACGTGCTTGACGATCGCCAGGCCGAGTCCGGTGCCACCGGTTTCGCGCGAGCGGCTCTTGTCGACGCGATAGAAGCGCTCGGTCAGTCGCGACAGGTGCTCCGGCGCAATGCCGATGCCGGTGTCCTCAACCTCGAAGCGCCCCTCGCTTCACTCTTCGCGCCAGCGCAGCTCGATCTGCCCGCCGTCGGGCGTATAGCGGATCGCATTAGAGACGAGGTTGCCGAAGGCACTGCGCAGCTCGTCGCGGCTGCCACGCACGAACGCCGGCGGCGCGTCGACGACTCGACGCGGTGCCGCCCGCTGGACAGAACGCGGCCTCGTCACCGACTTCCCGCACGAGCTGCCGCACATCGACGACCTCTTCCTGCACCACGCTGTCGCGCGACTCCAGCCGCGACAGTGTCAGCAGGTCCTCAACCAGTCGCGACATCCGCCGCGCCTGCTCGTGCATCAGTTCCAGATGTGCCGGCGCGTGGCTTCATCACCGTGCTGCGCGTCGAGCAGCATTTCCAGGAAACCGCTGACAACCGTGAGCGGCGTCCGCAGCTCGTGCGAAACATTGGCGATGAAGTCCCGCCTCACGGCGTCGACCCGCTCGCGTTGCGTGATGTCCCGCGTGATGACGATCGAGCGGGCAGGCTCGAAATCGACGACGCGGACTTCAAGCGCGAGCCCGGGCTGCGCCAGCGGACGGAACACCAGCGGCGCGTCGAAGTGCGCCGAAGTCATGTAGTTGACGAACTCGGGATCGCGCACCAGGTTCGTCAGGCGCAGACCCTGGTCCGCCGACAGGCGGACTCCAGGTGCTGCTCGGCCACCGGATTGCACCAGTCGATCTGCAGCGAAGCATCGATCAGCACGATTCCTTCGGGCAGCGCGCTAATAGTGCGCCGGAAGCGTTCTTCGCTCTCGACCAGCCGGCGCTCGTTGCGCTCGGTCGCGCGACGCTGGCGGTACAGCCGTGCGAAGACATCGGCCCACAGGCCCCAGCCGTTCGGGAATCTCGTCGAGACTGGGCTATTCGAGCCAGGCCGCGAGCCGGCTGGCGTAATTCATGTGGATCGCGAGCATGGCGACAAGCCCATGAGCGCGACCCATAGCCCGGCCTCCGCACCGGCAAGAATGTCCGACCACGAGCGCCGACCACAGCGAGCGCGCTAGCCGCATCAGCGACAGGATCGAGCAGTGCGAAAGCCGCGAAATTCAATGCGATCGAGCATGTCGCCGAGTCTAGCCCGGAGTCGAAGGCACATCTCTTGCGGCGACACTCGCGCGGCAATGGCCGCGCCATCGCCGCACCGGCTTGCCGCGCGTCAGTGCAGCCGTCAGTGCTCTGTACCCATGGACAGTCGGTAGCCGAGCCCGCGCACGGTCTGCACCAGATGCTGCGCGTTGACCGGTGCCAGCGCCTTGCGCAGACGAAGCATGTGGACATCGACCGTCCGCTCCTCGATGAACACATGGTCGCCCCAGACACTGTCGAGCAACTGCGTGCGCGAGAACACGCGCTCCGGATGACTGACGAGGAAACCCAAGTAGCTTGAACTCGGCCAGTCCCATTTTCGACCGGCTTGCCATCGACGCGGACCTCGTGGCGAGCGGGATCGATCGTGAGCGGACCGTAGACGATCGATTCGCCGCTGTACTGCGGGCGCGCGGCGGCGAAACACGGCCCGAATCCGCGAGACCAGTTCGCGCGGCGAGAACGGCTTGACCACGTAGTCGTCGGCGCCGGTATCGAGGCCCACGACCCGGTCAGCCTCGCTGCCCTGCGCGGTCAGCATGATGACCGGCACGGCTCGCGTGCGCTCCTCTGTTCGCAGATCCTTCAGCAGGTCGATACCCGGCTTGTCGGGCAGCATCCAGTCGAGCAAGACGAGATCGGGCAACTGCTGGCCGATCGCTTCGCGCGCCGCAGCTCACCGACTCGGCGCGCCGCACCGCGTAGCCGTTGCTGCTGCAGGTGTAGGCGACCAGTTCCTGAATGGCCGGTTCGTCTTCGACGACGAGTATCGATGCAGTCCATGCCGGCCCTAGCCGCGCGCCACGGCGCGCTCGACTTCATCGGGCGTCAGATGCCGCGCATCGAGCCCCTGCGAAATGAAGATCACGTGCTCGGCGATGTTCTTCGAGTGGTCGCCGATGCGCTCGATCGCCTTGGCCGCCCACACCGTGTCGAGTGACGCCGAGATCGTGCGCGGATCTTCCATCATGAACGTGATCAGCTGCCGCAGGATGGCGCGGAACCGGTCGTCGACGCCCTGGTCGTCCTTGATGATCGTCGCCGCCGCCTGCGCATCCATCCGCGCGAACGCATCCAGCGCGCGCCGCAGCATGGAAACGGCCGCATCGCCCGAGTAGCGGATGTCAGGGACGCGATTGACGCGCGACTGGCCGTCCTTCTCCCGCAACCATTTGGCGGCGCGCGCAATCTTGCTGGCCTCGTCGCCGATTCGCTCGATGTCGGTGATCGCCTTGGCAATGCCGGTGATCATCCGCAGGTCGCCCGCAGTCGGCTGCCGGCGCGCGATGACGTGGTTGACCATCTGGTCGAGGTCCATTTCGAGTTCGTTGACGCGACGGTCGGCGTCGATCGCCTGCTGCGCCATGGTCGACGTTGGCCGTCTCAAAAGCGTCGAGCGCGGTACGTACCTGCGACTCGACGAGGCCGCCCATCTGCAGTACGCGCGAGCGCATGGCCTCGAGTTCCTCGTCGTACTTTCTTATCGAGTGATCTCCGGTTCCCATTTGCCGCTCTTCCGTGTCGTGCCCGTTCATGCGGTCTGCGTCGTCAGCCGAAGCGGCCGGTGATGTAGTCCTCGGTTTCCCTTTTCCTTCGGCTTGATGAAGATCTGGTCGGTCTCGCCGAACTCGACCAGGTCGCCGAGGTACATGTACGCCGTGTAGTCCGAGACGCGGGCCGCCTGCTGCATGTTATGCGTGACGATGGCCACCGTGTAATCCGACTTCAGTTCGTCGATCAGCTCTTCGATCTTCGCGGTCGAGATCGGATCGAGCGCCGAGCACGGTTCGTCGAACAGGATGATCTCGGGCTCGCACGGCGATCCCGCGCGCGATGCACAGCCGCTGCTGCTGCCCGCCCGACAGGCTGGTACCCGCTCTGTCCCAGCTTGTCCTTGACTTCGTTCCAGAGCGCCCCTTGCGCAGCGCCCACTCGACACGGTCGTCCATGGCGGCCTTCGACAGACTCTCGAACAGCTTCACGCCGAAAGCGATGTTGTCGTAGATCGACATCGGAAACGGCGTCGGCTTCTGGAACACCATGCCGATCTTGGCGCGTGACCAGCGCGACGTCTTCCTTCGAGGTCAGGATGTTCTCGCCGTCGACGTTGACTTCGCCCTCGGCTCGCTGCTCGGGATACAGCTCGAACATGCGGTTGAACACGCGCAGCAGCGTCGACTTGCCGCAACCGGACGGTCCGATGAACGCCGTGACCTTCTTCTCGGGATCTCGAGGTTGATGTTCTTCAGCGCCTGGAACTTGCCGTAGTAGAAGTTCAGGTCGCGCACTTTCATCTTGATCGTCTCGCTCGGCCATCCGCGCGGTCCTGGTGCAGTGTCCATCGTCGTATTCCTAGTGCTTGTGCCGGAACAGTACCCGCGCCAGCGATGTTCAGCACCAGCACGCCGACCGTGATGAGAAGACGCCCGACCCAGGCCATCTGCTGCCAGTTCGAAAACGGGCTCATCGCGAACTTGAAGATGGTCACCGGCAGGTTCGCCATCGGCTGGCCCAGGTTGAGGCTGAAGAACTGGTTCGACAGCGCGGTAAAGAGCAGCGGTGCGGTCTCGCCGGCGATGCGCGCCAGCGCCAGCAGGACGCCCGTCACGACGCCGGCGCGCGCTGCCTTCAACGTGACGCGCCGGATCACGATCCACTTGGGCGCGCCCAGCGCCAACGCCGCTTCGCGCAGCGAGTTGGGGATCAGCTGCGAGCATATTCTCGGTCGTGCGAACGACAACCGGCATCACGATCAGCGCCAGCGCGACGACTCCCGGCGAACGCCGAGAAGGTCCTCGTCTGGGCGACGATGATCGCGTAGACGAATAGGCCGATCACGATCGATGGTGCGGAGAGCAGGATGTCGTTGATGAAGCGGGTGACATTGACCGAGCCAGCCGCGCTGGCCGTATTCCGCGAGGTAGATCCCCGCCAGAATTCCGATCGGCGTGCCGACCGCCGTGTCGCGGCAAGCACCATGATCAGCCGAACCGACGATGGCGTTGCGCAGGCCTCCGCCCTCCGCGTTCGGCGGCGGCGTGATTCTGTAGAAAATCGCGAGCGCTCAAGCCGCGGACGCCCAGGCCAGAGCGTGTCCCACAGAATCCAGATCAGCCAGACCAGCCCGAAGGCCATCGCTAGCCAGCGACAGCGTCAGCGCAATGACGTTGACTAGCTTGCGACGCCGATGCGGCGGCAGACGCGATAGTCGGCACCGCACGGCGATCGGCGCGATCGCGTTCAGTGCGCGTCCCTTCGTTGCGGCTGCAGCCGCATCAGCAGATACTTGTGAAGCGCAGCACGACGAACGTGATGAAGAAGAGGATCAGCCCGAGATAGATCAGCGAGGCCTCATGCAAGCCGGGCGTAGCCTCGGCGAATTCGTTGGCCAGTGCCGACGTGATCGAATTGGCAGCCTCGAACAGCGACAGGCTGTTCAACTGGTTGAAGTTGCCGATCACGAAGGTCACCGCCATCGTCTCGCCGAGCGCGCGGCCCAGCCCGAGCATGATGCCGCCAATGACGCCCGCCTTGGTGTACGGCAGCACGACCCTCCAGACCACTTCCCAGGTCGTTGCCCCGACGCCATAGGCGGATTCCTTCAGCATCGCCGGCGTGACCTCGAACACATCGCGCATCACCGCCGCGATGAAGGGGATGATCATGATCGCGAGGATGATGCCGGCCGACAGGATGCCGATGCCGACCGGTGCGCCCGGAGAACATGCCGCCCAGGACTGGCACGTCGCCGAAGGCCGTCTGCAGCGGCTGCTGGACGAATTGGTCGCCAGGATGGGCGCGAACACCAGCAGGCCCCACATGCCGTAGACGATCGAAGGGATCGCCGCCAGCAGTTCGATCGCCGTGCCCAGCGGCCGCTTCAGCCACCTGGGCGAGAGTTCGGTCAGGAACAGCGCGATGCCGAAGCTGACCGGCACCGCAATGAGCAGCGCGATCAGCCGACGTCACCAGCGTGCCGTAGATCATCACCAGGCCGCCGAACTTTTCCTGGACCGGGTCCCACTCGGCAGTCCACAGGAACTTCAGCCCGAACTCGCGGATCGAGGGCCAGGCACCGATCAGCAGCGAGACGATGATCCCGGAAGAGCAGCAGCAGCGTGATGAGTGGCCGCGCCGCGCGTCAGACCAGGAAGACCAGATCGCCAAATCGTGCCCGCCCGGCGTGACGGGCGGACCTTCGGGCATCTCGAATGGCCTGCGGTCTTCGCGTGATCGACGTTGTTTCGGAGACAGTGGCGTCCATCGAACAGTCCCTCCTTGCCCGGAGCAACGGCGCACGCTGCCGTTTTGAGCCAGTCATGACGGCAGCCCCAGGGCCGCGAAGGCCGGGAGAAGGAGCGATAAGACTACTTGAGAGGGATCGGGCTTGCCTGCGTCGTCGGTGATCTTGGCCCACTGCTGGCGGATCAGTGCCACGACGCTGTCAGGCAGCGGAACGTAGTCGAGATCGTCCGCCATCTTGTCGCCGTTGGCAACGCCCAGTCGAAGAAACGCAGCGACCGCCGTGGCCTGCTGCGGCTTGTCCTGCTTGGTATGCATCATGATGAACGTCGCACCAGTGATCGGCCACGCATCCTTGCCCGGCTGATTCGGTCAGGATCTGGTAGAAAGGTTTTGTTCCAGTCGGCTCCGGCGGCCGCGGCCTTGAAAGTCGCGTCGTCCGGCGCCACGAAACGCGCCTGCCGCGTTCTGCATCAGTGCGTAGGTCATCTTATTCTGCTTCGCGTAGGCGTATTCCACATAGCCAATCGGAATTCGGCAGTCGCTGTACGAACGCCGCGACGCCCTCATTGCCCTTGCCGCCCGCTCCGGCCGGCCAGTTCACCGCCGTGCCTTCGCCAACCTTATCCTTCCATTCGGCGTTCACCTTGGACAAATAGTTGGTGAAGATGAACGTCGTGCCGGAGCCGTCGGCACGGCGCACAACTGCGAATTTGCGTGTCCGGCAGTTTCAGGCCCGGGATTCAGCGCGACGATCGCGGCATCGTTCCACTTGGTGACCTTGCCAGGTAGATGTCGCCGAGCACCTGGCCGTTCAGCCGCAGCTGCCCCGCTTGGATACCCTGTATGTTGACGACCGGCACTACGCCGCCAATCACGGTGGGAAACTGCATCAGTCCATCCTTCTGCAGTTCTTCGGCATTCGAGAGGGCATGTCCGAGGCCCCGAAATCCACAGTCTTGCCGCGGATCTGCCGCAATCCCGCACCTGAACCCACTGACTGATAGTTGACACGCACTCCGGTGGCCTTGTTATAGGCGTCGGCCCATTTTGCATAAAGCGGCGCCGGGAACGTCGCGCCGGCGCCGGTTACTTCCTGAGCTTGAGCTGCAGAGAACGAAGCCCGCCAGCGCGACACCTGCGAGCAAGGATCTTGAAGGCAGTCGGTTTCATGGATTACCTCGGACTTCGTTCGTAAGGGGAAGGAGACGGCGCGGGGCGCGCAGCGAGGACGCGAATTACAAGACTTTATGTGGCACGAATCGCAGTCTAGGAACCGACCATGACAGATCGGTGACATGTCACAGCAATTCGATCAAGGCTTCTAGACGGACTCGAGAGGGGCGCGCGAATGGCGGGGCCCTGCTGTCATCCGGCCGCCACGAATGTCATGCGGACGTCATCCAGGGAGCGAAGTCCCTGCGCCACTATGCGCGGGCGCCGTCACGCCTGCTTGTCAAGCGCTATTTGCCCGGACCGCGCGCTGCTCGTACCAGCCTCTTGCTGGCATTCGCGACCCTCACCACCAACAGCATCACCGGCACCTCGATCAGCACGCCGACGACCGTAGCGAGCGCGGCGCCCGACTGGAAACCGAAAAGGCTGATGGCGGCGGCAACGGCAAGTTCAAAGAAGTTCGACGCCCCGATCAGCGCCGATGGACACGCCACGCTGTGCTTCTCGCCGAGCAGCGCGGTTAAGTCCATAAGCAAGTGCGGAGTTGAAGAACACCTGGATCAGGATCGGCACTGCGAGCAGCGCAATGACCAGCGGCTGCCTGCAGGATCTGCTCGCCCTGGAAAGCGAACAGCAGCACCAACGTGGCGAGCAGCGCAGCCACCGACCACGGCTGGATCCGGTGCAGCAGCGCGTCCAGCGCTGCAATCCCGCCGCGACGCAGAACGCTCGCGCGGATCATCTGGGCCACGATGACCGGCACCACGATGTACAGCACGACCGACGTCAGCAACGTGTCCCACGGCACGGTGATCGAGGCCACGCCCAGCAGCAGCGCCACGATCGGCGCGAACGCGAAGATCATGATCGTGTCGTTCAGCGCCACCTGCGTCAGCGTGAAGTACGGGTCGCCGTTCGTGAGCCGGCTCCAGACGAACACCATCGCCGTGCAAGGCGCTGCCGCCAGCAGGATCAGGCCGGCGAAGTAACTGTCGATCTGGTCGGCCGGCAACAAGGGCGCAAACAGGTGCCGGATGAATATCCAGCCCAGCAGCGCCATCGAGAACGGCTTCACCAGCCAGTTGACGAACAGCGTCACGCCGATGCCGCGCACATGGCTCCTGACCTGGCCGAGCGCCGCGAAGTCGATGCGCAGCAGCATCGGAATGATCATCACCCAGATCAGCGCTCCGACCGGCAGGTTGACCTGCGCGACTTCCATGCGTCCGATCGCCTGCATCGGGGCCGGGAACACCTGCCCGAGCACGATGCCGACCACGATGCACAGCGCGACCCAGAGCGTCAGGTAACGCTCGAAGACGCTGAGGGGAGCGGCGGCAGTGTGTGGTGCCGCTGGGTGGGAAGACGCCGACATGGTTCCTGTGTCCGAACTACCCGTCGCAGCACGCGGCAGTCGACTTGCCAACCGTCCGGCCCGCGGTCTGCTTCACCGCCCGGATGAAGGCGCTGACGAACTTGCCGTCGACCTGCTTCGCCACAGCATCGACGTCAAATCCCTGTCCTGCAAGCAGATCACGTGCGTCGTCGCTGCCGTACACCCGCGTGACCTCGACGTCGACTGCGCCGAAGCCAGCCTGCGCAAGCTTGCTTCGATACTCCGACTCCGACAGCGCACCGGCCACGCAACCCGCCCAGAGCTCGAGGCTCCGGCGGATCACCTCGGGAACCTCGCCACGCACCACCACATCGGAGACGGCGAAGCGCCCGCCCGGCTTCAGCACCCGGAACGCTTCGCGCAGGACCTGGTCCTTGTCGCCCGAGAGATTGATCACGCAGTTCGAGATGATCACGTCGACCGAGTTGTCCGGCAGCGGAATGTGCTCGATCTCGCCGCGGAGGAATTCGACGTTCGTCAGCCCGCTGCGGCGCCGGTTCTCCTCGGCGAGCGCGAGCATTTCGTCGGTCATGTCGAGTCCGTAGGCCTTGCCGCGTTGGCCCGACTCGCCGGGCGGACAGCAGCACGTCGATGCCACCGCCCGAACCTAGGTCGAGCACGGTTTCGCCCGGCTTCAGCTCGGCGAGCGCCGTCGGGTTGCCGCAGCCGAGCGACGCCTGCAGCGCAGCCTCCGGCACTTCGCCGGCCTGCCCGGCGTCGTAGAGGTTGGAGGTGATCGGGTCGCAGCACTCCAGTGCGCCCGATGTCCCGCTGCAGCAACCGCCCTGCGCCCGCCTTCACACGCGCGGCCGCCTGCCCGTACTTCTCGCGTACTACGGCCTTCACATCGCTGTCTGAGTTCATGAATGTGTCCTTCACGTAATCGTTCGAGTGGTCAGGAACCGCGGAGTCAAGACCTTGCCGATCTCGCTCAACCGGTTCATCAGCGACAGCCGGTCCAGTTTCGTCAGAGGCAGGCTCAGGAACAGCTGGATCCGGTTGTGCAGGCGGTTGTAGGCGTTGAAGAAAGCCCGACGCTTCTCGGCATCGCTGCCTTCGACCGCCGCCGGGTCCTCGACGCCCCAGTGTGCGGTGATGGGCTGACCCGGCCACAGCGGACAGACCTCGCCGGCCGCGCTGTCGCACACGGTGAACACGAAGTCGAGTTCCGGCGCTCCGGGTTGGGCGAACTCGTCCCAGCTCTTGCTGCGCAGTCCATCGACCGGGAGCCGGTTCTTCTGCAGGAGCTCGAGCGCAAACAGGTTGACGCTGCCATTCGGGTGCGATCCGGCGGAGTAGGCCTTGAAGCGCGGCGCGCCCATCGCGTTCATCATCGTTTCGGCAAGGATCGAGCGCGCCGAGTTGCCGGTGCAGAGGAACAGGACGTTCAGAGGGCGGTCGTGAGACATCGGTCACTCAATGGTTCAGAGTCAGGGTCTTGTGCATGCAGGTGCAGCTGCTGGGGCAGAGCGTCGTGAACTCGCGGCTTGCCTGTACGGCAGCAGGGGCCTGTGCGCGAGCGATGGTCGCGTAGCCGCGCGCGGCAAAGAACGGCTCAGCGGTCTCGGTCAACAGCGTGAGCGACCGCATGCCTAGTGCGCGCGCCTTCGCTTCGACCGCATCGACCAACGCCGTGCCGAGCCCGTGGCCGCGCCAGCCGGGCGCCGCCACCAGTGACCGCAGCAGGCCGTGTTCGCCATGGCGCTCGAGTCCGACGGTGCCGATCACCTCGCCGGAATCGAGCGCGACGGTGAAGTCGCGCAGTCCATCCTGCGTGATGTCGGCCGTCGGCAGTCCCGGCCTGCGCGAGCAATGCCACGATGCGCGCATGATCGTCAGGCGCTGCCGCGCGCAGTACTGCACTGATCACCATCGTGCAGGCTCAATTGCAGCAACCGGTCGTCGCCTTTACCGGGATCTGGCTCGCTGACCTTCGCGACCGCCACTGCCGGGGCGCAGCAGGCCGCGGCGGCCGGCGCAGCTTCCGCCTCGCCGTTGAAGGTCGGGACATTGCCCAGCGTGTGGAAGGTCTCCCAGGCGATGCCGGTGGGGTCGGTCACCCAGTACTTGTTCGAGCGTGCGTAGCAGCATGCCGTTTCCTTTTCGGCATGCGTGGCCAGATCGGCCTGCTTGCAACTGCCCATTCAGCGCGTCGAGTTCCGCGTCGCTGTCGGTTTGCAGCCCGAGATGGTTGACGCCGGTCTTGCCGCCGCGCTGCGAAATCGCGAAGTTCACGCGCGGGTCCTCGAGCATCCACTTCGCGTAGTCGCTCTTGACGACCGCCGGCTCGGTGCCGAACAGCGTCGAGTAGAAGCGGATGCTGGCGCCGAGATCCGGCACCGACACATGGACGTGAAAGCGTTTCATGCCTTGCTCCTTTGGAGTTTGCGCCGGGCTGGGACCGCGCGCTTGGGGTTCGGGACGCAGGAAGTCGGTGCGCAGGTCGCGCCCGGGCCGCAGTCGGCCGCACAGCAGTTCTCGGTCAGATAGGCGAGCAGCTCGTTCATCGCCTCGAAGTTCGCCGCGTAGAAATTGAACCGGCCGTCCTGGCGCGAAGTCACGAGGCCGGCATGCGACAACTCTTTCAGGTGGAAACTGAGCGTGGCCGGCGCGAGAGCCAGATGCTCGGCGATCTCGCCCGCTGCCATGCCGCTCGGCCCCTGCTGCACCAGCAAGCGAAAGACGTCCAGGCGAGTTCCCTGGGCCAGTGCGGCAAGCGCTCGGACGGCGGAGATGGATTCCATATTTCGAATAATATGGAAATGTCGAAAGAAGTCAAGCAGCATCGACAAAGCCTGGATATCGGGAGAGGCGGCACCGAAGCGCCGGCGCTCTACCGCGTTCGGCGACGATGCTCAGCCGAGCACGGCGTTGAACACGTAGCCAACGATCAGTATTCCGGCGGCCACCACGCCCACGAAGGTCGCAATCAGTCGAGGCCGCAGTACCTTGCGAAGAATCACCACTTCCGGAAGCGAGAGCGCAACGACGCTCATCATGAACGCCAGCGCGGTCCCAAGGGCCGCGCCCTTCGACAGCAGCGCTTCCACCACCGGGAGGATTCCGGCGGCATTCGAATACATCGGTACTCCGAGCAGAACGGCCAGCGGCACAGCCCACCAGGCATCGCGCCCCATGAACGACGCGAGGAAATCCTGCGGTACATAACCGTGGATGGCAGCGCCGATCGCAATGCCCGCGAGAATGTAGGGCCAGACGCGCCCGACAATCGTGCCCACCGCGTCGAGCCCGGCCCGGATCCGATCCGCCCACGTCAGCGATTCGTCTGGAAGCGTGTGCCCGCCGGCGCGCAAATCGCGCACCCAGCCCTCGAGCTGATCATCCATGTGCAAGCGCCCAATGACCCAGCCGGCGACGATGGCCACCGTCAGGCCGAGCCCCATGTAGAGCAGCGCGATCTTCCAACCGAACATTGCGAGCAGCAGCGCCAGTGCGACCTCGTTGACCATCGGGGCGGCGATCAGGAACGAGAACGTCACACCGAGCGGCACCCCGGCCTGGACGAATCCGATGAATAGCGGCACCGCCGAGCACGAGCAGAATGGCGTCACGATGCCGAGGCCTGCGGCCATGACGTTGCCGACGCCCTCGGACCGGCCCGCCAGCAGCGCACGCGTGCGCTCCGCCGTGAAGTGCGAGTTGACGATGCCCATGACGAACACGACACCGGTCAGGAGCAGCAGCACCTTGGGCGTGTCGTAGAAGAAGAACTGCAACGCAGAGCCCAGCGGCGTTGCGCGCTCAACCGGCAGCGCGGCGACGATCGCTTCGGACAGCGGGACCAGCGCGCGGTACGCCAGCAGCCATCCGAGCGCCGCCAGCCCGAGGAAAAACATCGGCTGCTGCCGCGGCCAGCGACGGGCAACCGCTGTCAGGCTAGTCATCCGCGTCCCGGAAGGAGACCGCGACTCAGGCCGCCCTCAACCAGGCAGCGATCGCTTCGCGCGCCGGAATGCCACCGGAGTGCACCAGTTTGCCGTCGATGATGACACCCGGCGTACGCATCACTCCCGCGGCGACGATGTCCTCGATGCGCTCGACCTTCTCAACGCGAATCTCGACCGCCTGCTCGCGCGCCACCTCGTCGAGCAGGCGCGCCGTGGTCCGGCAGTTCGCGCAGCCAGTACCCAGAACCTTGATTTCCCTCATTGCAATCCCGTCTCGCAAGCGACGAAACGCGAAGTCCACATTGACGATTTCATCGTACGGCGACCTGGCGATGGCAGCGCATGACCTCTGTCACACGTCGGGTACGTTCCGGAAATGCTGCGCGCTCAAACGCAATGAAACGACGCCACCGCCCTTGCACGCCTTGTCAAAGACTGCAATGAGGAGCGCATCGATCGCGGGTCGTGTCGGGCGCGTTTGCCGAAGGGTATTCGTGGCAGACCGCGACCCGCCAGTTCGCCTCGTTGCAGGTGCCGCTGCGTCCCCGCCCCGTCGCCGTGCAGAAGCCCACCGAGGCTGTCTGAGCGCGGTCCGACCGCGCCAGGTCTAGCGATGCGCCGTGGCTGCGACGCGGTTCGCGAGTCGCTGGGCCATCGCTTCGGCGATCTCGGGCTCGGCGGCTTCGACCATCACGCGCAGCACGGGCTCGGTGCCCGAGGGACGGATCAGGATCCGGCCGGAACCGTTCAACTCGCGTTCGACGACCGTCATCTCGTCTACCAGCGGTGCGTAGGACTTCCAGTCGAAGCCGCGCTCGATGCGCGCATTGACCAGCGCCTGCGGCAGCAGCACAAGATCCGCCGTAAGCTGCGCCAGCGACTTCCCGCTGCGACGCATCGCGGCCAGCACCTGCAGCGCGCTGACAGTGCCGTCACCGGTCGTGTGGCAGTCAAGGCACAGCAGATGCCCGGAACCTTCGCCGCCATAGAGCCAGCTCTTCTGCTCCAGCAACTCCAGCACGTAGCGGTCGCCAACCTTTGCCCGCGCGAAGCCGATGCCGAGTTCGGCGAAGCGGCGCTCGAGCGCATAGTTGGTCATCAGGGTGCCGACAGCGCCTGCCACCTTCCCCTGTCGCATACGGTCTCTCACGATCACGTACAGCAATTCGTCGCCGTTGTAGAGCCGCCCGTCGGCATCGCAGATCAGCACGCGATCGGCATCGCCGTCGAGCGCGACGCCGAGATCGGCTTCGTTGGACTGAACCACGTGCGCCAACTGCTCGCCGTACAGCGCACCAACGCCGTCGTTGATGTTCATGCCATTGGGCGAGGCACCGTGCCAGACGACGTCGGCCCCGAGTTCATGGAAGACATGGGGCGCCACGTGATAGGCGGCACCGTGCGCGCTGTCGACAACTATCTTCAGGCCCTTGAGGTCGAATTCGTTCGGAAACGTGCGCTTGCAGAACTCGATGTAACGCCCGGCCGCGTCATCGAGTCGCCTCACCTTTCCGAGCTTGCTTGCCTCGACGCAGTGCCATGGCTTGTCGAGTTCGCGCTCGATCTGCGCCTCGACCGCATCCGGCAGCTTGGCGCCGCGTGCGGAGAAGAACTTGATGCCATTGTCCGGATAGGGATTGTGCGAGGCACTGATGACAATTCCGGCATCTAGCCGCAGAGCGCGCGTCAGATAGGCGACGGCCGGCGTCGGCAACGGACCCGACAGCACGACATCGACGCCCGCGCTGGAAAATCCCGCCTCGAGTGCGGCCTCAAGCATGTACCCCGAGATGCGCGTGTCCTTGCCGATCAGCACCGAGGGGCGGCCGCCCACGCCCTCGGCCTGGCGCGCGAGCACGCGCCCTGCCGCCTGGCCAAGCTTGAGCACGAACTCCGGCGTGATCGGATCCTCGCCCACCGTGCCCCGCACACCGTCCGTACCGAAATACTTGCGCGTCATCGCACGTCTCCTACATGCGTGGCAGCCCACACCTGCAGCGCATCGCGGGTGGCTGCCACATCGTGTACGCGAACAATACGCGCGCCGCGCTCGACCGCCAGCACTGCTGCCGCGACCGACGCCGCAACGCGATCATCCACCGCACGGCCCGTAACTGCGCCGAGCATCGATTTGCGCGACAAGCCGACCAGCACCGGACGGCCTATCGCCTGCAGCGCTGGCAACCGACGCAGCAATGTGAAATTGTGCTCCACCGTCTTGCCGAAGCCGAAGCCCGGATCAATGGCGATCCGGCAGAAGTCGATGCCGGCATTCGCCAGGTCGGCGACGCGTCCGCGCAGGAACGCCGTTACGTCCGCCACGACATCGTCGTACTGCGGCTCGCTCTGCATCGTCCGTGGCGAGCCCTGCATGTGCATCAGCACGAGGCCGCAATCGCTCCCGCGTACTGCGTCCAGCGCTCCTTGCGTGCGGAACGCCCGCACATCGTTGATCACGGCTGCTCCGGCAGCGAGCGCAGCCCGCATCACGCCCGGCTTGCTGGTATCCACGGAAATCGGCACTCCGCGAGCCCGCAGCACCTCGACCAGAGGCAGCACGCGGTCGATCTCTTCCATTTCAGAAACATCGGCGGCGCCCGGCCGGGTGGACTCGCCGCCGATGTCGAGCAGGTCGGCCCCTTCCTCGATCAGCCGTTCGCCATGTGCGAGCGCGGCGGCGGCAGACAGGTAGCGCCCGCCGTCGGAGAACGAGTCGGGCGTCACATTGACGATACCCATGATCAGTGGCCGGGACAGCTCAATGACCCGGCCGGCGACCGGCCATGTTGCCGACAGTTCAACCGGCGCCGACGATCGTTTGCTCATCCGGGAATTGTAGGCACGCAAGAAAAGAGGCCGGACAGGCCGGCCTCTCATATCGCGATCGACGGCGGTCAGGCCGGCTGCGCGGCGCCTTCGACACCGCCCGCCGCGGACTTGCCGCCCGTGGGCGGCGTGGAGCCCGTCGACTTCGGCGGCCGCGGCGGCTTGCCGGCGATGATGTCGTCGATCTGGTCGGAGTCGATGGTTTCCCACTCGATCAGCGCCTTGGTCATCGCTTCGATCTTGTCGCGGTTTTCTTCGATCAGCTTGCGCGCCAGCGCGTACTGCTCGTCGATGATGCGGCGGATCTCGCCGTCGACCTTGCGCATGGTCTCTTCCGAGACATGCGTCGTCTTGGTGATCGAGCGGCCGAGGAACACTTCGCCCTCGTTTTCCGCGTAGACCATCGGGCCGAGCGCGTCGCTCATGCCATAGCGCGTGACCATGTCGCGCGCCAACTGCGTGGCCCGCTCGAAGTCATTGCTGGCGCCGGTCGTCATCTGGTTCATGAAGATCTCTTCGGCGATGCGGCCACCGAACAGCACGGCGATGCGCGACAGCAGGTACTGCCGGTCGTATGAATAACGATCCTGCTCGGGCAACTGCATCGTCAGGCCGAGGGCGCGTCCGCGCGGGATGATCGTGACCTTGTGCACCGGGTCGCTCTTGGGCACGAGCTTGGCGACGAGCGCGTGACCGGACTCGTGGTAGGCGGTGTTGAGGCGCTCCTCGTCGGACATGACCATGGACTTGCGCTCGGCGCCCATCATGACCTTGTCCTTGGCCTTCTCGAAGTCGGTCATCTCGACGACGCGCGCACTGCGCCGCGCGGCGAAGAGCGCCGCTTCGTTGACCAGGTTGGCAAGGTCGGCACCCGAGAATCCGGGCGTGCCGCGCGCAATGACGTCGGCCTTGACGTCGGCGCCGATCGGCACCTTGCGCATGTGCACGTTGAGGATCTGCTCACGGCCGCGGATGTCGGGCAGCGGCACCACGACCTGGCGGTCAAAGCGGCCCGGACGCAGCAGCGCAGGATCGAGCACGTCCGGCCGGTTGGTCGCGGCGATGACGATGACACCAATGCCGGTTTCGAAGCCGTCCATCTCGACCAGCATCTGGTTCAGCGTCTGCTCGCGCTCGTCGTTTCCACCGCCCAGGCCCGCTCCGCGCTGGCGGCCGACGGCGTCGATTTCGTCGATGAAGATGATGCAGGGCGCGTGCTTCTTCGCCTGCTCGAACATGTCGCGGACCCGCGCCGCGCCGACGCCGACGAACATCTCGACGAAATCGGAGCCCGAGATCGAGAAGAACGGCACCTTGGCCTCGCCGGCGATCGCCTTGGCGAGCAGCGTCTTGCCGGTGCCGGGCGAACCGACCAACAGGACTCCGCGCGGGATGCGCCCGCCGAGCTTCTGGAACTTGGAGGGGTCGCGCAGGAACTCGACCAGTTCCTGGACTTCTTCCTTGGCCTCATCGCAGCCGGCGACGTCGACGAAGGTGATCGTGTTGTTGCTCTCGTCGAGCATGCGGGCCCGGCTCTTGCCGAAGCTGAACGCGCCGCCCCGGCCACCTCCCTGCATCTGTCGCATGAAGAAGATCCACACGCCGATCAGCAGCAGCATCGGGAACCACGAGACGAAGATCGTCGTCAGCAGCGACTGCTCTTCCTCGGGCTTGCCGAACACCTGCACGCCCGACTTCATCAGGTCGCTGACCATCCAGGCGTCGCCCGGCGACGTCAGCGTGTAGCGGGCGCCGTCCGACGGGGTGACCTGCAGGGTTCTGCCCTGAACCTCGACCCGCTTGATCTTGCCGGCCTTGGCCTCTTCCAGGAACTGGGTGTAGCTCACGGTCTCGGCCGGCTTCTGCCGGCTCTCGAACTGCTTGAAGACCGTAAACAGGACGAGCGCGATCACCATCCAGATGGCGGCTTTCGCGAACATGTTGTTGTTCAAGGAGAACTCCTAGCGGCCGCGCTGAAACGGCTCCAGCGCATTGGCCCGGGCAGACAGATCGGAAAACGGTCAGGCGTCCCACGCCACGGTTGAACGGGCATTCTAATCCTCGCGCCCGCCCGACTTGCCTAAGTTGGGGGCGAACGTGACGCCAATTCAAGGCCCGGCCCCGTCGTCAGCCGGGTCTTTTTTCACCGGACGAAGACCGCGCGCCAGCAGGTAGACCTCCGCCGAGGACTCGCGCGAGGCGGCCGGCTTGCGTGTCGAGACCTTCAGGAAGCTGCGCTTCAATCGTTCCACGTACTGGCTATAGCCACTGCCCTGAAAGGCTTTGACGAGAAAAACGCCTTCTGGTTTCAAGTGCTTGACGGCAAAATCCGCTGCCAGTTCAGCGAGATGCAGGCTGCGTGCCGCGTCCGCCGCCGCGACGCCCGACAAATTCGGTGCCATGTCGGACAGGACGACATCGACCGCGGCTCCACCGAGGAGCGCTCAAGCTGCGCTTCCACTTCCTCTTCGCGGAAGTCGCCCTGGATGAAGTCAACGTCCGCAATGGATTCCATCGGCAGGATGTCGAGCGCGACGATGCGGCCTTTCGGCTTGCCGTCGGGCCCGCCAAGCCGCTTTCGAACCACCTGGGTCCAGCTCCCGGGCGCTGCACCGAGCTCGACAACGGCCATCCCGGGTTTCAGCAGTCGATCCGTGTCTGCGATCTCTGAGAGCTTGTAGGCCGCGCGCGAGCGGAACCCTTCCTGCACCGAGCGCTTGACGAACGGGTCCGTGACATGACGCTGGATCCAAGCGGGATTGGAGCGGTTCTTCTTCTTCGCCGTGGCCATGCGTGACTACACTGCAAGTCGTCGTTAGGTAGGAGTTCGACTATGCCCGAGATTCAATTGACGCCCAAAGAGCGACAGGCGCTGAAGGCCCGCGCCCATAGCCTGAAGCCGGTCGTCCTTCTTGGCAGCGCCGGGCTCAGTCCGCCGGTGCTGAAGGAGATCGACCGGGCGCTGACGGCGCACGAACTCATCAAGGTGAAGGTCCCCGGGGACGATCGCACCGTACGCGACGAACTCTTCGCCGACGTGGCCGAAGCTCTGTCGGCCGCGCGTGTCCAGGCGATCGGCAAGCTGTTTGTCATGTACCGCCCGCTGCCCGAGGAAACCGCTGCGGCAGCGTCACCTTCGAACGCCGCAAGGCGGCGAAAGCGCCGAAAGGCCGGTCCGTCCGCGCGGCTGCCCCCGAGCGCTCGCCGAAGGCCCCCGCACGACGCGTGGGCCCGGCCGTGCGCAAGGTAGCTGCGGGCAAACCTTCGGCACCGAAGCGTTCGACCGCCGACCGGCGAGAAGCCGAGCGCGTGAATCGGGGCACGGCACCGCGCCGGGACCCGGGCGCAGCGACGCGCGCTGTCGGACGCACGAACGTGTCGCGCCGCGGCGGCGGCCGTACACGCTAGGCGGGGTGCTGCGAGGGACCTACTCGTACGCGACAGAGACGATCGAGTACTCGCGCTCGCCGGCCGGTGCGATGACCTGCGCCATGTCGCCTTCGCTGCGGCCGATCAGCGCGCGCGCGATCGGGCTCGACACCGAGACGAGACCGGCCTTGATGTCGGCCTCGTCGTCACCGACGATCTGGTACTTCACCAACTCGCCGGAGGACTGGTCCTCGAGCTCGACCGTCGCCCCGAAGACGATGCGGCCGGCGGCATCCACGGTCGCGGGGTCGATGATCTGCAGGCTCCCCAGCTTGCCTTCGAGTTCCTGAATCCGTCCCTCGATGAAGCCCTGGCGCTCGCGCGCGGCGTCGTACTCGGCATTTTCCGAAAGATCGCCCTTTTCGCGCGCATCCTTGATGGCCTGGATGATGGTCGGACGATCCACGGCCTTGAGCCGCTGCAATTCGGCCTTCAGCTTCTCGGCGCCACGTGCGGTGATTGGTATGCCCGGCATATCTCGCAAAAACTCCTGGAAAAACAAAGCCCCGGCAATGCCGGGGCCGCGTCGACAATGTAGCCAAACGCCCCTGCCGACGCAAGGCAGGGATGGAAGGCCGGCAAATCCACTCTCAACTGAGATTGGGCAACTCGGGGCCTACGGCGGCGTCCTACGCTGCGCTGACGATGAGTAGGCTGGTGTACTCCACGCCAACTTCGCCGGACCGCGCCCTCCCGCTCGGGCCGCCGCCAGCGGCGGTGCCGTTGCCCAATGCGATCGCCATCGGCGGGTCGGCCTGGCGCTTGATCCTCGGCTTCGCACTGCTGCGTATCTTCCTTGCCGCCGTACTTCCGCTGACGCCACAGGAAGCGTACTACTGGCTCTGGAGTCGAAACCTGGCATGGTCGTACTTCGACCACCCGCCACTGGCCAGCTACAGCATCGCGCTGACGACAGCGCTGCTTGGCTCGACGTCGTTCGGCATCAAGCTCGCCGCGGTGGGATGGTCGCTGGGGCTCAACATCGTTTGGGCTCGACTGATACTCGATCTCGGCCACGACCGGCGCATGCTGTGGTGGTCACTGCTGGCGCTGAACCTGGTGGGCATCACGGCGGCCTATGGCGTCGTCATCGCGCCCGATGCGCCACTGCTGTTTGCCTGGGCGGCGACCGTCTGGGCCGTGTGGCGCGCGGTCGCATCCAAAGATGGCCGCTGGTGGTACGGCGCGGGCATCTTTCTCGGGCTCGGCCTCCTCGCCAAGTACTCTGCTGTCCTGCTGGTGCCGGCCGTCCTGCTGTTCGTTCTAGCGTCGCCGCGACAGCGCCAGTGGCTCGCGCGGCCCGAGCCCTACCTTGCGCTCGTGCTCGCCGCTCTGATATTCACGCCCGTCATTGCATGGAATGCGCAACACAGCTGGGCCTCGTTCGCATTCCAGACCTTCCAGCGTGCAGCCGGAATGGGTCAGTGGAAGCCCCGCTATTTCGCCCAGCTGGTTGGAACACAGTTGGCCGTGGTGACGCCGTATCTGTTTGTGATTTCGCTGGCGGCCTGGATCAGTGCTGTAAAAGGCTGGCGCGCATTGCTGCAGGACGACGGTCGCCTGCTGCTTATCGCCAGTGCCACGGTCCCCCTGGTGCTGTTCACCTTGACGAGCCTGCGCTCACTGGTGAAGCCGAACTGGCTCGCCCCCGCCTACTGGCCGCTCGTAATCCTCGCGGTTCAGGCGCGGCTGTCCGGCGGCACGGTGCCGCGCGGACTGAAGCTCGGTCTCGCCAGCTCTGCGGTACTGCTGCTGGCCGGTGTCATCGCTATGGCGTGGCCCGATTCGCGCCTGGGCGAAGCGAACACATGGAGCGGCTGGCCCGAGGCTGCGCAACGCGTTGACCGGTTGCAACAGGAACTGGATCAACGTAACGAGCGTCCTTCGTCTTCTCGACGAACTACAAGAACAGTGCCTTGCTTGCTTTCCATCGCGCTGGCCATCGACGCACCTATGCCGAGGATGTCTATGGCGAACACGCCCTGCAATTCGATTTCTGGCCCCCCGAAGGGTCCATGGCCGGTGCGACGGGAATTCTCGTTGTGGACGATCGGCGCGATCAGGCAGTCGTGCCGGAGAAGTTAAGAGCGTACTTTGAATCGGTAACCAAAATCGATACGGTCGAAGTGAAGGGCGGCGGCGGTTCCACACGCCGAATCGACATCTACCTGTGTCGTGGTTATCGCGGCCACCCAAACTGGGGAGCGCAGGAAACGATGAGCTGTGGATTCGAGAGCTAAGCTCGCAACGCTCGGCGCGGCCAAGACCGCATCGGCCACTGAGACGAAATGTGCCATCCAGACGGAACGTACGGCCGGGCACAGTCAGCGCAATGCGTCCGTGGTACCGAGCTCTCGATCGTGGTACCTACCTTCAACGAGGCGGAAAACGTCGGAGCGCTGGTGAGAAGGTCGCCCGGGCGCTTCGCAGGGGTCGAGTGGGAGATCATCTTCGTCGACGATGATTCGCCGGATGGCACGGCCGATGTCAGTACGCGCACTGTCTCGTGACTGAACCCCGGGTGCGTTGCCTGCAGAGGATCGGGCGCCGCGGATTGTCGTCGGCCTGTGTCGAGGGCATGCTGGCCAGTGCAGCACCCTATCTCGCGGTCATGGATGCCGATCTGCAGCACGATGAGCGCATCCTGCCGCGGATGCTGAATGCTTCAGCTCGGACGAGGCCGACATGGCCATCGGTAGCCGCTACGTGGAGGGCGGTAGCAACGGAATTTCCCGGACGATCGGGCCAGAATCAGCCGGATCGCGACCCGCATGGCACTCGCAGCAACCCGAGTATCCGTGGCCGACCCCATGAGTGGATACTTCATGCTCACTCGAAGCTGTTCCATGACACGGTACGGTACTCTCCGCTACCGGGTTCAAGATCCTGCTCGACATCCTGGCTTCCGCTCCCGCAAGGTGTCCGGGTGCGCGAAGTCCTTACCACTTCGGCGAACGACAGGCGGGCGAAAGCAAACTGGATACGAAGGCAGCCTGGGACTACCTGGTACTGCTACTGGACAAGACGGTCGGCCGGTACGTGCCGACCCGCTTCGTGATCTTTTCTCTGGTGGGCGCCCGGTGTCGCGGTCCACATGGCCGTCCTCAGATGCTCTTTCAGGACTGGCATGTCGTCCTTCATGTGGGGGCAAATCTGGGCCGCGCTGGTTGCCATGACCTTCAACTTTGCGCTGAACAATGTGGTGACCTACCGCGATCGCAGGCTGCACAGCATTCGTGGCTGGCCGGCTGGGCGACCTTTGTCCTTGCCTGCAGCCTGGGCGCCGCCGCCAACGTCGGCATCGCGGAGTATCTGTTCGAGCACCATCGATTCTGGGCCGTTTCGGCCCTCGCCGGGATCGTTATCGGCGCGGTATGGAACTACGCCGTCACATCGGTCTACACGTGGAAATCGGCCTGAGTTGCCGCCACGTTCAGAGGCCAGCCGGCGATGCAATCCCTGCAGGTCGTTGACCTCGAGGTGGTCGAGGTGCTTCATGCCTTCGATGGCGGCACGTCCTCCCGCCATCGTCGTGTAGTACGTCACCCGCTGGGCGAGCGCCGTCGTGCGGATCGATCGCGAGTCGGCGATCTGGCTGCGCACTTCGCTGACCGTCGTGATGACGAGCCGGATTTCGCCATTTTTCAGCAGGTCGACCACGTGCGGTCGGCCATCCTTGACCTTGTTGACCGGTTTGACCGGAATGCCAGCCTGCTCGAGTGCCTGCGCGGTGCCGCGGGTGGCCACCAGTTCATAGCCCATGTCGTGCAGCAGCTGCGCGACCGCGATCGCCTTGGGCTTGTCCGAGTCCTTGACGCTGAGGAACACGGCGCCCTTTTCCGGCAGGCCGGCCCCCGCGCCCAGCTGTGACTTGAAGAGCGCCTCGCCAAAGGTCTGGCCGACGCCCATGACTTCGCCGGTCGACCGCATCTCGGGTCCCAACAACGGATCGACGCCCGGGAACTTGGCAAACGGAAACACCGCTTCCTTGACCGAGAAATACGGCGGGACGATCTCGCGCGTCACCCCCTGGCGCTCGAAGTCGATCCCGGCCATTGCCAGCGCCGCATACTTGGCGAGCGGCATGCCCGTCGCCTTCGAGACGAACGGCACGGTGCGCGAGGCGCGCGGATTGACCTCCAGCACGTAGATCGTTTCGGTGCCGTCGGTCGCCGTCTGGATCGCAAACTGCACGTTCATCAGACCGACTACGTTGAGGGCGCGCGCCATTTTCTCGGTCTGGCGCTTCAGCTCCGCGATCGTGGCCGCCGACAGGGAGTACGGCGGCAGTGAACACGCCGAATCACCCGAGTGCACGCCAGCCTGCTCGATGTGCTCCATCACCCCGCCGACCAGCACGCGCCGGCCGTCGGACAGACAGTCGACGTCGACCTCGATCGCATCGTCGAGGAAGTGGTCGAGCAGCACGGGCGAATCGTTGCTGACCTTCACCGCCTCGCGCATGTAGCGCTCGAGGTCGCGCGGCTCGTGCACGATGTCCATCGCGCGCCCGCCCAGCACATAACTGGGGCGCACGACCAGCGGGTAGCCGATCTCCTCGGCCAGTTGCAGCGCCTCGGCTTCCGCACGCGCCGTGCGGTTCGGCGGCTGCCTCAGGGCGAGCTTGTGCAACAGTTGCTGGAAGCGCTCGCGGTCCTCGGCGATGTCGATCGAGTCCGGCGTCGTGCCGATGATCGGCACACCATTGGCCTCGAGGTCGCGCGCGAGCTTCAGCGGCGTCTGCCCGCCGTACTGCACGATGACGCCGAAGGGCTTCTCCTTGTCGACGATCTCGAGGACATCCTCGAGCGTCAGCGGCTCGAAGTAGAGGCGATCGCTGGTGTCGTAGTCCGTCGACACGGTCTCCGGGTTGCAGTTGACCATGATGGTCTCGAACCCGTGGTCGCGCAGCGCGAATGCTGCGTGCACGCAGCAGTAGTCGAACTCGATGCCCTGCCCGATGCGGTTCGGTCCGCCGCCCAGCACGATGACCTTCTTGCGATCCGTCGGTGCGGCCTCGCATTCGTCTTCGTAGGTCGAGTACATGTAGGCGGTTGTCGTCGCGAACTCGGCCGCGCAGGTGTCCACGCGCTTGAATACCGGTCGCACGCCGTGCTTGAGGCGCGCCGCGCGCACTTCGCCGGCGGCGCCCCAAGCAGTTTCGCGATGCGGCGATCGGAGAAGCCCTTGCGCTTCAGGTAGCGCAGTTCTTCGGCAGCGAGTTCGCGCAGCGCGCGCCCGCGCAGCCGGCCCTCGATCTGCACAAGTTCCTCGACCTGCGCCAGGAACCACGGATCGATCGCCGTTTCCTCGAACACTTCCGACAGCGTCATGCCGATGCGGAATGCGTCGCCGACGAACCAGATCCGGTCCGGTCCCGGTTCGCCGATCTCTTCGATGATTTCGTCGCGGTCCGTGCAGCGCTCGTCGAGCCCGTCCGAGCCGACCTCGAGACCGCGCAGCGCCTTCTGGAACGACTCCTGAAACGTACGGCCGATCGCCATCACCTCGCCGACCGACTTCATCTGCGTGGTGAGGTGGTTGTCGGCCTGCGGGAATTTCTCGAATGCAAAGCGCGGAATCTTGGTGACGACGTAGTCGATCGTCGGCTCGAACGATGCCGGCGTCGCGCCGCCCGTAATCTCGTTGCGCAGTTCGTCGAGCGTGTAGCCCACCGCCAGCTTGGCCGCGACCTTGGCAATCGGGAACCCCGTCGCCTTGGAGGCCAGGGCGGACGAGCGCGACACCCGTGGGTTCATCTCGATGACGATCATTCGGCCGTCATTCGGGTTGATTGCGAACTGAACGTTCGAACCCCCGGTGTCGACGCCGATCTCGCGCAGGATCGCGATGCTGGCATCGCGCATCAGCTGGTATTCCTTGTCGGTCAGCGTCTGCGCCGGCGCCACCGTGATCGAGTCGCCGGTATGGATGCCCATCGGGTCGAGGTTCTCGATGGAGCAGATGATGATGCAGTTGTCCGCCTTGTCGCGGACCACTTCCATCTCGAATTCCTTCCAGCCGATCAGCGATTCCTCGATCAGCAGCTCTCGCGTCGGGGAAAGGTCGAGCCCGCGCGTGCAGATCGCGAGGAACTCCTCCATGTTCCAGGCGATGCCGCCGCCCGTGCCGCCGAGCGTGAAACTGGGCCGCACGACGACCGGGAAGCCCATCGATTTCTGCACCGCGAGCGCTTCGTCCATCGTGTGTGCGATGCCCGAGCTTGCCGAGGCTAGTCCGATGCTGGTCATCGCCTCCTTGAACTTGAGGCGGTCCTCGGCTTTCTCGATCGCCACCGGCGAGGCGCCGATCAGCTCGACGCCATGCTTGTGCAGCACGCCGTTCTTGTACAAGTCCATCGCGCAGTTGAGCGCCGTCTGCCCGCCCATCGTCGGCAGGATCGCGTCGGGCTTCTCTTTCGCGATGATGCGTTCGACTACCTGCCAGGTGATCGGCTCGATGTAGGTGACGTCGGCCGTCTCCGGGTCCGTCATGATCGTCGCCGGATTGCTGTTGACGAGAATGACCTTGTAGCCCTCCTGCTTCAGTGCCTTGCAGGCCTGTGCGCCCGAGTAATCGAATTCGCAGGCCTGACCGATGACGATGGGGCCGGCGCCGATGATCAGGATGCTCTTGAGGTCACTGCGGCGCGGCATTCGGAGCCTTGTAGTTGTCGGGAGCGAGTCGCCGCTCGACCAGTTCGATCAGGATGTGGATCACCTTGATGTGCAGTTCCTGCACGCGGTCGGCGAACTTCCCGCCCGGGGTAACGATCGCGATATCCGCCAGCGCCGCGATCGGCGTGCCGGCGCGGCCGGTGAGAGCGATCACCTTCATGCCGAGCCCTTCGCCGCCCGTGCTGCGGCGACGACATTGCGGCTGGTGCCGCTGGTGGTGATCGCCAGCAGCACGTCGCCCGCTCGTCCATGGGCCTCGATGAAGCGCGCGAATACCTGCTCGTAGCCGTAGTCGTTGCCGACGCACTGAGAGATGGCCAGGATCGCTGATCGCCAGCGCCGCATACCCGGGGCGGTTCTCGCGGAACCGGCCGGTCAGTTCTTCAGCAAAGTGCATGGCGTCGCACATCGAGCCGCCGTTGCCGCACGAGTACGCGCGGCCGCCGGCTGCGAAGGCGTCGCGCCAGCAGCGCGCCGGCCTGTGCGATGCGTTCGAGCGTCGCAGAGTCCGACCGCAGCCGGGTCAGGCTGTCCGATGCCTCGGCAAGCGCAGCTGTTCACCTTGTCCAGCATCGCTCATCGCGCCTCCATCGCGGCAATGAAGCGGTCGAACAGATCCTGGATGTCGTGCGGTCCGGGGCTCGCTTCGGGGTGACCCTGGAAGCAGAACGCCGGCGCATCGGTGAGCGCGAACCCCTGCAGCGAACCATCGAACAACGACACGTGCGTCACCTTGACGTTTGCCGGCAGCGATTTCTCGTCCACCGCAAAGCCATGGTTCTGGCTGGTGATGTAGACGCGCTTGCTCTCGACATCTAGCACCGGGTGGTTGGCCCCGTGGTGACCGAACTTCATCTTCAGCGTGCGGCCGCCGACGGCGAGACCCATGATCTGGTGGCCGAGGCAGATGCCGAAGGTCGGCAGTCGCTGCGCGATGAAGCTGCGCGTGGCTTCGATCGCATACGTGCACGGCTCCGGGTCGCCCGGGCCGTTGGAAAGGAAGACGCCGTCCGGGCCGAGCTTCAGCACTTCGGCAGCGGGGGTCTGCGCCGGCACGACCGTGATGCGGCAGCCACGGTCCGCCAGCAGCCGAAGGATGTTGCGCTTGACACCGAAGTCGTAGGCGACGACATGAAATCGCTGCCGCTCCGGTGTGACGTGACCGGGTGTGCCATCGGCGCGCGCCAGGCGCCAGCTGCCTTCGGTCCACGGGTACGTTGACGTCGTGCTGACGACTTTCGCCAGGTCCTGCCCCGCCATTCCCGGATACGCGCGAGCTCGCGCCTGTGCGGCAGCCACTGCAGCGTCCGACAGTGCAATCCCTTCGGCCGCGGCAACGATGCAGCCGGCCTGCGCGCCCTTCTCGCGCAGGATGCGGGTGAGCTTGCGCGTGTCGATGTCCGCGATCCCGACGATGCCGTGCGCACTCAGATACGTCGGCAGGTCGCGCTGCATGCGGAAGTTCGACGCGCGCTGCGGAACGTCGCGGACGATCAGCCCCGCAGCAAACACGCGTGCGGCTTCCTCGTCGTCGTCGTTGACACCGGTGTTGCCGATATGCGGGTACGTCAACGTGACGATCTGTCCGGCATAGGACGGGTCGGTCAGGATTTCCTGGTACCCGGTAATGGCCGTGTTGAACACCACTTCGCCCAGCGTTTCGCCGGGGGCGCCGATCGAGCGGCCGCGAAAGACCGTTCCGTCGGCCAGCACTAGGGCCGCGACGGGGCGCGGATCGACGATCAGGGGGGACAAGCGGGCTCCTTATCGCCAGGACCGGCGGTCCGAGGCGACTGCCGGCTCCCGGCTTGCGATATGCGGGTCGGAAACCGACGAAACCGCCCCACTACCGCAAATTGGCTACCGATAAACTGCGAAATTATAACTTGCCGTCACTGCGCGAGGAATCGGACCGTTTCATGTCGACGCTACTGGAGGGCCTGAAGCGCCACACGACGATCGTCGCGGATACCGGCGAGCTGGCGGCCATCGAGCGGCTGCGGCCCCGCGATGCGACGACAAACCCCTCGCTGATCCTGAAGGCGGCACAGAAACCCGAGTACCGCCCGCTGGTGGCTGATGCTGTGCGGGGCAGCGCGGGGGAGAGCCTCGAGCACCGCCTGGATCACGTGCTGGTGACCTTCGGCGCACTCATCCTCGAGTTGATCCCGGGCCGGTGTGTCGACCGAAGTCGACGCGCGACTTTCCTTTGACACGCGCGCAACGATCGAAAAGGCGCGCCGGCTGATCGACTTGTACGCGCGGCGAGGTGTCCGTCCGGCGCGCGTGCTGATCAAGATCGCGGCCACGTGGGAAGGGATTCGCGCAGCGGAGGTGCTCGAGCGCGAGGGGATCCATTGCAACATCACGTTGCTCTTCTCGGTCGCACAGGCGATCGCCGCGGCGCAGGCAGGCGCGACGTTGATCTCTCCTTTCGTCGGGCGGATCTACGATTGGCATCGGAAGGCGGCCGGTGGTACCTGGAACGAGGCGGCGATGTCCGGCGCAAACGACCCCGGCGTACGCTCGGTATGGGCGATCTACGCGCGCCTGAAGGGCGGTGGCTATCGGCACCGAGATCATGGGCGCGAGCTTTCGCAACATGGGGCAGATACTTGCGCTTGCGGGCTGTGATCTCCTGACCATCAGCCCGGAACTACTGGATGAACTGGTGGGCACGGCTGGCGCTGTTCCGCGG
Organism: uncultured beta proteobacterium; assembly: GCA_963724605.1. Classification (GTDB taxonomy): domain Bacteria; phylum Pseudomonadota; class Gammaproteobacteria; order Burkholderiales; family Burkholderiaceae_F; genus JALORV01. The sequence goes on from CAVRVM010000014.1 coordinate 631,711, forward strand.
GCGCTCAGTGCGGCGGACAAGTCGCACGAGGAACCGCCGCTCAAGGAGGCTGCCTTCCGCTATGCCGTCAACGACGATGCGATGGCTGTCGAGAAGCTTGCCGAAGGCATCCGAGTGTTTGCGTCCGACTCGCAGCGTCTCGAGCAGATGCTTTCCGCGCTGCACTGACCGATGCTGATCATTCCTTACCAGACACGATTCACGGCGAAGTCCCTGCCGCTGGTGACGCTCGCGCTGGTGGTGATCAACCTGCTCGTGTACATCGTCCTGCAGTCGGGCGACCAGAAGGCTTACCAACGCGCCGCCGACTATTACTTCAGCGTGCAGCTGCCGCAGGTCGAACTGCCACGGTACGCGGCCCATCTGGAACGGCGCAGCGACCGCCAGGCCACGCAGGTGCTGAGCGTGATCCGGTCCGGACCCAGCGACGCCGAAGCCCGCGCCGTGCTGATGATCATGCAGCGCGACCGCGAGTTCATGAATGAAATGAAGGCCGGACGTGTCGTGCGCAGCGACGAACCCGGCTTCGCCGCCTGGCGCGAGCAACGCGATCGCTTCCAGAGCCTTCTGTCGCAGGTCTTCGTCGAACGCTTCGCACTCGAACCTGGATCGGCCGACCTGGTGCGGCTCTTCACCTACCAGTTCCTGCACGGCAATGCGATCCACCTGCTCGGCAACATGGCGGTACTGTTACTTGCCGGGCCGTTCGCCGAAGCAGCACTCGGACGGTGGCGCTTCCTGCTGGCCTACCTTGCGAGTGGCGCCCTGGCCGGAGCCGTGCATCTGCTCGTGAGCGGTCAGGGGCTGGTCGGCGCCTCCGGATCGATCGCCGGAACGATGGCTATGGTGGCCGTGTTGTACGGCAAGCGGAAAGTGCCGGTGTTCTACTGGCTCTTCGTCTACTTCAACACCGCGCGTGTGCCGGCACTGCTGTTGCTGCCGGTCTGGATCGCGCTCGAGGCAGTGCAGTGGGCGCTTTCGCCCGGTGACCGCGTCGCCTATGACGTTCACATCGCGGGCTTTGTCGCCGGGGCCGTCATCGCCTGGCTACTGAAACCGGCCGATACCGGCAAAGTCGATCGCATCCTTGACGAACAGTATGCAGCGGCCCCCGCCGAGCGGAAGTCGACCCTGCTCACGGAGGCGCGCCAGGCCGCGGCCAAGCTCGACACGCGGCGCTCGGCCGCGGCGTATGCCGAGCTGCTGCAGGACGATCCGACCAACACGCAGTACGCCACCGCCTACTTCAACATGGCCTTGCTCGGACGTGACAAGGACACGCTGGCCGATGCGGCGTTGCGCGCACTCTGGATTCGCACTCGCCATGCCCGCACCGAGCTGCGGCCGATCTACACGCAGATGAGCCAGCCGCACGTGCTTGCGGTGCTGCCGGTCGACGAACAGTTGCGGCTCGCGCGTCGGCTGGTCGCCACGCGCGAGGACGCCTCGGCGCTGCGCGTGCTCGACGGTTTGCTCGGCGACGCAACCCTGAAGAATTTGTACGGGCGCCAGCTGGCCGATTGTCTGCTGGGGCTCTTTACGACCTACTCACGGCACGGCCTGCGTCAGCAGGCGGACCAGGTCAGGCAGCGCCTGTCGCAGCACTTCCCGTCGCCGGCAACGCTGGGCGGCATTGCGCCGAGCCGCGAGCCGCCGCTGACGGTGCGCGGCACCACCACACGCGGCACACGCCCGCCTGGCAATCCTGCGACCGTACCGGCGTCGGATCTTGAGCTCGATCTCGATACGCGGATGCATACGCGCTGGGGGGGGCCCGAGTAACGTAGCGCGCTCCTCGTGTACGCGAGCCCTTCGCGGCTCGCACGTGCATTCGGAGCGGGGACGGTTCGTCGCTGCGCAGAGGAACCGCTCGAAGATCTGGAGTTCAACTCGGCTGCGCTTCGGAGCGAGTGCACGTGCAAGTCCCGGCTGCGCCGGGACTTGCGTACACGAGCGACGCTACGTTAGGCGATCCATCACTTCGAGATAGCGTCGAGCCTCGGTCGCCACCGGATCAGCCGCATACTTCTGCAGCAGGTACTGGAGAATGCGGCGTGCTTCCTCCGGCTTGCCAGCGGACTCGGCCATCAGCTGCGCACCTACGAAGTAGATCTGCGGCACGTCCGGATGATTGGGATACTTCTTGTCGAAGCCGCGAATCAAGGCGCCGGCCAGTTGCGGTCTGCCCTTCTGCATGGCGGCGCGGGCCAGCGGCGCGATCGACTCGACCTGCCGCGGCGTCCAGTCGGCGCGCCGGGTCCGTGCCTCCTCGACGAGATCGAGTGCCTCGCGCCAGTTCTGTGACTTCACAAGCAGCGCGAGGTACTTTTCGGTGTGATCCTCGACGCGCGGCCCGTAATTCTCGGCCAACAGCAGCTTGTGCAGGCGCGCGTGCAGCGACAGATCATTGGGTCGCTGCCGCAGATCGTCGTTCAGCAGGTCGATCGCCTCCTTGACTTCGCCCTGCGTCAACATCTGGCCGATCAAGGCATCACGCGTGCGGGCCTTGATGTCGGCATGTCGGCCGGTGGAACTCATCAGCCGCTCCTCGCCGGGCCCGACGACCGAGATATCCAGCAGGTCCGCATACTGGTACATCGCGTAACCGACCAATGCGCAGATGACGTAGCGTGAAGTACCAGAAGCCTGCCGAAAGCAGGAACACCAGCATTGCCGCGAGGAAGCCCATTCCGGAGGCGCCGCCCGCGCCAACGCCGGCTGCGTTACCCAGAAATACCATGCCCCAGGTGCGCGAAAGGTCGGCGAAGAACACGAACGCACACAGCGCCGCATAGGGCTTGCCGATGCGCCGGATCACATTGACCAGTTCTGTCGGATTGAGCGCACCGCGCAGGCTGCCGGTCATGACCAGCCGCATGGTGGCAGCCGGCATCAGGACCACGAAGAAGCAGCCCCAGATCAGGATGCCGAGGACTTCGTTTCGGCCGAGGATGTTGATCAACAGGCCCGCAAGCAGCGCGAACACCATGTTCATCGCGACGTACTTGTACGGCAGGTACCGGCCGACCAGGTCCTCGTCGGTTAGCGGATAGTCGGAGGGGATGAGATAGCCCTTGGACGACCGCTCGATGACCTTGAAGCCGTAGCGGGCGCCCGCCACCAGCAGCGCAAACGCGGCAGCGGCAAGCAGGACAACGCCGAAGGCGCCGAAAAGCAGCAGGACCAGTGAAACCACCAGCGCCCCGGACAGACCACCGATGCGCAGCAGTACGGCCCGGTCGAGCGGCAGCAGGAAGAACTTCTGGATGCGCTGCCAGAACGGCTCCGCCGTCTGCTGAGCGCCATATTCGTAAGTGGTTTCCATCCCCGCGTGGACCGATTACGAAAGTCTGTGAGCGTACCGGCCGCGGAGCCGCCCAAACCGTCGCCTTCGGCCTGAAAACTACAGCTTTTCGGTTTCGCCGGCGCGCGGCTGCCACTTCATCAGGTGCTTCTCGATCCGTCCGACCGCCCAGTCGAGCACCAGCGCGAAGGCCGTCAGCACCAGGATGCCGGCCATCACGGTGTTGATGTCGAACGTGCCCTCGGCCTGCAGGATCAGGTAGCCGACGCCGCGCGACGAGCCGAGGTATTCGCCGACCACCGCGCCGACGAAGGCCAGTCCGACCGACGTGTGCAGCGACGAGAACACCCAGCTCGTCGCGCTCGGCAGGTAGACGTGGCGCAGCAGCTGCTCGCTGCGACGCGCCGAGCATGCGGGCGTTGGCCAGCACGGCCGGGCTGACTTCCTTGACGCCCTGGTAGACGTTGAAGAACACGATGAAGAAGACCAGCGTGAAGCCGAGCGCGACCTTGCGACGCGATGCCGAGGCCGAACCAGACCGCGAAGATCGGCGCCAGGATCACGCGCGGCATCGAGTTGAGCGCCTTGATGTACGGGTCGAGGATCGCCGCGGCGACCGGCGACAGCGCAAGCCACATGCCCAGCACCAGGCCCGGCGACGGTGCCGATCAGCGAACGCCAGCACGGTCTCGAGCAGCGTCACCCAGAGATGCTGGTAGATGTCGCGATCGACGGCGAACCAGCTCCAGATCCGCTCGAGGATCTTCAGCGGCTCGCCGAAGAAGAACTTGGCGTCGTTGCTCGTTCGCGAAGAAGATCGGCGGACCAGGCCTGGCTTGGTCAGCACGTGCCAGAGCCGACGGACAGACGCCAATCTGCCAGATGCGCAGGCACGCATCGGCCGCAGCCTGCCAGAGCGCAGGATGTCCTCGCGCTGCGCGAAGCGGCAGGTCCAGCGCGACGCGAGCCTCGTGCTCATGCCGCCTGCTTCTGCTGCGCGTAGCCCTTCAGCACTTCCTCGCGCAGCACGCCCAGATCGCCTGGTGCAGCTCGACGAAGCGCGGCGTCACGCGCACCTCGGCCACATCGCGCGGGCGCGCCAGGTCGATCGCGAACTCGCCGATCGGATGCGACGCCGGCCCGGCCGACAGCACGACGACGCGGTCGCTCATCGCGATGGCTTCGTCGAGGTCGTGGGTGATGAACAGCACCGCCTTCTTCTTTGCCGCCCACAGGTCGAGCACCTCGTTTTCCATCAGCTGGCGGGTCTGGATGTCGAGCGCGCGAGAACGGCTCGTCCATCAGGATGATGTCGGGGTCGAGCACCAGCGTCTGCGCCAGCGCGGTGCGCTTGCGCATGCCGCCGGACAGCTGGTGCGGATAGCGGTCGCCGAAACCGGCGAGCCCGACGCGCTGCAGCCAGTCGTCGCGCCTGGCGCTGCGCATCGTCCTCGGCAGCGCCGCGGAATTGCAGGCCCGCCAGCACGTTGTCGCGCGCCGTTGCGCCACGGCATCAGGCCTCGGTCTGGAACATGTATCCGGCGCGACGGTTGATGCCCGGCCAGCGGTTCGCCGAACACCGTGACCGACCCGGCGCTCGGCGCCAGCAGGCCGGCGGCGACGTTGAGCAGCGTGCTCTTGCCGCAGCCCGTCGGGCCGACGACGGAGACGAACTCGCCCGGCGCCGATGTCGAGCGTCGACGTCGCGCACCGCCGTGTAGCGTTGGCTGCGTTCGTCGCGGCTGACGAACGTGCAGGTGATGCCCTGCAGGGCAAGTGCTGTCGTCACACTGTCTCCCGACGCCACCGGGTCAGGTTAGGCACGCGCGTTCGCGTCCAGCGCGCCGGCCGCTCGAGTGCCTAGCCGTTCGGGTACTTGGCGTTCGCTTTCTTGACGAACTCGTTGGTGTAGACCGACTTCAGGTCGATCTTCGCGTTGGCCATCGCCGGGTCGATGCTCGCCAGCGCGCGCAGCGCCGTGGCCGGCCCTTGGTCCGGAATCATGCCGTCCGGCGAGAGCGCCGGCTTCGCTTTCAGGAAGGCGTCGATGTAAACCGCGCGGTCGCCCAGCAGATAGCTCTCGGGCACCGCCTTGACGATGTCGGCCGGGCCCGCGTGCTGGATCCACTTGTTGGCGCGCACGATCGCGTTGGTCAGCGCCTGCGCGCGTGTTCGGGTTCTTTTCGAGAAAGGCCACCGGCGCGTACAGCGTCGCCGCCGGCATCGGACCGCCGAAGACCTTGTCCGCCTCGGCCACGTCGCGCGTGTCCGAAATGATCTTGATGTCGTTGCTCCGCGCCAGCATCGTCATCACCGGATCGAGGTTGGAGATCGCATCGATCTGCCCGGAACGCATCGCCGCGACCGCGCCCTGCGAAACGCCGACACCGATGAAAGATACGTCGCTCGGCTTCAGACCGGACTTCGCGAGCACATAGTTGGCCATGATGTTGGTCGACGAGCCGGGCGCGGAAACGCCGATCTTCTTGCCCTTCAGGTCCGCCACGGACTTGAAGTTCGGCATCGTCTTGGTGCTGACGGCCAGCACGATCTGCGGCGCGCGCCCCTGCAGCACGAAGGCGCGCATCGACTGGCCCTTGGCCTGCATGTTGATGGTGTGCTCGAAGGCGCCCGACACGACGTCCGCGCTGCCGCCCACGACGGCCTGCAGCGCCTTCGCGCCGCCGGCGAAGTCGACGATCTCGACGTCGAGCCCTTCGTCCTTGAAGTAACCCCTTCTGCTCGGCGATCGTCAGCGGCAGGTAATACAGCAGGTTCTTGCCGCCGACGGCGATCGTGACCTTTTTCTTCTCAAGGGCCTGCGCGGAAACCAGAGCGGGGACGAGGATGGCGGTGGCCGCGGCAACGAGCACCGCGCGCCGGGTGGCGCGAACGAACATTCCAGTCTCCTTGAAGTTTTGTCTGGCGGCTGTGCCGCCGCTCGCCGGATCTTAAATCACGCCCTGTTCACGCAAGGTACCGATGGTGGCCTCGTCGTGTCCCAGTCGCCTAAGGATTTCCTCGGTGTGCTCTCCCAGGCGCGGGCCTAGCCATGCCGTACGCCCGGGCGTAGCAGACATCTTGGGCACGACGGCGGGCACCTTGATCGGCGTGCCGTCGGGCAGTTGCTGCTGCTCGATCATGTCGCGCGCCGCAAACTGCGGGTCGTCGAACATGTCGGCCACGCTGTAAATGCGCGAGACCGGCACGTCCGCTGCCTGCAGCGTGGCCAGTGCATCGCTGATCGCCCGCCCGCTGCACCATCGCTGGATTGCCGCGTCGATCTCTTCGGTCCGCTTGACGCGGCCCTCGTTGCGGGCGAGCGCGGGATCGTCGGCCATATCCGGCCGCTCGATCGCGCTCATCAGACGCCTGAAGATTGCATCGCCGTTGCCGGCGACGACCAGCGCGGCCCCGTCACCGCAGGTGTAGGTGTTCGACGGCACGATGCCCGGCAGGGCACCACCCGTGCGCTCGCGCACGACGCCATAGCGGTCGAACTCTGGCACGGTGCTCTCCATCATGTTGAACACCGCCTCGTAGAGCGCCACATCAACGTACTGCCCCTCGCCCCGGCCGCGTCCGCCGGTCGCGTCGCGATGCCGCAACGCCATCAGCGCCCCGATAACCCCGTGCAGCGCCGCGATCGAGTCGCCGATCGAGATTCCGATGCGCACCGGCGGCCGGTCCGGGTGACCCGAGACGTATCGAATGCCGCCCATCGATTCGCCGATTGCGCCAAAACCCGGTCGATCCCGCATCGGGCCCGTCTGGCCGTAACCGGAGATGCGCACCATGATCGCCGCCGGATTGGCAGCGCGCAGATCGCTCGTAGCCGAGCCCCCACTTCTCCAGCACGCCGGGCCGGTAGTTCTCGATGATGATGTCGGCCTCGAGCGCAAGCGTCTTGGCAATCGCCTGTGCGCGCGCGTCCTTGAGGTTGAGTGCGATCGATTTCTTGTTGCGCGCCTGCACGTACCACCAGAGCGACGTGCCTTCGTGCAGGTGGCGCCAGTTGCGGATCGGGTCACCCGTGGCCGGATCTTCGACCTTGATGACTTCGGCACCGAACTCAGCGAACATCCGCGCGGCAAACGGGCCGGCGATTAGCGTGCCAAGTTCGAGCACCTTGATCCCGGCCAGCGGCCCCGCCATCGTTCAGGCCCCCAGCACGAAGATCGTCAGGCAGGCCAGCCAGCCGAGCAGCCAGACCAGCGAGCGCATCGAGTGCCAATCGGCGAGATAGCAGACCAGGTAGACGATCGCGCAACAATGAAGATGATCGGCGAGGATATCGACCCGATCCTGTGGCGCGTGCGGCAGGTAGGCGATGATGACCGCGGCCGCGAAGAACGGGAACGCCTCGAAGCGTTGTTCTGCGCGTTGTCGGCGCGCTTGCGCAGGCCCTGCTGGCGATCGAGCCAGCCGCGCGGATCGCGGTTGTTGAAGCGCTCGCCGCCCGACCTTCGCGATCAGTCGTCGCCGCAGGACGGCAGCAGCGCCGCGACCAGCACGCACCAGAACGCAATCGTCATCGGAACCGCCTCGTCGAGGGAGAAACGGCAGTCTAGCGGCTCGCGGTCACGAGGCGCGCCGGTCCAGCATCGCCTGCGCGATCGTGTTGACGTCGGTGTATTCGAGTTCGGCACCGGCCGGCACTCCGCGCGCCAGCCGCGTGATCTTCAGCTCCGGATCGCGGCCAGCAGGAGTTCACCGACATAATGCGCCGTAGCGTCGCCTTCCGGCGTGAAGGAGGTCGCGACAATGACCTCGCGCACGATGCCGTCGGTCGCGCGCGCCAGCAGTCGCTCCATCTGGATCTCGCGCGGGCCGATGCCGTCCAGCGGCGACAGCCGGCCCAGCAGCACGAAGTAGAGCCCGCCGATACGACATCGATTGCTCGATCATCAGCTGGTCGGCCGGAGATTCCACAACGCACAGCATCTGCGCATCGCGCTTCGGGTTGGCGCATGTCCCGCAGATCTCGAGTTCAGTCAGGGTATTGCAGCGCGCGCAGTGCCGTATCAGCTGCACCGCGGCCAGCAGTGACTCCCCCAGCCGCACGGCGGCGTCCTTGTCATGCTGCAACAGGTGAAACGCGATTCTCTGCGCCGAGCGTGGCCCGATGCCGGGCAGATGCTTGAGCGCATCCACCAGCTTGTCCAAGGTTGGGCCGAGCTTCATGCGGGCGCCGACCGTGTCGCGGCCGCGCTGACGCGCAGCCGCACGTGCACCGTCGGCGAAATTAGTTTGCAGGCCGGGCTTGGAGCGTCCGGCGCGCGGCCTGAATGCAAGGGCACGTGGATCGAATGTCGCGCCGCGTACACTCTGGTTAGCTGTCTCAAAACGGCAGCTTCATCCCGGGCGGCAGCGGCATGCCGGCGGTGATCGTCGACATCTTCTCCTGCGACACCGCTTCTGCGCGGCGCACGGCGTCATTGAAAGCAGCCGCGACGAGATCCTCGAGCATGTCCTTGTCTTCGCCCACGAGTTTGGGGTCGATCGTGATGCGGCGGACGTCGTGCTTGCAGGTCATCACGACTTTGACCATGCCGGCGCCGGATTGGCCTTCGATCTCCGATGTTTGCGAGTTCTTCCTGCAGGCGCTTGACGCCTTCCTGCATCTTCTGCGCCTGTTGCATCAAGCCGGCAAGCTGGCCTTTCATCATCGCTTCGTTCCCGTGTCGTTGCCATCGCGCGGCCGGATCGATGCGGGATCGACCGATGCGCCGAAGTTGTCGATCAATTCTCGCACGAAGGGATCGCCGTAGATCGCTTCCTCGGCCTGCCGCTGCCGTTCGGAACTTGCCTGCGCGGCGAGTCCGGCCGCGGTCGGACCCGTCGTGTTGCCGACCTCCGCCGTGACACGAACCGGGCGCCCGAGTGCCGTCGCAAGCGCGGCCTTCAGCTTGTCGACAGTTCCGGCTTCGATCAGGGTCTTGAGCGGCGCACGCAGGCGGAAATGGTCGCCTTCGGCCGACACCAGCTCGCTGCGTTGCGCGAGTTCCTTGACCAGCCCCGCCACATTCAGACGCGCCACCAGTGCCGGCCAGTTGCCGTCGAACGTCACCGGTGGCGCGGCCACGGCCGTCGCAGCAAGCGCGGGCTGGGTCGGTGGAGCGGGCGTGCTTGCGGCAGCCGCGCTCGCACCGCGCGCCGGTGCAGCAACGGTGGCGCGCGGTGCGGCAGCCGACACCAGGGGTGCTGCGCGCGGCGCGGGCACCGGCGCCGTTGCGTTCGGCGCGAAGGCGATCATGCGCAGCAGCGTCATCGTGAAGCCGGCATATTCGTCGGGCGCAAGGTGCAAATCGTTGCGTCCGTGCAAGGCGATCTGGTAGTAAAGCTGGACCTCGTCGGGCGCGATCGTGCGAGCGAGGCGCTTGACTTCGGCGGCATCGATGTCGTCCTCGTCCACCGCCGCCACTTGCTGTGCCAGCGCCACACGGTGCAGGAGGCTCGCGAGGTCGCGCAGCGCCTGCGCAAACGACAGGCTGTGCCCGTTCATCTCATCAGCGAGTGCCAATGCCCGTGCTGCGTCGCGGCCCACCACCGCGTCCAGCACGCGCACCAGCGTCGTCTCGTCGATCGGCGCCAAGCATGCCGCGCACCGCCTCGAGGGTCACCTTGCCGGCTGAATAAGCGATCGCCTGGTCGAGTAGCGACAGGCCGTCACGCATGCTGCCACGCGCGGCGTGGGCCAGCATGCGCAGCGCGGCATCCTCGGCCTCAATGCCTTCCTGGGTCAGGATTTCGCGCATGCGATCGGCGATCCCGCCCGGCGTCATCTGCTTGAGGTTGAACTGCAGACAGCGCGACAGGACCGTGACCGGCACCTTCTGCGGATCGGTCGTCGCCAGGATGAACTTCACGTAGTCCGGCGGCTCCTCGAGCGTCTTCAGCATCGCGTTGAACGCGTGCGGCGGAGAGCTGATGCACTTCGTCGATCATGTAGACCTTGAAGCGCGCCGCGCTCGGGGCGTACATCGCGCGCTCCAGCAGCTGGACCATCTCGTCGACGCCGCGATTGCTGGCTGCGTCCATCTCGATGTAGTCGACGAAGCGACCGGCGTCTATGGCGGTGCACGCATCACAGACGCCGCACGGGGTGGCCGTGATGCCGCCCTGGCCATCGGGTCCGGTGCAGTTAAGTGCCTTGGCGAGTATGCGCGACAGCGTCGTCTTGCCGACTCCGCGCGTGCCGGTAAACAAGTAGGCATGGTGGATGCGGTTGGCGCTCAGGGCGTGCGTGAGCGCGCGCACGACGTGCTCCTGGCCGACGAGCGTCGAAAAATCGCGCGGCCGCCACTTGCGGGCCAGTACCTGATACGACATGCGTGGATTCTACGAGGAAGGGCCGTCGCCATCGGCGAAGCGCGACAGCGCGTCGCCCGTCATGCGGCAGATGCGCCAGTCGGGCAGAAGTTCGGCTCCGATCGAATGGTAAAAGTCGATCGCCGGCCGGTTCCAGTCGAGCACCGACCATTCATAGCGCCCGCAGCCGCGCTGCACCGCGAGCCGGGCACCGTGCCGTATCAGCGCCTTCCCGATGCCACGGCCACGCGCGTCTGGAATGACGAAGAGATCCTCGAGGTACAAGCCACGCCGCGCCAGGAACGTGGAGAAGTTGTGGAAGAACAGCGCAAAGCCGAGCGCCTGCTCCCCTTTCCACGCCAGCACCGATTCAATCACCGGCCGCGTGCCGAAGAGTTCTTCATGCAGCTGCTCTTCGGTCCCCACCACAAGGTGCGACAGCTTCTCGAACTCCGCCAGGTCGCGGATCAGCGTAAGAAGCCGCGGCACATCGTGCGGCCGCGCGGACTCGATGCGGAAACTCACTCGCAACGCTCTCTAGCTGAGGGGAGATCCAGGAGGGGAGGTCCAGGAGGGGCACAGCCCCTCTTGCATATTCAAGTGAGCCAACGGCTCGCCTCACTCGCAAAGCGAGTGAGGCGAGCCTTGTCCTCGGCACTGAAGGGAATCCGCTGTGGCTGCTTCGTTCCCGACCTGACCAGGTTCACGGCACCTTCATGCGAGGGGGCCCGCCGAGGCGAATGGTATCAGTGCACGCGTCAGACCTCGATGGTCGCCCTACTTCACGGCGAAGCAGTAGAAGGCTCCCTCGCCGCCTACGGCGTTGCAGCTTTTCGATGTTGCATCCGAGTGTGGGATGCGAGGAGTTCCAGGAGGTCGCCCAGGTCGAGGTCATCATCGGACCTGCGCGATCGTGGTGTCCAATCATGGCCGAACCATCCGGCCCGCCTTTGGTCCAGTTGCCGCAGGTCATGTCGGGAAACGGAGTTCCAGGAAATGCAGTGCCGTCAGGGCGTGAGCCCGTCAACATGTCGTGCCGGTTGGGCTTGTCCACGGTGCCATTGACGATTTGTCCGCGTTCCGTGAGCGCCGTCTGCTTGGTCAGATTGCTGGACGGCGAATGCAGGTCGTCGACGCTCTTCGCGACCTCAACTCCCATGACGTTCTGCCACGGGACCGGTGCCGATACGGTCGCGCGCATTGACGAAGTTCGGTGTCCCTGAGGCCCGGTGCCTGCGTGCTCAGATAGGCGCGCCAGGTGCGATCAGGCGCGCCCACAGCCTTAGCAAGCTTCGCGCAATGCTGGTCGGCGCCGTCGAGTCCGCCGAGATCGGCACCCTTGCCGGTTCCGACGCTGGTCACGAAAAATGTCATTTCCTTCGGGTTCGGTTGTGGCGGTTGCGTGCTGGCACAACTGCCCAGCGCCATCGCAACCGCGGCGAGTCCCACCGTCCGCATCACCGTCATCATCGTGATCTCCTGTCGACTTCAGTTTGAGGATCGCGGCCGATCAGCCGCGGGCTCGCGACCGATGCCAGCGCAATCGAACTGATCATTCTTAAGGCAATGCCCGGGTTCGTCAACGAATCCATGTGGCGTGAAGCATCAGCCGACGATCTCGGAGAACTCTCCTGCGGCGGTGATCAGTCCGATGCGCACGGGCTTGTCGCTGCGTATCGTCTGCAAGACCTGTGCGTAGCGTCGCACCTGTGCTTCATACGGCACTCGCTCGTTCGCGGTAACACGCCACTTGAAGTCGATGATCCACAGCGCGTCCTCGTGCTCGACGAGCCGGTCGACACGCAGGACGTCGCCATTGGCTGCCACGAGTTCGAGTTCCGCCTCCCCCGGACTTCTAAAGAACTGCGGCCATGTGTGCCGGACGCGCCGCGCGGCAGCCAGGCGCGCTCTCAGCCTGATCCGGCGTCAGCAAATTGGCGCGAGCGATGGCGTCCATCGTTACCGCGTCATCGTGCTCCAGAAGCCGCGTGCCAGGCTCGGCCGAGGCGCATCTCCTCACTGTCGAACTGCGTTGCCAGTCGCTGCCCCGTGGGCAGCGGCTCGGGCAGGAAGTCCTGCACCCGGCGTTGCGCCGACGGCGGCACGATCCGCTGCGCGGGTGCCGCGCCGGCCGACAGCGCCTCTGCCGCCTGCAGTCGCATGTACCAGGTGTCGTCCAGGGTTCCGCGTGTCGGCGCAGTTCCCGAAACGAGCAGCACCTGGCGCGCGCGCGTGGCGGCGACGTACAGCAGGTTCCAGTCTTCCTGCTGCCGCTGTGCGTCCTCCTCGGCAAACCAGGCGGCTCGTACCGGGTCCGGTGCAGCCGCCTCGCCGCGCGCAACGAGCGAGACATGCCGCGGCGTCGCAGCCTCCGGCGGCCATACGACCAGCACGCCCTCGCCCTCCGGCGCTGCGCGCGCGTGGGCGTCTGCGAGCACGACGATCTCGGCCTCCAGCCCCTTGGCCCCATGGATCGTCATCACGCGCAGCGCATCGCCCGCATTGGCCGCACCTTCATCCGGGGCTTCGTCGGTGGCGTAACGCTTGAGGCTCGCCAGTTCATCGATGAAGCGCGGCAGACTCGGGTAGCGGCCGGCATCGACGGCCAGAGCGAGCGCAATGAAGGCATCTAGGTTGGCCTGCACCTGCGCGTGCAACGCCGCCGGCGCCACCGCCGCGTAGCGGCGACGTACATCGCCTTCGTGATAGATCCGGTCGAGCAGGTCGTGCACCGGCAGCACGCCGGCCAGGTCAAGCCACCACTGCAGCAGTTGCCGCGCACGCAGCAGTTCGGCAGACGCGTCCGCCGCCAGTTCCTGCAGGCGTTCCCACCAACTCGCGCCGTTTGCCGCGGCCAGGCACATCAGGTCAGTATCACTGCAGCCGAACACCGGCGAGCGCAATGCATGAGCCAGGCGCAGGTCCGCGAACGGCGAGGTCAGGAAATCGAGCAGCGCGACGAGGTCTTCGGCCTCGAGTGTCGTCAGTAGTCCACCGCGCCTGTCGCTGACGAAGGGCAACCCCGCATCGCGCAGCGCCCGTTCGTAGGCCGCCAGGTGCGTGCGACGACGGACGAGAACGAAGACGTCCGACCATCGGGCCGCACGGGTGCCCCCATCGTCCAGCGGAACCCGCGTGCGCTCCACCCAGTGCGCAATCTCGTTGGCCAGCACCCGCCCTTCGCGATAGCGCGCCTCGTGGTCAGGCTCGTGGCGTGGAATCGTAAGCACGTCGCGCAGGGACTGCGTACTGACGTTGCCCTCCGTCATCGGATCCGGCTCGGCAAGCGGCAGCAGCACAAAGGCGCCGCCGAGGCGGGAATGCGTGCCCTGGGCCTGAAAGAGCGGATTGCCGCCTGGCATCGTCCGGTTGAGCACCTCGACGATCGTTCCTGCGTTGCGCCGCGTGACATTGGTTCGAAGGTGGGTCGCGGCGAAGTCGCGGTGTAGCAACTCCCTCGCAGCGTCGAACACGCGCGGCTCGGCGCGGCGGAAGCGGTAGATCGACTGCTTCGGGTCGCCAACGATGAACACGCGCGGCCGATCGCTGAGCGCAGCACCTTCGCTGTCGTCGAACAAGCCGTACGCTGCAAGCCAGGACTGAAGCACCTGCCACTGCAGCGGATTGGTGTCCTGGAACTCGTCGAGCAGGACATGGCGATAGCGTGCATCGAGGCGGACCTGCATGTAGGCCGCATTGTCGGGGTCCGCGAGCAGGCGGTGCGCGTGCCACTCGAGGTCAGTGAAATCGAGCGCCTGCTGCTGCTCCTTCAGGCGCTGGTAGGCCCCGACCAGCAGGCGGCCGCACGTCAGGCCGGCCTCGTTGAGCCGCAGCGCTCGCCACGTCTTGCGCTGCTCGTTCAGGTCAAGCAAATATCCGGTGAGAAAGAAGTGCGCCGCAGCGTATCGCCCGACGTCCGGGTCCGCTCAGCTTGCGGGCGATCCTGGCGGGCAAGAGAAGTTCGCGCGGACCGAGATCCTTGGTCAGCACCACGTGGCACACCGCCGAGGAAGTCTCGTCCCGGTCGAGGATCCGGCGATCGCAGCCAGCGTTGCGCCGCATCGATCGCCCTTGCAATCCGGACTCCTGGCAATTCGATCGATCGCCAGAGGTCCACCAGAGTCTGCAGCGCCGTGACGACTTCCGGCGCGCGCACCCGGACGATGGGGTCTACATCGCCAGCCGCGCGCAGCGGCGTCAGCGCGCGCATGAACGCTGCCTCCTCGTCGCCTGCGGCAAAGCTCCACCACTCGGCACGCTTGTGCAGAAATTGCATCAGCAGCCTGCGTGCCGAGACGTCACCGATCTCGTCAACGAGCCACTCCCACGCGGCCCGTGCTTCGGCGTGTTCGTCACGCACCAGCATCGCCGTGAAATGCAGCCAGGCATCCACCCGCACGCGCTCGGCGCTTTCGAGCAGGGTCGGCGCGAACGGTACTCCGGCGCCCAGAGGTGCGCGTGCGATCAGCTGCCAGAACCATCCGTGGAAGGTCTCGATGGTCACCGGCACGCGCGCGGTGACGACGCGCTCGTAAAGCGAACGGGCGGAGCCGACGGCGGCCCGCGCTGCGACTGCGTCGAGCCCGCGCTGGACAAGGAACTCATGGATCGCATCGTCACTGCCCTGAGCGAGTTCCTGCAGGGCGCGCAGCAGGCGTGCGCGCATTTCCTGTGCTGCCCGCCGCGTGAATGTGATCGCGAGGATCTCGGCCGGCGCGACTCCGGCCAGCAGCGCACGGACGATCCGGGCCACGAGCAGCCATGTCTTGCCGCTACCCGCGCATGCCTCGACAACAACGCTCGCCTGCGGGTCGCAGGCCCGACGCGTGAACTCGCGCCTCGTTGATCGGCCGGTCGTCTGCGAGGTAGTCGCTCATGGCCCGACTTCCTCGTCGTGCTCCCAGTAGTCGCGCCGGCACAGGCCCCGCATTTCGCAGTATTCGCACGTTGCCGGGCGGCCGAGCGCCGGCAGCGGCGCGCCTCCTGCGATGCGCTGCAGGTCGCCACGCAGTCGTGTCCCGACCTCGTCGACCAGTGGCGCAAACGGCTGCGCCGGCGTGATCACATGCACCCCGCTCGCGTCCACCCGACCGCGGTCGAAGGAGACGTAGGCGGCGCTCGCCTCGCCACTCGCAAGCGCCGCACCCTGCAGCAGCAGTCCATAGAAGGGCAGCTGGATATCCTCGCCGGGAGTCTTCAGTCGACTTCGAAGTTCATCGGCAGCGCGCGCCTTGTAGTCGAGCACCATCACGTCGCCGTCGCCGTTCGTATCGATACGGTCGAGGCGGCCCGTCAACTCCACTTCACGCCCGTCGTCGAGCACCAGCGTGCGCGTGAGTGCGTGCTCGGCAGCGGACCAGCGCCAGCCCGTGCCGCTGTGCCGCTGCGCCCAGACGATGTAGTCGTCGACGAGACCAAGGAAGCGACGCTCGAACGCGAGCAGCCCGGGCATCCGCTCTCTGTTTCGCGCGAAGACGTCGTGCGCGTGCCGGACCAGGCTCTGGCGCAGACTGTCCGGGGCCTCGGCTGCGAGGTCGGCGTTTCCCCATTGCCCATGGAAGCGACGCAGCACCTCGTGCAGTGCTTCTCCGAACTCGCGCTTGCCAGGGGCTTCGAGTACATCCTCCAGAGCTTCCAGCCGGAGCAGTCGGCGCGCATAGAACTGGTACGGACAGTCCACCAGACTCTGCAAGCCGCTGGCCGACAGACGCGCTGGCAACAGTGGTCCGGCGCTCGGCGCGGGACACTCGAGCTCAAGCGGCTCGACCTCGAAGGAGTCCCGCTCGAAGGGGCGTGCAAGGCCGTTGCCGGTCGCCCGTTCAACGACAATACGCAGCCGTTCGAGCAGCGGCGACAGGGAGTTCGGTTCATCGCCCTGGCATCGGCGCCACGTCGCGATGACGTGAGGCGTGTTCGCCAGCACTGCTGCCAGTTGACTCGCCTGTCCGCGCAGTGCCGATTCGGTGGTGGCAAGCCCCAGTTCCGCGCGGACATCGTTGGAAATGAACAGCAGTTCGCCGGGCGCCGTCGGCAAGTGCTCGGCGTCGGCACCGATCAGCACCACCGCCTCGAAGCCGCGCAGCGCCGCGGCTGACAGCGACACCATCGTTACCGGGGAGACAACTTCACGGTCCACATAGGCCGCCTCTTCGAACCGCGCCGCGAGCAGCGCGCGAAACTCCTCGACGCGAGCCCGGCCCCCGGCGGCGCCCAGCTCGGAGGCAAGCACATCGATTTCGCGCAATACTTCGCGGCCCACCGGGTCGGCGGCGAGTGCAGCGCGCATGCCGAGCACTTCCAGCGAGGCCTGCAGGGCACGGGCGTGAGAGACGAGGGTCGCCTCGGCGCGGCGCGTCGCCCGAACCTGTTCCTCGAGGATCGCCAGCACTTCGCGCGCGCCTGCTGCGGGCAGCGATGACCCCTCGGGATCGAGGTCCGCCAGCGCCAGCCTCATCGCGCGTGCGCCCTGAAGCGCGCCACGGGTGCGGATTGCGCGTTCGAATGCCAGGATCTCCTGGGCCTTGTTCGGTCGATTCGACAACGTGAAGCTCGACTTGAGCCAGTCCAGCAGATCGCGCCAGTACAGATCGTCCATGACAAGGTCATACCAGCGCATGACGGACGCGGCGGCACTGGTCGTCGAAAGTCGCCAGCCGGTTTCATCGCGCACGCTGACCTGAGCGCGTTCGAGCAGCGCCCGAACCCGACGCGCGGTCAGACGATCAAGCGCCACGAGGCCGATCGATTCGATGCCCGCGCGACGCCAGGCAAGGACCTGCTGCGCCACCGAAGTTGCTTCTTCCTCCAGCGACTCCGCGCCGAGTAGCGCCAATGGGGCACTCTGCGCGGCCTCGGCGTCGCGCACGGCATCGGCCCTGAGCTGCAATCGGAACGTCGCTTTCGGCGCCCTGCGACCTCGGGCCATGCCGCAGCGAGCAGCGGTCGGGCTCGCAGGGCGGTGGCAATGTCGGGAGCCAGCCACAGTACGGGGGCGCGCTCGGACCAACGATCGAGGAAGGCTCGCTCCCACGTCGCCAGTCCGGAGTCCGGCAGCGCAGGCATGGCAAGCGACGACAGATACACCAGCGGCTCCGAAGCCTGCGCGGCGCGCGCCGCGAGTTCGCGCCAGGCGCCGGCCGCGCCGTCTTCCGCGCCTCGTCGCGCACGCCAGAGTTGCAAGATCAGTTGCGCCTGCGGCCTCAGTGCGCGCGCCGCGCGACGATGAAAATGACGTGCCAGGCTGGCTTCGAGGCGCCCTTCGAATGCAGCAGGACCTTCGATCGCGGCCCAAGTGAGTTCATCACTGAGCTGCGTCACGTCGCGCGCGAGCGACCAAAGCGTCGCCGGCTGTTCGCCGAACGCCTCGCGCACCCAGGCGTTGCCGCGCAGCGCCGCGTAGAGTTCGGCGCGGGCCGCAGTCCCTGCTCCCAACCCGCGACCCAGCCAGGCAGCCAGTGGCGCGATGCGCGGAGGAATAAAGGCGATGCTCCCGAGCGCGTGTCGCAACGCGCTGACGCGCCAGCAGGCGCATCCTGAGCCACCGGGAACCAGCCAATGAATGCCCTGCAAGCGCTGTTGCGGTGCGCCGCTGCGTGCCGCGAAGTCACGCACGCGCCCGACCGGCGGCGGGCCAGAATCGCGCGTCGGCGGGCAACGCCTCAGCTGTTCGAACGTCATCGGGCGATTGTAGAAACCCGTCGCTTCCCGAAATCCCGTGCAAAACCCGGCCGCAGTGTTACCATAGCCCCCGATTCGAGCCTGCCGCCCCGCCAACCGGGGTTGTGCCCCGGCCCCACCATCCCCATATTCCCATCCTTGTGTTTGCGCGCACCGCGTGGCGCCAGAAGGACCCAAATGAGCGACATCAAGTACATCAGCGACTCCAGCTTCGAGCAGGACGTCCTCAAGTCCGACACCCCGGTCCTGGTGGACTACTGGGCCGAATGGTGCGGACCCTGCCGCATGATCGCGCCGATCCTGGATGAAGTTTCCAAGGAATACGGCGGCAAGATCGCCGTGGCCAAACTCAACGTCGACGAGAACCAGTCGACGCCGGCCAAGTACGGCATCCGTGGCATTCCGACGCTGATGCTGTTCAAAAATGGTGCCGTGGTCGGCACCAAGGTCGGCGCATTGTCCAAGTCCCAACTTACCGCGTTCATCGACAGCAACATCTGATCGTCATCCGGGCCGGCATTCGCCGGCCCGTCCGCCCCGCGGGCGCCCGAAACAGTCAAAGGGCGCCCCACTACTCCTCCGGTTGTCCCTATGCACCTGTCAGAACTAAAAGCCCAGCACGTCTCGCAACTGCTCGAAATGGCCACCGGCCTCGAGATCGACAACGCCAACCGGATGCGCAAACAGGAGCTGATGTTCGCGATCCTGAAGAAGCGCGCCAAAAGTGGCGAGCAGATCTTCGGCGACGGCACGCTCGAAGTGCTGCCCGACGGCTTCGGCTTCCTGCGCTCGCCCGAGACGTCCTATCTCGCGAGCACCGACGACATCTACATTTCGCCGTCGCAGATCCGGCGCTTCAACCTGCACACCGGCGACTCGATCGAAGGCGAGGTTCGAACCCCGAAGGACGGCGAGCGCTACTTCGCGCTGGTCAAGGTCGACAAGGTCAACGGCGTCGCGCCGGAGGCAACCAAGCACCGCATCCTGTTCGAGAACCTGACGCCGCTGTTTCCAAACCAGCCGCTGATTCTCGAGCGCGACATGCGGGGCGAAGAGAACATCACCGGCCGCCTGATCGACATCATCGCGCCGATCGGCAAGGGACAGCGCGGCCTGCTGGTGGCGAGCCCGAAGAGCGGCAAGACCGTGCTGATGCAGCACATCGCGCACGCAATCGCGGCCAATCACCCCGACGTCGTGCTGATCGTGCTGCTGATCGACGAGCGGCCCGAGGAAGTCACCGAGATGCAGCGCTCCGTGCGCGGCGAGGTCGTTGCGTCGACCTTCGACGAGCCGGCCACCCGCCACGTGCAGGTGGCCGAGATGGTCATCGAAAAGGCCAAGCGCCTGGCGGAGAGCAAGAAGGACGTCGTGATCCTGCTCGATTCGATCACGCGCCTGGCACGCGCCTACAACACGGTCGTGCCGGCCTCCGGCAAGGTGCTGACCGGCGGCGTCGACGCCAACGCGCTGCAGCGCCCGAAGCGCTTCTTCGGCGCCGCGCGCAACATCGAGGAAGGCGGCTCGCTCACGATCATCGCCACTGCGCTGATCGACACCGGCTCGCGCATGGACGACGTCATTTATGAGGAGTTCAAGGGCACCGGCAACATGGAAATCCACATGGAGCGCCGGCTGGCCGAAAAGCGTGTCTACCCGGCGCTCAACGTCAACCGCTCGGGCACCCGCAAGGAAGAACAACTGCTCAAGCCCGACGTCCTGCAGAAGGTCTGGATCCTGCGGAAGCTCCTCTACGGCATGGACGAGATCGAGGCGATGGAGTTCCTGCTCGACAAGATGAAGGCGACCAAGAACAACGCCGAGTTCTTCGACATGATGCGGCGGGGCGGGTAGCGCTGCGCGCGGAAGCGCAAATCTACTTTCGCGCAATTAGGCGGAAAAAGATCGGTGGCAAAGCCACACGATCTTTTTGATAACAAAGACTTGCAAGCGCCGCAGGTTGCCCGGGGCGCTGAAATTCCGGATAATGCGCGGTTTCCGAAAAACGGGACCGTGGTCGAGGCAGACAGAGGGTGAGACGAGCCCCAGTCACCCCTCGATCGGGCGGCCCACAACGAGGCAAAGCAATGAAGCAAGGCATCCACCCCGAATATCGCGAAGTCGTCTTCCAGGACATGCAGAACGACTTCAAGTTCATCACGCGCTCGACGCTGCAGACGCGCGAGACGATCGAGATGAGCGGCAAGACCTATCCGCTGTTCAAGCTCGACACGTCGTCGGAATCGCATCCGTTCTATACGGGGGCGCAGACGCGTATCGTCGAAACAGGCCGCGTGGAAAAATTCCGCCAGAAGTTTGCTGCCAAGTCCGAAGCCGTCAACGCCGCGGCGGCGCAGGCAACAGCTGCCAAGGCACGCCGCCGCTAAGGTGACAGCCGAGCCACTGAAATGAAAGGCAGCTTCGGCTGCCTTTTTTGTTGCGGTCCGGCGTCTCCAACCTTCATGAGCTTCGAACAGCGACTGTCCCCATCGCGCGTCACGGCGGCCGCTGCGGCCAAGTTGACCCGCTGGGCGTTGTTCGCGGTACTCGCTGCCTACATCGTCCCGGGCCTCTGGGGTCGAGATCCCTGGAGCGCCGAGGACGCCGGAGCCTTTGGCGTGGTCTGGAACATGGCCTCCGGGTCCGGCATCGGGCTGGTGGTTGCCCGGCGATCACCGGCGTACCCCTGGCAGAGGAAGGGCCCTTGCCGTTCTGGCTGGGTGCGATCTTTGCGCAACTGCTGGGGCCGTGGCTCGGGGCCATCACCGCGGCGCGCCTGGTCACCGTCTTCTGGTACCTGATCGGCATGTGGGCGCTGTGGTACGCGGCCTACCGCCTCGCGCGGCGCGAAGAAGCGCAGCCCGTGGCGCTCGCCTTCGGCGGCGAGGCCACGCCGCGCGACTACGGCCGGATGCTGGCCGACCTATCGGTGCTCTTCCTGACAGCCACCTTCGGCGTGCTGGTGCGGGTGCACGAAACCGGCGCCGAACCTGCGCTGCTCGCACTCGTCTGCATTGCGATGTTTGGTCTCGCTATTCGCGCTCGACGATCCGTGGAAAGGCTCCGCCGCGGCCGGGCTCGCCATCGGCGCCATAGCATTGACGCGCGGCCTGTTGCCGTCGAGTGTGATGCTCGCCGCTGCCATTGCGTTCACACTCTCGTACGGTGAGCGGCGCGCGCCGCGTGCGCTGCTGATCGCGCTGCTTGCAATCGTCGTCTTCGCGCTGTGGCCGGTCGGCGCACACTTGAACCACCCGGCGGAGGCCGAAGCCTACTTCGCCGATTGGTGGCAGTGGAACCGCACGACGGTCGGCCTGCCGGCCAGTGACAACCTCACCTGGATCGTGCGCAACTTCGGGTGGTATGCGTGGCCGCTGTGGCCGTTTGCGTTCTGGACCATCTATTCATGGCGTCACTTCGTCCGTCGTCCGCACATTGCCCTGCCACTGCTGATCTTGGCCGCTGGGCTGACGGCATCGCTACTGTCGACCGCACCCAGCGATCGCGAATTCCTGATCGCCGTTCCGGCGCTGGTCGTGCTCGCCACCTTCGGCGCATCGTCACTGAAGCGCTCTGCCGAAGATGCCATCGACTGGTTCTCGCTCGCGGTGTTCAGTCTTGCGCTGGTCGCAGCCTGGCTGACTTTCGGCGCCTGGATGGCAGGGTCGCTCACGCGGCCTGGCTGCTCCGCTGCAACAGCTTGCTCCCGGCTTCGAACCCACATTCCGGTTCTGGCCGCTGCTCCTGGCCGTCGTGGCGACCCTCACCTGGATTGCGATCGTCGTGTGGCGCGTGCGTGTCAGGCCGCCAATGCTGTGGACGGGGCCGTTCATTGCCGCCACGGGCCTCTCGCGTGATGTGGGTCGTTGCGATCGCATTGTTCGCGCGCGCTATCGACCACGCTCGTACGCAGGCCCCGATTGCCGCGGACCTTGCGGCGCAGATACGCCGCGTCGGCGCCGATACATGTGTCCAGCCGATCGGTCTGCCGCCGGCGACGCGTGCGATGCTGGGGTTTCACGGCAAGATCCGCTTCGAGACGCCCGCAGATGCCGGGTTGTGCCGCGTGGCCCTGCAGCGCGACAGCAAACGCAGCGCTCGACGACGATGCGCCTCCCGCCGGCGCCTGGGACAAGGCCTACGAGCTGACGCGCCGGGCGCGGCTATGACGAGACGTACCGTATCTGGGTGCGGCGTCGGGACTGACGTACCCGGAACGACGATCCATCCTTCATGAGTGCCCCTGCGCGGCTGAGCCCGCCAGACGCTTCCATGCGCGCGCTGCTGCGACTGGCATGGCCACTTTTCATCGCCAACCTCGCGGTCGTCGGCAACGCGACGATCGACGCCATCATGGCCGGCCGGCTCTCACCCGACGACATGGCGGGTGTCGCGATCGCGTCCAGCATCTACGTCACCGTCTACATCGGCTTCATGGCGGTGTTGCAGGCGTTGTCGCCCATTGCGGGACATCACTACGGTGCCCAGCGCTGGCGCGCGATCGGCGACGACTCTACAGCAGGCGCTCTGGCTCGCGGGACTGCTGCTGCTGGTCGCCTTGCCGTGCGTGCTTGCGACCGGTTTCTGGACCCGCGTCGCCGGGGTCGAAGGCGCCGTGGCGGCGATCACGTCGACCTACCTGCAGGCCGTGGCATTCGGGCTGCCTGCCGGGTTGGCGACACGAGTGTTCGTGGCGCTAAATGCCGCGGTGTCGCGACCGAAGGTCACGATGGCGATCAACCTGGCCGTGCTCGCATTGAAGGCGCCGCTGAATGCAGCCTTCATGTACGGCTGGGGGCCCATCGATGCGATGGGCGGAGCCGGCGCCGGCGTCGCGACCGCCATCCTGGCGTGGCTCGCGCTCGCGCTGAGCCTCGCAGTCTGGCGTTTCGATCCCTTCTACGATCGCTTCCGCAGCGCCGCGGTTCACGGACCGCGCTGGCCCAGTCTGCGTGAGCTGCTCAAGCTGGGCCTCCCGATCGGTCTGTCGACGCTGTTCGAAGTCACCAGTTTCACCTTCATGGCGGTCCTTATCGCCCGCTTGGGCGCGACCTCGGTGGCGGGCCATCAGATCGTTGCCAACCTTGTTGCCATCCTCTTCATGGTTCCGCTTTCCCTCGGTGTTGCCACCAGTGTGCTGGTGGCCCAGGCGCTTGGCAGCGATGCGCCGCGCGTGGCACTCGGCGCCGCGCGGCGCGGCCTGCGCCTCGGCACTGGGTATCGCGCTCTTCGTGGCGCTGTTGCTTTGGTCTGCTGCGCGGCGAAGTAGTCGGGCTCTACACCGCTGACCCAGGCGTCAAAGCGATGGCACTGTCGCTGATCGGATTCGCGGTGCTTTTTCACGTGTTCGACGCGGTTCAGGGCATGAGCACCTTCATCCTGCGCGGTTACCGGCAGACCTTCTGGCCCATGGTCATCTACGGCGTGGCCCTATGGGCGCTGGGACTCGGCGGAGGCGCGTGGATTGCGTTCAATTCCACGCCGGTTGGCGCACCGCGCGGTGCGCCGGGCTTCTGGGAAGCCGCTACGCTGGCGCTTGCCATCGCGGCCGGCATGCTCGCATGGCTGGCATGCGCGGAAGCAAAGCGCCGCGTTGCCAGGCATTGAGCTCGCAGCCCCGGGGTTGGATTCTCCGGACTCAGTCGGACCACTGTCGTTCCTGGGCGCGCTCGGTCGCCGCGGCTTTTGCGGCCACCTCCTCCGCCCGTACCCGCGACAGTGCCGAGGCGAGCAGGCCCGAGGGCACCGCGATGACGCCGAGTCCGAGCACCAGAACGATGAAGGTGAAGAGCCGGCCTCCCGCCGTGATCGGATAGACGTCGCCGTAGCCAACCGTTGTCAGCGTGGACAACGGCCCACCACAGGCTATCGAATACCGACGAAAACTTCTCCGGCTGGGCATCGTGCTCGAAGTGGAATATTCCGATGGCCGACAGATACAGCACGATCAGGGCAATCACGCCGAAGAGCACCAGGTCGTCCCGGGCGATCGCAAACGCGCGACTGAAGCGGGTCACGGCGTGCGTGTAGCGAACGAGCTTGAACAGGCGCAACAGCCGCAGGAGGCGAAACGCTCGTACGGCCTGAAAGTTGAAGGCCGCCATCAGATAGAACGGCGCAATCGCCAGCAAATCGATGATCCCGTAGAACGAAGTCACGTACTTCAGGCGCGGTCGGGCAAGGTAAAGCCGGACGCCATACTCGACCGTGTAGACGAACGCGCAGAAGACTTCGAAAATCCAGAAGGCCTGCCGCCAGAATGGCGACAGCGTGGGCAGCGTCTCGAACGCGAGCGCAATGAGGTTGGCGACAACCAGGATTTCGATGGGGAACTCCCATCGGCCCAGCGAAACATGGTGCCCAGCGGCTTGCGCGTGCGCGTGCACGTGGGCACCGGGGTGCGCGCCTGAAGATGAATCCACCCGTCCACTCCTCGGAACGGCAGGCATTGTCACCCGAAACCGTGCTTGCGGAGTGGACTGATGTCGACCACAAGAACAAAGGGCCGGCTCGCGCCGGCCCTTTGCATCGCGTCTGCGCCTGGCTCAGCGAGCCATTGCCTGCAGTGCCGCGATACGCTGCTCGATCGGCGGATGGCTAGAGAACAGCGCCATCATGCCGCCGGGCGCAGAGATGCCCATCGTCTGCACCGCCTGCGGCAAATGGCCCGGCTCCATGCCGCCCAGCCGCGCCAGCGCGTTGATCATCGGCCGGTTGGAGCCCAGCAGCGCCACCGAACCGGCGTCAGCCCGGAACTCACGCCGGCGCGAGAACCAGGCCACGATGATCGCCGCGAGGAAGCCGAGTGCGATGTCGAGCACGATCGTCGTCAGGAAGAAACCGATCCCGGGCGCGTCGCTCTCGTTGCGCAGCAGGACGCGGTCGACGAAGTATCCGATGACGCGCGACAGGAACACGACGAAGGTGTTCATCACGCCCTGCAGCAGAGTCATCGTCACCATGTCGCCGTTGGACACATGGGAGATCTCGTGCGCCAGCACGGCCTCGACCTCCTCCTTGCTCATCGATTGCAGCAGGCCGGTCGAGACGGCAACCAGCGCCGAGTTCTTGAACGCGCCGGTGGCGAAGGCATTCGGCTCCCCGTCGTAGACCGCGACTTCGGGCATTCCGATGCCTGCTTTCTCTGCGTGACGGCGAACCGTGTCGACCAGCCAGGATTCCATCGCATTCGACGGGCTGGCGGATGACCTGCGCGCCGGTGCTCCATTTCGCCATCGGCTTCGACATCAGCAGCGAAATGATGGCGCCGGTGAAGCCCACGACCAGCGAGAAGATCGCCAGGCCACCCAGATTCAGTGACCTGCCGCCGACATTGAAGTTGATCCCGAATACCGCCGACAGCACGGTCAGGAACACCATCAGCACAATCATGATCGCAAGGTTCGTCAGGACGAACAGCGCGATGCGTTTCATAGTTTCTCCAGAAAGAAGGGACAGTTCGGACGGCCGCAAGTCTATCCAATCGGCCGTGGCAATCTCCATACGCGTTTGCCCGCAAGCCTACATTGCCTGCTCCCTGACGTTTACTCTTTCCTAATCAAGGCCTTGGACAGACCGACCAGGTAAGTGTTCGCTAGTTGGAGTCACCCGCGCCAAACTCAAGTGGGCGACGAACCGGTCACTGCAGCTGGATAAAATGCTCGGGTTACCCGTACCGACCTGATCTCCATGTCGTTCCCGATTGCCGACGCTGCCAACATCCGCCCGATTCCGCATCCCGACCAGGCTGAATCGCTATCGCATGTGAACGCGAGTGTGCTCAAGGTCAAGCTGGCCACCGCCATCATCGGGATAAGCTCCATCCACCTGCTGAAGACCTTCATCAACGCGGCGAACTATTCGGACGAGGTGCTGATCGCGCAGACGACGATCCTCATTACGTTCCTGTTCTCGGCGATGACGATCGCCGCGACGGATCGCATCATGTTCCCGGGCGAGAAAGCTGCGAAGGTCAGGCACTGAACGAAGAGCGCCATTACGACAAGGATCCCACTATGACCACGATCCGCCAGGCCGACCTGATCGAAAGTGTCGCGGCCGCGCTGCAGTACATCAGCTACTACCACCCGGCCGACTACATCACGCAGCCTCGCGCGCGCCTACGAGACCGAGCAGAGTCCGGCGGCCAAGGATGCGATCGCGCAGATCCTCACCAACTCGAAGATGTGCGCCGAGGGGCACCGCCCGATCTGCCAGGACACCGGCATCGTCAACGTGTTCCTCAAGGTCGGCATGGACGTGCGCTGGGAAGGGTTCAGCGGCTCGCTCGAGGACGCGATCAACGAAGGCGTGCGCCGCGGCTACCTCAATCCGGACAACAAGCTGCGCGCCTCGGTCGTCGATCCGCCGGAATTCGCCCGCAAGAACACCAAGGACAACACGCCGGCGGTGATCAACGTACAGATCGTGCCGGGCGACACCGTCGAAGTGACGGTGGCCGCCAAGGGCGGCGGCTCGGAAAACAAGAGCAAGTTCGTCATGCTCAATCCGTCGCGATTCGATCGTCGACTGGGTGCTGAAGACCGTGCCGACGATGGGTGCCGGCTGGTGCCCGCCGGGCCTGCTCGGCATCGGCATCGGCGGCACGGCGGAAAAGGCGATGTCGATGGCCAAGGAAGTCGCTGATGGACGACATCGACATGACGGAGCTGATCGCGCGCGGTCCGAAGACCGACGCCGAGAAGCTGCGCGTCGAGTTGTACGACAAGGTCAACGCGCTCGGCATCGGCGCGCAGGGGCTCGGCGGACTTGACCACCGTGCTCGATGTCAAGATCAAGATGTATCCGACGCACGCGGCGGGCAAGCCGGTGGCGATGATTCCCAATTGCGCCGCCACGCGCCATGCCCACTTCGTGCTCGACGGCATCGGGGCCGGTCTATCTCGACCCGCCGCCGCTCGACACCTGGCCCAACGTCAACTGGCAGCCGGACGTGAAGAAGAGCCAGCGCGTCAACCTCGACACGCTGACGAAGGCGGAAGTCGCGTCGTGGAAGCCGGGCCAGACGCTGCTGCTCAACGGCAAGATGCTCACCGGCCGCGATGCGGCGCATCAGCGCATTCAGCAGATGCTGGCCAAGGGCGAGAAGCTGCCGGTGGATTTCACCAATCGCGTGATCTACTACGTCGGCCCGGTCGATCCGGTGCGCGACGAAGTCGTCGGCCCTGCAGGCCCGACCACGGCCACGCGCATGGACAAGTTCACCGAGATGATGCTGGCGCAAACCGGACTCATCGCGATGATCGGCAAGTCCGAGCGCGGCCCGGCCGCGATCGAAGCGATCCGCAAGCACAAGAGCGCCTATCTGATGGCCGTCGGCGGTGCGGCGTACCTGGTGGCCAAGGCGATCAAGTCGGCAAAGGTGCTGGCGTTCGGCGACCTCGGCATGGAAGCGATCTACGAGTTCGACGTCAGGGACATGCCGGTCACGGTTGCGGTGAGCGCCGACGGCACGTCCGTGCACCAGACTGGGCCGCGTGAGTGGCAGGCGAAGATCGGCAAGATCCCGGTCGCTGCCGCCTGACAACGCACTGGGCAGCGAGGAGTGCGACCCTTGACGTCGCGGCGTGCATGGTGTGACGAGGCCGTCCGCCGCATCGAGGCGGACTACACGCGATCGGCCGACACCCACTTGCTGCGGGTCGCTGTGCCAGGCATTCCTGGCTGCCCGCTCTATCTTAAGGACGAATCGGTTCACCCGACGGGCAGCCTGAAGCACCGTCTGGCGCGTTCGCTCTTCCTCTACGGCCTGTGCAACGGGCTGATCGGCCCGGACACGACAGTCGTGGAGGCTTCATCGGGATCGACCGCCGTATCCGAGGCCTATTTCGCCCGGCTCATCGGCGTGCCGTTCGTGGCCGTCATGCCACGCTCCACGTCGCGCGAGAAGATCGGCCTCATCGAGTTTCACGGCGGACGCTGCCAACTCGTCGCCGAACCGGGGGCCATGTACGCAGAAGCTGCGGAGCTGGCGCGCCGCACCGGCGGCCACTACATGGATCAGTTCACCTACGCCGAGCGCGCGACGGACTGGCGCGGTAACAACAACATCGCCGAATCGATCTTCGCGCAGATGAAGGACGAGCCCTTTCCGATCCCGACCTGGATCGTGGTCGGTGCCGGCACCGGGGGGACCAGCGCCACGATCGGCCGCTACGCGCGTTACCAGCGGCATCCGACCCGGATCTGCCTGGCCGATCCGGAAAACTCGGTCTTCCACGAATACTGTGCAGACGGCGATGCCACGCGGACCCTGAACGCCGCCTCGCGCATCGAAGGCATCGGTCGGCCGCGCGTGGAGCCGAGCTTCAACCGGCACGTGATCGATCGGTCGATCCGCGTAGCAGACGCCGACTCGTTTGCCGCAGCACGCTTCCTCGAACGGGTATTGGGACGTCGCGTCGGACCCTCGACCGGAACGGCCTTGTTCGCCTGCGCGGAGTTGATGAGCGAGATGACGCTGGACGGGCAAACGGGCGCCGTCGTGACACTCATCTGCGACGGTGGCGAGCGCTACTCGGAAACGTGTTACGACGACCAATGGCTCGAACGCAACGGCATGGACTGCGCCACCGGCACTCGAAAGCTGGAGCGCTTCTGGACCACTGGAGAGTGGCCCCATCGCCCACGCAGTTCACGCCGCGGATCGACGACAGCCAGCAAGGCCTGAAGGCCGAACACCTGCAGTATCGGATCTCATGCGCCTAGGGCAACTGCCTAGCCACGAAAAATGCCTGTGCTGAGGTAGCGGTCTCCGCGGTCGCAGACAACAAAGATGATCGTCGCGCCTTCGGCCTCGGCCGCAACTCGCAGCGCAATCAGGCAGGCTCCCCCGGCCGAGGGGCCGCCACTGATACCTTCCTCCGTGGCCAGGCGCCGCGCCATATCCTCGGCCTCGGCCTGCGATACGAATTCAAGCCGGTCGACGCCGGCTGGATCGTAGATCCTGGGCAGATAGGCTTCGGGCCACTTGCGGATGCCCGGTATGTGCGAGCCTTCGGCAGGCTGTGCGCCGATGATCTGGATCGCCGGGTTACGCTCCTTCAGGTAGCGGCCCACACCCATGATGGTCCCGGTCGTCCCCATCGCGCTGACAAAGTGCGTGATGGACCCATCGGTGTCGCGCCAGATCTCCGGGCCGGTGCTTTCATAGTGCGCGCGCGGATTGTCGGCATTGGCGAACTGATCGAGCACGCGACCCTTGCCGTCGGCCTGCATCTGCATCGCCAGATCGCGGGCGAATTCCATCCCACCCTTGCTCGCAGGCGTCAGGATCAGTTCCGCGCCAAACGCCGCCATGCTCGCGCGCCGCTCGCTCGACAGGTTGTCCGGCATGATCAATGTCATGCGGTAGCCCTTCATGGCAGCAATCATCGCCAGCGCGATTCCGGTGTTGCCACTGGTCGCTTCGATCAGGCGATCGCCGGGCCGGATCTCGCCACGTTCCTCGGCACGCCGGATCATCGAGTACGCGGGACGGTCCTTCACCGAACCACCGGGATTGTTGCCTTCGAGCTTGCCGAGGATGACGTTGCCTCGGCGCACGTTGTCGGCCCCCGGAAGGCGCTGCAGTCGTACCAGCGGCGTATTGCCTATCGTCTGGTCGATCGTTGGCGTGTTCATCGTCTACGGCGCGGGAAGAAAGCGGCGAAGCATAGTGGCATCGACGGGCCGGACGTCGCCTGCGCGCGCCTGGCCCTGAGGCCCGCGCCTCATTGGCCGTCGAGTTCCTCGATACGGCGCGGTGGGTAGCTGTCCCAGTTCGTGCATCCGGGACAATTCCAGTGGTATTCGCGCGCACGAAAACCACAGTGACTGCATCGATAGCGCGCCAGCTTCCGTGCGTGGCCGGTGAGCAAACTGCTCAGGCCCTTCAGTTCGTCGTCGCCGGGGTTGAGCGCGAGCCGGGCCCGAGCCAGGCGTTCGAATCCGAGCAGCGATGGGTGTCGCCGCAATTCCTCCGCGACCAGAGACTCCGCCGCCGCCGGCCCTTCCCATTCGAAAACACGACGGTGTGCGCAGTCGAGCATGTCGATCGACGGCACATCCAGCAACGCGCGCCGCAGCCAGTTGAGCGCCTCGGTCCTGCGTCCCAGGCTGTCGAGTGCGGCCGTCACCTTGTCGGCAATCAACGGCAGGTGATCGCGCGACACCGCCTCGACTCGCTGCCATTGCTTCAGCGCCTCGGCCGGCTCGCCACGCTTTGCCGCCAGGTCGCCCGCCAGGATCAGGGCGCGCACGGACTTGCGGTCGGTTGCGAGCGCGTCGTCGATTGCTCGCTGCGCCTCATCGAGCTGCCCGGCACTGAGCGCCATGTCAGCCAGTTCGCAGTGGTAATGGGCGATGGCCGCCTGGTGATCCTCCCCGCTTCGCGCTCCAGCAATCGCGCGCAATCGGTGGCCTTCATCCATTCGCGTTCCATCTGGTAGATGCGCAGCAGCGAACGCAGTGCGTCGAAACGCTGATCACGATGCTCGAGCAGCCGCGTAAACGCGTCTTCGGCGCGGTCGAGCAGCCCGCCCTTCAGGTAGTCCTGCCCAAGTTCCGACAGCGCCTGTGCGCGCGCGCGCGCCGGCAGGTCGGAGCGGTTAAGAAGGTGGGTATGGATGCGCACCGCGCGGTCGAACTCGCCGCGACGGCGAAACAGGTTGCCGAGCGCATGGTGCAGTTCGATGGTCTCGGGATCCAGCCTGACGACCTCGATGAACGCATCGATCGCCTTGTCATGCTGGTCGTTCAGGAGGAGATTGAGGCCGCGGAAATACGATCGTGGTAACGCAGCGTTGTCAGTGGCCCGTGCCCGCGACTCAAAGCCTCGTCCGAACCAGCCGGCCGCAAACACCAGCGGCAAAATAACGAGATACCAGAGCTCGAACTCCATCAGCGAATATCCGGCTGACCCGGAACTTCAACGACCGCGCCAGACTGGCGCGCCGCGGCCGC
This sequence comes from uncultured beta proteobacterium, assembly GCA_963724605.1. GTDB lineage: Bacteria > Pseudomonadota > Gammaproteobacteria > Burkholderiales > Burkholderiaceae_F > JALORV01. Next base: position 662,966 of record CAVRVM010000014.1, read on the forward strand.
CATGCGATCGGTCGCAGACTCGGGTGGACTCGTCGCCAGTCCGTCGCGCCGCAGCTGATTCACCTCGCGCCGCATGCGGTAGATCGGCAGCGCCAGCGCAAGCGCCCCCAGCAGCGCGCCCATGGCGACGCAAGTCAGCATCACCATGATCAGCGGAACGTTCTCCCACATCACGCTGGATGTCAGCCGTACCGGCACCGGCGTGGTGTTCTTGAGGGAGAACCAGAGCAAGAGGAGGAAGAAGCCCAGCTTGACGATCCACGCCAGCAGTCTCATTCGGGCCTCCCCCAGCGGTGCTCATGTCGGAACGTGAATTGTATGGAAGCGGCCGGCCAGCGGCGGCGCAGACGAAAAAAAGGCCGCGCACTGCGCGGCCCATTGAGCATAAGTGTCTCAGTCGTCATCCCCGTCGGAGGTATCCGACCCTTCTTCGCCGTCGACCCGCTCCCGCAGTTCCTTGCCCGCCTTGAAGTGCGGAACATACTTCGCGGGCACCTGCACCCTGTCACCCGACTTGGGATTGCGGCCCAGGCGTGGCGGACGGTAGTTCAGCGCAAAACTGCCGAAGCCCCTGATCTCGATGCGCTGGCCGGTGGCCAGCGCATCGGTCATCGCATCGAGCATCGTGTTGACCGCTTCGTCGGCATCGCGCGCGACCAGGCGCGGATTGCGTTCCGCCAGACGCGCGATCAACTCCGACTTCGTCATCGTTTTCAACGAAGTGCTCCGGAAGCTACTTGGTTTGCGTGTCGAGCTTGGCCTTCAGCAGCGCCCCGAGGTTGGTCGTGCCAGTTTGCGCCTCGGCCTGCATGCGCTCCATTGTCGCTGACGTTTCCGCAGTGTCCTTCGCCTTGATCGACAGGTTCAGCCCGCGATTCTTGCGATCGACGTTGATGATCATGGCGATAACCGAGTCACCTTCCTTCAGGTGATTGCGGGCGTCCTCGACGCGGTCGGCGGCGATCTCGGAGGCTCGCAGGTAGCCCTCGATGTCGCCGCCGAGGTCGATGACCGCGCCCTTGGCGTCGACGCTCTTGACCGTGCCCGTGACGACCGAGCCCTTTTCATGGCCCGCCGCGAAGTTAGTGAATGGATCGCCCGACATCTGCTTCACACCCAGCGAAATGCGCTCGCGCTCGGTGTCGATCGCCAGCACCATCGCTTCGATCTCGTCGCCCTTCTTGTACTTGCGGACCGCCTCTTCCCCCGGCTCGCTCCACGAAAGGTCCGAAAGGTGCACCAGGCCATCGATGCCGCCATTTAAGCCGATGAAGACACCGAAGTCGGTGATCGACTTGATCTGGCCCTTCACCTTGTCGCCCTTCTTGTGCGAAGAGCGAAGTCGTCCCACGGATTGGGCTTGCACTGCTTCATGCCGAGGCTGATGCGGCGGCGCTCTTCGTCGATCTCGAGCACCATGACTTCGACTTCGTCGCCTAGCTGCACGACTTTCTTCGGGTCGACATTCTTGTTGGTCCAGTCCATCTCGGAGACATGCACCAGGCCCTCGATGCCGGCTTCGATCTCGACGAACGCGCCGTAGTCGGTGATGTTCGTGACCTTGCCGAACAGGCGCGTGCCCTGCGGGTAGCGTCGTCCGAGCCCGACCCACGGGTCCTCGCCGAGCTGCTTCACGCCCAATGACACGCGATTCTTTTCCTGGTCGAATTTCAGGACCTTGGCCGTCAGCTCCTGGCCGACCTGCACGACTTCGCTCGGATGACGCACACGACGCCATGCCAGGTCGGTGATGTGCAGCAGGCCGTCGATGCCGCCGAGGTCGACGAACGCGCCGTAATCGGTGATGTTCTTGACCGTGCCCTTGACGATGGCACCTTCCTTGAGGTTCTCGAGCAGCTTGGCGCGCTCTTCGCCCATGCTGGCCTCGACCACCGCACGGCGGGAGACCACGACGTTGTTGCGCTTGCGGTCGAGCTTGATGACCTTGAACTCGAGTGTCTTGCCCTCGAAGGGCGTGGTGTCCTTGACCGGCCGCGTGTCGACCAGCGAGCCCGGCAGGAATGCACGGATGCCGTTGGTCATGACGGTAAGACCGCCCTTGACCTTGCCGGTGATGGTTCCGGCTGACGAGCTCACCGCTGTCGAGCGCCTTCTCGAGGTTCATCCACGCAGCCAGGCGCTTGGCCTTGTCGCGCGAGAGGATCGTGTCGCCATAGCCGTTTTCGAGCGACTCGATGGCAACGGAAACGAAATCGCCCGGATTGACGCTCAACTGGCCGTTATCGTCCTTGAATTCCTCGAGCGGGATGTAGGCCTCGGATTTCAGGCCGGCGTTGACGACCACGAAGTTGTAGTCGACGCGGATCACCTCGGCGGTGATCACTTCGCCCTGCTTCATCTCCTGACGATTCAGGCTTTCTTCGAAGAGAGCGGCAAAACTTTCGGGCTTGCTGGCGTTGCTGGTGGGCTGCTGCTGTGAGTTGCGACAGATGACATGTAGGAACCTGATGATGACCTCTATGAATTCACGCTTCGGCCTTGCGCCTCGGCGGAGTTGAAGAAACGCAGCGGGAAAACCTGAACGGGCTGACGCCCGCAAACAGAGACGTCCCTGCTGCACCCGGTACTGCTGACCTTGTATTGCCTTTCAAACCGCCTGATCGTCGACTGGGCCGCCATAAGACGGCTGCCCCGACCCGCATACCAGTTCAACACCTGGGCGACGACTTCGTCGATCGAGAGTTCGGACGAGTCGAGCCGGTACGCATCTTCCGCAGGCCTCAGCGGGGCGGTGGAACGCTCGGCATCACGCCGGTCACGCGCCTCAAGCTCCTGCGAAAGGTTGGCAATGTTAGTCGAAAATCCTTTTTCGATCAACTGCTTATGGCGCCGATCCGCACGCGCCGCGACGCTCGCCGTGAGGTAGACCTTGAGCACGGCATCGGGGAAGACGACGGTGCCCATGTCGCGCCCGTCGGCCACCAGCCCAGGCGCGCGGCGCGAGCGGTGCTGCAGTTCGAGCAAGGCCTGCCGTACTGGCGGATGCACGGCGACCTGCGACGCGGCGCGGCTGACCTCTTCGGTACCGGATCGCGTCGGTGACGTCTTCGCCATCGAGTTCGACCAGCCCGCCGCAAAGCGGGGCGCCATCGACTGTGCCAGCGGCCGCAGCGGATGCATCATCCGGCCTGCAGTTCGCGTTTAGGGTTCGCCAGCCAACCAGCCGGTAGAGCGCCCCACTGTCGAGGTAGTGGAAGCCCAGCCGCTCGGCGACGACCTGCGCGATCGTCCCCTTGCCCGAGGCGGTCGGCCCGTCGATCGCAATGACCGGCGGCAATGAACTCACGGCGCGGCTGTCGCCGCGATCGGCATGGTGGCGTACTTTCTTCACGAGCGCGCCTGGTCCGGCGTGACGTGGCGCGCCCCGCGCGCGCCATCGACCAGGCCCGCGAGCGAAGTGAAGTAGTCGGGAAAGGTCTTCGCGACGCACTTTGGGTCGCGGATGTGAACGCGCACGCCGCCCACGGCAGCGAGCGAAAAACACATCGCCATGCGGTGATCATCGTAGGTGTCAATCGTGGCCTCGCGCAGCGTTGTCAGGCGGGGTAACACGCAACCAGTCCGCACCGTCTTCGACGTTCGCCCCGAGCTTGCGCAACTCCGTCGCCATCGCTGAGATCCGATCCGTCTCCTTCACGCGCCACGAGCCGATGTTGCGAAGCGTGCTGGGGCCGTCGGCGAAGAGCGCGGCGACCGCCAGCGTCATCGCCGCATCGGGAATGTGGTTGCAATCCAGGTCGATCGCACGCAGGCAGCCGGATGCTGGCTGCGCGGCCTCGATCCAGTCCTCGCCCAGCGCAATCCGCGCCCCCATCGCCTCGAGCGCGTCTGCGAACCGGACATCGCCCTGGACACTGCGGCGTCCTACGCCCAGCACACGGACCGGGCCGGCAGCGAGCGCGCCGAGCGCGAGAAAGTAGGACGCTCCGGAGGCATCGCCCTCGACTACCAGGCGCCCGGGTGATACGTATGGCGCGCGCGGTACAAGGAAGGAATCGCCATCGCGCGCGACGTCGACGCCGAAGCGTCGCATCAAGGCCAGCGTCATCTCCACGTAGGGCCGTGAGATCAAAGGTCCGTCGACGGAAATTCGCAGCCCATGGGCCGGCGCGATGAGCGGTGCGGCCATCAGCAATCCAGTCAGGAACTGGCTCGAGACATCGCCGCGCACCGACACGCGGTCGCCATTGAGCTGGCTGGCGGGCTCGATGGCAACCGGAGGAAAACCGGGCTGGCGCCGGTACGTGACACGCGCGCCAATCGCGTTAAGAGCATCCACGAGGTCGCCGATCGGCCGCTCGCGCATGCGCGGAACGCCGTCGAGCACATAACGTCCCCCCGAGAATGCGAGCGCTGCCGTCAGCGATCGAAAGGCTGTACCCGCGTTGCCGAGAAAGAGTTCCGCCGAGTCGACGGGAAATCGGCCGGCGCAGCCTGTCACACGCAGGCGGTCCGAATCCGCTGAGTCGAGCCGGACGCCGAGCGCGCCTAGTGCGTCGCGCATCACACGCGTGTCATCGGCCTCCAGCAGGCCCTCGAGCAGCGTCTCTCCGCCTGCGAGGGCGGCGAGCAACAGACACGCGATTCGAGATGCTCTTGGAACCCGGAAGCCGCACCGTGCCGGCGGCACGGCGGATCGGCTCAATGGTCAGGATGGGGGGCCATGCAGACACGTGGCGATGATGCCACGGACATGCGACACGTTTTTGACCCCGCGAAAATCGACAGGCTCAGTCCCGGCGTGCATCGCATGCGCAGGCTGTCCGGCCCCGGCGTTCCCGGACATCGCAGGCCACCTGCTTCGTCGGCAAGGCGGTCTGCGATGACAACACTCATTCAGCGGATCGGCCGCCAGGCCCGAATCGGTGTCACATAGCCGCAAGCGCTTGGCAAGTAGCCGGTCTGAACGTTGACCTGGTTGTAGAGCTTCCAGCACGTAAGCACCGGGTTGGCGATCGTGGTCGAACCATCCGTGTTTCGAACCTCGTCCTGCGCCTGCAATGACGCGTCGGTGTCCGCTCGATTCAAGTTCGTTGCGCGCTGCCCGGGATTGGGTGCCTCCTGGACCAGTCTCGTGATGCTGCTGACGACGCCGTTGATTCGGGTCGAAGTGACCCCGTAAAGCGAAGCATCCATGGGAATCGAGTAGAAGTACGAGGTACCGCCGCCGGCGCACGGGTCGCCCGCGCTGGTCGGCTGGAACGAGGTGATGCTCAGCACGCCGCGCTCGATGACCGGGTCCGCGATGACGCGCTCCCCCGCCGGGTTCTGGTTGTTGGCGAACAGATCAAAATACCAGCCGCGTTTCGTGCGCCAACTGAATCCGGCCGTACCGGTCAGCGTGCGCGTCACCACGTTGTTCTGCGTCGTCTCGTTGAGCCCGAACGCCTGCAGGTCCGTCTTCAGGATCGGTGCCTTGTCTCCCGGCCTGATCCAGACCCCGTAGATCGACTGCACTTCGGTGCTGGTCTGGTCGGCGTACTCGAAGAACTTGCCGGTGCCGAACACCACGTAGGTACCGCCGTACGGATGCGTGCTGGCACGCGGCGCCGCGGTAACCGGCTGGCGCTGGTTGGACCCGTTGACCGCAGAGAACAGGGGCGCCGGTGTGTTCCCTGTCTGGTCGATCGGATCTTCGGTCTCGATCTTCCAGTTGTTCGGATTGCTCGAACTGAGATCGAACTTCCAGACATTGCCTTGGTAGTCGCCCGAGAGGACACCGACAACATTGCGGCTGGCATCGTAGATCACGCTGACGTTGGCAAGGCCGTTGGTCTGGTTGGGATCGCAGCGCCCACCCTGCTCGGCGTTGCCGAACGGCACCCCGTTATTCTTCTTGCAGGTATCGATCTTCTTCAGTGTCTGGCCCGTCGCCATGTCGATGATCAGCAGCACGGCGTGATTATTGGCGCTCTCGTACCCATTGGGAACGATCGCGACCCATTTGCCGGCGTTCTGGTACTTGACGCTGCCGACGTAGCCGTGGCCCATTACCTTGCCGAGATCGGGCTCTTCCGTTGGGGTGATGTCCCACAGCACCTTGCTCTGATCAAACTGTTCCGGTGCAGTGACGTCGAGCGCGAACAGACCCGCAGGTCCAGCACCCGACGAACCCATGACGACCGACTTCCAGTTGCCGTTGAGATAGACGTCTCCTTCAACGACGGGGCCGTCGACGGAATAAAGATGCGAGTAATCGACGTCCGTAAGGCTCTTGAGGACCGGGTAGGCGCTGCGCGGAACATAGGCGAACAGCTCTCGCCCACCGCCCTGGTTCGGATCCGGGTTGGCATCGAACACATGGAACATTCCATCGTTCGCTCCGACGTAGACCGCAGGCCTCCGACCGTTCTGGCTATTGGCGACGAACTGCGCGTATGCGGCGCCCCCGCCGGCAGCCGGATTCAACTGATAGCCGAAGTTCGGCGCCCGGGAGTACAGCGGGCTCGAAGACACGATCGACCCCAGCAGCGTCGATCGGACACGGAAACCGAGCGTTTGGTTGTTGTTGTTCGGGTCCGGGTTGTTGGCCTCGAGGCCGATTTGCTTGCCGCGGATGTAGTCCATCACGTCCGTCGAAGTCAGATCCGCCTGCTGCGACGCTGTCAGGTTGTTGAACGTCGTGAAGGGAATGGCCGTGTTCACTGCCGTCGACGTGACGATGTTGCGCTGGTTCCACGTCGGGAAGCTGGCGTTCCACAACGGCGCAGGTTCCGGCAGCTGATTCTTCGCCGCGTTGGCGAGCGCCAGGGCATCGTAGGCCGCGAGGCTGCCGGTCCAGACCTGGGTTGTAAAGGAGGCCCGGAACAGCGTCGAACCGACGGTCAACTGGGCACTCGTTGCACCCAGACCGGTACCCGAGAACGCCTGTTGCGCAATCGCGCGGAAGACACCGCGGACCCGGCCGCGCATCTGGTCAGGGTCGTTCGCCGAGTAGAAATCGCCCCGCGTCGCGAGCGCCGCGCGCATCGTGTCGTTGATGCGCTCACCGCCCGTGATCACCGCCGGCGAAACATCCACCACCGGCCAATTTACCGCCTGTCCCTGGCTGATCTGCTGCCGCACCGCCGGCGTGTCCATCGATGCGCTGAGGCCATAACCGACCACGAAGGTCGTCATGTTCTGCCAGAACGCATCGTCTGTACGGTTGGTCCGCTGCTGGACGGCGTTCGGCACGCCTGGGCGTACATCCCGGTTCCACCAGTACAGCGCCACGTCGGTGAGGGTCTGCGTCACTCCGCCATTGCCGGAGGAATACTGCACCTCGACGGATGGATCGTAGTTGTATGTCGTGTTCGCGTAGAGCCCGGCGCCCTGGATGATGGGTCCAGTCGTCGCGAGCGCGGCCGTGACCGTGCCGTTGCCGGCGCCCACCGGATCCTGAGTCCGATTCTGGATCAGCGGCTGCGCCGGCGGGATCGGGGGGTTATCCGGGATCGCGGTCCATTCACCATCCGTCGCCAGGATCGCGAAGCTGCGGCGACACGACAAGTGCTGGTTGCCGCTGCGGCCTCCACCCACGCCCGGATTGTCCGACCACGGGCCGTAGTCGCTCGCACGCAGGTAATAGTTCCCGATCGAGTCGAGCGCCTCGCGGTTAGGCGTCGAACCCACCCAGTTGAGTGAAAACACCCAGTCGAAGAACTCCTGACGCGCGACGTTGCCCGCCACGTCCGTGAAGTCGCGCACGCCGCGCACGAGCGCACCCGGGTGCTGCGGAGCCTGCGGGTCGTTGTCCAGTTCAGGGAAGCTCGCCCCGTTCAGGCGCGCGCCGTAGGGATTCCACGGGTCGGGCCCCTGGTCCGAATAATTGATGCGCCCATAACCGAGCCGGATTGCGGAAAGGTCGCCCTTGAGGTCCGCGGCCGCCTGCGAGGTCACCGCGATCGCGGCAAAGAGGCGATGCCGGTAGTAGGTGAACCAGTTGGCGTAGTTCTGCATTTCCTCAACGAGCGTGCAGGTCGTACCCGCCACACAATCGCTGCGCTGTCGTACGGCGCCCGTGCGCGGATCGACCGGCACCGGGAAGTTATTGCCCCCGGCGCGGTCGACCTCGACCAGCCGGTAGTTGCTGATGAGCGCCAGGTCGTCGTCAGTCGCAGGGACCGACCCTTCATACCGGTAGTAGCGGGCCGGAGTCAGGTTGTCCTGCGTGATGTTTTGCGGCGGGCAGACCCAGTTGGGATCGGTTGCGACACAGGTCTGGCCAGTTTGCACCTGTGCCGTCTGCACACACTGGTTCTGAAAGACGGGGACCGTGCTCCACGAATCGCACTGCTGCGTCGTACCAGTCTGCTGCTGCTGGTACTGGACACACTGCTGCGCGAAGACCGGCACCTGCTGGTACGACGTGCATTGCTGGCCAAACACTGGCAGCTGATCGTATAGCGTGCACTGCTGGATGTCGCCGATGTAGACCTGCTGGCATTGGTTAACCTGGCGGTAGCCGGTCTCCGAGGTCGGATCGACAACGGTGACCAGACTGCACTGCTGCTGGTACTGCGGAACCGTCTGCCAGTTCAGGCACTGGCCGTTCTGCCAACCGGTCTGCACCTGTTGCCAAGTCAGGCAGGCGCCATTGGTCCAGCCGGTCTGCACCTGCTGGTACTGCGTGCAGACCTGGCCGAAGACCGGCACAGTTGAGTAAGAATCACACTGCTGCGTCGTGCCGGTCTGCACCTGCTGGAACTGCACGCACTGCTGCCCGAAGATCGGGCTCCACTGAGTGCAAGGCGGAGTGGCGTTACAAACCTGCGGCGGATTGGTGAAGATGTCCGCCGCCTGGGGACCGTCACCCGGCAGCGGGTTGTAGATCGCGGTACCCGCCGGGTTGGCAATGGTCTGCTCCCAGCGCAGGTTCGTAGCGTTCCACGCCCAGCGGTCATTCAGGTTGGCGCCCCAGTAGGTTCCGTTGCCGCCGACGCTGCCGCGCGAGGTCGTCACCCACTTGCGCGCTGCGTTGGGTCCGTTATTGGCGAACCCGCGGAAGCGCATGTCGCGCTCGGTGAATCTGCCGTTAGTTGCGACTGCCCCCGTCCCGCCGATGTCGGCATCGGGGAAGTTTTCGGCACGGGTCGGCAGCGTGCCCTGCGCCGCCTTCGGCTTGTCGTTGTCGTTCCAGGGCGTGTAGGTGATGGCCGGATCGTAGGCCAGCGGGTTGTGGATGCTGGAGCGCAGCGTGAACTCGTTGTGGGCCAACACGTCGCGGGTGCCGGCCCCGTACTTCACCGTCACGTTCCCTGGGACTGGCCAGCGGTTGTTGAACGAGAAGAAGGTGGGCGGAGGCAGCCGGTAATCGTTCATCGACCAGGAGTCATCGATCATGAACACGGCGTTGGGATACACCGGGTTGATCGTGAACAGCGGCTGCTGGGAAATGTTCCAGCTGGCTGCGAACGCAGCGGGCTGAAGGACGAGCGCCTGCGTGAGCAGAAAAACCATTGTGCGAGCCACGCGGCGGGTGAACGGGCCCCGCGCCGACTCTCGCTGTTTTCCGACATTTAGCGTAATCATTGTGTAACTCCGTTGCGGCATTCAGGAGGCCCCGTCCTGAACACTGCCCTCTCTCATGGGACTACAAACCGTACTTCGCTCTGCGTTCGTTGGGTGACACTTCCAAAAAGCGTCGAGTCCGGAAAGTTCACCGCGACCGTGAATCGGAACTTCCACAGATAGGGGTCGCGAATGCCATCACTTCCAGAGCTCCCGCTCTCCTGATAGGTATTGCCACCCAATTCGGTCGTTGCGTCTTCGACGATGCAGACCGCGCTGCTCGCACCTGGCGGCAGGATGTCGGCAGCCACCGGCAGGACGTCTGACAAAGGAAGGTTGCTGGCCCAGGCAGGCGTAGCGGCATAGTTCTGGGAAGGGACGACGTTGCGCCAATGACGGACTTCACTCATGCGAAGAATCCTGGCCTCGCAGTAGCGCAGCAGGGATTCGGCAGAAGCTTGCTGTGAAGTCGACCGGTTCCAGTTGCCGGCAAGGCGCTCGTCGACGGTGCCCCGTCGCACCTGCGTGACGACGAGCATCGTCACCACAAGCATCACCACCAGAACGATCGGCAAGACGAGGCCACGCTCGTCGCGAACTAAAGAATAGTTACGCATAGTTCCGTCACTGCGCCTGTGAGCCGGCGCGTGCCTGAGCGCGCGTCCGAACGGTGAAAACCTGGGTGAAGCTCCGACGTGCGATTCCGTCGTTCGCCTGAATTTCGACCGTACCGGTCGCAGCTTCGACCTCGTTCTGCGGACAGGGCCTGTAGCGGGACACTCCGTCCGGCGTCGTCCCTGTCTCGGCCGTGCGCAACTGCACGCAGACGTAAACGGCCACGACGAAGTTCCAGGGATTGCCCAAGGCTTCGGGGGGCAGGTTATTGCCAGGCAAGGCGTTGATTTGCGTGGACGTCAGCAGCGCAGTCGGCCGGATCGTGTGGGGCGACCCACCGAAGTCGGCCTGGGAGTAGGCGTTGGGGTCGAACGCAAAGTAGACCTTGAAGTCCTCGATATCACGAACAAGAACGTCCGGTGCAACTCCCCCGTTGCCCAGGCAGCTGAGTTCCATCACGCCACTGGGTGCGGGCTCGACCGAATATGTGTTCGCGACGATGGGCACTCCACCCACCAGTGGCGCGTTCTGTCCGAGGCAATCCGTCATGGCGGCCAAGCCTTGTGGCGCGCTGGTCACCGACTCCGCCTGATAACTGACCAACAGGTGGTCACCCGGTGATGCTGACGGCACGCAGGTGTAGTCGCCGATTGCAGGGTTCTGGAAGCGGCCACTCGTGCAGGCCCGCAGGTGTGGACCCTGGAAGGAGTTCACCTGAAAACGCGTCCGATTGAAGTCGGCGGAGTTGATGTTGCCGTAGGCAGCCAGTGCGATCGGCTCGCCCAGGAAAAACATCGCAAGGCGCCCCCGCTCCTCGGCGCTGCCAAGCTGCTCCGAGTTTCGTGACGACCGACTGGTCACCTGATAAAGCGCGCCCACCGCCGCGACGATCATCAGACTGAGCACCATGGCGATCAGCAATTCGATCAGGGTCCGGCCGGCTTCGAACCGAACCGGAACAACTTCGCCAGAAAGCGTCGCGTGTCGAATGCTCATGGGTGAACGGCCCAGGTGAAGCAGCGAAACGTCGGGTCCGGGTTATTGACCGGGGGGACGTTGCAGATCGGATCTGGATTGCCGTCGGTTGTCTGTCCTTCCTGCCAGGCCAGCGTCATCGTCAGCTCCACCGTGTTGGCGGGCGCAACGAGATAGGCGCCGGCAACCGGCAGGCGCCGCCGCAGATCGATTTGCCACATGGCCCAATCGCGGTCGGCGATTTCGGCCGACGTGCAGTTCAGCGGAGCACCGCAGGCCGGAATCACTCCAGGCGGATTGGCCGTCGGCAGCATCGTCCGGTTGTAATTGCCTTTACGCAATCCGTCGTAATTGGCGAGCACCCGTTCGGTCATCTGCGCCGCGAGCTCGGTCGCTGCCTTGCGATCGAACGAGTCCTTCTGATACGACATCGAACGTGCCTGCAATCCGGCCAGGCCGAGCAGTCCGAAGGCTACGACGGTCAACGAGACGAGCACCTCGATCATCGAGGCGCCCGAATTTGCGTGACGTGGAGTTCCGTGGAGTTTCATTCTTGGACGCGCGTGTCGTTTGCAATTCGTAAGGTCCGTTGCAATGAAGCTTATCCACACGCGCACGTATTCGTGCGCAAAGACCGCTCAGTGGATTGCGAACTGCGACGAATGGAAGTGCGCGTACGACGCGCCAAGAAAGCGCCGTTTCTTCACGCGCGAATTGGCTACGACAAGTGGCTGAGGTCCACGTAGCGGCAGAGCGGAAGATGCGTGCCCGCGATACGGAGCACGGAAACTCTGCTAACGACCCCAGCAGGTGTTGATGTTCTCGGCGCCCGAGCGATCGCGCAGCCCCGTGTTGTCCAGCGTCAGGTTGCCACACGCATCCGTGGCAAACGAGCCCACCGGCGTCGCGGTCAGCAAGTACCCCTGGCCAGTATTTGGATTGGGTATCGCCACTGCGATCCCATAGCGCTGCGTTCCGGTCGGCGGTGAAATGTTCAAGTTGGCGGGCAACACCGCAGCCTGGTAAGTGCCCCGCTCGGTTCGCCAGCGTTCCATCCACTGAGCGCCGGCCAGAAGAGTGCCGCGCGCTTCGCTGCGATAGCCACGCGCCAGGTACGCCGTATAGTTTGGTATCGCAATGGCAGCCAGGATGCCAAGGATCGTCACGACAACGATAACCTCGATCAGCGTGAATCCCCCCGCCCGCGTGGGGCGGGGGTTTGCGGCTTTCAGATGTATGCGAATCATGCTGACGAGGCGCTAGCGAATCGGTCGCCACGTCCGGATCGGGTAGTGCCCGCCGCATTGCTGCGGCACCGAACCGACCTGGACATTGACCTGCCCGAAGAGCGCACGGCAGTCGACCGGTTGATCGGACGCCTTGTACCCGTCGTTGGAGCGCTGGTACTTCGGCGCCTGCATCAGCGCTTCTGCATCGCCCTTCTTGATCGTGGTGCGCCGGGCGCCGGCCGGCGGCGTCTCGATCGACAGCATCGAGACGCTACTGACGACGCCATTGATGCGGCGTCCCACCGTCGGGTTGAATGTCCCGCCAAGCGGGATCGAATAGAAGAATGACGATCCGCCGCCTTCGCACGGATCGCCGATCACCGACGGCTGGAATGACGTGATGCGGAGGTACCCGAGGTCGACGACCGGGTTGGCTACCACCCGTTCACCCGCTACGGGTGCGTTTGTCGCCACCAGGTCGTAATACCAGCCGGGATACGTCTGCCAGGAGAAGCCCGCCAGACCCGTCAACGTGCGCTCCACGATGCTGTTGTTCGTCGCTTCCGTCAACCCGAACTGATAGATCGACGTCTTGTCGATCGGACTGGTGTTGCCCGGCTTGTCCCACAGGCCGTAGATCGACTGGATGTCCAGATTGGTCTGGTCGTCGTACTCGAAGAACTTGCCGGTGCCGAAGATCACGTGGAATCCACCCAGCGGATGCACGCTGGCGCGCGGCGCCGCCGAGATCGGTTGCCGATCGCCATTGCCATTCTTCGCGACGAACAGCGGCGCGGGCGTGTTATTCGAGCCATCGTTCGGATCGAGCGTCACGATCTTCCACTTGGTCGGGTCGCTCGAACTGAAGTCAAACTTCCACAGGTCGCCCTGGTAGTCTCCGGCGTATGCCCCAACGATGTTGCGGCTCGCATCGAAAATCACGCTGACGCTTCCCAGGCCGTTGCGGTTCGCCTTCGAACCGTCGCATCGACCGCCCTGAGCGACAGCACCGATGTCCGACCCGTCGAACTTCTTGCAGGTGTCGATCTTCTTCAGCGTCTGTCCCGTCTCGACGTCGATGACGAGTAGCATTGCGCGATTGCTGCCACTTTCGTAGCCGTTCGGCACCAACGCGACCCACTTGCCACTGGCGTTGTACTTGACGCTGCCAATGTAGCCGGCACCTCGAACGCGGCCGAGGTCGGGCTCTTCCGCCGACGTGATGTCCCACAGCACCTTGTTCGCCGCGAATTTCTCCGGCTTGGTGACATCCAGCATGAACAGTCCAGGTGCCCCTGCGCCTCCCGACCCCATGACGACGGTCTTCCAGTTTCCGCCAAGGTAGACATCGCCCTCCACGACCGGACCGTCAACGAAGTACCGATGCGTGTAGTCGAAGTCGGTCAGTTCATCGATGTTCTTATAGGCGCTGCGCGGGACGTAGGCAAAGAGTTCCTTGCCGCCGCCCTGAGCCTTGTCGGGATTGGCGTCGAAGGCGTGGAACATGCCAGCGTTGGCTCCGACGTATACAGCCGAACGCCTCCAGCCTTGTTGTCCGTGACGTACTGGTGAGTACGTCGCGCCGCCGCCCGCCGCCGGTTTCAACTGATAGGCGAAGTTGGGCGCCTTCGAATACAGCGGGCTCGACGACACGATCGTGCCGAGCAACGTGTCGCGGTCACGCCATCCCTTGGTCTTCAGCGGGAAGCCGATCGGCTTGCTCACCTCCAGGCCATCCTGCAAGCCACGCAGGTAGTCCATCACTTCCGCGGACTTCAGAGCCGCCTGCTGCGCCCCGGTCAGGTTTGCGAAGTTGTCAAACGCGATGCCAGCCGAGACACTTGCCGTCGAGGTGAAGATCTGGCGCTGGTCCCAGGCCGGGAAGCTGGCGGCCCATAGTGGCGCCGGTTCCGGCAACTGGTTGGCAGCCGCATTTGCGAGGTCGAGCGCATCGAAGGCCTCGAGCCTTCCGGTCCATTTCTGGGTCGTGAACGAGGCACGGTACAGCGTGGAGCCGGCGGTCAACTGCGCGCTGGTCGATGCCAGGCCGGTACCCGAGTAAGCCTGCTCGGCAATCGCGCGGAACACGCCCTTGATGCTGTTGCGCATCGCGTCCGGATCGGTGGCCGAGTAGAAGTCACCCCGCGTCGACAGTGCCGCACGGAACGAATCGTTGATCCGTTCACCGCCGGTGATCAGCGTCGGCGAGAGGTCGACCGGCGGCCAGTTGACGGCCTTGCCGTCCGTGATGTCCTGCCGCACCTGCGGCGTATTCATCGATGCGTGCAGGCCATACGCCACGATGTAGGTCGTGACGCTCTGCCAGTACGAGTCGTTCTTCCGGTTGGGCCGCTTCTGGACCGAGTTGGGAACATCGGGTCGCAGGTCGTGGTTCCACCAGTACAGCGCCACGTCGGTCAGCGTGTTCGTGACTCCAAAGGTGTCGGTGGAAAACTGCGGCTCTTTCGCCGGGTCGTAGGTGTAGGTCTCGTTCTTGTACAAGCCTGCGCCCTGAATCAATGGGCCGCTCGTCGCCAGCGAGTCAACGTTCTTGCCCTTGCCGACCTTGACAGGATCGTTGTCGCGATTCTCGATCAAGGGCTGCGCCGGCGGAACGTTCGGCACCTCTGGAATCGCCGTCCACTCGCCATCGGTCGCGAGCACCGCGAAGCTGCGTCGGCACGACGCCTGCTGGTCGCCCTGCTTGCCGCCGCCCTTGCCCGGGTTGTCGGCCCACGGACCGAACTCGGTACTGCGCATGTAGTAGTTGCCGATCGAGTCGATCGCCTCGCGGTTCGGTGTCGAGCCGACCCAGTTCAGCAGCCACAGGAAGTCGAAGAACTCCTGGCGGTCGTCGTTATTCTTGGAGTCGGTGAAGCTGCGCACCCCGCGCACGACGGCACCCGGATGCGGATCCTTGGGACCCGGGTCCTTGTCGGGCTCCGGGAACTTCTTGGCATCCAGGCGTGCACCGTACGGGTCCCAGGGATCGGGGCCCGTTGTCGAAGTAGTTGATGCGCCCGAAGCCCAGACGGATCGCGGAAAGGTCGCCCTTCAGGTCGGCCGCCGCCTGTGAGGTCACCGCAATCGCCGCGAACAGGCGGTGGCGGTAATACGTGAACCAGTTGGCGTAGTTCTGCATCTCCTCCAGGCGCGTGCAGCTCGTCGGCGCGGCACAGTCCTTGCGCTCGCGCAGCGCTCCGGTGCGCGGATCCAGCGGCACCGGGAAGTTGATGTTCGCCGCCCGGTCGATCTCGACCAGCCGGTAATTCGCCGACTTCGCCAGGTCGTCGTCGCTCGCCGGCACCGGCCCTTCGTAACGGTAGTAACGTGCAGGCGTCATGCCGTCGCTGACGATGTTCGCCGGCGGGCAGGTCCAGGCCGGATCGGTCGCGACGCACTTCTGCCCGACCACCTGCGGCTCGTACTTGATGCAGACGTCCTGGAAGACATCTTCCTTCTGCGTCTTCTTGCACACCTGCTGAGTCCCGGTCTGCTGGCTTTCCGTCTTCGAGCACTGCTTCTCCCAGACGTCCATCTTCGCGTACTTCTTGCAGACGTCCTTGTAGACGGGCACCTGGTTCCAGTCCTCGCAGACATCGATCGTCCCGGTCTTGACCGGCTTGCACTCGTTCACCTTGCGATAGCCGGTTTCCGATGTCGAGTCGATGACGTCGACCAGCTCGCACTGGTCGACGTAGACATCCTGCTTGTCCCACTTCTTGCACGTGTCGTTGACCCACTTGTCGACGACCTTGTCCCAGTCGACGCAGTTGTTGAGATCGTCGACCTTGCCCTTGAAGACGTCCTTCCACGCCGATGCACACGTCGCCGAACACGGGCACCGTGTCGTACTGCACGCAGGTGTCCTTGGTGCCGATCTTCTGGCTTTCGGTCTGGACGCACTTGTCGCCCATGATGTCCTCAAAGGTGACACAGGGGGGGCCTACGTTGCAGCTGAGCGGCGGATTGGTGAAGAGATCGGCCGCCTGCGCCGTGTCGCCCGGCAAGCGGGTTGTAGATCGCCGTTCCTTTCACAGCCGTGATCGGCTGCTCCCAGCGTTTGTTCACCGCATTCCAGTCCCAGCGGTCGGCGGCGGGACTCGTGGCGAAATACGTGCCGTTGCCGCCCACCGTGCCGCGCGACTCGGTGATCCACTTGCGGATGGCGTTGGAGTTGCCGTTGGCGAAGCCGACATGCCGCATGTCGCGTTCGGTGAAACGGCCCGCGGTGGCGACAGCGCCAGGCCCGCCAATATCCGCCGCCGGGAAATTCTCGTCGCGCCGCGGTCGCGTGCCCTGCACCGCGGGCGCCTTGTCGTTGTCGTTCCACGGCACGTAGGTCACCGCCGGGTCGTACGCCAGCGGATTGTGGATCGACGAGCGCAGCGTGAACTCGTCATGCGCCGCCACCGACCGCGTGCCCACCCCGTACTGGACCGTCAGCGGGCCGGGAACCGGCCAGCGGTTGTTTTGCAGCAGGAACTGCGGCGGGGGCAGACGGT
The DNA here is from genome assembly GCA_963724605.1 of uncultured beta proteobacterium. GTDB lineage: Bacteria > Pseudomonadota > Gammaproteobacteria > Burkholderiales > Burkholderiaceae_F > JALORV01. Next base: position 679,803 of record CAVRVM010000014.1, read on the forward strand.
ATTCGCCCATCGACCACGAATCGTCGATCATGAACACGACGTTCGGGTGCACCGGATTGACCGTGAAGAGCGGCTGCTGCGCCACGTCCCAGTCGTTGGCCGCGGCCATCACGGCGGCGGGCTGCAGCACAAGGGCCTGCGTCAGCAGGAACACGAGTGCGCGGGCGAAGCGGCTGCGACGCCACGGCATGCGGTCCCCTAGACGGCTGCCAGACTCAGTTGTGCTGTTCATGAATAACTCCGGTACTAACTACCCTGTGAAATCGTCAGGCGTATTTCGCTTTGCGATCGATAGGTGACATTGCCAAACGCCGTAGCGTCCGGAAATATGACCCGAGCCGTGATGCGGTACTTCCTGAAATAAGGGCTGCGACACCCCGCACCTCCCATTGCATCCTGGGATTGGGTGGAATTGCAGGCCAGTTCCTCGGTGGCGTCCTCGATGATGCAGGCCGCCGATGTCGCGCCGGGCGGCCGCAGGTTGGCATCGACCGTCAGGATGTTGGCCGCATCGGCCCACTTGTTGGTGCGCCAGGCCGGATCGACCGTGTAGTCGGCCGCGAGGACGACACCATCCCAAAGACGAGGCTCGCGGTGCAGTTCCATCTCGCACCAGCGCAGCGTCGATTCGGCAGCCGTTTCGCCCGAGATGGCCCGGCTCCAGTTCGAAGCGAGCCGTTCGTCGACGGTACCCCGGCGCACCTGCGTCAGCACCAGTGTCGTAACGACCACCAGCATGACCAGGACGATCGGCAACACAACGCCGGCCTGACGAAATAAGGGAGTCGGCTTCTTCATGTCAGGACGCCATCTGCGTACGGGCTCGAATCGTGAACACCTGCGTGAAGGTGCGACGCGCGACGCCATCGTTGATCGTCGTCTCGGCCGTGCCCGTCGCCGCCTCCTGCTCGTTCTGCGGGCAGGGCCGGAAGCGCGAAACGCCGTCCGGCGTCATGCCGGTCTCGGGCGTGCGGAGCTGGACGCAAACGTAGACGCCAATGACGTGGTTCCAAGGGTTGGCGAGCGACGACGCCGGGAAGTTGGTTCCCGGCAAGGCCTCGATCTGCGCCGCAGTCATCAACGTTCCGCCGACGACACGCGGGTTGTACTGCGCCGAGACCTGGCCCAGGTCATAGTTGCGACGATCAAAGGCGAAAAAGACCTTGAAATTCTCGACGTCGCGGACCAGCGTCTGGCGGGCCGCCCCGCCGTTGCCGGTGCAGCCAAATTCGAGTGCGCCACCGGCTGTCTGCTCGATCGAAAACACGTTGCGCGCCGTCGGGACGCCGGCGATGTCTGGAGGATTCTGGCCGAGACAATCCTGCATGCGGCCCTGGCTGACCAAAGGAGCGACCGAGTCTGCCTGGTAGCTGATATAGAGCTGGTCGCCCACTCCGCCGAGGACGCAGGTGAAGTTGCCGTTCAACGGATCGACGAAACGGCCGTTGGCGCAGAGACGGACGTGAGCGTCGGTCATCGCGACGTTCTCGAACCGGGTCTCGTTGACGCCGATGAGATTGCCGTAGCCCGCCAAGGCGATCGGCTCGCCGAGGAAGTGCATCGCCAGCCGCCCGCGCTCCTCAGCACTGCTCAGCTGGTTCGCCGTCCGCGACGCGTTGCTGGAGACGTAATACAGGGAACCCACGGCACTGATGATCATCAGGCTGAGCACCAGTGCAATCATCAGTTCGATCAGCGTGCGGCCGCGCTCGCGGCGCGGCCCGGCCACTTTCAAGCGAAGAGGGACGCGGGCAGTCATGGATTGATGATCCAGTTGAAGCATTTGAAGGTCGGATCGATGATGTTCACCGGTGCAACGTTGCAGATGGGATCAGCATTGCCGTCGGTCTGCTGACCCTCCTGCCATGCGAGGATAAGGTTGATGCGAGAAGAGTTGGCGGGTGCCTCGAGATACGCGCCCGACACCGGTAGCCGTCGACGCAAATCCATTTGCCACATGGCCCAGTCCCGAGCCGCCGTCTCGGCCGGAGTGCAGTTAAGCACGTCCCCACACGCGGGAATGACGGCAGCCGTCGCCGTGGCCGGCGTCAGCGTCAGGTTGTAGTTGCCTGCCTTGAAGCCGTCGTAATTGCCGCGCACGCGCTCTCCAAGCTGCGCCGCCATCTCGGTCGCCGTCTTGCGATCGAACGAGTCCTTCTGGAACGACATCGAGCGCGCCTGCAGCCCGGCGAGCCCGAGCAGGCCGAACGCCACGACGGTCAGGGACACCAGCACTTCGATCATCGAAGCGCCGCGCTGGGAACGGAACTGATCTGGAGTTGACGTCATGCGGCGGGGCAGGCATCGGCGACGACGCGCGCCACGTGCGGGCGTCCGGCCATGTTGGCTTCGAGGCAACGGGCCATGTTCGTGCGCACCGGGACCGCCGTGTCGCGGTAATCAATAAAGAGAATGATTGTTGCGTTGACGCCGCCCACATTCAGGCCGCGCGATCCGTATGCACGCCACTGATTGTTGGCCAGCGTCGATTCGACGATCAGCCGTTGCTGCGCCATCGGCTGAAAGGGCGCCTGCCGCAGGATCAGATCGTCATTCGCCTCGAACGTGCCGAGGTTGAGGACATTGGCGGGCGCCTTGGCAAACACGATCCAGCCGCTCGCCCAATCGTTGTTCGCATAGCCACCCCCGGCATTGCTGCTGCAGGCAGGATTCGGGGCTTCCGCGTTCAAGCTGCGACAGACGGTGACGACGCCACCGCGGCGAACTGCCTCCGACCGCGCCAGGTCCATTGCAGCCAGCATCGAATTGGTTGCGCTCGAAATGCGATTCGACTGGATCATGGCCTGGAACGACGGGATCGCCATCGCCAACAGGATCGCGCTGATCGTCAGGACGACCAGCACTTCGACCATGGTGAATCCGCGCTCGTTCATTAGTAATGACTCCTGACATGAAGCTTATCGACAGCCGCAAGGCATAGCGCGCAAAGACCGCTCAGTGGAACCTGAACCGCGACGAGCGGAGGGAGCACATCCCGGGCCGGCGGAGGCCGGCGACGCCTCACGGGAATTGGCTACTTGGAGGGCTCAAATTCGCAGGATCGCAGGTCGTCGCGAACTGCGGCCTCATCCGATCGGCCTAGCGTCGCGATCGGACGGCGCTCTTAATGAGTCACACGGCGTCCGTGGAGCGGCGGGCGTCAGACGCAACCCGGAACAGCGCGCTCGAGTGCCGCGCCATCGGCCCTCTCGATGGCGTCCTGCAGGGCAGCGAGGCGTGCGCGGTAGGTACCGAGTTCGGACGCCAAGGCAGCGCGATTGGCCAGGCACACGTCGCGCCACATTTCGGGGCTCGACGCCGCGATGCGCGTGAAGTCGCGGAAGCCGGCGCCCGCATGCAAGAACTTTGCGTCGGCGTCCGGGGCGCGCGCGATCATCTCGACCAGTGCGAACGCGAGCACGTGTGGCAGGTGGCTGACCGCGGCGAAGATGCGGTCGTGCGCCTCGGGCGCGAGGCGCTCGAGGCGGGCGCCGGCGCTGCGCCACAGGCCTTCGACGATCGCCAGCGCCGCCGCATCGGTATCCGCCGTTGGCGTCGTGATCGCAAGGCGGCCACGAAAGAGCCCTGCATCGGCGTGCTCGACGCCCGGACGCTCGCCGCCCGCGATAGGATGCGCCGGCACGAAGCGGCGGAATGCCTCACCCAGTGTCGCCTGCGCGTCGGTGATCACGCTGACTTTGGTGCTGCCGACATCCGTGATGAGAGCCTGCGGCGGCAAATGTGCCGCGATGCCGGCGAACGATTCACGCATGGCGCCCACCGGCGCGGCGAGGACGACGAGGTCGGCGCCAGCCACGGCCTCGGCGAGGCTCGCTGCCGCGCTGTCAATGACGCCGGCGGCAAGTCCCTTATTAATAGCTGCAGGATCAGTGTCGAAACCGATCACCCGATCGACTGCTCCCGCGGTCCTGAGCGCCGCAGTGAACGAGCCGCCGATCAGACCGACACCGATCAGCGCGAGCTTCATGCGCCGGCGGCGGCCAGCGCCTCGGGCAGTGCACGCAGGAAGCTTGCGTTCTCCTCGGGCAGGCCCACGGTGATGCGCAGCCACTCGGGCAGTCCGTAATTGGCGACCGGTCGCACGATGACGCCGCGTTTCAGCAGTTCCTGATACACGCGCGCCGCCGGGCCGACCTTGACGAGCACGAAGTTGCCGACGCTTGGCACGTACTCGAGTCCGAGCGCGTGGAATGCTTCGGTCAGCTGCTGCATACCGCGCAGGTTGAGCTCGTAGCTGCGCGCGAGGAAGTCTTCGTCCGCAAGCGCCGCAACGGCAGCGGCCTGGGCGACCGAATTGACGTTAAACGGCTGGCGCACTCGATTCATCAGGTCGGTCAGATCCCGCTGCGCGATGCCGTAGCCGACCCGCAGCCCGGCCAGGCCGAAGGCCTTCGAAAACGTCCGCGAGACGACGACGTTCGGAAAACGCCGCACCCAGGCCGTGCTGTCGACACGCAGTTCGGGCGGCAGGTACTCGTTGTAGGCCTCATCGAGCACGACCACGACCCGCGTCGGCACACGCGCGAGGAACGCCTCGACCACCTCACCCTTCAGGTGGGTGCCAGTGGGGTTGTTCGGGTTGGCCACATAGATCAGCGCCGCGTCCTGCACGATCGCGGCCAGCATGGCATCGAGATCGTGTCCAAGCCGTCGCGCCGGCACGACGATGGCACGGGCACCGCGGGCCTGCGTGGCCAGCGCATAGACTGCGAACGAATGCTGCGCATAGATGCAGCTGCGGCCCGGCGCAAGTGTGGCCGCGGCGGCGAGTTCGAGGATGTCGTTGCTGCCGTTGCCGAGTGTGAACCAGTCCATTGGCACGCCATAGCGCGCAGCAAGCGCTGCTTTCAGCTCGAAGCCGTTCGAATCCGGGTAGCGGCCGAGGTCCTCGACCGCCGCGGCCATCGCCTTCTTCGCCGATTCCGGCACGCCGAGCGGATTCTCGTTCGACGCGAGCTTGACGATCCTGGCAGGGTCGAGTCCGACCTCGCGCGCCAGTTCTTCGATGGGTTTGCCGGCCTGGTAGGGCGCGATCGCGCGCACATGCTCGAGCGTGCCCAGGGCCGGCACGGTCTCATTCGGCACTGCGGCCATCGCTGCTCCTTTCCGTTATCGCTCGGCCGGGTAGGACCCGAGGCATTTGTAGAACGCACACGCCTGCTGCAGCTCCCGCAATGCGGTCGCCACGTTGGGATCAGCCTGGTGTCCTTCGACGTCGACGTAGAAGTAGTACTCCCAGGTGCCCACGCGGGCCGGGCGCGACTCGAAGCGCGTCATCGACACGCCGTGCCTTGCCAGCGGCTCGAGCATGTGGAACACAGCGCCGGCCTTGTTCGGCACCGACAGGATCAGCGAGGTCTTGTCACGCCCGGGCGGTGCCGATGGTTGCGTGGCCTGCCGCCCGAGCACGGCGAAGCGGGTGCGGTTGTTCGGATCGTCCTGGATATGCGTGGCCACCGCGATGAGCCGATAGCGTTCCGCCGCGCGGTCGCCCGCGATCGCGGCGATCGAGGGATCCTCGGCCGCCATGCGCGCGCCCTCGGCGTTGCTTGCCACCGCACGCCGCTCGATCGCCGGGTAATGCTGGGCGAGCCAGCCGGCGCATTGCGCCAGGGCCTGCGAGTGAGCACAGATGCACTGCACACCGTCCATCGAGCCGCCGCGCGTCATCAGGGTGTGGTTGACCGCGAGCGACAGTTCCGCCAGCAGCTTCAGCGGCGTAGCCAGCAGCAGGTCGAGCGTGCGGCTCACCGCTCCCTCGGACGAATTCTCCAGTGGGACGATGCCGGCGTCGGCACTGCCCGCCTCGGTCGCGCGGAACACCTCGTCCAGTGTCGCGCACGCAAGGCCGCTGACACTGGTACCAAACTGGCGGTGCATTGCCGTTTCGGAAAACGTACCCGCAGGACCGAGGAAGGCCACCGTCAGCGGCCGCTCGAGCGCGCGGCAGGCGGAAATGATCTCGCGGAAGACGTTTGCCAATGCCGCGGATGTCAGGGGCCCCGTCGACGCGGAGGCGACCTTGCGCACGACCTCGGCTTCACGTTCGGTACGCAGCACCGGCGCATCGACTTCGCCCTTGAGCCGACCAACTTCACTGGCCAGCCGCGCTCGCTCGTTCAGCAGTTCGACCAGCTGGGCATCGACGCGATCGATCGCATCGCGCAGCGGCTGGAGTCGACGGTCGATCGATTCAGCCATGGCGCACCGCCGGCCCGGAAGAGAAGTCGTAGACGCGGGACAAGGTGCGGCTTCCGCTCAGCCCTCGGTCGTCGGCGAATCGGGCGTATCGGCCTCGGACATGGGCTCGGCGCCGGCCTCGTGGCCATTGGCTCCCTCACTGTCGCGCTCCACCACACGCTGCAGCCCGGAAAGCGTAGTGCCGTCATCGAGCGCGATCAGCGTGACGCCCTGCGTGGCGCGACCCATCTCGCGAATCTCGGCCACGCGTGTGCGGATCAGCACACCTCCGGTCGTGATCAGCATCACCTCGTCGTCACCGCGCACGAGCGTCGCGGCCACCACCCTGCCGTTGCGCTCGCTGGTGGCGATCGCGATCATGCCGCGCGTCGCGCGCGAGTGGCGCGTGTACTCGACGATCGGTGTGCGCTTGCCGTAGCCGTTCTCCGTTGCTGTCAGCACGCTCTGCTGTTCATCCTCGGCCACCAGCATCGCAATGACCTGCTGGCCGTCGTCGAGCTGCATGCCGCGCACGCCGCGCGCGGTGCGGCCCATCGGGCGCACGTCGTTCTCGTCGAAGCGCACTGCCTTGCCGGCGTCGGAGAAGAGCATCACGTCGTGCTGGCCGTCGGTGATCGCCGCGCCAATCAGGTAATCGCCCGGATCGAGGTCGACGGCAATGATGCCGGCCTTGCGCGGGTTGCTGAAATCCGTGAGCGCCGTCTTTTTCACCGTACCCATCGCGGTCGCCATGAAGACGAAGTGGTGTGCGTCGTACTCCGAGATCGGCAGCACGACCGTGATCTTCTCGTCCTCGGCCAGCGGGAACATGTTGACGATCGGCTTGCCGCGTGCCGTGCGCGCGCCCTGCGGCACTTCCCACACCTTCAGCCAGTACAGCCGCCCGCGGTTGGAAAAGCAGAGGATCGTGTCATGCGTGTTGGCGATGAAAAGCTGGTCGATCCAGTCGTCTTCGCGCATCGCGGCTGCCTGCTTGCCGCGCCCGCCGCGCTTCTGCGCCCGGTAATCCGTCAGCGGCTGGCTCTTGATGTAGCCCGTGTGCGAGAGCGTGACCACCATGTCCTCGCGTGCGATCAGGTCCTCGGTCATCAGGTCCTGCGCACTGCGGACGACTCTCCGAACGCCGGGCATCGCCAAACTCGCTCTTCAGGGCCAGCAGCTCGTCGGCGATGATCTCGGTGATGCGTGAAGGCTTTGCGAGGATGTCGAGCAGGTCGGTGATGGTTTCCATCACTTCGCGGTACTCGTTGACGATCTTGTCCTGCTCCAGTCCCGTCAGTCGCTGCAGGCGCATCTGCAGAATCTGCTCGGCCTGTTCTTCCGACAGGCGATAAAGGCCCCTCAGCTCGCCTTCGCTCTGCAGACCGAAACGCGCTTCCAGGCCGTCGGGGCGGTAGGCGGCCATGTCGGCGCCCGAGCGCGTCAACATTCGCGCACCAGCGACGAGTCCCACGCGCGCGCCATCAACGCCGTCTTCGCCACGGGAGGTGTCGGCGCCGCCTTGATGATGGCGATGAATTCGTCGATGTTCGCCAGCGCCACGGCCAGGCCCTCGAGCACGTGGCCGCGCTTGCGTGCTTCCTTCAGCTCGAACACCGTGCGTCGCGTGACCACCTCGCGCCGATGCGCGAGGAACGCATCCAGCATCTGCTTGAGGTTCAGCAGGCGCGGTTGGCCATCGACCAGCGCCACCATGTTGACGCCGAAGGTGTCCTGCAGCTGGGTCTGCTTGTAGAGGTTGTTGAGCACGACCTCCGGCACTTCGTTGCGCTTCAGTTCGAAAACCACGCGCATGCCCGACTTGTCGGACTCGTCGCGGATATCCGAGATGCCCTCCAGCCGCTTCTCGTTGACCATCTCCGCGATGCGTTCGAGCAGCACGCGCTTGTTGACCTGGTACGGCAGCTCGTCGACGATGATCGCGCTGCGCGCGCCCTTGTCGATGTCCTCGAAATGCGTCTTGGCGCGCATGACGACGCGCCCGCGTCCGGTGCGATAGCCCTCGCGCACACCCTCGAGGCCGTAGATGATCCCGGCGGTCGGAAAGTCCGGCGCCGGAATCAGTTCGATCAGCTCGTCGATCGTCATCTCGGGCTGGCGCAGCAGCGCCAGGCAGCCGTCGATCACTTCTGCCAGATTGTGCGGCGGTACGTTGGTCGCCATGCCGACCGCAATACCGGCCGAGCCATTGATCAGCAGGTTCGGGATCTTCGATGGAAGGACCGACGGCTCGCGCTCCTTGCCGTCGTAATTCGGGACGAAGTTGACCGTTTCCTTGTCGATGTCGGCCAGCAGTTCGGCCGCGATCTTGTCGAGCCGGCACTCGGTGTAACGCATCGCCGCCGCGTTGTCGCCGTCGATCGAGCCGAAATTGCCCTGGCCGTCGATCAGCACATAGCGCAGCGAGAAATCCTGCGCCATGCGCACCAGCGTGTCGTAAATGGCGTTGTCGCCGTGCGGGTGGTACTTACCCATCACTTCGCCGACCACGCGCGCGCACTTCACGTACGGGCGATTCCAGTGGTTGTTCGCTTCATGCATCGCGAACAGCACGCGGCGATGCACCGGCTTCAGGCCGTCGCGCACATCGGGCAGCGCACGCCCGACGATCACGCTCATCGCGTAATCCAGATATGAGCGCCGCATCTCCTCTTCGAGCGAGACTGGGAGGGTTTCTTTTGCGAATTGGTCCATCGAGGCGGGCGGATGGAGTCGGCCTGGGAGGTCCTTGACCGCTCTGGGAAGCAATCGAAAATTCTACCAGCCCGGACATGTTGCTCCTGGCCTTGGTCCGGCCGGCCGTGGCATTCGCACGCGCGATCGGGCTGGCATCGCCGGCGCGACTCGCCAACGGCGGCGCGTTGTGCTCTGATGCGCCGCCCGCGTCCAACCGACAACGAAGAGTCAGCGAACGACATGAAACCTGTCGATCTCGTGATTGAAGCGCGCTGGGTCGTTCCGATCGTGCCGCGCACCGCCGTGCTCGAGCACCATGCCGTCGTCGTCGCCGGCGGCCGCATCATTGATCTGTTGCCGCACGTCGAGTCGCGTGAGCGCTATGCGCCCGCGGAGCGCGTGTCACTGCCGACCCATGCACTGATCCCCGGCTTGGTGAACCTGCACGCCCACTCGGCGATGGCGCTTTTCCGCGGCATCGGCGACGACCTGCCGCTGATGCAATGGCTCGAGCAGCGCATCTGGCCGCTGGAAAAGGCGCTGGTCTCGCCGGAGTTCGTCCACGACGGCACCCGGCTGGCGGCGCTCGAAATGGTTCGGTCCGGAACGACCTGTTGCTCGGACATGTACTTCTACCCCGAGTCGGCAGTGTGCGGCCTGCGCGAAATCGGCATGCGCGCCGTGGCCGGGATCATCGCCATCGAGTTTCCGACAGCTTATGCGGTCGATGCGGAGGACTATCTGCGCAAGGGGCTGGCCACACGCGACGCCTTTCGCGACGACCCCATGGTGTCGTTCACGCTCGCGCCGCATGCTCCGTACACGGTGGGCGACGACACCCTGCGGCGTATCTCGGTCCTGGCCGAAGAACTCGACCTGCCGGTGCACATACACCTGCACGAGACCGCGCACGAGATCGAGGAGTCGATGCGGCGCTACGGCGAACGCCCGCTCGCACGCCTCGAGCGCCTGCGAATCGTCACCGAGCGCCTGATCGCGGTGCACGCGGTCCACCTCGAGCCGGGCGAGATCGCCTTGCTGGCCCAACGCGGCGCTTCAGTGGCGCATTGTCCGGCCTCCAATCTGAAGCTCGGCAGCGGCATTGCTCCCATCGCGGAGCTGCTCGCCGCCGGCGTGAACGTGGGCATTGGCACCGACGGCGCAGCGAGCAACGACCGCATCGACATGGTCTCCGAACTCCGCCTCGCCGCCCTGCTTGCCAAGGGGGTGCGTCGTGACCCCAGCGTGCTGCCGGCTCCGGCGGCCCTCGAGGCGGCCACGCTCGGCGGGGCGCGGGCACTAGGCATGGACCGGCGCATCGGGTCCATCGAGGTCGGAAAGGAGGCCGATCTGGCGGCGTTTGACCTGTCGAGCCTTGAAACCCAGCCCGTGTTCGATCCGATGTCCCAACTCGTGTATTCCGCGGGCCGCGAGCACGCGACCGACGTCTGGGTATCGGGCCAATCTGTTGTCAGAACGAGACAGGTCCTTGCGGAAGCTCAACCAGGTGATGCGGCGCGCACAGCTGCCCAGGTGCACGCGTGGCAAAATCGCTGTCGGCAAGCACTTCAGACGGCAGGGTTGGCTTGACCTTCGGGTCACCATCATCGGCCGATGCGGCGCGGGTCACGCCCGGTCGAGCTGGTACCCCGGCCGGTCTTCCTTATCTCGAGTGAGGAGCAACATGAAGCAATCAGTGAAGCTGGGCCTCCTGGCATCGGCACTGATGGCCATCACTGGGACGGTTTCCGCCCAGATGAAGGACATCGTCGTCGTCGATCCCAAGGAAAGCCCGTATGTCATCGACGCGCGCGGCGTCATCGTCCGCGACCCGTTCGGCCTGTGCTGGCGTACGGGATCGTGGAGCGCAGATCGCGCTGCCAAGACCGTCATCAGAGACGCCAAGTATCCCAACTGGACAGCAATTTGCGAGTGTGAGGTAGAAGAGCTGTGGAAGACGATGCCGCCGGTGTGCTTGCCGCCGCCGCCGCCCCCGCCGCCGCCGCCACCACCCCCGCCGCCGCCACCACCGGCTCCGACAAGCGAGAAGGTGACGTTCGCTGCTGACGCCCTGTTCGACTTCGACAAGGCTGTGCTGCGTCCGGAAGGGAAGGCCAAACTTGACGACCTCGTGTCGAAGCTGGCCGGCGTGAGCCTCGAAGTGATCATCGGGGTTGGCTACACCGACCGCATTGGTAGCGAGTCGTACAACCTGGCCCTGTCGCAGAGACGCGCGCAGGCGGTCAAGGACTACCTGGTGAGCAAGGGCATCGAGCCGAACCGTGTCTACACGGAAGGCAAGGGCAAGGCGAACCCGGTCAAGCAGTGTCCGGATCCGTCGGCCAAGGGCGAGGTCAAGAATCAGAAGCAGCTGATCGAGTGCTTGCAGCCCAACCGTCGCGTCGAGGTTGAGGTCGTCGGCACCCGCCCGGTCAAGAAGTAAGCGAACTTCTCGCTGATCAAAGCCCCGCTTCGGCGGGGCTTTTTTTTATCATGTGCCATTGAATGCGAAGAGGACTGACCGTGGATGGCTGCCATTTACCCCAACGAGCACGGATAGCACGCCTGGGCGCAGCGGTACTTGTATCCTGCGCATTGCCACTGGGCGCGGCTGCGCAGGATGAAGGCGGCCTTTACATCGCCGGGTCTGGGTTCAGTTTCGAACTGACGGCCGACCGGGGGCTTTCGCAGAACGCGAAGGGACAACGCTTCTTCGTGCTGGCGCTGCCGCCGAACACCGAGGCGCTGATGAAATCGGCTCCGCCATCCTCGGTGGCCGTGCGCGATCGCGTGGTCGCGGGTAACGGTGTGATCTTGGTCTGCCAGCGGGACATCGACAACGGTTCGATCGATGCCACGAAGCTCGCGCCGGGTGTCGTCGCCGTTCGCGGGTTCCCGCCGCCAGGCAGCAACGCCATCCCGCCGGGCGAACGCTACTTTCCTGACGAGAACCGAGCCAACCTGCCCCAAGCGAACGAGGCGCTGAGGCGTCTGCGGTCTACGTGTTCCTGATCGGCGCGAGCGCGCCCTAGCGCGCGCCCATGGCAGGCACGCGAATTCGCTCCGAGAAATCGGGCGCCGCACCCGCCGCCCGGGCCTGATCGTTGATCTTCGCCCGGCGCCGCAACTCCGCAAACGGCAGGCTGGTATCGATCAGGCGTGCGTCGTAGAAGTACCGGTCGATCAAGCCGTTGAGCAGATGGCGGATGTCGAAGCCGCCATCACGTCCCGATGCGTTCGCGTAGCGGACGATATTGACGGTGCAGCTGTCGCTCAGCAGGTGATAGAACTCGGGCCTGACGGCCAGTTCGTTTATGCGATCGAGGTAGACGAGGAACAGCCGGCGCGCGTTCTCGGGTGACGCGAGGATGCGATAGCGGAACACCTCTTCGTCGCGGTGATTTGTGCGTACACCGACGATGTCGCGCTCGTCACCGACCACGTAGATCAGTTCGTACTGCTTGAAGAGCGACGCGATCGGCGAATAGCCCTCGCCGATCTCGGGACGGGTCTCGATGGAAACGCTGATCGGTGGCGCATTGTCGAAATTGAAACTGAGGAAGGTGTGCCCGATGGGCCCGGGCATCCAGAACGAGATGTAGAAGTCGATCGACGTCAGGTGTGCCAGGGAGACCTCGCGCTCCTCATACCGGGCATCGAAGTCGTCGCGCGTGCGATAGGTGAAGTTCCGTACCCCCATGAGGCGCACCCACTCGCCTTCCACCGTGGCGGTTGGCATCACGGCAACCTCCTTGCGCCATGGACGGTCGTGCGAAGGCGGGATCAGGCTGAACCAGGCAAGAATCAGCAGGTACACCGCCCAGAACACCCAGGGCGAACGCGGTCCGCGACGACGCCACAGCGCCCAGACGCCGAACGAAGCGACGCCTGCGGCAAGAGCAAGACGCAGCCACGACCAGGGCAGGTTCGAGTAGTAAACAGCCAGCGTCGCCCACGCCAGCGCAAGCGCCTCCAGGGTCGTTCGCAGCACACGCACAATGCCGCGCGCGAAGCCCGATCGTGACCGGGCGGTGTTGCTGACGCGAGTGTCGGCAGTGGTCATTCGTAACACCTCAGCTGGCCGGCTTCGATATTGGCTGCTCCCGGTGATTCGCGCAGAGCATGGGCCAGGACGATTCCGCACACCGCCACGGCAACAGGCTTCAGCAGATGACCAGCCTCAGCCGCATCGCGCCGGCGGGCGTGCCGGCGTGCACCGATACGCCGGCCGCGTTCACTCGCCGCACAGAAGCCGCATTCGGCGCTCGGCGACGCTGAACTCCTCGTCGGTGTTGGCGGCCAGCACCTGCGCCTTGGCCTGCTCGCACGCGGTCGCCTGCTGCACATCCGCGGCAGCGGGCGCTGGCGAAGGTGCCTTCTTGGCTGGCGCGGGTTGCGCGCGCGGCGCACAGCGACTGTCCGGCACGAGACGAATGTTCGCGAACTGGCCCTGTTCGACAGCCACGCAGTCACCAACACGCTTGCCGGCCTGGTCCGACACGACCCGAACGGTCGTCGTCCCGTCGATGAGGACCGTGTACTCGAACGCCTGGGAACGGCCGGTGAGCGTTCCGACACCCCGCCCGGCGGCGGCGCCCGTGATCCCCCGCAGGGCACGGTTGCTTCCGGACTGGCCACTGCCTGTGGCGAGGCCTATCCCGCCCCCGATCAGCGTCCCGACCACGCGCGAGGTGTTATCCGTCACCGTCGTCGCCTGCACATTGGTGATCCGACCGTACTGCATCCTCACCTGGGCTCCTGCATCTGAGGCCAGGCACACCCAGGCGAAAGCCGCTGCGCACACCAAAACCGGACTCTTCTTCAACTTGGATCCCGTTGTCGTTCGATGAGTGGTTGAGGAAGGCGTCAGTCGACCATTGGATCCAGGAGGTCCGGCACCTCGAAGGGCTTCGGCCCATTGGCTGCCTTCTTCGGCGCCGTGCCAGGCAGGATCTCGAAATCGGGCGTAAACGGCACGAGGATGGATCGCAGCTGGTCGAACCCGCTGCGATTGCCTTCGAACTTGGCTTTGCCTGCTTTGATCAAGTCGTCAAACGACGCCTGCCCCATCATCACTTGGTTGAGATCGGCGCGGTTCAGCGTGATCGTCATGTCCGGGTTCTTCGCCAGGTACCCCTTGATGTTGGTGAGCGTTGCGTTGCTCATCTCAATGGCGTACTGCTCCCCATTGTCGGGGGTCACCAGGTTGATCGTGAACTTCAGCGTGTCGGCCTTCTTCGGATTCATGCTGATGCCGATGAAGTCGAGCCACTGCTCGGTCGACATCGCTCGGACCACATCCGGACCCGTGGAGCGCGGCGGTACGCCTCCAGGAAGGCCGTTGCGCAGCTCGAACGCGCCCTGCAGAAAGCTGTTGCGCACGCTGGTGCTTTCGGCGCGGTAGCCGAGCTGCTCGTACGCATCTGCGAGCAGCCGGCGCGCTGCCTGGTTTTGCGGCTCGGCAAACACCAGCCGGTTGAGGATCTCGGTGGCGTGCAGGTACTTGCCCTGCGCCACCAGCTGCTTGCCCTTGGCGATGATCTTGGCAGAACCACCCATCATCTCGACGTACAGCGGCGCCGAGTCCTTCGGTGACAGCGGGATGAGATTGACGGGATTGCCGTCATAGTGGCCGAGGAAGCGGTTGATGACGGCGCGCGAGTTGTTCTGCACGTCGCCGTGGTAACTGCGCGCGGCCCACTGCTGCTGCAGACTCTTCGGCACCTCGTAGACGTTTTGGATCTCGTTGATCGTAACGCCCTGGTTGGCGTAGTGCAGCGTCTGGTTGTTGAGATTGGCGTACGCGTCGCGCTGCGCGCGCAGGACCTCCTGGATGCGGGCATTGCCCCAGCGCGGCCAGCTGTGCGAGGCGAACATCACTTCGACCTCCTGCCCGAATTTGTAGAGGGCGAAGTTGATCTCCTTCGACCAGTTGAGCGCGTTGCGCACCGCCGCGCCGCGCAGCGTGTAGATGTTGTGAATCGTGCCGGTGATGTTCTCGGCGGCCCAGAACGCCTTGAATTGCGGGAAGTAGGTGTTCATCTCGACCGGTGCCTCGGTGTCCGGCGTGTTCTGGAACACCATCTTCACGCCATCGAGCGTGATCTCCTCGAAGTCCTTCTTTATCAACCGGTTCGGCGGGATGAGCCCGGTGCTGCCGTTAGCGATGTTCTTGCCGATCGCCTGGTCGACGTGACCGAATGGGCCGCGCTGCAGTAGCACGGCGTATTGCCATTGCAGGCGCCGCGACATCGCGTTGCCGGCGAAGACGTTCTCGGAGATTGCTGCCTCGAGGAAACCTTCCGGCGCTATCACCATCACTTTGCCGCTGGCGACATCGGCCTCGTCGACCACCCCGCGCACGCCGCCGAAGTGATCGCCGTGCGAGTGCGAATACACGACGCCGACCACCGGACGCTTGCCGAGCTTCTCGTTGATGAACTCGAGCGCAGCGCGCGCGGTTTCCTTGGCCGTCAGCGGGTCGAAGACGATCCAGCCCGTGTCGCCCTTGATGAAGCTGATGTTGGCGAGGTCGTAGCCGCGCACCTGGTAGATGCGCCCCGGCACCACTTCGTACAGACCGTAGGCCATGTTCAGGACAGCCTGGCGCTGCAGCGACGGATGAATGCTCGCGAAGTCCTTGCCGCTCAGCAGCCACTGGTAGCTGCCCATGTCCCACGCGACGTGGCCGGCATCCGCCATGATCTTCTTGTACGACGGCTCGGCGATGAAGCCGCGCTTGGCTTCCTCGAAGTCGCGCTGATCGCTGAATGGCAGCTGCGCCTTGAAGCCGTTGCGCAGTTCGATTGTGAACTTCGACGCCGGCTGGCCCAGCGGGTCGAAGTGCTTGATTGACGCATCCCCGGCTCCAGGTGCTGCAGCGCCGCCTTGCGCATGCGCCGGCGGCAGCAGGCAGGCGGTGATGAGAGCAGCCGCCAGCCAGGGCAGTGTCAGTGAATTCCGCATGGTCAATTCAACTCTCCAAAAACCAGATAACCCTGATCTCGTGAGTACTTTACGGCAATGACTTCCATGCATTTTATGCAATCTAGGTATACGCTTTGTGCATGCCTATCGAACTGCGTCCGCTACGCCACTTCGTCGCCCTGGTTAGCACGGCAGCTTCGCTCGCGCCGCGATGGCACTGCGGCTCAGCCAGCCTGCCCTTACCCGCAGCATCCAGTCCCTCGAACGACTGGTCGGCAGCGAACTGGTACTCCGCTCGTCCAGAGGTGCGGTGCCGACCGACGTCGGACACTTGCTGCTGCTGCGTGCGCGCGAGTTGTTGCAGTTCGCCGAGGACCTCGACCGTGACGTCCTGCAGAGAAGCACCCTGCAGTCAGGGCACGTCGCCGTCGGCTCTGGCCCGTATCCCGCAGAGACGATATTCGTGCCGGCGCTGACGCGTTTCATCGACGCCCACCCGATGGTCAAGATTCGACTCCAGGTGCGCGCCTGGGACGAGTTGCTGGTTCGCTTGCGGGGACGCGAACTCGACTTCTTCGTGGCTGAACTCAGCACACTCCAGCGCGAGCCAGATCTCGACGTGCAGCCATTGGGCGCGCATCCGCTCTACTTCGTGGCGCGCGCCAGGCACCCTCTGACCGGTGAGCGCCAGCGTCCACCGGCGGCCATCTTTGGGTACCCGCTCGTCTCGATGTCCCGGATCCCGCCGCGCATACTGCAGCCGATGCTCGCCTCGCAGCGGCGGTCTCGAGATGCGAGCACTGCTAGCCGGCCGTTCCCTTCGCTGGATAGCGCAACACTTGCAGGACTCAAGCAGATGCTTGCCAACTCCGATGTGATTGCAGTCCTGCCGTTGACTTGCGTGCAAGCGGAGCTCAAATGCGGCGAGATCGTTGTCCTAGGCACAGAGCCCTGGCTGCTCCTGAACTACGGTGTCGTTCGGCTCAAGAGTCACCCTCTCAGTCCGGCCGCCAACCGGCTGCTCGAGTTGCTCCACGAGGCCGAACAGGAGGTCTCGGCCGATGAACAGGACCTGCTCCCGCGCCAGACGAATCGCCCCGCTCGTCGCGCGGCGAGATCGCGCACTCCGCGTGCACACCGCTGACCGGGACGAGCTGCGGAGCAACCTCTCTGCGCCGGGCCGCACATCATGACCAGCACGGCGGTCCGATGCCGCCCGGTAAGATCATTCACATGCAAGCCAACGTCGACCAGGCCGAACTGCGCAAGTTCGGCGACATCGCGGCCCGCTGGTGGGATCCGAACGGTCCGATGCGGCCGCTGCACGAGATCAACCCGGTCCGCCTGCAGTGGATCGATCGCCTTGCGACCCTGAAAGGCAAGCACGTGCTCGATGTCGGTTGCGGTGCCGGCGTGCTGGCCGAGGCGATGGCCGAACGCGGAGCTTCGGTGACCGGCATCGACATGGCCGGCAAGGCGCTGAAGGTGGCCCAGCTTCACGCGCTCGAGAGCGGCACCGACGTCGCCTACCACGAGGGCACGGCGGAGAACTGGGCCGAGCAGCGTCCGGCCGCCTTCGATGTCGTAACTTGCATGGAGATGCTGGAACACGTGCCGGACCCGGCGCAAAGCGTCGCTGCGTGCGCGGCGCTGGCCCGTCCGGGCGGCTGGGTGTTCTTTTCGACGATCAACCGGAACCCAAAAGCTTTCCTGCTGGCGATCGTCGGCGTTGAGTACGTTCTGGGCCTTCTGCCGCGCGGGACCCACGAGTACGCAAAGTTCATCCGACCGAGCGAGCTGTCGGGCTTCGCGCGCAGCGCCGGGCTGGAACTGCATGAAATCGTCGGCATGACCTACAACCCGTTGACGAAGTCCGCCGCGCTCGGGCGCGACACCGATGTCAACTACCTGATGGCATTTCGCAAGCCGGCCCAGTCATGAGTGCGTCGAGCTTCTCCATGCACTGTCGCGCGGGGCGACATTCGTGACCCCGGTGCGGCTCGTGCTGTTCGATCTCGACGGCACTCTGGCCGACACTGCGCCGGACCTCGCCGGCGCGATCAACCGGATGCTGCTCGCCCGCGGCCGCGCAGCGGTGCCGCTGGACGCGCTGCGTCCCGTCGCATCACATGGCGCTCGCGGACTGATCGGGCGCGCGTTCGGGCTGGTGCCGGCAGATGTCGGCTACGAAGCGCTGCGCCAGGAGTTCTTCCGCGAGTACGAGTCTGCCCTGTGCGAAGACAGCGCGTTGTTTCCCGCGATGCCGGAAACGCTGGCTGCGCTCGAATCGGACGGTGTCGTCTGGGGCATCGTCACCAACAAGATCGCGCGCTTCACCGAGCCGCTGGTTCGCGCCCTCGGGCTGGCGGAGCGTGCGGCATGCATCGTCAGCGGCGACACGACGGCGCATGCCAAGCCGCATCCGGCACCGCTGCTGCACGCGCTGGGCCAGGCCGGCCGCACTGCCGGCGAGGCGATCTACGTCGGGGACGATCTGCGTGACGTGCAGGCGGGCCAGGCCGCCGGAATCCGCACTGTCGCTGCGGCCTATGGCTATCTGGGCGACGGAATTCCAATCGAGGACTGGGGCGCCGACGGTGTGATCGCGCGCCCCACGGAACTCCTGGATTTCATCAGGTCTTAAATTCAGACGCGCTATCGTTGCTGCGTCCCGGCCCTCCTTCCTACCCATGTCTCCGGCGCTTGGAAGCTGGATTCCGCGCCTGCGGAAGATCGGCATCGGCATTGCGATCGCGTTGCTGCTGTTCGGCGTGGTCGGCTATTTCGCGATCCCGAAGGCCGTGCGCTGGGGGCTGGAGACGGTGGCCACGCGCGAACTGGGGCGCGCCGTCCACGTCGAGGGCATCAGCGCCAATCCGTTCACGCTGCGCGTGACGCTGCGCGGACTCACTGTCGACGGTGCAGCCGGCGACAGCGCGCCGCTGCTCACCGTGCGCGAACTGACGGCCAACGCCTCGTCGGCGTCGCTCTTCTATCGGGCGCCTGTTCTGGACGCGCTCAGCGTCGACGGGCTCACGGCCAATCTCGTGCGGCTCGAACCGCAGCGTTTCAACTTCAGCGACATCATCGAGCGGCTGCAGGCGAAGCCGAAGACCGATGATGCCCCGGCCCGGTTCTCGGTGAACAACATCCGCCTCAGCGACGGCACGATCAACTTCGACGATCGGCCGGTGTTTCGGGAACACATCGTCAGCGACTTGAAGCTCGGCATACCGTTCCTTTCGAATCTGCCGACCGATGTCGAAATCGACGTGCAGCCGGCGCTTTCGGCACGCGTCAACGGCACACCACTCGAAGTCAAGGGCGAGACGCGACCGTTCGCCGAAACTCTCGAATCGGTGGTCGACCTGAAGCTCGACGGTCTCGACCTGCGGAGGTACCTGGCCTACTCGCCCGTGCGGCCCAATTTCACGCTGCCGAGCGGAACCCTGAGTACCGACCTGAGCATCGTCTTCCGGCGCGCCGCACCGGCGCGGGGTGATCGCCCGGCAACCGACGCGAAGGTGTTGGTCTCGGGTCTGATCGAAGTCACGAACTTCGAGCTCGCAGCGCCCACCGCCCAACCCAGGCCGCTGATTGGCTGGAAGTCGCTCTCGGTCATGCTCGAAGAAGTCGGGCTACTGGCGCGACGCGCCGTGATCGCCGATGTCACCCTCGTCGCGCCGACGGTTGAGGGGGCTCGTGACGCCGCGGGGACACTCAACTGGCAGCAGTTGCTCCAGCAACCGCTGCTGTCGGCCGCCTCTGACGGCGCGTCTGCCGAGGCAGCCAAGCCGCCCGCGTCGCCGCCGACCGTGACATTGAAGCACGCTTCGGTCCGGGACGGCACCGTCAACATCACTGACGACTCGGCAGGCAGGTTCACGCTGCAGTTAGTCAACCTGAGCGCTGAGGCCATCAACCTGACGACGACATCGGCCGAGCGCGGCAAGGTCAGCGTGAAGCACGAGATCGCCGACGGCGGCGGTTCGCTTAGCGCCGAAGGAGAGATCGGGCTCGCGCCGCTGGTCGGCCGTCTGGACATCGCGGCGCACGATGTGCGGCTGCGTACGGCGGCGCGATACCTGGCCAACGTTGTCAATGGAACACTGGACGGCAGCAGCGACGTCAGCGCGGTGCTGGAGTTCGCCGCTGCTGAGCCCGCGATGAAGGTTGCGCTGCGCGACATCGCCATCCGCGGCAAAGACATCTCACTGCGCGGCCCGAAGGGCAGTGGCGCCGACTTCGAACTGACCGGATTGCAACTTGACGACGGTGCGATCGATCTGACCGGGCGCACGATCACCCTCGGCAAGATCGCGCTGGACGCGCCACGCGCCACCGTTCGCCGCCTTCCCGACGGCGAGATCAACTGGATGCAGGTGATGCGCGCGGCGCCCACCGGCGAAGCGGGAGGGGTCAAGCCAAACGCCGTCGACGCACCGACGCCTTCGTGGAAGGTTGTGGCCAAGGAAGTCACCGTCGAGCGCGGCGATCTGCGTCTGGAGGATCTGGCGGTCGACCCGAACGTCAGGCTGCGCGCCTCTGCCATCTCCGGCTCGCTGCACAACGTAGTGGGCGACGGCAGCGAACGCTCTGAGATAGCACTGCAGACGCGCTTCGGCAGCGGCGGCACGCTCTCTGTCAACGGCGGCGTGCGCATCAAGCCGCTGGCTTCCGACCTGAGGCTTGATGCGCGCAGCCTCGACGTGTCGGCAATTCGCCCTTACCTCGCCCAGTACCTGAACGCGACGCTTGCGCGCGCCGAGTTGTCGGGGCGGGGTCGCGTGACGGTCGACAAGGCGTCGAACGAGGCACCGGTGCGAACGGCATACAAGGGCGGTGCGCGCCTCGGCAACCTGCACCTGCTCGATGCAAGTGGCGAGAACGACCTGCTGAAGTGGCAGGTGCTCGATCTTGACCAGATCGACGCGCGGCTGGGCGACGGTCCTCCGCAGGTCACAGTCGGCAAAGTCTCACTGTCGGACTTCTATGCGCGAGTCATCGTGTCCGAACAGGCTCGTGTGAATCTGGTCGACGTTTTCAAGGGCGGCGATGTGACCTCAGAGCCCGATGCCAAGGGCACGGCCGCGCCGAAACCTGTGGAGTCATCGGCGGCACCGAAGGCCGAGCCCACGGTGCCGATCGATCGTGAAATGGCCGGCAATGTGCCACAGGCCGCAGCGGAGTCCGGCCATTCGGTGACAGCCGCACTACCCGCAGCGCCGGATCCGTCGACGCCGCGTCCGGTGATCCGCATCGGGCAGACGGAGTTCATGCGCGGAAACGTCAACTTCACCGACAACTTCATCAAGCCCAACTACACCGCCAACGTGACGGGACTGGGCGGAACCGTCTCGACGCTCGCCTCCGACAGCACCGAGCCCGCGACGATGTCGCTGGCCGGCAAGATCGATGACGACGCGCCGGTCGACATCAACGGCCGTCTCAATCCGCTGGCACCGAAGCTCTTCCTCGACATCGAGGGCCGCACCAAGGGCGTGGACCTGCCGCGACTGACGCCCTACTCGGTGAAATACGCCGGCTACCCGATCGTCAAGGGCAAGCTCTCGATGGAGGTGAGCTACAAGGTCGAGAATGAAAAACTGACGGCGAACAATCATCTGTACCTCGACCAGCTGACCTTCGGCGAGAAGGTCGAAAGCCCGACTGCGACCAAGCTTCCGGTGCTGCTCGCAGTGTCTCTGCTGAAGAACTCAAAAGGCGAGATCGACATCAACCTGCCGATCTCCGGCACGCTGACCGATCCCAAGTTCTCGGTCGGCGGCATCATCATTCAGGTCATCGTCAACCTGTTGACCAAGGTCGTGACCGCACCATTCACGCTGCTCGCCGCTGCGTTCGGTGGTAGCGAGGAGCTCGGCTACATCGAGTTCGCACCTGGCAACTCCTCACTGGCAACCGAGCAGACCAAGCGACTCGATACCCTGGCGAAGGCCCTGAACGACCGGCCCGGATTGAAGCTGGACATCATCGGGCGCGTCGATCCGGCCGCTGATACGGATGGAGTGAAGCGTGCCAAGTACGAGGCCAAGCTCAAAGCCGTCAAGGTCAAGAATCTGGTGCGCCGGGGCAGTGATGCGGTGGACCCTGCCACCGTGACGATCAGCACGGAAGAACGCCCGGAGCTGATCGCTGCCGTCTACTCGGACGAAGACATCCCCGGCAAGCCGCGCAATTTCATCGGCATCGCGAAATCAGTTCCGGCCCCTGAAATGGAAGCGCTGATCCTCACCAACCTGGCGGTAAGCCCGGAGGACCTGCGCGCACTTGCCTCCCAGCGCGCCGCCGCGGTCCGCAACCACCTCGAATCTCAGGGCAAGGTCTCGCGCGAGCGCCTGTTCCTGGTCGAGCCCAAGCTCACGCCGGACGGCATCCAGGACAAGGGGGCGAAGACCCGGGTTGATTTCTCGCTGAAATGACCCATATGAGCCGTAGAATGGGCTTCTCTGGGGGCGACCTGGCTTCGACGCGGGTCGTGAAGGATCTCAGGGCATGCCGAGGACCAGTGACCTCGTAAATCCATCTGGAACACTACAAACGCCAACGAAGACGCGTTTGCTCTAGCCGCTTAATACCGGCCAGACGCTGCACTGGTTCGCTTCCGGGCCAGGTCGGGTAACTGACAGCAGCGCCATTTACGGAAGCTGGATGCCGGTGGAGTCACGACGGCGGCATCGAGATCCAGTGACTGGCTGCGTGCCGGCCTGCCGATCGGCCAAGCGCGCGGCGAGACTCAAATAGACCGGCTACGCATGTAGAACTGGATCTGGATCATTCGCGGACGCGGGTTCAATTCCCGCCGCCTCCACCAACTGCCCCAAAGGTCCTCGCGAGAGGGCCTTCGGGGCATTTGCATTTGAACCGCCGAAAGTGAAACCGCGTCCGGCACGGACGCGGGGCGAGATCCGCGGCTGCAGCCGCACCTGCGTACGGCTGGACGGCGCCGAGCGCCTTCGCGCTTGCAAGCGCGAAGGCTCGCGAGGATGGCCACTTCGCGCCCTCCACCAAACGAAGAAGGGCCGCCTCCTGCGGCGCTTCGTTCTCCGACTTCGAGCAAAGGCGCAGTCTGCCACCGGAACTAGGACGATTGGACATCGCCGGGTATCAGTCCATGGCAACGGCTGCGTTGAAGTGAACGCAGCCCGGCGACACGCCGCGCGCGCCTATAAGCTTGTCGGAGATTCTTACGCCTTTCGTTCCACGAGCCCTACGCAACCCTTCGTCAGTCCTCCGGAAAAACACTAATCCACTGATTTTATTGAGCATGTCGTCCGCGCCTTGGAAATTTGCGCTGCCTGGCGTTCTTCTTGCTCTTATGCGATCCATTCCTGTGCCAGCCCGAGTCGACAGGGGCAGCAAGCGTTCGGGCTATGCGCTGGAGTGCCCTTCCCGCCGGGAAAGGCGATCGAGGTTGGCTGTCGGAATTGAATGACTGACAAGGAAATCCGGATGACTCCAAGACGCTTGATTGCATCGATTGCCGGCGCCGTGTGCGTGCTTGTGGCGCAGGGCGCTTACGCAGCTCTCACCTTCAACCCGTTCGTGACCTCCGCGGAGTTGATCGGGGCGGTCGGCAACGACGACGCGATCGGCTTTTCCTTTGCTGGTAACAAGTTCGTCGGCTCGATCTACTTCAACAATCAGTTGTATCAGACCGATCTTGCCGGCAATAACGCCGCGAAGTTCGGGGCGCCGCTGCCGATCACATCGGGCAGTGCAGGGGAGATATACGTTTCCAGTTCGCTCGGGCTGGGCGGCTTCGCCTTTCGCAGCGTTTTCGCCGGATCACAGTCTTTCGGCACGGTCTGGACCTACGCAAACGGAGCAACCACGGCGACCGCTGCAACGCAGTTCGTGACAGGGCTGGTCGGTGGGGTGCGCAGTATTGCGTTCGACCCCTACGGCAATTACGGCGGCGACATGATCGTCGCGACCTCCGTCGGCCGGATCTACCGCGTCAACAGCGCAGGCGTGGCGACACAGATTGCGAATCTCGGTGTGGACACCGAAGGCCTCGACTTCACGCCGCAAGCGTTTGGACCCATTGCGGCCGGAATGCTTGTGGTGCTTTCCGAAGGAGACGGCCACGTCCGGGCGATCGATCCCACGGGCGGGATCACGGACCTGGGAGTGGTGTTTTCGGCGCCGGAGATGCTCAGCTTCGTCCCCCTGAACTTTGACGAGACCCTCGACCCGCTTGCCGGCTTCTATGCGGCGCGCTACCCCACCGAGGTCGTCAAGTCGTCGGCGAGTGATTTCGCTCCCTACCTGGGCCAGGCAATCGTGACCGAGGAAAACAGCTCCCGACATTTATGCCATTTCCTGGGACGGAAGCAACTTCGTAAAGACCTTCCTCGTTGACTTCGGCGGCCAGCCGGAGGACGGAATCTTCGTCACAGCTGCAATTCTGAATCCCTGTGAACGGCCGGATGCCTGCAAGGTTCCAGAGCCAGGTTCCCTCGCCCTCATCTGGTTCGGACTCGCTGGACTCGCGCTCGTCCGCCGCCGCAAGCAGTAGACAGACCGTACCGACTCGAACCCGCTCGCGTGGCGGGTTCTTTTTTGTTCCGCAGCTCTCTGCCGCGCGCACGCGCGATTTCCTGCCGCCTCCACACGATGGACCTCTTGTGAGTCCTTCGCCGTTTTCTGGAATGGGGAAATCTCGCCGACCTCGCGATACGAAAGATAGCTGCCCGGCGCTGCGCTTCGCCGCGTGAACCGGGAACGCTGTCGCCGCTTGACAATTGAACACGCCGATCGTCGGATCGGCGGCAACACCCGTCGACCGCGAAACCGCCTCGTCTTTCGGTTCGCAGCGACAGGTGAGCGGGCGCTTCTCGTTCGGACCACGCTGAATCAGCATCGACGCCATCGGCCGCGGTGCCGATCACGGATGTGAGGTAATGGAATCGGCCTTGGCGTCACCCGCGTCCCGCACCCGCACTGCTATCGTCTCATCGCGCAACACGGCTCGTTGCAGGCAAACTGACTGGCAGCGACAGTGATCTAAAGGGACCGGATCATGAAAGAGCGTTCATCGTTACTTCCGTTACTTTTCGTCGCGGCTGCCGTCGCGGTGACAGGGTGCAGTTCAGGCAGCAATACGCCGAGCCCAGGCCCGGCCCCGGCCCCGGCGCCGCCACCGCCACCGCCACCGCCGGCGGCGAGCCCGACCCTGCAGGTGGTTCCGGCAACCTTCGACTTCGGCAAGGTGACCGCGGCCAACAAGCCGGCACCGCTGGAGGTCACGATCAAGAACAATGGCAACGCCGCGTTGGTGGTTTCAGGTATTTCCTTTCGCGCACCCGCTGATCCGAGCTTCATGTTGAGCACGAGTCTGGGAACGAAGCCGTGTGCTTCCGTTTCTCCGACCGTGGCGGCCGGCGATTCCTGCACGGTACGGGTCGAGTTTCAACCGCCTTCGACCACCGGGGCATTCACATCGACGCTGCAGATTGCGTCGAACGATCCAACATCGCCCAATTCGGGTTGCCGATCCAGGGCACATCCGAGGCCATATCGGCTTTGGTCGTCAGGATCAACCAGATTGACACCTTGGCGTGCCCCAACCCTCTCACAATCGCGTACGTCTCGGTCACCGACCAGGGTGGGTATCCGGTAACGGGCCTGCAATCGGTAGCGAACGCGTTCTCGATTGCTCAAGGAGCAGGTCCGATTCCGATCTCCTCTGTCAGTTTCGTCGGGAGTATCCACAAGAACGTCGGTATGGCTACTCTCCTGGACCATAGCAAGAGCCTGACAGATCAGCCTGTGTCCTTCGCCGACATGAAGACCGGATTCAGCAACCTGCTGGCCGGCCTGAAGACCGGCGACACCGCTGAGGTCATCAAGTTCGCAACGGAGTTCCAGGTCGTGCAGGCCTTCACTACCGACAAGACCTTGCTTCAGGCAGCCATTGCTGCGCCGTTCAACATGGGGACAGGCACTCGGCTGTATGACACGGTGTATCAAGGGGTGGAGGACACCGCGAAACAGCTGACCCGCAGGGCGGTCATCCTTGCGACCGATGGAGTGGAAGAAATCCCAACCTCTGCGCCTCCGGCCACCCAAAATCTGCAGAGCGTCATCACCAACGCAAAGAGCAAGAACGTCCCGGTCTTCACCATCGGCCTCGGCGCATTGGTCAACAGTACGGACCTTCAGAAGATGGCCAGCGACACGGGCGGTCTTTACTACCAGGCGAACGCCTCCCAGAACCTCGCGACCATCTATCAGCAGTTGGCGTCGTTGCTGTACGAGAATCAGTATGTGTTGACCTTCAATCGAGCGGTCACTGGCGTCCAGTCTCCGGTCACCATCACGGCGACGTCCGGGACCTTGAGCGGAAGTGCACCGAGGGACATCATCGTCTGTCCCTGAGATCGATCGAGTTCCAGTCGCCGACGGGCCGCCCTGGCCGTCTGGCGTTCCCGTCCCCTGCGTTCAGCAGGACCACCAAAGTCTTCGAGCGCGGGCCCATAGCGGCCCGCGATCTCATTTGATCACGCCGGCTGGCCGGCTCCGCTCGGCTGGCCCAGCGGAATTTCCGTATCCTCGGCGCCCTGCGGGTTCTGCTCCGGCCACCGCCTAGAATCGCAGCTCAGCGAAGACCGGTTGATTCCGATGGCCGACGACACCGACATTCCCACACTGCGCCGATTGCTGCACGACTGCCGCCGCATCGCCGTCGTCGGCATCTCGGCGGAGTGGCACCGCCCCAGCTACTTCGTCGGCAAGTACCTGCTCGAGCATGGCTACACGATGATCCCGGTGAACCCGAAATACGGCGAGGTCCTCGGGCAGACCTGCTACCCGGACGTCCGCGCGGCCGCGCAGTCTGCGGGCCCGATCGACCTGGTCGACTGCTTTCGCCGCTCGGCTGACATCGGCCCGCTGGCCGAGGACGCGATCGCCATTGGCGCAAAGTGCCTGTGGCTGCAGCTCGGCGTCAGCAACGAGGCCGCGGCCCGGCGCGCCCGCGCGGCCGGACTGGAGGTCGTGCAGGACCGTTGCGTGAAGATCGAGCACGGCCGGCTCTTCGGCGGCCTGAACTGGGCCGGGGTCAACACGCGCGTAATTTCGAGCAAACGACCAAGGCAGTTGCCGTACTGAGGAGAACGCGATGGCGGACCGCGCCTTCGGCATCGAAACGCTGTGCCTGCACGCCGGGCAGATTCCCGATCCGGTGACCGGCAGCCGCGCGGTGCCGATCTACCAGACCACCTCGTACGTCTTCGACAGCGCCGATCACGCGGCGAGCCTCTTCAACCTGCAGACCTTCGGCAACGTCTATTCGCGCATCAGCAATCCGACGGTCGCAGTGTTGGAGGAGCGCGTCGCGGCACTGGAAAACGGCCGGGCCGCGCTCGCGACTGCGAGCGGCATCTCGGCACAACTGACCGGCATCCTGGCCATCGTGCAGCCGGGCGAGCACATCGTCGCGTCGTCGCTGCTCTATGGCGGCACCTATTCACAGTTCGACGTCACGCTGCGCAAGATGGGCATCGAGACGACGTTCGTCGATCCCGACCGGCCGGAAAACTTCCGTGCAGCCCTGCGCGACCACACCCGGCTGCTCTATGCCGAGACGCTCGGCAACCCGAAGATCAACGTCCTCGACATCGAGCCGATCGCAGCGATCGCCCATGCGGCCGGCGTGCCGCTGATGATCGACAACACGATGGCCTCGCCGTACCTCTGCCGCCCGTTCGACTGGGGAGCCGACATCGTCGTGCACTCAGCCACGAAGTATCTCGGCGGCCACGGAACCACGCTCGGTGGGGTGCTGGCCGAGAGCGGCCGGTTCGACTGGGGCAACGGCAAGTTTCCAGACATGGTGCTGCCCTCGAAGGGCTATCACGGCGTCAAGTTCTGGGAAACCTTCGGCGACTTCGCCTACACGATGAAAGCGCGCATGGAAGTGCTGCGCGTGCACGGCGCGGCCCTGGCGCCACTGTCGGCGTTCCTGCTGCTGCAAGGCGTCGAGACGCTGCACGTGCGAATGGAGCGGCATTGCGAAAACGCAAGACGCGTTGCCAGCTTCCTTGAGGGCCACCCGCGCGTGGCGTGGGTCAACTGGCCCGGTTTGAAGTCGAGTCCGTACTACCCGCTTGCCCGGAAGTATCTGCGTGCGGTCAATGGTGAACCGGGCGCGTCGGGCGTCATGACTTTCGGCATCAAGGGCGGCGCCGCCGCCGGCGAGAAATTCATCGACGCGCTGCAATTC
Source organism: uncultured beta proteobacterium (assembly GCA_963724605.1). Taxonomy (GTDB): domain Bacteria; phylum Pseudomonadota; class Gammaproteobacteria; order Burkholderiales; family Burkholderiaceae_F; genus JALORV01. The sequence continues at coordinate 707,878 of CAVRVM010000014.1, forward strand.
CTCTCGCACCTGGCCAACATTGGGGATGCGAAGTCGCTTGTAATCCACCCGGCGTCGACAACGCACCGCCAGCTGTCCGAGCAAGACCAGCTCAAGGCCGGCGTCTCGCCCGACATGGTGCGGCTCTCGGTCGGGATCGAGTCCATCAATGACATCCTGTGGGATCTCGAGCAGGCGCTGGAGCAGAGCCGCTGAGCCCAAAGTTCGGTTCGGCTTCAACTGACGCCGCAACTCCGACCATGGACGAGCAGACCGCACGCGACGTCGCATTGGTGCGTGCGATCGAATCCGTCACGACCACCGGCTCCTTGCTGACCGCAGACGACCGCCGCTACGCAAGCCGCGCGGCAGGCGAACTGGCGCAGTGGCAGGCGACCGACCAGCGGCGGCCACCGACGTCGGAGGACTTCCTCGCCCGGCGATCGGGGCTCCTGCTGGACACGCTGGGTCAGCGGGAATCCGCGATACAGGCGCTGCGGCGTGTTCGGTGGCGGCCATGGATCGGTACGGCGCTGCCGGCGGCGGCCTTTGTCCTTGGCATTCTGGCCGAACGGGTCGCCGACCGACAGCACGTAAACGTACTTGCGTTTCCATTGCTCGGCATCATCGCCTGGAACGTCACGGTGTATGTGCTGCTGCTCGTTCGGCCACTGCTCGGTCGCACACTCGGGCCGGTGCGGAGCTGGGTCGGAGGCCTGGGCCGGACGAAGAACGCAACGACCTATGGTGTGGTCGCGCACGCAACCGCGCGCTTTGTCCGCGACTGGGCCGCGCTCTCGGCACCCCTGCTCGACGCGCGGGCGGGTCGAGTGCTGCACCTGTCGGCGGCGCTGCTGGCGGCCGGTGCGGTGCTTGGACTTTATTTGCGCGCGGTCGCGTTCGAGTATCGGATCGGTTGGGAAAGCACCTTCCTGCAGGCGTCGACCGTCCACTCGATCCTGGAGCTTGTGCTGGGTCCGGCCGCGAAGCTGCTCGGCATGGCCTTCCCGTCCGTCAACGCCATCGCCGACATGAGGATTACCGGTGGCCAGGGCGGCACGGCCGCTGGACCCTGGATCCACTTGTATGCGGTGACCGTCGGACTCACCGTGATTGCACCGCGCCTGCTGCTTGCAGCGTGGGCCCGATGGCGTGAGCAGCGTCTCGCGCGCGCTTTCCGCTTTGACCTCGGCGAGCCGTATTTCCGCCGAGTGCTGGCGTCGTTCGCGCCCTGTCGTGCCCGGCTGCGCGTGGCACCCTACAGCTACACGCTCGACGAGGCGGCCGTCAGCGGACTCAATGCGCTCGCGCGGCAACTGCTGGGTGAGGCGACCGAGCTTGCACTGCGACCGAGCACCGAGTACGGAGCGGAGGACACCGCTGCGCACGGCTTGCCAAGAAGCGAAGGCGACGTACCGCTGACGTTGGCCGTGTTCAACGCGGCATCGACACCCGAATCCGAGAACCATGGTCGATTCATCGACGCGCTGCAGGCTGCAATCGGTGTGCCCCTTGCAGTCGTCATCGACACGACGCCCTACCGCCAGCGTCTCGGCGCACAGTCGGGTGCCGCCGAACGACTGAACGAGCGTTGCCAGGCATGGCGGGCGTTTGTCGAGGCGCACGAGCTGCCGGTCGCATGTGTCGACCTCGCAGCGCCCGACATCGACGCCGCGGAGCGCGACCTTGCGGCAGCCCTCGGAGGCTCGCTGTGAATGCCGCGACAGTGCAGCCGGTCGGCATCGATCTCGCGCTCGTCTCGCACACGAACGTAGGCAAGACGACCCTCGCGCGAACGCTGCTCGGACAGGACATCGGCGTCGTGCGCGACGCGCCGCATGTGACGGATCTGGCGGAGCTCCACGTCCTGTTGCGTTCGCCTGAAGGCGACGAATTGCGCCTATGGGACACCCCGGGATTCGGCGACTCCGCGCGCCTCGTGCAACGCCTGCGACGGGCCGACAATCCGATCGGCTGGCTGCTGCGCGAGGTCTGGGACCGTCACCGTGACCGCCCATTTTGGTGCAGCCAGCAGGCAGTACTTACGGCGCGTGCAACCGCCGACGTGATCCTCTACCTCGCGAACGCGGCAGAGTCGCCGCGCGATGCTGGCTACTTGCCTTCCGAAGTGCAGATCCTTGCCTGGCTCGGCAAACCGGTGTTCGTTCTGCTGAACCAGGTGGGGCCGCCGCGCGCCCGCGGCGACGAAGAGGCTGAATGCGAGCGCTGGCGTGCACAGTTTGCCGCGCACGGCCTCACGTGCGAGGTTTTGCCGCTCGATGCCTTTGCCCGCTGCTGGGTGCAGGAGGGCACGCTCCTGGAGGCGGTCAGCCGGCGGCTGACGTCGGACAAGACTGCGGGATTCGAGCGCCTCAAGGAACAATGGACGATTGGCGGCGTGGACCGCTTCGCAGCCTGCATGCACGCACTGGCCAGCCAGCTTTCAACCACTGCACATGACGCCGAACTGGTCGACGAGCCCGCGGACTCGATCGGGGCGCGTGTGCTGATCCGGCTGGGCATCCGGCGCGACGACGACGCGCGCACACGGGCCATGTCGGCGCTGGCCGAACGCGTCGACGTAAGCGTGCGATCCACCACCGCGAAGATGATTGCGTCGAGCGGGCTGGAAGGCGCGGCGACCGAGACCATACTCCGGCGCGTGCAGGAGTCCTACGCGACCCGGGATCCGATCCCGGAGGGCCGCGCCGCTCTGCTGGGCGGCGTGCTCACGGGCGCCCTCGCCGGCCTCAAGGCTGACCTTGCGACCGGTGGGTTGACTATGGGTGCGGGCGCGCTGGTCGGCGGACTTTTGGGCGGACTCGGCGGGGCTGGCATAGCGCGCGGCCTGAATAGGCTCACCGGCATCGAGCAGGCAAGCCTGTACTGGCCGGACGAATTTCTCGACGGACTCTTGCGCGCTGGGGTGCTGCGCTACCTGGCGATCGCACACTACGGTCGCGGCCGGGGCCGGTTCGTCGAAGGCGAATCGCCGCCGTTCTGGTTCGAGGCCGTACAGTCATTGATCACCGAGCGTGCGCAGTCCCTGTACGCAATCTGGAGTCGCGCACGAACTGGCGGCTCCTCCGAGGTCACCGCCCGCGAGATCGAACATGAACTCCGGGCGTTGACCGCCGAGGTGCTTGCACGCCTCTATCCGCATGACGTTCCCGTCGCACTGCAAGAGCGCTTGCGTCGAACCGATTCGCGAACTGTCGATCGCACGTCAGCGGCAACAATTCCCGCGTAAGCTACGCGCCGACCCGCAGGAGCCCACAATGAAATCACTCACCGCCGTTGCCTGTTTCGCCAGCGCGGCCCTCTTGCTCGGACTGAGCGCCGGATGCTCGTCGACCGGGTCGCCGAGCGGCAAGGACGCGCAGATTCCTGCCTCGCAACTTTACGAAGTGAAGATCCAGCCCGCCCGCATTCCGCCCAATCCACAGGGCGCCTTCGCCCTTTCGACCGCAACCGGGTGCGATGTGATCTACATCACCAAGGCGATGTCAGCGGATACGGTCACGTATGCGGTCAGGCCGACGAGCCGCATTCCGGACCCGGCGAAGTGTCTCGACTCGCTGCGGGAGCAGCCCGGCGTCGAGTCCGTTTCCACTCCCATGTAGTTCGGGCGGTCCGGCCGGCGCCGCGGCCGACCACTGTGATCTCAGCGGCGGCGTTCCGCCGTCGGCAGCGGATCGGAAGGCTTCTGCCGGTACATGAGCCGATCGGCACGGCGCATCAGCGTCTCAAACGAGTCGTCGGACTTTGCAGCCGCGACTCCGATGCTCACTGTGACTTCCAGCCCGGCGGACAGATTGCACCAGTCGTGGTTCTCAATCGCAAGTCGAATGCGATCGCACGCCGCGCGCGCTTCTTCCGGCGCCGCGTCGCCGAACAGCACGACGAGTTCATCGCCGCCGATACGCGCCGCAAAGTCCGAACTGCGCAGTGATCGGCGCAGTATCTCGCCAAGCGTCCTGAGCACCGCGTCGCCCACGACATGCGAGTGCCTGTCGTTGACATGCTTGAACTCGTCAATATCCAGCAGAGCCAGAGAAAATGCCCTCGCGCCCGCATGCAAACTCGCCAACAGGTCCTGGACCAGTGGCTCGAGCGCGCGCCGGTTGGCGAGTCCGGTCAGTGGATCCTGCAACGAGAGTTCACGGAACGAAGTTGCCTCCGCCGACAGAGTGTCGAGCTCTGCCCGCTGCTTGAGCGATTCGCGCCAGCGTTCGATGCGAACCTTGTTTTCGCTCCGCAGGCGCAGGATTTCGCGTGTGACCTGCATATGCCGGCGCAGCGCACGCAGTGCGGTCGCGTGATCCCCGGCGGCCTCGGCGCAGCGGGCCAGCGTGTCGTGCGCCTTGCCCTCGACCACGAGCAGGTCGAACTGACGCGCGAGTTCGATCGCTTCGCGCGCGCGGTCAGCGCCCCGGCTCGCATCACCCTCCAGCAGGATCACATCGGCGTCCACCACGGCGCCTTCGGCCAGTCCGTGCGAATAGCCCAATTGCGCAGAGGCGCTTAGCACGGCATCCACCGCAGCGCGGGCCTGGTCCACGTGACCAAGCGCCACGTGAATCTGCGCCAGTACCGCGTGGTGTGCGACTCGCTCGCGTAGCTGATGTTCGGGCGAACTTTCCGAGTTCTGCTGGAGAAGATTCTCGGCCCACGATTGCAGCATCGTCAGCTGCTCCCGATCCGGGGCCGAGGCATGCAGTGCAGCCGGATCGGTCAGCCAGCCAATGTTGGTGATGAGCCAGTCGGTGCGGGCAGTCCGCTCCCACGACGCCAGGCCGGCATCGCGCGCCATATCGATCATTCGCGCAAAGAGCTGCAGTCCATCCTCATAGGAGCCTGCGGCGGCGTGGGCTGCGCCGAGTGCGCGCGTGGCAGTCAGGCGCGCCTCGGGGCGCCCGTCGATCTGCGCCACGTCGTGCGCCGCGAAGGCGGCAGCATAGGCGTCGTCATAGCGCCGCAATTGCGCGCACGCGAGGACGGCATAGGTCAGGGACGCCACCTGCCCCGCCACGTCGCCGACAGCGGCATGCAGCTGCGCCGACTGGATCGCATGGGCATCCGCGGCCGAAAACTCGCCGGCGCGCAGCTCGAGCATCGCCAGGCGAGCCAGCAAGCGCGCCTGCTGCGCGCGATCGTCTGTCGCGCGCGTCCGCTCGATCGCGTCGGCCAATACCCGGCGCGCGTCGGCGAGCTTGCCGTCCAACACTGCGGAAGCAACCTGCTCAAGCTCTGGGGACTGCGACGCGGACACGGAACTCAATCGATTGCGGACGGCGGATAAGCCGCAACTCGCCCCCTCCAGAGTAACCCCATGTGATGTTTCCGCGGCCGGGAAACGGCGCAAGAATGCCCCGAAAACCCGGGAGTCAAGAATCGCGGCCAATCATCGATAGGCTGATCTTAGCGTCTGGAGTCTCATGGCGCCGTGATTTGGTCGCCTCGTGGTACTGACTCTGTCAAACCCCGCTAGGCTGGATCGTCGAGTTTCATCTTCTTCATAAACAGCGGCCATCGCGGGTCGCCATGAAGCTTGCGCAGGAAGGGCTGGAACTTCATCTGGCTCAGACCCGCGTTGCGCTGCCTGTACGCGCGCTCCAGCCACTCGAAGGCCGCGTCGACGTTGCCGCAGTAGGCATTCGCCTGAGCGTTCAGATAGGCGTGCATCGGTAACTCACCCAGTTGCTCGAGCGCGACGGAGGACGGCGAGCTCCGTCCCAGCGCGTGATAAGCCACCGCCAGACCCAGAAGTCGAAATCCTTCATGCGGCTCCTTCTCGAATGCCGCAAGCGCCTCCGCGAAACGACCTTGCTCCAGATAGACGTCGCCGAGGCTAGCGTTGGTAATCCCGCCAAGAGGATTGAGCTCGAGCGCCTGTTTCAGTGCCGTTTCCGCCTGTTCCAGATAACCGGCCCACAGGGAAAACAGTCCGAGATTGCGATGGCTGTGCGCGTTGAGCGTATCGAGCGCAATCGCTCGTCGGCACAGCGCGATCGACTCGTCCAGGGGACCAAGAGCCATCGTCGCCACCGCCGCGGCGAGCACGACGTCCGCATTTCCAGGCGCCAGTTCCAGCGCTCGCCGTGACGATGCTTTCGCGCTCACCCAATCCCAGTCGTTTCCCAGTCGAATGGACGCGAGCGCTACATGGCCCTCAGCGAGATCCGGCGCTAGTGCCAGCGCGCGCTCCGCAGCTTCGCGGGCGCGTCGATACCCTTCTTCGTAGGGCGTCCAGCCACCTGTTCCTGCCTCGATCGTCTGGGCGTAGGCCAGCGCGGCCCACGCCAACGCATATTCTGGGTCGAGACCCACCGCCTGCCGCAAGTGCTCGATGCCGGTCGTCACGCTGTGCTGTGTCCGACGTGCGACCATCGACCGTCCCTGCAGGTAGAGCCGATACGCCTCCGCATTCTCCCCGCGCCCCCTGGCCGCGGCGCGGACCTCCGCCTGCACTGCCGCGCTTGTCGATGTGTCCCGTCTTTCTCCGAGGAGCGAGGAGCGCAACTCCTTCACTACCGACTGCGCGATGTCGTCCTGCACCGCGAAAATGTCGTCCAGCTCGCGGTCGTAGGTCTTCGACCACAACGTCGAGTCCGTGGCCACCTGGACGAGCTGCACGGCGATTCGCACCCGCTTGCCGGCTTTTCGGACGCTGCCTTCGAGGATCGTTGCCACATTGAGTTTTTGCGCCACCGTCGCGATCTCGAACTTACCGCCCTTGAAGCTGAATGCCGAGGTGTGCGACGCGACCCGCAGGCCGCCGATTTTGGACAGCACGTTCAGCAATTCCTCCGCGACGCCGTCGGCAAAGTATTCGTTGGTCGCGTCGTCGCTCATGTTCACGAACGGCAACACCGCGATCGACGGTTCGCAGTAGTCAATGGGCGCAAGCATCCTCGTCAGCGGCGGCGGCTGAGGCGGGGTGTCCTTAAGTGACGTTCGCGAAACCGAGCGGGCCGCGTTGCTGCCCGCGAGCGCGACATTGAGTTGGTAGCCGCGTCCCGGGATCGTTGTGATCGCTTCCTGCCCGAGGATCTTGCGCAACGCCGAAATCTGTACCTGCAGATTGTTCTCTTCGACGATGAGCTTGGGCCAGACCCTTTCGAGCAGTGTCTCCTTCGTCACCAGCTGACCGGCCCGCTCTACCAGCGCGACCAGTAGATCGAAGGCGCGCGGGCCTAGTGCCACCGAGTCGCCATGCGCCAGCAGCCGGCGCTCGCCGGGCTGTAACTCGAAGGCCCCGAAGCGGTAGCTGGATCTGGGCGTGGGTTCAGTCATTGCTCTGTACACGCGAGGTGCCACGGCGCCTTTGGCCGAACGCAGCTAGTGGTCTCGCCCGCACGCTCAGCAGCGCTCGCTGACGAGCTCAGGGGATCAAGATCGCGAGTGCATAGATTAGCGCCGCTTTGTGGCGCATGCGCACAGGCGTGTGGATGTGCGTGCGCCTTGGGGCAATTCTGGCGCCAACGGCCGTGGCTGCACTTGGCCAATACTCGCTGCGTGCCGCTCTACGTCGGCAATGGCGTTGATAGGCACACGGCCGGAGGGGGCAACGCGTTTAGGTGCCGCGAGTCGTGCGCTCCCATGGCTCAACCTCGCCAGGCCTGATATGAAACAGGGGGTGAGGCTCGGGTAGCCGCGCCACCGGCGATGCCACGAAGGACTACGCGACTTTAGCTTTGCCAGAAGATGCTGCCACTCGTACTTCAGCTGACCAACCGAGCCAAAGACTTGAACCTGCCCGCGAATCGGAATGAACAGTCGCGTACGGTTGCCTCAATGAACACCGAAGCCAGGTAAACGTTGATTGCCGTACGCGGTGCGGAATGGGTCTTGAAGCGACAAAGCTGCGGGTGATGCCGATAGCCCCTATTTTCTCCGCGAAGGACCGCCCGAGCCAAAAGCGCCTCGCGCCAGAGTGCCACGAGGCCCTGCGCATCGATCTGCCACTTAAGTGGACCGACGTCGCAGTGTTTTGGACGAGGTAAGTGCGGTCAGTTCAAACACTTGCCGCACTCTCGCGCAGACCTATGCACTGCACAAGGTTAGCGTAGTGGCGGAGGGAGTGGGATTCGAACCCACGATGGGCTTTAGACCCATACACACTTTCCAGGCGTGCGCCTTCGACCGCTCGGCCATCCCTCCCTGTACGGGCCGCGGATTATATCGGCCGACGGAAATGCGAAAAAAAGGCCCGCGGTTTACCCGCGGGCCGCGAATCAAACACGCTTGCGGTCAGGTTGCGAGCGTCGAAACAGTGTCGCCACGCAGGTTCGGATACCGAACGTGCTCGACGAACTCCTGGACGTCACGCGCCGGCGCCGGGGTCAGCGCGCTGACGACGATCAGCGTAATCAGTCCTAGCGGAACGCCGAACACGCCTGCGGAGATCGGCGCGATGCCGAACCAAAGCGGCATCGACGTGGTTCCGAACCACTGTATGAACTGCGGGTAGGTGTGAAGCATGTAGTAGAGGCAGACGCCAAGCCCCGCAACCATTCCCGCGACGCAACCCCATCTGTTGGCGCGCTTCCAGAAGACACCCATGACGAGTGACGGGAAGAATGCCGAGGCTGCCATCGAAAACGCCGCGCCGACCAGGAAGAGGATATTGCCCGGCTTCTGCGACGTCACCCAGGCCGCGAAGATCGCCACGACCAGTAGCAGGAGCTTGGAAATGGTGACCCGCTTCTGTGTCGAGGCGTTCGGGTTGATCATCTTGTAATAAAGGTCGTGCGATAGCGCGTTGGCGATCGTCAGCAGCAGGCCGTCCGCCGTCGAGAGCGCCGCCGCCAGGCCTCCCGCTGCCACGAGGCCGGAAATCACGTACGGCAACCCCGAAATTTCCGGTGTTGCCAGCACGATGATGTCGCCCCCCAGGACCATCTCCGCCAGCTGGACGATGCCGTCCTTGTTGACGTCGGAGATCGACATCAACGATGGATCGATCTTCGCCCAGGCGGCAACCCACGCCGGAAGACTGGCGAACGACGTGCCGACGACATTGTTGTAGACCTCGAACTTCACGAGCACCGCAAGCGCCGGGGCCGTGAAGTAGAGCAGGAAGATGAAGAACAGCGACCAGGCCACCGAAACGCGCGCTTGCTGTACCGAGGGCGTCGTGTAGTAACGCATCAGGATGTGCGGCAGAGCTGCGGTGCCGAACATCATGCAGAACGTCAGGGCAAGGAAGTTGTTGCGCTTGGTGTCGCGATCTTTCTCGCCGGCCTCGCCGGTCTTGTTCGTCGGATACGGCGTCGCGTGCGGTAGCGGAGGGGCCGAGCGCGCCGTGTTGGAGGCGATCTGTGGCGTCCAGGCCTTGCGCGCGTCATCGGCCGACTGCGGATAGTCCGCCAGTGCCTTTTCCGCGGCGCGGATCTCGGCTATCGCGGCGTTGGCGGCCTTCAGGTCCTGGACCTTCTGGACCGCAGCTGCCTTGCCTGCCTCCCAGGTGCCGGGCAGTCCATCGATGCGCTTCTTCGCGTCCGCTGCGCGCTCTGCGAAGATCTTGCGGACCTCCTGCTCCTTCGGATCGTTCGTCAACTTCTTCTCCAGCGCCGTGACTCGCTCGAGGACGCCGCCGTAGACGAGCTGCGGAATCGGGATGCCGGTGATCTTTACCGAGAGCCAAACCACCGGAATCATGTACGCGACGATCAGGATGATGTACTGCGCCACCTGCGTCCAGGTCACCGCCCGCATGCCGCCGAGGAACGAACACACCAGGATACCTGCAAGACCGAGGAAGACGCCGACGCCGAATTCGACGCCCGTGAACCGCGACGTGATGATGCCCACGCCGTAGATCTGGGCGACCACGTACGTGAATGAGCACAGGATCGCGGCAAAGACGCCGATGGCTCGAGGAATGTTGCCGCCGTAGCGCGCGCCCAGGAAGTCCGGAATCGTGAACTGGCCGAACTTGCGCAGGTAGGGTGCGAGGAACAGCGCCACCAGGACGTAGCCGCCGGTCCAGCCGATGACAAAACCGAGGCCATCGAAGCCGGAAAGATACAGCGTCCCAGCCATCCCGATGAAGGACGCGGCACTCATCCAGTCGGCACCGGTCGCCATGCCGTTGAACAGCGCAGGAACCCGACGACCCGCGACGTAGTACTCCGCGACGTCGGCCGTCCGGCTCATGATGCCGATGCCGGCGTACAGGGCGATGGTGGCGAAGAGGAATACGTATCCGATCCAGACCTTGGGCAAGCCCATCTGTTCGAGGATCGCCAGAACGATCACGAAGGTGATGAAGCCGCCCGTGTACCAGGTGTAGTACTTCTTCAGCTGGTTGAAGAAGGCACGGTTTGAACTGATTCCCGCGCTCATTCCAGGTCTCCTTCTTCCACGCCGTATTCGACATCGAGCTTCCGCATGTATCTCGCGTAGTACCAGATGATCACGACGTAAATGATCAGGGATCCCTGCGCCGCCATGTAGAACGACAGCGGCCAGCCGAAGAAGTTGATTTCGGCGAGCGGGATGGCGAAGTATCCCATCACGTAAGTGACGAGAAACCAGATGGACAGGAGAATCGCGGTGATCCGCAAATTCCTGCTCCAGTACTCTTGGTGTTTCTGGGTGAGCTGCATATTGTCTCCTTGTGTGGACTTCCTTCCCCTACGATCAGGTCGCTTCCGCGGTGGTTTCCTCCTTCTTGGCTCGTGGTTCCCCTGTTGTCGACTGATTACTCCGCGGCACCGTGCGCTCCAGATCACGCTTGAGCGTCGCGGAAAACTTCGGCTCGAAGCCGGAAAGCTGGCGGTGAACCTCCCACGCCTCGTCGCCGCGGCCAAGATGGTGGTAGGTCATGCCGAGCTGGTAGTAGCCGTAGGGGCTATACGGTTGCAGCTTGACGACGCGCCTGAAGGCGTCGACCGCCTCCGCAAGCCGACCGTCGCGAACCAACACGAGACCTAGGCCGTACCAGGCTCGATCCAGCGACGGCTGCAGTTCGGCGGCGCGACGGAACGCACGCTCGCCCTCTTCGAGCCGATCGGCCTTGTCGTAGAGAAAGCCCAGGTTGAACCATCCCTGGGCACTGGAAGGACACGCCGCCACGAGTTGCTCGAACTCGCGAACGGCTGACTCGTCGTCACCGTCCTCGGCGTAGAAGATTGCCGACGGCCGAGCGTGCGAGTCTCATTGTGCGGCTCGATCGCCAGCAGTTCCCGATACGCCTCGATCGCCTGTGGATGCCGCTTGAACAGGATGGCCACCTTGGCGCGCTGCCCGAGCCACAATTTCGTGAGCGCGCGGACGACAACGTTCACTTACCGGCCCCCTGCGGATCTTGCGACCACGCAGCTACCCATTTCTCGCAGCCGGCCTGTGCCAGATCGTTGCGACACGCAGCACGATGCTCGAAGCCCAGCCAGAAGTAGGCGAAGACGACGACCAGGAACGCCGCGATCGGTATGTGCTGATCGAGCACGACCTTTGGCGTCACCCAGCGCAAAAGCTTCACCACGGGACTGGCGATCGTCTCGAACAGTCGATAGACCAGGTTCTGACGGCGACGCGGCCAGTTGAATGCCCCGACCAGAAGTTGTCCGATCAGTGCCAGACCGGCGACCATTACCAGCGTTTGTGCCAACAACAATGCAAACGCCATCGCGTCTGTCTCCAATCCCGTGCCAACGCTCTCGCATCAGAACTCCGTGCCAAAGGGCCTGGCGCTACTCGAGTGCCTCTGATTCCACTGGGCAATTCCCGGTGGGGGCGGACACGGCCTACCCCCACCAGGTGACACTGCCCATTGCTGCTCACCGAGGGCTGTCTCGCCCCTTCTGTCTGCCTCCAGCCACTCTTCGCCTACAACGTCACCTTCAACTGTTCGAGAATCGCGGGATTTTCCAGCGTCGAAATGTCCTGCGTGATTTCCTCGCCCTTGGCGATCGAACGCAGCAGCCGCCGCATGATCTTTCCGGAGCGCGTCTTCGGCAGGTTGTCGCCGAAGCGGATGTCCTTGGGCTTGGCGATCGGCCCGATCTCCTTGCCGACCCAGTCGCGCAGTTCCTTCGCAATCTTCTGCGCCTCGTCGCCGGTCGGACGTGCACGCTTCAGTACGACGAACGCAGAAATCGCTTCACCCGTCATGTCGTCCGGGCGACCAACAACCGCGGCTTCGGCAACGATCGGATTGGCGACCAGCGCCGACTCGATCTCCATCGTCCCCATGCGGTGGCCGGAGACGTTGAGCACGTCGTCGATTCGACCCACGATCTTGAAGTAGCCGGTTTCCTTGTCGCGGATCGAACCGTCGCCGGCCAGGTACAGCGTGCCGCCGAGTTCCTCCGGGTAATACGACTTCTTGTACCGGTCCGGATCGCCCCAGATCGTGCGAATCATCGCGGGCCACGGGCGCTTGATCACCAGCAATCCGCCCTGGCCGTTCGGCACGTCGTGACCCGTCTCGTCGACGATCGCGGCCATGATCCCCGGCAATGGCAGCGTGCAGGAACCGGGCACCGTTGGCGTGACACCCGGCAGCGGCGTTATCAGATGGCCGCCGGTCTCGGTCTGCCACCACGTATCCACTATCGGGCACCGGCCACCGCCGACGTTGGTGTGGTACCACATCCACGCTTCGGGATTGATCGGCTCACCGACGGTGCCGAGGATGCGCAGGCCCGTCAGGTTGTACTTGGTGGGATGGGTCGTCGGAGTGCCCTCGTTCGCCTTGATCAGCGAACGGATTGCCGTGGGCGCCGTGTAGAAGACGCTGACCTTGTGATCCTGGATCATTCTCCAGAAGCGTCCGGCGTCGGGATAGGTCGGAACGCCCTCGAACATGATCTCGGTTGCGCCGACGGCCAGCGGTCCGTACGTGATGTAGGTGTGTCCGGTTACCCAGCCGACGTCGGCCGTGCACCAGAACACATCGTTCGGCTTGTAGTCGAACGTCCACTTCATCGTGAGCACCGCCCACAGCAGGAAGCCGCCGGTCGAGTGCTGCACGCCCTTGGGCTTGCCGGTCGAACCCGACGTGTACAGGATGAACAGCGGATGCTCCGCGTTCACCCAGGTCGGTTCGCAGGTCTCCGGCTGGCCCTTGACGACATCCTCCCACCACTTGTCGCGCGGCGCATGCATTGGCACGTTGCTTCCGGTGCGCCGGTACACGATCACGTTGCGGACGCCCTCGCAACCGCCCATCGCGAAGGCTTCGTCCACCACCGGCTTGAGCGGGATCTCCTTGCCGCCGCGGAACTGTCCGTCTGCGGTGATGACCTCGGTGGCGCCGGCATCGATGATCCGTTCCTGCAGGCTCTTGGCCGAGAAGCCGCCAAAGACGACCGAGTGCGTCGCGCCGATACGCGCGCAGGCCTGCATCGCGACGACCACCTGCACCGACATCGGCATGTAGATGAGGACGCGGTCGCTCTTCTTGATGCCGTGGTGCTTCAGCGCATTCGCGAGCTTGCAGACTTCTCGGTGCAGATCGCGATAGGTGAATGTCGTGACGGTGCCGTCGTCGGCTTCGAAGATGATCGCAACCTTGTCGGCATTGCCGCTGCTCAGATTGCGATCGAGGCAGTTGTACGAGGCGTTCAGCTCACCGTCGGGGAACCACTTGTAAAAGGGGGCGTTCGACTCGTCGAGGACCTGTGTGAAAGGCTTGTGCCAGCTGATGTTTTCCCGCGCCAGCCTGCCCCAGAAACCCGTGAAGTCCTTGTCCGCTTCCGCGCACAGTGCCTTGTAGGCATCCATGCCGGACACGTTGGCCTGCTTGACGAATTCTGCACTCGGTGGAAATACCCGATTCTCCTGCATCACCGATTCAATGTTTGCCATGGCACCTCGCTCCGCCGCGTCTTATCGTTATGTGCAATATGCCGTCCCGCGCGGACGTTATGTACACGCCCTTACAACAGGCTGACAGCAGCACCGGTTTTGGTGCTGCGATGCACGATCTGGGTGCCGTTCCCCGGGGAAACCCTTGGAATGGGGCACCCGGTGCGGTATGCCCGCAACGGGTGAAGCCGTCACTGGCGCAGATCAACAAATGGCGCTTTTGTGCGCGGGCTGACTGTTTGTCCGACTGAACTGGCCGTTCAACAAAGCAAACGGGCCCATTCGGGCCCGTTCGTCTGGCGGAGAGGGTGGGATTCGAACCCACGGTACGGTAAAACCGTACACCGGATTTCGAATCCGGCGCATTCGACCACTCTGCCACCTCTCCGATCTTCCGCTGCATCAACTTCGAGTGGCACCGAAGCCTGCCGTGCGCCGGCGGCGCATTGGTTCCGGCATAACGTTCGCTACGCTCACATTAGCCTTCACCGAAACCGACCTGAGGTCGGTTTTCGACCACTCTGCCACCTCTCCCGAGTGGCGTGTCTAGAACCAAGCCGCGAAGTATAGCGACGCGAGAGATTCAAGCCGGCCTGATGACCCTGGCCCCGTTCATGTACGGCTGCAGCACCACAGGGACAGACACGCTGCCATCTGCCTGCTGAAAGTTCTCGAGCACCGCCACCAGCGTGCGTCCTACCGCCAGGCCGGAACCGTTCAGGGTATGGACGAGTTCGGTCTTGCCCTGCGCATTCTTGAAGCGCGTCTGCATCCGGCGCGCCTGGAACGCCTCGCAGTTTGAAACCGAGGAGATCTCGCGATAGGCGTTCTGCCCGGGCAGCCAGACTTCCAGGTCATAAGTCTTCGCGGCACCGAATCCCATGTCGCCGGTGCACAGCAGCACGACGCGGTACGGCAGGCCGAGCTTCTGCAGCATCGCCTCGGCGTGCCCGACCATCTGTTCGAGCGCGTCGTACGAGCGCTCAGGATGGGCGATCTGCACCATCTCAACCTTGTCGAACTGGTGCTGCCGGATCATGCCGCGCGTGTCCTTGCCGTAGCTGCCCGCCTCCGACCGGAAACATGGCGTGTGAGCCGTGAGCTTGAGCGGCAGGTCCGCCTCACGCAGAATGTCGCCCCGCACGGTATTGGTCAGCGAGATCTCGGAGGTCGAGATCAGATAAAGCTCTTCTTCGTCTTCGCCGCCGCCCTTGGTGACCCAGAACATGTCGTCGCGGAACTTCGGCAGCTGCCCGGTCCCGAGCAGCGTTTCGCGATTGACGATATATGGCGTGTAGCACTCGGTGTAGCCGTGCTCGCGCGGTCTGTACATCGAGCATGAACTGTGCGAGCGCACGATGCAGCCGGGCCACCGGGCCCTTCATTACGACAAACCGTGCACCGGAGAGCCTGGCCGCCGCCTCGAAGTCGAGCCCGAGCGCCGGCTCCGACATCGACGTGATCCTTCACAGCGAAGTCGAAACGTTGCGCGGGGCACCCCACCGTCGCACTTCGACGTTTTCCTCAGCCGAGCGCCCGCGCGGCACCGAAGCGTGCGGCAGGTTCGGTACGCCGAGCAGAAGTTCGTTCAGCCGGGACTGCACGTTGCCCAACTGCTCCTCGAGGTCCTTGAGTTGCTGCGGAATTGACGCCGCCTCGGCCATCACCGCCGCCGCGTCCTCGCCCCTGGACTTCAGCGTGCCAATCTGCTTCGACAACGCGTTGCGGCGCGCCTGGAGGTCTTCGGTTGCGACCTGCACGGCCTTGCGCTCCGATTCGATTGCATGGAAAGCGTCGATTTCAAACTCGAAGCCGCGGGCGCGCAGTCGTTCCGCAACGGCGCCGACGTCCTTGCGCAAGTGTGAGATGTCCAACATGACGGTTCCTGTGGTGCTGCCGGCAAAGCCGACGTGGGGTTGTTCTGCGATGTGACCGCGAACGGGCGCGGCGAGAGGGATACAGTCACCCGCAGACGCGGAGACTGAAGCGGAAGCAGGATCGACTGGGCGGGACGGTTCGGCAACGCATGGCTGTCATTTTCCTCGACGGCGCAGCGCCGCGCAACCGCATGACCCGCTTCAGCCGTGGCCGTCGCGCGCCTTGATGTCCCGCTCGCGCAATTGCGCCAGGCGCTCGCGTATGCGGGCCTCGACGCCACGATCGGTGGGTTCGTAGAAACGCGGCGGTGTCAGCCCGTCGGGGAAATAGTGCTCGCCCGCCGCGAAGCCTTCTGCCTCGTCATGCGCATAGCGGTAACCCGACCCGTAGCCGAGGTCCTTCATCAGACGCGTAGGTGCGTTGCGAAGTCGCATCGGCACGGCTCGCGATGAGTCGCCCTGCACGAAAGCGCGGGCCGCGTTGTAGGCTACGTAGAGCGCATTCGACTTCGGCGCGACCGACAGATAGACGACAGCCTGCGCGATCGCGAGTTCGCCTTCCGGCGAGCCGAGTCGCTCATACGTCTCCGCCGCCGCCAATGCGATTTCCAGCCCGCGCGGATCGGCCAGCCCAATGTCCTCGACAGCCATGCGTACGACGCGACGCGCGACATAGCGCGGGTCAGTGCCGCCATCGAGCATCCGCGTCATCCAGTACAACGCCGCGTCGGGGTCGGAGCCCCGCACCGACTTGTGCAGCGCTGAAATCTGGTCGTAGAAGTTCTCCCCTCCCTTGTCGAAGCGGCGCAGCGTCGCAGGCAGTGCGGCACGCAGGAAGTCGGCGTCGATCGATCGCAGCCCCTTGTCGGCCGCCGCGCTCGCGCACACTTCCAGCGCGTTCAGCAGACGCCTGGCGTCGCCATCGGCCAGGTCGATCAGCATGCGGCGCGCGGGTTCTGCCACGACAAGTCCGCCCAGTGGACCCTCGGCTGCGCGGTCGACCAACGCATTAAGCTCCTCGGCGCTCAGCGGCTCGAGGACATATACCGCTGCGCGTGACAGCAGCGCGCCTACCACTTCGAACGACGGGTTCTCGGTGGTCGCCCCAACGAAGACGAACAGACCCGATTCGACGTGCGGGAGAAAGGCGTCCTGCTGCGCCTTGTTGAAGCGGTGAACCTCGTCCACGAAGACGACCGTTGCCAGCCCGCTGCGCGCGCGAGTGACCTGCGCCCGGTCGACCGCATCGCGGATGTCCTTGACACCACCGAGCACCGCCGAGATCGCGATGAAATCCAGTCCGAACGCATCGGCCATCAGGCGCGCCAGCGTCGTCTTGCCGACGCCTGGCGGGCCCCACAGGATCATCGAATGCGGCCGGCCCGACTCGAAGGCCACCCGCAACGGCTTGCCCGGGCCCAGCAGGTGCGACTGGCCCACGACCTCGTCGATCGTTCGCGGACGCATCCGCTCGGCGAGCGGCACGGTCGCAGGTTCGGAAGTGAAGAGATCGTGCATGTTTGGGTTCGGCTCCGAGACAGGCTAGCATCGCGCCCGCCGACCTGCGAGCCGCTGCACGCGGGATCCACCAAACGGAAGGAACAGATGATGAAGAAGATGGTGCTGCTTGCGTTGCTCGCAAGCCCGCTGGCCTGGGCGCAGGACGCCACGGTGGACAAGGCCGCGGCCGAAAAGGGCGCGGTCAAGTCGAACTCCGGGATGGTCTACCGCTCGCTGAAGGACGGCACGGGCGCCAGCCCGAAAGAAACCGATGTCGTGCGCGTCCACTACCGCGGCACGCTGCCGGACGGCAAGGAGTTCGACAGTTCCATCGCGCGCGGTCAGCCGGCCGAGTTTCCTCTCAACCGCGTGATCAAGTGCTGGACTGAAGGCGTGCAGAAGATGAAGGTCGGCGGCAAGGCGAAACTCACCTGCCCGGCCAATGTCGCCTACGGCGAGCGCGGCACCCCGGGCGGCCCGATCCCGCCCAACGCGACGCTGATCTTTGAAGTGGAACTGCTGGGAATCAAGTGACGGGCGTCCTCGTGTACGCGCTTCCCGACGGAGTCGGGAAGCGCACGTGCACTCGCTTCGGAAAGCTGAGTTAGTCGGCTGCGCTCCGGAGCGGCCGCGCGCTCCGACCGAACTACAACTGCACAGCACCCACCCTGCCCTCCCGCCAGGCGGGAGGGGATTCGGCACTCCTCCCTGCACCCTCCTCGCCCGGCGAGGAGGGCAAGGCAATCCTGGCACTTCGAGGTGCGTCGCGGGGTGGAGTGCGTGGCGTTGTACTTCGGCGGAGCGCGCGGCCGCTCCGGAGCGCAGCCGACTAACCAAGCGCGTTGCGCAGTACGCGATCGCCGAGAGCGCACGTGCGATCGGCACGCCGATCGCGTACAGCCGAGCGCGCGACGCATGTCGGCCGATAGCACCCGCGCCATCCTGTTTGCGCTCGGCGCCAATGCCGGGATCGCGCTGACGAAGTTTGGCGCGGCGGCCTATACGGGATCTGGCGCGATGCTCGCCGAAGCGATCCACTCGGTCGCCGACACCGGCAACCAGTTGCTGCTGTTGCTCGGCCTGCGGCGCGCCAAGCAAGAGCCGTCGGTCGATCATCCGCTGGGCTATCAGCGCGTGACGTACTTCTACGGGATGATGGTCGCGCTGCTGCTCTTCTTCGTCGGCGGCCTGTTCTCGATCTACGAGGGTTGGCATCGGTTGTCGAGCCCGGAGCCGCTGCGCAACGGCACCATCGCGCTGATCGTGCTCGGCGTCGCGATCGTGCCTGGAGTCGGTTTCGCTTGTGGGGCGCGATGCGCGAAATCCGCAAGGTGCAGGCCGGCCGCACGTTCGTTCGCTGGTTCCGCGAAACGCGACAGTCGGAGCTGATGGTGGTCGCCGGGGAGGACATCGCGGCGCTCGGTGGCCTGGTACTCGCCTTCGTCGCGGTGCTGCTCACGATGGTGACCGGCAATCCGCTGTTCGATGCGCTCGGGTCCATCAGCGTCGGTGTGCTGCTGGTGCTCGTCTCGATTGCGATCATCGCCGAGATCAAGAACATGATCGTCGGCGAATCGGCCGAGCCGGCGCTGCGCGAGGCGATCGAGCGTCACGTACAGGATCACCCCGAAGTCAAGCGCGTCATCCGCATCATCACGCTGCAGTGGGGCGCGCAGCTCGTCGTTGCCGTACGCGCGGAAATGGCGCCGGTCGCGTCAGCCGACGAACTGGTTGCTGCGATCAACCGCGTCGAGGCCTCGCTGCAGCAGCGATTTCCGCAGGCGAAGTGGGTGTTCTTCGAGCCGGACAAGTAGGCGCCGCAAGTGTACGCATCGGCTTCGCCGATGCACGTGCACTTGCTCCGGCACGGCTCGCTCGCTGCGCGAGCCGCTCACAACCGATCAGTCGGCTGCACTCCGGGCGGCCGCGCGCTCCGCCGAATTCCAACCGCACGGCACTCGCCCTACCCTCCCGCCGCGCGGGAGGGGGTTGACACTCCTCCCTACACCCTCCTCGCCAGGCGAGGAGGGAAAGGAAGTCCTGGCACTGCGAAGTGCATCGCGGGGAGGAGTGCACGGGTTGTACATCGGCGGAGCGCGCGGCCGCTCCGGAGCGCAGCCGACCGATTAGTCATGAGCGGCTTGCGCGAGGCCCAAGCCGTGCCGCGACGAGTGCACGTGCGACCCGCAGGCTCGCGTACACGAGGAGCGCTCACTCAGTCAGCACATCCGCCCCCTTCGGCGGCGTGAAGCGGAAGGTGTCGGCGTCGAGCTTGGGATTGCGTTCGACCTTGGTGAACGTCAGGCGGGTCGTCTGGCCGAAGCTGTCGACCAACAGCATTGCGCCCGGCAGACCATCGCGGAATCCGATCTCGATACGCTCGAATGGCGTGTCCTTGGCGCGCGGCCTGGCGGAAATCCATTCGAGTCCGTCCCGCGCGCCGGCATCGCTTACATCGAACTCGCGCTCGAAATCATTGGAGCCGAACAGGATCGACGCCGGGCTCGACGGCAGCGAACTCTGCAGCTTGCGGATCGTGGCCTGCTTGAGATCGGGGTCGAAAAGGGTCAGGCGCTGGCCATCGGCGACGATGAGCTGTTCGTACGGCCGCTCGTAGGTCCAGCGGAACCTGCCGGGACGCTGGAACACGAAGCGCCCACTCGACTCCTGCGCTGTGGCGCCGGCGCTCCGCGTGACCCGCTGCACGAACTCCCCGCGCGCGCTCGTGGTCTGCGTCAGGAAGCTGCGCAACTGTTCGATCGCCGCGGCCTGCGCCTGCGCGGCGAGCAGCGCCATCGCCAGGCACGCGGCCTTAAAGGCATTCAGGCCACACCGAGCCGCATCAGGCATCGCGCGCCGGCACGAGGATTTCGCGGTTGCCGTTGCTCTGCATCGGCGACACCAGACCGGCCCGTTCCATGTCTTCCAG
This sequence comes from uncultured beta proteobacterium, assembly GCA_963724605.1. Taxonomy (GTDB): domain Bacteria; phylum Pseudomonadota; class Gammaproteobacteria; order Burkholderiales; family Burkholderiaceae_F; genus JALORV01. The sequence goes on from CAVRVM010000014.1 coordinate 727,981, forward strand.
CAGACGAGCCGCGCGGTTGTAGCCGATGCGCAAATGACGCTGAACCAGCGAAATCGACGCGCGCCGGTTCTTGACGACGATTTCGACTGCCTGGTCGTAAAGCGGGTCCGCCTCGCCGCCCGGTGACGCACCACCGGCGCTCTCATCGCCCTCGGACGCCGGCGCATCCAGGACACCTTCGACGTACTGCGGCGCGCCGCGCTTGCGCAAAGTCTCCACCACGCGGTGCACCTCGGCATCGGCCACAAATGCGCCGTGCACGCGGGTTGGCAGGCCCGTTCCGGGCGCGAGGTAGAGCATGTCGCCCTGCCCCAGCAGAGACTCGGCGCCCATCTGGTCGAGGATCGTCCGCGAATCGACGCGGCTCGACACCTGGTAGGACATCCGCGCCGGGATGTTCGCCTTGATGAGTCCGGTGATGACATCGACCGACGGCCGTTGTGTGGCGAGGATAAGGTGCATGCCCGCCGCGCGCGCCTTCTGCGCGATGCGCGCAATCAGCTCCTCGACCTTCTTGCCGGTGACCATCATCAGGTCGGCCAGTTCGTCGATGACGACGACGATCATCGGCAGCGGCTCCAGCGGCTCGGCGTCTTCCGGCGTCAGCGAGAACGGGTTGCGCAGGATCTCGCCCTTGGCGCGCGCGTCGGCCAGCTTCTGGTTGTAGCCGCTCAGGCTGCGCACACCCAGCTTGCTCAGCAGGCGATAACGCCTGTCCATTTCGGCCACGCACCACTGCAGCGCGTTACCCGCCTCGCGCATGTCGGTCACGACCGGGCACAGCAGGTGCGGAATGCCTTCGTACACCGACAGTTCCAGCATCTTGGGGTCGACCAGGATCAGCCGTACCTGCGACGGGTCAGCCTTGTACAGGAGCGACAGGATCATCGCGTTGATGCCGACCGACTTGCCCGATCCGGTGGTGCCGGCCACGAGCAGGTGGGGCATGCGCGCCAGATCGACGACGACCGCCTTGCCGGCGATGTCCTTGCCCAGTCCTAGCGTGACCAGCGACGCACTCTCGCTGTAGACGGCCGAGCCGAGGATCTCCGAGAGCCTGACAACCTGACGGCGAGGATTGGGCAGTTCCAGCCCCATCAGGTTCTTGCCGGGGATCGTTTCGACGACGCGTACTGACACCAGCGACAGCGAGCGCGCCAGGTCCTTCGCGAGGTTGACGATCTGAATGCCCTTGACGCCGACTGCGGGCTCGATTTCGTAGCGCGTGATCACCGGGCCGGGATACGCGGCCACGACCTGCGCCTCGACGTTGAAGTCGCGCAGCTTCTTCTCGATGAGTCGCGATGTGAACTCGAGCGTTTCGGTCGAAACGCTCTCGATGGCCGGCGGCGGTTCGTCGAGCAGATCCAGCGCGGGCAAGCGCGCGTCCGCCATCTCGGCGAACAGCGGCACCTGCTTCTCCTTCTGCTTGCGTTCGGAGGCCTTCACGTGGGACGGCGGCCGTTCGATGTGAACCGGTGGCGTCTCCTCGATGCGCTCGCGCTCCTCGGCGAGCGCTGCTTCGCGCACTTTGGTCGCCGCCTCGCCGATGGCGCGGTCCTCGGCCTCCTCACGGCGCTGCTCTGCCCGCCGCGAAAATCCCTCGATGAACGTCCCCAGGCGTTCCGCGACTGCGAGCCAGGAGAAATCGAGGAACAATGACAGCCCGATCGCGATGGCCACCAGGAATGTCACGCTCGCGCCCGTGAAGCCCACTCCGCCCTGCACCAGCGACGCGATCGCGTTGCCGGCGATTCCTCCTTTGAGTCCGGGCAGCGCGACCTTCAGGTTGTACAGGCGCAATGCTTCGAGACCGGTCGTCCCGGCCAGCAGAAGGGCAAAGCCGAGCCCATGCGCCCAGGCTGGAAGGTCGTCGGCGAGCGGGTCCGCCCCGGATGCCGCGCGGTGCAGTCGGCGAAACGCGCGCGCGACGGTGACGGCGAGCCCGAGCGCAACCAGGTAGGCCGAAATGCCGAACACCAGCAGCATGACATCGGCCACCCATGCACCGAGGCGCCCGCCCAGGTTGCTGATCGGGCCGGCGGCGACCGCATGGGTAAACCCTGGGTCGTCGCGCGAGTAAGTCAGCAGAACGACCAGCAGCGCGGCCGCCAGCGCCGCTCCGGCGATCCAGCGTGCTTCCGCCAGAAGTCGGGCAAGCCGCGTGGTCTCGATCGCGGCCGATGGCTGCCGGACCCTGACCCAGGCCCCGTCGGATACGGCGCCGGAAATGCGTTGACTGGTGGGACGCGAAGACATGAGCGGCGATTATAGGAGCGCCACCTCGTGCGCCTGCGGCTTGCAGACCCTCTCTGAGGTCGGGAGTAGGGCCGAATGGCACCCGATTTCGTCGCACCGGTACCGGCTTCGCGCCGCTCCGCCCGCGCTTCGTCGCGCGGGATTGCGGCCTGGGCACATGGCTTGCAGAATCCGCTTCAATGGCATCGGTCATCGCCCTTCCTGCCCTGGGCTCCGGTCCGCGCGAGCGTTCGCCGGCCCGGGCGGCGTTTGCGCGGGTATTCAACCTGCGCAACATCGCGGCCGTGTTCTATTTCTGCTTCGTCCTGCTGCTGGGCCGGTTCCTGATGGAGTTGAATTACGAGCCGGCTGACGTCTGGGCCTTCAACCTGGTGCGCTATTTGCGGCAGACGATGATCAGTGCATCCCTGATGCTGCTGGCCATTGCGAGTGTCGAAGCCTTCGTCGCGTCTCGGCGCCTCACCTCGCGTGCCGCGCTGACGGTCGGCATAGTCGTGTCGATGCTGGCATCGGCGGTCGCGCTGCCCATCCGGGTCTGGGTGGCTGGCAGCCCGCTCGCCAACATCGCGCAAGAACCCTTCTACTTCCTGCAGATCTGGTCCCTGTGGTCGGCCGTCGGCTGCATCGGCTATTGGCTGTTTCACACGATCAACGCCGAGGAGTCGGCACGCTCGCAACTGGCCGACGCCGAGTGCCGGCGCGAGGGCCTGCAGGCGCAGATGGTCGAGGCCCGGCTCTGCGCGCTGCAGGCGCAGATCGAACCCCATTTTCTGTTCAACACCCTGGCCAACGTCAAGCGCCTGTATGAGACGGCACCCGTGCGCGGACGCGAGATGCTGTCGAGCCTCATCAGCTACCTGCGGGCGGCGCTGCCGACAATGCGGGAACCCGGCTCGACGCTCGAACGCGAACTGGAACTGGTGCGGTCGTTCCTGACGATCCTGAAGATGCGCATGGGCGACCGGCTGGCGTTCTCCATCGATGCGCCGGCCGAACTCGCGTCGGCGCCGTGTGCCTCCGATGGTGCTGCCGACGCTGGTCGAGAACGCGATCAAGCATGGACTGTCGCCGCTGCCCGAAGGCGGTCGGATCGACATCCGAGCCGCCGTGGACGGCGACCAGCAGCTCGTGCTCGAGATCGCCGACGACGGCGCCGGCTTCTCGTCCAGCAGCGGCAGCGGCGTTGGCCTGGCCAACACCCGCTCCCGCCTGGCGGCGCTGTACGGCACGGACGCGTCGCTGTCGCTATCAACGGCGAATCCGCGCGGCGTTGTCGCGACAGTCAGGCTGCCGCTCCAATGGCAGGAGGCGAGCTCATGAGCGCGCACGGCCGCTCCGAAGCGCTCATCCGCAGCGCGCAGCGCGGAGGGTCACGCTGTTCGCGTACGGCCGCTCCGAAGCGCTCATCCCGCGGCGCGTAGCGCGGAGGGTAGTCAAATGAGCGCGGTACTTCCGCAGACCGGCGTCGTCGAACACGAACCCCACGGCGTCGCTCGCTGGCTGCGCGCCTGGTCTCGCATGGGGTCCCGTCATGCCGCGGCCTGGCTCCTCGCGAGCGCGATGATGTCGGTGGTGGACTTCACGGCCGTGATCGAGAAGCTCGACAAGCCGGGGGTCGCCCTGCTGGTGGCCTTCGACATGCTCAGTGCGCTGGTCATCTTCGGCGCGACGCTGCTTGCATGGGTGGCTGCCACTGACGGCGCGCCAATCAGCGGTCGCGAACGCGATGTAAGGGTCGCCTGGGCAATTGTCGATTGGAGCGGTCGCCGCGGCCTTGGTACTCGTGCCGGTGATGCGCACGCTGGAGATCGACAGGCTGTGGTGGGAGATGTACGGCAAGACCAAGCCGCGGCCCGGGCTCGGCCTCGTGCTGCTCGGCAATTCGATCCACTTCCTGGCATGGTCGGGGCTGTTCGTGGCAGCGGCCGAAGTGATCCATCGGCGTTCGCGGACCCACGACGCCATCCGGGCGGCCCAGCGCGAACATGCGGTGCTGGCGCGTGATCTACTCGAGTCGCGCCTGGCTGCCATGCAGGCCCAGGTCGAGCCGCAGTTCCTGTTCGATACGCTGGTGGACATCGAGCGCCTGTACCAGAGAGACACGAGCGGCGCTGCCGAAAACCTCGATCGTTTGATCACATATCTGCGTGTGGCGCTGCCGCGCCTGCGCGAGTCCGGGTCAACGGTGGCCGCCGAGATCGAACTGGTCGAGGCGTATCTCGACGTCGTTCGTTCGCTACGGAACGGCTCGCCCTCACTGACCGTCACCCTGGCCGACGACTGTCGCGATGCGCGCTTCTACGCGATGTTGCTGCTGCCTTTGGTCCAGCGCGCGGTGCGGGAGCGCGCGGACGCCGGCCCAGCGAGCATCCGGATCGCCGTGCAGCGCGCGGGTGACGATGTCGCGATCGTCATGCGGGTGGCGGCTCCAGGCGGGTGCGCCGAGGACCCAGAGATCACTCGCGTGCGCGAACGCCTGTCCGGCCTCTACGGTGTGCGCGCCTCGCTCGACTGCATCGAACTGCACGGTGACACCACGCAGCTCACGATGCGGATTCCGGCCGACGATGCGTCCCGCGCTCGATGAGCGGCCCGACCGCCATCGTCGCCGAGGACGAAGCGACACTGCGACACCATCTGGTCGAACAACTCGGTCAGCTCTGGCCTGAGCTGCGCATCGTCGGCGAGGCCGCGGACGGCGTGCAGGCGCTGCGCCTGCTCGACGAGCATCAACCCGATGTACTTTTCCTCGACATTCAGATGCCCGGCGCCACCGGGCTGGAAGTCGCGCGCCAGGCCAATGGCCGCTGTCACGTCGTCTTTGTCACAGCGTACGACCAGCATGCGGTGGCGGCTTTCGACCAGGGTGCAGTCGACTATGTGCTCAAGCCGGTTTCTGCAGCGCGGCTGTTCACGGCGGTCAGCCGCCTGAAGCAACGCCTCGGGTCGCCGCCCGCCAGGATCGACTCGGCGCTGGGGTCACTGGCGACCGTAGCCCCGAACGGCAGCGCCAGGCAGCCGCTGCGCTGGATCAATGCTTCGGTCGGGCAGAACCTGAAGCTCATCACCGTGGATGAGATCACCTACTTCCAGGCCGACAACAAGTACACCCGCGTCGTCACCGTCGACGGCGAGGCGCTGATCCGCAAGCCGTTGAAGGAACTGGTCGAAGAACTCGACCCGGTCCAGTTCTGGCAGATCCACCGTTCGACGCTGGTCGAACGCCACCGCCATTGCCGGCGTCACGCGGGACTTTCGCGGCCGCATGATGGTGAAGTTGAAGTCGCGGCCCGAGTCGCTGCTGGTGTCCGACACCTATACGCACCTGTTTCGGCAGATGTAGCGGGCGCCGCTCACGTACGCGACCCTTCGGGTCGCACGTGCGCTCGCGGCGGAACGGCAAATCAGTCGGCTGCGCTTCGGAGCGGCCGGGCGCTCCGCCGAAGTGCAAAAGCACGGCACCCACCCTGCCCTCCCGCCATGCGGGAGGGAATCGACGCCACCGCATCTCCTGCGTCCTCGACGTCGGGGACGGGTGGGAAACGCGATTCAATTCGAACAATTGGTTGAGTGTCTGCCCCTTCACCCCCACCTATAATCGCTCGACTTAACGGGGAAGAACATGGCCGTCACCAAACATGCGCGGGTGCTGATCCTGGGGTCCGGGCCGGCCGGGTATACGGCGGCGGTCTATGCGGCGCGGGCCAATCTGAAGCCGATGTTGATCACCGGCCTTGCGCAGGGCGGTCAGCTGATGACGACGACCGATGTCGACAACTGGCCGGCAGACGCCAGCGGCGTCCAGGGTCCCGAGCTGATGGCGCGTTTCCTGGCGCACGCCGAGCGCTTCAACACCGAGATCGTGTTCGATCAGATCCACACGGCGCAGCTGAACGAGCGGCCAATGCGGCTGATCGGCGACAGCGGCGAATACACCTGCGACGCGCTGATCATCGCCACCGGCGCCAGCGCGATGTACCTGGGCTTGCCGTCCGAACAGGAATTCATGGGCAAGGGCGTGTCGGGCTGCGCGACCTGCGACGGATTCTTCTACAAGAATCAGGACGTGGCGGTGATCGGCGGCGGCAACACGGCGGTCGAGGAGGCGCTGTACCTGTCGAACATCGCGAAGAAGGTCACACTGGTCCATCGCCGCGACAAGTTCCGCGCCGAGCCGATCCTGGTCGATCACCTGATGGACAAGGTGCAGGAAGGCAAGATCGAGCTCAAGCTCCACAGCGTGCTCGACCAGGTCCTCGGCAACGAAACCGGCGTCACGGGCGCGCGAGTCAAGAACGCGCAGACCGGCGTCGCGCAGGATCTCGCGCTGCAGGGCGTCTTCATCGCGATCGGGCACCGGCCCAACACCGAACTCTTCGTCGGTCAGCTCGAGATGGTGAATGGCTACATCATCACCAAGGGCGGACTCAACGGGATGGCTACTGCCACCAGCGTACCGGGCGTCTTCGCCGCCGGCGATGTGCAGGACCACGTCTATCGCCAGGCCATCACCAGCGCGGGGACCGGATGCATGGCCGCGCTCGACGCCCAGCGCTACCTCGAAAACCAGCAGCCCGCTGTCGTGCCCGCCGGGGAAAAGATCGCCGCCTGAGCCTCCGCGTCGGAACGCGGCATGGCAACCCGCCTCAAAGGCCTTGCGCAGCTCGCCCCAGTGCGTGAAGCGCTGACGCGCACGGCGCGCCAGCAGCATGAGGCCGCAGCGGAGCAACATCACCGTGCCAAGGCGCAGACGACGCGCGGCCGACGAATTCCGGGCTGCGGTCGGGACAGTCACGCCGCTTTCCATCAAGCAGCGAGTGGAACACGATCGGCCTCCGCACCCGCCGGTGGCGCAAAAGCGCATCGAGGATGATCAGCAGGTGTTGATCGCGTCGGTATCGGACGAGTTCGAGATCGACACACTGCTGCACACGGACGCGGAGCTGTCGTTCCGGCGCCCGGGGATCGGACCCGACGTGCTGCGCAAGCTGCGGCGCGGCGAGTGGGTCATCCAGGACGAACTGGACCTGCATGGATTGCGTGTCGACGAGGCGCGCGAGCTGCTCGGCCACTTCCTGCGCGAGTCACTGAGGCGTGGCATGCGCTGCGTGCGCGTCGTGCACGGCAAGGGCCTCGGCTCGAAGGATCGCCAGCCGGTTCTGAAGGGCAAGGTCCGCGTGTGGCTCGCCCAGCGCGACGAAGTCATTGCCTTCTGCCAGGCGCGCCCGGCGGAAGGAGGCAGTGGCGCCCTGGTCGTGCTGCTGAGGCCCGCGTCACGCCCGTGAACGAGACCTCGGCGCTCATTTTTGTCGTCGAAGTCGTCGCTGTGCTCGCGTGTGCGTTCTCGGGCTTCGCCGAGGCGCAGCGCAAGGACATGGACCTGGTCGGTGTCTATGTCGTCGCATTCGTGACGGCCTTCGGCGGCGGCACGCTGCGCGACATCCTGCTCGAGCGCCGGCCATTTTTCTGGGTCGAACACGAGGCCTACCCGCTCCTGATACTCGGCATGACGTTGCTGGCCACCCCGCTGATGCGGATCGCCCAGCGCATCATCCCGAATCCGGCGTTCGTCGTTGCCGACGCTGTCGGACTGGGGTTTTTCAGCATCGCCGGAGTGGCACTGGCGCTCGACGCCGGCATGTCGCCCTTCGTCGCCTCGATGATGGGCGTGGTGACCGGGGTCTTCGGTGGCGTCCTGCGCGATGTCCTGCTCAACGAGGTGCCGATGGTGTTGCGCGACGGCCGCCCGTACGCGATCGCTGCGTTCATCGGCTGCTGGCTCTACATCCTGATGATGGGTGCCGGATCGAACCCGGCCCTCGCGCTGTGGACGGCGGCGGCGGTGACGACCGGATTCCGGCTGGTCGCCTGGCGTTATGACTGGTCGATAAAGGACCCTGGCGGCAGCGACAAACGCGGTAGCTAAACCGCTGCTTCGCCCTCTTCGCCAGTGCGGATGCGTATCACCTGCTCCACGCTGCGCACGAAGATCTTGCCGTCGCCGATCTTGCCCGTGCGTGCGGCCTTGGTGATCGCCTCGATGGCGCGCTCGACCAGGGCTTCGGGCACGACCGCCTCGACCTTGACCTTGGGCAGGAAGTCGACGACATACTCGGCACCGCGGTAGAGCTCGGTATGACCCTTCTGGCGGCCGAAGCCCTTCACTTCCGTGACGGTGAGGCCGGTCACGCCGACCTCCGCAAGCGCCTCGCGCACCTCGTCGAGCTTGAACGGCTTGATGATCGCGGTGATCTGTTTCATGGTCGCTTTCCTGGCAGCTGATTCGTTCGGTTCCGAAGCGGATTCTAGAGGGTGACGTTCTCTTCGCGGAATCGGTTGGTGATCGGATAGCGCCAATCGCGGCCGAAGCTTCGATGCGTGACCCGAATGCCCACCGGCGACTGCCGGCGCTTGTATTCGGAGGTCCGGATCATGCGCACGACCTGGCGCACCACGTCCTCGTCGAAGCCGGCGTCGACGATGTCGTCGATCGACTCTCCCTCCTGCATGTAGCGCGTGATGATCGCATCCAGCACCTCGTACTCCGGCAGGAAGTCCTGGTCGGTCTGCCCGGCTTTCAACTCCGCGCTCGGGGCACGCGTCAGGATGCGTTCCGGGATCACGGGCGGCGATCGAATTGCGATAGCTGCACAGCCGGTACACGAGCGTCTTCAGAATATCCTTGATCACCGCGAAGCCGCCGGCCAGGTCGCCGTAGAGCGTCGAGTAGCCGACCGCCGTCTCGGACTTGTTGCCGGTCGTCAGCACGATCGCGCCGTACTTGTTGGACAGCGCCATCAGCAGCGTGCCACGGATGCGGGCCTGCAGGTTTTCCTCCGTCGTGTCCCATGGCAGTCCGCGGAACTCGTCGGCGAGCGTCGCGAGGAAGGCATCGAACGGCGGTTTGATCGGCAGCACGTCGTGGCGCACGCCTAGATTGGTTGGCGAGCGTTGCTGCATCCTCGATGCTCATCGGTGCGGTGAACTGCGACGGCATCATGACCACCCGCACCCGGTCGGCACCCAGAGCATCGACGGCGATCGCGAGCGTCAGCGCGGAATCCACGCCGCCGGACAGCCCGATCAGCGCACCGGGAAAGCCGTTCTTGCCCACATAGTCGCGTACGCCCAGCACCAGAGCCTGATAGGCAAGTGCTTCGAGCGACGGCTCCGGCACGATCGACGCAGGTTGCGGCACGCCGTCGACGAACTCGACGACCAGCATGGCCTCCTCGAAATACGGCGCCATCGCCACCAGCGCGCCGTTGGCGGCGAGCACGAACGAAGCGCCGTCGAACACCAGTTCGTCCTGCCCGCCGACGAGGTTCGCGTAGACCAGCGGGAGGTCGAAATGGGAGACGTTGCCGCGCATCGTCTGCAGGCGCTGCGCCTGCTTTCCCAGATGGAACGGCGAGGCATTCAGGACCAGCAGCACCTGCGCGCCGGCCGCCTGGGCACATTCGGGCGCGTAATGAAACCAGGTGTCCTCGCAGATGTTGACGCCGAACATCGTGCCGTCGACTTCGAACACGAAGGGACGATTGTCCGGCGTGAAGTAGCGCTGCTCGTCGAAGACGTCGTAGTTCGGCAGGTCGTGCTTGCAGTAGGTTCCGAGCACCACGCCACCCTGCAGGACCGAGGCTGCGTTGTAGCGCTGTCCCTCGCGAGCGAGCGGATGGCCGACGACGACCGCGAGTTCCCGAAATCGCAGCAACTGGACCGCGAGCCGCTGCAACGCCGAGTCGCACGCTGAGTAGAATGCCCGTCGCAGCAGCAGATCCTCGGGTGGATAGCCGGTCAATGACAGCTCCGGCGTGACCATGATCGCGGCGCCCGCGGCCACCGCCCGCGCCGCCGCTTCCACGATCTTCCTGCTGTTGCCCTCGAAGTCGCCCACCGAGCAGTTGATCTGTGCGACCGCGACTTTGACGTTCGAGCTCATGTATGGATGCAGCAGGTTCGGAAGATTATTGCACGCGCATCGTGCGCGACCTGGACGACGTCGGCGCCGAGGCGTGGAACGCCCTTCTTGCTCGGCGCGTCGAGCTCGAACCCGTTCATCAGCTTCGAGTTCCTGCATGCCCTGCATGACTCCGGCTCTGCGTCGATGCGCACCGGCTGGGAGCCTCACTATGTCACCCTGTGGCGGAGCAACCGGCTCTGCGCAGCGGTGCCGCTTTACCGCAAGCACCATTCGTACGGCGAGTACGTCTTCGACTGGGCCTGGGCCGATGCGCATCAGCAGCACGGCGTCGAGTACTACCCGAAGTGGCTGGTAGCGGTGCCATTCACTCCGGTGCCGGGTCCACGCCTGCTCGCCCTCGACGACGAGGCGCGCGATCATGTGGCGAGCGAGCTGGTCGACCTCGTCGAGAAGTCAGCGTTGTCGTCCCTCCACGTCCTGTTCCCCACCGAGTCCGAAGCAAGGAGCCTGGCGCAACTCGGCGCACTCACTCGCCAGTCGGTCCAGTTCCACTGGTTCAATCGCGGCTACGCGACCTTCGACGACTACCTTGCCAACCTCGCACAACCCAAGCGCAAGAAGGTGCGGGCCGAACGCCGAAAGGTGGAGATGGCAGCTGTGAAGGTGCGGCGCCGCGTGGGATCAGCGATCACCGCGGCGGACTGGTCATTGTTCGACCACTGCTACCGCAATACGTATGCCGCGCATCATTCCAGCCCATATCTGAACCGTCGCTTCTTCCAACGCCTTGCGCAGACGATGCCCGACAAACTGCTGCTCGTGATTGCCTCGCTCGAAGGACAGGACATCGCGGCTGCTCTGGCGCTGTTCGATGACGAGCGCGTCTACGGACGCTACTGGGGCACGCTGAGACCGGTTCCGTGCCTGCACTTCGAGGTCAGTTACTACCAGCTGATCGAATTTGCGATCGAGCGCGGTTTGCAGGTCATCGAAGGCGGAGCCCAGGGCGAGCACAAGCACGCCCGTGGCTTCGAGCCTGTAAAGACCTGGTCGTGCCATGTACTGCGGCATCCGGCGTTCGCCGACGCCGTCGAGCGCTACCTCGCCCGCGAGACGGGCGGGATCGAGGCCTACATCGACGAACTCACTGAGCGGTCCGCGCTGAGACGGCCGCACGTCCCGCAATGACACCTTTGCATCTGGCCGCTGCCCTGCTGATGGTGACGATCTGGGGCGTCGCGCTGCGCGCGCGCCCCTTCGGGGCCAATGGGCAAATCCCCTTTCCCTTGCGCACGACGGCACTGCGATGACACCTTTGCATCTGGCCGCCGCCCTGCTGATGGTGACGATCTGGGGATTTAACTTCGTCGTCATACGCTGGGGCCTCAACGATATTCCACCGCTGCTGCTGACGTTGCTGCGCTTCATATTGGCCGCATTTCCGGCGATTCTGTTCGTGCCGCGGCCAAAGGCGCCAGTGCGACTTGTCGCGGGCTATGGATTGTTCGCCTTCGCTCTTCAGTTCAGCTTCCTCTTTGGCGGTATGGCGGCCGGAATGCCGACCGGGTTGTCGTCGCTGGTCATCCAGATTCAGGCTTTCTTCACCATCGCACTGGTGGCGGCACTGATGCACGAAAGGCCGCGGCCGCCGCAACTTCTGGGCGGTCTTGTGGCAGGAGCGGGTCTCGTACTGGTGGCGGTGCACCTGCCGGCGGGTACGGCGCTGGGCTTTGCGCTGGTCATCGCCGCGGCGCTGTCCTGGGCCATCGCCAACATCATCGTCAAGCGCGTGCCGGGCAATGCGCCACTCGGGGTCGTGGTCTGGGGCAGTGCAGCGGCCGTGATTCCGCTGGCCCTCGCGACTCTTGCCACCGAGGGCGTATCACGCAGCGCGCAGATCGTTGGCGCATTGTCTGCGTCGAACTGGCTGGGCATCGCCTTCCAGGCGTGGCCGACGACACTGGTCGCCTTCGGCATCTGGGCCTGGCTGCTGCGCAAGCACCCGGCTGCCATGGTCGCGCCATTTACGCTGCTCGTTCCGGTGGTCGGCATGACCTGCGCGGTGTGGCTGCTCGACGAACCGGTGACGTGGTGGAAGCTGGCGGGCGCGGCGCTCGTCCTTGCCGGCCTGGGACTCAACGTGCTCGCGTCGCGCCTGCGGTGATCCGCTAGCGACGTTCGGCCGGCTCGCGGGAGCTTGTCTCGGCGAGCTTGGACCCGACCAGTTGTGCCACGACCACGGCGATGTAGAACTGGCCGAACACACCTTCAAGGGATGCAGCGCTGCGCGCAGCGGATGCGACCGGAGTCACGTCGCCGTACCCGAGGGTAGTCAGGGTGGTCAGGCTGAAGTACAGGAACAGCGACTCCCGGCCATGCCATTGCCCGAGCGCCGGCTTGATCGAACTGGCAACATCGAACGCGCCTGGCGATAGAAGCTCGATCATCCCAAACAGGTTCGCCCATGCCATGGCCGCCATCAGGAATCCGCACAGGGTCCCCAGGATGTCGTCGATGCGCACCGCGCGCCGCTCGAACAGATGGCGCAGGATGACCGCAACTGCGAGCGCCAGGAAAATCATGGCGCCCAGGTGGATGACTAGTTCCAGCGCAATACGCTGGCCCGGTGGCAGCAGTCGCAGCGCCCACAGCGCGACGACGACAATCAACCCGGCAGACAGCGAGATCATGCGGTGCGAGCGCTGATCGAAGACGATGACGAAAACCATGGCCATCAGGATCGAAACGACCGCTTCCCGCACGTAGGCGTGCGGGGCGTAGGTCATCCCGAGCACAATCGCCGACACCAGCATCAGCAGCAGGATGAGATACCGGTGGCCGCGCATCCGTTCGAGGTTCATCGTCGCTCTCGATCCGCGCGGGCGTGCGGAAGGCTTGACTGACTAGAAGGCGGGCTGGGGCGAAGCCGCCTCATAGGCTGCGATCGCGTCAACGATGTCCTTGCGCGCCGAGTCCGGCCCTTCCCAGCCAATCACCTTGACCCACTTGCCTTTCTCGAGGTCCTTGTAGTGCTCGAAGAAATGCTGGATCTGGGCCAGCCGCTCGGGTGCGAGATCGGACCACTGCTGCCAGTGCTTGTACCAAGGCAGGATCTTGTCGATCGGCACCGCGAGCAGCTTCGCGTCGCCACCCGCCTCGTCTTCCATTTTCAGGACTCCGAGCGGACGGCAGCGCACGACCACGCCGGGCTGCAGCGGGTACGGCGTGATGACGAGCACATCGAGCGGATCGCCATCGTCGGCCAGCGACTTTGGCACATAGCCATAGTTGCATGGGTAATGCATTGCGGTCCCGATGAATCGATCGACGAACAAGGCACCGGTTTCCTTGTCGACCTCGTACTTGATTGGGTCGGCATGCGCCGGAATTTCGATGATGACGTTGAAGTCGTCCGGAACGTTGCGGCCGGCGGGAACGCGATCGAGGCTCATGAGGAGGTCCGTGGGAGGCTGACGGATTCTACAAAGCAACTGCTCGATGCGCCCGCCTGAATTGAGGCCGGGAGCCTGCTTTGCTGAATAATGACGCCATCATCGGAACCGTGTGCAGGGAGAGGCGATGGACGGCAACTGGACGGCGGCCGCCGGGGCCCACCACTTCATCGGCAACCGCTGGCGCACCTCGAACAGCGGGCTGACGATCGATGTCGTCGATCCCTCGGACGGCAAGGCGTTCGCACGCATTGCACGCGGTGACAGCGCCGACATGGACCACGCAGTCAAGGCGGCACGCGCGTCAGTGGGTGAAACCTTCGATGGCGACTGGGGGCGAATGACCGCGACGGAGCGCGGACGGTTGCTGCTGAAGCTCTCCTCCGCGGTGCTGGACCATCACGACGAACTCGCGCGACTCGAGTCCCGCACGACCGGCAAGCCGCTAAAGCAGGGTCGTGCCGACGCCACGGCGCTGGCCCGCTACTTCGAGTACTACGCCGGCGCGGCCGACAAGCTGCATGGCGAAACGATTCCGTATCAGGCGGGCATGACCGTGCTGACCTTGCGCGAGCCGCACGGTGTCACCGGGCACATCATCCCGTGGAACTATCCGATGCAGATCTTCGGCCGCAGCGTCGGCGCCGCGCTCGCCGCCGGCAACGCCTGCGTCGTCAAGCCGGCCGAGGATGCCTGCCTCTCACTGCTGCGCGTGGCCGAACTGGCGGAAGCAGTGGGTTTCCCCGACGGCGCGCTCAACATCGTCACCGGGTATGGCGGCGAGGCCGGCGCTGCGCTGGCAGCGCATCCGGGCATCGATCACATCAGCTTCACCGGTTCCCCAGTCACCGGGACTGCGGTCGCGCAGGCGGCGGCGAAGCACCATTGCCCGGTGACGCTCGAACTCGGCGGCAAGTCGCCGCAGATCGTATTCGCCGATGCCAGATCTCGACGATGTCGTGCCGGTTGTCGTCAATGCGATCGTGCAGAACTGCGGACAGACCTGCTCCGCCGGCAGCCGCCTGCTGGTCGAGCGCGCGATCTATGAAGAGCTGGTTGCGCGCGTCGGTGACGCCATCGCACGACTGCGGGTCGGTCCTGCGCTGGCCGATCTCGACGCCGGTCCGCTGATCCGCCAGAGCCAGCTGCAGCGGGTCTGGGACTATCTCAGCCAGGCCGAACACGACGGCATCGTCATGGCGGCGCATGGACAGGTCGCCGAGGACGCCCCGAGACCGGCTACTACCAGGCGCCCGCCCTGCTGCGCGACGTGCCCGCAACGCATCGCCTCGCACAGGAGGAGATCTTCGGCCCGGTGCTGGCTGCGTTGGCGTTCGATTCCGAGGACGAAGCGCTGCGCATCGCCAATGGCACCGCGTTCGGACTCGTCGCCGGCGTATGGACGCGCGACGGGGCGCGGCAGATGCGAATCGCGCGCAAGCTGCGCTGCGGCCAGGTGTTCATCAACAACTACGGTGCCGGTGGCGGGATCGAGCTGCCGTTCGGGGGCGTCAAGTCGAGCGGATACGGGCGTGAGAAGGGATTCGAGGCGCTGCTCGGATTCACCACACTCAAGACCATCGCGATCCGCCACGGCTGATCGCCACCCGATCCAACTGCGAGCGCGAACGAAGGAGCACACGACGACATGAGCCAGAGACTGGAGGGCAAGGTCGCGATCGTGACCGGAGCGGCGTCGGGCTTCGGACGCGGTATCGCCGAAAGGTTTGCGCGCGAAGGCTGCGCAGTGCTCGTCAACGACCTTGCACGAGAAGCGGGTGAAGCGGTGGCCGCCGGCATCCGCGCCGCCGGCGGTCGGGCGCAGTACGCACACGGCGACGTGAGTGCCGGCCCGCAGGTCAAGGCACTGCTCGAAGCGGCACTGACACACTTCAGCACGCTCGACATCGTCGTCAACAATGCCGGCACGACCCACCGCAATCAGCCGCTGCTCGGCGTCGGTGAGGCCGAGTTCGACCGCGTCTACGCCGTCAACGTCAAGTCGATCTACTGGACCGCGATCCACATGGTGCCGTACTTCCGCACCCGTGGCGGCGGCTGCTTCGTCAACATTGCCTCGACCGCCGGGATCCGTCCGCGGCCCGGCCTGACCTGGTACAACGGCAGCAAGGGCGCCGTCATCACGACCAGCAAATCGATGGCCGCGGAGCTCGGGCCGGATCGCATCCGTGTCAATTGCGTCAACCCGGTGATCGGGGCTACCGGCCTGGTGACGGAGTTCATGGGCATGCCGGATACGCCGGAGAACCGCAAGAAGTTCCTGGCGACGATTCCGCTCGGCAGGTTTTCCACTCCGGACGACGTCGCCAGCGCCTGCCTTTACCTGGCATCGGACGAAGCCAACTTCATCACCGGCGCCTGCCTGGAGGTGGATGGTGGGCGCTGTGTCTAGCGGCTGCGTTGTGTCAGCTGCAGACTGAACGAGCGCACGACGCCGGCGCTCGACTCGCGTACGCGCAGACGCAGGCCGGCCAGCGGGACGGGATCACCGTTCGCCGCGCGGCCACGCAGGACATGGGCGGCGTAGGCACCGAGCGTGGTGTCGCGGGCGAGGCCCGGCGGCAGATCGACGCCGTAATAATCCTGCAGATCTCCCAGCGTGGCCGACGCCGCAAGCGTCAATTCGCCTGCCGCCGCAGCGGGGCCGAAGAGTTCCTCGAGCACACTCACCTGCTCGGCGGGCGCGATCGCAGCCACCACGTCACCACCGCGCAGATCGGCCGGCTCGATCAGGCGCCCGGCGCGCTCAATTTCGATCAGGCGCGAGTCCGGCGGCCATTCGAGGTCGTCGAACGCGCGGCGCGTCGCCGGGGCGTCGGCGGCGACTACGAATTGCACGACTTCACGCGCGCCGGTGGCCCCGTCGAGCGGCGCCGTCGCGACCGCAGCGCGTGGCCGCCCCGCCCGCACCCGCGCCCGTCGCGCCGCGAACGGGAGAGATCCGCCCTGCAGCAGCAGAGAGAGCAGCACGATGAAAAAAGCGATGTGAAACAGCAGTTGCGCGTGAGGTACGCCGGCCAGCAGCGGAAAGAGCCCAAGCACGATCGGTACCGCGCCGCGCATTCCGATCCAGCCGATGAACGCGATCTCCCGTGCCGGATAGCGAAACGGCACCAGGCAGGCCGCCACCGCAAGCGGCCGTGCGACGAACATCAGGACCGCGGCCACCAGCATCGCGGGCACCGCCACGCCAAGCAGGCCGCGTACGTCGGTGATCAGTCCGAGCACGAGGAACATGCCGGCCTGCGCCAGCCACGCGAAACCATCGCTGACGCGCAGGACGTCTTCGCCGACGTGCACGCGGCGGCGCGCGACGAGCATGCCCGCTAGGTAGATCGCGAGGAATCCGCTGCCGCCGAGCATGTTCGTCGTTGCGAAGATCGCCAAGCCCCCGGACTGGATCAGCAGTGCATACAGCCCTTCCTCCAGCCGCACCCGGGAAACCGCCAGCGACAGCACGTGTCCCAGGAGTGCGCCGGCCGCCAGCCCGATGCCGAGTTGTTGCACGAACGTCGGCAGCAAGTGCACGACAGACTGCTCGGGCGACCGTACCAGTTCGATCAGGCCGAGCGTCAGGAACACCGCCATTGGATCGTTGATCCCGGACTCGACCTCGAGCGTCGACTCGACCCGCTCGTTGAGCCGCAAGCCGCTGCTGCCGAGCAGCGCAAACACCGCCGCCGCGTCGGTCGAACCGACGATCGCTCCGAGCAACACGCCGTAGCGCCAGTCAAGACCCAGCAGTTGAGCCCCGGCGACCCCGACCAGCCCCGCCGTCAGCACGACGCCCACCGTTGCCAGCATCAGTGCGGGAAGTGCAACCATGCGAAACGTTGCGACACGCGTGCGCAGACCGCCATCCAGCAGGATCACCGCAAGCGCCAGGTTCCCGACCAGGACGGCGGTGCTGAGATCTATCCTGAGTCCGTGCACCCCGGGGATCTCGGTCGCGAAAAGGCCCACGGCGAGAAAGACCAGCAGTGAAGGTACCCCGACCCGCTGGGAAAACGCCGACAGCGCAACCGCGACGAAGCACAGCAGTCCGGCGATGAGCAGCGTCTGGTTCAGCGTGTCCATGCCGCGATTTGACCACGCTCAGGGACCCTGAGGAGACACCGACGCGGACTCGCAAATCTCATCTGTCGATAGGCGGGAGCGTGCAGTCCGGGCGTTATCGGCACCACGTAGGTGATGACGAACAGGCACGCACCAACGCCACAAACGGCAGCAACCGCGCCACGACCTGATCGACCGAGATGCGCGCAGCCCTACAGGCGGCGCCACCAACGTCAGGCCGCAATTTCAGACAGTGTTATCGCGCAGGAACGGGCGCATGCCCTCGACGGCAAGTGTTGCCGGTTGCGCAAAACCCAGCGCGGCTTCGCGAAAGTGCTGTGCAGCCTCGGACTGATCGCCCACTGCCTCCGCCAGGCGCGCCAGCGCGACCAGGGTCGGCGGATTTTCGATCTGCAGACTGTCGCAAGATAGCTGCGACTTTCCCCCATAGCTGTTCGCGCAGGCACATCACGCCTGCGGTGCGCAGCAGCGCTGCCCGGATCGCGTCGTCGTGCGGGGAATCCGCGAGCCATTCTCGACGCGACCAGTTGATCGCGCGCCGGGAAACGACATGCGAGCGAGCGTATTCGTCGAGCAGCCGAATGCAGGGCTCGTCCCACTCGGCGCGGGGCAAGAGCAGGGCCGCTTCGATCGCCCGGGCGGCCGGCCCGCTTCGGCCCGCCAAATTGAGCAGCCGCGCCCCTTCGAGTGCAACCTCAGGAAGCGCTCGGTCAGCTGCGGGTATCCGTCCCATGCCTCCTCCAGCGAGGCCGGGTCGTAGCGCTGGGCCTCAGCCGTTCGCGGTAGGCGGCAACTTTCAGCTTCTGCGCGAGCACCGGATGCACGGCATTGCGCTTTTCCAGCGTGCGCAGCGCCTTGAGTGCCTCGTCCCACCGACCGGACTGCAGGTTCGCGTTGAGCGCAATGCGCATTGCGTGCGATGTGGCGCGCGCCGGTGGCCTGCAGTCGTTCGATCGCGCCGAGCGCGGCGTCGTTTTCGCGTTGCTCGGTCCACATTTCCGCGCTGGCGACCAGCCGGGCGGTGTCAACCCGGCGATCGTCTTCGGCACGCTGCAGCCATTCGTCGCGCCGCTCGTACTCCTGCATGCGGTGCGCGGCGCGCGCGCCCAGCAGCGCCGCGACGGCGGCGGTGGAACTCGACGACTGCGCTGCGCGCGCCGCCTTCTCGGCGCGCGCGAAACGCCCTTCGAGCAGGCCGCGCACCGACTCGAGCAAGGCCTGTTGGCCGCCGATCTCCTCGCGCCGTGCTCGATACAGCCGGACCTGTTCCGGGAAATCACGACTTTCTGCAGCGCGCGGGCTCCCCAGTAGACGGTCCCGAGGATGCCGGCGAGCACAAGCAGGAACAGGTTGAACGATACGTCGAGGCGGTAAGGCGGAACAAAGAAGGCGACGTTGCCCGCGTTGATCTGCAGCACCAGCGCAACCGCGGCCGCCAGCAGCGCGAGCAGGAGTGCCCAGGTTAGCCAGCGCATCACCGCCCCGGCGTGGTTCGCGCGGCGCGCGCCGCGGCGATGCTGTCGTTGATCTGCGGTGCGTCGACCGACAGCGGGGTTCCGGCCAGTTGCTTGACCGATGCCAGCGCCGCGGCAGCGCTGGCCTGACTTGAGGTCGACATGGCGCTGCATCAGCGTCTGAGCCTCGCCGAGGTCAGCGCGGACAAGCCGATCGTTGCGCGCCAGCAGTGCCTGCCGCGCGTTGAGCAAGCGCAGCTTCAGCTGTTGCCTCACCAACTGCTGCTGCTGCGGGGTCAAGCAGCAGGGCCTCCGGCGTGTCGACCCGCCGCAGACGAACCAGATCCCGGTACTCGCCGAGTTCGGCCTGGACGCGTTCGAACCAGCGTTCCCACCACGGGGTCCCGGCCGAAGGATGCAGCAGATCGAGCGGCCGCGGCTCGACCGACACCGGCGACCGGCGGCCTGGGTTCAGACACCAGCGGCCAGCTCTCGGCGCCGGCGGCGAGCTGGTCCAGCTTGAATGCCATGCCCGTGATATCGACGGTCGGCGCGCCCTTCAGACGCTCGACGTCACGCGCCAGACGCGCCTTAAGCGGCAGAACCCGCGCGCTATCGATACGCGAAAGGCGCGCGTCGGCCGTCTGCAGCGCCGCCAGTGCCGTGCCGACGTTACCATTGATCGCGAGTTCCTGGCCGGCGAGCGTGACAAGACGTTCGACCTCGACCAGCACGGCCTCGTCCCGGCCGCGCGACAGGTCGGCATACAGCTGCTCGAGCGACTCGCGCTGGCCCTGCTCCTCGGCGAGGCGCGACTCGAGCAACGCCGCGCGCTCACGCGCCGAGCGCGCCTCGGCATCGGCGCGCGTTTGCCGATGTCAGTTGACTCGTGCCAGCCGCCTGTTCGAGATCGGTCAGGCGACGCGCAGACTCCTTGCGCAGCGAGGCGAGGTGATAGTGCGCGTAGAGCGCGGCCATCAGCGCAGCCAGCGCGAGTATGCCGAGAGCCAACCATATTGCCGAGCGAGCGTCGCGACTCGACGGCCGGAGCTGACGGCTCGGTGCCGGGCAGCAGAACGGTATCGGTCGGCGAGGGAGCGGGCGTATCGCCCGGGGGCAGAGCGTTGTTCGTCAAGGCAGCGACCGAAAAGATGCGATCGTCAGACCGTGTGGATCGCGGCGATGTCGCACGCGTCATGCGCTCCGCGAAGCGCGGAACGCTGCAGCGATTCTAGCCGCGCGACGATGGCGTCGTCGTCAGACGGGGTTAATACGACCTGCCTGTAGCCGACATCCAACAGTCGATCGCGAATTCGCGCGTGAGCCGCCAGCGCAACGCCCTGCTTGATCCAGGCGACGGCGCCCGCCGCGCCGGACAACTGGCGCTCGATGGCGTCGACCGCTTCGCTGCTGCGAAACGACGGTGGCCGGCGACACGCGCCGCGGCCATGGCACGCCGCAGCCACGCGAGTGCCGGCGCACCTAGTATCAATTCGCTTGGCGCGTGTATACACGGCCAGTTCCTCGACCGCCGCATCCGGCGTCGGCGAAGCGTTCGCCCAGCCATTCGCGTCCGTGCTGGGCGCGCACGATCAGTACGCGGCGCGCGGAGCGGCCGCGGTCCGGTCCAGGCGGACCAGAACGCTTCGGAACCCGATCCGTCATTGCGCGGTTCGACCGGCATGTTCGCGGCCGGCTGAAAAGTCTCGCGCAGGACGTCGGCGGTCGCGCTTCCCTACCGCACCGAGGTCGGTATTGCCAGGCCACGGTGATGCCGTCAAGGCCGCGTCGCGGCTCGCACCGCCTGTGGGCTGACGAAGACCGCAAGATCGAAGTCGACGAGTTTTGCGAGACGTGGCGCGCGCCTTCGCTTCATCGGGTGCCGGGCCGAACTCGAAGGCCGGCCACCACTGCACGTCGTAGCCGCGGCCTGCAGCCGGCGCTGAAGCCGCTCGCCGGCAAGCGCCGGGCGGGTCACGATCACCGGCGGGCGCACATCGAGTTCCCTCTACTCCATGCCGAGCAGACGAAGGGCGCCCCATTCCTTCAGGTTGCCGACCGCCTCGATGCAGCCAGCGACTCGGCATGGGCCAGCGGACCCTGAACCTCGGTCTCGACGAACTCGCCGGTGCTCGCATTGCCGACCAGCGCGCGCAGCCGCAGCCGTCCGTCTTCGACTTCGGCGTAAGCCGCCAGGGGCACCTGGCAGCTCCCGCCGAGGCCGCGCGAGACGCCGCGCTCGGCAGCGGTCGCGGCGCGCGTCGCCGGATCATCGAGCGGAGCCAGCAGTCCGGCCGTGGCGCGATCGTCGCTCAGCACTTCGATGCCGAGTGCGCCCTGTCCCGGGCGCCGGTAGCGACACCGCGGTCGGGATCACCTGGCGGATGCGATCCGCGAGCCCCAGGCGCTTCAGCCCGGCCGCGGCCATCACGAGCGCATCGAAGTCGCCGCGGTCCAGCTTGGCGATCCGGGTGTTGACATTGCCACGGACGGCTTCGATCGTCAGCCCGGGATAGCGCGCGCGCAGCATGAGTTCGCGCCGCAGGCTCGAGGTGCCGACGCGCGCGCCAGCTGGCAGTTCCTCGAGTGTGCCGTAGTGGTTGGAGACGAGACAGTCGCGCGGATCCTCGCGCTCGAGCATGGCGGCCAGCACGAACTCGGGCGCGAGCTCCATCGGCACGTCCTTCAGCGAATGGACCGCGAGATGGGCGCGGCGCTCGAGCAGGGCGATCTCGAGTTCCTTGACGAACAGTCCCTTGCCACCGACCTTCGACAGCGTCCGGTCGAGGATCTGGTCGCCGCGCGTCGTCATCCCGAGCAGATCGACCATGCAGCCCGGCCGTTCGACGCAGCGAGCAGCGCCTGCACGTGCTCGCGCCTGCCACATCGCGAGCGGGCTTTCCCGCGTCGCGATGATGACGCGCGCCGGCGTATTCATCGGCGACTCCTGCGCAAGGCGGATCCCAAGAAAAGCGCGGCATCCTAGCATCGGCATGCGAGCGATTCATGCATGATGCCACGGGGGAGAACGCTTGATGACGACCACGGCATCGATCAGTCATCTGCGACAACGACATCCGCCTGCTGGGACAGTTGCTCGGCGAGGTGCTGCGCACGCACGAGGGCGAACGCGCTGTACGACGCGGTCGAGGAGCATCCGCCAGACGGCATTGCGCTTCCGCCGCGAAGAGGATCCGGCGCCGCGCGGCGGCTCGACAGTTTGCTGCGCAAACTGTCGCGCGACGAGACCATCGCGAGTCGTTCGCGCCTTCAGTTATTTCTCGCATCTCGCCAACATCGCCGAGGATCGGCACCTGGTGCGACGGCGATGCGAGACGGACTGCCGGCGCAGCCGGGAACGCTCGCGCATGCGATCGCAGCGCTGCAGGCGCGCACGGTGCCGGCGGCCGCCGGCTCGCGTCCCTGCTCGCGAATGCATGCCTGATGCCGGTGCTTACCGCACATCCGACCGAGGTCCGGCGCAAGAGCATCCTCGATGCGGAGCGTCGATCGCGTCGCTGATCGAGGCGCGTGCGCGGCGACCTGCCAACCAGCACGCGTGAACTGGACGAGCAGCTGCTCGCAGTCATCTAGACACTCTGGCAGACACGCATGTTGCGACCCGCGAAACTGACCGTCTACGACGAGATCGAGAACGCGCTCGCCTACTGGCGCAGACGTTTCTGCGCGAGATTCCCGCGCTGTACCGGCAGCTGGAGCGCATGGCCGCATCTGCCGGAGCCGATCCCGCCGTTCCTCGCGCTTGGGCAGCTGGATCGGAGGCGATCGCGACGGACACCCACATGTCACAGCCGACACGATGCGCGCGGCATTGAGAGCGCACGCCACAGCGGTGTTCGAGCCATTACGCCGCCGCAGTCCATGCGCTCGGTGCCGAACTGTCGATGTCGCGCTTGCTGACGCCGGTCAGCGCCGCACTCGATGCGCTGGCGCACGCAAGCCCGGACCCGTCGCGCCAGCGCGCGGACGAGCCGTACCGGCGGGCGCTGACCGGTGTCTATGCCCGCTTGCTGGCAACGGCCCGGCACTGGGACTCGAGCTGCACGCGCAGACCCGCGGCGGTCCGGCGAAGCCGCGACTCCGGCGCGCGAGCGAACTGCGCGCAGATCTCGCCATCGTCGCGGGCATCGCTCGGCGCAGCACGGCAGCGAGCGCATCGCGCGACTGCGCGTCGATCCGCTGGTGCGCACGGTCGAAGTTTTCGGCTTCCACGGCGCGACGCTCGACCTGAGGCAAAGCTCGGACGTGATGGAAGCGTCGTCGGCGAACTGCTGGCCGCCGCCGAGGTCATACCCGACTACGCGCGCTCGGCAGAGTCCGAGCGCGTCAAGTCTGCTGTCGCGCGAGCTGGCTCACGCGCGCCCGCTGGTGTCCGCGCATTTGACTATGGCGCGCGGGCCCGGTCGGAGCTGGAGGTGTTCAACGCCGCGCGGGAGTTGCGCGGTGAATTCGGCGCCCGCGCAATCGAACGCCACATCGTTTCGCACACGGAGATCGCTCTCCGACCTGCTCGAGGTGGCGCTGCTGCAGAAGGAGAGCGGCCTACTGGGCGGTATCGAGCAGCGCCATTGCCGGCTGATGGTCGTGCCGCTGTTCGAGACGATCGAGGACCTCGAGCGGGCGCCAGACGATCATGCACGAACTGTGGGCTCATCCAGGACTGCGCAGCCTGCTGCTCGCGCCTGCGGCGCAACGCGAGCCGCTGCAGGAAGTGATGCTCGGCTATTCCGACAGCAACAAGGACGGCGGCTTCCTGATGTCGACGTGGCAGCTGTACCGCACGACGCAGGCGCTGACGCGCCTCGCGCGACGAGCACGCGTACTGCTTCGACTTTTCCACGGGCGCGGCGGAACGGTCGGGCGCGGTGGCGGTCCGAGCTATGAAGCGATTCTCGCCCAGCCGCCGGGCAGCGTGCGAGGCCAACTGCGCCTGACCGAGCAGGGCGAGATCATCCAGGCCAAGTATGCCGACCCGCGGCTCGGCCGCGGCCACCTCGAGACGCTGGTCGCTGCGCATGCTGGAAGCGAGCCTGGCGCCGCCGCGCTCGAATACGAAGCTTGAGAGCGGGTACGAAGCCGCGATGGAAGAGATCGCACGCCACTCGCACCGCGCCTATCGCGCGCTCGTCTACGAGACCGAGGGCTTCGCCGAATACTTCTTCAGCGCCACGCCGATCGCGCGAGATCATGGAACTCAACATCGGCAGCCGCCCGGCCGCACGGCGCTTCACCGGGCGCATCGAAGATTTGCGGGCGATTCCGTGGGTGTTCTCGTGGGGCCAGTGCCGGATCCTGCTGCCCGGCTGGTACGGATTCGGCAGCGGAGTCGAGACATGGCTCGCCGAAGGTGGCCGCACGCGGCGAGGCGCGAGCGCGCCGCAACTTCGTCGACGATGGCGCGCGAGTGGCCATTTTTCCGAACGCTGCTGTCGAACATGGAAATGGTGCTCGCCAAGGCCGACCTCGCAATCGGCGGGCGTTATGCGCGCCTGGCCCGATCGACGGCGCGGCGCGGCGCATCCTGTCGGCGATTCGCCGCGAATGGAAGCTGACGACGCGACACTTGCTGGCGATCACCGGCCAGCAACAGCTGCTCGATTCCAATCCGGATCTGCTGCAGCGCGCGCTGAAGCACCGTCTGCCCTACATCGATCCACTGAACCACCTGCAGGTCGAGCTGATCAAGCGCCATCGTGCCGGCGTCACGGACGAGCGGATCAAGCGCGGCATCCACCTGACGATCAACGGCATATCGGCCGGACTCCGAAACACCGGATAGCGGCGTTGCTCGTGTACGCGATCGGCTTTGCCGATCGCACGTGCACTCGCTCCGGTACGGCTCGCGCTTTGCGCGAACCGCGCAAGACCAAATTGTCGGCTGCGCTCCGGAGCGGCCGCGCGCTCCGCCGATCAGCAATGACACGGCACTCACCCTGGCCCTCTCGCCGCGCGAGAGGGAATCGTGCACTCCTCCCTGCCCTCCTCGCCCGGCGAGAGGGAAAAGCAATCCTGGCACTGCGAGGTGTATCGCGGGGTAGAGTGCCCGCCTTTGAGAGTCGGCGGAGCGCGCGGCCGCTCCGGAGCGCAGCCGACTAACTAGTCTTGGGCGGTTCTCGCGAATGCGAGAACCGTGTCCGCCGCGAGCTCACGTGCGCCCGAAGGGCGCGTAAGTGAGCGGCGTCAGTGTTTCGCTGCCGCCTTGACGGTAGGCCACTGCCGGCGGCTGATCGGCAGCCGGTCCGACACGTCCTTCAGCAGCACTTCCCAGTGGCCCTCGGACGCCTCGCCCTCGTCGTCGACACTGCCGCGCACGCGCTGGAAGCCGAGGATCGACTTGCGCGCCACGAGTGCGTTGCGATGAATGCGAACGAAGCGCTCACCGAACTCTGCCTCGAGCGAGGTCAGCGACTCCTCGGTCAGGTGCTCGCGCTCGGGCGTGCGGATCGTGACGTACTTCAGCTCGGCGCGCAGATAGACGATTTCCTCGACGGGCACCAGGATCATGCGGCCGCGTTCCGAGACCGTGATGTGCGACCGCACAGCGCCGATCGTTTTCGCAAGGTCCTCGATACGTGGCTCGTGCGTGCGGAAGCGCTCGGCGCGCGCCAGGGCGGCAACGAGCCGCTCGGCCCGCACCGGTTTCATCAGGTAGTCGAGCGCGCGCACTTCGAAGGCCTCGAGCGCGTGCTCGTCGTAGGCGGTGACGAAGATCACCGCCGGCGGGTTGCTACGCTGGGCAAGATGGCGTGCCATCTCGATACCGTTCATGTCGGGCATGTGGACGTCGAGCAGTACGACGTCGGGATTGAGCCGATCGACTTCCTCCAGGCCGCGGATGCCGCCCCCGGCCTCGCCGACGAGTTGCAGTGAGACCTGGTTCGAACAGTCGAGCAGAACCTGTCCCAGACGCGCGCGCGCCGGAGGTTCGTCGTCGACAATCATCACGTTCAGCATGTCTGGCCCTTCAGGCGCGCTTCTCGACCGGCAAGGTCATCGTCAGCTCGAAGCGGTCGCGCCTGACCTGTGTTTCGATGCGCGCCTCGAGGTCGTAGATCAGTGCCAGCCGGCCGCGGATGTTCGCCAGCCCCATCTGGTTGCCCTCGCGCTCGGGACGTTCCGGCGCAATCGGGTTGCTGACTAACAGTTCCAGCGTGAAGCCGTGCTGGCGTACCCGCACGATGATATCGGCGCGACCCGGCAGCGTTTCGGCACCGTAGCGGATCGCGTTTTCGATCACCGGCTGCAGGAGTAACTGTGGCACCTTTGCCCGGGGGTGGTATGCCCCGATTTGCCAGTCAACGGCCAGCCTATTTCCCAGCCGAGTCTGCTCGATCTCCACATAGTTGCGGCAAAGCTCGATTTCCTGCGCCAGAGGCACAAGTTTGCGGGTGTCTGCCATCACGGCGCGGAAGAGTTCCGCGATCGATTCGAGCATGCGTTCGGCCTTGGCCGGCTCGGTGCGGATCACCGCCAGCACGGCATTCAGGCTGTTGAACAGGAAATGCGGCCGGATCCGGGACTGCAGCGCCTGGTACTTGGCCTCCGCCATCGCCGGGGAAAAGGCCCGCTCGCGCAACTCGTAGTAGTGCTGGATACCGCCGCCCAGCGACACGGCCGCCAGACCGTGTGCCAGCGGCGTCCATGACGCGGCCGCTTCCGCGAACAGCAGTGACGCGGCATAGCCGACCAGACCCGGCGTCACCCAGGCAATCGCGCGCTGCAGCCGCACATCCAGAACTGGCGCCGCGCGCCTTTCCGCGCACCAGAGCATCAGTGTGGTCAGCGTAGCGGGAACGGCGAGTGCGGTGATGCGAAGGAAGCGTGCCGCGAACTCTGCCGGGCTGGAGGACTCCGCAAGCGCGGCGGTGAGCTGAAATTGCCACCACGATGGCGATGACCCGCAGCAGCACTCCCATGTTGCAGCCGTCGGGAATGACTCGTCGCGGAGTTGGGCTCGCCGTCTCCGCGCGGGCCAATGGGCCCCTGATCGCAGGTGGCGACGGCTTCACAAACCTATAATCGACGATCGCATAGAGACGCGACGGCGGGCCGGGTTCGACAATTCGGGCCAACCTTCCTTCGAAACGATTATGTCAGAGCCCCCCGCGCCACCGACCGATCCCCTGAGCTCGAAAAGCACCGCTTGGTCGGGCCGATTCGAGGAACCCGTCGCAGACTTCGTGCTGCGCTACACCGCATCGGTCGGCTTCGATCAGCGTCTTGCCATGGCGGACATCGCGGGATCGCGCGCGCATGCGGCGATGCTGGCGCACGCGGGATCATTTCGCGCGGACGACCTGGCCGCGATCGAGCGCGGGCTGGCGCAGATTCGCGGAGAGATCGAGCGCGGCGAGTTCGAGTGGCGGCTCGATCTCGAGGACGTGCACCTCAACATCGAAAAGCGCCTCACCGACCTCGTCGGCGACGCCGGCAAGCGGCTGCACACGGGTCGCTCGCGCAACGACCAGGTCGCCACCGACCTGCGGCTGTGGCTGCGCGACGAAGTCGACCGCATCGTCGGCCTGCTGCGCGCGCTGCAACGCGCACTGGTGGAGCAGGCCGCGCGCCATGCGGCGACGGTCATGCCGGGCTACACCCACCTGCAGGTGGCCCAGCCGGTGACGTTCGGCCATCACCTGCTCGCGTACGTCGAGATGTTCGAGCGTGACCGCGAACGCCTGCTCGATGCCCGCCGCCGCATCAACCGGTTGCCGCTCGGAGCGGCCGCCCTGGCGGGTACGACGTTTCCGATCGATCGTGCCTTCGTCGCGGAACGCCTGGGTTTCGAGGCGATCGCGGAAAACTCGCTCGACGCCGTCAGCGACCGCGACTTCGCGATCGAATTCACTGCGGCGGCCGCGCTGCTGATGGTGCACGTATCGCGTCTTGCTGAGGAACTGGTGCTGTGGATGAATCCGCGCTTCGGGTTCGTGCGCCTGCCGGACCGGTTTACGACCGGATCGTCGATCATGCCGCAGAAGAAGAACCCGGACGTGCCGGAACTCGCGCGCGGCAAGAGTGGCCGCGTCATCGGGCACTTGATGGGACTACTGACGCTGATGAAGGGCCAGCCGCTCGCCTACAACAAGGACAACCAGGAAGACAAGGAACCGCTGTTCGACACTGTCGACACCGTGCTCGACACACTGCGCGCGTTCGCCGAAATGGTGCCGGGCATCGAGACGGACGCCGACGCCATGCGCCGCGCCGCTGCAGAGGGCTGTTCGACCGCCACCGACCTCGCCGACTACCTCGTCCGCAAGGGCCTGCCATTTCGCGAGGCGCACGAAGCGGTGGCGCGGGCGGTCAAGGCGGCCTCGGCCCGCGGCGTCGATCTCGCCGCGCTGTCGCTGGACGAACTACGGGCGTTCTCTCCTCTCATCGAGGCGGACGTACAGCCGGTGCTGACGCTCGACGGCTCGGTGTCGGCGAGGAACCACCTGGGTGGCACTGCGCCGTCTCAGGTGATGCAACAGGTCGCACGCTGGCAACAGCGGCTAAACGGCTAGCCCCGCCACACGAGGTTCGCCTAGAATCGCCCGCACCAGAATGCCTGGCTCAACGGGCGGGGGAGACGGACTCATGAAGCCTTGGCTGGCACTGTCGCGCGCGGTCGACGCCGTCACTGAGCGCGTCGGACAAGGACTCATGTGGTTCATCCTCGCGGCCGTACTCATCAGCGGGGTCAACGCGATCCTGCGCAAGGTCTTTCAACATCGAGCTCGAACGCGTGGCTCGAGGTGCAGTGGTACCTGTTCGCCGCGTGTTCATGCTCGGCGCCGGCTACGCGTTTCTGAAGAACGCCCATGTCCGCATCGACTTCGTGTCCGGCCGGCTGACTCCGCAGATGCGCGACTGGATCGACATCGTCGGCATCGTCGTCTTTCTGGTGCCGCTGTGCGTGGATGCTGATCCGATGCTCGGCTGGCCGCTGTTTATCTATGCCTGGGAGACCGGCGAGATGTCGCAGAACGCCGGCGGGCTGATCCGCTGGCCGGTACTGCTGCTGATCCCGCTCGGCATGACGCTGCTGCTGGTCAAGGCGATCTCCGAACTGATCAAGCGCGATCGCCTTCCTGCGCGGGTTGATTCCCGATCCGCTGGCCACACCAGCGGCGCCTGCAGAAGAAACCGCTCGACCAGCTGGAGGCCCAGGAATGAGCGAATTCATCACCCAGCAATTTGTTCCGCTGCTGTTCGCCGGGTTGTTTGTCTTCCTGCTGACCGGCTTCCCGGTCGCGTTTTCAGCCTGGCGGCCATGCGGCCTGCTGTTCGGCTTCATCGGCATGGAGGCCGGAATGTTTCCCGGCACGCTGTTCCAGGCGCTGCCGCTGCGGGTGTTCGGCATCATGCAGAACGACACGCTGCTGGCGATCCCATTCTTCACCTTATGGGCATCATCCTCGAGACAGAGCGGCATGGCCGAGGACCTGCTGGAAACCATCGGCCAGATGTTCGGCCCGCTGCGCGGCGGCCTGGCGCTGGCAGTGATCTTCGTCGGCGCGCTGCTGGCGGCGACCACCGGCGTCGTCGCTGCGGCGGTGATCTCGATGGGCCTGATCTCGCTGCCCATCATGCTGCGCTACGGCTACAACCGCACGATCGCGACCGGCGTCATCACGGCCTCCGGCACGCTGGCCCAGGCGATCCCGCCGTCGCTGGTGCTGATCGTCTGGCCGACCAGCTCGGCCGCTCGGTTGGCGACATGTACGCCGGCGGCGATCGTTCCGGGCCTGATGCTGGTCGGCCTCTACGCCACTGTTCATCCTGATCGTGGCCGTGGTCGCGCCATCGTGGGTGCCGGCGCTTCCGCCGGAAGCGCGCATCTACCGAGAGGACAACGGCGCGAGCGGCCACCGCTCGCTGATGGTGCTGCTGGCGATCTCGACGGCGGTCGGTTTCGCCTGGGCCGCGTGCACGAAGGAATCATCAATCCGGCGATCGGCCGCGAAGTGCCGGCGCCGTCCGACGAAGTGCTGATCCTGTCGATGACGGTCGCCTCGTTCACCGCGCTCTTCCTGGCGCTGGCCAACCGGCTGTTCGGACTGAAGCTGCTTTCCAAGCTGACCGAGCGTGTCACCTTCGTGCTGATCCCGCCGCTGGTCCTGATCTTCCTGGTCCTGGGAACGATCTTCCTCGGCATTGCGACGCCAACCGAGGGCGGCGCGATGGGCGCGATGGGCGCGCTGATCATGGCCACCGCGCGTCGCAAGCTGTCGCTCGACCTGCTGAAACAGGCGCTGACCAACACGACCAAACTCTCGTGCTTCGTGCTGTTCATCCTGATCGGCTCGACGGTCTTCAGCTTCACGTTCAACGCCGCCGAAGGCCATATCTGGGTCGAGCACCTGTTCGCCAACATGCCGGGCGGCGCGATGGGCTTCCTGATCGTCGTCAATATCCTGGTGTTCATCCTCGGCTGCTTCATCGACTTCTTCGAGATCGCGTTCATCGTGATCCCGATGCTGGCGCCGGTGGCCGACAAGCTGCTCCCGGCGCTGCTGCCGGCCGGCGTGCCGCACGACTGGGTGCTGATCTGGTTCGGCGTCATCGTCGCGATGAACCTGCAGACCTCGTTCCTGACACCGCCGTTCGGATTTGCGCTCTTCTACCTGCGCAGCGTCGCCGCGCGTAACGACTACAAAGACCGCATCACCGGCGAAACGATCCCCGCCGTGACGACCGCCCAGATCTACAAGGGAGCGATCGCCTTCATCTGCATCCAGGTGATCATGGTGGTTTCGGTCATCGTGTTCCCGGGCCTGGTCATCGACATGGAGCAGAAGAAGGC
Source organism: uncultured beta proteobacterium (assembly GCA_963724605.1). Lineage (GTDB taxonomy): Bacteria > Pseudomonadota > Gammaproteobacteria > Burkholderiales > Burkholderiaceae_F > JALORV01. The sequence goes on from CAVRVM010000014.1 coordinate 758,980, forward strand.
GATCGACCTCGACAAGATCCAGCTCGAAGCACCGACCGGCGGCTATGGCGAACAGGCACCGTCCGACCCAGGCAAGGACCTGATGCCGGGTACAGCTCCTTCCGGTGCGCCGTCCGATGCCAAACCCGCCGAGGAGGATCCGATGGAGGCGATGAAGCGGGAGATGGAGCGCGACGCGAAGAAGTGACGGTCGCCCCTTAAAGAAAAAGCCCGCGGTCGCAGGACCGCGGGCTTACTTCTGTGGCAGCCGGAGTGCCGACTCGGCCGTCTCGCTATGACGGAATCCGCTGCGACCCCATGAAGTTGTCGAACGCCGACTCGGTGAAGCGGAACCAGAGAACCTCCTCACGCAGGAACTGGTTGTAGTCCGTAAAGATCTTCTTCCAGGCCGGGTTCGTCGTGTTCAGCTCAGCGTAAACCTCGAACGCGGCCTTGAAAGCCGCATCCATCACATCCTTCGGCATGCGGAAGAGCTTGGCGCCGCCGGCGACCAGCTGCTTCAGCGCCGCCGGGTTCTTGGCGTCGTACGCGGCCAGCATGTTGACGTGAGCGTGCGACGCACAGGCCTCGACGATCGCCTTGTAGTCGGCCGACAGCGCATCCCAGGCCTTGGTGTTGACGAAAAGCGTCAGCTGCGGACCGCCTTCCCACCAGCCGGGGTAGTCCGTACCAGGGAGCCACCTTGTAGAGGCCGAGCTTGTAGTCGTCGTAGGGACCGACCCACTCGGCCGCGTCGATCGTGCCCTTCTCCAGCGCGGTGTAGATCTCGCCGCCCGGGATGTTCTGCGGCACCGAGCCGAGGCGCTCGAGCACCTTGCCGCCGAAGCCGCCGATCCGCATCTTCAGGCCCTTCATGTCGGCGACCGACTTGATCTCCTTGCGGTAAAAGCCGCCCATCTGTGCTCCGGTGTTGCCCATCGGGAAGTTGACAATGTTGAAGCCGCGATAGAACTCCCGGAACAGCTTCAGCCCGTTGCCTTCGTACATCCATGCGGTCATCTGGCGCGCGTTGAACCCGAACGGGATCGCGCAGTCCATCGCAAACGTCGGGTCTTTGCCGAAGAAGTAATACGGCGCGGTGTGTGCGGCCTCGACGGTGCCGTTCTGCACGCCATCCAACACGCCGAACGCGGGCATCAGCTCGCCGGCCGCGTGCACGCTGACCGTGAACTTGCCGCCGGTGGCTGCGGACACCTGTTTGGAAAACACTTCCGCAGCGCCGTAGATCGTGTCCAGCGACTTCGGGAAGCTCGATGCCAGGCGCCAGCGAACTGTGGCCTGGGCGCTGACGACAGCCGGCGCGGCGACTGCGGCTGCCGCTGCGGCCCCCGCGGCCGCGCGGCCAAGGAAAGAACGACGTTGCATGTAAGTCTCCTTTGATTGCTTGACTTGCTTGACTTCATGAGCGCAGGGAAAGGCAGGGCAACATCGTGGCCGCCAGTCATACGCGGAGGGCATTGTATCGATTGGCCAACACAGGGCAACGACGCCAGGGATTCCAACCTTGATCGAGGCTAACCGCCCGCGACGGTCAGGCCCTCGACCAGGACCGAGCCGCTGATCTTGCTGCCACGGATGATCTCGTCCGTACCCACGGCGGCGATGGCGCCGAACATCTGCGGAAGGCTGCCGGCGACCGTGATCTCCTCAACCGGGTACTGAATCCTTCCCTTCTCGACCCAGAAGCCGCTCGCTCCGCGCGAGTAGTCGCCCGTCACGTAGTTGACGCCCTGGCCGATCAGCTCCGTGACCAGCAGCCCGGTGCCCAGCCGACGCAGCATCACCTCGAAGTCGTCCTCATCTTCCGTGTTGCTGGAGCGCAACGTCAGGTTGTACGAGCCACCGGCATTGCCCGTCGACTTCATGCCGAGCTTGCGCGCCGAATAGGTCGAAAGAAAATAGCCTTCCAGGCGGCCGTCCGTGACGACCTTGCGCCGTAGACCCCGCACCCCTTCCTCGTCGAACGGACTCGATCCCGCACCCCGGGGCAAGTACGGGTCCTCCTCGATCGTGATGTGCGGCGCGAAGACCTGCTTGCCGAGGGCGTCGACGAGAAACGACGACTTCCGGTACAACGCGCCGCCACTGGCCGCCTGGACGAAGTTGCCGAGCAGGCCGCACGCGAGCGGCGCTTCAAAGAGCACCGGGCACTGCCGCGTGCCGAGCTTGCGTGCGCCCAGTCGGGCCAGCGCGCGCCGGGCAGCGTAGTCGCCGACTGCTTCCGGGGCCGCTAGCTCGGCGTGCAGACGCGAGGACGAGTACCAGTCGTCGCGCTGCATGCCGCTCGCATCGCGTGCGATCGGCGACACGGAGATCGAATGGCGTGAATACGGATAACCGGCCATGAAGCCGCGCGTGTTGGCGAGGACAAAATGCCCCGATGACGTGTACACGTTCGCGCCCTCGGAGTTCACGATGCGCGGACTGACCGCGTAGGACGCTGCCTCGCATCGCTGCGCGAGCCCGATCGCTTCCTCGGTGTCGACCAGCCATGGATGAAACAGATCGACATCGCGCGGACGACGCTCGAGCGTGTCTTCGTCGGGCAGTCCCGCGGCATCGTCCTCGGCGGTGAAGCGCGCGATGTTGTGGGCAGCCTCGACTGCCTGGCGCACCGCCGTCGGCGCGAGATCGGAACTCGACGCGTGGCCGCGGCGCTGCCCGAGATATACGGTGACTCCCATCCCCTTGTCGCGCGTGTGCTCGATCGTTTCGACCTTGCCCTTGCGCACGGTGACCGAGAGCCCGGTCGACTCACTGACTTCACACGATGCATCGGTCGCGCCGACGGCACGTGCATGGGAGAGTGCGGCCTGGGCGAGCTCGCGCAGGCGATCGTCGGAGATCGCGAAGACTGTCATGCTGTGGAGACCTCTGGCGGTTGAGCGGCGACAGCAACGGCTCACCACACGGTGCGCTGTGTCCCTCGCCGTACCCCTGAAAGTGCTCGGTATCATAACCACGATGATGGTCGAGCCCAATGACGACGGCGCGCTGCACGCCTCCGAACCGCCCAGCAAGACTCGGCGCAAGAAGGAAATGCATGCGCTGCAGGCACTCGGCGAGCAGCTGGTGCAACTGCGTCGTGACCAGCTGCAACGCATCGATCTGCCGGATGCACTGCGTGAGGCGATCGAATTCGCGCACCGCGTCACGAGCCATGAAGCGCGCCGGCGCCATATGCAGTACGTCGGGAAGCTGATGCGGCAAGCCGATGCCGATGTCCTGCGCGTGGCGCTCGCTGAGGTCACTGGAGAATCCCGCGCCTCCGTCGCCCGGATGCACCACGCCGAGCGCTGGCGCGAGCGGCTACTGGCCGACGACGGTGCCCTCACCGAGTTCGTGGCCGACCATCCAGTGGCGGACGTGCAATGGCTGCGCGCGACCATCCGGGCCGCGCGCCGCGAGATCGAAGCGCAGCGTCCGCCACGGCACGCACGTGAGCTTTACCGCTGGCTGCATGGCGAACTCGACACCGGAGGAGAGCATGAGGGCTGAGCGCCGCCATCCCGACGAACTGATCCTCGGTCTGGTCTCGATCTCCGACCGTGCAGCGCAGGGCGTGTACGCGGACCAGGGGCTGCCGTCTCTCAAGGACTGGTTCGCGCGGGCGCTGGCGTCGCCGTGGCAGGTGCACGAACGGCTGATTCCCGACGAACAGCCAAGGATCGAGCAGGCGCTGATCGAACTGGTCGACACCGTCGGCTGCGATCTGGTGCTGACCACAGGCGGCACCGGTCCGGCGCGGCGCGATGTCACGCCCGAGGCAACGCTGGCCGTCGCCACACGGGAGATGCCGGGATTCGGCGAACAGATGCGCCGACTTTCGCTCGAGTTCGTGCCAACGGCGATCCTGTCGCGCCAGGTCGGCGTTCTGCGCGAACTCGCCGGCCACGGCGCGCTGATCTTGAACCTGCCGGGCCAGCCGAAGGCAATCGCCGAAACGCTCGAAGGATTGCGCGCGGCAGACGGGACACTCCGTGTGCCGGGCATATTCGCCGCCGTGCCGTATTGCATCGATCTTATCGGCGGGCCGTATATCGAAACCCGAGGCGATGTCGTGAAAGCTTTCCGTCCGAAAAGCGCCGTGCGCCGGAGTCCGGCGTGAACGGCGCAGTGTTGTCCGCTCTCGAACTTCAGACAGGCCCGCAGCCCGCCGCCAGCGTGATCTGGCTGCACGGCCTTGGAGCGGACGGTTATGACTTCGTGCCAGTTGTGCGCGAACTCGAATCGCTCGGCGCCCCGGCCGCACGCTACGTCTTTCCGCACGCTCCGACCCGGCCCGTGACGATCAACGGCGGCTATGTGATGCGCGCGTGGTACGACATCTACGGCAACGACGTCGTGCGGCGCGAGGACGACGCAGGCATCCGGCAATCGCAACGTCAGGTCGAAGACCTGATTACGCGCGAAGTCGAGCGCGGCACGCCGCGCGCGCGCATCGTGCTTGCTGGCTTTTCGCAGGGCGGCGCAATCGCATTGCAGGCCGGCCTGCGCCAGGCACAACCGCTTGCCGGTCTGCTCGCACTGTCGACCTACCTGCCGCTGGCCGACCAGTTCGCGGCGGAACGCTCCGTGGGCAGTGCCACGGTTCCGATCTTCATGGCACATGGGCGCAGCGATCCCGTTATTCCGTTCGCGCGTGCAACAGCGTCACGCGACGCCCTGCAGGCCGCCGGTTACGCGCTCGAATGGCACGAGTACGAGATGCCGCACTCGCTCTGCGAGGAGGAAATCCGGCACATTGCCGGATTCCTCAAGCGCGTGCTCGACTGAAATGCGCTCAGCGCCGGTCGACGCTCCAGGCGCCCGGTCCGGCGATCGCCAGCATCAGCAGGCCGCCGGCGATGGCAATGTCCTTCATGAAGATGATCTGCTGCATCATCTGCTTGTCCGCGGGCAGCGCCCAGAAGTTGTGGAACAGCACGGCCGCGGCGATCGTGAAGAGCACCAGCGCCAGGGCCGCCCAGCGCGTCTTGTAGCCAATGATCAGCGCGATGCCGGCGACGATCTCGAGCACGAGCGAGGCGGCGGCCAGCACCGACGGCAGCGGCAGGCCGACCGAACTGATGTAGGCAACCGTCCCGGCAAAGCCGCCGATCTTGCCGATCCCGGAGAGCAGGAACATCAGCGCGAGCAGTACGCGCCCGACGAGTGCCATCGCATTCTGGTTCGTGGTCATGCTTCCCTCCGCCGATGTCCGGCGTGTCCGCCACCGGACTGAGTGAACGTCGCCGCCGAGCCTAAGGCAAGTCGAACACGAGGACTTCGGCGTCCTTGCCATCAGCAAGCATGAGGCGGCCCGCATCGGTGATCTTGACGGCATCGCCTGCAGTCAACGGCTCGCCGTCGACAACGACACTGCCGCGAGCGACGTGCACGTAGGCGCGGCGCCCGGCAGCGAGTTCGAGGGTGGCGGTCTCCGTGCCATCGATCAGTCCGGCGTACACGCGCGCATCCTGGTGGATCGTGACCGAGCCTTCGGCGCCGTCCGGCGAGGCGACCAGCCGCAGGCGTCCACGCTTGTCCGCCGCCTCGAAGCGCTTCTCTTCGTAGCTCGGTGCGATACCGACTACGTTGGGCTGGATCCAGATCTGCAGGAAGTGCGTCGTCTGTGCGCTGGCGTGATTGAACTCGGAGTGCATGACCCCGAGACCGGCGCTCATGCGCTGCACGTCACCCGGACGGATCACCGAGCCGTTGCCCATGCTGTCCTTGTGTGCGAGTTCGCCCTCGAGCACGTAACTGATGATTTCCATGTCACGGTGCCCGTGCGTGCCGAAGCCCATCCCGGGCGCTACCCGGTCTTCGTTGATGACCCGCAACGGGCCGAACGCCATGTGGCGCGGATCGTGATATTCAGCGAAAGAGAAGCTGTGGAAAGACTTGAGCCAGCCGTGGTCGGCATAGCCGCGTTCGTTGCTGCGTCGAATCGTGAGCATCGTCCGTCCTCTTGAAATGAGAGCCGGCCTCGGGGCCAAACTGCGGAATGGCCGCCATTTTGACGCGAATCCCGACTGAAAACATCGGGATTAGACTGAGGAACTCGTTCAGTCTGACAGAACCTTATGGCTTCCCTGACCCTCGATTCGCTACAACTCGTGGACGCAATCGCCCGCCGTGGCAGTTTTGCCGGCGCCGCAGAGGAACTCGGGCGCGTGCCGTCGGCCGTCACCTACGCGGTGCGCAAGCTGGAGGACGATCTCGATGTGCTGCTGTTCGATCGGCGTGGTTATCGCGCGCGTCTCACGCCTGCGGGCGAAGAACTGCTGCGGGAGGGGCGTCATCTGCTCGCCGCCGCGGACGACCTAACGCGCAGGGTACAGCGCGTCGCCTCCGGTTGGGAGCAGGCCCTGACGCTCGCCGTTGACAACATCGTCCCGTTCGATCGACTCCTGCCGCTGATAACGGACTTCCTTGCGGTGGCACCGACAAAGCTGCGGATCACGAGCGAAGTGCTGGGCGGCACCTGGGACGCCCTCCTCGCTGGCCGGGCAGACCTCGCCATCGGCGCGATGCACGAAGGACCCGAGCCATCGCGGCTCGGCGCCGGGTACCGATCGGAACCGTTCGGCAAGGTTGCGTTCGTATTCGCGGTCGCGCCGCATCATCCGCTCGCCAGCGTTCCGTCGCCCTTGCCCGCGAGCGAATTGCGCAAGCACCGGCAGGTCGTTGTCGGCGACACGTCGCAGCGGCTGCCCCCGCGCGCGGCCGGCCTGCTCGGCCTGGCAGACCTGCTGACGGTGCCGACCCTCGAGGCGAAGATCACCGCGCAGAAGGTCGGACTCGGATGCGGATTCGTACCGGCTCATCGCGTGCGCGAAGAATTGGAGCGCGGCGAGCTGATCGTGAAGACGACGGACCAGGAACGCGGCGAGGCCACCCTGCACTTCGCCTGGCGCCACGATGCCCGCGGCAAGGCGGTGGCGTGGTGGCTCGAGCGGCTCAGGACGTCCGCGACGCGCGCGGCACTAACGGCGTGACGTTGGCGGGCAGTCCCGCCCCTTGGGCAAACGCAAAGCGGTTCTTGCCCTTGAGCTTGGCGTCGTACATCGCGAGATCGGCGAGCTGCAGCAGTCGTTCGAGATCACGCCCCTGTTCGGGCGCGAGCGCAATGCCGATACTGGCCGACACCGCCAATGACGGACGGCCCGGCGCCGGCGTCAGCGGCTGTTCGACCGCCTGCAATAGCCGCGTCGCGATGCGTTCCACCTCGACCACGGATCCGACATCGGGTACCAGCACCGCGAATTCGTCGCCGCCGCGACGTGCGACGGTGTCCTGCGGCCGCATCACGCGCGTCAGGCGCGCAGCGATCTCGCGCAGCATCGCGTCCCCGACCTCGTGGCCGTAGCGGTCGTTGACCTCCTTGAAGCCATCGAGATCGATGGCAAGCACGGCGCAGCTCACCTTGCGTAGCTCGGACGTCGCCAGCGCCGCCGCCGCACGTTCGGCCAGCAGGCGCCGGTTCGGCAGGCCCGTGAGCTCGTCGTGCTGCGCTTCGTGCAGCGCGTTTGCTTCGCGCTGCTTGATCGTGTCGATGTCGGCGATGACCAGCACGAACTCACCGTCCGCAATTGAGCGCGCCGTGACCTGGCACCAGGCCGCGCCCTCTCCATGGCCGAGGCGCGCGCCGCGTTGAACGCGAATCTCGCGCACGACCGCCTGGTCGCGCGCGCGCGCCTCCTCCGCAGCCTTCGTCAGCTCTTCCCAGTCTTCGCGGTCGAGCAGGCAGTCCGTGAGAGCGGATCGGGCCAGGTCCTCGGGCGGCAGTCCGACCAGACGCAGGAATGCATCGTTGCAGCGGAGCACCAGACCCTGCTTGACGACCGCGATCGCCTGGCCCGCGGAATCCAGCACCGTCCGCTCGACCCGCAGCGCTTCGGACAGCCGTGTTTCGCGCGACTTCAGCGCGGTCAGATCCGCGTTCATGCCGACCGCGCCCGCGAAGCGCCCGCCGGGCTGGCGCAGGGGGACCGCGCTGATCGAGACGATCACGGTTCGGCCGTCCTGCCGTACGTGCACCGCTTCGAGGTCGCGTATCGGCCGTCCCTCGCGCAGACCTTCGAAGGCGCGCCGCACGGCCGGTTGCTCGACGTCGGACGGCAGCAGGATGTCGGCCGACTGGCCCAGCAGCTCGCGCGTTTCGTAGCCATAAATGTCGCGCGCCGCGCGCCGGCTCGCGAAACTCAATGTGAAGTTCTCGTCGCAGGCCCAGATGAGGCTCGCGGAGGCCTCGACCAGCGACTTGTACTGCGACTTGCTGCGCTTGAGCCGATCGATCTCGAGCAATTCGAACGGCGAGGCGATCGTGTCCAGCACCAGCACCGCGTTCATGCGCTTGCCTTCGTAAGGGACGAAGTGGCTGCGCAGGTTCATGCGTCCGCCGGATCGGCTCGTGCGCGCGTTGCGCAGGTCGAAGGTCGGTTGCCCACGCAACGCCTTTTGCAGGGCTTCCTGCACCTCCGGTAAAGACTCGGGCTTGAAGGCGAAGGCGGCATGCCACTCGGGTCGTGTGCGGGCTTCCGCCACCATGCCCCAACGCTGCGGATCCGTTCCCGTCGCGTGTACGACGCGCCCGGAACTGTCGACCAGCCACACGATGACCGGCAGCCGCGACAGGAGGTCGGCCATCGCATCGGTCGGCACTTTCGCAGGCGCAGGAGCCGACCGCGCCGCCGCGATGGTGCCGATGACGGGCGCGGCGCGGTCCGACCCGGTCGGGCGGACCATGCAGACGACCCGGACTTCGCGCGCCACGCCCCGCGTGTCGCGCAATGACATGCACTCATCGAAGACCGTGCCGCTGCGCAGGAAATCGCGGTAACGCGCACCGATACGCTCCCTCTCATCCGTCGCCAGCAGGTACTCCAGCGGAAATGCATCGGCGACGCGCTGCGTGTCTGCCTGGGGCGCGGGAAACTCCGGCGGAACGACCAGCACGCCGTGCTCGTCGCGATACCACGGCAGACCCTGAAGTCCGCCGATCCACTCCGCGAAGCGTCGCGCGTCGTCCAACAGCCTCTCCGCGCCGAACGGCTCGTGCGCCGCCTTGGTCAGTGCGATGACCATCACGGACGACGCACGGCCAGGCTCCATGTAGCGCACCCGACCCGACCACACGGCGCCGTCGAACGTGCGATCCGACGGACGAACCTCGACGACAGCGCTCGACTCCGATTTGTGCTGTTCGGGCTGCAGAGCCTCGGGCGGATCGGCGATCAGGCATTCCTCGACAGTGCTGCTAAGAATCAAACGTTCGCTGCGGCCGATGAACTCGCACGCCGATCGGTTCACTTCGATGATGCGGCCGTTGCGGGCAACGATGACCGGCGTCGGCATGGCGTGGATGGCCGCCTGCCATCCGAACTTCGTCGGATTGCTGATCAGCGTCTGGGCCGCGCGCTGGCCGGCATGGCGGCTCAGCGGCTGCTGCCGACCGAGCCACCAGATTGCCAACAGCCAGAGCGGAAAAGCAAACGCAAAGCTGGTCAGGACTCCACTGGTACGGACCGCCACAAGGGCGTAAGCCCCGCCCACGCCGCAACGTAGAACGTCCAGACCCGCGGCCAGCCGCCGAACGTGAGCGCGGCCAGCAAGATGGCGCCGGCGGCCGCGAAGCCCCCAGGTCCGGCCAGAAAGCCGACAGGACGGGGAACCACGGCCAGCAGGAGTCCCCATAAGACCACGTCCAGGACAGCACATGCCATGTATTGACGCGCCACTCTCGACTCTGCGGTGATCGGATGACGGTTGTCCCCGTAGGCTGTCGCAAGCAAGAAACGCGCTGCCGAGTTGACTGCGTAGACCGCCAGCCAACCCCAGACCAGCGCAGTGGCGCCAACGGCCGATGCGGCCGCCGCGGCAACCACAGCCGAGTAACAGCAAGGCCGGAAGCAACCTGCGCTCCACTGCGAGCGGAACACGCAGGTCGAAGCGGACTTCAGGTCCTGTCCTGGTGGCGCGCCGCAGGCCGTTGAGTCCTCGGCCCGTGATCATGTTTCCGATTTCCGTCTCCGCAGCCGCAGTCCGCACATGAACTGGCATCCCCGCCGCACCGCTGCGCCAGCTGCAAGCAAGTGTGTGATGCTAGCGGGCGCACAAATGGCACCGCAATCGCCGGCAGTCGGCGGACGGTAGGTTAGTCCGAACGGATGACTTCAGCGACGGCGCTGGCCGTCAGGGGAGACCAGGGCCTCTGGCCGGCCCCGGCCGGTCTCTGCCGCCAGCTGGTACCGATTCTTCCCTGCCGCCTTGGCGGCGTACATGGCGGAGTCGGCGGCCGCAAGCAGGGTCTCGAAATCCTGCCCATCGCCCGGAAACAGTGCCACACCGACGCTGGCATGCAGGCGCAGTGAGCGACCGAGGTTCTCGACGTTCTCGCTTGCCGCCGCGATCAGTTTCTCGGCCACGACCATTGCGATCGAAGGCTGCTCGATTTCGGGCAACAGCACGACGAATTCGTCGCCGCCGGTGCGTGCGACAACGTCGTAGTCTCGCAGCACGCCTGACAGTCGCAGTGCCACGCGCTTGAGCAGACTGTCGCCGTATGAATGACCGAAGAGGTCGTTGATCTCTTTAAAGCCGTCCAGATCGAGCACCAGCACGGCAGCCAGGCGTCGCTGCTTCAGTGCCACCGACAGCAGGCGGCGGGCATGCTCGCCGAGCTGGCGCCGGTTCGGCAGTCCGGTCAATTCGTCATGGTTGGCCTGATGCCAGGCCAGCTCCTCGCGCCGCTTGAGCGATGTGATGTCTGTCAGCACGAGGATGTAGGCGCCGCCGTCACCTGCCTGGCGCGACGTCAGCTGGCACCAGACATTACGGCCATCGTTCGCGCGCAGCATCACTTCGTGAATTGCCGCCTCGCCGCGGACCGCGGCGGCGCGCGTGGCCTGGTCGATCGTTTCCCAGTCTCCACGGGCGGCAAGGATCTCTTCGACCGGTTGCCCGACCAGGGCTTCGCGTGTGACCCCGAGCATGCGGGCCAATGCACGGTTCGGTCCTTCGATGCGGGCGTTGCGCACGAAGACGATGCCTTCGCCGGCGGCATCGAAGATCGCCTGCTGGTTGCGCAGCGCGACGTTCAGCTCGCGCTCACGCTGTTTGGTCGCGGTGATGTCGGTGCACACGCCGGTGACCGAGTCGATCTGGCCGTTTGCGTTCAGGATCGGCAGCGCACTGACGCTGACGCTGAGCGGCTGGCCCCGTACGTCGCGCAGGATCGCCTCCATCTCGAACACCGGGCGTCCGTGCATTGCCGGGGAAAAGCGCCGCAGGAACTCGCGGCGCGTGAAGCCGGGACCGGTGAAGTCGGCCACATGCCGGCCGATGAGTTCGCGCGGCTCGCCGCCAAACATGTCGCGGCAGGCACGCTCCGACACGAAGGTCAGGCGTCCCCTGTCATCGCAGATCCAGATCAGCGACGGCGACGCCTCGACCAGCGCGCGATAGCGCCGCTCGCTGTCGATCAGGCGATGCTCGGCGAGTCGACGCTCGGTGTTATCCACGATAGACATCACGAGTCGCGTCGGCCGGCCGTCGCTGCCCCGCACCGACTCGCCACGCAGGATGACCCACACGTAGGTTTCGTCGGATCGCCGCAGGCGACACTCCTCGCGCAAGGCAGCGCCGGCTTTCAGTGTGGCGCCGGCGCGCCTCCATGACTCGCTTGCGGTCTTCGGGATGCAGCGCGTCGGACAGGCGATGCTCCTTGTGGAACCGGTCGCGGTCGCCATGGCCGAGGATGCCGAGGTAGCGCGCCGAAAAGAAACGCTCACCGGTGATGAGATTCGTGTCGGCGATGCCGGCATCGATCGCATCGAGCGCAAGGCGCAGCTGTTCGCGGCTGCGGTTGAGTTCCGCGTTGGCCTGTTCCTGCGCCTTGGCCGAAAGATCCGCGCGATGCCGCAATGAAAGGTTGTTCGACAGCGCACGCTTGAGCCACTGCGCTGTCAGCGCGGCACCAGCCATCGTCATCGCCCAGGTGAGCAGCAGCAGGTCATGCTGGGGGTACTCGCGCGAGGTCAGCACGACCAGCTGTGCAAAACCCACCGGGATGCCGAAAGCGATCCACGCCAGGCCCGCAGGAGCGAACGGAAGCAGCACTCCCAGCATGACGAGCAAGGTCAGGCCGAGCTGAAAACGCAGCCCGACGTCGGTTGCCGACGGCACCAGCACGAGCAGCATCGCCCACACCACGCCTTCGAGCGCAGCGATGATGGCGTACCACTCGGCATGCGGCGGCAGATGCGCGGATGCTGCGACAGGTGTCGCAACGCCCGCTGGCAGTATCGACGCGCGCCAGCACGGCGCCGGCAAGCACGATCCACCAGACCGCCGCGACGTGAACCCGGTTCTCGCGCCACAGCAGCAAGACCGCGAGCAGGCCGAACGCAAGGCTGGCGTACCAGGTCCCGCGCCCGAGCACGAGTGCAACCTTGAAGAGTTCGGCGGTAACGGCAGGCCTTGCCACGCAGTCCAAGTGTGTTACGGTGAATCGGCACGGCAGACATTTGCCGCGCGGTCAACAGATGATCGCCGCAAAGCCGCCCCGCCCGAGCGGCAAAATGTGCGATGGATCGGGTGGTAATCGGCCTCATGCAGACCTCAAGTCCCGCGTCGACGCCTCAAACGCCGGAATACCGGGGCAGATTCGCGCCGTCTCCAACGGGACCGCTGCACGCTGGCTCGCTGGTCGCAGCGCTGGCCAGCTGGCTCGACGCCCGGGCACACGGGGGCGGTGGCTGGTGCGCATCGAAGACCTGGATCCGCCCCGCGAGATGCCGGGCGCAGCAGGCGACATCGTTCTTACTCTGGCCTTGTTCGGCATGGAGTCTGACGAGCCGGTCGCGTATCAGAGCCAACGGTCGGCGCTGTACGAAGCCGCATTCTGCCGGCTGGGCGACCAGGACCGCGTATACGGTTGTGCCTGCACGCGCTCGGAAGTCGAAGGCGCGGCCGCCGCCGGCGGCCTGCCCTTGGGCATCTATCCCGGCACCTGCCGCCTCGGCACTGCGGGACGCGCCGTCCGCGCCTGGCGCTTCCGGGCCGAAGGGATCGAGTCGTTCATCGATCGGGCCGCCGGCCCACAGTCGCAGGATCTCGGGCAGGCGGTCGGCGACTTCGTCGTGCGCAGAGCCGACGGACTGTGGGCGTATCAGCTGGCGGTGGTCGTCGACGACGACGCTCAGCGCATGACGGACGTCGTCCGTGGCACCGACCTGATCGACAACACGCCGCGACAGATCGCCCTGCAGCGCGCCTCGGTTTGCGCAGACTGCGTTACCTGCACGTCCCGATCGTCGTCAACGAGCGCGGTGAGAAGCTTTCCAAGCAGACCGGGGCGCGCCCACTCGAACGCTCAGATTCGCTCGCCGAACTCGAGCATGCGGGGCGCCACCTCGGCCTGCCGACGATCGGCGCCGATTCGATCGCTTCATTCCAGCGCGCCGCCATCACTGCCTGGACGGAACGCTGGCAGATCGAGCCTCGCTAACGGACCGCAGTCACGACGTTGGCGACCGCGACGGTCAGCTTCTTCGCGTATTCGATATGCAGGAACTCGATTGGGCCCGTGCGCATTCGAGTGTGGCCCGAGCACGCCGGTAATGACGAATTGCGCTCGCGGAAAGCGCTCGCCCAGCATGTTCATGAACGGAATCGTGCCGCCTTCACCCACCCACGCCGCATCCCGCCCATAGACCTGACGCGACGTCGCATCCAGAACCTGCTTGAGCCATGGAGCCGTCTCGGGCGCGTTCCAGCCGGTCGCGCCCCAGTCGGACTCGAACGTCACTCGCGCGTTGTACGGCGGACGGTCCGCCAGCACGCGGCGCATGGCCCAGGTCGCCTTCTCGGCATCGACGGTCGGCGGGATGCGCATGCTGAGCTTGAAGGTCGTGCTGGGACGGAGCACGTTGCCGGCTGAATCGATAGCGGGAAAACCGGCAGCGCCGGTGACCGAAAGCGCGGGGCGCCAGGTGCGGTTCAGGATCGCTTCGACCGGGTCGGTTGTCATCGGCATCGCGTGCGTATGTCCGTCGGGTCCATGGTTGCAGCTGACCCACGGAAACTCCGTCCAGACGGAGTCGCCGAGGATGGCTCCCGCCTCCTGCGCCTGATGCAATCGCTCCGCCGGAATCTCTGCATGAAGTTCGGGCAGCAGTACACGTCCGGTGGCAGGATCGTCGAGGCGGTTGAGAAGCTGGCGCGCGATCCGGAACGACGACGGCACGATGCCACTGGCATGGCCCGAGTGCACGCCTTCGGACAGAATCTCGACGGTCAGCGTTCCTCCCACCAGGCCGCGCAGCGAGGTCGTCACCCATAGCTGCTCGTAATTTCGGCAGCCGGAGTCGAGGCCGACCACGAGTTGCACGTCGCCGAAGCGCGGTGTCAGCAGCTCGAGGTAGGCCGGCAGATCGGGACTGCCGCTTTCCTCACAGGTTTCGATGATGCCGACGCAACGCGGCCGCGCGGCCCCCTGCGCGTCGATTGCCGCGATCGTTGTCAGGGCGGCATAGACCGCATAGCCGTCGTCGGCACTGCCACGCCCGTAGAGTTTGCCGTTCTCGATGACGGGCCTCCACGGGCCGAGGTCTTCGCGCCAGCCGACCATCTCGGGCTGTTTGTCCAGGTGGCCATAAAAGAGCACGGTGCGGTCGTTGCCGAGCCCGCCCGTGGCCGGCACGTCGAAGAACAGGCACGGCGTCCGGCCCGAGAGGGCAACGATTTCAATCGTGATGGCCGCGATCGACTGCGCGCGGCACCACGTTTCTGCGTCCTTGACCACGGCTGCCAGGTAGCCGTGGGCATCCCAGCTCGCGTCGAAGGCCGGTGATTTGGCGGGAACGCGGACGTAGTCGACCAGACGTGGGACGACGTCGCCGTCCCACCGCTCGGCGATAAAGCGGTTGAGATCAGCAAGGTTCATCGAAGATCCTCGTGGCGCAAAAGCCCAGTGTATCGCCGGGCACCGCACGAAAAGAAACGGCCGCATGCGCGGCCGTTCATAGAGAGAGTCGAGCAGCGCTGTTACTTGGCCGCCTTGCCGGCGGCAGCCTTCGCAGGTGGCGCCTTCGCGGCCGCTTTCTCGGCCGGCGCCGGCGCAGCGGCAGCCTTCACCTCCACGTTGAGATTGACGCCCGGCCAGGCCCTTCCGTGGCAGGCCGGATTGGAGCAGAAGCCACCACCCTCCCGTCCGAATTCGATCTTGCCATGACACATCGCGCACGAATCGTCGAGCTTGAAGCGATGCTCGTGCATGAAATTCGGCTCGTTGTGGAAGTCCGGCGGCGAGACTCCCGCCACGACGAGCGACGGCACGCTCCCCTTGCCGTTCTCGAGCATGACCTGAGGCAGGTTGTGGCACAGGGTGCACTGCAGCCGGATAGCCTCGCCGTTCTCGTTGAAGTGCTTGCCGTCATGGCAACGGAAGCATCCCGGGGAATCGCGATGCTGCGCGTGATTCGGGAACGACTTCCACGTCACTCCCTTGGCGTCGAAGGAGCTCGATAGCAGGATCTGCTTCATCACCTTCTGGAATTGCAGGTCCTTGTCCTTCTGGTCAGCCGCCGCCGGATGATTCGCGGCGTCGGCGGCGATCAGCTTGTCGACCGCAGCCATCCGCTCCGCCATCGGCCCGCTGAGGTCGCCCACCGCATTGATCAATGCGACGGCACGCGACTTCGTACCGGGCAGCGCACGGTCGATCCTGCCGGTGGCGATGGCTTCATCGACGCGGTCGGCAGGGTTGGGGAACGGGTGCCCAACGGCGTTATGACAGTTGAAGCACTCCATGCGCCGCGCCTCGAGCTTCGAGACGTCTGCCGACGACAGCTTCGAGTCCGCATCGAGATAGGTGGCCCTGGTGCCGTCGCGCTTGATCACCTGCACCCATGGGATCGACTCGCCCTGCACGTCCGGGCTCTTGTATTCGACGTCGTTGGCGATGTGCCAGTGAATGCCCGTGACCTTCCACGGAATCTCGCGCTCGGCATTTGCGGTCGTATGCAGCGTGATGCGGTAGTCGGTTTCGCTGCTCTTCGGATCCGTGCCGTAGCGCTTGTTGACCGTGAGGCTGTCGTGGTGCTCGGTCTGCGGCCAATGGCAGCTTTCGCACGCTTCTCGCGCCGGACGCATTCCCGAGGCATGCAGCGGCCTCTCATAGCCGGCGATCATTCCCCACAGTTCCTTGAAATGGGTCGGCTTCATCGAGATCAGCTTCAGCGTCGAGTTGCGGCCCATGTGGCATTCGACGCAGTGCACGCGCGCGTGCGCCGAGGTGTTGTGCGAAGCGCTCTCCTCGGGGTGAACCGAGTGGCACATCACCGCGCAGAACTCGTCACTGTTGGTGTATTCCCACCCGACAATGCCGGCCGCGCCGAGCACGGCCGCGCCGATGCCGAGGGCAACCAGCGTGCCGATGGCGCCTACCATGGACTTGCGACCGAATCGCTTCATCAGGACCGTCTCCCCGGTTATGCAAAGGGCTCCGTTCGTGCGAACGGAGCCCGCCCCGCTTGTTCTTACGCGAATGCTACTAGAACCTATCTCAGAGTCCCCGCGGACTCCGAGACAGGTTCTAGACCAGCGCGCTGTAGATAATGGCCAGGATCGTTGCGACCCCGAGTATCAACCCGACGCTGCCGAGCACGCGGGCGAAGGCCACTTCGGATGCGGTCGGTGGAGTGGCCTCGATGGCTTCGAGCCGCCCCTCGCTGACCAGCCGGGCGTACTCGAGCGAGCGCTCGTCCTTCAGTTCGTGCTCAGGCAGCCGCCCGGTGAAGATCACCAGGTCCATCGGAAACTTCTCGGGACGCAGGTGGCCGTTGAAGAAGTGGATCGTGAAGATGAAGCCGACCGCCAGCAGCGCTTCCTCGCCGTGCACGATCGTCGCGACGTTGAACACCCAGCCGGGCAGGAACTCCGAGAAGAAGACCGGGAACCAGAGCATGAAACCCGAGCCGCCGATGATGAACATCCCCCAGAACACCGCCCAGTAGTCGAACTTCTCCCAGTAGATGTAGCGATCGAACTGCGGGCGCGGGCCTTTGCCGAAGAACCACTTGAACATGCCGACGATGTCCTGCCCGTCCTTCAGGTTCGGCACCAGTGAGTTCGGCCCCCAGAAGTAGGAGAGCCAGTCTTCTGCCAGGAACGCCCGGACGAACACGCGCAGCACATGGCCGACGAAGACGACGGCCATGATCGCCGCGCAGATCCGATGGATCAATGCGGCGCCCCGGAATCCGCCCATCAGCGTAACCAGGGTTCCGGCCCAGGCGTGGTCGGCAAACAGCAGCGGCACGCCGGTGATCGCGCAGCCGATGAAGGTCAGCATCAAGAGTGCGTGCATCACGCGCTCAGTCGGCCCGAAGCGCCGGTAGTAACGTCCCGGGGATGCACTCGTCGCGCGGGCGGAGGTCATCGTGGTTGCAGACATGGTTCCGTCCTCGTCAGTGGTCGTTGTGTCCGCGACCTTGGCGGACTTCTTTCAGCGAGCGAAATAGCCACAGCAACGTGTGCAGGCCGAAGAAGCCGAATACGCCGACCAGCAACAGTTGCATGAAGAGTCGCGTGTAATACAGGATCGGATCGCCCTCGCGGTCGTGCGGATTGCCGTGCGGCTTGTAGGCCGCAAAGTTGGCGTTGGCGCCCGGGTGGCAAGTCCTGCAGGTAGTGACCCGGTTCTCCGGCGACACCATCGACTTCGGGTTCGATGCCGGCAAGACCTCGTGTGCGCCGTGGCAGCTGTTGCAGGTCGCCATCCGCGCAAACCCGAGCTGCGTCACCTGGCCGTGATACGTGTCGCGGTAGGTCGTGATGAAGTCCTGGTGGCAGTTGCCGCATTCCTTGATGACCTCGACCTGCCACTTGCTGGTGCCGTGTTCCTGGATGCGGTGCGCGCTGTGGCAATCGATACACGTCGGCGCTGCCGAGTTGCCGGCCTGCCGCATCTGGCCGTGCTGGCTGCCGCTGAAGCGGCTGTAGACCTGCTGGTGGCAACTGCCGCACATCAGCGCGACGTGCTCGCGGTTCACGCGGCTGGCCGGATCGTTCTTGCTGAGGATCTTGTGCGAGCCATGGCAGCCGGTGCAGGTGGGCGCCGTCACGGCCGCAGCACTCTTGCCGTTGGTCTTCTGGCCGTGGATGCTGTCGTGATACATGCTCGCGATGTTGCCGCCGGGAAGTTTGCCCTTCTGGATCACCGCCTCGTTGCCATGGCAGGAGGCGCAGGTGGATTCGATCCGGGCGACGTTCGTGCGCGATGTCGGTTCGCTCGACTTCTGGATGTCGTGATTGCCGTGGCAGTTACTGCAGGTGGCGGCGACCTCGTTTCCCTTGGCGCGGGCCTTGGCGTGTGCCGTAGCGAGATATTCCTTGACCGGCGCTTCGTGGCAGGCCGCGCAGTTGGCGGGCTTGAGCTTCGGTTCGTGCGGCAGCTTCTCCGCCGATACATCGCTGTGGCAATCCGTGCACTTGAAGTTCATCTGCCCGTGCACCGAGGCGGCAAATTTCTTCGGATCTACTGCGATCGAATTGCCCGCCGCATTCTTGGCGCCGGCGTCGCTATGGCACATCAGGCAGGAATCGTTGGGGGACGGCGCAGCGTCAGCCGCCCTGGCGGCGAACGTCACCGCAAACAATGTCGCCGCCAGCATGGCAGCGAGCGAGTAAAACCCGGGCAAGGATCGGGATGACATGGTAAGTCCGCGCATTGAACGTAGTTTCAGGGTTCCAACGGCGGCGCGCGGTGACAGGTCTGTCAGGGCGAGCGGCTGAACAAGCGCTCGCAGTGTTGCACGCGGTCCGCGCTCACCGTTGACACGTATCAAGGCGCACCCGGGACTTTGAAGCCAGTGAGGGCCTGCGCTCACCCATCGGGCACCGGCGTTGCGCGACATCAACCAGCGGGCACTTTCGACCGCTACTCTGCAGACTCGCTCGGCGGCGGTCATCCGGCCTCAGTGCCGGGCGCGCGGCGCGCACGCCGTGTGCCGGTATCGAACTGGACTGAACGATCTATCTTTAAGGAGACACCATGAGAATCATCGGCCTGTGCACGGCAGCGCTGACACTTGCGGCAGCGCTGAGCGCTTCCGCGCAAGCCCAGTCGGGGACCTATACGGTGCGCATCCTGACTCCAGAGACCGCAGCCAAAGCCACGCGCGCCGCGCTGGAAGACTGTCGCAAGCGCGGCTACCAGGTGACAGTCGCCGTCGTCGACCGTGCCGGCGTCGCGCAGGCGATGATGCGCGACCGCTTCGCCGGCCCGCACACTGTGCAGACCGCAATAAACAAGGGCTACACGGCGATCAGCTTCCGCACCGACACACTCGAGTTTGCCGCGGGTACGCAGGCAGGCAGCGCGAGTTCAGGGATACGCCAGATACCGAACGTCGTCGCGTTGGGAGGCGGCGTCCTCATCGCCGCCGGCGGAACGACTGTCGGCGCGATCGGCGTCTCCGGGGCACCGACCGGTGCGATGGACGACGCCTGCGCAAAGGCCGGCATCGCGGCGATCAAGGACGAACTGGAGTTCTAGCCACTAATCCACTTGGAACCGGAGCGAACCAGGACTCGAACCGACTCTGCCGGTTCAGACGACTCAGGGCGCCCGCATCATTGCTCGCAACAAAGCGGCGATATGCAATTCCACTGGCATATGCGCGAGAGCGCGACCGAACCAGTTCGCATGAGCGCCCTGGCCAGCGCGGCCGACCCGGTGACCCCGTATGCAGAGGTCGATGCAAAACTCGTCAAGGCGGCGCGGCGCAAGCGGCTTGCCTGCGTCACCGACCGTGGCGCGCACGGCACGTAGCCCGGACAGCGCCGAGACGGCGGCGCGCGCGCTTTCTGCGTCGACAGTCACTTGCGCACCCGCACAGTGAACGCGGATCGTGCGCCCGGCCGCATCGCGGGCGTCGATCGATCCGTGCAGGCCCACCTGCCGAGGTGACGTCACTTGTCGCCGCTGGGAACCCGCGCCCGAATGGTAATTGCGCCGTTGAATTTCCAGAGTGCATACAGAGGCGAAATGTTGCCTGGCGCATGGGAATGCGTCGGAACGTGCACTTCCATGTTGTCGAACTGGCAAGTGATCTCTGCCCGTCGTCCGCTCAAGAGGTCGAACAGTTCGGCGGCCATGCCAGGCCAGGTTTGGGTAGGAATATCTGCCATCGCGCGGTCCTTGTGGTGATGGGAGTGAAGTGCAGCGGCGAACGACGGTGAAGCAGTCCTCTTGGCACGCTGCCCACGCCGCAGTATGAGCGCCTACTTGCACCGTGACCTCGTTCAGGTCAACGATCTGGCGCTGACATCGCATATGCTCGTCGCAGACAATGGGACTCGTCCCGAGAAGTGAGCCATCATGTCTACGCTGTTGCCGGCGTTCTGGTTGATCCGCGTTGCAGTGGCAGCCGTGTGGCTCTACGAAGGGCTGTGGTGCAAGCTTCTGCGCGGACAGCCGCACGAGTTCGAGGTCGTCGCAGCCGTGCCCTACTTCGGGCCGCGCATCGGGGCGTTGTTCCTCAAGGTGCTCGGCGTCGTCGAGGTCGCCCTTGCGGTGTGGATCTTGAGCGCAGTTGCTCCGGTCGCGTGTGCCGCCGCGCAGACGCTCCTTCTTGTCTCTCTGAACGCTTGCGGCCTGCTCTGGGCGCGCCACATCGTCCACGATCCGGCGGGCATGGTCGTCAAGAACTTCGCGTTCCTCGTGCTGGCGTGGGTCGCCGCCAGCCTGCCCGGTTGGCGATGATGACGACGGGCGCCGAAACGGTGTGGGCGCGCGGACGCTTCGACGCGCGCGGAGGCGCGGGCAAGCTGCTGTTTGGGCGCATGTACGAAGATGCGGCTATCGAGTTGGGCGCCTTTCGGCCGGGCGGCCGCGTGCTGTGCATCGCATCGGCCGGTTGCACGGCGATGGCACTGGCGCCGCAGCACGAAGTCGTGGCGGTCGACATCAATCCCATCCAGCTCGATTACGCCAGGCAGCGCTTCACGGGTGACCGCGCGGCACGCGGTGCGGCCGAGCGGATGATGGACTTCGGACGATTGTTTGCGCCGCTGGCAGGCTGGTGGCCGTCGCGCCTGCGGAAGTTCCTCGATCTCGAGGATCCGCCTGGGCAGATCGAGTACTGGCGGCGGCATCTCGATACGCGCCGCTTTCGTGCCGCCTTCGACGGGCTGCTGTCGCTGACTGCGCTGCGTGCTGTCTATGCCGCGCCATTCCTCGACTTCCTGCCGCCCCGCCTCGGCGCGATCATGCGCGGGCGGGTGGAGCGCTGCTTTGCCCGTCATTCGAACCGGACCAACCCCTACGCCCGAGCGTTGCTGCTGGGCGAGTTATCCGACTCTGCGCCTCCGCCGCAGGCGAAAGACGTCCGCCTCGAGCACGCCGACGCGGCGGGTTACCTCGAGCGCCAGCCCGCCGCAAGCTTCGACGGCTTTGCGCTCTCGAACATCCTCGACGGAGCCGAGGCCGCCTACCGGAAGCGCCTCATCGCCGCAGTGAAGCGGGCAGCAGCACCGGACGCCGTGGCCGTGCTGCGGAGTTTCCGCGAGCCAGAGGTCGCATTGCCGACCAATCACGCCGCTGACGACCGGGCGATGCTCTGGGGCATCGTCGACGTCGGACCTGCAGCCGTGCTGCAATGAGCCCAGGAAACCATCACCTATGACTCCCGTCGCTGACGGACCCCGCGCCGACGATGCAAAGGCACCCATGGTCGCCGACACGAAGCCCCAACGGTCCGAGTCGATCGTTACCCGAACGACGCTCGCTGCCTCGCCCGATCAGGTTTGGGACGCACTCATGTTCTACGAGGAGATCGAGGTGCCCCCGCCGCTGTATCTGCGGCTGCTGCTGCCGCTCCCGATCCGCACCCATGGCTCGAAATTGGCGGTCGGCGATGAGGCGATGTGCCTGTATGAGAAAGGACACTTGCTGAAACGCGTCACGCACATCGACCCGTGCCGGCACTACGGATTCGAGGTCGTCGAGCAACGACTTGTCGTTGGGGGTGGCTTGATGCTGTCAGGAGGCGGCTACACGCTGCGCGAACTTTCGTCTCGCTCAACGGAGGTCGCGGTGACGACGCGGTACCTGAGCCGCAAACGCCCAGGCCGGCTCTGGAAACCGATCGAGGCGACTGTCTGCCACATGTTCCACCGTTACCTCCTGTCGGCAATAGAGCGCGGGATCGAGCCGCGATGAAATGCATCCCCGAGATCGCGTTCAGTCAAGTGACAAGTAGAAACGGGAAAGCGACCTGCGGAACTTTCCCGCGGTCGCCGAAATGGCCATCAAGGTCCGCGTAGCATCGCGGACCGATGAGCCGCGCGCTGCCACTTTCGACGATCGTCCTGCTGTTACTGCCGCCGCTGTTCTGGGCGGGAAACGCGGTCGTCGGTCGCGCCCTCGTCGGGCACTTCCCTCCCCTCGCGCTCTCGTTCGCGCGCTGGGCGCTCGCACTTGCGCTGCTGGCGCCGTTCGTGATCGGCGCCGTCCGCAAGAATTGGAGCGCGATCCGGGCGCACTTGCCGCTCCTGGCACTGACCGCGTTCCTGGGTGTCGGTTGCTACAACTCGCTCCAGTACGTTGCGCTGCAGACATCGACAGCCGTCAACGCCACACTGATTGGCGCTTCCGGACCGATCATGACGCTGCTTGTAGGTGCGGCTTGGTTCAATTCTCCGGTCCGGCATCGCCAGGGCGCAGGGGCAGCGCTATCGGCCCTGGGCGTGCTGTGGGTCATCGCGCGCGGCGAACCGGTCAACCTGCTGCGCCTTCATTTCGCGACGGGCGACATGATCATGCTGGTTGCCACGTTCACCTGGAGCATCTACACGTGGTTGCTGCGGACACGTCGTCCGCCCCTGCCCCTGTCGGCGTTCCTCTTCGTGCAGATCGCCCTCGGCGCCGCGATGATCCTGCCGTTCGCACTGGCCGAATATGCGCTGACCGGCGCGACTGCAGCGCCCACTGCAGGCAATGCAGCCGCGCTGCTTTATGTGGCCCTGCTGCCCTCGCTGGTCGCGTACTACTGTTGGGACCGTGGCGTCGCACGCGCGGGCGCCGGTGCTGCCGATGTACTTCGTCAACCTCACACCAGTCCTTGCCGGCCTGCTCTCGTGGTTACTGCTCGGCGAATCGGTCGGCTGGTATCACCTGGCCGGTGGCGCGCTGATCCTTGTCGGAATTCATCTGGCCGCACAACCCGCGCCGACATGAAGCGCGACAGCGCTGGCTACAATCCGACGCAATCCGGCGAAACCGGCGCGCGGCCCGGCCCGGGTCCAACCCCGAGGCGGAATCTCCTCTCCATGGCACATGCGTAACGACCAGGTCGTCATCGTCCGGCGCTCGGAGTATCAGCCACCCGCCTTTCTGGTCGATCACCTCACGCTCGAGTTTGATCTCGACACCGAGCTGACGCAGGTCACGGCGACTCTGGCAGTGCGGCGCAATCCGGTCGGCGCAGCCACCGACCGCCTCCATCTGGATGGCGAGGACCTCGAGTTGGTGTCGCTTGAACTCGACGGTCGATCCTTGGGCAAAGGTGGCTACGAACACAGCGACGCCGGACTCGCGCTTCCTGCACCCTCGGATCGCTTCACGGTAAGGATCGTCAACCGGATCCGCCCTGCGACCAACACCGAACTGATGGGGCTCTACCTGTCGCACCGCAGCCTCTTCACACAATGCGAGGCCGAAGGGTTCCGTCGCATCACGTACTTTCCGGACCGCCCGGACGTGATGACGCGCTATCGGGTCGTGCTGCGTGCCGACAAGATCCGCTTTCCGGTGCTGCTCGCCAACGGCAACCTGGTCGAACAGCGAGACCTTCCAGACGGGCGTCACTGCGCGATATGGGACGACCCCTTCGCCAAGCCCAGCTATCTGTTCGCTCTCATCGCAGGAGACTTCGTCGCGCGCGAAGAACGCGTTCGTCGCGCGAGCAACGGGCGCGACGCCATCCTGCAGATCTGGGTCGAACCCGGCAACCTCGACAAGACATTGCACGCCATGGAGAGCCTGAAGCGTGCCATCGCCTGGGACGAACAACGCTTCGGCCTCGAACTCGATCTCGATCGGTTCATGGTGGTCGCTTCCAACGACTTCAACCTGGGGGCGATGGAAAACAAAGGCCTCAACATTTTCAACGCCAAGTACGTGCTGGCGAGCCCGGCCGTGGCCACCGACACTGACTACGCGAACATCGAGTCGATCGTCGGACACGAGTACTTCCACAACTGGACCGGAAACCGCGTCACTTGCCGCGATTGGTTTCAGCTCAGCCTGAAGGAAGGCCTCACCGTCTTCCGCGATCAGGAGTTTTCCTCCGACATGCTCGGCGAGGAGTCGAGCCGCGCAGTCAAGCGCATCGAGGACGTGCGTGCGCTGCGCGCCGCGCAGTTTCCGGAGGATGCGGGCCCGATGGCGCACCCGGTGCGCCCCGACACCTACCAGGAGATCAGCAACTTCTACACGGCCACGGTCTATGAAAAGGGAGCGGAAGTGGTCCGCATGCTGCAGACCCTGGTCGGTGTCGACGGGTTCCGGCGCGGCATGGATCTGTACATCAAGCGCCATGATGGCCAGGCGGTCACCTGCGATGAGTTCGTGGCCGCGATCGCGGATGCCAACGGCCGCGACCTGGGGCAGTTCAAACGCTGGTACTCGCAGGCGGGAACGCCTCATGTTCGGGCGACCGGAATATACGATCCGGTGAAGCATTCTTACGTGCTGACGCTCGAGCAAACCGCTCCCGCCACTCCGGGCCAGGTGGCCAAGGAACCCTTCCATGTTCCGTTCGCACTCGGCCTCCTGGGCACGAACGGGCGCGATCTTCCGTTGCAACTCGAAGGTGAGCCGCGGCCAGGACCGGTCACTCGCGTGCTGGAGCTGACGCAGGCGTCGCAGCGCTTCCGCTTCATCGGCGTGCCGGAGCGTCCGGTCCCGTCGCTGCTGCGGGGCTTCTCGGCGCCGGTCATCGTCGACTACGCCTATACCGAGCGTGAACTGAAGGCACTGACGACTGCGGACTCGGACCCTTTCAATCGCTGGGAGGCCGGGCAACGGCTGGCGATGACGCGCCTGATGCGACTGACCGATGCCGCCGAAGCCGGACGCGCGCTCGCGTTCGACGACGACTACATCGCGGTGGTGCGCTCCACCCTGCTCGACGACGAGCTTGTCGCCTGCCTTCAAGGCGCAGGCACTGGCATTGCCGGACGAAGGTTTCATCGGCGAGCAGCGGTCCATCGTCGATCCGGAGGCCATACGCGCCGCGCGCCGCGCGCTGATGGGCTTCATCGGACGCCGGCTGGCCGATGACTGGCAGCGAGCCTATGAAGCCCACACCACACCCGGGCCATATTCGGCGGCGCCGGCGCCCGCCGGACGACGAGCGCTGCGCAACCTTTCGCTCGCCTGCCTGATCGAGGGCCATGTCGATGGCGCGATCGAGCTTGCCGAGCGTCAGCTGGCGGATGCCACGAACATGACGGATCGCGAGGCGGCCCTTGCTGCGATCCTCAGCAGCCCGTCGCCGCGCAAGGCCGATCTTCTCGTCCAGCTGGCGCGCGAGTGGCAACACGAGCCGTTGCTGATGAACCGGTGGTACCAGCTGCAGGCGACATCGATGGCAGGGCCCGGCGAGCCTCCCGTAGTCGAGCGTGTGCGTCGACTGCTGCACCATCCCGGCTTCTCGCTTGCCAACCCCAACAACGCGTTTGCACTCGTGCGTTCCTTCTGCATGGCGAATGAAGCCGAGTTCCATCGGCGCGGGGCCAACGGCTACGACTTCTGGGCCGAACAGGTGCTTGCGCTCGATCACATCAATCCCACGGTCGCCGCGCGCATTGCCCGCGCCCTCGACCGCTGGCGCAAGTACACCCCGGACCGGCAGACGGACATGCGCCGGGCGCTCGAGCGGGTCGCGGCGGGCCGGCTTTCGCGCGACGTGCGCGAGATCGTTTCCAAGTCCCTGGAGGCCTGATGGCCAAGCTGTCTCTGACGCATTACCTAATTCGCTGCGAGCGCGAGCACGGGCTCGATCCCGAACTGCGGCTGCTGCTCGAGACAGTCGCACGCGCGTGCAAGACGATCAGCCACGCAGTCGGACTGGGGGCACTCGGCGGCGTGCTGGGCGGCGCCGGCACCACCAATATCCAGGGCGAGGCACAGAAGAAACTCGACGTGCTCTCCAATGAGATCCTGGTCGAGGCCAATAGCTGGGGCGGTTACCTGGCGGGAATGGCCTCGGAGGAAATGGACACTCCGCTTGGCATTCCGGTGGGCCTATCCGCGCGGCAAGTACCTGCTGCTGTTCGATCCCCTCGACGGCTCCAGCAACATCGACGTCAACGTCTCGATCGGCACGATCTTTTCGGTGCTGCGCGCACCATTGAGTGACGCCGAACCCGACGAGCGATCCTTCCTTCAGCCCGGCTCGCGCCAGGTCTGCGCCGGCTACACGGTGTACGGCCCGCAGACGCTGCTGGTGCTGTCGGTGGGGCACGGCGTGCAGGTCTTCACGCTGGCCCGCGACACCGGTTCCTTCGTGCTGACGCAGGACAACGTGCGCATACCGGACGACACGAAGGAATTCGCGATCAATATGTCGAACATGCGGCATTGGGAGCCGCCGGTAAAGCGCTATGTCGAAGAAATGCTGGCCGGCAGGACCGGGCCGCGCGGCAAGGACTTCAACATGCGCTGGGTGGCGTCAATGGTGGCCGACGTACATCGCATCATGTCGCGTGGCGGCATCTTCATGTATCCCCGCGACGCGCGCGAACCTGACAAGCCAGGCAAGCTGCGACTGATGTACGAGGGCAATCCGATGGCATTCCTGGTCGAAGAAGCGGGTGGCGCTGCGACCAACGGCCACCAGCGCATTCTCGACATCCAGCCCACGACGCTGCACGAGCGCGTCGCAGTGTTCCTCGGCTCGAAGAACGAAGTGGACTTGGCCACCGGCTATCACCTGTCGCGGGGATAGGGGTCCTCGCCGTGGCGTGGCGCGATGCCCAGCCGGTCAAGCCTCGCCATCCCGCTTTGCCTGCGTTCAAATACTTTGCCAAAGCCTCGTGGCGAAGCGATAGCATCTGTCATTCGCGCCCTTGCCATATAGGCTCCAGCGCGTCGTCCAGGCCCTGCTCAGGGGCCGTTACGCTCGAACAGGGGGTACACCAATGCAGGAACATGAACTGCGCAATTTGATTGAGGAAGTCCGCGCTGGAAAGCTGCCGCGCCGCAGCTTCATCCAGCAATTGGTGGGTCTAGGGCTTTCGGCGCCGATGGCGTCGATGATGCTCATGCATGCCGGCGTCGCGGGCGCACAGACGGCTGCGACCTATAAGCCGACCAAGCGCGGCGGCGGCGGTGTGCTGAAGGTGTTGTGGTGGCAGGGACCGACGCTGCTGCAGCCGCACTTTGCCAATGGCACGAAAGACCAGGAAGGCTCTCGTGTGTTCTACGAGTCGCTGGCGGTCTGGGACGGAGACGGCAACCTCGTTCCGATCCTTGCCGCGGAGATTCCGACGCGCGAGAACGGCGGCGTATCGGCCGACGGCAAGAGCGTCACCTGGAAGCTCAAGCAGGGCGTCACGTGGCACGACGGCCAGCCGTTCACGGCGGACGACTGCGTATTCACCTGGGAATATGCGAAAGACCCGGCGACGGCCGCGGTGACCACTGGCGTGTACAAGGACGTGACGGTCACGAAAGTCGACCCGAACACGATCCGGGTCACGTTTCCAAAGCCGACTCCGTTCTGGGCCACGGCTTTCGTCGCGGCTGAAGGCATGATCATCCCGAAGCACGTCTTTGCGCCATTCATCGGAGCCAAGTCGCGCGAGGCGCCCGCCAATCTGAAGCCCGTCGGTACCGGTCCTTACAAGTTCGTCGACTTCAAGCCGGGCGACATGGTGCGCGGCGAGATCAACACGAACTATCACATGCCCAACCGCCCCTTCTTCGATTCAATCGAGATGAAGGGTGGCGGCGATGCGACTTCGGCCGCGCGCGCCGTGCTGCAGACCGGCGAGTTCGACTACGCCTGGAACCTGCAGGTCGAGGACGAGGTGCTCAAGCGCCTGGAGGCCGGCGGCAAGGGCCGGGCACTGATCGTTCCCAGTGGGGACGTCGAGTTCATTCAGCTCAACACGAAGGACCCGTGGAACGAGGTCGACGGTGAACGTGCCAACGTCAAGTCGAAGCACTTTGCCTTCTCCGATCCGGCCGTGCGCGAGGCGATGTCGCTGCTGGCCGACCGCAAGGGCATCCAGGACTTCATCTACGGACGCACCGGTATTGCCACCAGCAACTTCCTGAACAACCCGGCGCGGTTCCGGTCGCCGAACACGAAGTTCGAATTCAACGTCGACAAGGCCAACCAGATCCTCGACGCCGCGGGCTGGAAGAAAGGCGCCGACGGCATCCGCGAAAAGGACGGCAAGAAGCTGAAGTTCGTGTACCAGACCTCGGTCAATTCGCTGCGACAAAAGGAACAGGCGGTCGTCAAGCAGGGCTGCCAGAAGGCGGGCATCGACCTCGAACTGAAGTCAGTCACCGCCAGCGTGTTTTTTTCGTCCGACGTCGCCAACCCCGACACGTATGGCAAATTCTGGTGCGACATGCAGATGTATACGACGACGATGACGCAGCCGGATCCCGAGCGCTTCATGGACCAGTACCTTTCGCGCGAAGTTTCGTCGAAGGCCAACAAGTGGCAGGGTCGCAATATCTCGCGCTGGGTAAGCGACGAGTACGACAAGACCTATGCGGCGGCGGAAGCCGAGCTCGATCCGGTCAAGCGGGCGGCGCTCTTCATCCGGCTGAACGACCTGCCAGTGAAAGACAACGTCATCGTTCCGCTGATCAGCCGGCCACGGGTGCGCGGTTCGAACCTTAAGCTCGTCACGCCACTTACGGGCTGGGACCTGGACTTCTCGCAGTTGCAGAACTGGTACCGGGAAGCGGGCGCGGCATGACCGACGAGCGGACCCTGCGGCACTGGATTGCCGGTGTACGCGGCGGGACGCTCTCACGACGCGATTTCCTCGCGCGCATGACGGCGCTGGGCGTTGCTGCGCCGATGGCCAGCCTGCTGCTGGCGGATGTCGGCATTGCGCAGCCGACTTCCACTTACAAGCCGACGCGTCGTGGGGGCGGCGGCACGCTGAAGCTCTTGTTCTGGCAGGGTCCCACGCTGCTCAACCCGCATTTCGCGAACAGCATCAAGGATGCCGCCGGATCGCGCCCCTTTTACGAGTCGCTGGCGCGGTTCGACGCCGACGGTCAGCTGGTTCCGATTCTTGCGGCCGAGATCCCGAGCAGCGACAACGGCGGCATCGCCGCGGACGGTCGTTCGACCACGTGGAAGCTGAAACGTGGCGTGACCTGGCACGACGGCACGCCGTTCACCGCGGACGACGTGATTTTCAACTGGCGCTTTGCGACCGACTCGGCGACCGCGGCGTTCACCGGCGGCGTCTACGAAAACGTCAAGACCATCGAGAAGAGCGACACCCACGCGGTGCGCATCGTCTTCGAGAAGCCGTCGCCGGTCTGGACACGTACCTCCAATCAGCAGCTGATTCCGCAACACCTGTTCGCACCGTACCTCGGCGCGAAGTCGCGTGAGGCGCCGCAGAACCTGAAGCCGGTCGGTACGGGACCGTATCGGTTCATCGATTTCAAGCCGGGCGATATCGTCAAGGGAGAGCTGAACCCGACGTACCACGATCCCGTCCGACCGCACTTCGACGCGATCGAGATCAAGGGCGGCGGCGATGCGGCTTCCGCGGCACGAGCGGTACTGCAAACCGGCGAATTCGACTACGCGTGGAACCTGCAGATCGAAGATGAGGTGCTGAAACGCATGGAGAGTGGCGGCAAGGGCCGTGTTGTGATCAGTCCGGGCGGCGACACCGAGATGATCTGGCTGAACATGACCGATCCATGGACCGAAGTGGACGGCGAGCGCGCCAGTCTGAAATCGCGCCACCCGATCCTGTCGGACCCCGCGGTGCGCGAAGCCCTGGCGCTGCTGCTGGACCGCAAGTCCGTGCAGGAATTCGTCTACGGGCGCACCGGCGTGGCGACGGCGAACGTGCTCAACAACCCGCGACAGTTCAACAGCCCAAATACGAAAATGGAGACTAGCCTGGACAAGGCCAATGCGCTGCTCGACGGCGCAGGCTGGAAGCGCGGCGCCAGCGGCATCCGCGAAAAGGGCGGGCGCAAGTTCAGCTTGCTGTTCCAGAGCTCCACCAACTCGGTGCGCCAGAAGGTGCAGACCATCTTCAAGCAGGCCTGCGGCAAGGCCGGCATCGAGGTCGAGCTGAAGGCCGTCACGCCCGCCGTCTATTTCTCCTCGGACATCGGCAACCCCGACACGGCAGGCAAGTTCTGGGCGGACCTGCAGATGCATGCGTTCACGCGGCTGCCGGATCCGGACCGCTTCATGCAGTTGTGGCTGTCGTGGGAAGCGTCGAGGAAGGCCAACAAATGGCTGGGGCTGAACACCGGCCGCTGGGTCAACACCGAATACGATGCTTTGTTCAAGGCGCAGCAGACCGAGCTCAATCCGGTGAAGCGCGCGGCGCTGTTGATTCGCATGAACGACCTCGTCTGCAATGACCGGGCGATGATTCCGGTGGTGTACCGGCCGCAGGTCGACGGCCTGGCCCGCAGTCTTGCGGCACCCCTGTCGGCCTGGGACAACCCGCTCGCCGGACTGCATGACTGGTGCCGCGAGGGCTGACGTTTGGGCCCCTATATCCTGCGTCGCTTGCTGCTGGCGGTGCCCAGCCTACTGGGCATCAGCGTGGTCCTGTTCACGGTGCTTGCGCTTGCTCCTGGCGACCCCTTTTCCGAGCTGGCGCTAAACCCGAACGTACCGGCCGAAGTGCGCATGGCACTGCGCGCCAAGTTCGGCCTGGACGATCCGGTCTGGCAGCGCTACTTCCACTGGTTCGCGGCGATGCTGCAGGGCGACTGGGGCTTTTCGTTCATCAGTCGCGTCGACGTCGATACGCTGATCTGGCAACGTGTGCCGGTCACGCTCGCCGTGATCGGCGCATCGCAGTTGCTGGCGCTGGCGATCGCGCTGCCGGTGGGTGTCATCTCGGCCATGCGGCCGTATTCCTGGTTCGACCGCATCGCCAGTTCGCTGGCCTTCGTCGGCTTTTCGCTGCCGACGTTCTTCACCGGCATCCTGCTGATCCTCATCTTCTCGATCAAGCTCGACTGGCTGCCATTCGTATTCCGCGCGGATCTCAGCACGACAGGCTGGGCGTGGTGGGGTGAAATGATCCGCCAGTCGATCATGCCTGTCGTTGTGCTCGGCCTCTTCCAGGGGGCGAGCTGGACGCGCTACGTCCGCTCGGCGATGCTCGACGTGATCCGGCTCGACTATGTCACGACCGCACGCGCCAAAGGCCTGGATGAACGCGTCGTGATCCTCAAGCACGTGGTGCGCAATGCGCTGATCCCCGTGGTGACTCTGGTGGCACTCCAGATGCCGGCGGTATTCGGGGGCGCCATCGTCACCGAGCAGATCTTCCGCATCCCCGGCATCGGTTCGCTGCTGATCGACGCCATCCTGCGCAATGACACGCCGGTGATCATGGCGGTGACCTTCGTGTTCTCCTGCCTCGTGATCACCTTCAACCTGATTGCCGACCTGCTGTATGGCTGGCTCGATCCACGCATCTCCTATCACTAGCGCGGCCGTCGGCGGACCGGCACGCGGCACGTCGCCCTGGCGTGAGGCATGGCGACGCTTCAGGCGCCATCGACTCGCGTACGCGAGCCTGTTCCTGCTGATGGCGCTTGTTGCGGCCGTCGCCTTCGGTCCGCTGGTGTGGCGCCTCCCGATTAACGAAATCGATTTCTCGGCCCAGCTGCAGGGACCCTCGTGGGCGCATCCGCTCGGCACTGACGATCTCGGCCAGGATCTGCTCGCGCGCATGCTCTACGGCGGACGCATCTCGCTCGCCGTTGGCATTGCGGCGATGACCATGGCGATCATCGTCGGCGTGCTGGTGGGTGCGATCGCGGGCAGTTCGCGCGGCAGCATCGATTCTGCGCTGATGTGGCTGACGGACCTCTTCCTGTCGTTGCCGCAACTGCCGCTGCTGCTGCTCATCATCTATCTGTTCCGCGACAGCCTGAAGGGTGTCTTCGGACCCGAAGGCGGAGTGTTCATCCTCATCGTGGCGGTGATCGGTGGCTTCCGCTGGATGCCCGTGGCGCGACTGGTGCGTGCGCAGTTCTTCTCGCTGCGCGAAAAGGAGTTCGTCGAGGCGGCGCGCGCGCTCGGCGCATCGACGTCTCGCACTGTGGTGCGGCACATCCTGCCGAACGCGCTCGGTCCGGTCATCGTTGCCGGCACCATCGATATCGCGGCAGCGATCATCGCGGAGTCGACGCTGTCGTTCCTGGGTCTCGGATTTCCGCCGGACATTCCGACCTGGGGTCGAATCCTGTTCGACAGCAAGGACCACATGGACATTGCGGCGCACTGGTCGCTGTTCCCGGGACTTGCGATCTTCCTGACGGTACTTACGATTAATTTCGTCGGCGACGGCCTGCGCGACGCTCTCGACCCGCGCAAAGTACTCTAGTGCAGATACAGAACGACGCGGGCCGACACCTGCTCGAAATCGAGGGCTGAAAACGCATTTCCAGACCGACGACGGCTGGCTGCACGCCGTCGACGGTGTTGATCTGACGGTCGATCGCGGCGAAACACTCGGCGTTGTCGGCGAGTCCGGTTGCGGCAAATCGGTCACGGCGATGAGCGTGCTGAAGTTATTGCCGATGCCCCCCGGCCGCATCGTTGCGGGCCAGATACTGTGGCAGGGGCGCGACCTCGTGCCGCTAAGCGATGACGAGATGCGCGCGATCCGCGCCAAGGAGATCGCCATCGTGTTTCAGGAACCGATGACCTCGCTCAACCCGGTGTACACGGTGGGAGAGCAGATCGCCGAGGTGATTCGGCTGCACGAGAACCTGTCGCGGCGGGCCGCCATGGATCGCGCAGCGGAAATGCTGAAGCTAGTGCAGATCCCGACGCCGTTGCGGCGCGTGCACGACTACCCGCATCAGTTTTCCGGCGGCATGCGGCAGCGGGTGATGATCGCCATGGCGCTCGCCTGCAATCCCAAGCTGCTGATCGCCGACGAACCGACCACGGCACTCGACGTGACCATCCAGGCCCAGATTCTTGACCTGCTCGGCGAACTGAAGTCGAAGTTCGGCATGGCGGTCATGCTGATCACGCACGCGATGGGGGTCGTGGCCGAGACCGCGCAACGCGTCGTCGTGATGTATGCGGGCAAGGTCGTCGAGGAGGCGCCGGTCGTGGAGCTTTTCGGCAATCCGCGCCACCCCTATACGCAGGGTCTGATCCGCTCGATCCCGCGGATCGATCTCGCCGCGACGCAGAAGGTCAGGCTGGAGGCGATCCGCGGCGTGGTGCCCAAATTGATAGCGCCCCCGGAAGGCTGCCGTTTCGCTCCGCGCTGCAAGTACGCCCGCGACGCCTGTACCGCGGCCACCCCGGCGCTGCGTACCGTCGCGCCAGGCCACAAGGTGGCGTGCATCCTCGACAAGGCAGCGTTTGAATGAGCGAGCCGCTGCTGCGCGTGGTCGACCTCGTCAAGCACTTCGACTTGCGCGGCGGGCTGCTGCGACGCCAGGTTGGGATCGTGCACGCAGTCGATGGAGTCAGCTTCGAAATGGCGGCCGGCGAGACGCTCGGCCTGGTCGGCGAATCGGGGTGCGGGAAGTCGACGACAGGTCGCTGCATCTTGCGCCTGATCGAACCTACGTCGGGGGAAATCTGGTTCGAAGGCAATAACATCACGCACCTTGACAAGGACGCGCATCGTCGCCTCGCACGCGACATGCAGATCATCTTCCAGGATCCGTACGCGTCGCTGAACCCGCGCATGACGGTCGCTGCAATCATCGGCGAGGCGCTGACCATCCACAAGCTTGCGCCGACCCGCCGCGAGTACGAAGACCGCATCGTGCAGTTGCTGGAGACGGTTGGACTGTCGGCCGATCACATGCGCCGTTACCCGCACGAGTTCTCGGGCGGTCAGCGCCAGCGCATCGGCATCGCGCGTGCGCTCGCGGTCTCGCCGAAGCTGGTGGTATGCGACGAGGCGGTCTCCGCGCTGGACGTCTCCATACAGGCGCAGGTAATCAATCTGCTGGAGGACCTGCGCTCGCAATTCAACCTGACCTACCTGTTCATCGCTCACGACCTCTCGGTGGTGGAACACATCAGCCATCGCGTGGCGGTGATGTACCTTGGGCGCATTGTTGAGATCGCGTCCGCGAAGTCGATCTATACAAACCCCAAGCATCCCTATACGGAGGCCCTGCTCGCGGCGGTGCCGATCCCTGATCCTAAGGTCAAGCGCAGACGCATCCCGCTGCAGGGAGACGTGCCGAGTCCGATCAACCCGCCCTCAGGATGCCGCTTCCACACGCGCTGCCCGATTGCGCAGCAGCCGCTGTGCAGCACCGAGACGCCGCTGCTCAAGCAAACCCGTGAAGGACACTGGGTCGCTTGCCATTTGCGCAGTTGATCACACGCCTGCGCGCGTTGACGATGCCGACCGTGCGGTCTTGTCCGCCGCGGGTCTCGTGGCGGTCCGCTTTCGGTAATTCGAATGGACTCCGAGGGCAGCCAGGGTGGGCTGCCGACGTGTTATCCCGGCAGAAGAACCGTCGATCCCACCGTCTTGCGCGCTTCCAGATCGCGATGCGCGCGCGCGGCCTCTGCGAGCGGATAGCGCTGCTCGATATCCACCTTGATCTTGCCGGCTGTCATGAGGTCGAACAGTTCCTCCGACGAGGCCTCGAGCCGTGCGCGCGGCACGATGTGAGTCGCGAGCGTCGGCCGCGTCAGGAAGAGCGATCCCTTCTGCGCCAGGATGCCGATGGCCACACCGGTCACGGCACCGGACGCGTTACCGAAACTCACCATCAGGCCACGCGGCTCGATGCAATCCAGTGACCCTTCCCAGGTCGTCTTGCCGACGCCGTCATAGACGACCGGCAGCTTCTTGCCTCCTGTCAACGCAAGCGCGCGCTCGACGAAGTTCTCCTTGCTGTAGTCGATCGTCTGCCACGCGCCAGCCTTCTTCGCAAGCGCCGCCTTCTCCGGCGAACTGACCGTTCCGATCAGCTTCACGCCAAGCGCGCGCGCCCACTGGCACGCGATCAGTCCAACGCCGCCGGCGGCCGCATGAAACAGTATCGTCTCGTGACCCTGCAGGCGATACGTCTGCCGGAACAGGTACTGCACCGTCAGGCCTTTCAGCATCACGGCCGCACCCTGCTCGAACGAAATCGCCTTTGGCAGCATCACCACGGTTGCGGCCGGCATCGTCCGCAGTTCGGAGTACGCGCCAAGCGGCCCCTGCGGGTACGCGACCCGGTCGCCCGCCTTGAGGAACTTGACGTTGCTGCCGATGGCCTCGACGACACCGGCACCTTCGAAACCGAGCCCATGCGGCAGCGCGCTCGCATAAAGCCCGGTGCGGTAATAGACGTCGATGTAGTTGAGCCCGATGGCATGCTGCCGGATGCGGACCTCGTCGGCACCCGGATCCGGGACATCGACTTCGACATACTCGAGCACTTCGGGGCCGCCGTGCGTACGCACGACGATGGCTTTGGCTTTCATGAGGCCTCCTTGCCGGCGGACCGCTCGGGCGCGGCCGCAGTGGGTTGACGCGACAGGACGTAGACACCGGCGAGCACGACCGCCGTACCGGCAACCTGCCAGCCGCTGATCGCTTCGCCGAGGAAGAGGTATGCGAGCGCAATGGTAGCCACCGGCCCGACCATCGCCGCCATCGAAGTGCGCCCGGCCCCGATGCGTTCGACCGCGAGCATCGTCGCAAACACCGGCAGCACGGTGCACAGCAGGCCGTTCACCAGCGACAGACCATAGACCGGTGCGGGCTGTTGCAACGCTGACAGCGGATTGAGCACGAGAAACTGCAGGATTGCCGCCGCGGTGGATACGCACATCGCATACGACGTCAGGCGGATCGCGCCGATGCGCTGGACCAGTTCGCCGGACATCACGAGGTACGCCGCGTAGCAGACCGCACTGACGAAGACCAGGGTCGCACCCACAGCGACGCCATCGCCCTCGAGCCGCACATCGTGCAGAAACACCAGCAGGATGCCGCCATAGGCGAGTGCGAGAGCGGCCACGTCGCGGCGGTTGAAGCGCTTGCCCAGAAACAGGGCGGACATCAGCAGCACGATCGTCGGGTTGAGATACAGGATCAGCCGCTCGAGGGCGGCCGTGATGAACTGCAGGCCGAGGAAATCCAGGTAACTCGCGGCATAGTAGCCGAGCAGGCCGATGGCGATGAGCCGAACGTGCTGTGCCCGCGTCAGCGGTTTCGTGCCGCGACTGCTCACGACAAATGCGATGGCGAAGAACGGCACCGCGAACGCCATGCGCAATGCGATCAGCGTGGCAGCATCAATGCCATAGCGATACGCCAGTTTGACGACGATCGCCTTGCCCGAGAACAGCACGCTGCCGGCCACAGCGAGCGCGAGCCCGGACAGGAAACGGCGACGCGCAGTCGATGACACGCCGGCATTCTACGGATGCCCCCTTCAGCCGCGCGCCGGGTCGCGCCAGGCGGCCCACGCCAGGCACGCCCAGCCGACGATGAATGCTGCGCCGCCCAGCGGAGTCACGACGCCGAGGCCGCGCACTCCGGACAACGCCAGCGCATACAGGCTTCCGCTGAAGAGCACGATGCCGGAAACAAACAGCCAGCCCGCTGCCCGGGTGACGC
This sequence comes from uncultured beta proteobacterium, assembly GCA_963724605.1. Taxonomy (GTDB): domain Bacteria; phylum Pseudomonadota; class Gammaproteobacteria; order Burkholderiales; family Burkholderiaceae_F; genus JALORV01. The sequence continues at coordinate 795,838 of CAVRVM010000014.1, forward strand.
CGCCGTCCCAGCGCGTGCAGGCCCACGCCGTTGCAAGCAGCGCCAGCGCATGCACCAGCTGGTAGCGCACTCCGGTCTCGAACACGGCGAGCATGTCCGGCGCGAGCCGCACTTTCAGAGCGTGCGCACCAAAGGCCCCGGCAGCGACGCCGACCATCGCCAGCAACGCGCCCAGTATGAAGAACCTGCGGTCCATTTCTCTCTCCCATGTGCCTGAACGGCCGCACGCAGCAGTCCTCCCTGATTCTGCGCGCGCCGGGCGGCGCGCAGGAGATCGCACTCTCAGTCAGCTCGCGAGTCGACGACTCACGACGGATGCCTCAGGCCGTTGATATGCTGCGCGCCGCGATCGTCAATGCCATGCGCCATTCCATCACCACTCTAAGCCTGTGCTGTGCGCTTGCACTGCTGGTCGGCTGTCGTCCGGCCGCGCCGCGAACCGAGGACCTCGAACCCTGCCGTATCGCGGGCATCGAGCGTGAGATCCTCTGTGGCAAGGTCGCGGTGGCCGAAAATCCCGACGAGCCCGCGGCCCGCACACTGAACATTCACTTCGCCGTGGTTCCGGCGGTTGCGCGCAATGTGCGTGCGGATCCGGTGTTCGTGCTGGCAGGTGGGCCGGGCCAGGCCGCGACGCGCATCGCCGGCATGGCGATGCCGATCTTCGCCGAACTCAACGCCCGTCGCGACATCGTCTTCATAGATCAGCGTGGCACCGGGAAATCGAACATGCTCGACTGTCCCGAGGAGTCGCCCTCGCTGGCAGCAATGCTCGACCCTGCACAGCAGATCGAGCGAGTGAAGCGCTGCCTGCATGACCTCGAGTCCGATACGCGCCAGTACGCGACCTGGATCGCGGTGGGGGACTTCGACGCAATCCGGCGCGAGCTGGGCGCCGAGCGCATCAACCTGTGGGGCGCTTCCTATGGCACGCGCGCCGCGCTCGAGTACCTGCGGCAATTCCCGCAGCACGTACGCACCGTCGTGCTGGATGGCGTGGCGCCGCCGGACATGGCGTTGCCGGCCGCCTTCTCGGTCGACGCCGACGCCGCGCTGACGCGGCTTGGAGAGGCCTGCGCGGCCGATGCCGACTGCCATAGGCGCTATCCCGACTTCACTGCGCGCGTCGACCGGCTGTTGGAGCGGGCCGATCGCGGAATCGACGTCAGCGTCCCCCACCCGCTCACTGGCGAAGCGCAGACGCTGCGCGTCGACCGGCGCCTGCTGGCCTCGCTGCTGCGCGCGCCGCTCTATGCTCCGTCGCTTGCTGCAGTGCTGCCCTTTGCGCTGGCCGAGGCCGGCGGCGGCGACTTCGCAGCGCTGGTCGCGCTGTCCGCCGCGGTCGGCGCACGCACGAACGAGAACTTCGCGCTCGGCATGCACTTCGCCGTGATCTGCGCCGAGGACATGCCGCGGGTGACCCGGCACGACGTGCCGAGGCGACTGCGACGCACTTCGGCACGGCTTTCGCGGACCTGTATTCCGACGCCTGCACCGCGGTGTCGACGCGACCTCCTCCGGCCGCCTTCTACGAGGTCGGCCGGACTGACGTGCCCGTGCTGCTGCTGTCCGGCGGGCTCGATCCGGCCACGCCGCCGCGCCACGGAACGGCGGTCGCGCAGCGACTGGGAAACGCGCGCCACGTCATCGCGCCATGGCTCGGCCACGGCATCAGCACACAAGGCTGTGCGCCGCGGCTGATCACCCGGTTCATCCGCGACGGCAGCTTTCGCGACCTGGATGTCTCCTGCCTCGAGCAGCTGCCTGCACCACACTTCTTTGCACCGATCGAAGGTGCTGTGTCGGGCGGTGGCCGGTGATCGAAGTTCGTAACCTGGCCAAGTCGTTCAGCGCGCGCGTCGAGCGTCGTCGCACGCAAGTCGCGGCCTTGACGGATGTCAGCTTCGACGCGCCGGACGGCACGATCACTGCACTGCTCGGCCCGAACGGGGCGGGCAAGACGACGACGCTGCGCGTCGTCGGCTCGCTGGTCGCGGCCGACGCCGGGATCGCCCGCGTCGGCGGCTTCGACGTGCGGACCGACCCGCGCGCGGTGCGCGCCCAGCTGGGCATGCTGTCGGACGCGCGCGGTCTCTACGCACGCCTCACCGCGCGCGAGAACATTGCCTACTATGCCGAATTGCGGCGCGTGGCTACGGGCGAATTCGATGTGCGGCTGTCAGCGATGGCGGACCTGCTCGACATGGGCGCATTGCTCGACCGCCGCACCGAAGGCTTCAGCACCGGCGAGCGGATGAAGGTCGCGCTCGCCCGCGCGCTGATCCACGATCCGCAGCACCTGATCCTCGACGAGCCGACCAGCGGGCTCGATGTGCTGTCGACGCGTGCCCTGCGGCGGCTGCTCGTCCACCTGCGGGCCCAAGGCAAGTGCATCGTGCTCTCGTCACACATCATGCAGGAGGTCGAGCAGCTCGCGGACCGGCTCGTCATCGTGGCGCATGGCCGTAGCGTTGCGCACGGCACCGCTGACGAGATCCGGCACCTGGCCGGCGCGAGCTCGCTGGAAGACGCGTTCGTCGCACTCGCCTACGACTCCACAATGGTGCCGGCGCGATGAATGCGGCCTGGGTCGTCTTTCGCAAGGAACTGGCCGACGCCCTGCGCGATCGCCGGACCTGGATCGTCGTGCTGGTGAGTTCGTTGCTGGCAGGCCCGGTATCCCTGCTGCTGATCGCGAGCTTCGTGTCGAGTGCCGAAGAAAGCGCGGCCCGGCGCGAAGTGATCGTGGTCAATGCCGCCGCCGCGCCAGGACTGGTGAACTTCCTGCGCCGCAACGGCGCGACCATCACCGAGGCGCCGACCGACTACCGCGAACAACTGCGTTCGGGCCGCCTGCAAAATGCTGTCGTCGTCATCCCGCCGGACTTCGGGGCGCGCCAGACGAAGGGCGAGACCGTGCACATCGAAGTCGTGTTCGACGAGTCGGCCAGCCGTGCCCAGACCGCAGTGCGCACCACGGCAGCACTGCTGCGCGGCTACAGCCGCGAGTTGGGCAGCCAGCGCCTGCTGGCGCGCGGGGTCAGCCCTCAGGTGCTGCAAGCGCTCGAGATCGAGGAAATCAACCTCGCGGGCAGCCGGGCCCGTGGTGCGCAACTGCTGTTCCTCGTGCCCTGGCTGGCACTGGTGGGGGCCGTGGTCGGAGCGATCAGCGTCGCCATCGACGTGACAGCGGGCGAGCGCGAACGCGGTTCGCTCGAGCCGCTGCTGATGAACCCGGTGACAACCGGCTCGATCGTGCTCGGTAAGTGGGCGGTGGCCGCGATCTGCTCGGCCGCGGTCGTGGTCCTGACGCTGGCGGGCTTCACGGCCGCGATGCAGTTCGTGCGCAGTGAGAATCTGTCCGCGCTGATGCAGTTCGGACTGCCGGAAGTGGTGCTGTTTCTTGCGCTGCTGCTGCCCTTTTCGGCGATGGTGGGCGCGCTCAACATGCTCGCCGCGACCTACGGACGCAGCCACAAGGAAGCCCAGACCTACGCGAGCTACATCACGATGATCGTCAACTTCCTGCCGATACTGCCGCTCTTCCTGACGATACGCGATGCCCCATGGCAGCTTGCCGTCCCGGCGCTGGCGCAACAGACGGTACTGATGCGGGCTCTGCGCGGCGAGGTGATCGGGCCGATCGACATCCTGGCGCCGGGCGCGCTCGCGCTCGCGCTGACTGCCGCCGCCCTGCTGCTGCAGGCTCGCCTCCTGCGCGACGAGCGCATAGTGTTCTCCCGTTGATGCCGAATTTCGGTCGCCAGCTGTCACTGGCGCCCATTGCAACCGAAGCCCGACCGGTTTCGTCGTCAGCCCGGCGCCATTTCCGGCGATTGGGCGGGTGTTCGGGTGCGATAATCCATGCCCGATGTCCGAGCCGATGACCGCCACCGAGCCCAAGGCCGCCACGGGTGATGCGCCCGTGCCGACGCCGAAGACGATCGGGCGCTTCACGATCCTGAACGAGATCGGACGCGGCTCGTATGGCGTGGTGTGGGCTGCGCAGGACCCGGTCCTCGCGCGGGAAGTGGCGATCAAGGTGATCCCGCTGGCGCGTGAAGCCGAGTTCCGCACGCAGATCGAAGCCAATTTCCTGCGCGAGGCGAAGTCTGCCGGCGGCATGAGCCATCCGAGCATCGTCACGATCTACGATGCAGGCAAGACCGACGCCTTTGCCTACATTGCAATGGAGCGGCTGCACGGTCAGGACCTGCACGAGTATCTCGCAAGCGGCAACCGGATGAGCCCGCGTCAGGCCGCCTCGATGATGATGCGGCTGGCCGATGCGATCCACTACGCCAACAAGCGGGGCCTGGTCCACCGGGACATCAAGCCCTCCAACATCTTTCTTTCGCGCGACCTGAAGCCCAAGTTGCTGGACTTCGGCACGGCGCTCGCCCCGGTGGCGCGCGAGTCCCACGAGAACGGGACGCGTCAGCTGGTCGGGACGCCGAACTACATGTCGCCCGAACAGGCCAAGGGCGAGACGATCGACGCCCGCAGCGACATCTTCTCGCTCGGCACGATCCTCTACGAACTGCTCGCCGGCCGTCGCGCGTTCGACGGGCGCACCATTGACGAGACGCTCGATCAGGTGATCGCCGCGCATCCACGCGCGGTGGACCGGATTCGCCCGGATACGCCATCGCCGCTGGTCGCTATCGTGCGCAAGGCGATGGAACGCGATCCCGATCAGCGCTACCAGAAGGCGTCGGACTTCCGCAACGACCTGGCCGATTTCGTCGAAGGCTCGCGCGCGGCTACGACGGACGTTTCGGTAGCAGCGAGGCCGGTCGACCTGCCGGACACGTCCGTGTGGTCGCGGACATCGATCAAGGCTCTGATAGGAGGCGCGGTTGTCATTGCGGCGGCGCTGATCATTTTCATTTCACTCCGACCGCCGCCCGCGCCCCCGCCGGTCGCCGCGATGCCCGCGCCGGTCACGCCCGCGCCACCCGCCCTGCCAGCCGAAGAGCCCAAGGCCGAAATCGCGGCGCCGGTCGTCGAGGAAGCGAAGCCCGCCGACGGCAAGTCTGGCCCCCGCAGGCGCTCGGAAACCGCATCCGCGGCGGTCCCTGTGCGCGACGGCGCCGTGAGTCTCGCCGTGACCCCGTGGGGCGAGGTCTACATCGACGGCGCCTCGCGCGGCGTCTCGCCGCCGCTGACGCAGATTTCCCTGCCGCCCGGACCGCACACGATTGAAGTGCGCAATGGTTCGGCGCCTGCGTTCGTCGTTCGTATCGAACTGCGCTCCGGCGAAACGATCTCGCTCCGGCATCGGTTCTAGATTTCGCGCCGACTGAAGGACCGTGGTTCGGAGGTGGGCGCGACCTTCGGCCCCCTTTTCAATCGTTTCCGTAGGTTGAGCCGCCGCCGCGCATCCGCTAGCCTCAGCGGGCCATAATTCGCCCCGCGGACTCTGGCCGGCGTGCGGCCGTCGCAGTACGCGCACCCGAGATCCGCGAACCCGATGTCCAACGCCGTTGCACCGAAAGCTTCGACCCCGTCACCCAACGTCAAGCTGGTCGGCCGCTATTCGGTGCTGCGCGAACTGAGGCGCGACCGCTACACGACCGTGTACCTGGCGTTCGACCCGGTATTGAACCGCGAGCTGATCATCAAGTCGGTGCAGTTACACCCGACACCAGGCGCAGGATCGCACTGCCCATGAGCGCATCGAGCAGGCGTTCATGCGCCAGGCCCAGGCCGCGGGCCGCCTTCACCATCCACATATCGTGACGGTGTTCGATGCCGGGCACGTCAATCGCATCGGTTACCTCGCGCTCGAGAAAGTTGACGGCAAGCTCCTCGACGAGCTGCTGGCCGAGGGCTACCGTCCAGGATTCCTGCAGGCGGCGGACATCGTCGCCCGCGTGGCCGACGCGGTGGAGTTCGCGCACGCGCGCGGTATCCCGCACGGGCACCTGTCGCCGTCCCGCATCTATCTGCAGGGCCCCGAACGTCTGCCGAAGGTCATGGGTTTCGGCGGCTGGATCGATAGTGGCAGCACGGGTGACTTCGAGCTACACGGGACCGAGCGCCTGCTGCCGTACTTCGGCAACGAACTGTCCAGCGAAGCCCGGCGCAAGGATGTTCGTGCGCTGGGCGCACTCCTGTTCCTGCTGTTGACCGGCACTCGGCCGGATGCGAGTGTGTTGCGCACGCCGGTCAAGAGCGCCGAAAGTCCCGTCTTGCAACTGAAACCCACGGCTCCGCTGGCGCTCGCGGAGATCGCGGAACAGGCGCTGGAACTCGGTGGCACGCGGGTGTTTGCCAACGCCGGACAGGTTCGCAATGCCTTGACGACCTTCCTTTGGGGCAATCGCGGTGACATGCCGCTGCCCAATTCGGCCACGATCACCGGCATGCCGGCGCGGATTGCGGTGATGCCGAAAAAGCCAACCACTCTGACCGTAGCCACGCTTGCCGCCATACCCGCGCGCACTGAGCCGGCCCGCGGGAGGAGCGCCTGGCGCACGCACATCGTCGCGGGTGCCGTGGGCGTCGTGGCGATCGCGGTCATCAGCGGCATCGCACTGCGCGCTCCGACAGAGACAAAGCGAGCGGCTCCGTCGCCGCCGCCGACAGCGAGCAGCGCGGCCGTCACCGGGGTTCGGTTTGCCCCGCTCAGTCCGGCTGAAACCGCTGGCGGTGCCAATGTGCCGACTCGCCAGAGTGAGCACGCGTCGGCGGTCGCAGGTCAGTCCACCGAACGGGCCGAAGCTGCACGCAATTCGCAGGCGCGCCATAGTGCCGGCACGTCGGCCACGGCCCCCGCGCCGGGCATCGTTGCACTCGCCGTGGCACCCTGGGGAATGGTGTATGTCAATGGCGAAGCGCGCGGCACGACGCCGCCGCTGACGCAACTCACCCTGCCCGCGGGCCGCTACCTGATCGAAATCCGCAACGGCGAACAGGCACCCTATGTGGCGCAGGTCGACGTCTCCGCCGACCAGCCGCAACAGCTGCGGCACCGCTTTCAATGAGCGACAGCAGGCATCATGTCGGGTTGCGCTGCGCTGCGCCACTGGTGCTGCTGACGCTCTCCGGCTGTGCGATGTTTGCCTCACCGCCTCCGCCACCGCCGCCGCCCCCGCCGACGGTCAGCATCGCACGGCTCTACAACCAGCCCGCCGAGCGCGCCTTCATCAACGGGCTGCGCTTCTACGAGGAAGGCCAGTACGAACGCGCGGAAGTTCTGCTCAAACGCTCACTGGCTGAAGGCCTGCAGGATCACGGCGACGTCGCGGTAGCCGAGAAGCATCTCGCCTTCATCGCCTGCGCCTACAGTCGCCCGAGCGATTGTGAGCAGGCGTTCCGCGCCGCATTCGCTGCCGACCCGTCTTTCAAGCTCACCGACGCTGAAGTCGGACACCCGATCTGGGGACCCGTCTACAAGCGCGTCGCGGCCGAGCAGCCCCCCAAGCCGCCGACCGCCGCGGTGAAGTAGCGTCTCCAGGTCTCGCTGCCGTTGAGACACGGACGGGCGCCGGGCCGCCCCAAGCCCGTTCGTCTAACTTGACCGGTCCGAGTGCACGTGCGAGCCGCAGGCTCGCGTACACGAGGATCGCGTTCAGAATCCTATGCGCGCCTTTCTCGCAACGCGGTCTTCGAGGATGTCCTCGGGCAGGACCTCGTTGCGGCCAGCGAGCTTGGCATTGCCGAACGCCGCCAGCAGCACGCGCCGCATCTCGCGCGGCTTGAGGCGCGCGACACGCTCGAGACTCTCGGCCGCGAGCGTCGGCGGAAATGCGCGACCCCAGGCGTGCTCGGCGCGCAGTTCCTCGTAGATGCTGTGCGCGATGCGCCGTGAGCCTTCGAGGTCCGGCGCTTCGATCGCGTAAACGTTCATGCGATTAAGGATCGGCTCGGGAATGCCGCGGGCATCGTTCGCCGTCGCAACCCACACGACCTCGGACGCATCGATGGGCACCTCGGCGAACTCATCGATGAAATCGCACGCGGTGTCGTGCTCGAGCAGCGTGTAAAGGCTACCGAGCGGGTCGTACTGGCTGTCACCGCTCGCCTTGTCGATCTCGTCGACCACGATCACCGGGTTCGCATAGTCGCCGTTGACCAACGCGTCGAAGACCTTGCCCGGCTTGGCGTTCTTCCACTGCGCGGAGGCCCCGGACAGGATCCAGCCCGCGGTCAGCGAACTCATGCCGATGAAGTTGTAGCCAGTACCCAGCAGCCTGGAGAGCCGGCGTGCGAAGTGCGTCTTGCCGATGCCCGGGTCGCCGAGCAGCAGCATCGGCTCGAGCTCTAGCGGGTCGTCCGACGACAGGCATAACGCGAGCTGCTTGCGTATGTCCTCGAGCGGCTCTTCGAAGTTGGGCAGTTCCTCGATCAGGCCGTCGATATCGGGCAGTGCGGACGGCTTGATGACGAAGCGCTGGCCGCCGGTGCGGATCATCTTGACGTAGGTTGCGCGCAGTGCCTCGTTGGCACCGCTGCCGAGGTCCTGAAGGTCGGACAGCGCTTCCTCGACACGCGGGATCTGATAGACGTCCTTGAATCCCGCAATCGAGATGGGTGACGGGATCGTGGCAGGTAAGCTCATTGCAGCCCTCCGGTCTTCGGTCACTGGTCGTGCCAGGTGATGTAACGCTATCGCGCGAGTGCTCTATCCTTCAATAAGCAAGTCCCTTGCCAGAAATGTTGCAAATCGGACGAGAAATTGCAAAGCACTCGGAAGGTTCGAGTGCTAATAGGCGACGAAACGGGTCCGCTTAGAGCGACTGAGCGAGCGCGGTGCCAGCGCACGTGGCCGGCTACGGGATCGTTCGCAATCCCTGTTCGGACGCCCACACCGCGGCTTCGACTCGCGAGCGGAAGCCAAGCTTCTTCAGCAGGTGCTTGACGTGCACCTTGACGGTGCCTTCGGTGATCGAAAGGTTGCGTGCGATCACCTTGTTGCTCTGGCCCCCGGCCACGCAGCGCAATACGGCGAGTTCGCGGTCGGTAAGGTCGCGCGCGTCGCGCCGCCCACCGCGAACATCGTTGCGCAGCGCGCCCGCGAGTGCCGTCGTCAATGCGTCGCTGATCACCGTCCGCCCCTCAAGCGCGCCGCGGACGCGCTCGAGCAGGGCTTCGGGCTCGGTGTCCTTCAGCAGGTAACCATCGGCACCCGCGCGAATCGCGGCCATCAGGTCCTCCGGTGCATCGGAGACCGTCAGCATGACCACGCGCCTCGACGGGTCTTCCTCCTTCAGCGCGGACAAGATCTCGAGACCGCCACTTCCTTTGAGGTTCAGGTCGAGCAGCGTCAGATCGGGATCCTTCTCCGACGCCAGCCGTATCGCGGTCGAATAGTCGCCAGCCTCACCGACGACTTCGAGCGTGGGGTCCAGCGCCAGCAACTGCACCACACCCTTCCGAAAGAGCGGGTGATCATCGACCACCAGTATCGTGTGCCGCCCCTCGCTCATACCTGAGTCGCTTCCCTTGTCTGGGTCGCCTTCGCCGCGGCCGCGGCAAATGTCGTCTGTGGACGAAACCGCATCCGCACGCGCGTACCCACCGGCGTGCGCGCCTCGACCTCGAGTACACCCGAGACCAGCGCCGCGCGATCACGCATGATCGCCAGCCCGAAGTGGCCGTGCGGCGAGCGCAGCTCGCCAATTCCGACGCCATCGTCCTCGATCGAGACTTCGATCGCCCCGTCACCTCCGCGTCGCAGCGCGACCCACGCATTGCGCGCGTGCGCATGATGCTCGATGTTCGTCAGCGCCTCGCGCACGATCTGCAGCACGTGCACTTGCTCGTTCGCCGACAGCTCGACTCTCAGCAGGTCGTTGAAGAGCGTTGCACGCACGCCCGAGCGCCGCTCGAACTCGGCCACGGTATCCCGCAGCGCGCCTGCGATTCCCTCCTCGCCGAGTCCGAGGCGGAAGGTCGTCAGCAGCTCGCGCAACTGTCGATAGGCGCTCGTCACGCCTTCGCGCAGTTCGGCCAGCACGGTGGTCACCTGCTGCCCGCTATCCTCTCGTTCGAGGGTCGCCGCCAGGCGCGCGATCTGGATCTTGGTGTAAGCGAGCGATTGTGCGAGCGAGTCGTGCAATTCCCGCGCAATCGCCGCCCGCTCTTCGAGAACTCCGAGCCGTCGATGATCTTCACGTCGCTCGACCGCCGCCAGCGCCGCGCCGACGTGGCGACCCAGGGTCTCGGCCAGTTCCATCTGCCAGACTTCCAGCCCCTTGTTCGGAGGAAGTACGAGCGGCATCACGCCGTAACGCACGCCGCCTTCGACGAGCGGGATACCGATCACGCGCCGCTCGCCCGTCGGTCCCGGTTCCGTGCGCCAGGTCACTCCACCGTCGCCCGCGCACAGCTCGCAATCACGGTTCATGCATGCCTTGATGACACCTTCATCTCGAGCGAGCGGCAGGCCACGCTCGGCGCCCGCAGGGATCGAACAGATGACCCCGCCCTCGACCCCGAGCACTTGTCGGATGAGTTCCAGCACCCGCACGAGCGAACTTGCATCCAGCGGCTTCTCGGCCAATGTCCGCGTGGCTTCATAGAGCACAGCCAGCGATTCGTTGCGCCGCTCCAGGTCGCGGGTTTTTTCGGCCACCTGCTTTTCCAGTGACCCGTACAGACGCGCCAGATCATCCAGCATGAAATTGAAGGCCTGGCCCATCTGACCGATTTCGTCGGGCCCGGTGCTTTCGGCCCGCACGGTGAAGTCGCCGGTCCGAACCTGCTTCGCCACCTCGCCCAGCCGGGCAATCGGCTGGAACACGTCGACGTTGAGCAGGAACAGCGCCGAAACCACCAGCAGCATCATCACGAAAAAGCCGATGCCAAGGATCAGGCGCAGCGACTGGATCCTGCTTTCAAGATCTGTTTCGATCTGGCGTACGAGGATGTCCACCTTGCTGACGAAGGTCGGCACCTCCGTCAGGAACTCGGCGCGATCGGCCTCGTTCTCGACCGCCTTACGAGCAAGCGGCTTGATGCGCGATTCCCAATCGTGGACGATGGCCGAGTAAATCCGGTGCACCGGATTCGCTCCTTCTTCCGGAATGCCTGACATCAGCGACGGGCTCTTCAGGCGTCGCTCGAACTCGACAATCGCCGCCTCCGCGGCGTCATGGCGGTCAGTCGCACTGCCGCGCGTATCGGCCACTTGAGTCGACAGGGCATAGGACTGCATGCGCAGCGAACCGGCGAAATTGATCGCGCTCGCCTTGCCCGTTGACTGTTCGGCAAACACCGTGGCCGCAACGATGACCGAAAGGGACAGCAGCGCGACGATTGACAGCACGACGCCAACCCGCACCAAGGTCGAGCCGGACCACAGTCGCCGAAGCCAGGAAGAGCCCTTCATGTGCGCCATTGTCGCCGCACAGTAGCCGCCCGGGTGCACTCGCCTCTGACCGACGTCAACCGCTCGCCTGCCCAGTGCGGTCCGCCAGCTTGGCAAGCCGGAGTACCCCACTTACTCACATGGGAGTAGAGCGCCTCTCCCCTGAGGTCGAAACCTCCGGTGGCGGTTGATATGGGTCAGGCAAGCCCCGCGGACGCGGCCTTAGCTTGGGATTCGGTAACCACGTTTCCGGAGAGGCCGATGACGGCGTTGCCTGCAGGCGCTGCAGTTTCAGGAGGCACGCGCGACGTCGCGCACAGCGAACCCAAGCCTGCCGTCTGAGCAGCGCCGAGAACAGAAGAAGGAATCGCACCATGTCTGCCGTCAAACCCATCACCGCGCCGCAGGGCACCCTTTCGGGCGACATCGCCGACTGGCGCCCGGAAGACACCGAGTTCTGGGAATCCACCGGAAAGAAGATCGCCTACCGCAACCTCCTGCTCTCCGTGCCCGCGCTGTTGTGCGGTTTCGCGGTCTGGGGCATGTGGGGAATCATCACGGTGCAGATGCTCAACCTCGGCTTTCCGTTCACCCAGGCCGAGCTTTTCACGTTGACGGCAATCGCGGGGATCGCGGGCGCCACGATGCGCATCCCGGCCTCGTTCCTGATCCGCCTGGCCGGGGGTCGCAACACGATCTTTCTGACGACCGCGATGCTGCTGGCGCCGGCGATCGGGACCGGCATCGTGCTTCAGCACAAGGACTGGCCGCTGTGGGCCTTCCAGCTGATGGCGCTGTGGTCCGGTGTGGGCGGAGGCAACTTCGCCAGTTCGATGTCGAACATCAGCACCTTTTTCCCGAAACGCCTCCAGGGCACGGCGCTCGGCATCAACGCCGGCGTCGGCAACTTTGGTGTGACGACGATGCAGATCGTCATCCCGCTGGTGATGACGGTGGGAATCTTCGGTGCCCTCGGCGGCGCGCCGGAAACGCTGGTCAAGGACTCGGGTTGGATCTTCGGAAAGATTCCCGCGGGCACGTCGACCTGGATCCAGAACGCCGGTTTCGCCTGGGTGCTGTCGCTGGTGCCACTGTCGATCCTGTGCTGGTTCGGGATGAACAACCTGAAGACGGTCTCGCCCGCCACCGGCAACCCGATCGTCGCGTTCGCCAAGATCACCTACCTGTACACGCTGGCCTTCATTCCGTCGATCCTCGGGCTGTACCTGTACCTGCCCAAGCCGACCGGTGTTGGCTTGATCAGCATGTGGGTCGCGATCCCGCTTGATGTCGTCGCCGCGCTCCTGATCATGCGACTCGCAGCCTTCGGCCCGATGAAGGAAGGCATCGCCAAGCAGTTCGCAATCTTCAAGGACAAGCACACGTGGTCGATGACTGCTCTCTACATCGTCACCTTCGGTTCGTTCATCGGCTTCTCGATGGCGCTGCCGCTGGCGATGAAGGTGATCTTCGGTGTCAGCCACCAGCCAGACGCGAACGGCGTGATGCAGCACACGCTCAATAACCCGAACGCTCCGACGGTGCTCGCCTATGCCTGGATCGGCCCTTTTGTCGGCGCCGCGGTGCGGCCCATCGGCGGCTGGATCTCGGACAAGGTGGGCGGCTCGATCGTCACGCAGGTCATCTCGGTGGTGATGGTGGCCGCGTCGGTCGCCGTCGGCTACGTGATGATGCAGGCGTATTCCTCTCCGACGCCGGAACAGTACTTCCCGGCCTTCCTGGGTTTGTTCATGGTGCTGTTCTTTGCGAGCGGCATCGGTAACGGCTCGACCTTCCGCACGATCGGCGTGATCTTCGACCGCCAGCAGGCCGGCCCGGTGCTCGGATGGACCTCGGCGATTGCCGCCTACGGCGCGTTCGTCGCCCCGATCGTCATCGGCGACCAGATCAAGGCCGGGACACCGCAGGTCGCGATGTACGGCTTCGCGATTTTCTACGCCCTGTGCCTGATCCTGAACTGGTGGTTCTACCTGCGCCGCAACGCGTACGTGAAGAACCCCTGATTCCTTTGCTGCGGAGACACCGATGAGTCACTTTCTCGATCGCCTGACGCACTTCACACTGCCGAAGGAAACGTTCGCCAACGGCCACGGTGTGGCCACCGGTGAAGACCGCACCTGGGAGGACGGCTACCGCAACCGCTGGGCGCACGACAAGATCGTGCGCTCTACCCACGGCGTCAACTGCACGGGTTCCTGCTCGTGGAAGATCTACGTCAAAGGCGGCATCGTCACGTGGGAGACGCAGCAGACGGACTACCCGCGTACGCGCGCCGACCTGCCGAACCACGAGCCGCGCGGCTGCGCACGCGGTGCTTCGTACTCCTGGTACCTCTATAGCGCCAACCGCTTGAAGTACCCGATGGTGCGCGGCCGGCTGCTCGAACGCTGGCGCGCGGCGCTGAAAGTCGCGAAGACGCCCGGTCGACGCCTGGGCCAGCATTGTCGAGGACCCGGCGGCACGGCGTGACTACCAGAAGGTGCGCGGCATGGGCGGCTTCGTGCGTTCGAGCTGGGAGGAAGTGAACCAGCTGATCGCTGCAGCCAACGTCTACACGATCAAGACGCACGGCCCGGACCGCGTCATCGGCTTCTCGCCGATTCCGGCTATGAGCATGGTGAGCTACGCCGCCGGCAGCCGCTATCTGTCGCTCATCGGCGGCGTCTGCATGAGCTTCTATGACTGGTACTGCGACCTGCCGCCGGCGAGCCCGCAGGTCTGGGGCGAGCAGACCGACGTGCCGGAGAGTGCCGACTGGTACAACAGTACGTACCTCATCGCCTGGGGCAGCAACGTGCCGCAGACGCGCACGCCGGATGCGCACTTCTTCACCGAGGTCCGCTACAAGGGCGCGAAGACGGTTGCGGTCACGCCCGATTACTCCGAAGTCGCGAAGCTCGCCGACCTCTGGATGCACCCCAAGCAGGGAACCGACGCCGCGCTGGCGATGGCGATGGGCCACGTCGTGCTGAAGGAGTTCTATTTCAGCAAGCGTTCCGCGTACTTCGACGACTACGTGCGCCGCTATACCGACCTGCCGCTGCTGCTGTTACTCGAGGAAAAAGTGCTGACCGATGGAAGCAAGGTCGTCGCGCCGGGTCGCTACGTTCGTGCCAGTGACCTCGCCGATCGACTCGGCCAGGACAACAATCCCGAGTGGAAGACTGTCGCATTCGATGCGACCGGCGAGACGGTCGTGCCGAATGGCTCGATCGGCTTCCGCTGGGGCGCCGAGGGCCGCACGGACGCGGGCAAGTGGAACCTGGAAGCCAAGGAGGGTCGCAGGAACGCCGATGTGAAGCTCAAGCTCTCACTGCTCGAAAATGGTGGACAGAAGCACGAAGTCGTCGAGGTCGCGTTCCCCTACTTCGCCGGCGCAACGACGCCGCACTTCCCCAATAACGCGCAGCAGGGTGAGCTGAACCGCGCGAAGGTCCCGGCGATGCGGATGCGCTTCGCCGATGGCACCGAGGCGATGGTCGCCACCGTCTTCGACCTGCAGGTCGCGCAATACGGCATCGATCGCGGGCTCGGCAGTGGTGCGAAGGACTACAACGACAACGCGCCCTACACGCCGGCCTGGCAGGAGCAGATCACCGGTGTGCCGCGCGACCAGGTCATCACCGTGGCGCGCCAGTTTGCCGACAACGCCGACAAGACGCACGGCAAGTCGATGATCATCATCGGTGCGGCGATGAATCACTGGTACCACTCCGACATGAATTACCGCGGGGTGATCAACCTGCTGATGCTGTGCGGCTGCGTCGGCCAGAGCGGCGGCGGATGGGCACACTACGTCGGCCAGGAGAAACTGCGGCCGCAGACCGGCTGGACGGCGCTGGCGTTCGCACTCGACTGGATCCGTCCGCCGCGCCAGCAGAACTCGACCTCGTTCTTCTATGCGCACACGGACCAGTGGCGCTACGAGAAACTGGGAGTCGAGGAGGTTCTTTCACCGCTGGCCGACAGGAAGGCCTACGGCGGCAGCCTGATCGACTACAACGTGCGCGCCGAACGCATGGGATGGCTACCCTCTGCGCCGCAGCTCGCGACCAATCCTCTGAAGGTGGTCAGGGATGCGCAGGCCGCGGGGCTCGACCCGAAGGACTACGTAGTAAAGGCGCTGAAGGACGGCAGCCTGCAGATGAGCTGCGAGGATCCGGACGCGCCGCAGAACTGGCCGCGCAACCTCTTCGTCTGGCGCAGCAACCTGCTCGGCTCGAGCGGCAAGGGCCACGAGTACTTCTGCAAGCACCTGCTGGGGACCGAAAACGGCGTGCAAGGCAAGGACCTCGGCAAAGACGAGGCCAAGCCGACCGAAGTGAAGTGGCGCGAGCAGGCGCCCGAGGGCAAGCTCGACCTGCTGGTCACGCTCGACTTCCGCATGAGCACGACCTGCCTGTACAGCGACATCGTGCTGCCGACCGCGAGCTGGTACGAGAAGAACGACCTCAACACCAGCGACATGCACCCGTTCATCCACCCGCTCAGCGCGGCCGTGGATCCGGTATGGCAATCGCGCAGCGACTGGGAAATCTACAAGGGCTTCGCCAAGGCATTCAGTGAGGTCTGCGTCGGTCACCTCGGCGTCGAGAAGGAAGTGGTGCTGACGCCGCTGATGCACGACACGCCGGCCGAGCTGGCGCAGCCGTTCGATGTCAAGGAGTGGAAAAAGGGTCAGTGCGATCTCGTGCCGGGCAAGACCGCGCCGCAGATCGCGGTGGTCGAACGCGACTATCCGAATGTCTACAAGCGCTTCACGTCGCTCGGACCGCTGATGGCCAAGGTCGGAAACGGCGGCAAGGGCATCGGCTGGAACACACAGACTGAGGTGCAGCAGCTCGGCGAGCTGAACGGTGTTGACGCCGACGGGCGCCCGCGGATCGTCAGCGACGTCGACGCGTGCGAAGTCATCCTGCAACTCGCCCCGGAGACAAACGGCCACGTCGCCGTGAAGGCCTGGGAGGCGCTGTCGAAGGTCACCGGCCGCGAACACGCGCATCTCGCGCTGCACCGCGAGGACGAGAAGATCCGCTACCGCGACGTGCTGGCGCAACCGCGCAAGATCATCAGCTCGCCGACGTGGTCTGGGCTTGAGAGCGAAAAGGTCTCATACAACGCCGGCTACACCAACGTGCACGAGCTGATCCCGTGGCGCACTCTCACCGGCCGCCAGCAGTTCTATCAGGATCACCCCTGGATGATCGCGTTTGGCGAAGGCTTCTGCAGCTATCGGCCGCCGGTGGACCTGAAGACCACGTCGGGCATCCACAACATCAAGCCGAACGGCAATCCGGAGGTTCTGCTCAACTTCATCACGCCGCACCAGAAGTGGGGCATCCACTCCACCTACAGCGACAACCTGATGATGTTGACACTGAACCGCGGCGGTCCGGTGGTCTGGCTGTCGGAGGACGACGCGAAGAAGGCCGGTATCGAGGACAACGACTGGATCGAAATCTTCAACATCAACGGCGCCATTGCAGCGCGCGCCGTGGTCAGCCAGCGCGTGAAACCGGGCATGACGATGATGTATCACGCGCAGGAGAAGATCATCAATACACCCGGCTCGGAGATCACCGGAGTCAGAGGCGGTATCCACAACTCGGTGACACGCATCGTCACCAAGCCGACGCACATGATCGGTGGCTACGCGCAGCTCGCCTACGGGTTCAACTACTACGGGACGATTGGCACCAACCGCGACGAGTTCGTCGTCGTGCGCAAGATGAAGAAGGTCGACTGGCTCGATACCCCGCGCGACGACTACCTCGCGAAGGCCTACCAGTCCCAGGGCGAAAACCCCTGACCCGAGACCGACCGATCAAGGAGCCTGAAGATGAAAGTACGCGCACAGATCGGCATGGTGCTGAACCTCGACAAGTGCATCGGCTGCCACACCTGCAGCGTCACCTGCAAGAATGTCTGGACCAGCCGGCCGGGAATGGAATACGCCTGGTTCAACAACGTCGAGACCAAACCGGGCATCGGTTATCCCAAGGAATGGGAGAACCAGGACAAGTGGAACGGCGGCTGGGTCCGCAAGGCGGACGGCTCGATCGTCCCGCGCCAGGGCGGCAAGTGGCAACTGCTGATGAAGATCTTCGCCAATCCGAACCTGCCGGAGATTGACGACTACTACGAGCCTTTCACGTTCGACTACGACCATCTGCACTCGGCCCCCGAGATGAAGGCGGCGCCGACTGCGCGCCCGCGCTCGCTGATCACAGGCCAGCGGATGGAGAAGATCGAGTGGGGCCCTAACTGGGAGGAAATCCTCGGCGGCGAGTTTTCCAAACGCAGCAAGGACCGTAACTTCGACGACATCCAGAAGGAGATCTACGGCCAGTTCGAGAACACCTTCATGATGTACCTGCCGCGGCTGTGCGAGCACTGCCTCAATCCCTCGTGCGTCGCGAGCTGCCCTTCGGGCTCGATCTACAAGCGCGAGGAAGACGGCATCGTGCTGATCGACCAGGACAAGTGCCGCGGCTGGCGCATGTGCGTTTCGGGCTGCCCGTACAAGAAGATCTACTACAACTGGAAGAGCGGCAAGGCTGAAAAGTGCATCTTCTGCTACCCGCGCATCGAGGCGGGTCAGCCCACGGTGTGCTCGGAAACCTGTGTCGGCCGCATCCGTTATCTCGGTGTGTTGCTCTACGACGCCGACCGCATCGAAGAAGCCGCCAGCGCCGAGCACGACCGCAATCTGTACTCGGCGCAGCTCGGCATCTTCCTCGATCCGCACGACCCGCGTGTGATCGAGCAGGCGCGCCATGACGGCGTGCCCGAGGCATGGCTCGCTGCGGCAAAGAGCTCGCCCGTTTACAAGATGGCGGTCGACTGGCGGGTGGCGCTGCCGCTGCATCCCGAGTACCGCACGCTGCCGATGGTCTGGTACATCCCGCCGCTTTCGCCGGTGACCGCGCGTGCGCAGGCCGGCGAGATCGGCATGAACGGCGAACTGCCCGACGTGCGCAGCCTGCGCATTCCGCTGAAGTACCTCGCGAACCTTCTCACCGCAGGCGACGAGGAGCCCGTGGCGAGGTCGCTGGAGCGAATGATGGCGATGCGGGTGTTCATGCGCAGCCGGCACGTCGACGGCGTCGACAAACCTGCCGTGCTCGAGCGCGTCGGCCTGAACCGCGCCGAAGTCGAGGACATGTATCGCGTGATGGCGATCGCCAATTACGAGGATCGCTTCGTGATCCCGACCACGCATCGCGAATACGCGGAAAACGCGTTCAATGTGCGTGGCGGCTGCGGGTTCTCGTTCGGCAACGGCTGCAGCGAAGGCGTCAGCGAAACGAGCCTGTTCGGCAGCGAGAAGAAGCGCACGATTCCGATCAAGGCGACGGTGTAACCATGCGCCCCTTCGAATCCGCTACCCCGAAGATGACGCACACGCTGCGCGCGCTTGCCTGGCTGCTGCGCTATCCCGATGCCGAGCTGCGCGCAATGGCGCCGCAACTCGCCGATGCGCTCAATAGCGAAGGCGCGCTCGATCCAAGCCGCCTCGTGGAGCTCGAGTCGCTGACCCGCCAGCTCGCCCAGGCGACGCCGCTGCGCACCGAGGCCGAATATGTTGAGCTCTTCGACCGCGGCCGTCGCACGGCGCTGCACCTGTTCGAACACGTGCATGGCGACAGCCGCGACCGCGGACCTGCGATGGTCGATCTCGCGCAGACTTACGAGCGCACCGGGCTGCTGCTGGCGCCGGGCGAGCTGCCGGACTACCTGCCGGTCGTGCTCGAGTTCGCCAGCACCCAGCCGCCGGCGCAAGCGCGCGAGTTCCTGCGCGAAATCGCCCACATCGTTCAGGCGATCTTCAGCGCGCTGATTGAGCACAGCAGCCCGTATGCCAGCGTGCTGGCTGCAGTCCTCGACCTGGCCGGCGAGCGTGCGCAGACAGTGCCGCTCGCGCCAGAACCCGGCGATCGACGAGACCTGGGCCGAGCCTGAGGCTTTTGGCGGCTGCTCGTCGGCCGGCCAGTCGCGGCCGAAGAGGCACAGCCCGTCCACATCGTTCGCAATGCCCGAGCGCCGCAACGCGCGGCCGCCTGAGGAACATCGCCATGAAGACACTGAACGATTTCTTCTTCAACGTCTATCCGTACATCTGCCTGGCGTTCTTCCTGATGGGCAGCCTCGCGCGCTTCGATCGCGACCAGTACACGTGGAAGAGCGACTCGTCGCAGATGCTGCGCGCGAAACAGCTGCGCTGGGGCAGCAACCTGTTCCACATCGGCATCCTGTTCCTGCTGTTCGGGCACACCGTCGGTCTGCTGACGCCGCACTGGGTCTACGAGCCCTTCATCAGCCCGCCGCACAAGCAGCTGATGGCCATCATCTCGGGCGGCATCGCCGGGACGATGTGCTTCATCGGGCTGACGATGCTGCTGCACCGTCGCATGTTCGACCCGCGCATCCGCCTGACCAGCCATCGCACCGATCTCGCGATCCTGATCATCCTGTGGGTGCAGCTGCTGCTCGGTCTGATCACGCTGCCTCTGTCGTACGCGCACCGCGTCGACGCGCACGCGATGCTGATCCTGTCGGCCTACCTGCAGGGCGTTGCGACCTTCCGTCCCGATGCCAATCTTCTGGCCGAGATCGCTTGGCCATTCAAGGTGCACATGGTGCTGGGCATGACGATCTTCCTGCTGTTGCCGTTCAGCCGGCTGGTGCATGTCTGGAGCGGCTTCGGCGTCGATGCGTCTATCTGTTCCGGCCGTACCAGATCGTGCGCTCGCGCCGGCTGAACGTGCCGGCCGGACAGAACCTGCCGAGCAAGGCCGCGTGATGCGCGCCAGAATCCGCGAACCTCGCGCCTGAGGCCGAGCGTCAATGGCGTGCCAGCTAGCCGAACCGGACGAAACGCTGACGGCCGACGAACTGCGCAGCCGCGCCAGCGTCGAACTGCTGCGGCAGGCCGCGATCGGCGCAGGACTGCTCGGCGACCGACGATCCCGCCGCCAGTCCGGCGGTGCGATCAGCGAAGCCGCCGCCGCGGCGATCGAGGTCGCTGCTCGACCAGGCGGTGGTCCGGCCCGAGGCCGACGAGGCGACCTGCCAGCGCTTTCATGCGGCCAATGCGACGCGCTACGCGATCGGCGAGCGGGTGCACCTGCGCCACGTGCTGTTCGCCGTGACGCCGGGCGTCGACATCGACATCCTGCGTAAGCGCGCCGAGGCCTGCCTGATCGATCTGCGCGCGCGCGTTCGCGGTGAAGCGGACCGCTTCGTCGAGGCCGCCGCGCAGCTCTCGAACTGCCCGAGCGGGCGCGAGGGCGGCGAGCTCGGCTGGCTGACAGCCACCGAGTGCGCGCCCGAGTTCGCGCGTGAAGTGTTCGGGCAGCCCCGAGGTGGGCGTGCTGCCGCGGCTGGTGCGCAGCCGCTTCGGCTTTCACGTCGTCGAGGTGCTAGAACGCGAGGCGGGAACGGTGCCGCCGTACGAGGCCGTGCAGCGCGCGGTGCGCCAGACGCTCGAACGGCAGGCGTACGCGACCGCGCTGCGCCAGTACCTGCAGCTGCTCGCCGGACAGGCGCGGATCGAAGGCGTCGAGGTCGCGTCCGCTGCCACGCCGCTGGTGCAGTGAACGGCCGCGAGGCGCGCGATGCCGGACGAGCTGCTCGAACGGCTGCGGCGCTTCAAGAGCGATGCCTTTCCGAAGTATCAGTTCCAGCAGCTCGTCGACGCCGGCCAGCGGCCGCTGACGCTTTTCATTGGCTGCAGCGACTCACGCGTCGTGCCGTACCTCCTCACCGGGGCCGGGCGAGCTTCTCCTCGTGCGCAACGTCGAGGCGCAGCTCTCGCTCGACAGCAGCGGTGTGCCGGCGACAGAAAGCTGATGGCGGGATGAAGGCAGTTCCACTCCTCGCACGTGGCGCCATACGGACAGCAGCCGGCTGCCATCGCATGCATTCAACTTCACAGGCACATCGAACAGCAGAAGAGAGGGCATCGTGACGACCGCCAACGCAATCAAACCGGCCTACAACCGCGAGCAGATCTCGGCGCTAGCCGCGAGCACGGTTGCCTTTGCGGTGAACTTCGCGGTCTGGGTAATGTTCTCCATCATCGGCGTGAAGATCAAGGCCGAGCTTAATCTCAACGAGACCGAGTTCGGCCTGCTGGTGGCCACACCGATCCTGACCGGATCGCTGATACGCCTGCCGCTGGGCATCCTCACCGATCGCTACGGCGGGCGCATCGTGTACTTCGTTCAGATGCTCTCCGTGGTGGTTCCCACCTGGCTGCTCACGTACGCGACCGAGTACTGGCAGTACCTGGTGCTGGGGTTGTTCATCGGTGTCGCCGGTGGCTCGTTCGCGGTGGGCATCGCGTACACGTCGGCCTGGTTCAGCAAAGAGCGGCAAGGCACGGCGATGGGGATCTTCGGCGCGGGCAACGCGGGCTCGTCGCTTACCAAGTTCATCGCCCCGCTGATCATCGCGGCCTCGGCGACCGCCTCGTGGCGGGCGGTTCCTAAGGTCTATGCGGTCGCCATGCTGGTGATGGCGGTAGTTTTCTGGTTCACGACGACTCAAGACCCGCTGCATCGCACAGACGCGCAGAAAGGCCGCAAGGTTCCCAAGCTGTCGGAGCAGTTGATGCCCTTGCTCGACGTTCGGGTCTGGCGCTTCGGCCTCGCCTACTACTTCGTTTTCGGCGCCTTCGTCGCCATGGCGCTGTGGCTGCCCAAGTACTACGTCGGCCAATATGGCCTGCCGCTGGCAACCGCGGCTTTCCTGACGATCCTGTTCGACCTGCCCTCGGGGGCCATCCGCGCGCTGGGCGGATGGGCGTCCGACAAATGGGGCGGGAATACCGTCACCTGGTGGGTCATGTGGATCAGCCTGATCTGCATGTTCCTGCTGAGCTATCCGCCGACGACGATGATCATCCACGGCATCAAGGGCGACCGGTCGATCGACATCGGCGTGGGTATCGTGCTGTTCACGGTGCTGATCTTAATCGTGGGCCTCGCGCAGGGCTTCGGCAAAGCCAGCGTCTACCGCAGCCTTGCTGACCACTACCCTACCAGCATGGGCGTGGTCGGCGGCATTGTTGGTGTCATCGGCGGCCTGGGCGGATTCACGCTGCCGATCATGTTCGGCGTCGCGGCCGACGTCGTCGGCGTGCGCAGCAGCTGCTTCATGCTGATGACCCTCGTGATCGTCGTCACGATGATCTGGATGTGGATCGCCGAGCGCAACGAGCGCGAAGGCATCCTTGCCGAGCACGCCGATGCCCGCGCGGCGCTTGCAGGCGCCGACCTGATCGAGCCGACGCGTCGACGCCGCCACGTCCTTGTCAACTGGAGGCCCGACGACGACGCGTTCTGGACGGCAACGGGCCGGCGCATCGCCACGCGCAACCTGCTCGTGTCGATGCCCGCGCTGCTGCTGGCGTTCGCGGTCTGGGTGGTGTGGAGCGTGATCGTCGTCGAGCTGCCGCGCATTGGCTTCAAGTTCACGACCAACCAACTGTTCTGGTTGGCCGCCCTGCCCGGGATTTCTGGCGCAGTCTTCCGCGCGCTGTATTCGTTCGTCGTACCAATCTTCGGCGGGCGCAACTGGACCGTGTGGAGCACAACGATGCTGTTGCTTCCGACGCTGTGGATCGGCTTCGCGGTCCAGGATCCGAACACCAACTATGCAGTGTTCGCGGCGATCGCGCTGCTGTGCGGTCTGGGCGCAGGCAATTTCTCGTCCTCGATGGCGCACATCAGCTTTCTCTACCCGAAACGTTTGCAGGGCACGGCGCTGGGCGCGAACGCGGGGGTGGGCAACCTAGGTGTCGGGCTGGCGCAGCTGATCGCGCCGCTCGCGATGTACGGTGGCGCGCTGCTCGTCATGGGCGGCAGCGCGCAGACGCGTGAGGTCGCGGGCGCGGTGGTGCCGGTGTGGGTGCAGAACGCCGGGTTTATCTGGGTGCCGCTGATCGTTCTGTCCGTGATCGCGGCATGGTTCGGCATGGACAACATCGCCAGCGTGCGTGCCGGTTTCGCCGAACAGGTGTCGATCCTCCGCAACAAGCAGCAGTGGCGGATGAGCTGGCTCTACCTGGGCACCTTCGGTTCGTTTATCGGACTGGCGGCGGGCTTCCCGATGCTGGTCAACACCCAGTTCCCGACGGTCGACGCATTCGCATTCGCCTTCGTCGGACCTCTGCTCGGCGCGCTGGTGCGCCCCATCGGCGGCTGGCTGGCCGACCGCGTGGGCGGGGCCCGGATCACTGTCGGCGTCTTCGTTCTGATGACGATCGCGCCGCTTGCAGCGGCAATCTTCCTTCCCGGTGCGGGCACCGGCGGCAGCCTGATCGGCTTCGTGCTGGCGTTCATCGCACTGTTCGTCGCAGCAGGAGTGGGCAACGGCTCGACGTTCCGGATGATCCCGATCATCTTTCGCACGCTGCGCGAGCGCGGGGTCAAGGACCCGAACGACAAGGCGGGGATGGAAGAGGCCCGCCGCATAGGTGCCACCGAAGGCGCGGCGACGCTGGGCTTCAGCTCGGCCGTCGCAGCGCTTGGCCTGGCTTTCATCCCGATCGCCTATGGCACGTCGATCAACCTGACGGGCAGCCCGGTGGCGGCACTGGTCTTCTTCAGCGTGTTCTACCTGAGTTGCCTGGTCGGGACCTGGCACTGGTACGCGCGGCGGGGCGCCGAGGTGTCGTGCTAGGGAGCCTCCGCATAACCGCTGATGCCCGCGTTTGTGCGCAATGCCGATGATCGCTAGGCGCGTGGCGAAGGTGCTTGGCGGGTGCTCAAGCACGAGGCGCGCAACAACGCGAGCGCGGCCCGTGCGGCCGGTCGGCCGCACCAGCCGCTGACGGCACATCGTGCGCACAGCGGCTTTGCCGCTGCTCAGCGCACAAACCCTCCGGGGCGTGGTCTTGGCGGGCGATCCGCTTTGTCGCACCTCCTCGCCTTGCCTCGGGCAATGGTCTCGTCGGTGCTTCGCGCGGCTCATCCCGCCAAGACCGCGCCGCGGGCATCATGGGTTTTGCGGAGGCTCCCTGGGGGACAATTCGACGGATCTGGGGGTGATCGATCGCGGCTGGCAGCGGTCCAACCCGCGGGAGACAATCCGGAAGGCCCGCCCATGACATCGACGATCGAGTTTCGCAGCCCCGGCGCAGGCTTCGACGAGCCCGTCGAAATGTGGCTCGCGTGCCACGAGCGCGTGCTGCGCTTCTGCAATCTGCTCGAGCGGCTGCGGTTGCACGTCGCGCAGCACGGCGCCGATGCCGAGGCGCTGCAGTCGGCGACGTCGATCCGCCGCTACTTCAACGAGGCCGCGCCGCGCCATCACGCCGACGAGGAAGCCGACCTGTTTCCGCGCCTGCTGCGCTGGCTCGCCGAGCCGCCGGCCGTGGTTTCGCCCGACGACGAGACGCGGACCCGCGCCGCGATTGATGCGCTGATGGCCGAACACCGCTCCAACGAGGTCCTTTGGTCGTCGCTCGATGCCGTCCTCGAGCAGATTGAGCGTGGCGTTGCGGCGCAACTCGACGCCGGCCAGGTCGAGAAGTTCGGCCGGACCTATCGTCACCACATCGAGGTCGAGGAAGGCGTCGTGATGCCCGCCATGAAGCGAGCCTTCAGCGCGGCCGACTGGAAGGCGATCGGCAGCGCGATGGCGCAGCGGCGCGGCGTAGCGACGTGACCCGTGTCAGCGTGCTCTTCGGGACGCATGCGAGCAACGCTTCGACTCTTCGTTCCACGTCGCCTCCAGTATGGCGGCGCGAGTCGCCGGCCACACCTCAG
>CAVRVM010000015.1:0-667165 GCA_963724605.1 uncultured beta proteobacterium
GGAACCGATGATTCCGTCCAGCTACTTCCGGCTTGTCAACACAATGCCACACAGCGCGAGCGCCGCACCGGCGACGTGGTAGGCGGCCAGTTCTTCACCCAGGAATGTGATCGCCAGGACGGCGCCGAAAACCGGAATCAGGTGAATGAACACGCCGGCGCGATTCGGACCGATTGTCGCCACGCCGCGCACCCACAGCGCGTGGGCGAACGCCGAAGAAAACACGGCGATAAATCCAACTGCCGTCCAGGCCGCCATGCTGCTCGGAAGCGCGCTTCCGTGCAACGCTTGCCAGCCGAATGCCGGAAGCATCCAAAGCGTTCCCGCGGCGACGGACACCGTGTGCAGCGCGAGCGGCGGCACTTCGGCCGGGCGGCGGCGCAAGAGAACCGAGTAGACGGCCCATAGAACGACCGCAAGAAGCATCCAGAGGTCGCCGGCGTTGAAACGCACTTCGGCCAGCGTTGCTGGATCACCGTGAAGGATCAGCACGGCGGCGCCGACGAGAGAGATACCGAGTCCCAACGCCTGGACGCGTGTGACGCGCTCGCCGAGCGCCAGCCACGAAAGAGCGACGATGGCCAGTGGTGCGAGCGCAAGCAGCAGGACCGTGTCGAGCGCGGTCGTCGTCCTCAGCGCGACGTAACCGAGTGTCTGAAACGCAGCGATGCCAGTGAAACCGAGCAGCGCGATCAGCTTCCAGTGACGTATGAGCGTCGCGCGGTGCGCTTGCAGGTCGCGCAGCGTGATCGGCACGAGGATCAGCAACGCAATCGCCCAACGCAGGAAGTTCAGCGTCGCTGGCGAGACGTCGTCCCGCACCGCGCGGCCGATGATGAAGTTGGTCGACCACAGCAGCGCGGTCAGCGTCAGCGCTGCATAGGTCGAATCGAAAGGGAACGACGACTTCCAACGGGCGGCAGTGACCTGCATGACAACCATTGCGCTTGCTCCGTGAGACATTTGATGGAAACCTCGGCGCGCGCTCTTCAGAAGTTTGGTTGAGCAGGCGCTCGAGCGGAGCGAACTATGCCCAGCGGCGCATTCCACGAGCGTTCCTCGTCTTTGCCTTCGGGTTGCATGGCAAGGATGCCTCGCCCGAGCGTGCTCACGAGCGCAGGAGGTGACGCCAGCCCGATCAGTGTCGGCAGACTTCCCGCGTTGAGCTTCCAGCGCTGATACAGAACGAGGAGCAGCGCAAGCAATGTCCCTCCCGGCAAGAGCAGCTCCAGCAGGACATAGGGGCCGAGCTTGGCGCTGAATCGACGCAGCAGCTCGAATTGACCGATGAGAATCCGGAACCGCGGTTCGGTCCTAGATCGAGCTGCGGCCTCGATCGATATGACGTTCATGCCTGACTCCTGCGTTCGACTGTCCCGGCATCACCTGTGGAGTGCGCCGCCAACCGGATGCAATTGTTGCGGGCCACGGTAATCGCTGGATTTCAGTTCTGCAACGCTGCGTATCAAAGACCCCGAAACGCTGAAGGCGACGTCCTTCCCGCTGCGGCTTTCGGGCAGCAGCCGACCAACTGCGGACTTACCGGACTGAGACGCGCCCGAAAGCGGACCCGCGCGGCGCCGTATCCTTGATCTCTTCGTAAGTGCGCGAGCGGCGCTTCAGGAGAGCTGTATGCCGTCACTGGTAGACGAGCGGCTTAAGACGCTGCGTATCGAACTCCCCGTCCCGAGTACGCCCGGGGCGAACTACGTTCCATTCGCTCGATCCGGTAAATTGCTTTTTCTCACCGGCCAGCTTTCACAATGGAACGGCGAGCGGCGGTTCATCGGTAAGCTCGGTCGCGAATTCTTGGTTGAAGACGGTCAACAAGCGGCGCGCCTTTGCGCGCTGAATCTGGTTGCGCAGGCTCGACTCGCTTTGGACGGCGACCTCGACCGCGTAAGTCGATGTATTCGGATTGCGGGCTACGTCAACTCGGTGCCGGAGTTTTCTGGTCAGTCGCAGGTGATCAACGGAGCTTCTGACCTCTTCGTTCAGGTCTTTGGTGAGGCGGGGCGGCACACGCGAATGGCAATTGGGGTAGCGGCACTGCCATATGGAGTCGCCGTCGAAGTCGAGGCGGTCTTGGAGATTCGCTAGACACAACCGTTTTCGCGCGAGACCGTCGGTTCAGAGTCCTGGTCTCAAGCCGGCCAGGAGCAGAAGTGCCGACCTCCATTAGATTCGCTCGGCACCAGTCATCAGCCTGACGTTATGCGCGGGGAGCCTGTGATGGAACAGATACGCAGCATCGCTGACAGCCGCTCGGTAACGCTGTTGCTGCATTGCGACCTGCATGTGGGGATAGCGGCCGATCTGACGCGCTTTGTGCAAGCAAACGGTGGCCGCATCGTGTACCACGACCACTACGTGGACAACGAGATCAATCGTTACTACACGCGACTGCAATGGGATTTGGCGAACTTCACCGTTGCCGACGACAAGATAGGCGATCACTTGACGACGCTGGCCCGTGGCGAAGATGCGCATTGGTCGCTGAGCTTTTCCGACCGTCTGCTGCGCATGGCCGCGTTCGTGTCCAAGGAGCCATGGTGTCTGTACGACATCCTGGCGCGTACTTATTCAGGCGAGTGGCCCGTGGAAATTCCGGTGATCGTCGCCAACCATCCGGATCTGAAGTCCGTCGCGGACAGGTTCGGTATTGCATTCCGCGCCATGCCGGTGACAGCCGACAACAAGGCCGAGGTCGAGGAAGCGCAGTTGGCGCTGCTTGCCGAGCACCGGATCGACCTTCTGGTACTGGCGAAGTACATGCAGATTCTCTCGGAGCGTTTCGTGCGGGCCTATGAGAACCGGATCATCAACATTCACCACGCATTTCTGCCCGCGTTTCCGGGCGCGCGTCCTTATCACTCGGCGCGCGCTCGCGGCGTAAAGATGGTCGGTGCGACGGCGCATTACGTGACCGAGACGCTGGACGCAGGCCCGATCATTGAGCAGGACGTGATGCGGGTATCTCATCGCGATACGGTGCAGGACTTGGTACGTTCCGGGCGCGACATCGAGAAGATCGTGCTTTCGCGCGCCATCTGGAATCACCTGCAGAACAAGATCATCGTGCACCACGGCCGAACGATCGTGTTTCACTGACGCGCCGCTGCCCGAAAGTGCCATCGTGCTTGGTCGCGGCAAACCGTTTTTCGCCGCTCCCCGGACGCCGCTCCGCCTTGTGGCCAGCGATCGAATCGGCGAGGACGCGATTAGGTTGACGTACCTTCCTGCTTAGTCTCTACACCGGCGCCGACGGTCACTTCCCGAGGTAGCGCACCTTAAGCGGGGTCTCAACGGCCACGCCGCCTCTGCAATGCACGCGGAAGGCACGCGCGGCGGGGCGCGAACTGACGACTTCGCGCAGGCGCCTGCCTTCAAAGTGCAGTGCCGCGCCGTCGTCCGCGGCATAGCCGGCCGATGCACGTTGCGCAACCAGCCGGCGGAAGGCCGCCTGCCTCTTCGGCTCGCCATCGTAGTGCGGGCATGCGGTGCCCCGAAGCAGGCCGAGGCCGCGTCAAGCGCCTGGTAGCTACCGAATGAATCCGTGAGTCCCCCCTCGAACCAGCAGAGCATGCCGGCACTGATCCCGCTCAGGACCGCGCCAGCGCGCCATGCCCTGCGCAGCAGCACGTCCAGCCCATGTGCACGCCATACCGCCAGCAGATTGGCGGTGTTTCCCCCGCCGACATAGAACACGTCCTGCGCCCGGACAAACGCCGCCAAGTCCTTGGTCAGTGCCGGCCGTCGCGGCAAAGCCGGCGAGTCGAAGAGGGTCAGATCTGTCGGTATGCACCGCCCGCTGAACGCGCGATAGAACTTGGTGATGTACGTTGCAGCATCAGCACTGGCCGTGGGAATGAAGCACACCCGCGCAGGCCGACGCCGTGACAGCGAGAGAATGAAGTCGTCCAGCAGCGCGTTCTCGGGTTCCATGGAAAAGCCGCCGCCGCCGAGTGCAACGATGTGCCCTTGGTTTCGTATGTCAGTCACGTCGTCCTCTGCGCCGCCCGTTCTGATTCGACTGTGCGCAATGTCGGTGCTTGAGCGCTGCGTGCGACATCCGCAAGAGCTTGTCCGGGGGCAGCGCCGCCGTTCGCCAACGCTGCCTACTGTGCGCGCCGCGCAAGTGTGCCGGCGATTCGCCGCAGCAACCACTTCGGCGTGCTTCGGGATGCGAAGCTTAGGGCCTGATTGATCGCGCCGGGAATCGCAATCACCTCCCCCTGCATGCAGGCCCGGTAGCCCTCGTCGGCCACGCTACCTGCATTGCCAATCAGAAACCCGGGCAATTTCGACAAGTGGGCATTTGCCGCAGTCGCGCTGCGCAGCATATGGGTGGAAGTGATGCCGGGGCAAAGCGCGGTGACGGTGACGCCGCACTCACTGAGTTCTTCGGCGAGTGACTCGGTGAGCGAAAGCACGAATGCCTTGGTCGCGGCATAGGTGGCCAGGCTGGGAATCGGCTGGAACGCCGCGACCGACGCCACATTGAGCACGCGTCCGCGACCGCGCTTGCACATCGGCGGCAGAAACTGCGCCAGCATTTCCGTCAGGCCAGCGACATTGAGGTCGATCATCTCCCGGTGCTGCCGCGGTGGCGTGGAGGCAAACAGGCCCTGATGCAGGACACCCGCGTTGTTGACCAGCACGTCGATGCCGATGCGCTTGCGCTTCAACGCAGCGGACAGTGTCTGCGCTGCACCGGGCCGCGCCAGGTCGGCTGCCTGCACCCACACCTTGACGCGGTGTTCGGTCGTGAGCGCTGCGGCGAGCGCTTCGAGCCTGGTGACATTACGTGCGACCAGCACGAGGGAGTGTCCGCCGCTGGCAAAGCGCTTTGCCAGTGCCTCACCGATGCCCGAGGACGCGCCGGTGATCAACGCGATGTCGCCGCCGCGTTTATTTGTCGCAATCATTCGCACTTTTCTCTTTCTCGTTGACCAATGGTTACGACTCGTCGGAGCCCTGAATCGGCACAGGTCTCGCAACGCCGGCTGTCGACCGCTGCGAGACTCGGCCGCTGCTAGATTACGACCCGCCTCGCTCGTGCAGCGCACGACAGCAGGATGTCATGAACAACCCAGCCATTCTTTTTGCGGTCGCTACCGTCATCTGGGGATCAACCTGGCTTGCGATCACCTTCCAGCTGGGAAGTGTCGAGCCCGAGGTTTCCGTTGTGTACCGCTTTGCCCTTGCATCGGCGATTCTCTTCGTCGGGTGCCGCGTGCGCGGCCGACCGCTCGGCTTCTCGCTGCGGACGCACGCCTGGCTCGCGGCGCAGGGGGCGACACTGTTCGGGCTCAACTATGTGGGCGTGTACGTGGCCGAGCGCTACGTGGCTTCCGGACTGGTGGCCGTCGCTTTTTCGACGCTGGTGTTCCTGGTCCCCCTCGGTTCCCGTTTGGTGTTCGGAACGCCGGTGCCACCTCGGGTCGCGCTCGGCGCGGTCATCGGAGTCGCCGGCATTGCATCGCTGTTCCTTCCGGAACTGCGCGCGGCCACCGCCGGCGGCAGCACGGCCATCGGCGTGACCTTTGCGCTGGGGTCGACGGTCATCGCAGCCATGGGAAACCTCGTCACCGTGCGACTGCAGCGGGAGAAAGTGCCGGTGATGAGCGGCACGGCGTGGGGCATGGGCTATGGCGCCCTGACTGCAGCCGCCGTCGCCTGGATCGGCGGCTCCGCCTGGGCGTTCGACTGGGGAGCCGCCTACGTCGCGTCTCTCGTGTACCTGGCGGTCTTCGGCAGCATCGTCGCCTTCGGAGCCTACTTCAAGCTGATCCAACGCATCGGCGCCGATAGGGCCAGCTTCACTGCTGTCGTCATCCCCGTCGTGGCCCTGGGCCTGAGCACCATCTTTGAGGGTTACCAATGGACAGCGACGGCAGCCATCGGGGCCTTTCTGGCGCTGGCAGGCAATTACCTGGCACTTAGCGCAAGCCGCCGGCGATGAGCGACCCGCGCGTGCGCAGCTGAGGGTGATTGAACCTTCGGCGCGCGCGCGAAGCTCGGCGTAGTCAGTGCCGTCCGTTCTGCAGCACGCGTTCGATCCTGCGATCCGGAATCAGCCAGATCAGCGCAACGGCGACATAAATGGCCTGCGCCACCCATGGCGTGAAGAAGGTCGACCCGATCGCCACGATGTATGCAATCGGCGAAAGTTTCCCCTTCCAGTCGGCGCCAACGGCGGACTTCAGTAATGACGCCGTGCCCTCCGACGCGATGAGCGTCTGTTGCAGAATCCAGTAGGCGCACGCCGCCATGAGGAGCACCACTCCATACAGCGCCGATGGCATCGCTGCGAAGTGGTTCTCACCCATCCAGCCGGTCGCAAACGGAAAGAGGGATAGCCAGAAGAGCAGGTGCAGATTGGCCCACAGGACAGACCCGGAAACCTTCGTGCACGCATGGAGCATGTGGTGGTGATTGTTCCAGTAGATGCCGACGTAGACGAAGCTGAGGACGTAGCTGAGCAGGATCGGGACAAGCGGCAGCAGAGAATCGAAATCCTCACCGTGCGGCACCTTCATTTCGAGCACCATGATGGTGATGATGATCGCGATGACTCCGTCGCTGAATGCTTCCAGCCTGCCCTTACCCATTTAGCCCCTCACGAGAAGTCTCCGCCTGGGCTGCACGCGGAACGTTGGTGACCCTCACTGCGGCTTGCTGCAGAACACCTCGATGGGTCGGGTGCGACCATCTTCGATGTTGCGCGCGGCATTGCGTATCTTTTGCAGCGCGGTGTCGCCCATGAGTATGTGGACCCCGAGCGGAGGCAACTCACCTTTCTGCGCCTTCTGGATCGCGACCCGGTATCCCGCCAGGTACTTGGCGCCTGTATCTTCGATGACGACCCCTGAGAACCCTGCCCTTTCCAGTGTCGCCTGAGTGTCGGCGGGCGAAATCAGATAGGCGCCGCTGCCATCCTCGGACCACGGAACTGGGTGGTGCGGACTTCCCGTCGGGCCGAGGCCGTGTTCGGTCAGCGCAAAGAAGCCGCCCGGCCTGAGGACTCGATAGGCCTCCGCGAAGAACCTCGGGCGATCAGCGACGTTCATCGTGACGTGCTGTGCATAGGCTCCATCGAAAGCAGAATCCGGATAAGGCAGGTGCTGCCCGTCACCCAGTTCGAGATGCACCCGATCTTCCATGTGCAGGCACGCCGTCAGCTTGTTCGCTGCCTCGATGAACGGCGCAGTGATGTCCACGCCGCTGACTTTGCATCCGAACCGTTGCGCGATATAGCGGGCAGGTCCACCCAGACCGCAACCAATGTCGAGAATGTGCTCGCAAGCCTTGATAGAAAGGCGGTCCGCCAGTTCGACCGTGGCGGGGAAGCCGCGGGCATGAAAGTGATCGACCGGCGCCAGGTCTTCGACGCTCAGGCTTTCCAGCGGCTTTGACGCCTTCGTCAGCGCCGCGACGATCAGGCCATAGACGTCGCCGCGCGCCCCATAGTCCGCAATGGCATCGGCGTCCGTCACGTCACTCAAGCCGGATTGTCCGCAAGCAATGCGCATCTCAGAACGCGGAGTCCCATGGTGACCTCTCCTACCGGTCGACTTAGTGACGTCCAGACTAGATCCTGCGAGCGCAACTGTCCACGATCTCCGCGGTGGCACTGGCATTCGGTCCAGATTCTTCTCGCGGCCTCAGATCCAGCGGCGCACCGATTCGATGTACGAGGTGTACTCGGCGCCGAACTTCGAGACGAGTGCGCGCTCTTCGGGCCTGATCTGGAACCGCGTCATGTAGACGACGAAACCGGCCACCCACACGGGCGAAAGCGCGTGAGCCTGATACACGGCCAGTGCCAGCAGCGCGAGCGCAAGCCCGAGGTACATCGGGTTGCGGCTGACCCGGTAGATGCCATGGGAGACGACGCAAGTCGCATTGCCGGGCCGGACCGGATTGACAGTCGTGCGAGAGCGCCTGAATTCGTATACGCCGAGTAGCACCACGAGGGCACCGACAAGCGCGAGCGCAGTCGCCACGGCAGTCGAGCCGGTAAGCGTGAGCTGCCACGCAGGCAGCCACTGCGCGCAAGCGGTCATGCCCAAGGCACCTATCAATGCCAATGCGACCGGCGGAATGCGCAGTTCGAGCCAGTTCATGGGTACGTGCTCGGCGTCACGTCCAGCTGAACTCGCCCGAATCGCGCTCTTCCGCGCCCCAGTTGCTCGAGCACCGCTGCGCAAACTGCACCCGCCACGCTTCGATGCTGGCATCAACCGCCTGCCAGGAGAGTGTCGACGGGAAGTACTCCATGACCACGGGATCGGCGTTCAGTGCGGCGAACGGCTCGCGGTCCGCATCGCGCCACTGCCTCAGCCGCAAGCGAGCCGTTTCGAACTCGACCGCGGTGCCACAAGTCCATCGTGTGACGTTTGTGGTGCTCAGGCCGTGCTGCCAAACTCGGCGTGCTCCATTTCTCGACGGAACGCCACGGCCGGATCGTCCTGGTCGATCTCGACGTCGCTCCAGCGCACTGTCTGCCCGGCACCCACATTGTTGCGAAGTCGAACATGGTTCGCCAGGCCCAGTGGGAGTCCTTCGAGCCGCAACGACTCGGCTGCCGGCAGCACGCGGCCATAGACGGTCGCGCCGCCTTCGCCATCCAGCGTCTCGCCCGTAGCCAGGTCGCGCTTCGCCGTCGCGACGACGTCGGCATTGAAGCCGATCGGCGCTCCGGTCGGTTCTCCGCGCAAACCGACACTCGCGACGCTGATGCCCAGTTCGAGGCCGATCAAGTGAAACGGCTTGTACAGCGCCGAATACTGTCCGCTCGGATCGGTGACCAGGCCGTACTCCTTGAAGCAGCGTTCCACATACTCGCTGCCGCCGGCGAAAACGACGTACACGCCCCAGCGCAGATCGCGGAACACGGGGCTGCCATCCCGCTTCAGGCTCGAGATCACCTCGACCTGTCCGCGCTGATGCAGCACGCCGCCGTCACTGACCGGCCGCAATATCGACGGCAGCTCATCCACTCCGCAGGGCGGAAAGCTCAGACCTTCCGGTGCGTTCAGGCCGGTGGCATTGGCCACTGCGCACATTTCAATCGCGCTCTTCGTACCATCGAGGAACGAATTGAACATCTGGGCGTTCAGACCACCGCGCCGCGCGTCGTCTTCCGTGAGCCCGTAGTACTGCCACACCGTCGCTGGCGTCGATGTGTGATATTCCGGCAGATACTTGGTTCCCTTGCCGGCGGCGATGACTTCGAACCCGCAGGCGCGCGCCCAATCGACCAGTTCGCAGATCAGCGCCGGCTGATCGCCATACGCGAGCGAGTAAACGATGCCTGCCTCGTGAGCCCGCCGAGCCAGCAACGGGCCCGCGAGTGCATCGGCCTCGACGTTGACCATGACGATGTGCTTGCCGCGCTCGCAACACGCCAATACATGTGCGATGCCCGCACTCGGCGAGCCGGTCGCATCGATGACGACGTCGATGTCGGGTTCGTCGATCATGCGGCACGCGTCTTCGAAGTAGCGCAGCGATGCGATCGCGGAGTCCGCCCAGCCCACGCGGCGCAACGCGTCGCGGGCACGTTCCGGGCTGAGGTCCGCAATCGCGACCACGCGCATGCCCGGCGTGTGGCGCACCTGTGACAGGAACATCGAGCCGAACTTACCGGCGCCGATCAGCCCGATACGCAAAAGTTCGCCGCGTTCCTCACGCTGCTTGAGTAGCCGATGAAGGTTCACCTTCGCCCTCCGGTGTTGCGTCCGCGGTCCGACTGCGCACAGGTACCGACACTCACCGCTGGTTCGCTCGGCGCGCAGTGCGCCAGCAAGGCAGCCTCACTCAGCGCGTCGGCGCGGACGTGCCGGCCGGATCGGAGCGTGTGCCGACGAACTGAAACAGGACCTCGCCTTCGCGCACCATGTTCAGCTGCAAGCGGGCACGCTCGGCGATGGCTTCATTTCCCTCGCGCAGGCTGGAAACTTCGGCGGCGGCCTCCGCATTGCGGGCCCCGAGCACCGCATTGGTCGCGCGTTGCGCGGCAAGCTGGCGCTCGAGTTCCTTGACCCGAAGCCAGCCGCCCTTGCCGAACCACAACGGATACTGGATCGCCAGCAGCAGCGCGCCGAGGACGATGGCCAGGATCCGCATCGATCAGCGCAGGTTGTAGAAGGCGCCGCGACCCGGGTAGCTGGCGATGTCGCCCAGGTCCTCTTCGATGCGCAGCAACTGGTTGTACTTCGCGATCCGGTCCGACCGACTCATCGAACCGGTCTTGATCTGCAGCGCGTTGGTGCCGACTGCGATGTCGGCGATCGTCGCGTCCTCGGTCTCGCCCGATCGGTGGCTCACGACTGCGGTATAGCCAGCGCGCTTGGCCATCTCGATCGCCGCGAAGGTCTCGGTCAGCGTGCCGATCTGGTTGATCTTGATGAGGATCGAATTGGCGATGCCTTTGGCGATGCCTTCGCGCAGGATGCGCGTGTTGGTGACGAACAGATCGTCGCCCACCAGCTGCACTTTCTTGCCGAGAGAGGCCGTCAGATGCGCCCAGCCCGCCCAGTCGCTTTCGTGCATGCCGTCTTCGACCGAAATGATCGGGTACTTCTCGCACCAGGTTGCGAGCAGATTCGTGAAGCCCTGAGCATCGAGAGTCAGGCCTTCGCCCGCCAGGTGGTATTTGCCGTCCTTGTAGAACTCGCTCGCCGCACAGTCGAGCGCGAGCGCCACCTGGGTGCCGGCCTCGTAGCCTGCCTTGTCGATCGCCGACAAAATCAGCTTGATCGCTTCTTCGTGGTTCTTCACGTTGGGAGCGAAGCCACCTTCGTCACCCACCGCAGTGCTCATGCCCTGGTCGTGGATCAGTTTCTTCAACGCGTGGAACACCTCGGCGCCATAACGGACCGCCTCGCTGAAACTTGGCGCCCCGACGGGCACGATCATGAACTCCTGCAGGTCGAGGTTGTTGTTTGCGTGAGCCCCGCCGTTGATGACGTTCATCATCGGCACCGGCATCGACATCGCGCCGCTTCCGCCAAAGTACCGATACAGCGGCAGTCCAGCCTCTTCGGCAGCCGCCTTCGCCACAGCAATCGACACCGCCAGCGTGGCATTCGCCCCGAGCCGCATCTTGTTCTCGGTGCCGTCGAGGTCGATCAACGCGCGGTCGAGGAACGCCTGCTCGCTCGCCTCGAGCCCCATCACGGCTTCCGAGATCTCGGTGTTGATGTTCTCGACTGCCTTGAGCACGCCCTTGCCCAGGTAGCGACCCTTGTCGCCGTCACGCAGCTCGACCGCCTCACGCGAGCCGGTGGAGGCGCCCGACGGGACCGCAGCCCTTCCCATGACGCCGGACTCGAGGAGTACGTCGCACTCGACGGTGGGGTTGCCGCGCGAATCGAGGATCTCGCGGCCGATGATGTCAACGATGGAGGACATGTTTTCTTCTTGGTGTCGCGGTTAGGTCGTCGGCACGCCTTCGACGAGAATCATGTTGAAGTACTCGGTCGCCCCGGCACGCTTCGGGCGCACGCTCCGGTAGGTACCCTCGTCATACCACGCCTTGGCCTTCTCGTAACTCGGGAACTTCAACACCGCGACGCGGGCAGGCTGCCAGTCGCCTTCGAGCGCTTCGTGGCGGCCGCCGCGCACCAGGTACTCGCCGCCGTACTCGGCAATCGTCGCCGGCGCCGCAGCCATGTACTGCTTGTACTGCTCAGGGTCGGTGATCTTCATCTCGACGAGCACATAGGCGACTGGCATCTTGGACCTCCGCTCAGGCGAACTTTGCTTCCAGGAAACCGTTGCGCTTGGCGACGCGGTCGAGCTCGAGCAGCGTCTCGAGCAGCTCCCGCATGCGATCGAGCGGCACCGCATTCGGTCCGTCGCTCTTCGCCTCGGCGGGGTTCGGGTGGGTCTCCATGAAGAGCCCGGCGACGCCGACCGCGACCGCTGCGCGCGCAAGGACCGGCACGAACTCACGCTGGCCGCCGCTCGAAGTGCCCTGCCCGCCGGGCAGCTGCACCGAGTGCGTCGCGTCGAACACCACCGGCGCACCGGTCTCGCGCATGATCGCGAGCGACCGCATGTCGGAAACCAGGTTGTTGTAGCCGAACGAGGCCCCGCGCTCGCACGCAAGAAAGCGGTCTTCCGAGAGGCCCGCCTCGCGCGCCGCGTCGCGCGCCTTGTCGATCACGTTCTTCATGTCACCGGGCGCGAGGAACTGCCCCTTCTTGATATTCACCGGTTTGCCGCTCATCGCGCAAGCGCGGATGAAATCGGTCTGCCGGCACAGGAAGGCCGGCGTCTGCAGCACGTCGACGACCGCCGCCGCCGGTGCGATGTCATCCACTTCGTGGACGTCCGTCAGCACCGGCACCCCAACGGTCTTCCTTACGACGGCGAGGATGCGCAACCCTTCATCGATGCCGAGCCCGCGGAAGCTCTTGCCTGAGCTGCGGTTGGCCTTGTCGAAGCTCGACTTGTAGATGAAAGGCACACCCAACTCGCGCGTCAGGTCTCGCAGGCGCCCGGCCGTATCGAGTGCCATGGGCTCGGACTCGATGACGCACGGCCCCGCGATCAGGAACAGCGGGAAATCGAGCCCGACGTCGAAGTTGCACAAACGCATTTTCACTCGACCGTACGCTCAGCCTTCGGACCATCTTGCCCGAATGCAGGTGAGGAAACTAACAGGAGGAGCGCGACGCACGTGACCGCGAGCATCGACAATCGCATTGCTATCTTCCTTCGTCTTGGTACACGAGCCGTTACGCTACCTTCTGCACCCGTTCCAGGAGCTGGGAACGCCCGCGCTCGAGCGCAGCCTCCACGAACGCCTTGAACAGCGGGTGCCCGCCGCGCGGCGTCGACGTGAACTCGGGGTGAAACTGCACGCCGATGAAAAACGGATGGGCCGGCAGTTCCATGATTTCCGGCAGGTTCTCGCTCGGCGTCCGAGCCGCAACCTTGTAGCCGCGCGCCTCGAGTTGCGGCACGTAGATGTTGTTCACCTCATAGCGGTGCCGATGCCGCTCGTTGACTTCGGCACCGTAGATGCGCGCGGCCAGCGTACCCGGCTCGACCGGACACTTCTGCGCGCCGAGCCGCATCGTTCCGCCGAGATCCGAGGTCGCGTCGCGACGTTCGATCCGTCCGGTGCGGTCCATCCATTCGGTGATCAGCGCCACGACAGGATGCGGCGT
The DNA here is from genome assembly GCA_963724605.1 of uncultured beta proteobacterium. Lineage (GTDB taxonomy): Bacteria > Pseudomonadota > Gammaproteobacteria > Burkholderiales > Burkholderiaceae_F > JALORV01. The sequence goes on from CAVRVM010000015.1 coordinate 13,188, forward strand.
GTCCGGATCGAACTCGGTCGAATTGGCGCCAGTCAACCCACAGACGTTGCGCGCAAACTCGATCGTCGCGAGTTGCATGCCGAGACAGATGCCGAGGTAAGGCACGCCGTTTTCGCGCGCATACTGGATTGCCTTCATCTTGCCCTCGGTCCCCCGCTTGCCGAAGCCGCCCGGCACCAGGATCGCATCGAGCCGCGAGAAATCGATCTTCGCGCCGGATTCAAGCGCTTCGGAATCGACGTAATCGATCTCGACCCGCGTGCGCGTATGGATGCCGGCGTGCCGCAGCGCCTCGTTCAGCGACTTGTAGGAGTCCGACAGGTCGACGTACTTGCCGACCATGCCGATTCGAATTTCATGCTCGGGGTGCTCGAGCGCGTATACAAGTTTGTCCCACGCCGTGAGGTCGGCCGGCCGCGACGGCATGCCGAGCGTGAAGCAGACGATCTCATCGAGCCCCTGTTTGTGCAGCATCGAGGGCACCTTGTAGATCGAGTCGGCGTCCCACACCGAAATGACGGCATTGTTCGACACATTGGAGAAGAGCGAGATCTTCGCGCGCTCCTCATCGGGAATCGGGCGGTCGGCGCGGCATAGCAGCACGTCCGGCGAAATTCCGATCTCGCGCAGCTTCTGCACGGAATGCTGCGTCGGCTTGGTCTTCAGCTCCCCGGCCATCGGAATGAACGGCACGAGCGTCAGGTGCACGAAGCAGCAAGTGCCCCGACCGAGCCGCAGGCTCATCTGGCGTGCGGCCTCCACAAACGGCAGGGATTCGATGTCGCCCACCGTGCCGCCGATCTCGACGATCGCAACATCGGTCTTGCCGTCCCAGGCGGCCCGTGCGCCGCGCTCGATGAACTCCTGGATCTCGTTGGTGACGTGCGGGATGACCTGCACCGTCTTGCCGAGGTATTCGCCGCGCCGCTCTTTCTTGATCACCGACTCGTAGATCTGGCCGGTCGTGAAATTGTTCACCTTCCGCATCTTGGCGGAGATGAAACGCTCGTAATGGCCGAGGTCGAGATCCGTCTCCGCGCCATCCTCGGTCACGAACACTTCGCCGTGCTGGAACGGCGACATCGTGCCGGGGTCGACGTTGATGTAGGGATCGAGCTTGATGAGGGTGACTTTGAGGCCGCGCGATTCGAGGATCGCGGCGAGGGAGGCGGCGGCGATCCCCTTGCCCAGGGAGGAGACCACGCCACCGGTAACGAACACGTATTTCGTCATCGTCTGCGCGCTGCCCCGCTGCAGTCAGGGTTCAGGCGTTACCGGTAAAGCGGCAGTATACCGACGTCTGCCGCGACTTCGACAGCAATCGAAACTGATCTGCCGAACGGCGCTGGTCCGTTAATCGATCGCGATTCCCCGTGCCGCAAGCAGCTGCCGTGCACGGTCCGGATAGTCGGTGATCAGGCCATCGATCCCCAAGGCAGCCAGGCGCTCGATCTCCACCGGGTCGTTGACGGTCCATGGGACAACCCTGAGGTCCAGCGCATGCGCTTCCTCGATGAGCTGCGCGCTCAGATTGCGCCAGAACGGTGACCACGTCGAGCAACCGGCAGCCCTGACGAGCCGCGGCAGGCTGTTTCCATGATCCGCGGCCTTTAGACCGGCATGCCATGGCGACGCACCCTCCGGAGCTGCGCGCACGGTATTCATGCCGCTGCTTTCGATCGTCAGACAGACGGTCGCGATGCTTGGAGCCAGTCGCCTGACTTCGACCAGCGTGCGCCAGTCGAACGACTGCACGGTGACGCGCGAGGCCATGTCGGCCGCAAGCACCGCAGTCACCACGGCCCGCGCGAAGTCCGCAGCGTCTGCGGTCGGGACGTCGCCGCCGGGTGTGATCTTCGTTTCGATGTTGAAGCGGACGGGCTTGCCGCCGGGCGAGCGCGCATCGCGCGCCAGCGCGAAGAGGGAGGCCAGTGTCGGGATGCGTTCCCCGTCGATCGGCTTCTGCTCCGGCCACTGGGCAGCGTACTTTTGTGCGGGATTCAGGCGGCCGACGTCGTAGCGCGCAACCTCCGCGAAGTCGAGCTGCACGAAGGGCGCGCCGTCCGCTGCCAGCCACGTCCCGTCGTGACCCCGCGTCAAGGCAGCCGCGAGTCGCGGTTCGTGCGACAGGATCAGGACGCTGTCGCGTGTCAGCGCGAGGTCCGTCTCCAGTGTGGTGACCCCGAGTCCGAGCGCAATCCGGAAACCCGCGATCGTGTTTTCCGGCGCCAGGCCACGGGCACCGCGGTGACCTTGCAGATCGATGGCGTAGGACGGTTGAACCGATGCCGCAAGACATGCGAAGACAAGTGGCGCCCAGCGCCTCGGATTCGCCCCGCGACAGCGCGCTATCAGCAGCATGACGGGTCGCCGATCCGCAACACTCAGCGGTAAACGAGGACCGGTATCTTCGAGTGCGTGAGCACCTTGTGCGTTTCGCTGCCCAGCACGAGGCCGGACAGTCCGCGCCGACCGTGCGACGCCATGAAGATGAGATCGCAGTGCTGTTGCCGTGCCGCCTCGATGATGGCGTCGGCCGGAAAGTCGCTGGTGACCGACAGGCAGTTGAACTCGACGCCGGCCGCGGCCGCGGCCTTTTCGACAACTGCCAGGTGATGCCTGCTGGCCTTCTGGATCAGCGCTTCGTGTTCGTCAGGCGGCAAGTAGCCCACCGGCATGAAGTCGCCGTACACCAGCGGCGTCGGCGCCGGTGCGGCGAAGAATCCCGTGACCTTCGCCCCGTGAGTGCGGGCCATCTCGACGCCCGCAAGAATGGCCTTCTCGGACAGCTTGGAGCCGTCGGTCGGAAGAAGAAAGTGCTTGAACATGATGACTCCGGCACGCTATTTGACGTGTGGCAGGACCCAGATCAGCAGGCCCAGCACGTAACAGACGAACGCTGCAATGAGGGTGAACGGCACGCTCCACGACAGGAACTCGCGCAGCGAGACCTTGCGCTTCTCCTCGCGTTCGCAGATGTTCAGCGCTGCGAACAGGGCCGGCGCGCCGGCCACCGTGAGATTGCTGCCGAGCGTTCCGGCCCACAGCAGCATCCACCATAGCGGCCACGCCGCGACACCATCGGCCTGCAGTTCCTTGATCGTGTACAGAAAGGTCAGGATGTAGGCGTCGTGCTCGACGATGCCGACGATCGGGACCGTAATCCAGTACAGCAGCGTTGCCCCAAGCGCAAGGTTCTCGATGAACAGTGGTCGCAGTGCCGCCGCCAGCAGGTCGAGGATGTGCATCTTCTCGAGCGCGCCCACCAGTGCGAACAGTCCGATGTAGAAGAAGATCGCGCGCCAGTCCAGTTCGCCCAGGATGTCCTCGAAGCTCGGCGCCTTCACGCGGTCGCCCAGCAGTTCAAGCAGCAGTACGAGGGTGATTGCCCCTGTCATGGCGATGAAGCCCAGCTTGACGCCGAGCGCCTGGCGAAACGCCATTCCGAGCACCGTCAGCAGGAACCACCCGACCACGACCGTCGCGAACAACTTGTTGGGAATATGCGTCTCGATACCGAGCTTTTCGACGTCGACCGGGTGCCGGCCGTGCGCGCGAAAGCCATAGACATACATCGCGCCCAGTGTCGCAGCAAACGTCACCATCAGGATCGGAAACGACGACGGTCGCCCCTGCTGCCAGATGAAGTCCATGAACTCGGCGCCGGAGACGCTGTGCAACATCTGCGGCGGCAGATCTCCCAGCAGCAGCGCGGTCCCCATGAAGTTGGCGCTGAAGCCGATCATCAGCACGACCGGCGTGACCGGCAGCTTGAGTGCACGCGCAAGCGGCAACGCCACCGGCGCCATCATCAGAATCACGACGACGTTGTCGACGAACATCGAGATCAGGCCGGAGAGCACCGAGAGGATCATCACCAGCAGTCCGGGCCGCCCGCCCGACAGCCGCAACGCCTGCACCGAGAGCCAGCTCGGAACACCGGTCTTGCCGAAGTACCCTGCGATGACCCAGATGCTTACCAGGATTGCCATGACGTTCCAGTCGACCAGCTGGAACGCATCGACTTCGGTGAACACGCCGAACCACACCATCACCGCGACGCCGAGCAGCGCGGCGACCGTGCCGTCGACGACATTCGTGATGATCAAGATGATGGCGAACGCAAATACAACCAAGGCAAACCAGGCGAGAGCGGTCATCTCAGCTTTCTGATTAAGTTCGATCGGCGTTGGGGCGCGCCACGCAGGCGCTCACTTGACGAGAACCACTGGAAGACGCGTCTCGTGCAGCACCCTGAGCGTGGTCGAACCGACTAGGAGATCTGCCAGCGCACTCCGCCCGTGCGTCCCCATCACGATGTGGTCACAGCCATTGACGTCGGCGCACCGGACAATGCGTTCAGCCGCATGGCCGACTTCGAGGTGCGACTCGTAGGCGATGCCGGCAGAATCGAGCAGGTCCCGCGCCGGGCGCAGTGCCGCGTCGCTTTGCTCACGCCGGTAATCGTCGATGTCGGAGCGCGCAACAAACTGGCGAACGTCACCCGTCATCTCCGACTGGACATTGAGCAGGTGCAGGGTCGGGCCGCCACCTTCCGCGCGGGCGCCGATCAGGTAATGCACGGCCCGCAGCGAACACTCCGATCCATCGATCGGAACCAGGACCGACTTCATACTGTCTCCCCCTCGACGCATTGGAGTTCCGGCGCCCGGCGTCGTCGGGCATTCAACGTCGTGATTATGCCGCTGCGGACCGCGCCAGCAGTCCGTTCGCGGGAAGGCGCCTGGGTCGACCCACGTGTTCGGGCCAAGGTGCGTCCTCAGGCCCCGCGATACTTCGGCAACTGCTCGCGGCGGTGAGATAGACTCGTTCACAGAGGATCCGGTTGCCATGCGGTACTGCTCGATGTGCGGGAATGCGGTCACGCTGCGCGTGCCTGGAGGCGACAATCGTCTGCGTGCGTGCTGCGACCAGTGCGGCACGATCCATTACGTCAACCCGCGCCCCGTCGTCGGCACGATTCCCGTCTGGGGCGATGAGATCCTGCTGTGCCGCCGAGCGATCGAGCCGCGACATGGCAAGTGGACGCTGCCGGCCGGCTTCATGGAAGTCGGTGAAACAACAGCCGGCGGGGCCGTCCGCGAGACTCTGGAAGAAGCGGGCGCCCGCATCGAGCTCGGCCCGCTGTTCTCAGTGATCGATGTTCCGCACGTCGAGCAGGTCCACATGTTCTTTCAGGCGCGTCTGCTGGACCTGAGCTTCGCGCCGGGCGAGGAAAGCCTCGAGGTGCAACTGTTTCACGAACGCGCGATTCCCTGGAATGAGATTGCGTTTCGGACAGTTGCCGCTACGCTGCGGCACTACTTCAGCGACCGTGCGCGCGGCAGCTTCGGCGTCCACACCGAGGCGATTGAACCGCCTATTCCGCGCCACGCCGTACCCGGCGCATGATTCCCTGGCTGTCCGAGGGGCAACCGTTTCCGAGTGTCGACACTGCATTGCAGGCACCAAACGGCCTGCTGGCCGCCAGTGCTGGACTGACGGTCGAACGACTGCTCGCGGCCTATCGGCAGGGCATCTTCCCCTGGTATGCCGAGGGCGAACCGGTGCTGTGGTGGTCTCCTGAGCCGCGCATGGTTCTCTATTGCGACGAATTCCGGGTTTCGCGGTCGCTTGGAAAGGTGCTGCGCCGCGCGGCTGCCGATCCCGCGACAGAGGTGACGATAGATCGTGACTTTGAAGGAGTTATGCAGGCCTGTGCGGCTCCGCGCTCGGCCGAGGTCGGCACCTGGATCACGGACGAGGTCAAGGACGCTTACGGTGCGTTGCATGTACAGGGTTTCGCGCACTCGGTCGAAACCTGGGTCGATGGCCGGCTGGCCGGCGGGCTGTACGGCGTCAGTCTCGGTCGCATGTTCTTTGGCGAGTCGATGTTCGCGCGCATGACGGACGCCTCGAAGATTGCGCTGGCCACGCTCGTGCGTATCCTGCAGTCGGAAGGAGTGCCGGTGATAGACTGCCAGCAGAACACGAGGCACTTGGCCTCTCTCGGAGGACGCGAGATCGCTCGAGACACGTTCTGCGCCCACGTGGCGAGCGCGGTGATCCTGGCGCCCATCGCCTGGGCCCGGTACCAGCGTGCGCGACTCAACTCACTGCTCGCGTCGCCGTCGATGCTTGAGGCAGATTGACGTGGCGAATCTCAAGGAACTTCCGTTCTCGGCGCTGCAGTTCTATGCAACGGCGCCCTATCCCTGCAGCTACCTCGACGATCGACAGGCCCGCTCGCAGGTCGCCACACCTGGCGCACCTGATCAACGCGGATGTCTATAGCGAACTGGTCAAAATGGGGTTTCGGCGCAGCGGCATCTTCACCTACCGGCCGTATTGCGACGGCTGCCGCGCCTGCGTGCCGGTACGCGTACCGGTCGCCGAGTACCGCTCGAACCGAACCCAGCGGCGCGCATGGCAGCGTCACACGGACCTGGCCTCCCGGGTGGCCACCCTGGCATTTCGATCCTGAGCACTACGACCTCTATTTACGCTACCAGGCCACCCGTCATGCGGGCGGTGGCATGGACAACGACAGCAAGGAGCAGTACTCACAATTCCTGCTTCAGAGCAAGGTGAATACCCGGCTGGTCGAGTTCCGCGATCCGGTGCCGGAAGGGTCGAGCGCCCCGGAGCGCTGCGCATGGTGTCGATCATCGACATGCTCAACGACGGCCTGTCGTCGGTCTACACCTTCTTCGACCCCGAAGTTGAGGCGGCGAGCTTCGGCACTTACAACATCCTGTGGCAGATCGAGCAGTGCCGTGCGCTGAAGCTGCCATACCTCTACCTCGGCTACTGGATCGCCGAGAGCCCGAAGATGGCCTACAAGGCGCGCTTCCGCCCTGTCGAGATCCTTCGCGGTGGCCGCTGGGACCGCCTGCGCGAGACTTCCTGCCAAGTCTTAACTCGCTGCGCCGCTAAGATGGCGGCGTGCTGTATCCACTGGCTCGTTCGTTACTGTTCAGGCTCGACCCCGAAGTCGCGCACGAACTCACGCTGTCCAAGCTCGACATGGCCGCCGGGTGCGGCCTGACCCGCGTTGTCGCCGGCCATGCGCCGGACCTGCCCGTGCAGGCGATGGGCCTCGGCTTCCGCAATCCGGTGGGTCTCGCGGCGGGCATGGACAAGAACGCCGCGCATATCGATGCGCTCGGGTCGTTCGGCTTCGGACATATCGAGGCCGGCACGGTCACTCCGCTGCCACAGCCCGGCAATCCGAAGCCGCGCCTGTTCCGCCTGGTGCCGGCGGAGGGCCTGATCAACCGCATGGGCTTCAATAATGACGGCGTAGAACGTTTCGTGGCCAACGTGCGTGCCCAGAAGCGCTTCCGCACGGCGGGCGGCGTCCTCGGCCTCAACATCGGCAAGAACGCGGCGACACCGATCGAGCGCGCGCTCGACGACTATGTTGCAGGACTGCGTGCGGTCTATCTCGACGCCGACTACATCGCCGTCAACATTTCCTCGCCCAATACCAAGGACCTGCGCGCCCTGCAGGGCGAGCGCGAACTAGGCGGACTGCTGCGCGGACTGCGCGACGAGCGCCGCCGGCTGGAGGACAGACACGGGCGCCGCGTCCCACTGGCGGTGAAGATCGCGCCGGACCTCGGCAACGATGCGATTCCGCCACTGGCAGACACCCTCGTCGCGCACGACGTCGATGGCGTCATCGCCACCAACACGACGATTGCACGCGATAGCGTTCACGGGCTGGTACATGCCGAGGAAACCGGCGGGTTATCCGGGCGTCCACTTGCGCGAGCGCGCCACCGAAGTCGTTGGACTGCTCGCCGCGCATTTGAAGGGTCGGCTCCCGATCATCGGGGTTGGCGGCATCATGGAAGGCCGCGACGCCGTCGAGAAGATCCGCGCCGGAGCATCGCTCGTACAGATCTACACCGGCTTCATCTACAGCGGCCCCGGACTCGTTCGCCGTTGTGTCGAGGCTATGCGCGCGGAAGACGTGCAAAGCCTCGCGGCTCGCCCGCGTCGCACCCAGCACGCTGCGTGACCCGATGCGGTGCTTCATTGCCGCCTGGCCCACGGACGAAACGCGACTGGCGCTGGAGCGGCTGATCACCGAGCTAAAGCACCGGGTGCGGGACGGGCGAGCGATGCAGTCGCGCAACCTGCACCTGACGCTGGCCTTCATCGGCGAACTCGAGCCGGGTCGCGCCGATGACCCTCGCGCGCAACAGCTCCGATCTGGCCTCCGACCCGTGCGACTGGACGATCGATACTCTTGGCAGCTTTCCACGGGCACGTGTCGCCTGGGCCGGCGGCCCGCTCAACGATCGGCTCGCCGCCTGTGCCGCGCGTGCCCGCGCACGACTCGATGAACTCGGCGTCCCGTTCGACCGCAAGGCTTTCGTGCCGCATGTGACGCTGTTTCGCGACGTGCGCCGCTTCGAAGCCGGTGGACCGTTGCCCGAGCCGATCCCCTGGAACTCCGCCCACGTGGCGCTCTATGCGGCGCAGCGGGACTCACACGGGCCCGTCTATCGACGCGTGGATCCGAAGCGCGAGGCGGAAGCGCCCTCGTACGAACGCTAGTGGCCTGTAACAGTCGATTCGGGACTGAAAGGCGCGCCCGCGTGAGCCGAGTGCGCGAAGCGAGCCGCGTCGAATAGCCGTCGCATATTCGCAAGGCGAGCGACAAAGCAATCGGCCGCGCCGGCGCGCAAGGCAGTTCTGAATTTGGCTGTTACAGGCCACTACTGGTTGCGGCCGGCGTTCGCGCGCCGCTCGCGGTACAGGTCGCGGAACGTGCGGCCACTCGGGGCCGGAAAGTCGCGGCTTGTGGTCCAGCCCGCCCCGATCGGCAACTGGCGGATCAGCCGGTCCTTGCCACCCATCCAGTTGAGCATCCGCACTGCGATGCGTGAGCCCAGTGCATAGAGCGCGGGACGTTTCGCGACAAAGGCCCAGCCGCCTATCGCAATGTGCTCGTACCATGGCCTCAGTCCGCGCTCCCACTGCTTTTCACGCAGCTTACGCAGCAGGTCGGGCAGCGGAATCTTGACCGGGCACACGACGCTGCACTGGCCGCACAGCGTTGCGGCGTGCGGTAGGTCGAGGGCGTTTTCGATGCCCACGTAGCTCGGTGTCAGCACCGACCCCATCGGTCCCGGATATACCCAGCCGTACGCGTGCCCGCCGATCTTCTGATACACGGGGCAATGATTCATGCAGGCGCCGCAGCGGATACAACGCAGCATCTCCTGGAACTCGCTCCCGAGCAGACCGGTGCGGCCCGCATCGACCAGCACGTAGTACATGTGCTCCGGGCCGTCCGGCTCGCCCGCACGGCGCGGACCCGTCAGTACAGAGAAATAGTTCGAAATCGGCTGGCCGGTCGCGGAGCGCGGCAGCAGCCGCATCAGAGTCGCCAGGTCTTCGAGCGTCGGCAGCACCTTTTCGATGCCAGTGAGTACAACGTGCACCTTCGGCGGCATGATCGTGCACATACCCTCATTGCCCTCGTTCGTCACCAGCGCCACCGACCCGGTCTCTGCGATCAGGAAGTTGGCCCCGGTGACACCCATGTCTGCCGACAGGAAGTGGCCGCGCAGCACCTCGCGCGCCTCGCGCGTCAGCTGCGTGATCTCGCTCTTGCGCTCGGTGCCATGCACCTTCGCGAACAGCGCCGAAATTTCTTCCTTGTCCTTGTGGATGACGGGGGCGATGATGTGCGACGGCGCTTCGTTGTTGTTGATCTGCAGGATGTACTCGCCGAGATCGGTCTCGACCGGCTGCACGCCGGCGGCGCTGAGCGCTGCGTTGAGCTGAATCTCCTCGGACACCATCGATTTCGACTTCGTCACCTTGCGCGCGCCGTGCTTCTTGGCGATCTCGACGATCAGTCGCGTCGCCTCCTCCGGCGTCTGGGCATACAGCACGACCGCACCACGCGCAGTCGCGTTGCGTTCGAAGGTTTCCAGCCACAGGTCGAGGCGCGCGAGCGCACGGTTGCGGCGTTCGACCGCCGCGCCGCGCGTGCCTTCGAAGTCATCCAGCTCGCTGATCGCCGCAGCGCGGGCAGTCACGAACTTTTCTGAAAGCTTCTTGAGATTCTTCTGAAGCCGGTCGTCTGCCAGCTTCTGACCGGCGCGGGCCTTGAAGTGCATCGACTGCGTTTGCATCAGGCGTCCCCTGCCAGGACCTGCGAAATGTGCAACACGCGGGTCTTCGTATCGCCGGTGCGCCGCAGCCGTCCCTCGATGTTGAGGATGCAGCCCAGGTCACCGAGGACCACCGCATCGGCGCCACTGGCGCGCACGTTGCGGCACTTCTCGTCGACGATCGCGCCGGAAATATCGCCGTACTTGACCGAAAACGTGCCGCCGAAACCGCAGCACTGCTCACAATCCTTCATCTCGGTCAGGCGAATGCCAGGCAGCTTGGCAAGCAAGGCACGTGGCTGCGACTTCACTCCCATTTCACGCAGACCGCTGCAGGAATCGTGATACGTGATGTGCCCGGTAAACGTCGATGGCAGATGCTCGATTCGAAGTACGTTGGTCAGGAAGTCGGTCAGTTCAAAGATGCGGCTGGCGAGACTCTCGGCTTTGGACTTCAGATCCGGGTGATCCCGGAACAGTTCGATGTACTGATGCTTGATCTGCCCGCCGCAGGAACCGCTCGGGATCACGACGTAGTCGAATCCGTCGAACTCACGCAGAACCTTTTCCGCCAGGATACGAGCGGTGGCGCTGTCGCCCGAGTTGTAGGCAGGCTGTCCGCAGCAGGTTTGCCCTTCCGGCACGACGACTTCGCAACCGGCGGACTCGAGCAGCCTGAGCGTCGAGAAACCGATCTCGGGGCGCACGGCGTCCACAAGGCAAGTGACGAACAACGCTACGCGCATGGATTCGCTCCCGTTCCCCGCCCGATGCGCTGCGACGCAGTATCGGCTCCGCGCTGCGATTGATGAAGGTCATTCTTCGCAGAACCGCATGGCACAACGTCGTTGGCCATCGTTTCGTATGGTGGTATAACGCACTCAGCAGCGATATTGCTCCGCACCATGCCCACGACCACGCGCGAAAAGACTGCCATACAGGTGATCGAGCGGATGATGAAGCTGCTCGATACGCTTGCCGCCCGATCGGACCCGGTCAGCCTCAAAGACCTTGCAAATTCCACGGGTCTGCACCCCTCGACAGCGCACCGGATTCTAAATGACATGGTCGTCGGTCGTTTCGTCGATCGTGCAGAAACCCCGGGGTCGTATCGCCTGGGCATGCGCCTGCTCGAACTCGGCAACCTGGTCAAGGCTCGACTGTCGGTGCGCGAAGCAGCGCTGGAACCGATGCGCGATCTGCACCGCAAGACCGGGCAGACCGTCAACCTCTCCGTGCGCCAGGGCGACGAGATCGTGTACATCGATCGCGCATACAGCGAGCGCTCCGGCATGCAGGTGGTGCGGGCCATCGGTGGCCGTGCCCCGCTGCATCTGACTTCGAGCGGGAAGCTCTTCCTCGCATTCGATGAGCCGCGGGTCGTACGCGCGTACGCGACGCGCACCGGACTCGCCGGGCACACGCGCAACAGCATCACGGAGGTCGCCAGGCTCGAGAAAGAACTCGCGCAGGTGCGTACGCGCGGTTACGCGCGGGACAACGAGGAACTGGAACTGGGCGTGCGATGCATCGCTGCCGGAATTCGCGATGACTCCGGGCGGCTGGTGGCGGGGCTATCGGTGTCGGCGCCCGCGGAGCGCATGCAGGACGACTGGCTGGAGGACCTGCAGGGTACCGCCGGCCGTATTTCAGCCGGCCTCGGGCACGTTCCCGCGGCCCACTGAGACCGCTCTCAGATCGGCTTTTCGGTACCGGCGACGTTGGCGACTGGCTTGCTGGCCGCAGCCGGCTTGGCGCCGAAGTGCTTGGCCTCGAGCCAGTCGCGAATGCGTTGCGCATCACCGATCCGGGAATACTTGCCGACCGAATCCAGCAGCACCATCACGATGCGCTGGCCCTCGACGACCGCCTGCATGACGAGGCAACGGCCGGCCGCGGAGATGTAGCCCGTCTTCTGCAGCCCGATGTCCCAGTCGGGATTCGCCGTCAAGCGATTGGTGTTGCCGTAGCGGACCATGCGCCTGCCGACCGGCAGTGCCAGTTCGCCACTGACGGAGTGCGCCCGGATCACGTCGTGCTCATAGGCCGCCTTGACCAGTTTCACGAGATCGTTCGCGCTCGAGCGATTGTCCGGCGAGAGTCCCGTCGGATCGGCGAAGTGCGAATCGGTCATGTCCAGCATGCGCGCCTTTGCATTCATGGCCTCGACGAACATCTCCAGCCCGCCGGGATATGTCCCGCCGAGCAGCTGGGCAGCACGGTTCTCCGACGACATGAGGGCCAGATGCAGCGCCGTGTCGCGCGTGAGTTTCATTCCAGGCCGCAGATTCGAACGTACATTGGCGCGCACGACTTCGTTTTGTGAAACCACGAGTTCTTCGTCGAGCGGCAGGTTGGCCTCGATGGTCACCAGGGCCGTCATCAGTTTGGTGATCGAAGCAATCGGCAGGACGGCGTGCGTGTTCTTCTCGAACAGGACTTCATCCGTGTCCTGGTTGACGACCAGCGCAACCGATGACTTCAGTTCCAGCGGGTCCCCGGCGCGGTTCAGGCCAGCGAGCTGCCCTTCGGATGGACGCAGTGGCTTTCGTTCCGACGCGGCGCGCTTGGCGCGCGTTGAACCTGTCGAGGCGACGGCGAGCTTTCCCGCCGGAACCGTGCCCTGCACTCGGGGCTGCGCTGACGCAACGGTCGGTGATGCCTTTGTCAATGGTTCCGGATTGGCAGCGCCAGCGGCGAACGTCGCCGTGGACAAACCCAAGGCGACTACCACCACGGCCAAGCGCTGCAATTCCAAGTAACCCTCCCAAGCTCCCGCCGACGCGGGCTACACACCACTCTCGGAAGCATTGAACCGCGTCGCGCGACGGTTCGATCGATCGCTAACCGGCTCTGATGGCCGCCATATCGGCCAGCCTCAAAGCGTCAGGTCCAAGCGGACCTTCCGACGTCGCCCTGCTCCCCCATTTGGCGGCGGATTGTATACGGACATTTTCCAAGCGGAACAGGCCGTAACCTTCCAGCCGCATTAACGGTTATGCGAGCCTCCTAAAGTACTACCTTAATTTGCCCCTGCCCTAGTGCCGCACGTCGGGTCGGCGACGGCACAGCTAGGCCAAAGACGCTACTGCGGAGCGCGCCCTTCGCGACTCAGCGATAACCGCGGCAGGACAATCGCAAGTAGAAAGGGCCCGCTTGGCGGGCCCTTCGTGATTCCCGATCAGTGACTTACTGCGCGGGATCGCGCCGACGGCGGACGGCGGCTAGCCCTACGAGGCCAAGGCCCAAGAGTGCAACCGAACCGGGCTCGGGAACCGCCGGAGGGATTTGCGCAGCTGCCAAGCGCACCTGGTCCAGATTTTCGATTTGACTGGTAACTGTGGAAATGAGCGAAAAACTCCGCGCCACTTGGCCATCCGCGGAACTCAATGTGAAGAAGTTCTGCCCCTGTCCGTCCAAGGGGACGTCGTTGAAGTTGAACACGGTGCCGAACTGATCCACTGCCTGGAAGTTAGCGAATCCGTCTACATCTGCATCAGGGTTGAAAATCAACCTGGTGAACCCGAGCGTCGGATCGGCAAAGTTGATCGTGAAGGCGTCGAAAGTACCAACCTCTGCCGCTACCGATGCCTGTCCACCGTTCGCCACCAGATTTTCGGTCCCCGTGATATTCACCACCGTTGCATGGCCCGTATTGAGACAGCCCGACACGGTCAGCGCGGGTCCTAGGACTTCGTTGTTGCAGGGATTGAATACAACGTTGTCAGTGTCGCCGGGGTCATTTCCCGCCGTCAAAACGAGGGTCGCCTGGGCGTGTCCAACCAACCCACAAAAAAACGTTGTCGCTCCTAGCGCGAGTTTCAAGCCATGGATCCTCATCATTTCTCTCCCTGCCGATAAATGCCTTGGTCAACCCAAGAAAAGCATGGGCCATGCCAGCGGGAAAAAATCCCATGAATTCAGCTTGTTGCCATGCGGCAAAGTCCATTCGATCATCATGATTTGTAAAGGAAATCGACAGAATACATCCTTCCCAACCGCATGGGGATTTAGGCACGAAATTGGCTTTCCGCGCCCGTCGTACGCCAAGCCGATCCAATGGCGCGGCCAAGTAACCATCCGGCAGACGACTTCGTCGAGTGCCGCGTCGCCAACATCAAGCCTCAAGCCGCATCTCCTGAGCCACTGGGCGCGCGGCAGCTGGACCTTTCCGATCGCGAGCTCTGGCGCCATGCCTTGGGAAGCACGGACGAGCACAAAGAAAAGGGCCCGCGATGCGGGCCCCTTTTTTGCGGGTGACGGATTAGCGACCGGCGTTGCGCCGACGTGTCAGCCCGGCAAGCCCGAGCAGACCGACACCTAGCAGAGCCAGCGAGCCCGGCTCCGGGACTGGGTAACCGGCGGTGACTGCCGCAGGTCCCAAGCGCACCTGCTCCAGATCGATGATGTTCTGGATTGCAACTGTGGCAACGAGCGAAAAACTCCAGCGCCAGTTGACCGAGTCCTGCGCGAACTCAGTCTGAAGAAGTTGTTCCGCCATCTCCGTCCAAGTCGACGGTGCTAAAGTTGAACACGGTGCCGAACTGATCACCGCTTGGAACGTGGCGGTTCCGTCGGCGATCTGCATCAAGGTTGAAAACTGCAACGTGGAGAATCCCGAGCGACGGATCGGTAAGCTTGATGGTGACCGCATCGAACTCCGCCATCCGTCGGCTTCCGATCCTTGCCTGTCCACCACCCGAGATCACCAGAGTCTTCGGGGCATCGCCTGAAATCCACGAGTGTTGCATGGCCCGAATTAAGACAGCCCTGGCACGATCGTCGCCGGTACGCTCGGAGTTTGCAGGCATTGAATATGACGTTGTCGGTACACACCGAATGCCGCCGGCCGAACCCGCCGTGAAAAATAGGTTCGCCTGGGCATGTCCGGCGCCTAGAGATGCCGACGACGGCCAGCATCCCGTTCAAAGCCATTCGTAACTTCATTTTTCCCACCCCATAAGACAGATGATTCGTCCCCGACTTTGAATAAAGCACGGGCCATGCCAATGGGAAAAAGTCCCATTTCTTCAGCCCGTTGCAGCGCGGTAATCCGATCGGATGTCTTTGATTTGTAAAGAAATGCGACACCAAAGCCGCCTCTGGCATGAGGTCGAAAACCTCAGATCTTCTAGCGCGGATGGCGTGGGGACGCGCACGTGCGCTCAGCCGCGAGGCGGCGGCGCCACAATGCACACGTCGCCTGAATCGATCAGTGCACGATGCGGTCGAACACGAACTTGCCGCCCTTGAAGTCGACCGGAATGACGTCCTTGGGCCCGAAGCGCCCTTCGAGAACCAGCCGGGCGACCGGGTTTTCGATCTCCTGCTGGATTGCGCGCTTCAGCGGCCGCGCACCATAGAGCGGATCGAAACCGACCTTGGCGACCTCCGCGAGCGCGGCGTCGCTGACTTCGAGCTTCATTTCCTGGGCTGCGAGCCTCTGCTCGAGCCGACGCAACTGGATCTTTGCGATCGCGCGGATCTGCGCGCTGTCGAGTGCCTGGAAGACGACGATCTCGTCGATGCGATTCACGAACTCCGGCCGGAAGTGCTTGCGCACCTCGCCCATGACAGTGTCCTTGATGAGGTCCGGATCCTGGCCCGCCATGCGCTGGATTTCGTGCGAGCCGAGATTGGAAGTCATCACGATGACGGTGTTCTTGAAGTCCACGGTGCGTCCCTGCCCATCGGTCATGCGGCCGTCGTCGAGCACCTGCAGCAGCACATTGAACACATCCGGGTGGGCCTTCTCGACCTCGTCGAACAGGATCACCGCATACGGCTTGCGCCGCACCGCCTCGGTCAAGGCACCGCCTTCGTCGTAGCCGATATAACCCGGCGGGGCGCCGATCATGCGCGCGACCGAATGCTTCTCCATGTATTCGCTCATGTCGATGCGGATCAGCGCCTCTTCGGTGTCGAACAGAAACTCGGCGAGCGCTTTGGTGAGTTCCGTCTTGCCGACGCCGGTCGGGCCGAGGAAGAGGAACGAGCCATAAGGACGGTTCGGGTCCGCCAACCCCGCGCGCGAACGCCGGATCGCATCGGAGACGAGTCTCACCGCTTCATCCTGGCCGACGACGCGGCGGTGCAGGAACTCCTCCATCTTCAGCAGCTTCTCGCGCTCGCCCTGCATCATCTTGGACACAGGGATGCCGGTCGCGCGCGAAACGACCTCGGCGATCTCCTCTGCGCCTACCTGCGTACGCAGCAGCTTCGGCTTGCCCTTCGGCGCCTCGGCCTTCTCGGCCTGTTTGAGTTGCGACTCGAGCTGCGGCAGCTTCCCGTACTGAATCTCGGCAAGCTTGTCGTACTGGCCCTTGCGTTTCAGATCCTCCATCTGCAGGCGCAGCTTGTCGATTTCTTCCTTGATGTGCTGCGTGCCCGCTACCTGCGCCTTCTCGGACTTCCACACTTCCTCGAGGTCAGCGTATTCACGCTCGAGCTTGGCGATTTCACCCGCGATCAGTTCGAGGCGCTTCTTCGACGCCTCGTCGGTTTCCTTCTTCACCGCCTCGCGCTCGATCTTCAGCTGGATGATGCGGCGGTCGAGCCTGTCCATCGACTCGGGCTTGGAGTCGATCTCCATCTTGATGCGCGCGGCCGCTTCGTCGATCAGGTCGATCGCCTTGTCGGGCAGGAAGCGGTCGGTGATGTAGCGGTGCGAGAGCTCGGCCGCGGCAACGATCGCCGGGTCGGTGATCTCCACACCGTGGTGCAACTCGTAGCGCTCCTGCAGTCCGCGCAGGATCGCGATGGTCGCCTCGACGCTCGGCTCGTCAACCAGCACCTTCTGGAAGCGCCGCTCAAGAGCAGCGTCTTTCTCGATGTACTTGCGGTACTCGTTCAGCGTCGTGGCGCCGATGCAGTGCAGTTCGCCGCGGGCGAGCGCGGGCTTCAGCATGTTGCCGGCGTCAATCGCGCCTTCGGCCTTGCCGGCGCCGACCATCGTGTGCATTTCGTCGATGAACAGGATGATGCGGCCCGCCTCGGCGGAGACTTCCTTCAGCACGGCCTTGAGGCGCTCCTCGAACTCGCCGCGATACTTTGCACCGGCAAGCAGCCCCGCCATGTCGAGCACCAGCACCCGCTTGCCCTTCAGCGTCTCCGGCACTTCCTCGTTGACGATGCGCTGCGCGAGGCCCTCGACGATCGCCGTCTTGCCGACGCCCGGCTCGCCGATCAGCACCGGATTGTTTTTCGTACGCCGCTGCAGGATCTGGATCGTGCGACGGATCTCGTCGTCGCGGCCGATCACCGGGTCGAGCTTGCCCTGTTGCGCGCGCTCGGTCAGGTCGATGGTGTACTTCTTCAGTGCTTCACGCTGGCCCTCGGCCTCGGCGCTTTCGACGGGTGCGCCGCCACGCACGGCGTCGACTGCCGCCTCGAGCGCCTTCCGGCTGACGCCATGCTCGCGGGCCAGCCGACCCGCCTCACCCTTGTCGTCCGCCACCGCCAGCAGAAACATCTCGCTCGCGATGTAGCTGTCGCCGCGACGCTGGGCTTCCTTGTCGGTGGCATTCAGCAGATTGTTGAGGTCGCGACCGACCTGGATCTGGCCGTCGCCGCCCTTGACCTGCGGCAAACGCTTGACCGCCGCTTCCAGCGCGGACGTGAGCGCGCCCACGTTCGCCCCCGCGCGCTGCAGTAGCGACCGCGCGCCCGCGTCGCCCTGCCTCAGCATCGCGAGCAGTACGTGTGCCGGCTCGATATACGCATTGTCGTGGCCGGCGGCAATCGACTGCGCATCGCCGAGCGCTTCCTGGAACTTCGTCGTCAGTTTGTCGATACGCATGGAGCGTCCACCCCCCGATGTCAATGTCCTTACTGAAGGTGAGGCGACGGGCCCCGTTTTCAAGCGCGCCGTGCGGGGGCACTCGCTTTGCTAGGATCGAACGCGGTTGGCTGCGGTGCAATGGCCTTCATTACACCGTGCGGCCAGGCTGCCGCCCTCGATTCAGGTATGAACTGTGCGCTGCGGACTGGTGGCTTCGGTTGTCTTGTTGCTTAGCCTGCCCCTCGGCGCGCAGGCGCAGCAGTCGGCCCCTGAGGATGAGGGCGTCCGCTTGGTGACGGCATCCGGCGTCAGCGGCCGCGTGGCAACTGCGCTCGATGGGGTGCTCGCTCGCTTCCGGCTTGCGGACGAGGCCGACGAGGCCGACGAGGAACGCGAATTGCGTCGCGCGGAGCGCGCTGCCATCGAAGTCCTGGCAACCGAGGGTTACTTCAGCCCCAAGCTCCGCTTCGAGCCGAACCCTGCAAAGGTTCCACGTTATCGCCTGCTGGTGGAGCTGGGTCGCATGACTACCGTCGCCGGGGTCGACATCCGCTTGCGCGGAGCGCTGTCGGAGCCGGGGTATTCCGAACGTGCGGCCGCGTTGCGACGAGACTGGAGCCTGCCGGTGGGGGCACCATTTCGCAGCGCCGACTGGGAAGCGGCCAAGAACCGCCTGCTGCTGGCCGTCGCCGCACGGGATTTCGCCGCCGCGACAATTTCGCAGTCGAGCGCCGAGGTCGATGCGGACGCGGCGACCGCCGCGCTGCTCGTTGAAATCGACAGCGGAGCCGCCTACCGAGTCGGCCCGCTGCAGATCGAAGGGCTGCAGCGGTACGACGCGACCCTGGTCGAGCGCTTCAATCCGTTCACGCCGGGCGCGCCGTTCGATCGGGCGCTGATGGTCCAGTTCCAGCAGGCGCTGCAGGAAACGGCGTACTTCAACAGCGTTGTCGTAACGCTGGACCTCGAGCCAGCCACCGCCGATGCCGCCCCGTTGAAGGTGCAATTGCACGAAGCACTGACGCGCCGGTTTTCTGCCGGCGTCGGCTTTGCAACCAATACCGGTGCGCACATTGAAGCGGTGTACCGCCAGTCGATCATTCTCAGCCGGCCGTACCTGCTCCAGACCGGTTTCCGCGTCGACCAGACCGGACAGTTTGCCTTCGCCGACGTGATCTTCCCGCCGCAACGCGGTGGCGCGCGCGACAGCGTCGGCGCACTGGTGGAAAACTCCGACATCGAGAACCTGCAAATCAACCGCTGGGGATTCGGTGTTGCCCGCTCGAAGCTCACCGGGCCACGCGACGGCCGGAATGTCGAGACGCAACTGGCGCTGAACTTCGAGCACGAGCGACGCGAAACTCCGCTGGACCCGCCGATCACGCTCGACGTGCTGTCCAGTACGTATACCTGGACGCACCGCGACGTTGACGACATCACCAATCCGCGCCGCGGCAACCTGCTTCAGCTGCAGGCATCGGTCGGTCTCGGCGGACTGTCGATCGACGATGCGTTCGCGCGTGGCTTCGGCAGCATCGCCCAGTACGTTCCCCTCGGCACGCGCGACGTGCTGATACTGCGCGGACAGGTGGGCGGCGTCCAGGCCCAGAGCACGAACGCGGTGCCCAACAAGTTCCTGTTTCGCACGGGCGGTGCGCTGACAGTACGCGGCTACGACTACGAGAGTCTCGGTGTCGAACAGGGCGGCGCCATCGTCGGCGGCCGCGCGCTCGCCGTCGCCTCCGTCGAGTACGTCAAGTGGCTCGAGCGCTGGGGCGGCAACTGGGGTATTGCGACCTTCGTCGATGCCGGCGACGCGGCCGCACGCTTCAGGGATCTCGAACCTGCGTATGGCTACGGCCTGGGAGTGCGCTGGCGCACACCGGCCGGCCCGCTCGCGGTGGACGTCGCCTACGGCGAGCGCTTCGAGCAAGTTCGTGTGCACTTTTCCGTGGCGATCGCGTTCTGATCCAGATGCAGCCCGCTCCCGGCCCAGCACCGAAGCGCCCGCGCCCACCGTGGCTCGGCTCGG
Organism: uncultured beta proteobacterium; assembly: GCA_963724605.1. Lineage (GTDB taxonomy): Bacteria > Pseudomonadota > Gammaproteobacteria > Burkholderiales > Burkholderiaceae_F > JALORV01. Next base: position 33,136 of record CAVRVM010000015.1, read on the forward strand.
TGGCGACCGTGCTCGGTCCCGCACTGCTGGTGCTGCTGACGCTGGCCGCCATCACAGGATGGCTGCTGACGACTCAGGCCGGGCTGCGGACGTTGGCGATGCTGGCAGATTCGTTCGTCCCCGGCATGACTGTGAGCGGCATCGAAGGTTCGCTCGGCAGCGGCGTGCGCGCTGAAAGGTTCGAGTGGATACGCGAAGGCTGGTCGGTACGCCTCGAAGACGTCGCGATCGAGCTGCGCGGGTGGTCGGTGCAGGAACGCCGGATCGACGCCGATCGCGTGTCGGCACGTCGCCTACAGATCGACTGGGTCGCCCGTGGCGGCCCGACATCCCCGCCCGCCTCGCTGGGGCTGCCATTCGATTTCATCGTCCGCCAGGCCGCGATACAAGAGCTCATGCTGGGTGCGCGCGAAGCAGCGCCGCTGGTCTTCCGCCACATCGAACTTGCCGGTCGGATGGATCAAAATGGGATCGACGTCGAACGCCTGAGCGCCGAGTTCGGTCGCGCAAGCGCGCAGGCGCGGGTCCGTATCGGTGCATCGCTTCCTTTCCCCACGGAGGCGCATGCGGAACTGAGCACCACATTGCAGAACCGCACTATCACGGCAGACTTCTCCGCGACGGGCTCACTGCAGCAGTTGCTCCTCGCCCTACGCGCCGATGACCGTGCGGCGCGCGCTCACGCCGATGCCACCCTAAAGGTCTTCGACGACGTCCCGCTCGAGCGACTGAAAATCGATGTCGAAGCGTTCGATCCCGCCTTGTGGTTCGGCGACCTGCCGACCATGCAGCTCGCCGCGCGCGCCGAACTGGCTCCAGCGACGCAGCCGGACGGCACGTGGTCGGTCGCCGGCCCGTTCACGGCCGAGAACAGCTTGGCCGGTCCTATCGATCGCGATCGTCTGCCGCTTCGGTCCGTGCGCGGCCGGCTGGTCTGGGCGGCCGAGACACTGAAGCTCGACATCGATCGCGCTACCGGCGTGCGCGGTGCGGCCAGCGGAATGCTGTCGTGGTCCCGTACCGGTCGGATCGAGGCCGAGGCGCAATTCAGCGAACTCGATGCCTCGACCTTGCACACCAGTGCCGTCGCGACGAGCGCTTCGGGGCAACTGAGTTACCGCTACGAGGCCGGCGAACAGCGCTTTACCGGCACTGCGCGCAACGCTCGCGGACTGCCGCTGAACGCGGACGTCGAGGCCACTCTGCGGGCGCGGGTGCTCGAGTTCACACAGGCGCGCCTGCGGCTCGGCGAAGGGCGGGCCGACGTGCATGGCCGGATCGAGTTGAGCGGCGCGCGCGGCGCGCGGCTCAACGGCACCTTCAGGGACCTGGATCTATCGCAGCTGGTTCACGGCCTCGACACGCGCTTAAATGGCACGCTTGACGTCGATGGACGGCTGCAGACTCCGCTCAGTGGTCGTGCGCGTTTCGAACTCAGCGAAAGCCGCGTTGCCGGGCGACCCATCGCCGGGCGAGGCACCCTGGAGCTTGCCGACCGCAGGCTCGACACCGACATTGACGTACGCTCCGGCGCAGCGCGGTTGACGGCGCTGGGCAGCATCGGCGCCGGTCGCGAACTGCGGGTCGAGATGCTCGCACCCGAGCTCGAGTCCTTGCTGCCGGGCTACGGGGGGCAGGTCGAAGCCCGCGCCACGCTCGCGGGCGATCTTGATGCCATGCGCATCGACGGCACCGCAACAGCGAAGAACCTGCTTCTTCCCGGCGGACATCGCATTGCCAGCCTGATCGCGGTCATCCGGGGCGGCATGGCGGCCGACGAGCCACTTGCCGTCAGCGTCGAACTGGGAGGGCACGTCGCTCCGGGCGGACCAGAGCAGTCGCTCGCCGGTGCCACGCTGATCGGACGCGGCACCACGTCGAACGCAACCTTCGAATTAAATGGCGCTACCGCTGCACAACAGCCGGTGCGCGTCATCGCCAGTGGTGGCATCCAGAACGGAGCGTGGCGCGGCTCGCTGATGGCCGCTGAAGTCGGAGCACCCCTCGAGTTGCTGATGCGGACACCGGCACCGCTGATGATCTCGCTGAGCGCATTCGCGCTGGGACCGGCCGATTTTCTACTGCACGGCACCCACTTCAGTGACTTGGTGGTAAAGCGCGATAACGAACGCTGGCACACCTCGGGGCGTTTCGAAGGCCTGCAACCCCAGGTGCTGGATGCGCAGGCACGCGCGCCGCGCCGCGTCGTCCGCAGTGGCACCGGCGACCGCATCCCCCTCACGCTTGCGGGGCGCTGGGAGTTTGAATACGCGGAAGGCGTGACCGGCATCGCCTATATCGAGCGTACCGGGGGCGACATCTACAGCGGCATCGATGCGTTGAACCCGATCGGCGTCAGCGACGTCGGCGCCGCACTCAACGTGCTGCAGAACCGGGTTACGGGCAATGTCTACGTCCGCGGCCGCGCGCTCGGCAAGATCGACGCGGAGGTCGATGCCTATGTCGATCCGGCCTTGCCGGGTGGGCGGCTGCTGGCACAGGACAGGTCGTGGCGCATCGCTGTCGATGCCAACCTGCCCGACCTGAGTTGGATCGGGCCGCTGATCGGCGACAGCGTGCAATTTGCGGGCACCGGATCGATCACCGCGCTGATCGGCGGGACTCCGTCGGATCCGACCTCGACCGGCTCGCTGCGTGGCGAATCGCTGCGACTCGCCTGGGTCGATCAGGCGGTGCGGCTCGATAACGGCAAACTCGATGCCGTACTCGACGACGGAGTGCTCGTCATCAACGAGTTGGCGTTCGCAGGGACCCCTCGCGTGGCACCGATCGACCTGCGTGCACTCGAAGGACTCGAGACCGAGCGGCCGTTCGAGGTGCGAGCGGTCGGGCGCATCGCACTGCGCTCGCTGACGGGCAGCATCGGCCTGCGCGCCACGCAGCTGCCCGTACTACAGCGCGCCGACCGCTGGATGGTCGTTTCCGGCGACGCCGGCATCACGCTGTCGCCGAAGCGCGCCGATCTGTACGCCAAGCTCACCGTGGACGGCGCCTACGTCGACTTCGGCGGACTGCGCGGCGGACGCAGCCTGCCGAACGACGTCACCGTGACACACGCCGGAACACAACGCGCCACAGCCGCCGCGCCGGTGGAGGTGACGCTCGATGTGAAGGGGGATCTCGGCCGGCGTTTCTACATCAAGGGCGCGGGCCTCGAAGCAAGGCTGGCGGGGGCGGTGAATCTCAGCGGTAGACCTGCGCAACTGCGCGCAGAAGGCGGAGTGCGCACGGTGGACGGCGTGTATGCGGGTTATGGTCAGCGGCTGAAGATCGAACGCGGCATCGTCACCTTCCAGGGGCCGGTCGACAACCCGGCACTCAACGTGCTGGCTGTGCGCTCAGGGCTGCCGGTTGAAGTGGGTGTCGCGATCAGCGGTACCGCGCAGCGACCTTATGTGCGCCTGTACTCCGATCCCTCGATGTCGGACACCGAGAAACTCAACTGGCTGGTGCTCGGACGCCCGCCCGGCGCCAGTGACGGCAACGATCGTGCGATGCTGTCGGCCGCCGCCAGCGCACTCTTTGCCGGCCAGGCCGATAGCGCCAGCACGAGCCTCATGCGGACGCTCGGCATCGACCAGATCTCGCTGCAGTCCGGACAGGGCAGCGCGTCATTGCTGCCGCGCGAAACCGTGGCGGGTCGGCTGCGCAGCAGCGGCGTCTCCACCTCAAATTCCGCCGCGGCCGACTTTGTCGCCGTTGGCAAGCGCATCAACGACGATCTGTCCCTTTCGTTCGAACAGGCGCTGAGCGGCGCCGAGTATTTCGTCGCGCTCAATTACCGGCTGACGCGCCAGCTTTCGGTGATCGCCCGCGCGGGCAGCACCAACGCCCTCGACCTCGTGTACTCGATCGCGTTCGACTGACCGGCTCAGGCCGGAGGGGCCTCGGCCTCCGCAGTCGGAGGCGCGCCATGCTGAGGCCGCGCAACTCGGAACCACGCGGCGTAGAGCGCAGGCAGGAACAACAGCGTGAGCGCCGTCGCCACGATCAAGCCGCCCATGATCGCGATTGCCATCGGACCCCAGAAGACGCTACGCGACAACGGAATCATCGCGAGCACGGCCGCCGCCGCAGTCAGCACGATCGGCCGCAGCCGTCGTACGGCCGCCTCGATGATCGCGTCCCAGGTGGGCATTCCCGCCGCGCGATTGCGCTCGATCTGGTCGACGAGGATCACCGAGTTGCGGATGATCATCCCGAACATCGCGATGACACCCAGTTGCGCCACGAAACCGAACGGCGCCCGGAAGAGCAGCAAGCCGAGCGATGCCCCGATCAGTCCCAACGGCCCGGTGAGGAACACCAGCATCGAGCGCGAGAACGTGTGGAGCTGCAACATCAGCAGCGTGAAGACGATGAAGAGCATAAAAGGGACGTTGGCCATGATGGCTGTCCCAGCCTTCGACGACTCCTCAGCCGCGCCGGCTATCGCCAGCTGATAGCCCGCCGGCAATCGTTGCTTCAGCGCGGCGAGTTGCGGGTCGGCTGCGATTTGCGCGGAGACTGTCTGGCCCTGGATACCTTCGCGGATGTCGCTCTGCACCGTGATCGCGTAGTCGCGATCCTGCCGCCAGACGATGCCGGGCTCCCATCCGAACTCGACCTTGACCAGTTGCGACAACGGCACTGCCCGGCCGCTGCCCGTTGCGATGTTGGCTTCGGCCAGGCGCGATATCACCGCGCGCTCTTCCAGAGGCTGCCGCAATACGATGTCGATCAGCTGGTCGCCTTCGCGGAACTGGCCGATCGTCGTGCCCGACAGGATGGTCTGCGCCGCACGTGCCAGAGTCTGAGTCGACACGCCGAGCGCACGTGCGCGGTCCTGATCCAGCGTCAGGCTCAGCCGTTTGACGCTCTCGTTCCAGTTGTCGTTGACGCCCCGCGTGTTCGGGTTCGCCCGCATCACGTCCTTGACCTGGTCCGCGGCCTGGCGAACCGTGCGTGCGTCCGGCCCTTGGACCCGGAACTGGACCGGGTAGGACACCGGCGGTCCGTTCGGCAGCAGCTTCACCCGGCCGCGCAGGTTGGGCAGATCGGAGCGGAAGAGCTCGATCATCTTCACGCGCAGCAGATCACGGCTCTTCGCATCCCTGGGCGTCACCACGATTTCCGCCAGATTGGTGTTGCCGAACTGCTGGTCCTGCGGCAGATAGAACCGTGGCGCGCCGGTGCCCACATAGCTGACGAACCAGTCGAGTTCGGGTTGCTGCAGCAGCCAACGCTCGAACACTCGTGCCTCTGCTTCGGTCGCCTGCAGGCTTGAACCTTCCGGGAGCCAAAGGTCCACGACAAGTTCGAGCCGGCTCGAATCGGGGAAGAACTGCTGCTCGATGAAGCGGAAGCCGCCGATGCCGAGCGCGAGCGCCGCGATCGTGATCGCGATCACGGTCTTGCGCCACTCGACGCACCAGTCGACGAGCGCGCGGAAGCGCGAGTAAAACGGTGTCGCGAAGAGCTCCGCCGCGTCATGCACGCCTGCGCGCGGCTTGACCTTGAGCAGCCACACGCCGAGCAGCGGGACGAACAGTACGGCGACGAACCATGAGATCACCAGCGCCAGCGCGGTGACCTGGAAGATCGACATCGTGTATTCACCTGCTGTGGACTTCGCAATGGCAATCGGCAGGAAGCCGGCGGCGGTGATCAGCGTGCCGGTCAGCATCGGCATCGCCGTCGTCTCGTACATCGAGGTGACCGCGACGGTCTTGCTGGCGCCTTCCTCGAGTTTGCGCACCATCATCTCGACCGCGATGATGGCGTCATCCACCAGCAGGCCGAGAGCAACGATCAGTGCGCCCAGCGAGATCTTGTGAAGGTTGATGCCGAGCAGCCACATGCCGAGAAACGTGATCGCGAGCACCAGCGGAATCGTCGCGAGAACGACGAGTCCCGGCCCGGGATCGACGCGCAGAGGTTTCGTGTGCAGACCGAGGCTCAGAAACGACACGCCGAGCACGACAACCAGCGCTTCGACCAGCACGCGCAGGAAGTCGTTGACCGAGGTTGCCACTGCACGCGGCTGGTCGGCGACCTTGACCATGTCGATGCCGACCGGCAGCGATGCCTCCAGCCGGTGACCAACCGCTGCAAGGTCCTTGCCCAGCTGGATGATGTCGCCGCCCTTGACCATCGAAACGCCGAGCCCGATCACCTCGCGGCCTTCGGCGCCGCTGCGCCCGGCTCGCATCTTGTCGCGCGGCGGATCGGTGTAGGCCCGATTCACCGTGGCAATGTCCGCGAGCTTGTAGGTGAGATTGTTGGCCCGGATCGGCAGCTGCCGCAGGTCGTCGAGCGAGCGGAACTCGCCGCTGATGCGCACTTGAAGATTGTCGGTCGGCAGGACCAGCACGCCCGCCCCTTCGACCGCGTTCTGCGCACCGATCTGCGCGGCCAGTTGCGGAATATCAAGCCCGATCTGCGCGAGCTTCTTGTGCGAGATCTCGACATAGATCTTTTCATCCTGCACGCCGAAGAGATCCACCTTCGCGACGTTCGGCACGTGCAGCAGCTGTTGACGCACCGCCTCCACGTGGTCCTTCAGTTCGCGGTAGGTGAAACCGTCGGACGAAAAGGCGAACATCACGCCGTACACGTCGCCGAACTCGTCGTTGAAGAATGGCCCTTGCACATTGGTGGGTAGCGTGCCGCGGATATCGCCTATCTTCTTGCGCACCTGGTACCAGGCGTCGACCACATCGTGGCCCCGCATCGCTTCGCTGAGCTGGACAAAGATGAGGGTCTCGCCGGGCTTGCTATAAGAGCGGAGCTTGTCGAGGCCGGGCGTCTCCTGCAGCTTCTTCTCGAGCTTGTCCGTGACCTGTTCGGCCATCTGCGTCGCGGTGGCCCCAGGCCAGTAGGCGCGAACCACCATCGTGCGGAAAGTGAATGGCGGATCCTCGTCCTGACCGAGGCGGTCGAACGCGAACACTCCTCCGAGCAGGAGGACGATCATCAGGTAACGGACCAGTGGCTGGTGCGCGACGGACCAGCTCGAGAGGTTGAAGCCGCCTTCGCGCGCCATCACCTCAGTCCTTCTTGGCGGCGGCGGGCTTCAGCGTTGCCGGACCCGCCGGCGCGAGTTCCATTGCCTCGCTGAGCAGGCGCACCCTTTGCCCGTCCTTGAGCTGATTGACGCCGGCTGTCACGATCACGTCGCCGGGCTTCAGGCCTTCGCTGAGCACGATTTCGTTGCCAGCCACGTTTGAAACCCGCACGCGGGTTCGCCGCACCGTCTGGCTCGAAGGATCGACGACCCACGCATGCGTCGCACCGCCTTCGACGAGCAGCGCCTGCAGCGGAACCGCGATGACCGGCTGGCCGATCGATGTCGTGAACGAGACGGTGGCGGTCATGCCCAGTGCCACAGTCGGCGGCGGATCGACGAGCGCGATGCGCGCGGGGAATGTGCGCGTGGCCGGATCGGCGACCGGCGAGACTTCGCGGACGCGGCCTTCGATCGCCTCGCCACCGGACCACAGCCGCACACGTACATCCCGTGCGCCTTTCAGTAGGGCGAGTTGTTGCTCCGGGATGCCGATCAGGACTTCCACTTCGCCGGTGCGCGCCAGCCGGATCACCGACTGGCCGGCAGACACGACCTGACCGACTTCCGCATCGACACCGATGACCATCGCATCGTGCGGCGCGCGCAGTACCGAGTAGGCGGCCTGATTCCCGCTCGTGCGCGCATTCGCTTCGGCCTGGAGATACTTGGCCTCGGCGGCGTCGAGCGACGCCTTGCGACGATCCAGCTCCGCCTGGCTGATGAAGCCCTTGAGCTGCAGTTCCTGAAAGCGTCGGTAGTCCGCGCGTTGCTGGTCGCGATCGACCTGCGCGGCGCTCAGTCCTGCCTCGGCCCCTTGAGCCGCCAGCTTGTAGTCCTGTGCATCTAGCGTGGCCAGCGCTTGCCCTGCGCGCACTGACTGCCCGACATCCACCAGCCGTTGCGTCACTCGCCCCGGCACCTGGAATCCTGCTCGCGTCTCGACGCGCGGGCGGACTTCACCGGAGAACTCCGCGATCGCACTCGTCGATCGCACACCCACCGCCAGCGTTCTGACGGGGCGCACGTCTTCTGACGGAGTGACCTGTGGCCTGCAGGCGCCAAGAAGGCCAATCAGGAGAGGCGCAATTAGAAGGGAGCGCATGGCAGGACCAGTAAATAACTGACCGGTCAGTAATATAGCCATCGCGCGCCCCGCCGGTCAACACCTTTTGTGCGTCGCAAAATTACAACGCTGGTTCAGGTCATCGACCGCACGGTAGCGATACCGGCCAGGGTAGCCAGGATCGACCCCCCGACATGCAGCGCGGTGTGCACGGCGGCCGCCTGCCATTGCTCGCCCTGCAGCAGGGCGACGCTTTCTGCCGAAAACGTGGAAAACGTCGTCAGGCCGCCGAGGAAGCCGGTGATGACGATCAGCCGCCAGACCGGCGAAATCGCCGGATGCACCGCGAACACCGCCACTGCAACACCGACCAGGTAGCCACCGACCAGGTTCGAGGCCAGCGTTCCGAGGGGCAGGTGTATCAGGCGCGGATTTAGCCAGTATGACAACGCCCATCGCAGCCAGGCGCCCAGCACTGCACCGACAGCAATCGCAGCGAGGACTGCAATGAGCGGGCCGTCGCGCGTCACGGCTCCTTGTCCCCCGTGTCCCAGCGCTCGAGCGCGGCGTCATCGCTCGCGCGCGCATCGACCCAGCGCGTTCCCGCCGGCGTGGATTCCTTCTTCCAAAATGGCGCCTGGGTCTTCAGGTAGTCCATCACGAACTCGCAGGCCGCAAACGCCTCGCCACGATGAGCACTGGTGACGATCACCAGCACGATGGGGTCGGTCGGATGCAGTTGTCCGACACGATGGATCACGAGCACGTCGTACAGGTCCCAGCGACCGCGCGCCTGCCCGACGATGCTCTCGAGCGCCTTCTCCGTCATGCCGGGATAGTGCTCGAGCGTCATCGATGCGACCGCCGAGCCTTCATTCAGGTCGCGCACGACGCCGATGAAGCAGGCAATTGCCCCGACACGCGGATCGGCCGAGCGCAGGCGCTCGATCTCGGCGTTGACGTCGAAAGCTTCGGTCTGGACGCGGATCATCAGCCGCCGCCAGGCCGCCCCATGGCGGCTGAGCGCACCCAGGGAACAGCGTCAGCGTGGGGACGATCCATCCTAGCCACCGGTGACGGGAGGAAAGAATGCGATTTCGGCACCCTCGTGCAAGCTGCTTTCGCCGCGCGCCATCGACTGGTCGATCGCAGCCCGCACCTGCTTAATCTCGGCAAAGGCACCGGCCCAGGGCTCGCCGCGCGCAATCAGCCACGCACGCAGAGATTCGACCGTTTCCACCGCGGCCGGCAGTTCGCACTCCTCGCGCGGCCGACCAATCCGTTCGCGCAGCGCGGCGAAGTAAAGCACGGTCACTTTCATCGGTGCTTCGGTCTCATGTGAACATTTCGGCAAACGGCAGGTAGCGCACACGATCGCCGCGCGCAATCGTCGAGCCCGCAGGATTGTCAACCAGTCCGTCCGCCCAGGCCGTGGAATTAAGGACCGCCGAGTTCTGCGTCGGAAAAAGATCGACACCGTTGTGCGAATTGCGGCGCACGCGCAGGAACTCGCGGCGCTTGTCTGGCCGTGGCCAGTCGAAGTCGGCTCGCAGGTCGAGTCCGGGAACGGTCACATCGCCAACCCCCTGGCGCCGCAGAATGTACGGCCGTGCGAACAGCAGGAACGTCACGAAGCCCGATACCGGATTGCCGGGCAAGCCAATGAAAGGAACGTCACGCACGTGGCCGAAGGCGAACGGCTTGCCGGGCTTCATGGCGATCTGCCATAACTGCAGCGCACCTTCGGCTTCGACGGCTGGTTTGACATGGTCTTCTTCTCCGACCGAAACGCCGCCAGAGGTCACGATCACATCGGCGCGTCCGGCTCCCTCGACGAAGGCCGCCCGCGTTCGCACGCGATCGTCGGGCACGATGCCGAGATCCACCACCTCGCAGCCGAGGCGCCGCAGCAGCGCGCGCAGGACGAACCGGTTCGAGTTGTAGATGCGGCCCGGTGGCAACGGATCGCCCGGCATCGCGAGCTCATCACCGGTGAAGAACACTGCGACCGTGAGCTTGCGCCGGACGGTGACGCGCGCCACCCCGACCGAAGCAATGAGCCCGAGATCCTGCGGCCGCAGTCGCGATCCTGCTGCCACCACCGTATCTCCGGCGACGACATCGATGCCGGCCCGCCGAATCCATGCGCCGCGCTGCGGGACTTCGTTCAGCGTGACCCGGTCGCCCTCGGCCGTGCACGACTCCTGCATCACGATGGCATCGCAGCCCGCCGGAACCGGAGCCCCGGTGAAGATCCGCGCGGCGGTGCCTGGCTCGAGTGCGGCGCCCACATGACCAGCGGCGATGCGCTGGCTGATGCGCAACGTCGTGCCGGCCGCGGGCACATCGACCGTGCGCACTGCGTAGCCATCCATCTGCGAGTTGTCCAGAGGCGGGACATTGAGCGTCGACACGACGTCCGTGCCCAGCACGCGGCCATCCGCCTCGAGCGTCGGCACGGTTTCAACGTCGACCGGATCGGCCCGTTCCAGTACGCGCGCGAGCGCCTCTTCGACCGTCAGCATCAGGTGAGCCCCAGATGCGTCGCTATGAAGTCGGCAATCTTAGCGGGCGCGTTGAGGTCGAGCACCGGCAATGCGGAATCGATCGCGTGATCGGCCGCAAGCGCAATGACGTTGGGGTCGTGTGGGTAGATCGGTGCCTCGTTGCTTCCGCTCCGCCGGACCTCGATGCGCGGCACGTGCCCCTCGCTCTTGAATCCTTCGACGATGACGAGGTCGCACGGCGCGAGCTGCGCCAGCAATTCGTCGAGCGTGTACGGGCGCTCCGGCGTTTCGGTCAACAGCGCCCATCGAAGCCCGGTGGCGATCAGCACCTGCCCGGCGCCGGCCTCGCGATAGCGAAAGGAATCCTTGCCCGGCCGATCCATGTCGAACCCGTGATGGGCGTTCTTGATGGCCGATACCGACAGTCCTCTTCCTCGAATCAGCGGAATCAGGCGCTCGATCAGTGTGGTCTTGCCGCTGTTGGAATAGCCGATGACACCGATGACCTTCATGCGTGACAGTCTATTGCACGATCACGCTGAAGCCGGATCACAGCCACCACTCGGGGCGGACCGGGGTGGGTCACACCGCGTGCGTCGCGATGTAGTCCTTGACCTGCTGCGCATCGGCTGCGATGGACTCGAAGCGCTGCGGCCGCGACTCGATATCGGCGTAGGCTCCCGGGCGGTCCGGTGCATGTCCGGTCGCCTCGATGATCGTTTCCGCGAACTTTGCCGGCAGCGCGGTCTCGAGACAGATCATCGGAACCGACGGATCGCGCTGCTCGAGCGCAACCTTCAGACCATCGGCGGTATGTGGATCGATCAAAACTCCGTAACGCTGCTCGACACGGCGGATGACACGCAAGCGGTCAATATGGTTGCTGCGGCCCGACACCGTCCCGCTGGCGTGGACCGCATCGAGAAACGGCGTTCCGACCAGGTGGAACTGGCCCCGCGTATCGACTTCCCACCACAGTTCGCGCACGACTTCCGGGTCGCGGCCTACCACATCGAACATGAACCGCTCGAAGTTGGATGCCTTGCTGATGTCCATTGACGGGCTGCTGGTCGCATGCGTCTCCGCACCGCTGCGGACACGGTAGCGGCCGGTGCGGAAAAATTCGTCCAGCACGTCGTTCTCGTTGGTCGCCAGCACCAGCTTGTCGATCGGCAGCCCCATCTGCCGCGCGATCCAGCCGGAAAGGATGTTGCCGAAATTGCCGGACGGCACCGCGAACGACACACGCTCGCCCGCCTCACGCGTAGACGCGAGATAACCGCGAAAGTAATAGACGACCTGCGCGACGATGCGGCCCCAGTTGATCGAATTGACGCTGCCGACGTGCCACCGGGACTTGAACTCGAGATCGCCGGACACGGCCTTGACCACGTCCTGGCAGTCGTCGAAAGTGCCGGCGACGGCAAGGTTGAATACGTTCGCGTCCTGCAGCGAATACATCTGCGCGCGTTGAAACACGCTCATCCGCCCCTGCGGCGACAGCATGAAGACACGGATGCCGGGCCGTCCACGCATTGCATACTCTGCCGCAGAGCCGGTATCGCCCGAGGTTGCTCCGAGGACGTTGAGCTCGCCGCCCCGCGCCTTGAGCACGTGTTCGAACAGTCCGCCGAGCAACTGCATCGCCATGTCCTTGAAGGCGAGCGTCGGTCCGTTCGAAATCTCGAGCAGCGCCAGCCCCGGCTCGAGCCAGCGCAACGGCGCGATGTCCGCGGCTCGGCTGTCGGCGCGCCCGTTGCAGTACACCGCGGCACTGTAGGTGGCATGGCACAGCCGGGCCAGGACCTCGCGCGGCAAATCGGTTGCGAACTTCGCAATGATTTCGGTTGCCAGATCGGCATACGACAGCGCGCGCCACGATTCCAGCTCTGAGGGCGAGACCGGCGGATAGTGATGCGGGACATAGAGCCCGCCATCGTCGGCCAGCCCCGACAACAGGATGTCGGAGAAGCCGCGCTCAGGGGCGCGTCCACGCGTCGAGACGTAGCGCATGTCCGCGACCACTACAGCAGTTCTTCCTGCCGGATCCGGATCACCGGCGCCAGCACCGTCGGCAGCGCCTCGATGCGTCGGATCGCCGAGTTGACCTCGCGTTCAACCGCGTCGTGCGTCAGCATGATGATGTCGGTCTGGTTCTCGCCTTCGGACGGCTCGCGCTGGAACAGTGCATCGATCGAGATACCGCCGTCGGCGAGGATACGGGTGATGTCGGCCAGCACACCGGGCTGGTCCGCCACCCGCATACGGAAGTAGTACGACGTGACGCACTCCTCGATCGTCAGCCATGGCACTGCTGCCATGGCGTCCGGCTGGAAGGCCAGGTGCGGCACATGGTTCTCCGGATCGGCCGTGTGCATGCGCGTGACGTCGACCAGATCGGCAACCACCGCCGACGCCGTCGGCTCGGCACCCGCTCCAGGGCCGTAATACATCGTCGTGCCGACGGCGTCGCCCTTCACGAGCACGGCATTCATGGCACCCTCGACGCTCGCGATCAGGCGCTGCATCGGCACCAGCGTCGGATGCACCCGCAGTTCAATTCCCTTGGACGTGCGCTTGGCGATGCCGAGCAGCTTGATGCGATATCCCAGCTGCTCGGCGTACTTGATGTCGGTCGATGAAAGCTGCGCGATGCCTTCGGTGTAGGCCGCATCGACGTTAATCGGCACGCCGAACGCGATCGCCGCCAGAATCGTCAGCTTGTGTGCGGCGTCGAAGCCCTCGATGTCGAACGTGGGATCGGCCTCCGCGTAGCCGAGCCGCTGCGCCTCGGCGAGCACTGCGGCGAACGAGAGGCCCTTCGATCGCATCTCCGACAGGATGAAGTTGCTGGTCCCATTGATGATGCCGGCCAGCCATTCGATGCGATTGGCAGTCAACCCTTCGCGCAGCGCCTTGATGATCGGGACACCGCCAGCCACCGCACCTTCGAATGCCACCATCACGCCGCGCGCGCTCGCGGCTTCGAAGATCTCGTTTCCATGAAGCGCAAGCATCGCCTTGTTTGCCGTCACGACGTGCTTGCCGCGTGAAATAGCCTCCAACACGAGAGAACGCGCAGGTTCATAGCCGCCGATCAATTCGACGACGATGTCGATCTCCGGGTGACGCACGACGTCGAGCGGGTCGGTCGTCACCGGCAGGTCGTTGCCGACAACAGCGCGCGCCTTGGCCGCGTCGCGCACAGCCACCCTCGTGATCTCGATACCGCGCCCCGCGCGCCGGGTGATTTCGTGCTGGTTACGCCGCAGCACGTTCCAGGTTCCCCGCCCCACGGTGCCCAGCCCGAGCAAGCCGACTCTGATCGGGTTCATCGTCATCGAGGTCCCGGCGCGCTGCAATGCCGCCGTTCAAAGGTTGATCAGGCCGCGGCCTTCTCGGGCGAACGCGGAGTGAGCAGTCCGTCCTTGCGGAACATGTCCTTGATACCGCGCACTGCCTGCCGGATGCGATGCTCGTTTTCGATCAGCGCGAACCGCACATGCGAATCGCCGTAGTCGCCGAAACCGATGCCGGGCGAAATCGCGACCTTGGCGTCGGCCAGCACCTTCTTGGCGAACTCGAGTGAACCCAGCGCGCGATAGGGTTCAGGAATCAAGGCCCAGATGTACATCGAGGCCTTGGGTATGTCGACCATCCAGCCGGCCTCGTGCAGCCCGCGCGCCAGCACGTCACGTCGCCTCTGATATTCGCAGCGGATCTCTTCGACGCAGTCCTGCGGACCCTCGAGCGCCGCAATCGACGCGACCTGGATCGGCGTGAAGGTGCCGTAGTCGTGATAGCTCTTGATGCGTGCCAGCGCCGACACCAGGTCCTTGTTGCCGACCATGAAGCCGATGCGCCAGCCGGCCATGTTGTAGCTCTTGCTCATCGTGAAGAACTCGACCGCGACCTCGCGTGCGCCGGGCACCTGCATGATCGACGGCGCCCTGTGGTTCGGAAAATGCAGCGTCGAACGTGATGTCGGCATAGGCAAGGTCGTGCACGACATAGATGCCGTGCTGGCGCGCCAGGTCGATGACACGATGGAAGAACTCGAGGTCGACGCACTGCGCGGTCGGGTTGCTCGGGAAGCCCAGGATCATCATCTTCGGCTTCGGCAGGGTTTCGCGGATTGCGCGTTCGAGTTCGGCAAAGAAATCGACGCCGCCGTCCATGCGCACCGAGCGGATGTCAGCGCCGGCGATGATCGCGCCATAGATATGGATCGGGTAGCTCGGGTTCGGCACCAGTACCGTGTCGCCGCGATCGAGCGTGGCGAGCATCAGGTGCGCGAGGCCTTCCTTCGAGCCGATCGTGACGATCGCTTCCGAGTCGGGATCGAACTCGACGCCGTAACGCGACTGGTACCAGTTGGTGATCGCACGCCGCAGGCGCGGGATGCCCTTGGAGACCGAATAGCCGTGCGTGTCCTGGCGCTGGGCTGCCTCGACCAGCTTGTCGACGATGTGCCTGGGCGTCGGCCCGTCAGGATTGCCCATGCTCATGTCGATGATGTCTTCGCCGCGGCGACGCGCGGCCATCTTCAACTCACCTGTGATGTTGAAGACATAAAGGGGCAGGCGCTTGATGCGCGGAAACTCGACCATCTCCCCGGACCTGAGGCAATGTGTTGCAAAGATGCCGCAAACGGCGGTCGCCGTTGCGATTTATGGCCCTGCGACGCCTCGCTTGTGCGGCGCAACGTGTGCCTATAATGTACCTGAATCGTTCATGCATCGTTCCGTCAAATTCTCACTCGGACGATCGCAGGGAAGCCCGGAGCGAATTGAAACTGCACGCGGACTCGCCGACAGCGTTCAACACAGTCACCGCCTACGGCTCCGGCTTCATTGAGATCAACAAGGTTCGCCATTCCCGGCCGGTGCTGGTCATGCCTGAACAGCCGGTCGAGCCGTGGGACGTCAAAGCTTCGACGCCCTGACGCTCGAGGACTTTTCCCGCCTCGCGAGCGCGCGCCTGAACTCGTGCTTCTGGGCACCGGCAGCGCCAACGATTCCCGCGTCCGCAGCTGACTCGTCCGCTGTCCGACGCGCATATCGGTTGTGAAGCGATGGACTCGCGCGCCGCCTGCCGAACCTACAACATACTGATGGGCGAAGGCCGCAAGGTGCTCGCCGCGTTCCTGCTCGATCAGGTGAACGCGCCATGACCGTCGCCCTCGACAAGAAAGTGCCCGACTTCAAGGCGGCCTCGACCGGAGGCGAGATCCGGTTGTCGGAGCTGAAGGGCAGCGCTTGGTGCTGTATTTTTATCCGAAGGACAACACGCCCGGATGCACGATCGAGGGCGCTGACTTCGCAGCTAGCCATGCGAAATTCAGGAAAGCGGGCGCGGTTGTGCTCGGAGTTTCACGCGATAGCGTGAAGTCTCACGAAGGGTTCAAGTCCAAGATGGGATTTCCGTTCGAACTGATCTCGGATCCCGACGAGTCGCACTGTGCGCTATTCGACGTCATCAAGATGAAGAACATGTACGGCAAACAGGTGCGCGGCATCGATCGCAGCACGTTCGTCATAGACGGTGCAGGCGTCCTGCGCCGGGAGTGGCGCGGCGTCAAGGTGCCGAAGCATGTCGAAGACGTCCTCAAGTTCGTCCAGCAAATCGCCTGAAGCCTGTCTCCAGAACTCCCGGTCTCCGACGAAGGCCTCATCCACCAACGGTCCCGCCACCTCCCTGATGCCTCTGCCGAAAGCTCCAAGCAAGCCCGCCACCATCCTCGTCGCCATCCCTTCCGAACCAGCCCGCCCCGAGCGGGTCGTGAAGGCCCCTCCCCGGTCGCGCGTGGCCCTGAGCCGACGCCGTCCGTGCGGCCGACGCCGGCGACGCGGCTCGCCGTCGTCGAGTCGAGACCGCGGTCCAGCGGCCGCAAGCCGCGGAGCAACGAGCGACCCAAACTCTTCGTGCTGGACACCAACGTGCTGATGCACGACTCGACAAGCCTCTTCCGCTTTGAGGAGCACGACGTCTTCCTGCCGATGATGACGCTGGAGGAACTCGATTCTCACAAGAAGGGCATGAGCGAGGTCGCGCGCAGCGCGCGGCAGGTATCGCGCACGCTCGACTCTCTGGTGGCCGCCTGCAAGTCGCCGATCGAGGATGGCATACCGCTCAGCGCGCTCGGCAACAAGGATGCGTCCGGGCGGCTCTATTTCCAGACACAGGCCGTGGACGCCGTACTGCCGCCCAGCCTGCCGTCGGGCAAGGCCGACAACCAGATCCTCGGTGTCGTGCGAGCACTCAAGGACCGTTACTCCGAGCGCGACGTCGTGCTGGTGTCGAAGGACATCAATATGCGCGTCAAGGCACGTGCGCTCGGTTGCCGGCCGAGGACTACAACAACGACAAGGTTCTCGAAGATACCGACATCCTTTACACCGGTGTCGTTCCAGCTGCCCGCCGAGTTTCTGGGACAAGAACGGCAAGGGCATGGAGTCGTGGCAGTCGGGCGGCTTCACCTATTACCGGATCACCGGACCCATCGTCGCCGACCTGCTGGTCAACCAGTTCGTCTATCTGGAGAACGGCACGAGCTTCTACGCACAGGTGCGCGAGATCCGTGGCAAGTCGGCGGTGCTGCGAGTGCTGCGCGATTACACCCATGCCAAGAATGCCGTGTGGGGCGTAACCGCGCGCAACCGCGAGCAGAGTTTCGCGCTGAATCTGCTGATGGACCCGGAGTGCGACTTCGTCACGCTGATCGGCCAGGCAGGTACCGGCAAGACGCTGCTGGCGCTGGCGGCCGGACTGTCACAGACGCTGGAGACCAAGCGCTTCGCCGAGATCATCGTCACGCGCGCGACCGTGCCCGTCGGCGAGGACATCGGCTTCCTTCCGGGTACAGAGGAAGAGAAGATGGCGCCGTGGATGGGCGCACTCGAAGACAACCTCGAGGTGCTGAACAAGACCGACGATGCGGCCGGCGAGTGGGGCCGCGCGGCGACCAACGATCTGATCCGCACCCGCATCCGCATCAAGTCGATGAACTTCATGCGCGGCCGTACCTTCATCAACAAGTACCTGATCATCGACGAGGCGCAGAACCTGACACCGAAGCAGATGAAGACCCTGGTGACGCGCGCCGGCCCGGGCACGAAGGTCGTCTGCCTCGGCAACATTGCGCAAATCGATACGCCGTATCTGACCGAGGGTTCGTCGGGCCTAACCTACGTCGTCGACCGCTTCAAGGGCTGGCTGCACTCCGGCCACGTCACACTGCAACGCGGAGAACGCTCGCGGCTGGCGGACCACGCGGCGGAAGTATTCTAAGCGTCGCTCGTGTACGCGATCGGCTGCGCCAATCGCACGTGCACTCGCTCCGGTACGGTTCGCGCACTGCGCGAACCGCTCAAGACTGATCAGTCGGCTGCGCTCCGGAGCGGCCGCGCGCTCCGCCGAATTGAAACAGCACGGCACTCACCCTGGCCCTCTCGCCACGCGAGAGGGAATCGCGCACTCCTCCCTGCGCCCTCCTCGCCTGGCGAGGAGGGAAAGGCAATCCTGGCACTGCGAGGTGTATCGCGGGGTGGAGTGCATGGGGTTGCTTCTCGGCGGAGCGCGCGGCCGCTCCGGAGCGCAGCCGACTGACTATTCGGGACGAGTGCACGTGCGATGGCCCGACGCAGTCGGGCCATCGCGTACACGAGCGACGTCAAAATATTAGTGCCGCCATAAACACACCGATCATCGTGAACGCGATCGCGATCTTGGCGGCAGTGCCGACGAGCAGGCCGAGCCAGGTGGCAATACCGACCTTGCCGGCGCGCAGCGCATCACGCTGCGCGATGAATTCGCCGATTGCGGCGCCGACCAGCGGCATGAAGACCAGGCCCCACAGTCCTGTGAAGATGCCGGCCACGGTGCCGACTGCAGCTCCGATGACGCCCTGCCTGCTCGCGCCGGCGCGCCGGGCCGAGGCCGCGGCCGCGACGTAGTCGATCGCAAGCCCGATGACAGCCAATACCGCCAGCACGCCGATCGTCCAGCCGCCGATGCGCTGGAAGTCTTCGATCCAGGCTGCCAGCAGCACGCCGCCGAAGATCAGCGGGATACCTGGCAACGCGGGCAGCACAGTGCCGGCGAGCCCCGCCAGCATCAAAAGTGCCGCGAGTATCCACAATGCTGCGGTCACTGTGTCCGTTCAGCGCAGCGCCAGCGCCTGCACTTCAGCGGCGGCGTTCTTGCACTTGTCGGTCAGTTCTTCCAGCAACTCGTAGATAGCCTTGAGCTTGACCAGCTGACGCGTGTCGGGCTCTTCGCGGAAAAGCTTCGACATCGCAGAGCGGTACACGTGATCGGCCTGCGCCTCCAGGCGATCGACCTCTTCGCACAGCGCCAGAACAGCGCGCATGTCGCCTGTCGATGCAAGGCCCGCGACGGCGCTTTGCAGTGACTCCGCGCTATCGACAGCCAGATCGGCCAGCCGTCGTGCCTCCGGCGTCATCGCCGTCACGTTGTACAGATGCAGCGACTGCGCCACGTCTTCGGCCAGATCAAGGATGTCATCGAGCCGATTGATCAGCGCGTGGATCGACGATCGCGGATAGGGCGGCAGCCACGAGCGACGGAGCAGCGCGAGGGTCTCGCCAACGACGCCGTCCGCCCGTTTCTCGATCGCTTCGATCTCGCGCACGCGACCGTTGGGGTCACGCACATCGGCCAGAAGCTCGGGCAACTGCGGTCAGCCCCTCGACGCAGAGCTGCGCATGGCGATCGAACAGCGGGTAGAAACGTCGATCACGCCGCAGGATCCGACGCAGAACGGAGCGCAAAGTGCCGCGCCGCTCGGGCCGTTCCTGGACGAAGTGCGATGTCATCCGAATTGCGCAGTGCGCGCCAGGTTCTCGAACTTGGTGAACTGCCCGTCGAAGCGCAGGTTCACGCGCCCGATCGGTCCATTGCGCTGCTTGCCGATGATGATCTCGGCGACGTTCTTGTCGTTGGTATCGGGGTTGTAGACCTCGTCCCGGTAGATGAAGAGGATCACATCGGCGTCCTGCTCGATCGCGCCCGATTCGCGCAGGTCGGACATGACCGGACGCTTGTCGGTGCGCTGCTCGACGGTGCGGTTCAGCTGCGACAGCGCGACCACCGGCACACCCAGTTCCTTCGCGAGCGCCTTGAGACCGCGCGAGATTTCCGAGATCTCGGTCGCGCGGTTCTCGCCCTGCCCGCTCGCGCTCATCAGCTGCAGGTAGTCGACGATGATGAGCCCGAGCTTGCCGCAGGTGCGCGACAGTCGCCGTGCGCGTGCGCGCAGGTCGATCGCCGTCAGCGCCGGCGTTTCATCGATATACAGCGGCGACTTCGTGCATCTTCTGGATCGCGCGTGGTCGAGCCGCGGCCAGTCGTCGTCCTGCAGGCGACCGGTACGCAGCCGCTGCTGGTCGAGACGGCCCACCGACGACAGCATGCGCAGCGCGAGCTGGGAGGCGCCCATTTCCATCGAGAAGACGGCCACCGGCATTCCCTGGTCGATGGCAACATGTTCACCGATGTTGAGCGCGAGCGAAGTCTTGCCCATCGAAGGTCGACCCGGCGACGATGATCAGGTCGCCGGGCTGAAAGCCAGAGGTCTTCGAGTCGAGGTCGGCGAATCCGGACGGCACTCCGGTGACGTCCGACGGGTTGGCACGCTCGAACAGTTCCTGGATCCGCTCGACGACCCGCGTCAGCAGCGGCTGGATCTCGATGAAGCCCTGGCGGCCGCGTGCGCCTTCCTCGGCGATGCGGAAGACGCGGCTCTCGGCTTCATCGAGGATCTGCTTGCGTATCGCGCCCGGCTGGGTTGAGTGCGCTGGTCGCGATCTCGTCGCCTGCCGTGACCAGCCGCCGCAGCATCGAGCGCTCGCGCACGATCTCCGCATAGCGGCGGATGTTGGCGGCGCGACGGCGTGTTCTGCGCCAGCGCGTTCAGGTAGGGGAGCCCCCTGCCTCGTCCGATCTTGTTCGAGTAGCTCAGCGCCTCGAAGACCGTGACGGCGTCGGCGGGCTTGCCTGCGTCGATGAGGCGGCTGATCGCCGCGAATATCAGCCGGTGGTCGTTGCGGTAGAAGTCGTCGGTCCCGACGAGGTCGGCGATCCGGTCCCAAGCCATGTTGTCGAGCAGCAGCCCGCCGAGCACCGACTGTTCGGCCTCGATCGAATGCGGCGGCGTGCGTACCGCTGCAAGTTGCGGATCGGAAACCGGCTGATTCACGGAGCGCCGGCGGACAGGAAGGAGTGGCTGCGGACGGACGTCCGTGAGCAGGTCGAACTCTAAAGCAACGCGGGGCGGCGAGGCGCCTGCCGCGACAGACAGCAAAAAAGGCGGCACGCGGCCGCCGTTCTTGCGAGGAAACCAGTCACGGAACGGCCGTTCAGGCCTGCTCGCCGATCACCGATGACCTTGATTTCGGCCAGCGCGTCGGATGCAGCGACGACTGTGATCGGATACTCACCGACCAGCTTGAGCGGGCCCTGCGGCATACGGATCTGGCGCCTTGTTGACCTCGAATCCCTGCTTGCCCAGTGCCTCAGCGATATCGAAGTTGGTGACTGATCCGAACAGCCGTCCGTCGACTCCCGCCTTGGCCGCGACCTTGACCGCGACACCATTCAGCTTGCTCCTGCACCGCCTGGGCCGCGGCTAGCCGGTCGGCCTGCGCCTTCTCGAGATCGGCGCGGCGCGTTTCGAACTCCTTGATCGCGGTTTCCGGTCGCGCGGCGGGCCTTGCCCTGCGGGATCAGGAAGTTGCGCGCGTAGCCTTCCTTCACCTTGACCACGTCGCCGAGCTGGCCGAGGTTACGACCTTCTCGAGCAGTATGACTTGCATTGTGGCGTCTCGCTCAGTGCGTGTCGGTGTACGGCAGCAGCGCCAGGAAGCGCGCCCGCTTGATCGCGGTGTCGAGCTGGCGCTGGTAGTGCGCCTTGGTGCCTGTCAGGCGCGCCGGCGTGATCTTGCCGTTCTCACCGATGAAATCACGCAAGCGTGTCGACGTCCTTGTAGTCGATCTGGTCGACTTTCTCGACAGTGAAGCGGCAGAACTTGCTTGCGCTTGAACAGCGCATTTTCTGGTCGCCCGGCGGACGCCTGCTTGCCCTCCCCTTGCCTTTGCCCTTGCCCTTGCCTCGCATCAAGGTTGCCATTGTGTCCTGCTCCTGTCTCTCTAATGTCTGGTGTATTCGGTGATGTGTACGATCAGCCGTGTCGAGCGACGCGTACGCGGCGCGATGAAGTCCGGAGATCGTCAGCGGTTGCCCCAGCGGTTCCCGCTCGAGCGCGCACTGCGACGGGGCCAACGGCGATCGGCAGCGAACTCGAAGTCGAGCTTTCGATCCGCGCCCGCTTCCAGCACCGCGCCGCGAAACGGAAGCTGCCCTCCGCTACCGCGATTCCTGCCGGCGTGTAGCGCAGCGCGTTGCGCGCCACCGGGAATCGCCGAGATGCGCAGTTGATTCACTCGCCCGCCGGGCGGCTCGCGGCGCCGGCCCCGGCGCGGCTCCGCGGCAACCGCTGCGGCTCCGCCGCTGCCTTGCGTGCCTCTTCCCGCTCGACGATCTTCATCATCGGCGATGCGGTCGTCTCCGCCTTCTTCATCTTGATCGTCAGATGGCGCAGCACCGCGTCGTTGTAGCGGAATGCATGCTCGAGTTCATCAAGCGTCTTGCCGTCGCACTCGATGTTCATCAGGACGTAGTGCGCCTTGACGAGCTTCTCGATCGGATAGGCGAGCTGGCGACGGCCCCAGTCCTCGATCCGGTGCAGCGTGCCGCTGCCTGCCGTGATCATCGCCTTGTAGCGATCGATCATCGCCGGCACCTGCTCGCTCTGGTCCGGATGGACGATGAAACAGATTTCATAGTGACGCATCGTGTCTCCTTATGGATGGCCCGGTACGGAGTCAGCGTGGCAGCCTCTGCGCCGGTAAGTGAGCCGCCCGGGAGCGTCATTCCGGTGCGGCAAGGAAAGCCTCAGCGGCCGAAGGCCGCAAGCTTGAAAAGCTGTGATTCTAGCCGAATCACGCCGCGCCGCACAAGCCGCGCTCAGTCGGCGAGCAGCCGTGGCAGCACGGCGGCGGCCGTGCCACGCAGGACCCAGTGCGCGACATCGTCCGATCTCGCTCGGCGCGGGTTGACGATCACGATGGCCGCCCCCGCTGCGGCGCGCGGCCAGCGGCAGGCCCGCCGCCGGATAGACCATGCCCGACGTGCCGACGACGAGCATCACGTCGCAGCTCGGCTGCGGCTGCTCGGCGGCTTCCAGCTGCTTCGGGTCGAGCATTTCGCCGAACCAGACCACGCCCGGCCGCAGCCAGCTCCCGCACCGCGGGCACCGCGGCGGCTCGCCCGGCGGCAGCCGCGCGGGCTCGTCCTCGCTGAAGCCGCACTTCGTGAGACAGATCGTGCGAGAAATGGCGCCATGCAGTTCGATGACGTCGGTCGAACCGGCGCGGCGATGCAGTCCATCGACGTTCTGGGTGATGACGACAATGCGCCACATCGCGTTGTTCAGCCGCGGCAAGAGCGAGGTGGCCGGCGTTCGGCGCCGCCCGCGCGACGGCGTCTCTGCGCTCGGCGTACCAGCGCCAGACCAATGGAGGGTCGGCACGAAAACCCTCTTCCGATGCCAGCTGCATGGGATCGAAACGCGCCCACAGGCCAGTTTGCGCGTCACGGAAGGTTGGCACTCCACTTTCGGCCGACATTCCGGCACCCGACAGCACGGCGACTCGTCGGGCCGCGGCCAGACGCTGCCGCACTTCGATCAATGCTGATGTCGACATCGGCACTGCTTTCAGACTGCGCTCGAAGCAGCTCTCTGACGCACGGCCTCGAACAGGCAGATGCCCGCCGCCACCGAAACGTTGAGGCTTTCGACCTGACCCCGCAGTGGAATGTGCGCCAGCAGGTTGCACCGCTCGCGCGCTCAGCCGCCGCAGTCCGGCTGCCTTCGGCGCCGAGCACCCAGCAACGGGCCGGCGCAGGTCGACTTCGTAGAGCGACTCCTCGGCCTCGCCGGCAGCACCGACGGTGCGCACACCCGCGGCGCTAATGACGGTCAGCGCCCGCGCAAGATTCGTCACGTCGAGCAGTGGAACGGACTCCGCCGCACCGGCTGCTGCTTTGATGCGCTGCTGGCGTCATTCCTGCCGAGCGGTCGCGCGGCACCACGACCGCGTCCACCCCGGCAGCGTCGGCGACCCGCAAGCACGCGCCCAGGTTGCGCGGGTCGGTCACGCCGTCCAGCGCCAGCAGCAGCGTGTGCGGGCTGCACATGCGGTCAGGACATCATCCAGCGTCAACAGGCCTGATCTCGGCGCCAGTGCAACGACGCCCTGGTGCGCCGCGCCCCGACTCAGGCCGCGCAACGCTCGGGGTCGGCCGGGGTGCACGCGGACCCCCGTTCGCGCGCCGCTGCTGCAGCTGCTGCATCCGACCGTCGCGCCGGCGGACATCGACGTAGATCGACTCGATCGACTCCGGAGCCGCGCGCAGCCGGGCCGTCACTGCGTGGAAACCGGCGAGGACGCGCGTGGCGTTCATCCGTCTCGACGCGCGCGCCGGCCTGTCGCGACACGCGCAGGTCCACGCTTGCGTGCCCTGCCTCCGCATGCTCCGCCGACGCCCTTCTTGCCGATTTGTCAGCTGGCCGCGGCGCGCGCGACGGCGCGACTCGACCTTGGCCTGGCGCTCGCGCCGCTCCTCGACCGACTCTCCGCGCTTGCGTTCGCGCTCCGGCGCTTCCGGCAGGCCGGCCGCGAGGATTGCCTTGCGCGTATCGCCGCGGACGAGACGGAAATCGATGCGGCGCGCCTCCAGGTCGACCCGCGCTACTTGCACGGTGACACGGTCGCCAAGCCGGTAACGTAGTCCGGTGCGCTCGCCCCGCAATTCGTGCAGCACCTCGCTGAACAAGAAATACTCCGAGCCTAGCTCGGAGACGTGCACCAGGCCCTCGACATAAAGGTCGTCGAGCACGACAAAGACGCCGAAGGGCACCACTGAACTCACGGTCCCGCTGTATGTTTCGCCGACGCGCTCGCGCATGTAGTAGCTCTTGAGCCAGGCCTCGACGTCGCGGGAAGCATCGTCGGCACGCCGTTCGTTGGCCGAGCAGATCAGCCCCAGCTTCTCCCACGCGCCGAGTTCGCCTTCGGCGGCAGGCATGCGATCGCGCTGGCGCATCGCGTTGCGGGCGGCGAGCGGCGCCACTGCCGCAGCACCCGGCACGCTGGTGACCACCGGGACATAGTGCTTCTTCCCCAGACACGCCTTGATCGCTCGATGGACCAGCAGGTCGGGATAGCGCCGGATCGGCGAGGTGAAGTGGGCATAGGCCTCATAGGCGAGCCCGAAATGGCCCGAGTTGTGTGGGCTGTAGATCGCTTGCTGCATCGACCGGAGCAGAACGGTCTGAAGCAGCTGCGCATCCGGCCGCGGCCGGATCTTCTTCAGCAGCAGCGCATAGTCGGCCGGCTGCGGATCGTCACTGCCTTCCAGGTGCAAGTTCAGTGTCTTCAGCATCGCTCGCAGGTTGGCAAGCCGCTCGGGCGTGGGACCTTCGTGGACGCGGTACAGCGCCGCGTGCTTGCTGCGCGCGAGAAAATCGGCCGCGCAGACATTGGCCGCCAGCATGCATTCCTCGATCAGCTTGTGCGCATCGTTGCGCGTGCGCGGAACGATGCGCTCGATGCGGCCATTGGGGTCGCAAACGATGTAGGTCTCGGTCGTCTCGAGGTCGATCGCGCCGCGCGTGTCGCGGGCATTCGCCAGCGCCTCGTAGAGCGCGTGCAGATGCTGCAGATGGGGCAGCAGGTCGACCAGCCGATGCGCGGCGCGGCTGCCAGGCAACGACAGTACCTCCCACACCTCGTCGTAAGTCAGGCGCGCCTGCGAGTGCATGACGGCCTGGTAAAACTGGTACGCGTCGATCGTGCCTTTGCCGCTGACCACGCAGTCACAGACCATCACCAGGCGATCGACGTCCGGATTAAGTGAGCACAGACCGTTGGAGAGCTTCTCTGGCAGCATCGGGATCACGCGCCGCGGGAAGTACACCGAGGTCGAGCGGTTCTGCGCTTCCATGTCCAGGAGGTCGCCGGGCTTGACGTAATGGCTGACATCCGCGATCGCGACGATCAACCGCCAGCCCTTCTTCCGGCTCGACAGCGGCTCGCAGTACACGGCATCATCGAAATCCCGCGCATCAGCACCATCGATGGTCACTAGCGGGATGTCGCGCAGGTCAACCCGTCCGCGCAGGTCGCGCGGCAGCACGCCGTCGGGCAGCTGCCCAGCGAGCTCGAGCGCCGCGGCCGAAAACTCATGCGGCACGGCGAACTTGCGCACTGCGATCTCGATCTCCATGCCGGGATCGTCGACTGCGCCGAGCACCTCGATGACGCGCCCGACCGGCTGCACATAGCGCTGCGGTTGCTGCAGGATTTCGACCACAACCACCTGACCCGGCTCGGCCGTCAGCGAGCCTCCGGGCGGCACCAGAATGTCGTGCTGGATGCGCTGATCCTCAGGCACGACGATCGTGACGCCGCGCTCGTTCAGCAGGCGGCCGACGAGTTTGTTGGTGCGGCGCTCGATGACCTCGACGATCTCGCCTTCGGGCCTGCCCCGACGATCGGTGCCGGCGACCCTTGTGAGGACGCGATCGCCGTGCAGCACCTTGCTCATTTCGTGTTCCGACAGCACGAGGTCCTGGCCGTCGTCGTCGCGCACCAGGAAGCCGTAGCCTTCGCGATGGCCCAGTACCTGGCCCGAAATCAGGTTGGCGCGGGCGGCGACGAGCAGAAGGCCAGCCCGGTTGCGCACGACGCGACCGGAGCGCTCCAACTCTTCGAGCTCGGAATTGAAATTGGCGCGTGCCTCGTCGGTGATATGCAGGCGACCGGCGAGGTCCTGCGGTGTCAGGGGCGCGCGCGCATCCGTCAAGGCCTGCAGGATGGAGTTGCCGTCTATGGCGGGTTTTGGATTTTTATGAATCAAGGGTTTCTTTTGTTTGTGATTTTGTTGTGCGTCGCGCCGCCGTTGCAGAGCATCGAGCCAGCGTAACGCATTTGACATCGCATTCGTCGCCGCTAGAATCGCCCGCTCACCTGTGCCCAGGTGGCGGAATTGGTAGACGCACTAGTTTCAGGTACTAGCGCCGCAAGGTGTGGAGGTTCGAGTCCTCTCCTGGGCACCATCTTCAAGGCCGGCATCGCCGGCCTTTTGCTAATCCGCTCAGCCCGAGGTACCGCCGCGCAGGCGCGCAGCTAACTTCTGCGGACCCATCGCGTCGTAGACCTCGAACGGCTGGTGTATCCAGGGATTGGTCGGCAGGTATTCGACGTAGTAATCCGGCTTGAAGCTCGAGCACGCTTTGTACCAGATGACCGCGGTGCGAATCT
Source organism: uncultured beta proteobacterium (assembly GCA_963724605.1). Lineage (GTDB taxonomy): Bacteria > Pseudomonadota > Gammaproteobacteria > Burkholderiales > Burkholderiaceae_F > JALORV01. The sequence goes on from CAVRVM010000015.1 coordinate 60,182, forward strand.
CCTCCAGCCCTCGGTAGCGCTGCTTCAAGTGATCGACCACCCGGTTCAGCGTGATGCCCGAATCCACCAGATCGTCGACCAGCAGCAAGTGGCCGCTCAGTGAATCGGTCGTCATCGTGATGTACTCGCCAATGTCGAGAGCGCCCTGTGCGCGACCAGCGGCCTCGCGATATGAGCTCGCCGCCAGAATGGCCAGCGGCAGGTCGTAGATCCTGGAAACCACGTCGCCGACACGCAGCCCGCCGCGCGCGAGGCACAGTAGGCAATCGAAATGCCAGCTTGACTCGTAGATCGCGAGGCTCAGCTGTTCGATCAGCCGGTGATATTCGTCCCACGAGATGTACAGGTCTTTCACGTTGGCAGATAGGTTCTTCAGTGAAAGGGGTGGCGAAGAACAATCGTCTGCTCGCGGTCGGGACCGGTGGACACCAGATCGATCGGTACCCCCAGCACTTCCGCCAGCCGTTCGAGATAACGCCTCGCATTCGCGGGCAGCGAGTTCCACTCGCGAATGCCGAAGGTCGATTCCGACCATCCGGGGAACTCCTCGTAAACTGGCTCGCAGCGAGCGACCGCGTCGGCTCCGTACGGCAGGATGTCGACTTCACGGCCATCGAAGCGATAGCCGACGCCGAGCATCACGCTCGCCAGGCCGTCCAGCACGTCGAGCTTGGTGATGCACAGCCCGGTCGTTCCGTTCAGCTGCACCGCGCGCCGCAGTCCTGCAGCGTCGAACCACCCACAGCGTCGCGGTCGACCGGTGACCGAACCGAATTCCTGGCCGCGCGTCCGCAGATGTTCCCCGATGGCGGTCGCGAGCTCGGTCGGAAATGGCCCGGAACCGACGCGCGTCGAATACGCCTTGGTGATGCCGAGAACGTAATCGAGCCGTTGCGGCGCAACGCCGGCGCCGGCCGATGCGGCGCCCGCCACGGTATTGCTCGACGTTACGTAAGGATAGGTGCCGTGGTCGACGTCGAGCAGCGTGCCCTGCGCGCCTTCGAACAGCAGCCGCTGGCCGCGCGCCATCACGCCGTTCAGCCGGTATGACACGTCGGTGATCAACGGCTTCAGACGGCCTGCCAGGGCGAGCGTCTCGTCGATCACCCGTGACGGGTCGACCCGCGGCACCTCGTAGTACCGCTCCAGCATGAAGTTGTGGAAATCGAGCGCCTCGTGCACACGCTCGGCGAAGCGTTGCGCATCGAACAACTCCTGCGCGCGCACTGCGCGCCGACCGACCTTGTCTTCGTAGGCCGGACCGATGCCACGGCCGGTGGTGCCGATCTTCGACTCGCCCCTTCGCATTTCGCGGGCCTGGTCGAGCGCCACGTGATATTCGAGGATCAGCGGGCAGTTGCCGCTGATCGCGAGGCGAGACGCGACATCGACGCCTGCGTCCTGCAGTTCGTCGACCTCCGCCAGCAAGGCGGTCGGCGATAGCACGACTCCGTTTCCGATGTAGCACGCCGTTTTCGGCCGCAGGATGCCCGACGGAATCAGCCGCAAGATGGTCTTCTTGCCACCGATCACCAGCGTATGCCCGGCGTTGTGCCCACCCTGAAAGCGAACCACGCCGTCGACGGACTCGGTGAGCCAATCGACGATCTTGCCTTTGCCTTCGTCGCCCCACTGCGTGCCGACGACGACCACGTTCTGTGCCATCTTCAGATCCTATTTCGCGTTGGTCGCGACCTCGCGGCCGATGACCTGCCATTTCGAATCGCGGCAGTGCAGTTCGCGGTCGAAGACGAAGTCTCCAGGGTCAGCGCCGTCGGCCTCGCCCGGCAGCCGCTGAACCACTATGTGGCCCAGCGCGCGCAGTTCACGGATGGCGGAGCGCAGCGAAGCTTCATCGCCTGCCGGGGCGAGAATCGCGTGCGGCGTATCGCTGACCAGCAGTCCTGCGAGATCCCGCAGATAAACCGAGAACCCGACCGCGGGCCGCGCACGTCCGAAAGCCTTCCCGATGTCGTCATAGCGACCTCCGCGCAACACAGCGCTCGGCAGCAAGGCGGAGTGCACCGCGAATGTCACGCCGGTGAGGTAGCGGTAGCCATGCAGGTCGGCCAGGTCGATCGACACGGCATCGGCGCCGCAGCGCGCCGAGAGTTCCTGCAGTTCGTCCAGCGCCGTCACGATTGCAGTCTCGCGCGGCAGCGAACGACGGGCGAGTTCGATGACATCGACGCCACCGCTTATCGTCCGAGAGCCAGCAGGCGTCTCCACCGCCGCCGGCAGCCCGTCGACCGCCTGCTTCAGCGCAGGCATGTCCTTGCTGCTGAGCGCAGCCAGCACAGCTCAGTCTTCGTCGCCCGCCGACAGATGCGCGGTGTCCAGCAGCCCGCGCACGACGCCGGTGTGACCGAGATCGAGATGCACCCGGTCGAGGCCGGCCTGGCGCAGCGACAGGACCGCGAGTTCGAGCACTTCAGATCGGCCGCCAAACCCGATGCGCCGTACAGCTCGGCTCCGACCTGCAGCGGCTCGCGCACCGCCAGCGGGTGCTGGGGCCGCGCGTGCAACACGCTGCCCGCATAGCACAGCCGCGCCCACCCGGGCGGTTCAGGATGTGAGCGTCGATGCGGGCGACCTGGGGCGTGGCATCCGCCCGCAAGCCCGAGCATGCGTCCGCTCGACTGATCGACCAGCTTGAAGGTGCGCAGGTCGAGGTCGCTCCCGGTGCCGGTCAGCAGTGAATCGATGTATTCAATAGCGGCGGAATGACCAGCTCGTAGCCGTAACTGGCATACAGATCGAGCAGCGTGCGCCGCAGCTGCTCGACGCGGCGCGCTTCGCGCGGAAGTCGAAATGTTCTCTGGGAGTAGCCAGCGCGGCATGGCGGCGACGGAGGGCGAGAGCGGTCACTGCGGCAGCGCCGCAGTTCGGAGGTTCTAGAACCTATCTCAGAATCCCCGGTGGTCGCGGCGGTCGCATGGGGTGCAGGGCTAGGCGCGGCGAGGGGACCATTGCTGATGCAAGGACCCGAGCCGCAACAACGCCATGCGCCTCTGCGACCCCGCCCCACAGGGTTGCGCAGATAAGCGGGCGTCTGCGGCGTTGGCCGGCTCGGCCGTAGGCTCGGCTACTGTCCTGCGCCAGCCGCCTTGCATCCGCCCGCTTCTCGTGACAACGCGATCCATCGGGGACTCTGAGATAGGTTCTCAGCTCAGAAACCAGAGCCCGCCGCCACGGCAATCAGGCCGAAGAAGCGGATCTGACCGTCGTTGAGCTCGGTCACGCGCTGGAACATCTGGCGCCAAGTCGCCGGCGCCAGCAGCGGAAGCAGGCCTTCAAGTACCAGCATCAGGCCAACCGCCAGCGCAAAGGTCTCCAACATCAGCGGCGCGCAGCCGGCGCGGTTGTCCGGCGACTTCATGTACTTGAAGAATTCCGACGACGGATCGACGACCATCACGTCGTTCCGATTGCGGAAGCTCGACCGGTAGGCCTCGAGACTCCGATAGAAGCGCGCGAACTCCGCGTTCTGGCCGAATGACTGCGCGTAGAGCGCTGAGGCCTGGGCATCGCCATCGCCGCGGATCTTCTGCGCGTCCCGGTATGCCGCCGACAGCAGGACTTCTTTCTGGCGGTCGGCATCCGCGCGGATCTTCTCGCCCTCGGCCGAGCCGATCGAGCGCTGCTCGTTGGCGACCCGCTTGCGCTCGGCTTCCATCCGGCGATACACGGATTCGCTGATCTCCGGCGCGAAATCAACCCGCTTCAGACGCACGTCGACGATCTCGACACCGAAACCCTTGGTCCGCTCCTGCACCGAGGCGCGGATCTCCTCCATTGCTTTGTCGCGCTCCCGCGAGGTGATCTCGTTGACGGTGCGCTTGTTGACCGCCTGGTTAGAGCGTCGCGCACCAGCGTGCCGATCCGGTCCTCGGCCGAACGCTCGCCGGCCGGAAAACTGACGCGGAACAGGCGCGGATCGAGGATCCGCCACTTGACGAACGAATCGACCAGCAGGTTCTTCTTCTCGGACGTCTGCACGCGGTCGGTGACTGGGGTATCCAGTGTCAGGATTCGTCTGTCCTGGTACTCACGTTCTGCAGCAGCGGGATGCGGAAGTACAGCCCGGGCTCGGTGACGACACGGGTGATCTGCCCAAGCTGGTAGACGATCGCCGACTGGCGCTGGTCGACGATGAAGGTGCTCGCACGGATGATGAACGCTGTGATGACGAGCCCGACGATGGTGGCAAGGATGCGGTTCATGCGCGGCTCAACGCGCCTCGCGGTCGCGACTGCGCAGCGAATCCCGCGTCCGCGCGTCGTTGGCGGACGGCGCGGATTCGGTCGGGGACGGATGGCCGCGGGCGGTGTGCGCTGTGCCAGCGCGTCCTGCGTCACCTGCTGCATCAGCTTGTCAAAAGGAAGATAGAGCAACTGATTGCTGTTGCGGGAGTCGACCAGCACCTTGGTCGTGTTCGAAAAAACCTGCTGCATCGTGTCCAGATACATGCGGTCACGCGTGACCGCAGGAGCCTTCTGGTACTCGGTCAGCATCTGGCGGAAGCGCGAGGCATCGCCCTCGGCGGTCTGCACAATGCGGGTGCGGTAACCCTCGGCCTCCTGCATCAGGCGCGATGCAGCACCGCGCGCCTTGGGCACCACATCGTTGGCATACGCCTGGCCTTCGTTGATCTGGCGCTCACGATCCTGGCCCGCCTTACCGCGTCGTCGAACGCGGCCTGCACCTGCTCGGGCGGCTGTGCGTTCTGGATCGCGACCGCCGAGACCAGGATGCCGGTGCCGTAGCGATCGAGCATCTCCTGCATGCGCTTGCGCACCTCGTCGCGATCTGCTGGCGCTGATTCATAGAGCACCGAAGTCCATCGTCTTGCGCCGACCACTTCACGCATCGCGGATTCGGCCGCCTGGATGACGGACGCCGTGGGATTGCGGCTGTTGAACAAGTAGTCGCGCGCACCCTCGTCCTTGATGCGGAACTGCACCTCGAACTGAATGTCGACGATGTTCTCGTCATCGGACAGCATCAGCGCTTCCTTCAGCCGCTCGGGCCGGCCGCGCGTCCCGACCTCTACCTTGCGCAGCGACAGGATGTCGACGAGTTCGCTCGATTGCACCGGCCACGGCAGACGCCAGCGGAATCCGGGCCGGGTCGTCTCTGTGTACTTGCCCGAACGTGGTGACGACCCCGACCTGGCCCTCCGGGACGATGTAGAAACCGCTCGCAATCCAGATCAGCCGACAACACCGCTAGCAGCGCCGCGAGGCCGATGCCAGTTCCGCGCGGGCTACGTTCCGAGGTTGCCGAGGCCGCCGCCGCGCCGCGGCGATGTCTTCTTGCCGAATAGACCGTTGAGGCGTCGGTTGAAGTCGCGCCAGAGTTCCTCGAGATCGGGCGGACCTTCGCCGTTCGGGCGCTGCGGGCGGCGCGGTTCTTCGCGATCGCCGTCATTGCCCGAGCCACCCGAACCGCCACCGCGGCCCCATTGGGGGTCGTTGAGCGACATGCGTGTCCTAGCGAAAAGTGGGTCTCAGCATAACGATCGTCGGCGCACCGTTGCGGCTAGGCCGCGGCACTGGACCAGGCGGGGAGCAGTTCGGAGTGGGAGGTCTCGCGCATCTGCCGTGCAATTTGGACGATCGCATCGCGTAGCAGATCGAGGCCTTGGCCGGTCTTTGCGCTGACCGAAACGGGAATGATCCTACCACAGGGGTCACGCTCAACCGACGGCGCCGCGCTCCGCGGCGTCGATCTTGTTGTAGACGACGAGCCGCGGGCACCTCGCCGCACCGATTTCCTCGAGAACGCGATCGACTTCGGCCATCTGCTCGTCGCGCGCCGGTGACGCGCTGTCGACCACATGCAGCAGCAGATCCGCCTCGGCTGTCTCATCGAGCGTCGACTTGAATGCCTCGACCAACTGATGCGGCAGCCCGCGGATGAAGCCGACCGTGTCGGAGATGACAGCCGATTCGCCGGCACCGAGGTGAGACGGCGCGCGGTCGTGTCGAGCGTGGCGAACAACTGGTCGGCAGCGTATGCTTCGGCGCGGCGTCAGCGCATTGAACAGCGTCGACTTGCCGGCGTTGGTGTAGCCGACTAGGGAAACCGACAGGACTTCGCGACGTGCTCGGGCGCGGCGCCGCGTGCGGCGCTGGCGCTCTAGCTGCTTGAGCCGCTCGCGCAATTGCTTGACGCGTACGCTGATCATGCGCCGGTCGAGTTCGATCTGCTTCTCGCCGGGGCCACCGGTCTTGCCGAGGCCGCCGCGCTGACGCTCGAGGTGGGACCAGCCACGGACCAGGCGCGTGGTCGAGAGGTGCTGGAGCTGGGCGAGTTCGACCTGCAGTTTGCCTTCGCGACTGCGCGCGCGTTGCGAGAAGATGTCCAGGATCAGGGCCGTACGATCGAGCACCCACAGCCCGAGCGCACGCTCAAGATTGCGTTGCTGGGCCGGCGAAAGTGCGACATCGAAGATGACCAGGCCGGCATCGCCGGCCGCGGCAAGCGACCTGAATTTCCTCGACCTTGCCACCGCCGACGTAATGCGCCGGATCGGGCCGGTCCGCCGCACGGCAACGTGCCCCGCCGGAGTCGAGGCCGGCAGAAATGGCCAGTTGCGTAAGCTCCTCGACGGCTTCCGGGTCATCGCGTCGCCCACGCGCGACGCTGACCAGGAAAGCCCGCTCGGCGCGCTCCGCGCGCTGGCTTTCGACCTGGAAGACGGTCAGGAGTCTGGCTCCGCAGTGAGATTGACGGGACGCGCCGGCACGACGGTCGAAATCGCGTGCTTGTAGACCATCTGGGTCACGGTGTTCCGCAGCAGCACGACGTACTGGTCGAACGACTCGATCTGGCCTTGCAGCTTGATGCCGTTGACCAGATAGATGGAGACCGGAATGTGCTCCTTGCGCAGCGCGTTCAGAAACGGGTCTTGTAGTAGTTGCCCTTTGTTACTCATCGTGTTTGCTCCAGCGCTTAGACGCCGCTTCTTGTATTCGGTTCAGGGAGGAGAAGAACCGACCGTCACGTTTGGCCAAGATGGGGACGGAGCCATGCGATTCAATGTAACGGAAAAGGCCCGCAAACCCCGCCACCGACCGCTCAGCTCACGTAAGGGTTTCTTCCGGTGCGGAACTCGACCCGCAACGGCGTGCCTGAGAGGTCGAACTCCGAGCGAAAGTGACCTTCCAGATAACGCCGGTAACTCTCGGGCACGTGGCCTAGCGCATTGCCGTGAATCACGATGATCGGCGGGTTCATCCCGCCCTGGTGGGCATAACGCATCTTCGGACGCTGCTGTCCGGCGCGCGGCGGCAACTGGCGCGCGACCGCCGCTATGAGCGCGCGCGTCAACCGCGGCGTAGCCAGCTTCGCAAACGCGGCGGCATGCGCCTCCGACACGGAGCGCATGACCGCCGCCAGCCCGCTGCGCTTCAGCGCCGAGATCGTATGCACCCGCGCCCATCGCAGGAAGTGCAGTTTGCGTTCGATCTCGCGCCGTATGCGGTCGCGCTGATAATCGTCGAGTCCGTCCCACTTGTTGACCGCGATGACCAGCGCACGGCCGGTCTCGAGGATGTAGCCGGCGATGTGCGCGTCCTGGTCGGAAATCTCGGCTGCAGCATCGAGCAGCAGGATCACAACATTGGCGTCGGAAATGGCCTGCAGCGTCTTGACGACCGAAAACTTCTCGACCGCCTCGAACACCTTGCCGCGTCGGCGCAGCCCGGCCGTGTCGATCAGCGTGTACGGTCGGCCGCCATAGTCAAACTCGACTTCGATCGCGTCGCGCGTCGTGCCGGGCTGATCGAAAGCGATCAGCCGCTCTTCACCGAGCAGGGCGTTGATCAGGGTCGACTTGCCGACATTCGGCCGCCCCACGACGGCAACGCGCACCCGTCTTGCAGCACCGGGCTCAGCGGCATCGACCTCGCGCCTCAGGCTCGGCAAAGGGTTCCAGCGCCTCGTCCATGAGGTCACGGACACCCTCACCGTGCGCGGCGGAGACAGGATGAGGTTCGCCCAGGCCGAGTTCATGAAATTCGGCGATGGCCTCCGGCAGCAAGCCCTCCGCCTTGTTCACCCCCAGCCAGACCGGCCGACCGGCCACGCGCAGCCGTTCACCGATGCGGCGATCCTGGCCGTAACGCCTTCACGCGCATCGAGCACGAAGATGACCGCGTCGCATTCGGCAATCGCTTGCTCGGCCTGCGCCGCCATCTCCCGGGCGATGCCCTCGGCGTGCAGCGGCTCGAACCCGCCGGTGTCGATGACGATGTAGTCGCGCGGGCCCAACGCGACCGTCGCCATAGTGCCGATCGCGCGTCAGCCCCGGGAAGTCCGCCACCAATGCGGCGCGCGAACGCGTCAGGCGGTTGAACAGTGTTGATTTGCCGACGTTCGGTCGGCCGACGAGCGCAATGACGGGCTTCAAGGGGTTGCGCGGCGAGGCCGGCCCTACTCCAGGGTCAGCAGGGCAACCGTGCCGTCTTGCGTCTGAACGATCGCGCCGCCGCCGAATGATCGCGCGGCGTTGCCGTAATCCGGCTACCGAGCGCGACGCGCGCCAGGAATGCACCATCCTCGGGTGAAAGGAGGTGCACATAGCCCGCGTAGTCGCCCACCATCACTGCCCGCCGCAATGCGAGCGGAGTGGTCAGCGTCGCGGTTGAGCAGTTTCTCCTGTCGCCATGCGTTGGCGCCGCGACGATGAGGCGAACGCGACGACATGGACTTGGCATCAACTGCATACAGCGACGCGCATCGCCGCCGAGGCCGTTGCCTGCGGACAGGTCACGCGCCCACCGCAGGTTTCCATTGCCGATCTCAAAGCAGGCCACGCGACCTTGATACGCGGCCGCGCAGACATCCGCGCCAAGCACGAGCGGCGCGCCCAACACATCGGCCAGCCGCTCGACTTCGGTCGCACCGCGCGGCTCGGTGACCGGTACGTCCCAGCGCACTGCGCCATTGGCGCTCGGCCAACATGACCAGTCGACCGCTCGGGTAACCGGCGGCGATCAGGTCGCCCGCGAAGACCATCTGGGTCACGGCCTTGAGGGTCAGCGGCGGCATCGTCCGCTGGTAGTTCCAGCGACGCCGGCCGTTCGCGGAATCGAAGGCCGCGATGCGGTGATCCGAAGAACGCACGAGCACTAGCCCTCGGCCCACGAGCGGTGGCGACAGCACGCTCCCGCTCACCTGCGCGCGCCACAGTTCCTTGCCGTCCGCACCGAGTGCGATGACTTCGCCACGCGGCTGCCGACAGCGATCACAAAGCCGTCACTGCCCACGCCGCCCGAAAGCGCGATATTGGTATCGACTTGCCAGACGGTTTCCCCGCCCGGGCCGAGCCGCGGACGGTGCCGCCCGCGCTCGCTGCATAGATCGCGTTTTCCACCACGGCAGGCTGCAGCAAGGCGCCGCGCGCTCAGCCGACGCTAGCGCGCCAGGCAACCCGCGGTGTCAGAGCAGGTGTGAACTCGGTGAACGGAGCCGGCTCGGCTGTCTTGCTGCCCGAAGGGCCGCCCAGCCAGGACGGCAGCATGACGAGCATCGACGCCAGCGCCGCCGCAGCCGCGATCGCGAGGAACACGCGGCGCGCGATCGCATGCGAGCGCCGCACCGCGGCCGTTGGCCGGAGCACGCCTCATGACGCGGCGGCCGCGGGAAGGGCGTCGAGTTTGAGCTGAATGATGCGCGCGTAGCGGATGCTGGGCATCGGCCTTGGCCAACGCGTCCTTGTACGCGGCTCGCGCTTCCTCGGTCTTGTTCTGCGCCGCGAGCACATCGCCGCGCCGATCGAGCACAGTCGGCAGATAGGCCGCGGGCGCGTCGAAATACAGTGCCTGCAACGCCTGCGTCGTACTTCTTGTCGTCGAGCAGCACGCCGGCGAGGCGGACGCGCGCGATGGCATTGCGAGTTCTTCATGACCCGACTTGTCGATCACCCACTGCAACTGTTCGGCGGCTTTGGCGCAGTTCGCCGGACTCGGCATTCGATCTTCGCGGCCTGCAGTGCCGCCATCACCGCGTATACGCGTCCGGCCATAGTGCTCGACGATGGAGTTCGTCAGCGTCTGCACCTTTGCGGCGTCGCGTGCCTGCACTGCCTGCTCGAGCTGGCCATATGCGCCGGCCGCACGTCTTCGATTGCTCCCGCTCGTACCAGCGCCAGCCGTTGTAGTGCGGCGAAGCCCAGCAGCACGATGTGATGACCATGGTCGCGTGAGGTTGCCGTACTTCTGCCACCACGCCTTCAGTTGCGGCGAGCTGTTCCTGTTCCTCGAGGTCGTACGCCATTGCTTCCTATTCCGTTTCAGTCACTGTCATTGCGTCCACGAGTGCGTCGGCAACTTCATCGAGCGGCACGATACGCTGCTCGGCAAAGGCGCCGGGGGATATGTCTCACGCAGCGCCTTGACGGCGCCGCGCCGGCGGCAGCTTCGGCTTCGCCGACGATCACGGCGTAATCGGCTCCGCTGGCATCGGCCTTCTTCATCTGCGACTTCAGGCTTGCATCGCCCGCATGCAGGATCACGTCAAGGCCGCCATCGCGCATCTGCCTCGGCGAGAAGGAACGCCCGCATCTGCGTCGCCCCGCCCTGATGCAGCACGTAAACATCGGCGCCGGCAGCGCATCGACGGTGCCGAACTCGCGCAGCAGTTCGATGACCCGCTCGACTCCCATCGCGAAGCCGATGCCCGGCGTCGGTCGGCCGCCGATGCGCTCGATCAGCGGGTCGTAGCGGCCCCCGCCGCAGAGCGTCCCCTGCGCACCCAGCGCATCGGTGATCCACTCGAATACCGTCAGGTTGTAGTAGTCAAGCCCGCGCACCAGCCGTGGGTTGACGGTGAACTCGATGCCGGCCGCCCGCAGCAGCGACTGCAGGCCTCGAAGTGACCACGCGATGCTGTGCTCAGAGATAGTCGGTGATGCGAGGGGCGGCGGCCACGATCATCCGCCAGCGCCGGATTCTTGGTGTCGAGTATGCGCAATGGGTTGGTGTGCAGCCGACGGCGGGCGTCGGCATCGAGCGCGCGACGCGTAGCGGGACAGGTACGCGATCAGTTCAGCGCGATGCCGTTATCGCTCGTCGGCCTGCCCGAGGCAGTTGAGTTCGAGCCGACACGGCCGACCCGGTCGACACCGAGGATCTTCCACAGCCGCGCCAGCATGACGATCTGTTCGGCATCGATATCCGGACCGGCGAAGCCGAGCGGCCTCGACGTTGACCTGGTGGAACTGGCGGTAGCGCCCACGCTGCGGCCGCTCGTGACGGAACACCGGGCCCATCGACCATACGCGCTGCGGTCCGTCGTACTGCAGGTTATGTTCGACGACAGCGCGAACGACGCCGGCGGTGAATTCGGGCCGCAGCGTCAGTCGCTCGCCGTTGAGCTGGTCCTCGAACGAATACATTTCATTCTCGACGATATCGGTGACCTCACCAATGCCGCGCACGAAGAGCTCCGTGTACTCCACGATCGGCGTGCGGATTTGCCGGTAGCCGTAACTTCGCAGCCAGTCCGTGACGCGCGCTTCGAACCACTCCCACGTGGCGCATCGGCCGGCAACAGGTCGTTCATGCCGCGCACGCCGGCAAGTTTTCGGTGAGGTGGCCATGATGCTCAGAGTTCGGCCGTGATGCGCGCCGTAGCTTGCGGCGCACGTAGTCTTCAACGATCGCCTGGAACTCCTCTGCGATTCGCTCGCCCTTGAGCGTAACGGTGCGTGCGCCGTCGACGATAGACCGGGGCCACCGGTTGCCTCGCCGGAGCCCGGCAGGCTGATGCCGATGTTGGCGTGCTTGCTCTCGCCTGGGCCATTGACGACGCAGCCCATGACAGCGACGCTCATCGACTCCACGCCGGGAAATTCGCGCCGCCAGTGCGGCATCTGACCGCGCAGCCAGGTCTGGATCTTGTCGGCGAGTTCCTGGAAGAAGGTGCTTGTGGTCCGGCCGCAGCCCGGACACGCCACGACCATCGGGGTAAACGCGCGCAGGCCGAACGTCTGCAGGATTTCCTGCGCGACCTGAACTTCTCGCGTGCGCGCCTCTCCCGGCGCCGGAGTCAGCGAAACACGTATGGTGTCGCCGATGCCTTCCTGCAGCAGCACGGCCAAGCGCCGCGGTCGAAGCGACTATGCCTTTGCTGCCCATGCCCGCCTCGGTCAGCCCCAGATGCAGCGGATAGTCGCAGCGCTGCGAGAGCGCGCGATAGACGGCGATCAGGTCCTGCACGCCGCTCACCTTGGCCGACAGGCAGATGCGGTCTCCCGGCAAGCCGAGATGCTCGGCGCGCCGCGCGCTTTCGACGGCCGAACGCACCAGCGCCTCGCGCAGCACAGCATTGGCGTCCCACGGCTCAGGGCGCACAGCGTTCTCGTCCATCATCCGCGCCAGCAGTTCCTGGTCCAGAGATCCCCAGTTGACGCCGATTCGCACCGGCTTGCCATGGCGGCACGCCACTTCGATCATCTGGGCGAAGTTGTCCTCGCCGCGCGACCCTTGCCGACATTGCCGGGGTTGATGCGGTACTTCGACAGCGCCTGGGCGCAGCCGGGATATTGCGTCAGCAGCTTGTGGCCGTTGTAGTGGAAGTCACCGATCAGCGGGGCATCGACTCCCATGCGATCGAGTTGCTCGCGGATCGCGGCGACTTCAGCGGCGGCTTCCGGCGAGTTGACGGTGATGCGCACGGCTTCGGATCCCGCCTGGGCAAGTTCCTTGACCTGGATCGCCGTCGCGACTGCATCGGCCGTGTCGGTGTTGGTCATCGACTGCACCATGACCGGGGCGTCGCCCCCGACCCGCACGACCCGATCGCCCCAACGAAGTTCGACCTGACGCGTCGGCCGACGGGTCGGCCGGACGCGCCGGCGCCGGCAGACACTCGATGGGTTCGATCGGCTGGTTCATCGCGATATCAGTTGACCGTAAATCGGGCGACGTTCTGCCTCGTGTACGGCGCCAGGTCGTAGGCTTCACCGCGCACTTCCACAACCGCCTTGGTCGTATCGCCGATCACGACGTAAAACGGCGGCGTACCTTCGATGACGTGCTCGGCGCCAGCGATGGTGTGCTGTGACAGCAAAACCTTGCCCTCGGCATCCTTGACCTCGACCCAGGAAGGTCCGTTAAATCGAAACTTCAAGAATGGCGCCGGTGGCACCGGCGTCGTCAGCGACGCCGCGTCTGCTGCTGCCGGGGCCGCTTCCGGCGACGCGGCGACCGGCATCGCCGGCGTGGCCGCTCCGGCTGCCGGTGCGGCCGCGACATCGACCGCGGTGCTTGGCCCTGGACTGCTGGGCGCCGCGGATGCAACCGGCGCCGGTGTCGCCGCCGGTTCAGGGCGCGGCGGATGCGTTGCATACCAGCCCAGCGCGCCAAGGGCGAGCAGCAAGACGACAGCGCCCGCGACAACGATCCGCCGCGACGCGTGTTCGCGTGCAGCAGCGCGCACGGGCGAGTAGTCGCGCGTCTTCGCGATTCCTTCCACGACCGAGTCAGCGGGTGGGGTCAGCTTGGGAGCGAGATCCGCCAGCAGGGGAGCGGGATCGATGTTGAGGATGCGCGCGTAGCTACGAACGAACCCGCGTACGTACGCAGCTTCCGGCAGGGCGGCCAGCGACTCCTGTTCGAGCGCGCGCACCTGATTCGGGTGAAGGCGCAAACGCGCCGCGACATCGCTCACCGTCAGCCCCAGGCGCTCGCGCTCCCACGTCAACCTGGCCCAAACGAGGCGGGCGGTGGCATCTCCGCGGTCCGCGGCGACAGGAATGCCCGAGTCGGCCGCTCCGGTTTCGATATCGTCATTCATCGTAGGCGCCTCGCGCCAGCCGCCCGGTTTCGACCGAAGCTCGGATACATGTTGCGAAGTGCGTTGCCGAGCGCCGTTTCGGTGCGCAGGTCACCTTGCGCGCGGGCGATCTTCAGTCCCAGCCACAGTGTCGCCGGCGTGGCTTCGGACGACTTCGCCAGCAGTCCGTAGTAGAAGGACGGCCCGGTCGGTCTGCCCGGTCGCGAGATACATACGCGAAAGTTCGTACTTGGTCGTCGGATTCGCGGCGTCCAGTTCCAGCGACCGACGCAGGTAAGGCTCCGCTCCGTTGTAGTCCTTGACTCGCATCAGGCACACGCCGGCGCTCAGGTTGGCTCGCGCTGGCGTGGAATACAGCGGATCCTTCAGCGCGCGCTGAAAATAGGCGATGGCGTCGCGTTCACGCCCCGGTTGCTGGCACAGGAACCAGCCGTAGTTGTTGTTGATATCGGGGTTGGCAGGATCGATCTGCAGAGCACGCGAAAAATTCGCCTCGGCCTCGCGCCGATCGTCGAGCTGCATGTAGATGAGGCCGAGCAGCCCGTAGGCATCCGCGAACGTGGGGTCCATCTGCACGGCGCGTCGCGCTTCTTCGAGCGCAACCTGCATCTGCCCGTTGCTGAAGTAGCCCGCGGCGAGATCGACCCGGGCCTGGGCGCGCGACCTCGCGTTCACCTCCTGGCGAGGCGCGCCGGATTGCTGCGTGGCGAAACGACATCGCCTGCGCCCGACCGGGTGACCGTCGTCGTCGTGCACGCCGCCAGGCCGCCCGATACCGCCAACGCGACCAGAACGGACTTCAACGTGCGTTGCATCTGCTTGCTCCCTGGGGTCCGCCCATTAACGCGCACCCGAAACGGCGATCGGAACGATGCGTTCGCTCCGGCGCGTGCGGTCCTTGATGTCCCCCGCGAGCTGTCCGCAGGCCGCATCGATGTCGTCGCCGCGCGTCTTGCGCACGGTCGTGACAAGGCCGGCGTCCGACAACCGTTGTGCAAAGGCGCGGATCCGCGCCGGCGAGGAGCGCGCCAGCCCGGAATCGGGGAAAGGATTGAACGGGATCAGGTTGAATTTGCACGGCACGTCCTGCACGAGCGCCAGCAGCTCGTCCGCGTGGTGATCCGCATCGTTGATGCCATCGAGCATCACATATTCGAACGTGATGAAGTCGCGCGGGGCGACCCGCAGATAGCGTCGACAGGCCGCCATCAGTTCGCGCAGCGGGTACTTCCGGTTGAGCGGCACCAGCCGGTCACGCAACTCATCGGTGGGCGCATGCAGCGACACCGCGAGCGCGACCGGACAGTCCTGCGCCAGTCGGTCGATCTGCGGCACCATGCCCGAGGTCGACACCGTCACGCGCCGCCGCGACAAGCCGTAGGCATGGTCGTCGAGCATCAGTATGCAGTGCAGGCACGAGCGCCTCGTAGTTCTGCAGCGGTTCGCCCATGCCCATCAGCACTACGTTGCTGATGGCACGGTCGCCGTCGGCATCGTTGCCCCGGGCGCGCCGCAGGGCGTGTTCGGCCAGCCAGAGCTGGCCCACGATCTCGGCGGTCGAAAGATTCCTGCTGAACCCCTGCCGCCCGGTCGAACAGAACACGCAGTTGACCGCGCAGCCGGCCTGCGACGACACGCACAGCGTTCCGCGATCCACCTCCGGGATGAAGACGGCCTCGATCGCGTTGCCGGCGCCGACGTCCAGCAGCCATTTGCGGGTCCCGTCGGCAGAGGTGGAATCGCGCACGACGGCAGGCGCTGCGATGTGCGCCTGCTGCTCGAGCTTGCCGCGCAGCGACTTGGCCAGATCGGTCATGGCATCGAAGTTTCCGGCTCCGCGCTGGTGGATCCAGCGGGCAAGCTGCAGCGCGCGGAACGGCTTCTCGCCGAGCGACTCGACGTAGGTCGTCAGACCCGCGATGTCGAATGCCAGGAGATTGACGCGATCCATGATGCCGGTTCGCTCAGCGCGAATACACCGCCAGTTGCGGGAAGAAGTAAGCAATCTCGACCTGGGCGGTTTCGGGCCCGTCGGAGCCGTGCACGGCATTGGCATCGATGCTCTGTGCGAAATCGGCGCGGATGGTTCCGGAGGCCGCCTTGCGCGGGTCCGTTGCACCCATCAGTTCGCGATTTTTCGCGATTGCGCCTTCGCCTTCCAGCACCTGCACCACGATCGGACCGGAAATCATGAAGTCGACCAGGTCCTTGAAGAAAGGACGCTCGCGGTGAACCGCATAGAAGCCCTCGGCCTCGGTGCGCGACAGCCACATCATCCGGGCAGCGATGACCTTGAGGCCGTTGGTTTCGAAGCGCGAATAGATTTTGCCGATGACATTCTTCGCGACAGCATCGGGCTTGATGATCGACAGGGTGCGTTCCACCGCCATGGCTTGAACCTTTGTTTGAACGGAACATTTGGGCCGATCCGGAGCATGTGCACCCCACGGACGGCCAAACCGAAAACCTCGACAAATTAAGAACTTGCAGCGTCGAAGTTAGCTTGAAATTTTAACATGCTCGACCTGCGAAGCGGCCGCGGATGCCATGGAGTCCGCCCCATCAGCCATGGCGGGCTCGAGCACTGCGATCGATTCCACGTGCGACGTATGCGGAAACATGTTGACGATGCCGGCCGCCCGCACCGACCAGCCCGCTTCGTGCACCAGGATCGCGCAGTCGCGCGCCAGCGTGGCGGCGTTGCATGACACGTAGACCACCCTGGCCGGAGGTGACTTCGAAGCCGCGATCGCGTGAACAACGGCGAGCGCGCCTTCGCGCGGAGGATCGATCAGCACCTTTTCCAATCCGCCGGCGCGCTTGGACGATCTCGTCCCAGTCGCCGCACTGTCCATTCGAAGAGGTTCGCGGAAGAAAAAGTGATCCGAGCCGCGAGCGCATTCGCCTGCGCGGCGACGCGCGCGCGGTCCACCAGGGGCGTAGCGCCATCTATGCCCCAGACATGGGCGGCCCGCGTCGCCAGCGGCAGCGTGAAATTTCCGAGGCCGCAGAAGAAATCGATCACCCTTTCATGCGACTGAACGTCGAGCAGGCGAAGTGCGCGCGACACCAATGCCTGGTTGATGCCGTGATTGACCTGGGTAAAGTCGGTCGGGCCGAATGGAACGCTCACACCGAATTCCGGCAGACTGAGCTGCAAGCCATGGGCTGCTGGGGATCGAGCGGCGCTGCGGTCTGTGGTCCGCCCGGCTGCAACCAGAGTTCCACGCCATGGCGCCTGGCGAACTCTGCCAGCAACCGCGCGAGTCGGCGGCGTCCGGCGGATTCAACACCCGCAGCACGAGGACGATCTGGGCCGTTCCGGCACGGTCGGCGACGGCAAGCTCGATCTGCGGCAGCCGATCCCGAATCGACAACGATTCGACGAGCCGTCGCAACGGCACCAGCAGCGCGCTGACCGGCGCCGGCAGCACCTCGCAACTCGTCATATCGGCCACAAAGCTGCTGGCACGCTCGTGGAATCCCACCAGCACTCCGCCCTTCTTCACCACATGACGCACGGTCAGGCGGGCGCGATGGCGGTAGCGCCAGGTGGGTCCGGCAATCGGTCGCAGCATGCGCTCGGGACGTACGCGCCGATATGCCAGAGGCTGTCCTCGAGCACACGCTGCTTGATGGCAACCTGCGCGCGCGCGTCGAGATGCTGCATCGAACAGCCGCCACACGCGCCAGCGCCCAGGCCAAAGTGCGGACAGCGCGGCCGCGTTCGCAGCACCGACTCGCGCTCAATCGCGATGACGCGCCCGGTTTCGTAACTCGCCTTGTTGCGGCGTCGCTCGTAGCGGACGGATTCGCCTGGCAGAGCGCCTTCCACGAACACCGCCTTGCCCTCGCGCCGGCCGACGCCACGGCCGTCCTGGTCGAGTGAGTCGATCTCGACCGCGAACACTTCGCCGCCGTCCATCTCAGGCGCGACCCCAGGCAGCCAGGTATTCCCGCCAGTGCGGTCTGTGGCATCGCCGCCAGGGTTTGCTGTACGAGACGTTCCTCGGCTGAGCAGGCCGCTTCGTCAGCACTCCGCGCAGCCGCTGGAAGCGCGTGTAGAGCAGATAGGTGTTGACGACGTCGGTCTCGCAGTAGTTCCGTATCTGCTCGATGCCGCCAGCCTGGAATGCCTCCCACACGCGGCTGCCGTCCATGCCCAGCTTTCCGGCAAACCCGCAGAGCTTCGCAAGGTCATCGAGCGGGGCGCTGGCGCGGGGTTGGTACATGGCCAGCAGATCCATCAGGTCAATGTGTCGCGTGTGGTAGCGGCTGATGTAGTTGTTGTAACGGAAGTCGCGGTCATCCTCGCCGAGCTCCCAGTAACGCGCCGCGTGCACGCCGTGGATCAGGCCGCGGTAATGCAGCACCGGCAGGTCGAACCCGCCGCCGTTCCAGCTCACCAGTTGCGGCGTATAGCGCTCGACGGTCGCGAAGAACGCCTGTATCAGCCGGCCCTCGTCGTCCTCCGGAGACCCGATCGACCGCACGCGGAATCCCGCATCGTCGCGAAACGCGCACGAGATCGCCACTACGCGGTGCAGGTGCAGCGGCAGGAAGTCGCTGCCGGTCTTCTCGCGCCGTTCGTCGAACAGTCGCTGTGCCAGTTCGCCATCCGACAGGCCGGGCCACGCCGGCCGCAGCCGGCGTGCACCCGCAACGTCTGGCACGGTTTCGATGTCGAAGACAAGAATCGGCGTCATTGCCCAAGAGGCTTGCGGGGCGCGCGGCTACAGCACGGCGTCGCGGCCGACGTGCTCGGCCGCAAGCGCCTGGCGCAACTGCTTCAGCGCCTCGAGCTGCATCTGGCGGACGCGCTCACGCGTCAGGCCCAGGTCAGATGCAAGCTCGTCCAGCGTTGCAGCCGCCTGTCCGTCGAGCGCGAAGCGCCGCTCGATGACGAGACGGTGCCGCTCGTCGAGCTGCTCGAGCCACACATGAACCCGTCCTTCGAGTTCATGGCGCGACGCCGTCGCCTCGGGAACCTCGGATGCGCAGTCCATCAGCAGGTCACCCAGTGTCGAATTCGGATCGACGGCGAGCGGGGCATCGAGCGATGCCGGCAATGCGCCGAGCTGCAGTACGTCGTGGATCTCCTCGACCGGCCGGCCGGTGAGGTGAGCAATGTCCTCGATGCGCACCTCGGCCCCCGATTCCGCCTCCGATTCGAGGTGACGCTTGGCGGCCATAACGTGTCTCAGCTCACGCAAGACATGGATCGGCAGCCGGATGGTGCGCGCCTGGTTCATGACCGAGCGCTCGACTGCCTGGCGGATCCACCATGTGGCGTAGGTCGAGAAGCGGAATCCACGCTCGGGCTCGAACTTCTCAAGTGCGTGCATCAGTCCGAGGTTCCCCTCCTCGATCAGATCCAGCAGCGGCAGGCCGCGCTTGGAATAGCGCTTGGCGATCGAAACGACCAGACGCAGATTGCGCTGGACCATTTCCTGCCGCGCGGCGAATTCGCCCGCACGCATGCGCAGCGCCGTGGCACGCTCTTCCTCGGCGGTCATCAATGAATAGGTTCCGACGTCGGCAAGATAGCGCTGCACGTTGTCAGGCTCGTAGGCGCCGGCGTCCGCGCGCGCCATCGGCCACCCCCTCGACGACTCCGGCGTCGTCGAGCCCCAGCTGCTCGGCTTGGACGCGCTCGGCCAGCGGCATACCTTCGTCCGGATCGTCAGCGGGGAATGAGCGGCTTGTCGTTCACGCGACTCGGCTCCGTCAGCGCGCCGGCAGGTACCGCATCGGATCGACCGGCTTGCCCTGACGCCGGATCTCGAAGTGCAGCTTGGTCCGGTCCGCGTCGGTGCGTCCGATCTCGGCGATGCGTTGTCCACGCTTCACTCGCCTGACCTTGCTTGACCAGGATCTGGCGGTTGTGTGCATAGGCAGAGATGAACTCCTCGTTGTGCTTGACGATGACGAGGTTGCCATAGCCGCGCAGTGCACTGCCGACATAGACGACCTCGCCATCGGCCGCGGCAAGCACCGGATCGCCGTCGTTGCCCGCGATATCGATGCCCTTGTTGTGCGTCTCATCAAACGTCTCGATGACCTTGCCCGGCGCCGGCCACAGCCACGGCACCGCGCTTTCCGCGGGCGCCGGCTTCGCCGGTTCCGGTTTCGCCAGCTCCGGTTTCGCGGGCTCCGGTTTCGTGGCTGTTGCCGGAGCAGGCGGCACCGTTGCGCCTGCAACGGGCGGCGGCGCCTCGACGGCGCCGGGTGCGGGCAATGGGCGAACTTCGGTCGACCCGGCCGGCGTGACAGGCGTGACCGTTGCAACGCCCGCCGGCGGTGTCAGTCGCAGCGTCTGGCCCACCGACAGCACCGACGTGTCGCTGATACCGTTCCAGCGCGCCAGTTCGCGCACGTCTATTCCGTAGCGCGCTGCGATGCTGTACAGCGTTTCGCCGCGCTGTACGGTGTGCACCCCTTCGGCGGGCACCTTCGGGGTCGCCGGCACGGCCGCGGACGAATCAGCGCGCGCCGGCGGTGTACCGGAGCGATCGACGACCGGCGCCGGACGCTGTGTCCCACACGCCGCGATCAGCAGCGCCGCGCTTGCCAAGGCCATCGTCCCGAGTCGAACCTGCATCCCCACTCTCCTATGCAATCCCGCCGCGCAGCGGAACGAAGCGAACGGCCTCCGTACCACGGCGCACCAGCTGCCCATTGTCATCTTTCATCGCTACGACCAGCTTCTGGTCATCGTTGCCCAATGGCGCCACGATGCGCCCGCCGGTTTTCAACTGCTGAACCCAGGCCAGCGGAATCTCATCACCTGCTGCGGCCGCCACGATCACGTCGAACGGCGCCGCCTGTTCGACCCCGCGCGAGCCGTCGCCGAAGACCAGCCGGAGATTCGGAAGCCGCAGCCCGCGAAGGTTGCCGCGCGCGCGCTCGTGCAGGGCACGCACTCGCTCGACGCTGACGACGTCGCCAAAGATATGGGCGAGGACGGCGGCCGCGTACCCGCAACCGGTCCCGACTTCGAGCACGCGCGCCTGACGCGGATCCGCAATGCCCTCAAGTGCCAGCTCTGCCGTTCGCGCAACGATGTACGGCTGCGAGATCGTCTGTCCGTGCCCGATCGGCAACGCGGTGTCCTCATAGGCGCGACTGGCAAGCGCCTCGTCAACGAACAGATGCCGTGGCACGCTGCGCATCGCATCCAGTACGCGGCTATTGCGTACGCCGAGTTCACGTACACGGTCGACCATGCGATCGCGCACGCGTTCCGACGCAAGTCCCGCGTGTGTCGCGTTGCCATTCATGCCGGAAGCGGCGTCGCGGCGCATCTCAGTGCCTTGCAAGCCAGGCGCGGACGCCGTCGAGCTGGCCGGTATGAGTGAGGTCGATCTGCAGCGGCGTGACCGAAACGTAGCCCTCCGCGGTAGCGTGGAAGTCCGTCCCGGGACCACCTTCACGTGCGGCGCCGACCGCACCGATCCAGTAGATCGGCTCGCCCCGCGGGTTGGTCGCGCGCACGACCGGCTCGGAGGGATGCCGCTTGCCCAGTCGCGTAGCGACAATGCCCCGGATGTCCGCAGCCGGCCGGTTCGGAATGTTCACATTCAACAGGAACGGTGCCGGCAGCGGCTGTTCGATGTAGCGGCGAACCACTTCCGCGGCCATCGCTGCCGCGGTGTCGAGGTGGGCGTAACCCTTGTCCACGAGAGAAAACGCGAACGCCGGCACGCCGAAGAGGAAGCCTTCCATCGCCGCGGCAACGGTTCCCGAATAGATCGTGTCGTCGCCCATGTTCTGGCCGTTGTTGATCCCGGACACGATCAGATCTGGACGCTGATCAAGCAGTCCGGTCAACGCAATGTGCACGCAGTCACTCGGAGTGCCATTGATGTAGATGAAGCCGTTGGGCGCCCGACTGACGGTCAGCGGGCGCGACAGGGTCAGGGAGTTGCTGGCGCCGCTGCTGTTCTGTTCCGGCGCGACGACCGTGATCGAGCCGAACGGGCGGACTGCCTCGGCGAGCGCGGCCAAACCCGGGGCGAGATATCCGTCGTCGTTGGAAACCAGGATGCGCATAGAACCTGTCTCAGAATCCCTGATGGATCGCGTTGCCAAGAGAAGCGGGCGGATGCAAGGCGGCTGGCGAAGGACAGTAGCTCAGCCTACGGCCGAACCGGCCAACACCGCAGACGCCCGCTTATCTTGGCAACCCTCCGGGGCGGGGATTCTGAGATAGGTTCTGAAATAGCCGGTCGCGGTGACGCGCCGGCTACCTCGGCTGGCAATGGTCGGGGCGGCGGGATTCGAACTCGCGACCCCTTGCACCCCATGCAAGTGCGCTACCAGGCTGCGCTACGCCCCGAAGGCTCGAAGTATAGCTGCACGCAAATGAGGCCGCGGCCGAGCCGCGCTCAATCTCCGGAGAGCAAGCGCCGGATCGAAGCAAGTTCTTCTCGCAGGTCCTCGACGTCGGGCTGCTCGCTCGAACCGTTGCCGCCCTTTGCATCTTGCCGTGCAGGCCGTCCGCCTTCCTCGAGACGGTTGCGCGCTCCGCTGATCGTGAAGCCCTGCTCATACAGCAGTTCGCGGATACGGCGAATCAGCAGGACCTCGTGATGCTGGTAGTAGCGCCGGTTGCCGCGCCGCTTGACCGGGCGCAGCTGCGTGAACTCCTGCTCCCAGTAGCGCAGCACGTGCGGCTTGACTCCGCACAATTCGCTCACTTCGCCAATCGTGAAGTAGCGCTTGGCCGGAATCGGCGGCAGCAGCTGCGATGTCTCTTGGCGTTGCATCGCGCGCGTCCAGGGGCCGGCTGCCGGATCTCAGCTCTACGTCGAACTCAATGCCCGGCCACGCGGGCTACCGCGGCCTTCAGCTTCTGGCTCGCGTGGAATGTCACGACCCGGCGTGCCGTGATCGCGATTTCTTCGCCGGTCTTAGGATTGCGGCCCGGACGCGTGGGCTTGTCGCGCAACTGGAAGTTTCCGAAGCCCGAAAGTTTCACGGACTCGCCGCGCTCCAGCGCCTGGCGGATCTCATCGAAGAAACCGTCCACCATGTCCTTGGCCTCACGCTTGTTCAGCCCCAGGCGGTCGAACAGGACCTCGGCCAGTTCGGCCTTGGTCATCGTCTTTGTTCCACGCTCGCCGGTTCGGCTGCCCGCCGACGCCGGCGGCAGCTCGGGAAATTTGAATCCCGTCGTCATCTGGGAGTCGTCTCGCTTCATGGTCATTGCCGCAGGCGGGCACCGAAACTTTGCGCCAGCTCTTCCACCACTGCCGCGACCGCGGCATCGGCATCAGTATCGCTGAGCGGCCTTGCAGTATCTTGCAGAACAACCCGGAAGGCAAGGCTTTTTTCTTTATTTAACAATGCGTTAGCGGCCACTTCTAGCGTAGATGCGGCAGAGACCAAAGGACGATACACGTCGAATAGCCGTACTTCCCGCAGGGCCGACAATCGGCTATCGGCGCGCGACCGACTGTCGATTGCGGACATCAATTGTTGATAGGTGACGGACTCCGCAACCCAGACCGCGATGTCGCGCTGCAGCGGCTGGAACTTGGAAACCTCGCCGGCGACCGGCAATGGTCGTACAAGCAGCGGTTCGAGGTCGATCTGAAACAGCACCGCGGACTTCGGCAGCTCATGCTTGTGCTGCAGCCGCGGATGCAGTTCGCCGATCACCCCGATCTCGCGCCCGGCGGCAACGATGCGCGCGCTGCGGCCCGGATGCAGCGCCGGATGGGACGAAACGACGAAGTGAACCGTCGACGGCGCAAACAGGCGCTCGACATCGCCCTTGACGTCGAAGTAGTCGACGTCGCGAGTTGCCACGGACCACTGCTCGTCATCCACCGGGCCGTAGGCGAGGCCTGCCACGCACGTCGGCTGTGCGACACCCGACACGGTTAGCGGCCCGTCGTGCAACGCCAGGGTCGCGCCGGAAGACGCGCCCGATCTCGAACAGGCGTGCCCGGCTCGCCTTGCGATTGAGGTTGAAACCGAGCGTGCTCACCAGCCCGCCGAGCAGCGAGCTGCGCATCACCGACATCTGCGTGGAGATCGGATTCACGACGCCGATGGCTTCAGCACCGTCGGCAAAGTCACTCTCGACCTCCATGTCGATGAAAGAGTAGTTGACGAGTTCCTGGTAGCCCAGCGTTGCCAGCAATCGGCGCACGTCGTGTGCCGAGCGACGAGCTTCGTCCCGCACGCGCATGCGCGCTGGAGCCAGTGGCGGATGCGCCGGGATCCGTTCGTAGCCGTACAGCCGGGCGACCTCCTCGATCAGGTCTTCCTCGCTGTCGAGATCGAACCGATGACTCGGGGGTGTGACGACGAACGCATCTGCTGCGCGCTCGAAGTCGAGCTGCAGTCGCGCAAACACATTGGCCATGTCGTCGGCGCTGACGTCCACCCCCAGCACCTTGCGGCAGCGCTCGATGCGCATCGTCACCGGCGTGCGGATCGGCAGATTCACGATTGTGTCATCGACCGGGCCGGGCTCGCCGCCACAGACGTCGAGAATCAGGCGCGTGATGTACTCGACATGTTCGGCCGTCGTTGCGTAATCCACTCCGCGCTCGAACCGATGCGCCGCATCCGTGGCGAAGTTGAAGCGGCGAGCGCGGCCACGGATGGCGTCCGGCCACCAGAACGCGGCTTCGACGTAGATATTGCGGGTGTCGAGCGATACCGCGGTCGCTTCGCCACCCATGACCCCGGCGAGCGCTTCGACTCCGGCGTCGTCGGCAATCACGCCCACCTGCTCGTCGACCTGGACCGTTTGCCCGTTGAGAAGCTGCACCGATTCTCCGGCCCGGCCCCAGCGCACGCGCAGACCGCCGTGAACCTTGCCGAGATCGAACACATGCGACGGTCGGCCCAGTTCGAGCATCACGTAGTTGGAAATGTCGACCAGCGCAGAAATGGGACGTTGCCCGCCGCGCAGCAGCCGCTGTTGCATCCACGTCGGCGTCGCCGCGCGCGCATTGACGTTCCGGATGACGCGGCCCGAGAAACGTCCGCAGAGATCCGGCGCGTCCACCGTCACCGCGAGCCGGTGCGCGCTGCGCGCAGCAACCCGTTCAATCGTGGGCAGCTTCAACGGCGCACCCGAGACCGCCGCTGCCTCGCGCGCCACGCCGACCACGCTCAGGCAATCCGCGCGGTTGGGCGTGAGCTTGATCGTCAGGATGCGTGTCATCGAGGTCGAGCAGCTTGCGCAGATCGACGCCGACAGGCGCATCAGGATCCAGCAGCATCAATCCGGCGTGGTCGTCGGAGAGTCCGAGTTCACGCGCCGAGCACAGCATCCCGCGGGACTCGACGCCGCGCATCGTCGTCACCTTGATCTTCATGCCGCCGGGCAGCTCGGCGCCCGGCAACGCACACGGCACCACGATGCCAGGCGCGGCATTCGGCGCACCACAGACGATCGACAATGGCTCGGCCGCGCCGATGTCGACCTCGCACACGGTCAGCTTGTCCGCGTTCGGATGCTTGCGCACCTCGCGCACACGCGCCACGACGACACCGGTGAACGGCGGCGCCACCGCATGTCGATCCTCGACTTCGAGCCCCGCCATCGTGAGCGCCTCCGCGAGCGCCTCGCCGTCGAGCGCAGGGTCGCAGTACTGCCGAAGCCAGCTTTCCGAAATATCCATGGCGTCAGTTGAATTGCCGCAGGAAGCGGAGGTCGCCCTCGAAGAAGGCACGCAGATCGTCGACGCCATAGCGCAGCATCGTCAGTCGATCGAGGCCGGACCCGAACGCAAAGCCGATGTATTTCTCCGGATCGAGGCCGAAATTCCGCACCACCGTCGGGTGCACCTGACCGGCGCCGGAGATCTCCAGCCAGCGCCCCTCGCGCGGCCCGCTGGTGAACATCATGTCGATTTCCGCCGACGGTTCCGTGAACGGAAAGTACGACGGTCGGAAGCGCACGACCAGGTCGTCGGTTTCGAAGAAACAGCGCAGGAAGTCCGTGTAGACGGCCTTGAGGTCGGCGAAGCTCACGCGCTCGCCGATCCAGAGTCCCTCGACCTGGTGAAACATCGGCGAGTGGGTCGCGTCGCTGTCGACGCGGTAGGTGCGGCCGAGCGCGATGACCTTGATCGGAGGTGTATGCATGCGCGCATAGCGCACCTGCATCGGACTGGTATGCGTACGCAGGACGAGTGGCTTGCCTCGGCTGTCGTTCGCGTCGACGTAGAACGTGTCCTGCATCGAGCGCGCCGGATGGTTTTCCGGGCTGTTCAGCGCCGTGAAGTTGTACCAGTCGGTCTCGATTTCCGGACCGTCGGCGACGTCGAAACCGATCGAGGCGAAGATCTCCTCGATCCGCATCCACGTCCGCATGACCGGATGGATGCCCCCGGCACTGCGCGCACGCCCCGGCAGCGTGACGTCGATTGCCTCCTGCGCAAGGCGGGCGTTCAACTGTGCATCCGCGAGCGCGCGCCGTCGATCCTCGAGCAACTGCTCGATCGACTCCTTGGCACGATTGATGCGAGCGCCCTGCTCCCGCTTTGCGTCGGGCGTGAGCTTCGCCAGCGCCTTTAGCCGTTCGGTGATCGCGCCGTTCTTGCCGAGGAAGCGAGCCTTCTCGTTTTCCAGCGCGGCCGGGTGTACGGCGGCCGCGAAGGCGGCGCGCGCCTCGTTTACGAGTTGTTCGAGTTCCATAGTGACGCAGTAAGAAAAACGGGGCCTAGTGTGCAGGCCCCGTTCCCGATCGGCCGGTCGCGTGCGACCGGAAAATGCACGCTTAGGCGGCGAGCGAGGCCTTGACCTTGTCGACGACCGCCGCAAAACCCGGCTTGTCGAGCACGGCCATGTCCGCCAGCACCTTGCGATCGATTCCGATCTCGGCCTTGCCGAGCCCGTTGATGAATGCGCTGTAGGTGATGCCGTGCTCGCGCACCGCGGCATTGATACGCGCGATCCACAGCGAGCGGAATACGCGCTTCTTGGTACGGCGGTCGCGGTATGCATACTGCCCTGCCTTCATCACCGCCTCTTTGGCGACGCGGAAGACATTCTTGCGACGGCGCGTGAACCCCGCAGACTGGGCCAGAACCTTCTTGTGCCGCGCCC
The DNA here is from genome assembly GCA_963724605.1 of uncultured beta proteobacterium. Classification (GTDB taxonomy): domain Bacteria; phylum Pseudomonadota; class Gammaproteobacteria; order Burkholderiales; family Burkholderiaceae_F; genus JALORV01. The sequence continues at coordinate 87,062 of CAVRVM010000015.1, forward strand.
GGGCGGTCACACCACGTTTTACTCGAGGCATGTCGGTCTCCCGTTAGGCGTACGGCATCATGCGCCGCACCGACTTCACATCGGCGTCGGCGATCTGTACCGGGCCACGAAGATGGCGCTTCGACTTGGTGGTCTTCTTGGTGAGGATGTGGCGCTTGAACGCCTGTCCCCGCTTGATCGAGCCGCTCGCGCGGATCTCGAAGCGCTTTGACGCGCTCTTTTTCGTCTTCATCTTCGGCATCTTGGCCGTCCTTTCTTCGATGGCGTCGGGCGCTCTTGCGAGACTTTGAGCCGGTTGCCACTTGTTGAGCCGCAAAGCGGCCGTTGCTTCAATTCCCGCCTCTCGCGAGACGGGATCCAGACTACTTCTTCTTCCTCGGCGACAGGATCATCACCATCTGACGCCCTTCCAGCCGGGGCATCGACTCGACCTGCGACAGCGTCGCGAGGTCGTCCCGGACCCGCTCCAGCAGCTTGTACCCGAACTCCTGGTGAGCCATTTCACGGCCACGGAACCGCAGCGTGATCTTGGCCTTGTCACCTTCCTCGAGGAAGCGCGTCAGGTTACGCAGCTTGGTCAGGTAGTCGTTCTCGTCCGTTTGCGGCCGGAACTTCACTTCCTTGACAATGACCTGCTTCTGCTTGAGCTTGGCCTCGTGGGCCTTCTTCTGCTCCTGGTACTTGAACTTGCCGTAGTCCATCAGACGACAGACCGGCGGCACGGCGGTTGGAGCTATCTCGACCAGATCAACCTGGGATTCTTCGGCAAGGCGAAACGCCTCGGCGAGCTTCACGACTCCGATCGGGTCGCCCTCAATTCCCACAAGGCGAACTTCGGGAGCGCTGATTTCACCGTTGATCCGGTGCGCACGGTCCTGAGCGATGGTTGGCTTCTCCTGGTTTCAAATAATCAAGCCGTACTGCCCACGTTGCGGCGCTCGACAACGTCGTCACGCAGACGCTGAACGAACGCGGACAACGGCATCACGCCGATGTCCGCACCGCCGCGGGCACGTACGGCCACCCGCATCTCTTCCAAGCCCGCCTGCTTCTCCTTGTCACCTACGACGAGGACATAAGGAATTTTCTGCAGGCTAAGCTGACGGATTTTATAGGTGATCTTTTCGTTGCGCAAATCGCTGTCAACTCTAAAGCCTTGTTTTTTCAGCGTTTGCAAAACAGCCTCGGCGTAATCGGCCTGCCCTTCCGAGATGTTAGCGACGGCGACCTGTACCGGCGCCAGCCACGGCGGCATCGCCCCGGCGTAGTTCTCGATCAGCATGCCAATGAACCGCTCCATCGAACCGATGATGGCTCGGTGCAGCATGACCGGCGTCTTGCGGCTGTTGTCCTCGGCGACGTATTCGGCGCCCAGCCGGCCCGGCATGAAGAAGTCCACCTGCATCGTGCCGCACTGCCACTCGCGGCCAATGGCGTCCTTCAGCGTGTACTCGATCTTCGGTCCGTAGAACGCACCGTCGCCCGGCGAGATGGCGAATTCCACCTCCGAGCGCTTCAGCGACTCCACCAACGCGTGTTCGGCCTTGTCCCAGCTCTCGTCCAAGCCGATCCGTTGCGCCGGCCGCGTCGAAACCTTGTAGAGGATGTGCTCGAAACCGAAGTTCGCGTAGACCTTCTGCAGCAGCGTCGTATACGCGACGCATTCGTCGAGGATCTGCTCTTCCGTGCAGAAAATGTGGCCGTCGTCCTGCGTGAAGCCGCGCACGCGCATCATTCCGTGCAGCGCACCGGACGGCTCGTTGCGGTGGCAGGCGCCGAACTCGCCGTAGCGCAGCGGCAGTTCGCGGTAGCTGTGCAAATTGGAGTTGTAAATCTGGATGTGTCCCGGGCAGTTCATCGGCTTGAGCGCGTAGTACCGGTTCTCCGACTCCGTCGTGAACATGTACTCGCGGTACTTTTCCCAGTGCCCGGACTTCTCCCACAGCGAGCGGTCGAGGATCTGCGGCGCCTTGACCTCCTGGTAGCCATTGTCGCGGTAGATGCCGCGCATGTACTGCTCGACCGCCTGCCAGATCGCCCAGCCTCTCGGGATGCCAGAAAATGAGACCCGGCGCCTCCTCCTGGAAGTGGAAGAGATCGAGTTCGCGCCCGAGCTTGCGATGGTCGCGACGCTCCGCCTCCTCGAGCATCTTCAGGTACGCATCCTGGTCTTCCTTCTTCGCCCAGGCCGTGCCATAGATGCGCTGCAGCTGCTCATTGGCGCTGTTTCCCCGCCAGTAGGCACCGGCCACCTTCATCAGCTTGAAAACCTTGAGCTTGCCCGTTGACGGCACGTGCGGGCCGCGACAGAGGTCGATGAACTTGCCTTCGCGGTAGAGCGATATGTCCTCGTTGGCCGGGATCGAAGCGATGATCTCGGCCTTGTACTTCTCGCCGATCGATTCGAAGAATTTCACCGCGTCGTCGCGCTTCCAGACCTCGCGTACGACCGGCTCGTCCTTCTTCGCGAGTTCGGCCATCTTCGTCTCGATGGCGGCGAGGTCCTCCGGCGTAAAGCCGCGCTGGAACGAGAAATCGTAATAAAAGCCGTTGTCGATGACAGGACCGATCGTGACCTGCGCCTCGGGGAAGAGCTCCTTCACGGCGTAGGCCAGCAGGTGTGCCGTCGAATGCCGCAGCATCTCGAGGCCGTCGGCATCGCGCTCCGTGACGATCGCCAGATCGGCGTCGTGTTCGATCAGGTGCGACGTGTCGACCAGCGTGCCATTCACACGGCCGGCCAGCGCGGCCTTGGCGAGCCCCGGTCCAATCGTCGCTGCAACGTCCGCGACGCGCACCGGTGCGTCGAAGGACCGTTGCGAACCATCGGGCAGTCGAACTGAAATCATTGAAATCTCCAAGCGAAAAAAAAGTGCGGTCGAGCCGCACTTTTCATCAGGCGAACTCGTCCCGAAGCGTCAGGTCTTCGTCGTCGTAGTTCGGAACGCGGTCGTCATTTCGCTCGCCCTTTGTCGATTCAGATCGCAGTCTACCTGTGCACGGTGCGCCACGCCAGCCTGTCCGGTCAGCCTGCAAGAACGAATTACTGGGGTACCACCCGCGCATCGGGACCCGAGCCCTGGACATACACGCGCTGCCCGACACGCAGCGCCGGATTGACAGGCTGGGTGACGGCCACTAGTACACCGCTTTCGAGCCTGACGATGATCTGCTGGCCTGGCTGTTTCGCTTCGTACTTGTTTTCCGCATATTGCCCACCGACTGCACCGGCAATCGCGCCAACGGCAATCGCTACATCCTTTCCAGTGCCGGCGCCGATCAGGCTGCCCAGTCCGGCCCCGGCGAGTCCGCCAACGATCGCCCCAACGCCCAGCTGATGCGGATGATCGAGTTGAACCGCTGTGATCTGCTCAACCCGACCCTGCTGGATCTGGACTGTGCCGGAACCGCCCTTGCTTGCGCAGGCTGTGAGCAACAACGAGAGCAGGGCGACGAATGCAACGACGAGAGTGCGCGACATAGCGTGTCCTGAGTCCTAAGTGTTCAGCAGGCCAATGAGGGAATTTGGTAGGCGCGATTGGACTCGAACCAACGACCCCCACCATGTCAAGGTGGTGCTCTAACCAGCTGAGCTACGCGCCTGCAAGAACCGTGAAGTATATCAGCGCCCTCACGCGACTTTGTCACATGCGTTGGTGGGCGCGTTGACAGAGCGTGGTGCCATTGCCAACATGCTGGCAGGACGACCGGCGAGCGGGCTTCATGATCGCGTCACCGTCGCCACTTAGCTTACGGCCGTCGCCAACGAAGTCAGAGCACCATGACAACATCGGACAACACTACACGTATCGGCACCCAACCCGACACTCCGGCGGAACCTCGGCTGGCGGTAGCCCTGGCGCGTTCGCCGGCCGACGTCGAAGACGCCCAGCGGCTGCGTTACAAGGTCTTTGCCGAGGAGATGGGAGCCAAGGTCGGTGATCCCGCCACCGGGATCGACGCCGATGAATTCGATCCTTATTGCGACCATCTGATCGTCCGCGACCTCGACACCCTTCGGGTCGTTGGCACCTACCGCATCCTCGCGCCGCATCGCGCGCGCGAGCTTGGAAAGCTGTACTCCGAAAGCGAGTTCGACATCTCGCGGCTCCAGCACATCGCTCCCTCGATGGTGGAGGTCGGACGCTCGTGTGTGCACTGGGACTATCGCTCCGGCAGCACGATCCTGCTGCTGTGGGCGGGCATGGCGCACTACATGAAGGCCGGCGGCTACAGCCACCTGATCGGCTGCGCCAGTGTTCCGTTGAGCGACGGAGGCCGGACGGCGGCCCGTGTGCGCCTCGATGTCCAGAATTACCTGACGGACCCGGAGTATCGGGTGTTCCCGCACCATCCGTTTCCGTTTGATCGGATCGAGCCCGCGGCAACGCGTGAGATGCCACCCTTGCTCAAAGGCTATCTGCGGATCGGATCGAGAATCTGCGGCGAGCCGGCGTGGGATCCCGACTTCAACAGCGCCGACTTCCTGGTCTGGTTGTCGCTCTCGAATCTGCATCCGCGTTACGCGCGGCACTTCGAGCTGCTGGCTGCGCAGGGTGAAGCGGCCGAGCACGACGGCATCGATCTGTTCTGAACGACGGCGTCAGCGCCGCCGCACGGCGATCACGCCCGCAACCTCCCGGATCAGCGCCGCCACGCGCGAGATTTCACTGGCGCTGACCACTTCTGCCGTGAACTCCATGCGGGCCTCGCCCCGCTGGCTCTGCGTGCTGACGCCGATCACGTTCAGTTTCTCGCGGACGAAGATCTCCGAGATATCTCGCAACAGCCCCTGCCGGTCCTGCGCAATGACCAGCAGTTCGACCGGGTACACGGCATCTGCCTGGTGACCCCACGCCACTTCGACCACGCGCTCCGGCTGGCGTCGGATCAGCGCCTGCAGGTTCGAACATCCGGCGCGATGGATTGACACGCCGCGCCCACGGGTCACATAGCCGCCGATCTCGTCGGGCGGCGCCGGCCGACAGCATCGCGCGAGCTGCGTCAGGAGTGAATCGACGCCGACCACGAGCACCTTCCCCCGCGGCGCGGTGTCCCGCGGCTTGCCGGCCAGCAACTGCGGCGTCGGCTCCGGCGCGACCGAAGGCGGCGCGAGCGCCTGCTCGATCGAGCGCACGCTGAACTCTTCTTTGGTCGCGGCCGCGCACAGTTCGTCGACCCGGTCGAACCCGAGCCGCTTTGCCAGGTCGTCGAGCTTCACGGCCGTCTTGCCAAGGCGCTGCAGTTCCTTCTCGACGATCTCGCGCCCGGCCGTAACCGACTGCTCGAACTCGAGCGCGTTGAACCACTGCCTGACCTTGGCGCGCGAACGTGCGCTGCGCAGGTAGCCCAGCTCCAGGTTCAGCCAGTCGCGGCTCGGCCCGCCCGTCTTGGCGGACACGATCTCGACCGTCTGGCCGGTCGCAAGCTGGGTATTGAGTGGGACCATCATACCGTTGACCTTCGCGCCGCGGCAGCGGTGTCCGAGCTCGGAGTGGATGTGGTAGGCGAAGTCGAGCGGCGTGCCACCGGCGGGCAGCTCCACGACACGTGCCTGGGGCGTCAATACATAGATGCGTTCATCCTCGTCGGTCGGCCCTCCCGTCGGCAGCGCATCGACTTCCGCGCGCCACGCGAGCAGCTGCCGTAACCAGGCAAGACGCTGCTCGTCGTCTTCATGTCCCTTGCCGCCCTCCTTGTAACGCCAGTGCGCCGCGACGCCGAATTCGGCGTGTTCATGCATCCGGCGGGTGCTGATCTGGATTTCCAGGGTCCGCCCAGCGGCGTCGCCGACCACCGTGTGCAACGACTGGTAGCCGTTGGATTTTGGCCGGGCGATATAGTCGTCGTATTCGCTGTCGACGGCGTCCAGGCGGCATGCACCAGCGCCAGCGCCTGGTAGCACTGCGCGATTTCATCGACGATGACGCGCAGCCCGCGAACGTCGTACACGCTGCTCAAAGGCGAGCCCCTTAGCCCGCATCTTGCTGATAGATGCTGTAGATGTGCTTCGGGCCGGCCGGTCATTTCGGCGCGAATGCCGGACTCCGCGACAAGCATCGCCCGAGCTGCGCCAGCGCCGCATCGATGAATGACTCGCGTTCCGCCCGCTTTTCGTCGAGCATTCGCGCGACAGACTTGTACGTGTCGGGCTCCAGGAAGCGGAACGACAGGTCCTCGAGCTCCCACTTCAACTGCCAGACGCCGAGTCGATTGGCGAGCGGCGCATACAGATCGAGCGTTTCGCGCGCAAAGGGCTCTGCCCCGGCGCTCTTGCTCAGCGCGTAATAGCGCAACGTCTGCAGGCGCGAGGCGAGCCGCAGCAGCACGACCCGCAAGTCGTTCGCCATTGCCAGCAGCATGCGTCGCAGTGCTTCGGTCTGGTCATGCGGGCCAGCTGCCGGCCGTGCGGACGCGTCGCGGGCGCGAGTGAGTTCGGACAGACGCATCAGCTGCCGCAGGTCGGCGACCAACTGCGCCAGCCGTGCCACCGAAGCGGCTACGCAGCCAGTCGTCGGGATTGCGCAGGACGTCATACACGCCAAACAGGTGCGCCGCGCTCTGCAGGTCCGGATCCGGCCGCAGCGTTGCGACGATCGCCGCGATGCCATCGGCGTGCGCGATGAAAGGCTCACCCGTGCGCAGCGCCTTGCCGGCATACAGCGGCTCCACGAGCGCACGCGTCGCCGCGACGTCGTGCGGCTTATCCGCGTCGGCGCTCCTCGGTTCGATGCGGTGGGACCGGTCATGCCCCGATTATCCTGCTCGCGCGCGCCGACCGTTGCGGCACAATGGTCCGATGCTCAAGACACTCTGGGGCGGCTTCGCGCGGGGCAATGCAGTTGAGATGCCGGACGACCTCTGGGACGAGGCGATGGCGTCATTACCCTTCGTGTCACGGCTGCCCCTTGAGGACCGCAGCCGGCTGCGACGCTTGCCGGCCAGTTCCTGCCTGCCAAGCAGATGGCCGGCGCCGGCGGACTCGACCTGACCGCCGAAATCCAACTGAACATCGCCGTGCAGGCCTGCCTGCCCGTGCTGAACCTGGGGCTGGACTGGTACCGCGGCTGGAACAGCATCGTTGTCTATCCGGGTGAATTCCTCGTGCCGCGCAGCGTCACCGACGACGACGGCGTCGTCCACGAATACAGGGAGACGATCGCCGGCGAGGCCTGGCACGGCGGTCCGCTGGTGCTGTCGTGGGAAGACGCGCGCGCGGCAGGAGCCGACGACGGTGCGGCGTATTCAGTGGTGATCCACGAGTTCACCCACAAGATCGATCTGCTGAACGGTGACGCCGACGGCATGCCGCCGTTTTCGGCGACATTGCACGCAGGCCTCGACCCGCGCCGATGGCGGCAGGCGCTCGCCGAGGCCTACGAGCGATTCGTGGCCGAACTCGAGTTGATCGAAACGCGAATTGCCGCCAAACGTCGATCCGGATTCGACCGCGGCCGACGCTATTACGCGCATCTGCCGTTCGACGCCTATGCGGCGCTGGATCCGGGGGAATTCTTCGCCGTGTCGTCGGAGAGTTTCTTCGTCGATCCGGCAAGGTTGCAGAGGGCGTTTCCGGATTGGTATGAGCTGCTCGCGGCATTCTTTCGGCAGGACCCGCTGGCCGCCGCATGAAGTCGTTGCTGATCACCTATCACTCGATGACCGGGGCGGCGGAACAGCTCGCCATGGCGGCAGCCGAAGGGGCGGGCTGCGAGGCGGAGGTGCGGATCGTCCTGTTGCGCGCGCCGCAGGCACAGCCGCAGGACGTACTGGCGTCCGACGGTTATCTCTTCGTGATGCCGGAGAACCTGGCCACGATGGCGGGGCTGATGAAGGACTTTTTCGATCGCATCTACTACGCCGTGCTCGACCGGGTGAACGGTCGACCCTATGCCGCGATCATCGCGGCGGGTACCGACGGCGCGGGTGCGGCACGGCAGGTCCAGCGGATCGCCACCGGACTGCGGCTGCGCGAGATCGCGCCGCCGCTGATCGTGCGCAACGGGGCGCAGACGCCAGAGGAAATTCTTGCTCCGAAGCATGTCCCTGCGAGCGATCGCGTACCGGCGCGCGACCTCGGAGCGGCCCTTGCCGCCGGACTGGCCAGCGGAATCTTCTGAGGGTAGCCGCGGCAGCCGGCTACGACAGCCCAGCCAGCAGGAATTCGCGCGCCACGGTGATCTGGTCGGCCGGCATGAACGTCGGCGCATGGCCGACGCCTTCGATCTCCACCAATGCGGGCCGCGGGCCGCGGGCGGCCATTTCGGCGGCCGTCTCGGCCGTCAGCAGGTCGGACTGTGCCCCACGCACGAGCAGCGTGCGCGCCGTGATGCGGTCATACAGTGCCCACGTCGCCGCTTCCCCCGCGGCAGCGGCCTCGGGCGTCACCGCCTTGAACGGCACGGCAATCGCGGGGTCATAGTGAAAGACAAAGCGATCGCCGTCCCGCCTGAGCGCCGGCGCGATGAGTTCGCGCCAGTCTTCGCGCGTCTTCGAGTCCAAACGGTGCGGCAGTCACCGACTGGTAGTCCACCGCCTCTTCCAGGCCGGCGAACGAGATGGGCTGGCCCACATACGACCCGATACGCGTGATTGCCGCGACGCCCAGCCGCGGCCCCACATCGTTGATGACCATCTGGCGGATCGGCGATTGCGGCTGGCCGGCGAGCGCGATTCCGATCAGACCGCCCATCGACGTTCCGACCCAGTCGACGCTTTCGACGTCCAGCCGGGCAATCAACGTCACCATGTCCGAAACATACTGCGGCACCGCGTAGTACGCGGGATTGCGCAGGCGGTCGCTCAGGCCGCGTCCGACCACATCCGGGCAGACCACCCGGTAGCGATCGCATCATCACCCGCGCAAGGCGATCGAAGTCGCGGCCGAGGCGCGTCAAGCCGTGCACGCACAGCAGGACATTCGAGTTGTGCGGATCGCCCCACTCTGCGTAGGACATCGAATGCATCCCTGCCGGGCTCAGGCACTTAACCCGGTGCAGGCGCGGCTCAACTCGCGCGGATTCCGTTGCCGCTCCCGTCATTTCGTCTCCCACTCCACACCTCACGGCAAAAATTGTAGTCGTCCCGGTGGCATACTCGCTGGACTCTGAAGGGAGGCAAGCCATGCTGAAAGGAAAGACTGCTCTGGTGACCGGTTCGACCAGCGGCATCGGGCTCGGAATGGCAAAGGCGCTCGCTGGCCAGGGCGCGAACATCGTCGTCAACGGCTTCGGCGAGCCAGCGGTGATCGCGGCCGTCGAGAAGGACATCCAGGCCCTGGGCGTGAAGACGCTGTATCACGGCGCCGACATGAGCAAGCCCGAGCAGATCGAAGCGCTGGTGCGCGCTGCCGAATCCACGTTCGGTCGCATCGACATCCTGGTGAACAACGCCGGCATCCAGCACGTGGCGCCAGTGGAAAGCTTTCCCGTCGAGCGCTGGGACGCGATCATCGCAATCAATCTGACCTCGGCATTCCACACGACGCGACTCGCTCTGCCCAAGATGAGGGCCTCCGGCTGGGGCCGCATCATCAACGTGGCCTCGGTTCATGGACTCGTCGCCTCGGCTGAGAAATCAGCGTACGTCGCGGCCAAGCACGGCATTGTCGGATTCACCAAGACGATCGCGCTCGAAACCGCACGGACCGGGGTAACGGTCAACGCAGTCTGCCCGGGGTGGGTGTTGACTCCGTTGGTGCAACAGCAGGTCGATGCGCGAGCAGCTCGCGACAAGATCAGCCAGGACGATGCCAAGCAGGCCCTGCTCGGCGAGAAGCAGCCATCCATGGACTTCGTAACGTCCGAGCAACTGGCCGGACTGATGCTCTTTCTCTGCTCGCCGGCGGCCGACCAGATTCGTGGAGTGGCATACAACGTCGACGGCGGCTGGTGCGCGCAATAGACGGCGATCCGCGCCCGCCGGACCATACGTTTAAGCGGCGCGCCCGACGGCCCGCGTGACGTCCACGGAGACCTCCAGCGTGTGACTCGCGCCGCCCTGGATGACGCCGCGCAGCGGCACCACGTCGCCAAAATCGCGGCCGACCGCGACCGTCACGTGAGAGGCATCGGGCACAACCGCATTGGTCGGATCGAGGTCCACCCAGCCGAGTATCGGGCACCAGATCGAGACCCATGCATGTGAAGCGTCTGCTCCCAGCAGGCGCTCCCTTCCCGGCGGCGGCCGGGTCTGCAGATAACCGCTGACATAGCGCGCCGGCAATCCGAGCGAGCGCAGCATTCCCAGCATCAGGTGCGCGAAGTCCTGGCATACGCCGCGCCGAAGGCGGAACGCCTCGATCAGCGGAGTGCCAACTTCGGTTACTCCGGGCTCGTAAGTGAAATCTCGATGTATCTGTTCCATTAACGCAATGGCGCCGGCAAGGTAGCCACGTCCAGGCGCGAAGCTTGGCTGCGCGTAATCACGTAGCGCAGGCACCAGTGGCACGTACGGCGAGCCGAACACGAACTCGCTGGCGGGAAGGAACGAAGTGTCGAGCGCATAGCGCAGGCCCGACGCGACGGTCTCCCAAGGCGCGCTGACCGACGAATCCAGTGGACGCTGCCGGGGCGCAATCGAGACTCGGCTCTGCACGTTGACGGCCAACGTCTCATGCGGCACGTACAGCGCAAACTCGGTGCGAACATTGCCGAACGAGTCGAGCGTATTCGTGCATCGCGACGGCGGCGGGTCGATCGTCAACTGGAACTCATCGACACGTTGCCGCGCGTCCTGCCGCGGGCTCAGGTGAGCGCAGTGGTAGGCGACTTCGACCCGCGCGGAATACTCAGTCACCGTCCGGTGCGAAACGACCAGCTCCACCGCATTCGTCACGCGTTCACCGTCCTGTACGCCTCGGAGGCGTGACTAAAGTAGCTTGCACCGATCGCGTCCGAAAGTGCGCGTGTGCCATCCACCAACCGGTCGGTGAGTTCGAGCAGGACCGCGTGACGTCCGCAGTCATCCGCGTCGCTCAACTGCTTGAGATCCGGCCATCGAGTCTGCGCCGGCAGATGTGGCAGCAGTTCCGCCGCACCCGGCGCCCCAAGGCGTTCGATCTGTTCACTGAGGCGCCGCGCGACCCCGCGCAGCGAGTGCGGGTTGGCGGACTCCTGCACCAACAGATCGACCAGCGGCGGCACTTCCAGACGGCGCTGGTAGAGCGCGCGGTACGTAATGGTGCTGTCGAAAAGCTGCAGCGCAAGATCGTAACCATCCTCGCGCGCCATGGCCCCGCTGACGAACAGCACGTGCAGCGTTCGGCCGAGCGTGCCAAGCCGCTCAAGCTGGCGGCCGATGGTCATCATGCGCCAGCCGTCGTCGCGCGTCATGTGGTCGATCTGCGCTCCGGTAATCGCCGACAGTTGAACGGCCAGATGCCCGAGCGCGGCCACAGCCTCGTCGGCTGAGAAGACATTGCCAGCGGTCGCGGCGGCACAGTCAGCGCTGAAACGCTCCGCGGTGGCGGCCACGAGTCGCCAGTGATCAGCCGACAGCCGATCGCGGATATGACCGGCGGAACGCACGAGCGACGCCAGGTCAAAGGCGACGCTGCTGCCGCGGTTGTCGGCCAGCTCTGCGATCAGCGTGCGCTCGAACACAGCCAATGACTGCGCTGGAGACGGAACGTCCTCCGGTACCAGGCCGCGTTCCTCGCACAGTGTGGCCAGGGCGTCCAGCACCGGTGAGGGCGCCCGCGCGTCATCGCCGATCAGTGTCAATGCGGCGCGCGCCAGACGAACCGCCTGGTCAGCGCGTTCCGCATAACGACCCATCCAGAAGAGATTCTCGGCGGCGCGGCTCGAAACGATGCGCCGCGGGCCCGGAAACTCTTCCGCCCGCAAGGGCGTCGGCAACATCGAGAAAGTGTCGACCGGGCCGCTAGTGCGTACCCAGGTGTCCTGGCTCGCGCCGCCGGCCTGCATCGACACCACACGCTGCTCCCGCATCGCGATTCGCGTCAGGCCGCCGGGCAAAACATGCCAGCCCCGTGCTCCATCGCTGATGGCGTACACGCGCAACATGGAGGCGCGCGGCAGCAACGTGCCGTCCTGCCAGGTCGGGGCCATTGGCAACGGCAGGTAGGCCTGCACCGTATAGGCATCGGGGTCGGCTTCGATACGACGCCGCAGCGCCGAGATTTGTGCCGCCGAGAGTGCGGCTCCGATCGCCGCCTCGAAACGGGGACGCTGCACGCTTATTGGATAGGTTGCCTTGACGACCTTTTCGCCCAGGGTTTCAGCGACCTGCGCGAAGGCCGCTCGTTCTCCGCACCACCAGCTCGCAAGCGACGGCAACAGCAGTTCGGCGCCGAGTTCGCGTTGTGCAATGGCCGGCAGGAAACCATTGATTGCCGGCGACTCGAGGAAGCCGGACCCAAGAGTATTCGCCAGCAGGACGCGGCCGGCGCGCACTGCGCCCAGCAGCCCGGGTACGCCGAGCGTGGAGTTCTGGCGCAGTTCCAGCGGATCGCAGTAGTCGTCATCGAGCCGCCGCAGGATGCCGTGCACCGGTTGCAGGCCGTGCAGCGTCTTCAGGAACACGCGCTCGTCACGGACCGTCAGGTCGCTGCCCTCGACCAGCGGAATGCCGAGGTAGCGCGCGAGGTAGGCGTGCTCGAAATAGGTTTCCGTGTACGGACCCGGCGTCAACAGCACAAGGCGAGCCGTTTCGCGGTCGCCGCGCGGACACAGTCGCTGCAGCATGTCGAGCAGCCGTCGATAGCTGCTGGCCAGCCGCTGAACCTTCATCTGACGGAATGCGTCGGGAAACAGTCGCGAGACGATCAAGCGGTTCTGCAGCGCGTAGCCGAGGCCCGAGGGAGCCTGGGTACGGTGTCCAACCACCCACCACTGACCCTCTGCGCCCCGCGCGATGTCGAAGGCCACGATGTGCAGGAACACACCGCCCGGAGGCTGCTGCCCGACCAATGGACGCAGGTAGCCGGGGTGGCCGAACACCAGTGCCGGCGGCAGCAGGTTGTCAGCCAGCAGGCGCTGGGGGCCATAGACGTCGGCCATGATGGTGGACAGCAACGTGGCGCGCTGCGCGACGCCGGCCTCGATGCGCGCCCATTCATCGACATCAAGCAGGTAGGGAAGCAGATCCAGCGACCACGGCCGTTCGCCGCGCCCATCTTCGCTGTAGACGTTGTAAGTGATTCCGTCGTCGCGCACCTGGCGCTCGATCGTGGCGCGGCGGCGGGGCAGGTCGGCAAAGCCGCCGGGGCCGAGATTCTCGAAGAACTCGCCCCACGACGGGCGCAGCGTGCCGTCGGCGGCGCGCAGTTCATCGTAGTGACCGGGGTGCGCCGGGGCGGCCAGCTTCGCCGCCAGTATCGCGGCGGCGTTGTCCCGATCGAATTCGAACAGGGTCTGGGTCATGTTCGTCGGGAGCTTGCCATGCTCGCCGGTTGCAGCGCGATCGGGGGCAGCCTCATCTAGCTCCGACGCAGATCGAGCGTGAACGGAAACTCGAGGCTGCGCTGCGCGGCCTCGACACGCATGCGGCCCGGTGTGTGTCCCATCTTGAAGAAGCGCGCCAGCCGCCGGCTCTCGGCCTCGTATGCGTTGACCGGAAACGTCACGTAATTGCGGCCTCCCGGGTGCGCCACATGGTACTGGCAACCGCCCAGGGAGAGCTCCATCCAGGTGTCGACGAGGTCGAATGTCAACGGCGCATGCACGCCGATCGTCGGGTGCAGCGACGAGGCTGCCTGCCAGGCACGGTAGCGGACGCCGCCCACGAATTCGCCGGCGCGCCCGGTCGGCTGCAACGCGAGCGCGCGCCCGTTGACACTGACCCGGTGACGTTTGTCATTGAGGCCGGTCACTTTCACTTCGACGCGCTCCAGTGATGAATCGACATAGCGCACCGTGCTCCCGCTGCCACCCTCTTCCCCCATGACGTGCCACGGTTCGAGCGCGCTTCGCAAAATCAGCTGGACTCCGTGCGCCGCGACCTCGCCGATGAGGGGGAAGCGGAATTCAAAGTGCGGTGCGAACCAGGTCGGGTCCATCGGGTACCCCGCTAGGCCAAGCTCGGTCAGCACGTCTTCGAAGTCCTGTTCGACAAAGGTTGGCAGCAGGAACCGGTCGTGCAGCTCGGTGCCCCAGCGCGTGAGGCGATGCGTATACGGCGTACGCCAGAATCGAGCCAGAAGCGCGCGCAGCAGCAGTTGCTGCGCCAGGCTCATCTGCCAGTGTGGCGGCATCTCGAAGGCGCGCAACTCGAGCAGCCCCAGCCGGCCGGTCGGGCCGTCCGGCGAGTACAGCTTGTCGATGCAGAACTCTGAGCGATGCGTATTGCCGGTGACATCGATCAGGATATTGCGCAACGTCCGGTCGACCAGCCACGGGGGAGCCGCGGTCCCGCCCGCGCTGCGCCGCCGAAGTTCCGCGAGAGCGATTTCCAGTTCGTAGACCTGGTCATTGCGCGCTTCGTCTACTCGCGGTGCCTGGCTGGTCGGCCCGATGAAGAGTCCGGAGAACAGGTACGAGAGCGAAGGGTGGTTGTGCCAGTATGCGATCAGGCTGCCGAGCAGGTCCGGACGCCGCAGGAACGGCGAGTCGTCGGCGCTCGCCCCGCCGAGCACGATATGGTTGCCACCGCCCGTTCCCGTATGACGGCCATCGAGCATGAACTTCTCGGTAGAAAGGCGTGACAGCCGCGCCGCCTCGTACAGCGTCTCGGTGTGGTCGACCAGTTGCTCCCAGCCGGAGGCCGGATGAATATTGACCTCGATGACACCCGGATCGGGTGTGATCTGCAGCATCCGGAGCCGGGGGTCGCGCGGCGGCGGATAGCCCTCCAGCACGATGCGAAGTTTCAGTTCCGCCGCCGTCGCTTCGACGGCCGCCACCAGCTGGAGGTAATCCTCGAGCGTCGGCAGCGGAGGCATAAACACATACAACACGCTGCTTGCTTTCCCGTCGCGCTCTGCGACCGGGCCGCTGGCCCGACGTGGGTCGCGTACTTCGACGCACAGCGTGGTGCGAATGATCGGTGCGGTTGACTCGGGTCGCGGCGCTGGCTCGGGCGCCTTCGCAGCCGCACTCGTGGCCGCTGCGCCCGTGCCGGAAGCCCCGCTGGCTCTGCCCGCGACGGTGCCGCGCGACGGGGTTCCTACGGGAGCAAAGGTTCCGCCGCCCGGCGCTGCGCGGCCTGCCTGCTGCGGCGCGCCTTCTTCCATGACGGTCTCGAATCCTGCCTGCAGTGCGACTGCTCCGCCTTCGGCGAATCCGCCGCCGATCGCGTGCGGCGCGTAGTGGGCGCGAATATCGGCGTGCAGCGGCAACGGCTCGCGCGGGGCGAACGGATCGTGCTCGACTACCAGGGGCCGTTCGTCTGGTGCCACCCAGGGCAACGAATCGAGCGGCAGCCGGTAACCCATCGGCGAGTCGCCAGGGACCAGATACATCCGCTCGTCGCGCAGGAACCATCGACTGCTGCCCCAGCGCGGAGCGCCATCGACGCCCGAAGCTTCACGGCGGATCGGTAACGCGTAGCCCGCCGGGCTGGCCAGCCCGCGGTCGAACACGCGCCGCAGGCGCGCGCGTTCCAGTTCGTCGTCGAGTCGCGATTCGAACGGGTCGACGTTGGACGGCAACTTGCGCTCGCGCCACAGGTAGTACCAGGCGTCCTCATAACCGGGCAGGACAAAGCTCCCATCGATGCCGAGCCTCTGCGCCAGGCGCCGCATGAAACGCTCGGCATCGGCCACCGAGTAGGACGTGGGCTCGCGCTCGTCAGCGAACAGTCCGGCGTCGCTCCAGCAGGGCTCGCCATCCGAGCGCCAGCAGATGGACAATGCCCAGCGCGGAAGCTGTTCGCCCGGATACCACTTGCCCTGGCCCAGGTGCAGGAAGCCTTCGGCGCCGTAGCGCTCCTTCAGCCGCAGCAGGAGGTCCGTGGCGTAGCGGCGCTTGGTGGGCCCGAGTGCTGCTGTATTCCACTCGGCGCCATCGCGGTCGTCGATCGAGACGAAAGTCGGCTCACCGCCCTGCGTCAGGCGCACGTCCATCGCCGTGAGGTCGGCGTCGACCCGCCGGCCGAGTGCGTCGAGCGCGTTCCAATGATCGTCGGAGTAAGGCTTCGTCACGCGCGGCGCTTCGTAGATGCGCGTCACCTTCATCGTGTGCTCGAACTCGACCTTGCAGTCGTCGACCAGGCCGCTGATCGGGGCCGCCGTCGTCGGCTCCGGCGTACAGGCCACCGGCAGGTGGCCTTCGCCGGCCATCAGGCCGGACGTCGGATCGAGTCCGATCCAGCCCGCGCCCGGCAGATAGACCTCGCACCAGGCGTGCAGATCGGTGAAGTCATGGTCGGTCCCGGACGGACCGTCCAGCGCCTGCACGTCAGGCTTCAACTGGATCAGGTAGCCCGACACGAAACGCGCAGCCAGTCCAAGATGACGCAGGATTTGCACCAGCAGCCAGCCCGAATCGCGGCAGGAGCCGGCCGCCAGCTGCAAGGTCTGCTCCGGGGTCTGCACTCCGGGTTCGAGCCGGATCAGGTAGCGGATCTCGTGCTGCAGGCGGCGGTTGAGGTCGACCAGGAAATCCATCGTGCGCTGCTCGCGCATATCGATGCTGGCCAGATAATCGCGCAGCCGCGGCGTCACTTCCTCGCGTGCAAGGTACGGAAGCAGATCATGGCGCAGGCTCGGCTCGTAGGCGAACGGGAACGTCTCCGCGATCGGCTCGAGAAAGAAGTCGAACGGGTTGTACACGGCCATCTGCGCGACAAGATCGACCGTGACCCGGAACTCCGTCGTCTTCTCCGGAAAGACCAGCCGCGCCAGGTAGTTGGCAAAGGGATCCTGCTGCCAGTTGATGAAATGCAGTTCAGGCTCGATCCGCAAGGAATAGGACAGCACCGGCGTGCGGCAATGCGGCGCCGGCCGCAGCCGCACCAGCTGCGGCGCGAGGCCGACTCGACGGTCGTAGCGATAGTGCGTGACGTGATTCAGTGCGGCGTGGATGGACACGGGAGCCCCGCTCAGTGATTCATAGTGCCGTCCGTCGCCGACGGCGGACATGCGATGGCACGCGCAGCGGCAACCCGGACGCCCGCGCCGCCATGGAACTCAGCGCGGCGCGGTGCGCGCCGCAGCCTGCGCCACCAGCTGCATCCCGACGCTCGTCACTGCCTCGCTCTCGAGGGTGGGCGGCAACGGCGCGCGCGGCGGCTGGTTGGCTTCGGTCTCCAGTTTCGGAGAGGCGTTGTCGCGTTGGGCGTCGCGCCAGGTGGGGTCGGGGATTTCCTGGAACACCTGCTTCAGGCGCGCGCCCCAGGTATTGCGGATCATCTGCATGTACTGGTTGTGCTGGTCGACCTCCACGAACTTCGTGACCCGCAATGCGCCTTCTTCGTAGACCAAGAGGTCGAGCGGCAGCCCGACAGAGATATTCGATCGCAGCGTAGAGTCCATGGAAATCAGAGCGCACTTGGCAGCTTCCTCGAGCGATGTCGACGGCGTAATCACGCGGTCGATGATGGGCTTGCCATACTTGGCCTCGCCGATCTGGAAATACGGGTTTTCCGGTGTCGCCTCGATGAAATTGCCGGCGGAATAGACGTGAAACAGGCGCATGCGCTCACCCCGGATCTGGCCGCCGAAAATGAAAGTGCAGTTGAACTCGATACCGGCTTCCTTCAGGGCCTGGCCGTCGCGTCGGTGTACCTCGCGTACTGCCTCCCCGACGACACGCACGGCCTCGAACAGGGTCTTCGCATTCCAGACGCTTTCCGCATGTGGGCCGACGTTTTCGCAGACGATCTGCCGCACGCCTTGGGTAACGGCGAGGTTGCCCGCGCTCAGCAGCACCATGAGTCGCTCGCCCGGGTGCTCGAAGACCGTCATCTTGCGGAACGTGGAGATGTGATCCACCCCGGCATTGGTACGTGAGTCCGACAGAAACACGAGGCCGTCGTCGAGTTGCATGCCGACGCAGTACGTCATGCGATTACCTCTTCATCCTGCGCGGCATGGCGCAGCGGCGCCGGAGCGTCCCCACTTTGCATCACCACGCGGACTTCCATGACTTCCTCTCCACCACCCACGCGCACGCCGCGAACCGGACACGCCGTGTCGTAGTCGCGCCCGATCGCCAGCCGACACAACGCGTCCGAGGCAAAGCAGCCGTGCGTGATGTCGATTGAAATCCAGCCATGGTCCGGCACCCACGCGTCGGCCCAGGCGTGGCTCGCCGCTTGCCCGCCGAGTGTCGGACGATAGTAGTAGCCGGAGACGTACCGCGATGGTATGCCGGCCGCACGGCAGCCGGCGATGAACACGTGCGCGTGGTCCTGGCAGACGCCCCGCCCAAGCGCCATGGCCTCGGCGGCCTTGGTCTGCACGTGCGTGATCCCTGGCTGGTAGGCAAGGGCCGCTCGAACCGCCAGTGCAAAGTCCATCAGAGCGGTGGTGTCGCTTCCGCGCAGTTGCGTACGGCTGAAGCCCAGCAGGCGCGCGTCGACCTCGGTCAGCGGAGTTGCCGCCACGTAGGCCTCGGGTGGCAGATCACCGCCGTCGTCCAGGCGCCCATCGCGCAGCGCATCGACTTCGACCTCACCGCCAGCTTCGAGATGAAGGCCTCCATGCGCGCCATTCAGCGCATGCATGTGGGTCCGGTTGCCATAGGCATCGGTGGCCGCGCTGAGCATGCCGGGCGCGTGTACGGTCCACTGGGCGACACGCTGATGCATGTCCGCCCGCGGTGACAGTCGCAACAATTGCTGAGTCGAAACGGCTGGCCGCGCGTAGCGGTAGTTCGTCCAGTGCTCGATTCGGTATCGCATGGCTGTGTCAGATACCGGCCGCAAGCTCAATGCACGACCGGCGGCACGAGGAAATCCTGGCTGATGCGGCCACCGAGATCGTTGATGCGTTCGAGAAATGAAAGCAGGAAGACATGGATGCCGCGCGTCAGGATGTCTTCGATCGTCCCGTATCGCAGTTCTGCGCGCAGCAGGCCGGCACGCCGTTCGGTTTCGCCTGACTGGTTGTTGCGGACCATCTCGAGATTGAGGGATACCTCGTTCACGCACGACAGGAGTGAACGGGGCATGTCGCCCCGCAGGATCAGCAGCGCCGCCACGCGCGACGGCGTGATCACGTCACGATAGACCTTGCGGTAGGTCTCGAACGCCGACACCGAGCGCAGCACGGCTGCCCAGTGGTAGAAGTCGAGGTGCTGCTCGCCGGCGTCTTCGCCGCGCGCATTGGCGTACAGGGTCCCAGATTGGGCCGCACCGTGGTACTTGACGTCAAGCAACCGCGCAGTGTTGTCGGCGCGCTCCAGGAAGGTGCCCAGGCGAATGAAGTAGAAGGCCTCGTCCTTGAGCATCGTGCCGATGGTCACGCCGCGCGAAAGGTGGGAACGGAACTTGACCCACTCGAAGAACTGTCGCGGGTCATGCTCGAGCGGGCGCTCGCGCAGCAGCTTCTGCAGGCCGAGCCACGTGTCGTTATGCGTCTCCCAGACTTCGGTCGTGAGCGACCCGCGCACCGCGCGCGCGTTCTCGCGCGCCGCCTGCAGGCAGCAGTAGATAGAGGAATCGTTGTCTGGATCACGCACCATGAAGTCGATCACTTCGCGCGGTGACAGCAGCGGATATCTGGCGTCGAAGGCTGGCTGCAACTCGGAGATGCTCAACGTGGCGCGCCAGCCGCGTTCGGCCGCCTGCTCGGATTGCGGCAGCAGGCTCGTCGCAAGATTGACATCCAGCATGCGGGCCGTGTTTTCCGCGCGCTCGATGTAGCGGGCCATCCAGAACAGATGATCGGCGGTCCGGCTAAGCACGATCGCTGCTCCAGACATGAATTCGGTCGCGGCCGGCGTCCTTGGCACCGTATAGCGCCTCGTCGGCACGGCGGACGAGTTCGCTCGAATCGTTGAAGTCCGCCGACTCGCACAAGCCCACGCTGAGCGTGACGGCCATTCCATCACCAAGCTGGCCCCACGGCATGGCACGCACGGCCAGAATGATGCGCTCGACCACCTTGCGGGCCGCCCCGCCTTCACTGTCGGCCAGCAGCAGCGCGAACTCATCGCCGCCCAGGCGAGCCGCAAAGTCGATGTCGCGCAGACTGGCCCGGATCACATTGCCGAGCTGGCGCAACACAACATCGCCGGTCACGTGCGAGAAGGTGTCGTTGATCTGTTTGAAGCCGTCGATGTCGGCCACTACCAGGCCGAAGCGAAGCTGGCCGGCCCGCGCGCGGGTGCACCAGTGCTCGAGTTCCTTGGTAAATGCACGCCGGTTCGCCAGGCCGGTCAGTTCGTCCTCGAGGGCCAGCCGCTCGAGACGCGAGCGCGACTTTTCCAGATCCTGCGCACGCTGATGCAGTGCGGCGGTCTGTGTGCGCAGCTTGACGAGCTCCGCCCGAGCCTCGTGCAGTCGCGCGCGCTGCGTCGAGAGCTTGCCGTCGAGCCGGGTCTTCACCTCGACGAAACGTTTGTGATGCGAAAGCGCACGCTGGTAGTCGCCCCGTGCCTCGTACAAGGCCGACAGGCGCTCGTGCATGTCCGCAGGACGTCGCAGGTCGCCCAATTCCTCGGCTTGCAGGAATGCCGGACGCAACAATGACAAGCCATCGGCTTCGCGCCCGGCTGCGACCAGGTGATAGCCCTGCTCCATGCGCGCCTGCACCTCGCGCAGGCGAAAGCCACCGCGCGCGGCCTCGACCGCCGCCTCCTCGAGATCGGCCAGGCCTTCGTTGAACTGTCCGAGCCAGCAGCGTGCGGCGCCGCGCTGCGTCCGCGCTGCGATCGTCGTCGAGCGATCGCTCGTGCCAGACAACAGCTCGAGCGCCACGTCGAAGTGCTCCTCGCCTTCGGACATGCGTCGCGACACCGTCGCCGCATCGCCGGCCAGCGCTGCCTTCAGGCCTTCGTTGACATCGACCAGTCCAAACTGCAGCACGACCATCGCCTCGTCAGCGGCCGTGCCCGACGGCAGTTCGAGTGCGGAACGCAGGCACTCGCGTGCGGCTGCGAAGTCGCCCAGCACCGTGTGAACGCCCGAGGTCTGAACCAGCGCCTTGCGCACTGCCGCGTGGTCGCGATGCTGGCGGGCCAGGCGCTCCGCCTGGGCAAAGCCGTCAAGCGCCTCGGGATATTCACCGAGCTCGGTGCACGCCGCCGCCAACTGCATGATGACCTGGCACTGGGCCGCGATGTCATTCTGGGCGCGGTAGATGTGCTCCGCGTGGGACAGTTGGCGTATCGCGCCCGACCAGTCGCCCGTCTGAGTGAGTGCCGCGCCCGCGACGTAATGGGCGCGCGCGATCAGCGATTCCGCGCCCCGCGCCCGCGCCACGCTCTGGGCCCGCAGCGCGAACATCACCGCATCGTGCGGGTCCGTGCTCAACAACCGTTCGGCGCGTTCGATCAGCGCGTATGGATCGATCTGGTCGGTCACCCGGCGGGCGACGGGCTCCTCACCGTTGCCTGGTTCGCTGCCGGAGGAGGGATTAGGAGTCCGTCTCATCGTTCGAGCACCCAGGTGTCCTTGGTCCCACCGCCCTGGGACGAGTTCACGACCAGCGATCCTTCGCGCAGGGCAACGCGGCACAACCCTCCAGGGACCATCGTCACGTCCTTGCCCGACAGCACGAAGGGCCGCAGGTCGATGTGGCGCGGTGCGATGCCGCTCTCGACATAGGTCGGGCAAGTCGACAGTGCGAGCGTCGGCTGCGCGACATAGTTCGCGGGGCTGGCGCGGACCCTCTCCGCAAACGCGTCGATCTCACGTTGCGTTGCGGCGGGGCCGACCAGCATTCCATAACCGCCCGCACCATGGACTTCCTTCACGACCAGCTCCGGCATGTGCTCCAGCACGTAGGCGAGCTCATCGGACTGCCGGCAGCGATACGTCGGCACATTGTTGAGGATGGGCTTCTCGCCGAGGTAGAAGTCGATCATCTCCGGCACGTAGGGATAGATCGACTTGTCGTCGGCGATGCCGGTCCCGACCGCATTGGCCAGCGTCACGCGCCCGGCGCGATAGACCGAGAGCAGCCCCGGCACCCCCAGCTGCGAGTCGGGCCGGAATACCAGCGGATCGATGAAATCGTCATCGATGCGGCGATAGATCACATCCACGCGCTGCGGGCCGCGGGTGGTTCTCATGTACACATTGTTTTCCTGCACGAACAGGTCCTGGCCCTCCACCAGTTCGATTCCCATCTGCTGCGACAGGAAGGCATGCTCGAAGTAGGCCGAGTTGTACATGCCTGGGGTCAGCAGCACGACGACCGGATCGTCGACGCCCTGCGGTGCCACGGAGCGCAGGTTTTCCAGCAGCAGGTCCGGATAATGCTCGACCGGCGCGACGCGATTGCGCCCGAAAAGGTCGGGAAAAAGCCGCATCATCATCTTGCGGTTCTCGAGCATGTAGGACACTCCGCTCGGCACCCGCAGGTTGTCCTCCAGCACGAAGTACTCGCCGGCGCCGGCCCGCACGACGTCGATTCCGGCAATGTGCGCGTAGATGTCGCTGGGGACGTCGACCCCATGCATCTCGGGCCGGTATTGCGCGTTGCGGAAGATCTCGTCGGCCGGAATGCGACCGGCCCGGACGATCTTCTGCTCGTGATAGACGTCATGGACGTACAGATTGAGCGCCCGCACGCGCTGCCGCAGGCCGGCCTCAAGCTGGCGCCATTCTGTCGCCGGGATGACGCGCGGGACGACGTCGAACGGGATCAGACGCTCGGTGCCGCTGCCCTCCTCGTCCTTTTCACCGTATACGGCAAAGGTGATGCCTACGCGGCGAAAGACGAGGTCGGCTTCCGCGCGCTTGTTGTGCATCGTGTCCTGGCTCTGCTCCTCCTGCCAGCGCTTGAACTCGCGGTAGTGCTCGCGCACGCTGCCGTCGGTGCAGTACATCTCGTCGTAAGGCATGCTCATCCCGCGGCCTGCATTGTTCTGGTGGTGGTCCGGCGCCCTCCGACGAGGAGCCAAGTCAGTCTAGCAAGATGTACACCAGTCACGTGGGCTATGGCATCCCAGATAGCGGCTCCTGCGGCGTCTCGTCCGTTTCGACCTCGTCCACGACATCGGCCGACGGCCGACCGTGCCCCGGGGAGGGGCGGTTGTGCCAGTAACGCACCGCCGTGGCGCGCGCCGTGCTGTGCTTTGCTGCACCGTCGGCCGCGAAGCGCCACTGCAGCGCCCCGCCGTGATCGGTACGCGCCAGTTCGATGCCGCGCGTCGCGTAGCGCGCGACGACGATGGGGTCCGGGTGTCCGTAGCGGTTGCGGTAACCGGACTGCGCAAACGCTTGCAATGGAGCCGCTGCCTCGAGGAGAGCGAGACTCGAGGACGAACGACTGCCGTGATGAGGCACCATCAGCAACTGCGCTTGCAGCGCCGGTTCACGGCGCGCCAGCGCGCCCTCGAAGTCGGCCGGAATGTCACCGGTCAGCAGCACCGTGGTCGGTCCGGTCTGTACTCGCACGACACAGCTCATCACGTTGGTGGCTGCCCGTCGCTCATAGTCCTGCGCCAGCGGATGCAGCACGTTCAACGTCATTTCGCCCGACTTCAGGACCTGGCCGGCTTCGCACCGTTCGACCGCCGTGCGTCCGCCGAGCGCCGCGTGGCCGGGCGGGATGGAGCTCAGCAGCTGTCGGACCTCGATTCCGCGCAGGACGGCCGCGGCTCCGCCCGAGTGGTCCTGGTCCAGATGCGAGACGATCATGCCGTCGAGCGCTTCGATTCCGCGGCGGCGCAGGTGGGGCAGCACCACGCGTTCGCCGGCGTCGGCGTCGCTCGAGTAGCGCGGCCCGGCGTCGTACAGCCACGCCCGATCGCGCGTCTCGAGGACGATCGCCGAGCCCTGTCCGACATCGAGCGCCGTCACCCACAGCTCGCCGGCAGCCGGACGCTCGCCGGGCCACACCAGCAACGGCAGCAGTGCGATCACCCCCAAACCGCGCGCCGGCCAACCCGGTGGCGCCAGCAGCCAGGCCACTCCGGCGACGGCAAGCACTCCGAACGCGAGAGGTGGCGCCGGCACCGCGACGGACGCCCAGGCCGGGAAGGCGAGCGCCTGCAGCAGCACCGCGAGGTATGTAAACACCACGTCAGCGAGCACCAGCAGCGGCGCCGCGAGTCCTTGCAGCGGACTCGGCAGTGCTGCGAAGGCAGCACCGATCAGTGCCAGCGGCGTGACGATCCAGCTGACTACCGGAATCGCCACCGCGTTGGCCAGCGGCGATACGAGTGAGATCTGCTGGAACAACACGGCAGTGGCGGGAATCAAGGCGAGCGAGACCGCTAGCTGGACACGTGCCGCCGTCGCCAGCACTGACCAGCGGCCCGCAGCGCCTCCCGACGGGCGTCCGTGAACGACCCACACGATGGCCGCTACTGCGCCGAAGGAAAGCCAGAAGCCGGCCGAAGTCACGGCCCACGGATCGAAGATGCACACAACGAAAGCGGCGAGCAGCAGAGTGGTTACCGGCGCCATGCGTACGCGCACGAGCCAGGCCACGGCGACAACAGCAAGCATCAGCACGGTGCGCTGGGCCGGAATGCCCCATCCTGCGAGCAGTGCATACAGCAGCGCGGCGACCATGCCGCAGCAGACGGCCGCCAGCTGTGCCGGCGCGCGTCGCAGCAGCGCGGGTGCGCGCCGCCAGACGGCGCCCGCGATGCCACCCACCAGCGCGGCGATCATCGTGATGTGCAGTCCCGAGATGCTCACCAGATGTGAAATCCCCGTGCGGTTGAAAAACGTCCAGTCGGCGTCGGCGATGGCGCGCTGGTCACCCAGCACCAGCGCCACAAGGACTCCTCCGTAGCGCTCTGAGCCCACAACTTGCAGCAGACGATCGCGCAGCCACGCACGGGCACGCTCGATCGCATACTGCGGCGACCAAACCATCGTCGCCGACCGCCGCGGCGGCGACTCCGGCGAGTATCGGACGTAGCCACTGGCGCGCAGATCCCGTTCGAGCATCCAGCCCTCGAAGTCGAAGCCACCTGGATTGAGCGCACCATGCGGCCGGCGCAGGCGAACGACAAAAGACCAGCGCTCTCCAGGCTGCACTGGCTCACCGGCCGCGTACCAGCCGAGCAGGATCCGCGGCGGAACGGCAATCCCTGGCTCGTGCGCTTCGACGTCGAACTCAAAACGCACGCCCCGGTCGAGCCGCACCGGCAGGCTCGCCACCACGCCAGTCAACTGCACGTCACGGCCTTCGTCCGCGAATGGAAGGGCGTCGGCCAGACGCCACTGCGCACGCAGACCGGCGAGCCCGAAGCCCAGCATGAGCGAACCGCAACATGCGAGCAGCAACAGCGCCTTCGAGGGCCGCGACACACGAAACGCAACGACGAGGGCGGCGGCCCCAGCCGCGAGGATCAACATCAGGGCCACGGGGCTCGGCAGGTCGGCCTGCCACTGCAGCGCGCACACCCCCAGCACGAAGGCCGTGAGCAGCGCACCTGTCACGCGCCCTGCTCCCTGGACAACAACGGCGCCAACCGCGGCAAAGCCACGATTGCGTTGGCGCGATTCACCTGTGCCAGGGCCTCGAGATCGCTACCGCGCAGGGCCGCCACTTCGGCTGCAATGCGCGCCAGGTCCGCGGGTTCGGTACGGTCCACCCGCCCTTCAACGCGCCGCCACGCCGGCGGAATGTAGGGCGCATCGGTCTCCAGCACGATCGCCTCGGCGGGCAACTCGGCTGCGAAGCGCCGGATCCGCTGCGAGCCGGTATACGTCGCCGCCCCGCCGAAACCAAGCTTGAAGCCGAGCGCAATGAACTGCTGCGCCTGCTGGGCACTGCCATTGAAGGCATGGATGATTCCGCCGCACACCTCGGTGCGTCGCAAGTGCTTCAGCAGCAGGTCCGCCGAGCGGCGCACGTGCACGATGACCGGAAGCTCCGCCTCACGCGCGATCCGCAGTTGTTCCCGGTAGAAGTGTTCCTGACGAGCGACTTCGGTGCGCGCCTCGACGAGATCGAGTCCGATTTCGCCCACCGCGACACAGTGCGGATCGGCGCGCGCGTCGAAGACCGCCGCGCGCAGGCGCGCGAGGTCGTCATCGGTCGCGCCCTCCAGCCAGAGCGGATGCAGTCCGAGCGCATAGGCAAACCCGTGGCGCTGCGCAATGTCGCGCACCTTGGGCGTCTCGTCCACATGGCCGGTCGGCATCACGAGCATCGCGATGCCGGCGGCGCGCGCGCGCGCCACGACGGCGTCACGGTCCGCGTCGAACTCGTCTGCATCCAGGTGGCAGTGGGTGTCGATCCACATCGAACCTAGTGTAAGCACCGAGGCGCCGGCAGCGGGTCCGGTCGGGCCGCATGCGCTGGCGACTAGACTTCCGCCATGCCCCGCAAGTTCTTCCGCAAGCTGATGCCGAACGTGGACAAGGTGCGCGAGGTTCGCGTGTTATCCATGTTCGGCGACAGCCTGTTCCACCCGGCGCTGTGGCATTTGAACCGGCGTTCGGCGGCCGGCGGGGTGGCGGTGGGTCTGTTCTGCGGTTTGATTCCCGGGCCGCTGCAGATGCTCGGTGCCGCCATCGCCTGCCTGTTCTTCCGCGTCAATTTGCCGCTCGCGCTGGTGACCACGCTGTACACGAACCCGCTGACGATAGTTCCCCTCTACCTCATCGCCTACGAACTTGGCTCCTTCGTCCTTCGGACAACGAGCGCGCATCCTGTCACCGCACCACCTGAAATGGACTGGGCTCATGTCACGCAGTGGATACGGGCCACAGGCGAGTGGGCCATCGGGCTCGGGCCGCCACTGGCCTTCGGCGTGCTGATGCTCGCCTGCCTGCTGGCATTGGTCGGCTACGTAGTGGTGCGTGCGCTGTGGAGCGCTCACCTGCGGCGCGCCTGGCATCGGCGGCGCCGCTCGGCAGTCGCCCGCTCGGGTCAGGCCGGACTCAGCTGACCGTGCGCCAGGCGCAGCACACGATCGCACCGTGCAGCCAGTTCCGGATCGTGCGTGACGATGACCACCGCCGTGCGGCTGCGCTGCGCGAGATCGACGAAGACCTCGAACACCGCACGCGCCGTATCCCGATCGAGGTTGCCGGTCGGTTCGTCCGCCAGCACACAGGCCGGGGACGTCACGATGGCGCGCGCGATCGCCGTGCGCTGGCGCTCGCCGCCGGACAGTTCAGTCGGATGATGCTGCAGGCGCTCCGCGAGGCCCACTGACGTCAGCGCCTCCTGTGCCGCGCGGCGTGCCGCGGTAAGCGGCATGCGTCGGATAGCGAAGCGGCATCGCGACGTTGTCGATGGCGGTGAACTCGGGCAGCAGGTGGTGAAACTGGTAGACGAAGCCGAGGCGCTGGTTGCGTACTTGGCCACGCTCCGCGTCGTTCATGCTGCGCGAGGTCGCCGCCCCCGATCAGCACGACGCCGTTGTCGGGTGCATCGAGCCCGCCCAGCACGTGCAGCAGCGTGCTCTTGCCCGATCCCGAGGCGCCGACGATGGCCACGATCTCCGCCGGCGCGACATCGAGCGACGCGCCGCGCAGCACGTCGACGGCGAGCGGACCCTCGCGATACGACTTGTGCACCTCGCGCGCCGACAGAATCGGCTGCTCAGTCATAGCGCAGCGCTTCGGCGGGACGAACGCGCGAGGCGCGCCAGCTCGGATACAGCGTCGCCACCAGCGACAGCACGATCGAGATCACGGCGATTGGCACGATATCGCTCGCGCGCGGATCGGACGGCAGCGAACTGATGAAGTAGATGTCCTTCGGGATCAGCGGAAAGCCCGCGATGCGCTCGATCGTCGGGAAGATCCGGTCGAGGTTGTTCGCGATGAAGAGACCTCCGGCGACGCCAAGCAGCGTGCCGAGCACGCCGATCAGAGCGCCCTGCACGATGAACACCGCCATAATGCTCGACGGCGTCGCGCCCAGCGTACGCAGGATCGCGATGTCGGCCTGCTTCTCCGTGACGGTCATCACCAGCGTCGAGACGAGGTTGAAGGCCGCCACCGCGACGATCAACGCCAGGATGATGAACATCATGCGTTTTTCGACCTGCACCGCCGCGAACCAGCTGCGGTTCTGCCGCGTCCAGTCACGCACCAGCAAATTGGGCGGCATCGACTTCGCAAGCTGAGTGGCGACCTCGCGGGGCGCGATGCATGTCGGCGAGCTTGAGCCGCACGCCGGTCGGCCCGGCGACCCGGAACAAGCGCTGCGCGTCGCCGATATGTATCAGCGCAAGCGCGCTGTCGTATTCGTAGTGCCCCGAGTCGAATGTCCCGGTCAGCGTGAACTGCTTCAGGCGCGGCACCACGCCGGCCGGAGTGACCTGGCCCTGCGGCGCGATCAGCGTGACCTTCTCGCCCAGGCTCACGCCGAGCGCGCGCGCCAGTTCACCGCCCAGCACGATGCCGAACTCGCCGTCCTTCAGGGCCGTCAGCGGCTCTCCGCGCACCAGCGAGGCGACATCGGACACTGCCGGCTCGGCTGCCGGATCCACCCCCCGAACCAGCACGCCACGCACCGCGTCGCCGCGGGTCAGCAGTGCCTGCGCGTTGACGTACGGCGCTGCGCCGATGACCTCGGGATTCTTCCGCGCCTCGCGTTCGACCTGTTGCCAGTCCAGCGGATCGCCGAGCGCGAACACTTCGACATGCGAGACCACCGACAGCATGCGGTCGCGCACCTGCGAAACGAACCCGTTCATCACCGACAGCACGACGATCAGCGCCATCACGCCGAGCGCGATTCCGAGCATCGATATGCCGGAAATGAACGAGATGAAGCCGTTGCGCCGGCGCGCCCGCCGTCCGGCGCGCGTGTAGCGCAAGCCTATGCGAAGTTCGTAGGGAAGGTTCAAGGCAGTGTGATGCCGAAGCCGTTCGATTGTATCCAAGCAGTTCACTGCGCCCGCACGGTGTGCCCGGGCGCAGTACCTTGCGGACCCTAGAATCGCTCAAATGCGCTTGACACTGATGATTCCGGGTGCGCTGATTCCCGCTTTGCTGGCCAGCGAGCTCGGCGCAGCGCTGCAGGCGCCGGCGCTCGGCCGTCTCGTCGCTCGAGCGGCGCCAGCTGGCGCGTGGGCGGCGTCTGCGGAGGATCCGGTGCCGGAAGATCGTTGGCTCGCGCGTGAGATCTTCGGTGCACACCCGCCCGCTCCGACGGCACCGTACGCCTGGGCGGAGCTGACCGGCCAACGCGAGCCTTCGAGGACGATCTGGCGGGCCGATCCGGTTCACATCGTGATCGGGCGCGAGAGCTTGATCGTGCAGCCGCTGAACGACGTGCCGCTCTCGGAGCCCGAGTGCCGACGCGCTGCTGAGTGCCGCCAACGAAATCTGCCTCGCCGACCAGTGTGAACTGCAGCGCGTCGGCTCCGAGTGGTTCCTGCTCAGCGCGCGCGCCTGGTCGCTGCGGGCGCAGCCGCTGACAGCAATGACGGGCGAGCCGCTTCCGGTTCCGGACATGAATGCCGCCGATGCCTTGCATTGGAGCCGGCTGCACAATGCCATCCAGATGCGCTGGCATGTGCACCCCGTGAACGAGACTCGTGAGGCGAGCGGACTGCCGCCCGTCAATGGCCTCTGGCTGCACGGTGGGGGGCAGTGGAAACCGCTCGCACTCCTGCCGTGGTCCCGGGTCCACACCAATCGCGCCGAACTCCGCGGCGCCGCGCGGGCGGCCGGCGCGCTGCCCGCCCCCGACACTGCGATCCCCGACAGCGACGCCCTGCTGGTGTGGGACGATGCCGTACTTCCGCGATTGAACGCCGACTGGTCGGCCTGGCTCGAGGCGATGGCAAGGATGGACCGCAGGCTCGCAGTGCTTCCTGTCGGCGAGATCGATTTCGTGCTCTCTGGACGCCAGCGTCTCAGCCTGTGGCACGCGCGTCTGGCCGACCGCTTCAGGCTGTGGCGCAGCCACACTCTCGCCGAGGTGCTGGCCGAATGACATCCTTCGTGCGTCGCGACTTCGATCCGGCAGTCGCCCGTCGGCTCGCCGCCGGGGGTCTACCGGCCCCTCTTGCGCGGGCGCTCGCGGCGCGCGGCGTCACTACGGACGCCGACCTGCGGCTGACGCTCGAAGGCATGACTGCACCGTCCGCGCTCGCTCACGTGGGCGACGCGGCGACGCTGCTGGCCGACGCCATCGAGGCCGATGCCAGGATCTTGATCGTCGCGGACTACGATTGCGACGGGGCAACGGCGTGCGCTGTCGGGCTGCGCGGACTGCGCATGTTGGCCGCGGGCACACAGGCCTCGATCGATTACCTCGTGCCCAACCGATTCGAGTATGGCTACGGTCTGACGCCCGAGATCGTCGACCTGGCCGCCCAGCGCGCGCCCGACCTGCTGATCACAGTAGACAACGGCATCGCCAGCGTCGAAGGCGTCGCACGCGCGAATGAACTCGGCATCGAGGTGCTGATCACGGATCACCACCTGCCAGGCGCGGTACTGCCGGCCGCTGCCTGCATCGTCAATCCGAACCAGCCGGGTTGCGGCTTTCCGAGCAAGCACCTGGCCGGCGTGGGCGTCATGTTCTATGTGCTGCTGGCTCTGCGCGCCGAACTGCGTGCGCGTGGCCGCTTCGATGCTGCCTCGCAGCCGCGGCTGGATACCCTGCTCGACCTCGTCGCGCTCGGTACCGTTGCCGACGTCGTGCGGCTCGATCACAACAATCGCGTCCTCGTGACACAAGGACTTCAGCGCATCCGCACAGGCCGACTGCATCCCGGCATCGCGGCCCTCTTCCAGGTGGCCGGTCGCGACGCACGCGCGGCGCGCGCCTCTGACCTCGGCTTCGCCATTGGCCCGCGCATCAACGCGGCGGGGCGCCTGACCGACATGACGGTCGGCATCGACTGCCTGACCACCGACAGCTTCGAGCGCGCCATGGACCTTGCGCGCCAGCTCGATGACCTGAACCGCGAACGACGAGAGATCGAAGGTGACATGCAGCTTGACGCGCTCGCCGCGCTCGACCTTGCCGAGGTGGCGAAGCAGCGCACCATCTGCCTGTTCGATGAAACATGGCATCAGGGCGTGGTGGGGCTCGTTGCCTCCCGCATCAAGGAGAAGTTCCATCGGCCCACGATCGCCTTCGCGCGAGCAGGCGAGGCCGAACTGCGCGGTTCGGGCCGCTCGATCGAGGGCGTGCACCTGCGCGACACGCTGGACATCGTCACGAAGGTCGACCCGGCGATGATCAAGCGCTTCGGCGGTCACGCGATGGCGGCCGGCCTGACGCTGGCGACCGAACACTACGAGCGATTTGTCAGTGCCTTCGAGCAGGCGACGCGCGCCTCCTGCGACCAGTTCGATCTTCGAACGCACCA
This sequence comes from uncultured beta proteobacterium, assembly GCA_963724605.1. Lineage (GTDB taxonomy): Bacteria > Pseudomonadota > Gammaproteobacteria > Burkholderiales > Burkholderiaceae_F > JALORV01. The sequence goes on from CAVRVM010000015.1 coordinate 118,384, forward strand.
TTGTCACCGACGGCGCACTCGAACCGGGCGAGTTCTCTCTCGCGCTGGTCGAGGCCTGCGAGCAGCACGTCTGGGGCCAGGGCTTCCCCGCCCCGCTCTTCGATCAGGAGTTCGACGTCGTCGACCAGCGCCTGCGTCAAGGACCGGCATCTAAAGCTGACACTTGAAGCTGACGGCCGGCGACTGAGTGGCATGTTTTTTCGCCGCACCGAGCCGTTACCGCGGCGGGCACGCCTCGCGTACCGCCCGGCAATCGACGACTACCAGGGCCGCCGGCGGCTGACTCTGTTCATCGAGCATTGTGAATATTCCGGTTGACTCCGGTCAGCTAACCGGAGACAGTCGTGCACGCGGAGCCGCCGTCGAATAGATCATTGTCCGCATGAAGCATGCGGAAGGAGTGCCATCGCCATTTGGTGGTTTCGCTCCGCGACCGTTGCCGATGTGAATCGGGCTTGTGATGCGATGGCCGGAGACAACAAGACGAGAGGGACCATTCCATGCAAACCTTGAAGACGTTCACTGCCGCTAGCGCGATCTTTGCACTTTTCGGGTGTCAGACAGTCCAAGTCACCGATTCTGTCGGGCGCCCGGTGCCGACGAAGCACGGGTTCGTGCCGGCTTCGCAAGTCAAGCGATGCCCCCAAGGGAACTGCTTTCTTACCGTCAGAGTCTTGGACTGCCGGGCCGGCGAGTTCGAGACAGATGGATACATACTGACACTAGGCGGAGAAAGCGGCAGAAAACTTGCAGTGGTCTGGATAATCGAGACCGCCGGTTACGAGTTCTCCACCAATCCGAAGATTCCCGCACTGGAGCCGAAAGGCAGTGAGGCCTTCTTCGGCAATCCAAAAGTGGATGGGGCTGTGCTTATCGCAAAGGTGAAGGTCGAACATCCCAAGTTATCGCATGAATACGGCCTCAATATCGTGCCGACTGGTGGCGGCGCGCCCTGTGCGATCTTTGACCCGTTTATGGTCGAGTAAGAGCGAGTTCACATGTTCAGCATGCAACTGAGCGTCTCGTCTGGGACAGGTTGCTGCCGTCGACGTCATCGGCAAAGGCGAGAGGCCCCCGATGACGAGCTGGGATCGCGTGGACGGGGTGTGAGGTTCAGTGAGTCGAGGGGCCGCCAAGTTGCCCCGCAGGCATCCGAAGGAGCCAGGCGCGGGCATCAGTGATGACTGCTTCGTAATCCAGCGCGCCCCCTTCGGCCGCAATTCTGGCGAAGTTTGCATCGCCGAGTTCGCTCCGCGCACGAGACATCAGTGGGGTCAGAAAGGCTTCGTCAGCGGGATCCCTATGAATTCCAGTGCTTCCTGTCTGATGCTCCGCTGCACCGTAGAAGCGTGCAGCACGCTCCCAATCCAGGGCGCATGCGGCCAGGCCGGCACAAACCTCAAGCGCACTTTGCCCGGCCTGCCGCGAGCCGGTCTCCTCCGCGATGGCAAGGACTTCAGTAAGTAGGGCGCGGGCGCGATCCGCGGCGCCCCGCTGAATAGCCACCATCGCAAGGTTGAGCGCAGCAACTGCCCTAAGCACGGGGTCTTCCAAATCTCGAGCGATCAAGGCGGCGCGCTCGTAAAGGGCCTCCGCAGCGTCGAGATCACCGTCAAGGCGACGAAGTTGCGCCAGCGCATTGCAAGCGACAGCCGTTCCACGCGCATTGCCGAGCTGACTACTGAGTTCAAGCGCTTCCTCGGAGTGCGCACCAGCTGCCTCGCGATCACCTTGCCCAAGAGCTACCACACTCAGGATATTCAGGATCGCGACAATCATGCGCGGCTCATCGAGCCCGCGGGCCAACCTCAAGCCTTCCTCCAAGTATCGCCGGGCTTCCTCATGGCGACCCATGAAGGTTGAGATCTGGCCGCCGACCCAGAGCGCCCTGCACCGAGGCAGGGCAACGTTCCCCGAGTTCGGGACCGTAAGCACTTCAACCGTGACGCGGTGGCCCAAATTGAGCAACCCGCGGATAAACCAGTAGTGCTTGATCGCGTGCACAAGCCGGTACCCGTTCTCAATCGCATCCCCAACTGCAACGCAAAACGAGTGCGCCGACAGAATATTTTCACGATCGGCGTCGACCTTCTTTAGCAATGTCTGTTGCTCGTGGCCAGCAAGTCCAGGCCCAACGCTTTCGGTAAACGCGACGAAGTGATCGAGGTGCCTTCTGCGTATCGTCGACTCTTCCCCAGCCTCAGCGAGTTTTTCATGCGCATATTGCCGCACCGTCTCGAGTAGCTGGTAGCGGCCGGTTTCGTGGTCAATGACCACGAGCGACTTCTCAACGAGATTACTCAGTAGTTCAAGCACCTCCGCGCGTTCTATATCTCCACCGACGGTTACATCCTCTACGGCTTCCAGCGTCCAGCCTCCGGCGAAGACCGCTAGTCGGCGGAAGAGTGTGCGCTCGTTCGTATCGAGCAGGTCGTGACTCCAGTCAATCAACGCCCGCAGCGTCTGCTGACGGGGAAAGGCCGTCCGATCACCGCGGTTGAGCAGGCGAAAGCGGTCATCCAGTCGTGCGGCAATCTGTTCAACCGACATCGCACGCACCCGCGCCGCGGCGAGTTCAATCGCGAGTGGAATGCCGTCGAGTCGACGGCAGATGTCGGCGACCGCTCGCACCGAACCTTCGCTAAGGCGGAACGCCGGCTGCACTGCCCTTGCCCGGTCGATGAAGAGCTGCACCGAATCGATCGTCATCAGGGCGTCAGCCGAAGGCATCTCGTCCTTCTTGGGCGCGGCCAAAGGTGCCACTGGGAAAACGATCTCACCTGCAATACGCAATGAATCACGGCTCGACGCCAGCACTTTCACCTTCGGTCCCACTTCGAGCAGACGTTTTGCCAATTCCGCGCACGCCTGTACGACGTGCTCGCAGTTGTCAAGCACGACCAGCAGCTGCTTGTCGCGCACGAATTGGGCGACGGCGTCCATCACGGTTCCGCCCGGCTCTTCCTTGACACCGAGTACCGACGCCAGTGCCTGCGGCACCAGTCGGGGATCGGATAGCGCCGCGAGCTCGACGAACCAGACGCCGTCGGGATAGTTGTCGAGCGCGACGGCCGCGACCTGGACCGAAAGCCGCGACTTGCCGAGGCCACCCATTCCCAGCAGCGTCAGCAGGTGGCTGTTCGCCAGCAGTTGCTGCACTTGTGCCATGTCGTGGTCGCGGCCGACGAAGGAGTTGACCTGTTGCGGCAGGTTATTTGGCGTGCTCGCCATCGAGCGCAGCGGCGGGAACTCCATGCGCAGCGCCGGATGAATCAACTGGTAGACATGCTCTGGTGAGCCGAGGTCGCGCAGGCGCACGGCACCGAGGTCGCGCAGCACGACGTCCTGCGGCAGGCGTCCAGCCACGCGGTCGGCCACCGCGCCAGAAACCAGCACCTGGCCGCCGTGGGCCGCACTCATGATGCGCGCGGCGCGATTCACGGCAGGGCCGAAGAAATCACTGTCGCGGCGCTGGTCGGCACCGAGGTGCAATCCGCAACGCACCTTCAGCGGCGCCCGCGAGCCGGCCGGTTCGGCCAGCGCAAGCTGCAGATCGATGACGGAAGCCACGGCGTCCGCCGGATCGTCGAACACCGCGTGCACACCATCGCCCGTCGTTTTTACTACCGTGCCGCGATGCCGCTCCACGGCGCTGCGCGAAATCTCGTCGTGCCAGGCCACCGTCCGGGCCGCGCAGTCGCGATCCACCTCCCACAGCTTCGTGCTGCCCTCGATGTCCGAGAACAGGTAGGTGACAGTGGTGGCAGAGGTTTCGATCATCGGGACCTTGGGCGTTCGCAAATACCGCGCGCCACCGAAGTCTACTTTTGGATGCGAAGGATCCGGCGGCGCTGCGTCAAGCCGGGTTGACTTAACTGGCGGAAGACATGACAGTGCAACTCGCCGGAGTTGAAAGTTCCGCCGGCGACAGAACAATCAAGGAGGATCGTAGAAGATGAAGAAACGTACCTACACCGCTGCACTACTGGCCGCCCTGGCCTGGATGGTTGGCGCATCCGCACAGGTGCCGCCGGTGGAGGTGAAACTAGCCGGCGGGAACATCACGGTGAGCCGTGACCCAGTCGAGGTGAGGCGCGATCAGGGCGCCGTGGTGATCCGGTGGCAGCTGCCGCCAGACGCGGATTACTCATTCGATCCAACTGGGATCGTCGTCAACGGGGAGAAAACAAGGGGAGGCGGGCTGCGGCCGCAGGATCAACTGCCACCTACGTGCCACGGCGGACCAAAACACGTGACGTGCCTCAACAAGAACACGAAACGGGGCGAGTTCAAGTACACGATTCAGCTCCTCGACCGGGGCCGCAACCGCGTCACTCTGGATCCGATCATCGTCAACCAGTAGCGCGGCCGGCAGCGGCGGAGCGTCAGGCCAACTTCCCGACGACGCTCTGCAGGGCCTCTTCGTAGCCCCATTCGGCCCCGTCTGTCTGGGCGTGAACGAACCGCTCCGCGCCTATGGCCCGGCGGCATTCATCGACGCGCGGCATCAGGAATGCCGCGTCCGTGCTGTCCCGGTGCAGACCGGAACGCTCCGCCTGCGCTTCGGCCGCGCCGTAGTATCGGGCGCAGTCTTCACTTCCACCTCTGGCCGCGCAATAGCCCGACATCACGTCGAGCACCGCTTGGCCCGCCAGTTGCGAGCCTGTCGCCAAGGTAGCTGCCAGCGCCTCGCGCAACAGCGGCCGCGCATCCTCGACACGCTGCCGCTCGATGGCCACCATCGCCAGATTGAGCAGGCCGATCGCCACGCTCTCTTGATCCTTGAGACCACGCACGATCTCGGTGGCCTCGCGGTAAAGCGCCTCGGCCAGAGAAAAATCGTGCTGCTGGCGCATCAGTTGCCCGCGGCAGAACAGCGCCGACGCAAGCTGGCGCGGATTGCCCACCTCCCGCGCCAGTTCGACGCCTTCATCGAACAATTTCCGCGCGCGGTCGAGGTCGCCCACCGCCTGGCAGGTGAACCCCATCGACTGCAAGGCTGACGCGATGCGATCGCGGTCACCCAGTTCGCGCGCGATCGCAAGGCTTTGCTCGAGGTGGCGCTGAGCCTCGGTACGGCGGCCCATGAAGCTGCAGAATTGCCCCACGTCTGCCAGTCCCCGGCAACGCCGGACGCTGCGCTCTGCCGTCTCGGTACGTGCAAGCGCCTCGACCGTTAAGCGATGTCCGAGCGACAGCAAGCCACGCTGGTACCAATAGAGCTTCAGCGAATGCATCAGTTCAAGGCCGAGGTCCACGCCGTTCTCCGCTTCGTCGCACCCGCGATGCGCGGCGAGCAGGTTTTCGCGCTCGACGTCGAGTTCGGCCAGCCAGCGCCCGGCCTCCGGGCCGACCAGGCCGGTTCGGGCCTGTTCCGCGAGCGCCAAGCACCACGCCAGATGACGTGATCGCGTCGCACCGCCGTCGGTCGACTTGCCGAACCGCTCGGCCGCGTACTGACGCACGGTTTCGAGCATCCGATAGCGATTGCCCGCCGCCTCCAGCACGACCATCGACTTGTCGACCAAGTTGGCCAGCAGATCGACCAGATCCCGGGCTTCGAGCGTGCCGCCGCTGCAGGCGGCCTCGGCCGCCTCGAGTGTCCATCCGCCCGCGAACACGGACAGCCTCTGGAACAGAGTCTGCTCAGGTGGCGGCAGAAGGTCGTATGACCAGTCGATCAGCGCCCGCAGCGTCTGCTGGCGGGGCAATACTGTTCGGTCGGCCGTTGTCAGTAGCCTGAAGCGGTCTTGCAGACGAGCTGCGATGGTTTCCACCGGGATCGCCCGTGTCCGCGCGGCAGCGAGCTCAATCGCCAGCGGAATTCCGTCCAGCCGTCGGCAGATCTCCGCCACCGCCGCCGCGTTCTTCTCGGTCAGCCGGAATGCGGGCTGCACAGCCGATGCACGGTCAACAAAGAGCCGCACCGACTCCAGCCGCAACAGAGCCTCGGGCAAGGGTGGCATCTCAGCGCCCGGCGCCGGCAGCGGCGTGAGATGGAACACCGTCTCACCCGCAATGCGCAGCGAATCGCGGCTCGATGCCAGCACGCGGACTTGGGGGCCGGACTGCAGCAGTCGCTTGGCGAGGTCCGCGCACTCATGCACGAGGTGCTCGCAGTTATCGAGGACGATGAGCAGCTTCTTGTCGCCCACATAACGAGTCAACGCGTCCAGCACTGTGCCACCCGGTTGTTCTTTCACCCCGAGCACCGAGGCCACCGCCTGCGGGACGACGTGGGGATCCGACAGCGCGGCCAGCTCGACGAACCAGACGCCGTCCGGGTAATCCTCGAGAACGACCGCGGCGACCTGCATCGACAGGCGCGACTTGCCCAGGCCGCCCATGCCCAGCAGAGTCAGCAGCCGGCTGTTGGCCAGCAGTTGCCGGACCTGGTCCATCTCGTGGTCGCGGCCGACGAACGAGTTGAGCTGCTGCGCCAGGTTGTTGGGCGTGCTCGCCATCGAGCGCAGTGGCGGGAACTCCTTGCGCAGCGACGGATGAATGATCTGAAAGATCTGCTCGGGAGAGCCCAGGTCGCGCAGGCGCACCGGCCCCAGGTCGCGCAAGGCCACTCCCTGCGGCAGGCGTCCGGCCACGCGATCGGCCACGGCCCGTGACAGAAGCACCTGCCCGCCATGCGCGGCACTCATGATGCGCGCGGCGCGGTTCACTGCAGGTCCGTAGAAATCATTGTCGCGACGCTGGTCCGCGCCCAGATGCACTCCGCACCGCACGTTGAGCGGTGCACGCTCGCCGCTCGGCTCGGCCAGCGCCAGCTGCAGGTCGATGACGGCCGCTACGGCATCGGCCGGATCCTCGAACACGGCATGCACACCGTCGCCGGTGGTCTTCACTACCGTTCCGCGATGCTGCTGCACGGTGTTGCGCGAGATCTCGTCATGCCAAGCCACGGTTTGCGCAGCCCGCACCGGATCGGCTTCCCACAGCCGCGTGCTGCCCTCGATATCCGAGAACAGGTACGTAATGGTCGTGGCTGTCGACTCGATCATCGGGTATGCCGGTCGCGCGTGTTCCCAGGTCGCAAGCGCGCGCAGTTTACGTCGCGCCGCCCCGGCACTGCCGCCGCCCGACCGGTGACAGACGGAGTTCCTATAATCACGCCCTTTCGACATCGAGATTCTCCATGGAAGCCGAACGCCTCAACCAGATCGAAGGCACCGTCGCGGACCTGCGCGGGCGCCTCGCCGAGCTGCGGAGGTATCTTTGACGTCGATGTAAAGGAAGCCCGCCTCGCGGAAATCAACCGCTCCCTCGAAGATCCCAAGGTCTGGGACGATCCCAGGCGCGCCCAGGAGCTCGGCCGGGAAAAGAAGACACTCGACCTCGTCGTGCAGAAGATGCATGCGCTGACCGACGGTCTGCGCGACGCCGGGGAACTCTTCGAAATGGCGCGCAGTGACGGCGACGACGCGACCCTGCTCTCCGTCGAGACCGACGTGGCCGGTCTCGCCAAGCAGGTGGCCGACCTCGAGTTCCAGCGGATGTTCAACAATCCGCTCGACCCCAACAACTGCTTCATCGAGATCCAGGCCGGCGCCGGCGGCACCGAGGCACAGGACTGGGCCGGCATGCTGGAGCGCATGTACCTGCGCTACGCCGAGCGACGCGGCTTCAAGCCGGAGCTGCTGGACGAGTCCGCAGGCGAAGTCGCCGGCATCAAGGGCGCAACGATCAAGATCAGCGGCGACTACGCCTACGGGATGCTGCGCACCGAGACCGGCATCCACCGGCTGGTCCGCAAGTCGCCGTTCGATTCGAATGCGCGCCGTCACACGTCGTTTGCCAGTGTGTTCGTGTATCCCGAGGTCGACGAGACGGTCGATATCGAGATCAATCCGGCCGATCTGCGCATCGATGTCTATCGTGCCTCGGGCGCCGGCGGCCAGCACGTCAACAAGACCGAATCGGCAGTGCGCATCACGCACGCGCCGTCGGGCATCGTCGTGCAAAGCCAGAACGACCGCTCGCAGCACCGCAATCGCGCCGAATGCATGGCGATGCTGAAATCGCGCCTGTATGAGCTCGAACTGCGCAAGCGCATGGCCGAACAGAACAAGCTCGAGGAGGCCAAGACCGACATCGGCTGGGGCCATCAGATCCGTTCGTACGTGCTCGATCAGTCGCGCATAAAGGATCTGCGTACCAATGTCGAGATCGGCAACACGCAGGCAGTGCTCGACGGTGACCTCGACGACTTCATCCAGGCGAGCCTCAAGCAGGGCGTCTGATGCGGCCGGCCATCGCGCAACCGGAATTGCTGTCGCTCGCCGAGGGCGCGGCCAGCGGCCGCGTAGTGCTGCGTCGCTACCGCTTTGGCGACGGTGCGGCGTTGTTCGATGCCCTGGCGCCGCATCGCGAGGAACTGATGCAGTGGATGGAGTGGCCGCGGAACCACCGGCGGGTCGAGGACTCGGAGTCCTACGCGCGCCGGATGCACGCCGAGTTCATGCTGCGCCGTTCGATGCCGATGGCGATCCTCGATGCCGGAAGCAACCGCTACCTCGGCGGCGCCGGTTTCCACGTGCCGGACTGGACTACTCCCAAGGTCGAGATCGGCTACTTCCTGGTGCCGCCCGCACGCGGCAGCGGCATCGCGACCGACGTGGTGCGGCTCCAGGTCCACTACGCATTCGACCAGTTGCAGGTCAACCGCATCTGGGGCACCTGCGACGCCGGTAACGATGCGAGCGCGGGCGTGATGCGTCGCGCCGGCCTGCACGAAGAAGGTCTGTTGCGGGCCGAGGCGCGCGATCACCACGGTCGCGTGCGTGACACCCGCATGTTCGGCCTGACCCTCGATGACTACCCTGGCTGGTCGGCTGCGCATGGCGTGGTCGATCTCCGCTACCTTCCGGTGACCGAATGAATGCCCGACGACTTTATATCCTGACCGGCGCCTCGCGCGGCCTCGGCGCCGCGCTGGCCCAGCAGCTGCTCGCCAGCGACGTGCTGTTGCTGACGCTGTCGCGGCGCCCCGATCCGGCGCTGCCGGAAAAGGCCAAGGCAGCCGGTGCCAGACTCGAACAGTGGGCCGTCGACATCGGCCACGACATCGGCGCCGCGGCACGGCTCGAGGCCTGGCTCAATGGGCATGGGGCCACGGACTTTGGCTCGGCGGCGCTGATCAACAACGCCGGCCTGCTGGGCCGCGTCGGCCCGGTCGAGAAGAGCGACGGGGAACTGCTGTCGGCCGTCATGCGCGTCGACCTCGAGGCGCCGATGCTGCTGACTGCCGCGTTCCTGCGCGCCACGCGGAACTGGGCCATCGATAAACGTGTCGTCGGCATCTCCTCCGGTGCCGGCAAACGACCGGTCGCCGGCTGGGCCGCCTACTGTGCAGCGAAGTCCGGCCTCGACCATTTCACGCGCGTCGTCGCGCTCGACGAGGCGATGCTGCCGAATCCGGCGCGCCTCGTTTCGCTCGCGCCGGGCGTCATCGACACCGACATGCAGGGCGAACTGCGCGTTGCCGACGCCGCCGGCTTTCCAGAGCAAGGCCACTTCCTCGAACTCAAGGCCGGCGGTCAGTTGCCGACCCCGGCCGCGGCCGCCGCGCGAGTGCTGACCTACCTTTCTCGCGCGGACTTCGGCCATAACCCGGTCGACGACGTGCGCAACGCTTGAAACCATCATGACCGAACCCACGACACCCGCTGCCGACGAGAACCAGATCATCGCGGAGCGGCGCGCCAAGCTGGCTGAACTGCGCGCCCGCGGGCCGGCGTTCCCAAACGATTTCTGTCGCACCCATCTGGCCGGCGACCTGCACGCGACGTACGGGCACCTGGAACGCGAAGCGTTGGAGCGGGCGAACGTCGAAGTGGCGACGGCCGGCCGCATGATGCTGAAGCGCGTCATGGGCAAGGCCAGCTTCGCCACTGTGCAGGACGCGAGCGGCCGCATCCAGTTCTTCGTCGCCAAGGACGACGCGGGCGACGCGGCACTCGAGGCGTTCAAGCACTGGGACCTGGGCGACCTGATCGCCGCGCAGGGGCACTGTCTTCAAGACCCAGACCGGCGAGCTGTCGGTCCGCGTCACGACGCTTGCGGCTGCTGACCAAGGCCTGCGGCCGCTGCCCGACAAGTTCCACGGCATCGACGGACCGGGAGCAGAGGTACCGCCAGCGCTACGTCGACCTGATCATGGACGAGGAGGCGCGCGCCGCTTCCTGGCGCGCAGCAAGGCGATCGCCGCGATCCGCGAGTTCATGGTGGCCCAAGGCTTTCTCGAAGTCGAGACGCCGATGCTGCAGCCGATTCCCGGGCGGCGCCAACGGCCAAGCCCTTCGTCACGCACCACAACGCGCTCGACATCGAGATGTTCCTGCGCATCGCGCCGGAGCTGTACCTGAAGCGCCTGGTGGTCGGCGGCTTCGAGCGGGTGTTCGAGATCAACCGCAACTTCCGCAACGAAGGCTCTCGGCCGCGCCACAACCCCGAGTTCACGATGATGGAGTTCTACGCCGCGTACTGGAACTACACGTGGACCTGATGGACTTCACCGAACGGCTGCTGCGCGCGACCGCGATCGCGGCGACCGGCTCGGCCGTACTGCAGTACCAGGGGCAGACGGTCGATCTGGCGCAACCGTTCGCGCGGATGACCATCGGCGCAGGCGATCCGCGTCCACGCGCCGCAGTACAGCGACGGCCAGCTCGCCGACCGCGACTACCTGCACGCGCGAGCTGCGATCCCGGGGCAGCACGCACTCGGAAGAAGCCGGACTCGGCGCACTGCAGCTGGCGCTGTTCGAGGAAGTGGTCGAAGCGAAGCTCGTGCAGCCGACCTTCATCATCGACTATCCGGTCGAGGTCTCGCCGCTGGCGCGTGCATCGGACGCGCGACCCGAGATCACCGAGCGCTTCGAGCTCTTCATCACCGGCCGCGAGATCGCCAACGGATTTTCGGAACTCAACGATGCCGAGGACCAGGCGGCGCGCTTCAATGCGCAGGCGCAAGCAAGGAGGCCGGCGACGAGGAGGCGATGTACTACGACGCCGACTTCGTCCGCGCGCTCGAGTACGGCATGCCGCCGGCGGCGGCTGCGGCATCGGTGTCGATCGCTTCATGATGCTGCTGACGGATGCGCCGAGCATCCGCGACGTGATCCTGTTCCCGCACATGCGGCCGGAGAACTGATGCCTTCGGCGGAGCGGCTCTGGTCGATCGTCGCGCGGCTGCAGGTCCGCGCGCAGCCGGTACGCCCCGCTGGACTGCGCCCACTGCTTCTGGCGGGGCACACGGTCGGCTGGGCACAGCCCGAGGTCGCAACCTTCCTCGCGCAGCATGCGTCTGGTTTCTTCGAGCACCACGGCACTTTGCGCTTGCATGATGAAGCGCTCGACGCAACGGCCCGCAGCGCGCTGCTGTTCGAAGCCGCTCTGCGTCTGCGCGATGCGGGACTGGTCTCCGGCTGGCGTGACGAGCAGCTGGCGATTCGTGACCAGCCAGGTGGCGTTGTGCTGGCGACAGTCGAGCGCGCCGCCTGCCGTGCGTTCGGCATCACCACCGAGGCCGTGCATCTGAATGCCTACGCCGACGACGGCACTCTGGTGGTCGCCCGCCGCGCGCCGCACAAGCCGATCGACCCGGATCGCTGGGACAATCTTGTCGGCGGTATGGTGCCTGCCGGCGAATCGCTGGAGCAGGCGCTCGAGCGTGAAGCGTGGGAGGAAGCCGGCCTCGAACTCGACCGCACCGAGGTTCACCACGGCCGCTCGTTCCATGTCCGACGGCCCGTGTCCGAGGGCTACCAGTCGGAACTCATTCACGTGTACGACGCCACGTTGGGACCGGAAGCGTCATGCGTCAATCAGGACGGTGAAGTTGCCGCGATCGAACACCGTCCGCTGGCCGACGTCGTGGCTGCCATCGAGCAGGAGGAATTCACGCTGGAAGCGGCGCTCGCGACTCTGGAGAGCCTGACGCGGCGCGGCGCCTACGCCACGCCGCCGGGGCTTTTCGAATGATCGACACGGCCTCCGGCGTCGGCGACTTCAGCAATCCAGAGGGGGAGGTCCAGGAGGGCGCCCTGCCCCCTCCTGCAACTCAACAGCGCCAAAGGCGCGGATTGAAGAAGCCGCTACGCGACTTCTTCAATCCAAGCCGCCTGGATCGCTTCCAGAATCTTCTCGCCGGAGTGCGCCGGATCGTCGGCAAAACCCCGCAACTCGAGAACCCAGCGATGTAGATCCATGAAGCGGATCGTGTGCGGATCGACGTCCGGGTGCGCTTCAGCGAGTGCGATTGCGATTTCAAGGCTGTCTGTCCACTTCATGTCGGCCTCGTTCGTGTCCCATCGTGCATGCGCATGGGACCACTGTCAGTTCTTCTCTTTGGCGTAGTTGATGCTGTACTTCGGGATTTCCACGGTCAGATCCGTGTTCTGCACGATCGCCTGGCATGACAACCGCGACACCGGTGTCAGGCCCCAGGCGCGATCCAGCAGGTCCTCTTCCTTGTCTTCGGCCAGCGGCAATGAATCGAAGCCCTTGCGCACGATGCAATGGCAGGTCGTGCACGCCGCCACCTTCCCGCATGCGTGTTCAATGTCAACCCCGTGATCGAGTAGCGCATCGGCCAGGGAGCCACCGGGCGCGACCTCGAACTCCTTGCCCTGCGGGCACAGTTCCTCGTGAGGAAGCACGGTGATCTTCGGCATCTGTGCTGCACCCGGACGCCGCTACTTCGCGAGTTCGGCGACTGCACGTCCGGCCAGGGCCGCACGGATCGACCGATCCATGCGACGCTCGGCGAAGTCGTCCGTACCGGCGATCAGGGCCTCCGTCGCACGCTTCACGGCCTCCAGGTCAGCGGCAGCCAATTGCTGCGAGGCGTTGGCCAGCAGGCGTTCGATTGCATCGCGCTCGTCCGCCGACAGCAGGTCACCGTCACTCGCGAACGCGGCCTGCGTGGCTTCGATGAGGCGCTGTGCCTCGACCTGCTGCTCACGCATTGCGCGCGCGCGCATGTCGTCATCGGCGGTGCCGAAGGACTCTTCCAGCATGCGGGCGATCTCGTCATCCGACAGGCCGTAGGACGGCTTCACCGTGATGGCCGCTTCGACTCCGCTGCCCATCTCGCGCGCGGCGACAGAGAGCAGACCGTCCGCATCGACGGTGAACGTGACGCGTATGCGCGCGGCGCCGGCGACCATCGGCGGTATGCCGCGCAGTTCGAAGCGCGCCAGCGACCGGCAGTCCGTCACCAGTTCGCGCTCACCCTGCACCACGTGGATCGCCATCGCGGTCTGGCCATCGCGAAAGGTGGTGAATTCCTGCGCCCGCGCCACCGGTATCGTCGAGTTGCGCGGGATGATCTTCTCGACGAGCCCGCCCATCGTCTCGAGCCCGAGTGAGAGCGGGATCACGTCAAGGAGCAGCCAGTCGTCGCCCGCCGCACGATTGCCGGCAAGGAGGTTCGCCTGCATCGCCGCACCCAGCGCGACCACCTTGTCGGGATCAATGTTCGTCAAGGGTGTCTGGCCGAAGAAGGCGCCGACTGCCTTGCGTACGTGCGGCATGCGCGTGGCGCCGCCGACCATGACGACACCGTCGATGTCCGCACACTTGAGCTTCGCGTCCTGCAAAGCCTTGCGACACGCTGCGAGCGTCTTGTCGACCAGCGGCTGCGTCATGCGCGCGAACTCCAAGCTCGCGGCCGGCACATCGACGACCTCGCCGGTCGATAGCAGCGCATTCGCCCGGACTTCTGGTTCCACCGAAAGGCGCTCCTTCACCTCGCGCGCCTTGAACATCAACGTGCGGGAGTCCTGCGCCGACAGCGGCAGCAGCCTCGCCCGCTCGATGATCCAGCAGAAGAGCCGGTGATCGAAGTCGTCGCCGCCGAGCGCCGAGTCGCCCCCGGTGGCGAGCACCTCGAACACGCCCTTGCTTAACTTGAGGATCGAGATGTCGAATGTCCCGCCACCAAGGTCGTACACCGCATAGGTGCCTTCGGCGGCGTGATCCAGCCCGTAGGCGACGGCAGCGGCGGTCGGTTCGTTCAGCAAGCGCAGCACGTTCAGGCCGGCGAAGCGCGCCGCATCCTTGGTCGCCTGCCGCTGTGAGTCGTCGAAGTACGCCGGGACCGTGATGACCGCGCCGACGAGGTCACCTCCCAGGTACTGCTCTGCGCGCTCGCGCAGAACTTTGAGTATCTCGGCCGAAACTTCGACTGGGCTCTTCACACCGGCCGCGGTCCGTAGCTGCAGCATGCCGGGTGCATCGCCGCCAGGGTCGACGAAGTCGTAGGGCATGTTTTCGATGTGCAGGACGTCCGACCGCGCACGGCCCATGAAGCGCTTGACCGAAACGATCGTGTTGCGCGGATCGACCGACTGGTACTTCTGCGCGCCGTAGCCCACCTCGGGCGCACCGTCCGCCCGGTAGCGAACCACCGAAGGCAGCAGCGAGCGCCCCTCGGCATCGTCAATGACGACCGGAATGCTGTTGCGGACGGTAGCGACCAGCGAGTTGGTGGTGCCGAGATCGATGCCGACCGCAAGCCGGTGCTCATGCGGCGCCGCCGATTCGCCCGGCTCCGCGATTTGCAGCAACGCCATTACGCGGACGCCTTCTTGACCGATTGCGCCTCGACCGCTGCGCGCAACTCGTCGCGGAACTTGTCGACGAACATCAGCCGCCTGACCAGGCCGGCGGCGGCGACGTAATCACCCCGCACATCAAGCGCTGATTCCAGCTCCGCGATAAGGCGACCGTGGACTTCGTCCAGCTCGCCGGTGAGCCCAGCGAAACGCGCTGCATCACGGTCTGCCCGCGCATCGTCCAACGACTCGCGCCACTCCATCTGCTGGGCCAGAAACTCTACCGGCATGGCCGTGTTGGTGTTGGCGTCGATCGGCACCCCTGCACGTTCACACAGCCACGCCGCCCGCGCCAGCGGCGACTTCAGCGTGCGATAGGCCTCGTTGGCACGCGCCGCCCATTGCATTGCAACGCGTCGTTCAGCGGCGCTGCCGGCGGCAAAACGGTCCGGATGCACCTTCGACTGCACGTCCTTGTGTGCACGCTCGAGCGCCGCCTCGTCCAGCGCGAAGCGCGCAGGCAGAGCGAGCAGCGCGAAGTGGTCGGAGTCGGACATCGGGTGCGAAGCCGGCCGGGCGCGCCATGGGCCCGGTGGCCGACTAGATATTGAAGGACTCGCCGCAGCCGCAGCGGTTCTTCTCATTCGGATTGTTGAAGCGGAACCCTTCGTTTAGTCCCTCGCGGACGAAGTCGAGCTCGGTACCGTCGATGTAGGCCAGACTCTTTGGGTCGATCAGGATCTTCACACCGTGACACTCGAACGACTGATCTTCCGGCTGCACCGCATCGGCGTACTCGAGCTTATAGGCCATGCCGGAACAGCCCGTCGTGCGAACCCCGAGACGCAGGCCGACACCCTTGCCACGTTTCTCAAGAAAGTTTGCAACGTGCTGTGCCGCACGCTCCGTCATCGTGACTGCCATCGACTTTCTCTCCCTGAGCGCTTCAGGCTGCCTTCTGTTCCGCCGGTGTGGCGACCGCGCCGTGCTTCCTGCGATAGTCGTCAATCGCGGCCTTGATCGCATCCTCGGCCAGGATCGAGCAATGGATCTTCACCGGAGGCAGCGCGAGTTCCTCGGCGATGTGCGTATTGCGGATCGTGGCCGCCTGGTCAAGCGATTTGCCCTTGACCCATTCGGTCACCAGCGACGAGGAAGCAATCGCCGAGCCGCAGCCATAGGTCTTGAAGCGGGCATCCTCGATGATGCCCTGCTCGTTGACCCTGATCTGCAGCTTCATCACGTCACCGCAGGCCGGCGCGCCCACCATGCCGGTGCCGACACTGTCGTCGCCCTTTTCAAACGAGCCTACGTTGCGCGGGTTTTCGTAGTGATCAATGACCTTCGAACTGTATGCCATATCGTTTCCTTGCCTTTGTACTCAAGAATTCGTCTGGCTCCGCCAGTGAATTCTTGCAGATCAATCGCACGAAAGTAGGTTTGAACTTTCGTGCGCCTTCATTAACTAATGTGCCGCCCACTGCACCGAGTTCAAGTCGATACCGTCCTTGTACATCTCCCATAGCGGCGACATCTCGCGCAGCCGTGCGACCTGTCGGGTGATCAAGCTGGCTGTGTAATCGATTTCCTCCTGCGTACTGAAGCGGCCCACCGTGAACCGGATAGAGCTATGCGCCAGCTCATCGCTGCGGCCCAGTGCGCGCAGTACATAGGACGGCTCGAGGCTCGCGGACGTGCAGGCCGATCCCGACGACACCGCCACGTCCTTGATCGCCATGATCAGACTCTCGCCCTCGACGAAATTGAAGCTGACGTTGAGGTTGTGCGGTACGCGTCGTTCCCAGTCGCCGTTCAGGAACACCTGCTCGATCTGTGAAACCCCACTCCACAGCCGGTCGCGCAGCATGCGGATCCGCTCGTTCTCGGTCGCCATCTCCTCGCGTGCGAGGCGGAAGGCTTCGCCCATGCCGACGATCTGGTGTGTCGGCAGTGTCCCGGAGCGCAGGCCACGCTCGTGACCACCTCCGTGCATCTGCGCCTCGAGCCGCACGCGCGGCTTGCGGCGCACGTAGAGCGCTCCAACACCCTTCGGGCCATAGGTCTTGTGCGCCGAAAACGACATCAGGTCGACCTTCAGCTGCACGAGGTCGATCTGCACCTTGCCGGTCGCCTGCGCCGCATCGACATGAAAGATGATGCCGCGCGAACGGCAGAGTTCGCCGATCGCCGGGATGTCCTGGATCACGCCGATCTCGTTGTTGACGTACATCACCGAGACGACCGCCGTGTCGGGGCGCAGCGCGGCTTCGAGCTGGGCCAGATCGAGCAGTCCGTTCGGCTGCACGTCCATGTAGGTAACCTCGAAGCCCTCGCGTTCGAGCTCGCGCATCGTGTCGAGCGTCGCCTTGTGCTCTGTCTTGACGGTGACGAGGTGCCGGCCCTTGTCCTTGTAGAAGTGCGCGGCACCCTTCAGGGCCAGGTTGATCGACTCGGTCGCACCCGAAGTCCAGACGAGTTCGCGGGGATCAGCGTTGACCAGCGCCGCGACGTTTTCGCGCGCCTGCTCGACCGCCTTTTCGGCCTCCCAGCCAAAGGCATGGCTGCGCGACGCCGGATTTCCGAAGTGGTCGCGCAGCCACGGGATCATGGCGTCGACAACGCGCGGGTCGACCGGCGTGGTTGCCGAGTAGTCGAGATAGATCGGTACCTTCATGGCCCTGCCCTTGTTACGTCAGTGCGGTCTCGCTCTTGACGTCGTTCTCCGCGCGAGTGCGGGAGCGATTATCGTGCAACACGGCCGGCGTGCCCGATTTGTCGGCGCGCAGCTTTTGCTGCTCGACCAGGTCGGCCAGGCTGACAGAGTCCAGATACTCGACCATCTTCGCGTTCAGGTTCGCCCACAGATCGTGGGTCATGCAGCGCTGGTCATCAAGGCAGTTCTCCTTGCCGCCGCACTGTGTGGCATCCAGCGGCTCGTCGACGGCAAAGATGATGTCGGCGACGGTGACGTCCTTGGCGACGCGGCCCAGCGTGTAACCCCCGCCCGGCCCGCGCGTGCTCTCGACCAGTTCGTGCCGGCGCAGCTTGCCGAACAGCTGTTCGAGGTAGGACAACGAAATCTTCTGGCGCTGGCTGATGCCCGCCAGCGTAACTGGGCCGTTGTGCTCGCGCAGTGCGAGGTCGATCATGGCCGTCACGGCGAACCGGCCTTTGGTGGTCAGTCTCATCGTTTGCCTTCCATAGGGGCGACGTCAGGTGTGACCCGGCGTCCACGCGAAAATTCCCGATAAATTTCGTCAGGAATTGTACTAATCCCGACTATCTTAGTCAACCATTACGATTGGCGCGCCGGAGGGCTCGCAGAAGCGCGAACGGCGCCCGCAGGCGCCGTTCAGGAGAGTTTGCGGCCTGTCAGTTCGTCGGAGCGAGCGCCCGGCGACGGCGCAGCACCAGCAGGGGCGCCAACCCTACGACGGCGTACCACGGGCTGGCGCCACCGCCGCCGATGTTCGAAGGCGCCAGGGCGGACGACGATGGCGTCGGAGCGGCCGCGGTGCTGGGGGCCCCGGTGGGCGCCGTCGATGCCCCCGTCGATGTCGTGGTGGCCGTCGCCATCCCGCCGACGGCAATCTTGGTCGTACCGGCGCTGTGCGCCACGACTACATCCGCGGACTTGCTTCCCGCGGACGTCGGCTTGAATTCCGCCTCAACCAGGCAGGTGGCATCCACCGCCAGGGACCCCGCCACGCAGGTCGTGCCGGCGCCCAGTTTGAAGTCCTGCGCATTGGTTCCGCCCAGCGCCACTGCAAAGACGGTGAGCGCGGCGTTGCCGGTGTTCGTCAATGTCGCCTTGAGCGGGGTTGCTGCTGCGCCGGCACCCGTCGAGGGGAAACTCAGTGCACTGGCGTCCAAGGTAGCGGCGCCGGTCGGAGCGGTGACACCTGGACCGGCCAAGGTGACCGCGTGCGGCGAACCGGTTGCGTTCGAGGTGATCGTCAGGTTGCCCGTGCGGTTGCCCGCTGCCGAGGGCGTGAAAGTGACGTTCATCGTGCAGCTTGCGCCCGCGGCCAGGTTGCCGACACAGTTACCCGTTGCGGCGAACTCCGGGGTAGGAGCGGACGCTGCTGCAGTGATCGAGACGTTCACGGTGCTGTTGTTCGTGATCATCACCGGGCGCGCGGCGCTGGTCATGCCGACCGTCTGCGAATTGAACGTGACCGACGTCACGCTGCGCGAAATGCTCGGTACCGAAGATGCCGTCGCGGTTCCGGTCAGTGTGATGGTCGGATTGCTGGTGGCATTGGATTGCAGGGTGAACGTCGCCGTCCGATTGCCGGTCGCGGTCGGTGTGAACGTCGCACCGATCGTACACGTGGCGCCAGCGGCCACGGTCACCGAGGCCCCGACACAGGAGCCGGTCGCCGAGAACTCCGCCGCGTTCGTGCCGCCCTTGGCGATGGCGGTGATCGTCAGCGGCGCACCGCCGCTGTTGGTGAGCGTGATCGTCGCGCGGCATCGGGGTCGGATTGGTGATTGCTACCTGGGTCGAACCGAACGCCAGCGTCGTGCCCGAGAGGCCGATGGCCGCCGTCGCATTGCCGGCCGCGGGATTGATGATGAATGCTGCAATGTCGGCTGCTTGCTGGGCCGACACTGTGAAGGGAGCGTTCGCCAGGAACTTCATTTCATTGGTGTTGTTGATGGCGTTCAGGATCGCCGCGCTGGTGATCCCCTTCTTGATGTTCTTGACGTTGATGGACGGGTCCGGTCCATGGCAGGTAGCGGACCCGCAACTCAGCGGCGAGCCATTGGTATTGAGGTAAAGCTGCTTGCCCACTACGGCGTTCTGCGACCATGCGGACGTCGCCACAAGGCCAATGGTCAATCCGAGCAATGCGCGCAACATGGGAAGCCTCTCTGTGGCAACTGTCGATCTCATGGGAGCTTGGCGATTCATAAGCAGTAGTTCTGATTCGAAAAGGGGTTTTCGGACCGCACTGTTTGCCGTTTCAAGGCCCCTCGTGAACGCGCCACGGCAGCCGACAGGAGCAGGACCGCCCAATGGCTGCCAAGCCCGCCGCCACCGCCATCCGTCGGTGCGTTCGCGGAACTCGTCATCGGTGCCGCGGCCGCGACGCTTCCCGCCAGCGGCACCAGCGACGTGGTTGCGGTCGTGGCGAGTCCGATCGAAGCGCTACGCGTCAGCGCCCACCCTGCTGCGGGCGTGAACGTCACGTCGATCGCGCAGCTCCCGGTGTTGGGCTGCAGCGTGACTCCGGGACAGCTCGACGTTGAAACACGAAAGTCGGCAGCGTCCCCGCCGGTCGCAATGGTGACCGCATTGTTGGTCGCGAACGTCAGCGCAGCCGTTCCGGTATTGCGGATCGTGACGGTGGCACTGGCGCTGGCACCGACTGCCGTGGCGGGAAAGATCGCGCCGCCGGTCGGCGAGTAGCTGATGACGGGAGCGGGCCCCGCGAGACCGGCGATGTAAGCCGCGAGGTCGCCGCGCTGCGTCGCTGTGAGTGTGAAGAGTCCGTTCATGCCGGTCACTGCGCCGCTGAGCGTTGTTCCGGTCAGTGCCTTGTCCAACGCCTCGAGTGCCTTGGCAAAACTCATCGTGCCCGCCGCGCCCGCGGGTGTTGCACGGTTAGTGATGCTGTTGCGTATCGTCGTGAGGGAATTGGCGGCTGCCGCATCGGTCGTCGAGTGGCAACTTGAGCACGGCGGCGAAAGCGTCGTCGCGAACAGTTGCTGCCCCGCCGTCGAATCACCCGTCGTCTGCGCCGATGCGGCCGCCGACACCAAAAAGGTGGCCGGTGCGACGAGCGCCATGTTCCCGAAGAGTCGACGACCCTGGCTCATTCCGATTCGATCTTTGCGCGCGGTTGACAAATGCGGACGCGACGCAGCAGAGCGCGTCGCCCTGCGCGAATTGTCATTGAGCGGGGATGGACTTTCGATCCGCCTTACGTCCTAGCGCCGGCAAGCCGGCGCCTGCGGATCATCCGAACGCACTAGCTCAAGCGTCAGATCGCGAGGGCCTGCGCCAGATCGCGCTGGATGTCGGCAATCGACTCGAGGCCGACCGCGATGCGGATCAGGCCCTCGCGTATGCCGGCACGTTCGCGCGCCTCCGGGCTGATGCGCCCGTGTGTGGTGCTCGCCGGATGAGTGATCGTCGTGCGCGTGTCGCCGAGATTCGCCGTGATCGACATCAGCCGTACGCGGTCGATCACGGCCCAGGCACGCGCCCGCGCCGCTTGGGGAGTTTCGCCGTGAACCTCGAATGCCACGACCGCACCGCCACCGGTCTGCTGGCGCGCGCACAGCGCCGCCTGTCGGTGCGACGGCAGGCCGGGATAATGGACCCGCATGACCTGCGGCTGGGCTGCCAGCCACTGCGCGAGCTCGAGCGCCGCTGCGCTCTGGGCACGCATCCGCAGTCCCAGTGTCTCGAGGCCCTTCAGCAGCACCCAGGCATTGAACGGTGACAGGCTCGGCCCGGTGGTGCGCAGCACAGGCAGCACCTGTTCGCGAATAAGTTGACGCGAGCCCAGAACCGCCCCGCCGAGGACCCTGCCCTGGCCGTCGAGATACTTCGTGGCCGAATGGATCACGGCATCGACGCCGAACTCCAGCGGCCGCTGCAGGACCGGGGTGCAGAAGCAATTGTCGACCACAGTGAGCGCGCCAATCTCGCGCCCCAGGTCCGCGAACGCCGTCAGGTCGACGATCTCCATCGTCGGATTCGACGGCGTTTCGCAGTACAGAAGCCGCGTTCGTGGAGTCACCGCCGTGCGCCACGCCTTCATGTCCTTTGCGTCGACATAACTCACGTCGACGCCAAAGCGCAGCAGCACGGTCGAGAAGAGTTGCACTGTCGCGCCGAAGACGTTCGCCGCACAAACGACATGGTCACCCGACTTTAATGTCGCCAAGCAGGTTGCGACGATCGCCGCCATTCCGGAGGCGGTCGCAATGCACTCCTCGGCACCTTCGAGCGAGGCGAGCCGCTGCTCGAACATGCGCACCGTCGGATTGGTGAAGCGCGAGTAGACGTAGCCCTCCTCCGCACCGGAGAACCGCGCCGCTGCCTGTGCCGCGCTGTCGAAGACGAAGCTCGACGTCAGGAAGACGGCTTCGCTGTGCTCGTTGAACGGAGTGCGCATCGTCCCGGAACGGACGGCGCGAGTATCGAAGTCGAAGTCGTGCGGTGTGATGTGGTCGGCCATAAAAAAACCCGCCGGCGTCAGCGCAGCGGGTTCTTTTGAGCCCCTCGCTTTAGCCGCATTTGTTAAGCGCCCGCAAGCTGAGACTTCAAATCGGCGCGATTGGGAAATTGTATATCAGATTGCTCAGTCCGCCGACGCGAGGTTGAGATTCAGCTGGGTCCTGAGTTCGATATCGGCCGCATCGGCCGCCTGACGGCTGGCCTCCAGCCGATCCAGGTATTCGGGAGTGACGTCGCCGGTGACATAGACGCCGTCGAAACAGCTCGCTTCGAAGTTCGTCAGGTGCGGACCCAGTTCAGCGACCGAGCGCTTCATCGCGTCGATGTCCTGGTAGACGAGTCCGTCAGCCTCGATCATGCGCCGGATCTCTTCGTCCGTGCGATCGTGGGCAATGAGTTCGTTGCGCGTCGGCATGTCAATGCCGTAGACATTGGGAAAGCGCACCGGTGGCGCCGCCGATGCAAAGATCACCTTGTTAGCACCCGATTCGCGCGCCATGTGCACGATCTCGCGCGATGTCGTCCCCCGCACGATCGAGTCATCCACGAGCAGGACGTTCTTGCCCCTGAACTCGGTCGGCAGCGCATTGAGCTTCTGGCGCACGCTCTTGCGCCGGACCGACTGCCCCGGCATGATGAACGTGCGCCCGACATAGCGGTTCTTGAAGAACCCTTCGCGGAACTCCAGCCCCAGTTTCATCGCCAGCTGCATCGCGGCCGGCCGCGACGTATCGGGGATCGGCATCACGACGTCGATTTCCCCGGTCTGGAACTCGCGCCGGATCTTCTCCGCCAGATGCTCGCCCATTCTCAGGCGGGAGGCATACACGCTGACGCCGTCGATGACGGAGTCAGGCCGGGCGAAGTAGACATACTCGAAGATGCAGGGATTCAGCGAAACATTCTCGGCACACCGCTGTGCGTAGAAGTTGCCGTCGAGATCGATGAAGATGGCCTCGCCGGGAGCAACATCACGCACGAACTTGAAGCCCGAACCTTCCAGCGCCACGGACTCGCTGGCGACGAGGTATTCGGTGCCGCCGTCGGTCTCATTGACTCCGTAACACAGCGGCCGGATGCCGTAAGGATCGCGGAACGCGAGGATTCCGTGCCCGGCGATATGCGCCACGCAGGCATACGCGCCGCGCGCGCGGCGGTGCAGGCCGCTCACGGCGCGGAAAATCGTCGCCGGGTCGAGCGAATAGCTCGAACTCTGCTCCTGCAGTTCGTGCGCCAGCACGTTGAGCAGTACCTCGGAGTCCGACGTCGTGTTGATGTGCCGCCGATCGATGCGGAACATTTCGCTCTTGAGCTGTTCCGCGTTGGTCAGGTTGCCGTTATGCGCGAGCGTGATGCCAAATGGCGCGTTCACGTAGAACGGCTGGGCTTCTTCGGGGCTGGTTGCGGAACCGGCCGTCGGGTAGCGGACGTGCCCGATGCCGGCATTACCGGCCAGATTGCGCATGTTCCGCGTGCGGAAGATCTCCCGCACCAGTCCGTTGCCCTTCCACATGGAGAACGTATTGCCTGCGCCCGTGGCAATGCCGGCTGCATCCTGCCCACGGTGCTGCAACAACTGCAGCGAGTCGTACAGCAACTGATTCACCGGGCCGGTCGCAACGACTCCGACGATCCCGCACATCTCAGTTCCCCCTTTGTGCCGGGTGCGGCACGTAACGCGCCAAGGATTCCGGCAGCAACGGCGAGGCGAATCGTACGCTCGCCTGGGCCCACGGCAACAGCGATGACGCCTGCCACCACGACTGGCGTGGCGCCCCCGCGGCGACCGCGACGAGGACCGCCCCACCGACGAAGATCGCGGCGCGCAACACGCCGAAGAGGCCGCCCAGCAGCCTGTCTTCGATCGAAAGCTTGGCGGCACTGATCACCGCACGCAGCAGCGCCGCGACCAGCGCCGCCGCGAGCAGCGTGGCGACGACGATGGCGAGGCCCGCGAGCGCCGTCCGGGCGCCGACTGGCAGGTCGAGCGGCAGCCAGTTCCCGATCGGAGCGGCGAACTGCAGTGCGGCCAGTACGCCGACGATCCAGCCGGCAAGCGCAAACAT
The DNA here is from genome assembly GCA_963724605.1 of uncultured beta proteobacterium. Classification (GTDB taxonomy): domain Bacteria; phylum Pseudomonadota; class Gammaproteobacteria; order Burkholderiales; family Burkholderiaceae_F; genus JALORV01. The sequence goes on from CAVRVM010000015.1 coordinate 142,214, forward strand.
CTCCCGCACAACTCCGCGCACAAGCCCGAGCAATACCGACAGGCCGAGCGTTGCGACGATGGCCAAGTCGACAAGTGTCATCAGATCAGGACGCGACGACGTTGGCGCTGATGCCGAGAGACTTCAGGCTGGCACGCACGCGGTCGGCATCTTCACGCGTCGCGTAGGGCCCGATCCGCACCCGGTAGCGCGTGCCTTCCGCCGTTTCAATGCGCTCCGTATAGGGCGGCAGGCCGGCCTTCTTCAGTCGTTCCGACAGGTCCTTGGCCGCAGCCTCGCTCGACGTCGCCGCCGCCTGCACGGCAAACTTTCCGCCTTTTGCGGGCGCAGGCAGCGCCTCGGCGCTCGTCTTGCCCTCAAGGGCCATGCGTGCGCGCTGCTCTTCACTCGCCGGCTCCGCCGCCGGACCTGCCGAGTCCTTCCTGGCCGCGTCCGCAGTCTCCTTCTTCGCGGCATCCGGTCCTTTGGCAGACCCGGCGGTCGGCCTCGACGGCGCTGTCGACGGAGCGGCGTCGGGTGGTGGCGCCAGCGGAACGTTTTCCGGCACCGGCACCGGTGGCAGCGTCAGCCGTGGCGAAAACTTCGACTTTTCGCTGGGGATGTCGATCGGGATGTTGTCCGGCACCGGCTTTGGCTCCGGATCGAGCACCATCGGCACGACGATGATGACAGCAGGAGCAGCGCCGCCGCACCGATCAGGCGGCGACGTGCGCGCGTGCGCAGTGACGCTGCCGGATCGGCGCGCGCGCCTGAGTCTTCGTCGCTGACAGTGGAACGGGAGGAGCGGGGCGAAGCGGCGTCATCAGCCTTGGGTGTGCGACGCCAGAAAGCCAAAGACATCCGTGCTCCAGTCGTAGGTCCTCACGCTCCCCGGCGGGCGCTCCGCGCGCATCGCACGCATCACATCCGCCACGGTGAGGAAGGAACCGAAGGCAAGAATTCTATCATCGGCACCTGCTCGCTCCCGCGCATGCGCGTAGGCGTCCGCGACCGAATCGTGCTCGGAGATCGATACTGGCTTCGAAGCGCCGGCCACGTGGCGCACGATCGCGGCGGTGTCCGCGGCCATCGATACCGCGCGTGCCCGGTGTCGAGCCGATGTACCAGTGATCGACGCGATCACCGAGCCGGGCGACCACCGCACCGATGTCCTTGTCGCGCAGCATGCCGAATACGGCGTGCGTGACGGGAAAGAACCCCATGTTGTCGAGATTCTCGGCCAGTACCGCGGCCGCATGCGGGTTGTGCGCCACGTCGAGGATTGTCGTCGGTCGCCCCGGTAGCACCTGGAAACGTGCCGGAAGTTCAACCGTCAGCAGTCCTTGTCGCACCGCCTGCTGCGACACCGGCAGCCGGTCTTCGAGCGCTTCGAGCGCGGCCAGAGCGCCGGAAGCGTTCAGTAGCTGATTCGCGCCGCGCAATGCGGGATACGGCAGCCCGCTGCGGCGGCGCTGCCGCCCGCCATAGGCCCATTGCTGGCGATCGCCCTGGTAATTGAAGTCGCGGCGGAAGCGCCAGAGGTCGGCTCCTATCCTTTGCGCATGATCGATGAGGGTCGCAGGCGGGTCCGGGTCGCTGCAGATCGCCGGTCGACCGGCGCGATATATGTGGGCCTTTTCGAGGCCGATCGCTGCGCGGGTTGTACCCAGATAGTCCATGTGGTCGAGATCGACCGAGGTGACGATGGCAGCGTCGGCATCGATGAGGTTCACCGCGTCGAGCCGACCCCCGAGCCCGATCTCCAGCACCGCCGCATCGAGACGCACGCCCGCGAAAAGGCGCAAGATGGCGAGCGTCGTGAACTCGAAATACGTCAGCGACACGTCGCCACGCACCGCCTCGACGGCCTCGAACTGTTCGATCAGCGCCGCGTCGGAGACACTCTCGCCGTCGATGCGGGCACGTTCATTGAAGTCGAGCAGGTGCGGCGAGGTGTAAAGCGCGGTGCGAAAGCCGCCTGCGCGCAGGATGCTGTCCAGCATCGCGCAGGTCGACCCCTTGCCATTGGTGCCGGCGACGACGAAGGTCGGAACGTCGCAGTCGCAGCGCCAACCGGTCCGCAACAACACGCACCCGATCCAGCCCCAGGTCAATGCCCTTCGGATGCAGGCGCTCGAGGCGCGCCAGCCAGTCGGCCAGCGTAGATAGTTCCAAGTGAATCTGTCGCCGGACGCGCAGCGGCCCCCGAACTATGAAATCGCGTCGGCCGGCTGCCGCAGCAGCAATGCCAGCAGACGTGCAACCTCGTCCCGCATTTCACGGCGGTCAATGATCATGTCGATCGCCCCCGTTGTGAGCAGGAACTCCGCTCGCTGGAATCCCTCCGGCAACTTCTCGCGGACGGTCTGCTCGATCACGCGCGGACCGGCGAATCCAATCAGCGCCTTCGGCTCGGCGATGACGACGTCGCCCATGAAGGCAAAGCTCGCCGAAACACCGCCCATGGTCGGATCGGTAAGGATCGAGATAAATGGCAACTTCGCCTCGGCCAGCCGGGCAATCATCGCGGTCGTCTTGGCCATCTGAAACAGAGAGAGCAAGCCCTCCTGCATGCGCGCACCGCCGGTGGAGGTGATGCAGATGAACGGCACCTTCTGCTCGATCGCGGTCTCGACGCCGCGCACGAACCGCTCGCCGACCACGGAGCCCATCGAGCCGCCCATAAACTGGAACTCGAAGCAGGCGACCACCACCGGCACCGCGCGGATCGCGCCGCCCATTACCACCAGTGCATCGGTCTCGCCCGTCTCTTCCATCGCCTCGCGCAGGCGGTCGGTGTATTTCCGGCTGTCCTTGAACTTGAGCGCGTCCACCGGCAGGACTTCCTGTCCGATCTCGTAGCGTCCTTCAGGATCCATCAGCGTATCGAGCCGCGCCCGCGCACCGATGCGCAGGTGATGGGCGCACTTCGGGCACACCATCAGCGTCTTCTCGAGCTCGGCGCTGTAAAGCACGGCTTCGCAGCCGGGGCATTTCGTCCACAGGCCTTCGGGGACGATCTTGCGCGCCGCACCTTCTTCGCGCTTGATGCGCGGCGGAAGTATCTTGTCGATCCAGCTCATCGCGAACCTCCGGACTGCAACCTGCCGAACTCGCCGCTGGGCCGGCTCCGTGCGTTCATGCGGCCGCGCGGATATTCATGGCATCGAGCGCGCGGCGAATTTCAAGCACCAGCGCTTCCACCGCTTCGACCGCGCGCTCGCGCGGTGTCGTTTCCATTTCCTGGATCAGCCTCGAACCGATCACGACGGCATCGGCGACCTTCGCCACCGCAACCGCGCTCGCGGCATCGCGGATGCCGAAGCCGACTCCGACCGGTACTTCCGTATGCCTGCGTATCAGCGGCAGCTTGGCCGCCACGCTGTCGACATCGAGGTGGCCGGCGCCCGTGATGCCCTTCAGGCTGACGTAGTAGATGTAGCCCGCCGCATGACGTGCGACTTCCTCGATGCGCTTGTCGGTCGACGTCGGCGCGAGCAGGAAGATCGGATCGATGCCGATCGCCCGCATTTCGGCGGCGAACTCGGCGCATTCCTCCGGCGGGTAGTCGACGACCAGCACTCCATCGACCCCGGCCGTTTGCGCGGCGGCGGCGAACTCGCGCCGGCCGATGCGCTCGATCGGGTTGGCGTAGCCCATCAGCACGACCGGGGTGACGGTGTCGCTCAGCCGGAACTGGCGCACGAATTCGATCGTCTGCCGCAGCCCGACGCCGTTCCTGATCGCGCGTTCGGTGGCACGCTGGATCACCGGGCCGTCGGCCATCGGGTCGGAAAATGGCACACCCAGCTCGATGACATCGGCACCGGCTCGCGCGAGCGCGTGCATCAGCGGGACGGTCAGTTCGGTCGACGGGTCACCGGCCGCGATGTACGGAATCAGTCCCTTGCGGCCCGCCGCCTTCAGGTCGGCGAAACGCCGTGCGATGCGCGACATCAGGCTGTCTTCCGATAGGCGAGCGTCGCCTCGCGGCACGACGCGCGGCAGAAGAATTCCAGGCCGCTCGCCTCCGCGACGATGTGCAGGTCCTTGTCGCCGCGACCCGAGAGATTCACCAGCAGCACGTTGTCCTTCGGCAACGTCGGCGCGAGCTTCGTCGCGTACGCCAGCGCATGGCTCGACTCCAGCGCCGGAATGATCCCCTCGATGCGGCAGCAATCGTGAAATGCCTTCAGCGCCTCCTTGTCGGTCGCGCCGACGTACTCGGCACGTCCACTGTCCTTCAACCACGCGTGCTCGGGCCCGACACCTGGATAGTCAAGTCCCGCCGACACCGAGTGTGTCTCGGTGATCTGCCCGTTCTCGTCCTGCAACAGATAGGTGCGATTGCCGTGCAGAACGCCCGGGGTGCCGCATTGCAGGCTGGCCGCATGCCGCATCGTCGTCAGTCCGTCCCCCGCGGCCTCCACACCGATCAGCTTGCACTTTCTCGTTCGAGATGTAGTCGTAGAAAATGCCCATCGCGTTGCTGCCGCCGCCGACGCAGGCGATAACGACGTCCGGCTGGCGTCCGACCAACTCCGGCATCTGCCACAGGCACTCCTTGCCGACAACCGAGTTGAAGTCGCGCACCATCATCGGGTACGGATGCGGTCCGGCGACGGTACCGATGATGTAAAACGTGTTCTCGACGTTCGTGACCCAGTCGCGCATCGCCTCGTTCAGCGCGTCTTTCAGCGTGCGGGAACCGCTCTCGACCGGCACCACCTCGGCACCGAGCAGCTTCATCCGATACACGTTGGCCGCCTGACGACCCACGTCCTCGCTGCCCATGTACACGACGCATTTCATGCCGTAGCGGGCGGCCACCGTCGCGGTCGCCACGCCGTGCTGTCCGGCGCCGGTTTCGGCGATGACGCGCGGCTTGCCCATGCGCCGGGCCAGCAGTGCCTGGCCGATCGTGTTGTTGACCTTGTGCGCGCCGGTGTGGTTGAGATCCTCGCGCTTGAGATAGATCTGTGCGCCGCCCAGTTCGTCGCTCCAGCGCTTGGCGTGATAAATGGGGCTCGGGCGACCGACGTAATGTTTGAGCTCGCGCTGGAACTCGGCGACGAAGTCCGGCTCGTGCTGGTACTTCGCGTACGCATCGCGCAATTCCTCGAGCGCATGCATCAAGGTCTCAGCGACGAAAATGCCGCCGTACTGGCCGAAGTGGCCGCGCGCGTCAGGCAGGTCGTAGGGCTTCATGCAGAAAGGGCCTGGTCGGCGGCACGTACCGCCGCGATGAACTCGTTCATGCGCACTGTGTTCTTGATTCCCGGAGCGTCCTCGACCCCGCTGCTGACATCCACTGCATAGGGCCGGACGCGTCGGATCGCATCGCCGACGTTGCCTGGCACGAGGCCGCCGGCCAGCACTATCGGCTTCGACCGTCGCAGCGGAATGCGATTCCATTCGAAGGTCTGCGCCGCTGCCGCCATATCCAGGCGACGGTGCGTCAAGCATCAGCGCCGCCGCAGACTGAAACTGACGTTCGAAGTCTAACAAATCGACCCCCTCTTCCATTCTCAGCGCACGAACGTAGGGGTGCCCATAGCGGCTGCACGCCGCTTCATGTTCGTCTCCGTGAAACTGCAGCAACGCGTTCGGGACGGCTTCCAGCGCGTCCTCGATCAGATCCGATGGCGCATTGACGAACAGCAGCACCGGCGTCACGAAGGGCGGCAGACCACGCGTCAGCGAGCGGAGGCGCACCGGCGCAACGTGGCGCGGACTCCTGGCGTAGCAGTCGAGGCCCACCGCATCGGCGCCCGCCGCGACTGCGGCCTCGACATCGGCCTCACGCGTCAGGCCGCAGATCTTGATCCGTGTACGCATTCAACCAGGGCGGGACCACAGTCCCGGGCGACGGAAGATCGAATCGGGCATCGTACTCGACCCTGGCCAGGTAAAGACCTTCCGGACCGAGCGTCGGCGCAGCGCTGGAGCGGTCCCGCGCGGCAAGCACGCCCGCAATCCATTCCGGCGAGTGGCGACCCATGCCGACATATACGAGCGCGCCGACGATGTTCCGCACCATGTGATGCAGGAACGCGTTGGCGGTGACGCTGACGCGCAGCGCGTGGCCGAAACGTCGCACCGCCAGTACCTGCAGCTCACGCATGGGCGAGGCAGCCTGGCACTCGGCAGCTCGGAACGAAGTGAAGTCGTGCGTCCCGACCAGCAGCGCCGCGGCGCGCTGCATCGCTGCGTCGTCGAGCGCTCGGAAGATCCAGGTCGCGCGCCCATGGGCCAGCGGCGAGCGGACTGTGTCGTTCAGGATCCAGTAGTCGTACCGTCGACGCTGCGCCGCATAACGCGCGTGAAAGTCTTCCGGCACGGCGCGCGCCCAGCGCACAGCCACTGTCGGCGGAAGGAAGCGATTGGTGCCCCTCACCCACGCCGTCAGGGGACGTTCGACGATGGTGTCGAAGTGAACCACCTGATCGAGGGCGTGGACACCGGCATCGGTGCGGCCGGCACAGATCGTCGAAACCGCGCTGCCTGCGATGTCGGCCAGCGCGCGTTCGACGGCGTCCTGGACCGAACGGCCGTCGGCTTGGGTCTGCCAGCCGTTGAAACCGGCGCCGTCATATTCGATGCCGAGCGCGATGCGCACGGGAAAGGCGCAGCGGGCACACGGCCCGCTGCGTTCAGCTGTCGATCTGCTTGATCATTTCAACAGCGGCCTGGCGCTGCTCACGCGTGCCGTCGCGCATCACTTCGTCCAGCAACTCGCGTGCTCCGTCCTTCACCCCAAGGTCGATGTAGCCGCGGGCGAGGTCAAGCTTGGTCGCCATCTGCTGCGCAAGCGCACTGCCGGGTTCGGTCTCGCCCCGCTTGGTCGTCGGGTTGAGACTGACCGCGGACAGGTCGAAATCGATCAGCGGTACGGTGGCCTGGTCCGTGTTGGCGGTCAGGCGCTGGGCCTGTTCGTCGGGCAGTGCACCGACTTCGGCCGTCACCGGTTGCTTCTTGCCGATGACGGTCGGACGCGACAACGCTTCGGCGGTCACCGGCGACGTGGGCATCTTGGTCGACGGAATATTCAGATCGAGATCCGGGATCAGGCCCGCGCCGGTCGCCGTCGGCTGCAACGCAGGTATCGTGGGCGGCAACGCGATGTCGAGATCGGCCACTGCTGGCGGTTCGGCGCGGCCGATCGGGGCGGTCGGCTTGAAGCCGAAGTCCATGTCGCCCGGACGTGTCGCCGGCGCATCAAGCGTCGGCATCTTGGTCGGCGGCTCGAGGTTCATCTTGGTCGGGCCGAGGTCGAAGTCGAGCGACGCGAAGTCGGGCGTGGCCCCCGGAGCGGGCGCCGGTGCTGGCGGCGTCAGTCCGGTCGTGGGCTGGCCACCGGGCAAGGTCGCGCGGAACTGCGTCGTCGGCGCGGACGTCGTCATCGGCCCCGACATCTTGGTGTCCGCCGGCATCTTCGTGTCGCCCACGGACATCGTCGTATCGGCGCCCGTCATGCGCGTGTCGACCACCATTTTGGTCAGCGGCGGCCCAGCGTCCATCACGGAATCGGCACCCCGCAGTCCACCGAGGTCGAGTCCCGAAGTCGGGCCACCGCCCAGCGTCGACGGACCACGGCCCTTGGTATTCGGATCGAGGCGGAAGCCTGTCGTCGGTCCGCGGCCCGAGGTGTCGGACATCGCCGCGCCGGCAAACATCGGATGGTTCGGATCGACGGCGTGGCCCAGCTTGATGGCCTTTTCCCAGTCCTCGCCCGCGCCTCCGGTGCGGTCGCGCAGGTCTTCGACCATCGTCATGAACGACGCCTTGTCGCCGCGCCGCGCGAAGATCTCCAGCAGCTTGACGCGGACGGCATGGCGGTCGGGCTGCATCCGCAGCGCTTCCTTGAGGATGTCTTCCGCCTGCTCTTCGCGGCCGTAAGCAATATAGACATCGGCCTCTGCAACCGGATCGACCTCATTCGAATCAAGCTGCGACGCCGCGGGGATGAAGCTCGAGTTGAAGGTACTCGTGCCGGTGTCGACGCTCTGGCCGCCGGTGGCACCGAACAGGGAATTCGCCTGCAGTCCTTCTTCGGTGTCCTTGAACTTGCTGCTGCCTTCGGCCTTGCGCTTGCGGAACCAGCTCCAGCCGAACAGGCCGGCGAGCAGCGCGACGATCGCCGCAAGGGACAACTGTGTCGTCGTATTGCCTAGCAGTTCCTCGATGAAACTCGGCTCTTCGACGGGCGGTGGCGGCGGAGGCGCTGCCTTCTTGACCGGGGCGGGTGCGGGCACGGGCGGGCGCGCCTCGACCTTCGGCGTTTCAGCCTTGGCGGGCTCAGGTGCCGGCGCCGGAGCCGGAGCCGCGGCGACTGGGGCCGGCGCAGGGGTCGGCGCGGCCGCAACCGGTGCTGGCGGCGCCGGCGGAGGCGGTGCGCGCCTTGGCCTGTTCCGCCTGCTTCTGCGCTTGTGCACCCGCCTTGCTCTGCACTTCGAGGGCCTTCTGGATCGCCTCGTTCGTCCTCTTCAGCTGGGCCGCGCGCTCCTGCTCTTCCTTGACAGCACGCGCCTTGGCGGCGGCCTCGTCAGCCTTCGCCGCCGACGGCTGCGGCTGCGGTGGCCTTGTCATCGGCCTTGGCGATCTTCAACTGGTCGCCACCCGGTTTCGCGGTGGCACTGCGGTCTTCGACCTTGGTAGTGACCTGCCCGCCTCCGGCGGCGGCTGTCGGCGCCTTGGCCACCGGCGCAGCTCCACCCGCCGCCTGTGCCAGCCGACTGCGATACGCCGCAAAGTCGGCGCTCTGGGCCACCACTTCCTTGCGGGCGTCGGTGCCGGACATGGCGGCGGCCTCGGCATCGGTCGGGATCGAAAGCTGCGCCCCGGCACGCAGCAGGTTCATGTTCTTATTGATGAAAGCTTCGGGGTTGGCGTTGAACAGCGCGACCAGCATCTGGTCGAGCGACGCGGCGCTGCGGTTCTGGTTCGCGATCTTGCCCAGCGTGTCACCGGACTTGACGGTGTAAGGCCACCGCTCGCGGTTGAGACGGCCGGCGCAGGGGTCGGCGCGGCCGCAGCCTTCGCGGCCGGAAGCGGCGCGGGCAGGGGCGCTGGCGCGCCGGCAGCTGGCGCGGCCGGCGCCGGAGCGGGCGCTGCGCTGCGCGGTGCCGGCATCGGAGCCGCGGCAACGCGGCGCCGGCGGTGCGGCCGGAGCCATGATGTCAGGCTGGGTCTTGAGTGCCGGCGGATCGAGCAGGACGGTGTACTCGCGGATCACGCGGCCGGTGGCCCACGTGAGTTCGACCATCACATCCAGATACGGCTCGTTGACCGGCATCGCCGAACTGATGCGCACGACATAGTTGCCGTCGGAGCGTCGATCGAGCGCGAAGCGCAGGTTCGTCAGTGCCGCGTTGTATTCGAGATTGGCCGCGCGGAATGCCGCCGGGGGCGCCAGCTTCACGGCAAGGGTCGGCGCTTCATCGCGCCCGACCGAGGTGACCTCGAGTTCGGCGCGTAGTGGCTGCCCGAGACCCGACTGGACTGACAGGCGGCCGAGCCCCGCAGCGTCCACAGCGGGCGACGCCAGCCCGATACCGAACGCAAGCGAAAGCGCGCACCACATGGGCGCGCGCGCGAATTTGTCGGATGGCATTCCGCCCCCTGCCTTATCAGAATCGTTTTTCGAACATAACATCATGGACTTAGGGCGGCAAGCTTAGAAATAGCGGTAACTCACGCCTTTATGTGAGAAATGAAACCGGGCCGTCGTGTGGCCCGCAACACCCGCGCCCGCTGCGGCTAGAGCTTGCCGAGCAGGATGCGCAACATGCGGCGCAGCGGCTCGGCGGCGCCCCACAGCAACTGGTCGCCCACTGTGAAGGCGCCGAGGTAATCGGCACCCAGCGCGAGTTTGCGCAGCCGCCCGACCGGGATTGACATCGTGCCGGTGACAGCGGCAGGCGTCAGTTCGCGGATGCTCGCATCCTTGGTGTTCGGCACGAGCTTCACCCACGCGTTGTCGTCGGCGGATCAGCCGCTCGATCTCGGCCAGTGGAACGTCGCGCCTGCAGCTTGATCGTCAGCGATTGCGAGTGGCATCGCATCGCGCCGATGCGCACGCAGATCGAATCGATCGGTGTTGCGGGGGCGCTGAACCCGGGCCCGCGGCCAAGGATCTTGTTGATCTCGGCGCCGCCCTTCCACTCTTCCAGGCTGGTGCCGTCACCGCGATCGGCATCGATCCACGGAATCAGGTTGCCGGCCAGCGGGACGATGAAGTTCTGCGTTTCGTCGTCGCCGAGCGCGCGCTGGCGGCCAGCTGATCCGCCGGTCGATTTCGAGGATGGCGCTCGCGGGATCGGCCAGCAGTTCGCTTGACCTCGGCATTCAGCGTGCCGAACTGGGTCAGCAGCTCGCGCATGTGCGGCGCGCCGCCGCCGGATGCCGCCTGATAGGTCGTGCAGGTCATCCACTCGACGAGATCCTGCTTGAACAGTGCGCCGACGCCCATCAGCATGCAGCTCACCGTGCAGTTGCCGCCGATGTAGTTCTTGATGCCGCGCGCCAGCGCCGCGTCGATGACCGGACGGTTGACCGGGTCGAGGATGATGACGGCGTCGTCCTGCATGCGCAGCGTCTTGGCGGCGTCGATCCAGTAGCCGTTCCAGCCGGTCGCGCGCAGCTTCGGATAGATCTCCTTCGTGTAGTCGCTGCCCTGGCAGGTGATGACGACATCGCTGGGCGACAAGCGCCGCGATGTCGTCGGCGTTCTTCAGTGTGCCCTGGGCGCGTGGCACTGACGGCGCCGCACCGCCGGCGTTCGAGGTGCTGAAGAACACGGTGTCGACCAGGTCGAAGTCCCGCTCCGCGCTCATCCGATCCATCAATACCGAGCCCACCATGCCGCGCCACCCAACGATGCCTACCTTCATGTCTTCCTCTTGCGAGCTTCGTCTGCCTATCATCCATCTACGCCAGCGCCGCGACCACGCGTCGCCCATCGCGCACCGTTCCGACGTGGCGCGCCCGACGCTGCAGATGTCCGCGGTCCGCAAGCCCTGCGCGAGGACCGCGCGAACCGCAGCCTCGACCCGCTCGGCCTGATCCGGCCGGTTCAGCGAGTAGCGCAGCATCATCGCCGCCGACAGGATCGTCGCCAGCGGGTTTGCGATGCCCTTGCCCGCGATGTCCGGCGCGCTGCCGTGCGACTGGCTCGTACAGCCCCTGGCCACGCTCGTTGAGCGAAGCCGACGGCAGCATGCCGATCGACCCGGTCAGCATCGCGGCCTCGTCGGAGAGTATGTCGCCGAACATGTTGCCGGTCACGATCACGTCAAACTTCTTCGGCGCCTTGACCAGCTGCATGGCAGCGTTGTCGACATACATGTGTTCGAGCTCGACATCCGGATACTGCTGCTGAACCTCGGTCACGACGTCCTTCCAGAACTGGAAGGTCTCGAGCACGTTGGCCTTGTCGACACTGGTGACGCTTGCGACTGCGCTTGCGCGCGGCTTGGAAGGCGACATGGGCGATGCGCTCGATCTCCGGCTCGGCTGTAGCGCATCGTGTCGAACGCCTCGGGTGCCCCGGCGAACGGCCCATCCGGCGCCGTGCGGCGCCCGCGCGGCTGGCCGAAGTAGATGTCGCCGGTCAGCTCGCGCACGATCAGGATGTCGAGGCCGGCGATCAGTTCCGGCTTCAGGCTCGATGCCTGGGTCAGTTCGGCGTAGCAGATCGCCGGACGGAGGTTGGCGAACAGGCCCAGGTGCTTGCGCAGGCCGAGGATCGCCTGCTCCGGGCGCAACGCACGCTCGAGCGCGTCGTACTTCCAGTCGCCGACTGCGCCAAAGAGCACAGCGTCGGCCGCCTGCGCGAGCTTGAGCGTGGCCGCAGGCAACGGATGGCCGTGAGCGTCGTAGGCGGCCCCTCCGACGTCGGCGAACTCGAACTCGAAGCGCTCGCCGAGCGCGCGCAGCACCTTCACCGCCTCGGCGACGATCTCCTTGCCGATGCCGTCGCCCGGCAAGACTGCGATCTTCATGTGGTCCTCGCGCGGGGTTTGGCTGGCTCACCCCGCTCCTCCCCGCCGGCCGGAAAAGGGTGTGGCGTCAGCTCGTCTTGACGAGCCAGGGTTGCTGCGTCAGCCGCTGTTTCTCGAACGCCTCGATCTTGTCCTTGTGCCGCAGCGTCAGTCCGATATCGTCCAGGCCATTGACAGGCAGTACTTCCGAAACGCCGCGATCTCGAATTCGATGCTCGCGGCCGTCGGCCTCGACCACCGCTGCCGGGGCAGGTCGACGGTCAGCCGATAGCCGGGATGTGCAGCCACCTCGTGGAACAGCCGATCGATCACGAGTTCCGGCAGCGACACCGGCAGCAGGCCGTTCTTCAGGCTGTTGTTATAGAAGATATCCGCAAAGCTCGGCGCGATCACCGCGCGGAAGCCGGACTGCAGCAAGGCCCACGGCGCGTGTTCGCGCGACGACCCGCAGCCGAAGTTCTTGCGTGCCAGCAGGATCGAGGCATCGCGATAGCGCGGTTGGTTCAGCACGAAGTCCGGATTCAGTGGCCGCCGCGCGTGGTCCATGCCCGGCTCGCCGTGGTCCAGATAGCGCCACGCGTCGAACAGGTTGGGGCCGAAGCCGGTGCGCTTGATCGACTTCAGGAACTGCTTCGGGATGATGGCGTCGGTATCGACGTTGGCGCGATCCAGCGGCGCCACCAGCCCGGTGTGAACAGTGAAGGCATCCATGCTGCCCTAGTTCTTCTTGCCCTTGTTCCTGGTCTTTTCCATGGCGCTGCCGGCGGCCTCGAGATCCTTGCCAAAGCCCGCATGGTGTTGCAGCCCGCGACCACGATGACGGCAGCCGGCGGCGACGTGCAAGCATTCTCATTGCAACCTCCTGACGTCGGCAAAGTGTCCTTCAATGGCCGCCGCAGCCGCCATCGCCGGTGAAACCAGATGCGTGCGGCCGCCCGGCACCCTGCCGGCCTTCGAAATTGCGGTTGCTGGTCGAGGCGCAACGCTCGCCGGGCTCAAGCCGATCGGCGTTCATCGCCAGGCACATCGAACAGCCGGGCTCGCGCCATTCGAAGCCGGCCGCGCGAAACACGTCGTCGCAGTCCTTCGCGCTCGGCCTGCGCTTTCACCAGACCGGAACCGGGCACGACCATCGCCAGCTTGACGCTCGGGGCGACGCGCTTGCCAAGCCGCTTGACGACCCAGGCCGCTTCGCGCAGGTCCTCGATGCGCGAGTTGGTGCACGAGCCGATGAAGACCTTGTCAAGACGGATGTCAGCAATGCGGGTCTTCGGAGCTGAGCCCCATGTAGCGCAGCGCACGTTCGATACCCTCGCGCTTCGCCGGATCCTGTTCGGCTCTCGGGATCGGGTACGGCACCGTCGATCGTAGTCACCATCTCGGGTGAGGTGCCCCACGTCACCTGAGGCTTGATCTCCTCGGCGCGCAACTCGACGACGCAGTCGAAGCGCGCGCCCGGATCGGTCCGCAACGTGCGCCAGACCGCGGCGGCCTGTTCGAACATCGCGCCCTGCGGCGCGAACGGACGACCTCGCACATATTCGATCGTCTTCTCGTCGACCGCCACAAGGCCGGACACGTGCGCCAGCCTCGATCGCCATGTTGCAGACCGTCATGCGGCCTTCGACCGACATAGCCTCGATCGCGAGCCTGCGAACTCGATCGCATAGCCGGTGCCGCCTGCCGTGCCGATGCGGCCGATGATCGCAAGCACGATGTCCTTGGCGGTGCAGCCGCGCGGCAGCTTGCCGTCGACACGGACCAGCATGTTCTTCGCCTTCTTCATCAGCAGCGTCTGCGTGGCGAGCACATGCTCGACCTCGCTGGTGCCGATGCCGAAGGCGAGCGCGCCGAACGCGCCGTGAGTACTGGTGTGCGAATCACCGCAGACGACCGTCATGCCGGGCAGCGTCGCGCCCTGCTCCGGGCCCATGACATGCACGATGCCCTGGCGCTTGTCGAGAAAAGGAAAGTACGCAGCCGCGCCGAATTCGCGGATGTTGCTGTCCAGCGTGACAACCTGCTCCTTGGATACCGGATCGGTGATGCCGTCGTAGCCGCGCTCCCAGCCAGTCGTCGGAGTGTTGTGATCGGCGGTCGCGACGATCGAGCTGATTCGCCACGGCGTGCGGCCGGCGACTCGCAGTCCTTCGAACGCCTGCGGACTCGTCACCTCATGCACCAGGTGCCGATCGATATAGAGCACCGTGGTGCCGTCGTCTTCGACGTGAACCACGTGGTCGTCCCACAGCTTGTCGTAAGCGTGCGTGCGGCCATCGGCGGATCGCGCTCCGGGCGGGAGCTTGGCGGTGCCTGCAGCAACGCGCAGGTCTTTGAATTATGCCACTCGCGAGCACTTGTCGGTCCGCATGTCACGGCGGGAACGGAAGCGCCGCCTGACAGTCTCAGAGTGAATCGTTCGTCACCGGGGATTCCCATGGATCGCCCGAACAATCGGAACACACTGGCGCGTCGTCTGTTCATCGGGGGCCTGGCCGGGGCCAGCATTGCGCCGCTCGCGCGTGTAACCCACGCCCAGTCGGGCAGGCGGACTCCCTCGCCGACGCAGACGCTGGGGCCGTTTTATCCGCGCAATGCGGCGGAACGCCCACGCGCAACCGATGCCGATTGCTCGTCGGTCGAGGGCGATCATGTCGTGAGCAAAGGCGTGCCGATCTTCCTGGCGGGTCGCGTCGTCGACCGACGCGGGAGCCCCGTCGCCGACGCGGTCGTCGAGATCTGGCAATGCGATGCGCAATGCCGTCTACCACCATCCCGCCGGCGGCGCAGAAGCCGAGCGCGATCCGAACTTCCAGGGTTACGGCGTCGATCGCACCGACAGCAAGGGCGACTTCCGGTTCCGCACGATCCGGCCGGTTGCGTATCCCGGCCGGACGCCCCACATCCACGTGCGAGTGCAGCCGGCCAATGGCCGGGCGTTCGCCACGCAGTTGTATCTGCCCGATGACCCGGGCAACGCGAGGGATTTCCTGTTCAGCCGGCTGGATGGAGACGAGCAGCGCGCCCTGCTGCTGGCTTCGAACCGACATCGACGACGTCGCATCCACTGGCCCGCGGCAACCAAGCTCACTGCCCGGATCGAACTGGTACTTGCCTAGGCGGCTTGTCACGTTATGCCGGCGGGCTTCGCTAGCCTTTGCCTTCTCGTAGAGCGGCATCACCTTCTGTACGTCGTTCTGCAATTCGCGCAGCCGCGTCTCATGGCTCGGGTGGGTCGACAACCACTCGGGCGGTCCGCTGCCGCCCGCCTGCGCCATCTTCTGCCATAACGTGATCGCGGCGCGCGGATCGTATCCGGCGCGCGCTGCCAGTTCGATGCCGATCAGGTCGGCTTCCTGCTCGTTCTCGCGACTGTTCGGCAGCACGAACATGGCCTGCGTGAAGGTTCCGGCAATCTGCGGATCGATGTACACGCCGGTGAAGATCTGCAGCGCGATCGCGCCAACGGCCGTGGCCGTCTGTGTCGCCATCTGGCGCCCCATGCGTTCACGCGCATGCTCGCGCAGAGCGTGGGCAATTTCGTGCCCCATGACAGCCGCGAGTTCGTCGTCGCTCAGCTTGAGCTTTTCGATCAGCCCGGTATAGACGGCGATCTTGCCGCCGGGCATGCACCAGGCATTGACGTCCTTGGAGGTGAGCACATTAACTTCCCACTTCCACTGCGGCGCGTCGTCGCGGAAGACCTTGACCTGCGCGATGAGCCGGTCTGCGATCGCACGTACGCGCTGCACCTCCTGGGGATTCTGATTGAGCAGGCCCTTTTTGCTCGCCTCGGCCAGCACCTGCGCATACTGCTGGCTCGCCTGCTGCTCGACTTCCTTGCTGCTGACGAGCGACGTCATCTTCTGCTTGCGATCGACGCCGATATCGCCGCTGCGCGTGGTCTGCTCAGTCTGGCAGCCAGCACAGACCGCAGCGAGCACCAAGATGACCGAGCAGCATCCTGACCAGGGAATGAGACTTCATGACTTCGAACGCTTCGATTGGATTCGATCTGCAACGGATGCGCGGAAGCAAGGCCGGCGATCGTGCTGTCGCGCCTCTGCGGAGCGCCCACGCACCGAGCAGGGCCGCAAGGCTTCCCGAAGCAAACGCCCATGCCCGGGCCGGCCAGCGTCCACAAGTATGCCGCCGCCAGGCTGCCGCCGGTTCCGCCGATGCCCTAGGCCGCACTGATATAGACCGCCTGACCTCGCGCCGCGGCACGGCCGGGAAACCAGCGCTGGATCGTCAGCACCGAGGCGCTGTGATGAACCGCAAACGTCATGACATGCAGCATCTGCGCGATAGCCAGGACCCACCAAGACCGTCGGCCAGCTCCGCGATCAGCAGAGAACCGGACCGCGGCGACGAAGAAGCTTGCAAGCAGCAGCGGATAGAGTCCGAAGCGAACGAACCAGCGGCCCTGGGTGACGAAGAACACGATCTCCAGCAGGATGCTGAGGACCCAGAACACCCCGATCGCCGTCTTGCTGTAACCGAGCTGCGCCAGATAGATCGACAGATAGGCGTAGAGCGCGCCATGGGCAAACACCATCAGGCCGGCGGACAACAGGAACCAGCGCACGCGCGGCTCGCGCAGCCGCCGGCGGACCGATACGCCGTTCGTGCGCAATGCTCGGCCGGCCGTCCTTCCGGCACCTGCCACGACACCACGACCAGCAGCGCGGCGAGCGCCAGCCCGAGCCAGAGCGCAGAGGCAATGCCGTAGCGATCGAAGTAGCGGACCGGCGGCCAGTACGACCGCATGAAGCGCGACCGAACCCCAGACGCGCAGCCGGCCGTACCGCGTCGCAGCGTCCGCGCGGCGAACATGCTGGCCGAGGCCAGCGCTTCTGCAATCGGCATCTGAGCTGTCTGGAACAGGTTGACCAGCAGCATCACGCCGAACACGTAACGCGAATCCGCCCGGCGCGAGCAGCAATGCGAAGGCCAACAGCAGCGCGACCGCCGTGGCGCGCAGGATCGGTGTTCGCCGCGTCGGCGTGGTCGGCGAGGTAGCCCCACAGATTCGGGCCGAACACGCGCATCGCCTGGCCCATCGCGATCAGGACGCCGAACTTCGAATGCACTCAGCCCGCGCCACTGGAAGTACAGCGGCAGGTAGGGGGCGATGACTCCAGCGAAGCCGAAATAGGCGCCGTACAGCGCCCCAAGCCGCCAGGCCGGGTCGGCAGCCACTCGGCGGGACATCAAGCGCGATGGGGACCGAGCCCTGATCGGCGCGACCGCGTGGTGAACGTCTGCGTTCTGCGCCCGATGCAGCAGCGCGTGATCCATCAGCACCAGGGCCAGCATCGCTTCGGCGATCGGTGTGGCCCGGATGCCGACGCACGGGTCGTGCCGCCCGTGTGTTTCAACGACAGTCGCCATGCCCGCGCGGGTGATCGAGCGCCGCGGCAGACGGATGCTCGAGGTCGGCTTGACCGCGATCGAGACTTCGATGTCCTGGCCGCTGGAGATTCCGCCGAGCATTCCGCCGGAATTGTTGCTGACGAATCCATCGGGCAGCAGCTCGTCGCCATGCTGCGACCCCAGCTGCGTCACGGACTGGAAGCCTGCGCCGATCTCGACCCCCTTCACGGCGTTGATCCCCATCATCGCGTAGGCAATGTCCGCATCGAGTTTGTCGAAAAGCGGCGCCCCGAGGCCCACCGGCACGCCACTTGCGACCACTCGCAGGCGTGCACCGACCGAGTCCCCGTTCTTGCGGAGCTGATCGAGCATCGCTTCGAGCTCGGCCACGATGTCGGCGCTCGGAGCGAAAAACGGATTGCGTTCGACCTCGTCCCACGACTCGAACGGGATCGCGATGTCGCCAATCTGCTGCATGTGGCCGCGAATCCGCGTGCCGTATTTCTCGCGCAACCACTTCTTGGCCAAAGCACCCGCCGCCACCATCGGCGCCGTCAAACGAGCCGATGAGCGTCCCCCGCCGCGCGGATCGCGCACGCCGTACTTGCGCCAGTAGGTGTAGTCCGCGTGTCCGGGACGGAAGGTATCGGCGATGTCTGCGTAGTCCTTGCTCTTCGCGTCTTCATTGCGGATGAGCAGCGCGATCGGCGTGCCGGTAGTGCGACCTTCGTAGACCCCGGACAGGATCTCGACGCGGTCGGACTCGCGCCGCTGTGTCACATGCCGCGACGTTCCAGGCTTGCGCCGGTCGAGATCGGGCTGCAGGTCTGTCTCGTTGAGCGCCAGTCCGGGCGGACAGCCGTCGACCACGCATCCGATCGCGGGACCATGCGACTCACCGAAGTTGGTTACCTGCAGCAGGTGACCGAAGGTGGAACCGGCCATCAAATTTGAAAGAGTTCGATTGAAGTGGAGGAGCGGATTGTAAGTCGCGCCTGTCGGTTCACAGGAAGCGCTCGGCAATGCGCACGCCTGAAGCGTGCCCGACGTAATGAATCGACCGGTCCAGCCAGTCAAGCGCCGCCGTACGCCCGATCGCGAACAACTGCTCGATGAAGGCAGGCGAGGTGTCCGATTTCGTCGCCGCACCGAGTGTCCGCAGCTTTTCCTCGGCTTCGATCATGTGCAGGTTGATGCGCTTGTAGTGCCTGGGATCGACCCGCTGGTCGTCGAGCAGGCGTTGCACGAAGGCAATGGCGCGCAGCTCGTGCAGCAGGGATGCATTGAAGCTGATCTCGTTGATGCGCTCGAGGATGTCCTGTGGCGTGGTGGGAACGTCGGGTCGCTGCAGGGGGTTGATCTGCACCAGCAGGAGGTCCTTGGTCTTGGTCGCGTAAAAGAGCGGATAGAGCGCCGGATTGCCCATGTAGCCGCCATCCCAGTAGGCATCGCCTTCGATCTCGACAGCGCGGAACGAGGTCGGCAGCGCAGTTGAGGCGAGCAGCATGTCGCAGGTCAGTTCGTGCTCACGGAACACGCGGGCCCGGCCACTGCGCACATTGGTCGCACAGACAAAGAGCTTGAACGGGGAGTCCGCTCGCAGTGCATCGAAGTCGACAAGGGAACGCAGCAGGTCGCGCAGCGGGTTGTAATCGAACGGATTGAGCTGATAAGGAGAGAAGAGCAACGACCAGACGTCGACCAGCGTGGCGGCGCTCTGCGCCACAGCCGGCGCCATCCATCTCGTCGTGAAAGCATTGGGCAGTGCACCCACGCCCTCCCAGAGTTTCCGAAGATGCGCCCGCGCGCCGGCCGGTCCATCGCCTTTCTTCGCGGCCCGCCCACGGCGCCAGCCTTCGGCCAGCACAACCGCGTTCATTGCACCGGCGCTGGCTCCCGTGATGCCCTCGACTTCCAGGCGCTTCGCCTCGAGCAGCGCGTCGAGCACGCCCCACGTGAACGCGCCATGCGAGCCGCCGCCCTGCAACGCGAGGTTGACGGTCGGTGCGGAAGAGCGGCGCTTCGACTCTCCCGTGTGCGCCGAACGGGCCATCAGGGTTCGTCGCCCCGCAGCAGCGCAACGCGCTCCATCAGCAACTCCGGAGTGACCGCCTCCGGCGGCAGTGGAGCGCCGACAATGAGTTCAACCTTCGATCGCAGTCCGCGCTGCAGGCGCGCTTCCACCGGACGCGAGAAGGCTGCGCCGCCGTAGCGGGAGAAGAACGAGCCCCACAGTCCGCGTAATGCCATCGGATACACGGGCACCGGGACGCGCTCGACGATCTTCTGCACGCCCTGCTTGAAGGGACTGAGTTCGCCGTCGAATGTGATCTTGCCTTCCGGGAAAATGCATACGAGATCGCCGTCGGCCAGCGCCGCGTCGATGCGCTGATTGGCGCGTTCGAGCATCTGCGGGTCCTCGCGTGCCGGCGCGATCGCGATCGCCTTGGCAGTCTTGAAGAACCAGTTCATCAGCGGGACCTTGAAGATGCGATGGTCCATCACGAAGCGGATCGGACGCGGGCTTGCGCCCATGATCAGGACAGCGTCGACGAAGCTGACGTGATTGCACGCCAGCACCGCCGCACCCTCGGCCGGGATGCTGTCCGTGTTGATCGAGCGCACACGGTAAAGCGAGTGCGCCAACATCCAGGCCAGGAAGCGCAGCAGAAATTCCGGCACCAGGCGGTAGATGTAGATCGCCACGGCCGCGTTCATCAGCGCCGTGACAAGGAACAGCTGCGGAATGCTGAGTCCCGACGCGAGCAATGCGGTGGCGGCCAGCGACGCAACGACCATGAAGACGGCATTCAGTATGTTGTTCGCCGCGACGATACGAGCGACGCGCGCCCGATCTGCGCGTGTCTGGATCAGTGCATACAGCGGTACCGAATAGAGCCCCGCGAACAGCGCCAGCAGCGCCAGGTCCAGCACGATCCGCCAGGCACCGGGCCACGACAGGAATTGGCTCAGCGTGCCGTCCGTCATCGGCACAAACTTCACTGATGCAAAGTACAGGTCGATGGCGAAGATCGTCATGCCGATCGACCCGAAGGGGACCAGCCCGATCTCTACGCGGCGCCCGGAGAGCCTCTCGCACGCGAGTGAACCCATGCCAATGCCGATCGAAAACACGGCGAGCAGGAACGTGACGACGGCTTCATTGCCGCCCAGGTTCTCGCGCGCGTACGGTGTGAAGCTCGTCAGGAAGACCGAGCCGAAGAACCAGAGCCATGAGATGCCGATGATCGAGTTGAACACCGCGACGTCGCCATGGGCGATCTTCAGGTTGGCCCACGTCTCAGTGAACGGATTCCAGTTGATCGTGAGACCGGGATCCGCCGCGGGCGAGTGCGGCACGAATTGCGCTGCGATCCGTCCGAGTACTGCAACCAGCAGCACGACCGCCGCCGTGAGGAGTGCGCCACGGTCTCCGAATTCGCCGATCAGCAGGCCGCCGCCGATCGTGCCGAGCAGGATCGCGACGAACGTTCCCATTTCCACCATGCCGTTGCCGCCTGTGACCTCGTGCGCGTCGAGGTGCTGCGGCAGATAGGAGTACTTGACGGGTCCGAACACGGTCGACTGCAGGCCCAGCAGGAAGATCGCGACGTAGACGAGTACGGCAGACTGCAGGGCCAGCCCGGCGGCGCCGATCACCATGACTACGATCTCGGCGTCCTTGACGCGACGAATGAACCACGACTTCTCCAGCTTGTCCGCCAGCTGTCCACTGGTGGCCGAGAACAGCATGAACGGCGCGATGAAAAGCGCCCCGATCAGGAACCCAGCGAAGTGCGGATCGACATCGCCCCATCTGGCCGCGGCGTATGTCGCCAGCAGAGTAAAGGCGAACTTGAAGATGTTGTCGTTGGCCGCCCCGAGGAACTGAACCCAGAACAGCGGCGCGAAGCGGCGCTCGCGCAACAGGACAAACTGGTTCTTCGAACTCACTCCCCCTCCCGCAGTTCATTCGCCGTCGCGCCGCGTTCGACGCAGCAATGGCGCGGGAGATTATGTCAGTCGCTCTGCGGGCATCGGAGAGGAACCTGCATCGAGGCAACGTTCCGGGATGGATATGACAAAGCCCGGCCGAAGCCGGGCTTTGTCGAGGCGGCGCCGCGCGCCGGGACCGAAGGCTGCTCGCTGATTCCGCGCCGCGTTCAGCGATTCGTCGTCGGGCTCGAAGCGGCAGTGATGACGACGCGTTCCAGCGCAACAAGCTGACCGTTGAACTCGTCAGTCGGCTGCATGCCAGCCACCGTACTGCCCAGCACGACGACGCTGGCGATCACGGCACCGACAAGCGCTGAGATCTTGACGCGGGCGGGGGTGGAGTACTTGGCGTTCATCGTTCGGTCCTTTCTTGAAGCGGTGTCCGGTGTCGATGAACGCACTGTAGGCAGTCGCGGTCGGCACTTCGAGCGACTTGCGACGAGGTGCAGGAATCGCGGCGTGAACTGCAAAGCCGGTTTCGTCGCGTCTGAGCGCCGAATTGCGGTTCATCCGGCTCAGGTGCCGTTCGTCGCATCCAGCCGCAGTTGACGCCGGTTTTGGCTGGGACCGGTCACTTGGCCGCGACGATGGTGGGCGGCTGCCAGGTGCCATCGCCCGGCGGCAGGATCGACGGCGCTTCGGTTCTCGGCCAGTACAGGCGCATGACCATATAAATCGGACCGTCCGGCGCCGGCAGCCAGTTCGACTCCTTCGCTTTGCCGGGCGACTTGCTCTGTATGTAGATCGTCAGCGACCCGTCCACGTTTTTCTTCATTTGCGCCACCATCGGCGAATTGATGAGGTAACGGTTGATCGGGTTTTCGATAAGCAATTGCGTCTTGCCGTCGTACATCGTGACCGACCAGAAAGCGTTGACCGGCGGGAGCTGATCCTTGGCGAAGGTCAGCGTGTAGTTGTGTTTACGGCCGTCCAGCGCTTCAGCCTTAGCGTCGTGCTTCGCCAGTGGATACACGGCCTCCTCGGCGCTGTTGCCATAGATGCCCGCCAGCGCGCCGGCAGCGCGCGCCAGCCAGTCGCCGTTGAAAAAGGCACGGTCACCAAGAAGCGAACCGATCAGCCAGCCGTTGACGACCTTGCCGAAGTTGTTTCGCTTGTGCTCGATCGCGTCGTAGCCTTCCTTGATACCGAGCACGTACTCGGCCTTGTGCTCTTCGGAAAGCTTGTCGAAGTCGAATGCTTTGCCCGCCTCGATGCCGATCGTCGCGAACTTCGCACGCAGCGCTGTCTCCTCCGGCACTGGCGGACAGAATTGCAGGATGAAGTTCAGATACTTTGCGAACGGCGCCTTCATGTCGTCCTTGGTGAACGGTGGCCAGTCGATCGCGGGCGCGGCCGGCGGCGCCGGCTGTTTGAGGAACTGCGAAAGCGGCAGCACTTTGTAGCCTGCCTGGACCTTCATCACCTTCGGCATGTCCTTCGATCCGAAGAGCTGGGTCCGGTAACCGACCAGCCCGAACTGAGTCTCCGAACGGAACACTTTCTTGATTCCAGCGGGCGCATCGCCCTTCCAGTCGGGGCCTGCGACGGCATAGCAGCCAGCGTCGTTGCCCGTCGCGCGGGAGCCGATGTAGCCGTAGTTAAACGTGTACATGTCGACGAGCTGGACGTCGTAATACCTGGACTTCTCGACCTTGGGCACGCACAGCACGATGGGCTCTGCCCGCAGGTCGAGGCCGACGAAGGAATACGGGGTATCACTGTTAGGAGTGACGATCGCGGTGTCCTTGTAGGTGAACACGCGCGCCTCGTTGTAGATCGTGTTGAACGGCGCCTTGTACTGGCCGGAATTCTTGTCGATGAAGTACGCGTGCATGACGCCGTAGTTCATCAGCATCGGGAAGCCGTAGATATAGGCTTCCTTGACGGCGTCCTTGATCGCGATGGCGCTGGGCTTGGTGGCGTCTTTCTTCTCCGCGGTGGCGATCGGATCGTCCTTCTTGCCGCAACCTGTCATGCCGACCGCAAGAGCACAAACAAGGACAGCTGCTTCAAGCAACCTCTTCATTGGCGTTCCCTTTCAAATGCAAGTTTGTATTGACCCCGAGCGTCGCATGCGCGCCGTAGCGCCGCTGGAGTTCAGCAATCGGAAGCGATGACGTCAGTACCGTTCGACGATACCGGACTGCTCTTTTCACATCGATGTAACAGACGCAATTCGCCGCGAATGACGGAACGTGAGTTGTCGATCAAACTACTACGCGTTCCCTTCGCGCCGTCAGGCGAACATCTTCAACAAGGACGGGTAGGCATTCGGGAACAAGCGAGGCAACCAGAACATGGTCGATGACTTGTAACCCGTGACGATCCGCTTGTTGCCCTTGCGGACGCCGTTGATGATGTCGGCCGCGCACCGCTCGGGCGGCGTCCGCAGCATCTTCGCGGTCAACTGGGCGAATTCCTCTTCCTGCGGGCCGGCGGCCTTGACCCGGCGACCGGCGCGCTCGATGTTGGTGGCGATTCCGCCCGGATGGACGCAGACCGCGCGCACGCCGGTTCCCTCGAGCTCGGACCACAGACACTCGGTGAGGCCGCGCACCGCGAACTTCGACATGTTGTAGGCACTTTGCACCGGGTAACCGATGAAGCCGAAGACGCTCGAGATATTCACGATGCAGCCTTCGCGCTGCGCCAGCATCATCGGCAGGAACGCCTTGGTGCCGTAAAGCACGCCCCACAGGTTGATTCCTAGCTGCCACTCGTACTCCTCGATCGAAGTGTGCTCGACCGAGCCGACCACGGTGGCGCCCGCATTGTTGAAGATGAAGTGTGCCGTGCCGAAATCGCGCTTGACGTCCTCAGCGTGAGCCAGCACCGCCTTCGATGACGACACGTCGAGCAGATAGCCTTTGGCTCTGACGCTGGAATCGCCGGCGGTTGCTCCTTTGGGCAGCAGCTTCAGGGTTTCATCCAGGCCCGCCTGGTTGACATCCGACACCGCGACTCGCGCCCCGGCTTCGGCGAGCTGGATTGCGAGAGCCCGCCCGATGCCCGACGCGCCCCCAGTGACCACCGCAACCTTGTCCTTGTAGATATTCATCCTCGTCCTCTGCGCCGTTTCTCTCTCGAGGCCGCATCGTGCAGTGGACCGCGAAATCATGCTTGATATTTCACGCCACAAAATTGATACTTCGCGACAACCGATTTTAGGAAGGGTGATGTCTACTCGCGCACGCCGACGGCCGAGCATTGCCCGCATCCCCGGCCGCGAAATCGTCGACGAGTCGATGCTGCGCATCGGGCCAGCCATGTCGATACCCGCGGTGCTGCGCGAGCTCGGCACGGAACCGGTCGGTGTGCTCAAGGACTTCGGCCTCGCGGTGTCGTTCTTCGACGATCCTGAGCACACGATCCCGATGGCGACGCTCGGACGCCTCTTCGCCCGCTGTGCCGAGCGCACGAGCTGCGATCACTTCGGCCTGCTCGTCGGCCAACGGGCCGGCATATCCTCACTTGGTGCGCTTGGATTCCTCGCGCAGAGCGCGAATAGCGTTGGCGCAGCGCTTGGGCTGCTGGCACACGATCTCAACGTCAGGATCGCTCGGCGGTCGTCTCGGTCAAGATCGACGGCCGCTTCGCGACGCTGAGCTATGTGCTTGTCCATGCGGAAGTCGATGGCATGGAGCAGGTTCTGGCTGCCGTCATGGCGCTCGCCGCCAACATCATGCGCGGCTTGTCTGGTCCGCAATGGCAGCCGAGCGAACTGCGGCTAGCATTTTCTCGACCAGGCAAAGTGGAGCCATACCAGCGTTTCTTCGGTGTCCGGCCGCGATTTGATGCCGAGCAGTCGGCGTTGATCTTTCCCGCGCGAGCGCTTCGAGACCCGCTGCCGGCGGCGGATCCACTGCTTCACAAATTCATGGCGGACCGCGTCAGGGAGCTGAGACTCCGGGCGGAGGATCACACCGTCGCGAAGGTGCGCCGTCTGCTGCGCGTCATGATCACGTCTCCCGACTGTTCGTTGGAGACAGTCGCGAAGCGCATGGGAATACATGGCCGGACGCTTAACCGCGAACTGGCCGCCGAAAGTACGACCTTTCGTCAGCTGCGGGAAGAAGTGCGCCGGGATGCCGCGTGCCAGCTATTGGAAAACACGCGAACACCCATCAACGAGATCGCGTCCATTGTGGGCTATGGCGACCCTAGCTGCTTCACGCGGGCATTCCAGCGATGGACGGGACTGGGTCCCGCTCGCTGGCGCGCGGCGCGATCAGCGTGACATGCGCGCCGGCGAGCCTCTCGGCACTCGCTCCCACCGAGTTTGGGCTACAGGCCGCCGTAGATATCCAGACCGGCACCCTCGACAAATCCGAGCTTCGCATAGAGGAACGCGGCGGCGTCGCTGTCGGGGTTGAGGTGCCCGAGCGTGGCCCCGCGGGCAAAGGCCCGTTCAATGAGCCACGACGTGAGCGCGCTGCCAATCCCCTTGCGCCTCGCGCGCTCGAGTACTCCTACGCCGAAGATCCCGACGCAGGATCCCGCACGATCCTTGGTGCAGATTGCGGTGGCGACTCCCACCGGCTCACCTTCCAGCCGGGCGAGCGCAACGACGAAACCCGCGGCGCCCAGATGTGGCTCGACCCAGGGCCGGTTCTGTTCGATGGGGTCGCCGAACGCCGCGGCGTCGATCGCAGCAACCGCGTCGACGTCAGTTGACGCTGCAACGCCGATCTCGATTCCCGAGGAAGCCTTGAACGGCCTGAAGCACTCCGGAACGAGGCCCATGCAACGCTTCCGGAAGATGAACCGACCGTGCTCGAAGCGACGGCCCGACGGCACGCGTACGCCCCACGGGACACCGCTGCCGTTCGCGCGCGCCGCATACCACGCGCGCACTCGATTCACGTCGACCAGCGCGGGATCGGTGACATCGCCGTTGTTCCACGGCGCGTGCGGCAGTCCGGAGGCCATCAGGCGGATCCCCGGCAGTTCAGCGGCTCCGCCGCCAAGAGACTGCCTTAGCCGTCCCTCGGCCTGCCAGGCGTCTCCGTGTGCCGCCCATACGCGCTCGTCGAGCGCGCCCATCCGGCCGCCTCAGTTCGAGCGCGCGTCCTCGGGCTCGGGCCAGTCGCGAATGTAGGCTTTGAGCATGCGGTTCTCGAAGCTTTGTTCCTCGAGCACGGCGCGCGCAACGTCGTAGAACGAAATGACGCCGACCAGTGTGCGACCGTCAAGCACTGGCAAATATCGTGCATGCCTTTCGAGCATCAGGCGGCGCACCTCCATCACCTCGGTCTCCGGTGTGACCGTGAGCGGCGCGTCGTCCATCACCTTGCGCACACTGATCTCTCCGACCGCCCCGCCGTTGGCATGGATGCGGTTGATGACCTCACGAAACGTCAGCATGCCCGCCAGCTCGCCATATTCCATGACGACGACGGACCCGATGTCCAGTTCGGCCATGACGCTCACCGCCTTGGCCAGCGGCGAATCCGGTGTGACGGTGTAGAGCGCAGTTCCCTTGACGCGCAGGATGTCGCTGACTTTCATCGTCTTCTCCAGGGTGCCGTACCGCTGTCATGTTTCCGGGGCATCCTAGACCGGCGCCTGCGAGTGAACAAGGGAAATTCAGACTCGGCGCAGCCAGCCCAATCCCGCAGATGTGCCACCCGGTCCGGTCCGCTCGGGGCGGTACTCGCAGCCGACCCAGCCTGCGTACCCCAGACGGTCCAGTTCCCGGAAGACGAACGCATAGTTCACTTCTCCGGTGTCCGGTTCGTGACGGTCGGGCACGCCAGCAATCTGCACGTGTCCGACCTGCGCCATGTACTGCGCGAAGTGCCGGATCAGGTCGCCCCCGATGATCTGCAGGTGATAGAAGTCGAACTGCAGCCGGGGCTTGGGCGCAGGCTGGCGCTCGATGATCTCGGATGCGAGCGCCAGCCGACCGAGAAAGTATCCAGGAACGTCGCGCGGATTCAGCGGCTCGATCATCACTTCGATCCCATGCCGGCCGAACGCTGCGCACGCATGGGCGATGTTGCGCTCGTAGGCCGCGAGTGCGTCCGCGTGCGGAACATCAGCCGACGGCACTCCGGCCATCACGTGAACGCGCGGGACCTCGACGCTCCGCGCATACTCCAGCGCCGTCGCAATGGAGGCTTCGAACTCCTTTTCGCGGCCCGGAAGCGCGGCCAGCCCGCGCTCGCCGCCGCCAGACTCGCCGACCGGAGCGTTCATCAGTACCAGCCGGCTGCTGGCGTCATGCAGCGCACGGCGCAACTCGCCGGGCGCCACCGCGTAAGGCCCCTGCACTTCGACCGCAGCGAAACCGTCGCGCGCTGCCGCGCCGATCCGGTCGACGAGCGCATGTTCCGGGTACAGCAAGCTGATGTTGGCAGCGAAGCGTGGCATGGGTTACGTCAGCCTAGCAGGGACTTGAAGTGCTCGAGTTCGGCGACGACCGTCGCGCGGACCGCGGTTTCCCACACCGAATGGCCGGCGTCCGGCACAACGGTGTAGCGCGCCGTCGGCCACGCGCGGGCCAGTTCATCCGCGCTCAGGATCGGGCACACCATGTCGTAGCGCGCAATGCACAATGGACGCCGGATGCCGTTGCAGCCCGTCCATGTTCCGTAGCAGCTGGTTGGGCCCGAGAAAGCAGCGATGCTCAAAGTAATGCGCTTCGAGCCGCGCCAACCCGAGGGCCTCGTTGGCGAAGTGCTGTACCAGTTCGGGGTTCGGCAACAACGTCGAACACGCGCCCTCGTATTCGCTCCACGCGCGCGCGTAGGCGACGTGGACGCGAGCGTCCGGGTCGAACAGGCGCTTGCGGTAGCCGCGCAGCAGATCACCGCGCTCATCTTCCGGCAGCATGCCCGCGAACTTCTGCCAGACCTCGGGAAAGATCTGTCGCAGGCCGTACAGAAACCAGTCGATCTCTTCCTGTCGCCCGAGAAAGATCCCCCGCAACAGGAAGCCGCTGCAGCGCGCCGGGTACGCCTGCCCGTAGGCCAGTCCGAGCGTGCTGCCCCAGGAGCCGCCGAACACCAGCCAGCGGTCGATGCCGAGGTACTCCCGCAGCATCTCGATGTCGGCGACCAGCTGCTGCGTGGTGTTGGCTTCCACTTCGCCGAGCGGCGTCGAGGCGCCCGCGCCGCGCTGGTCGAACAGCACCGCACGGAAAAACTCCGGGTCGAAGAAGCGCCGATGCTCGGGCGAGCAGCCCCCGCCCGGCCCGCCGTGCAGGAACAGCACCGGTACGCCGGCGGGATTGCCGACCGTCTCCCAGTACATCGTATGAATGTCGTCGAGCGCCAGCATGCCGCTGTCATGCGGCTCGATCGCGGGATAGAGAACTGCTCTCGTGTCCATCATTGGCGCAAGAGTGTAGCGGCGGCAGCCGCCCTGCCCGACCACGCAGGGCAGCGCAAGGCGCCGGGCTGGCATCATCTTGGCTTCACCGAGTTCACCGCGATTCTCATGACCGTCCGCTACCCAGGCTTCGACACGCTGGCACTGCACGCCGGCCAGCCGCCCGACCCGGCCACCGGCGCACGCGCCGTGCCGATCTACGCCACGACCTCGTATGTGTTCGAGGACTCGGATCACGCGGCGGCACTGTTCAACATGGAGCGCGCCGGCCATGTGTACTCGCGCATCTCCAATCCGACCATCGCCGTGCTCGAGGAACGCATGGCGGCGCTCGAGAGGGGGGTCGGCGCGATCGCGACCGCCAGCGGCCAGGCCGCGCTGCATCTGGCGATCGCCACGCTGATGGGCGCGGGCGGTCACATCGTTGCCAGCCGCGCGCTCTACGGCGGCTCGCACAACCTGCTGCACTACACGCTGGCGCGCTTCGGCATCGAGACCACGTTCGTCAATCCGCGCGACCTCGACGGCTGGCGCGCCGCGATCCGGCCCGAACACCCGGCTGCTGTTCGGCGAGACGCTGGGCAATCCCGGGCTGGACGTGCTCGATATCCCGGCGGTGGCCGCGATCGCGCACGAGCACGGCCTGCCGCTGCTGGTGGACTCGACCTTCACCACGCCGTGGCTGATGAAGCCGTTCGATCACGGCGCCGACCTCGTCTATCACTCGGCGACCAAGTTCCTCGGCGGCCACGGCGTCGCCATCGGCGGGGTGCTGGTCGACGGCGGCACCTTCGACTGGGTCGCGAGCGGCAAGTTTCCGAAGCTCACCGAGCCGTACGGCGGCTTCCACGGGATGAAGTTTTCCGAGGAGAGCACGGTCGCCCCGTTCCTGCTGCGCGCGCGGCGCGAGGGGCTGCGCGACTTCGGCGCCTGCATGAGCCCGCACACCGCGTTCCTGATCCTGCAGGGCATCGAGACGCTGCCGCTGCGCATGCAGCGGCACGTCGACAACACGCGCAAGGTGGTCGAGTTCCTGGCGGCGCACCCGGTGGTCGAGTCGGTCGCCTACCCGGAACTCGAATCGCACCCCGATCACGCGCTCGCACAGACACTGCTGCCGCGCGGCTGCGGCGCCGTGTTCAGCTTCAACATCAAGGGGTCCGCGCTGCAGGGCGAGCGCTTCGTCGAGGCGCTGGAGATATTTTCGCACCTGGCCAACGTCGGCGACGCCAAGTCGCTGGTGATCCATCCGGCATCGACGACGCACTTCCGCATGGACGACGCCGCGCTGGCAGCAGCCGGCATCACCCAGGGCACGATGCGGCTGTCGATCGGGCTGGAGGATGCGGACGACCTGATCGAAGACCTCGCGCACGGCCTTGAAGCGCGGCGCAGAAAGCGGGCAAATAGATGGCAGCCATGCTGACCGTACGGCCAGCAGCCTACGCCTACACCGGCGGCAAGCCCTTCGACCCGGCGCTGCCGACGCGTGGTGTTCATGCACGGCGCCCAGCACGACCACAGCGTGTGGATCCTGCAGAGCCGCTACCTTGCGCACCACGGCTACAGCGTGCTCGCGCTGGACCTGCCCGGACACATGGCGCAGTGAAGGTCCGCCGCCGCCAGTGTCGAAGCGATCGCCGACCGCGTCGCAGAGGGATTGACCGCGAGCGGTGCGCGACGGCTGATGCTGGTCGGCCAGAGCATGGGGTCGCTGATCGCATTGGAAGTCGCACGGCGGCTGCCGGAGCGTTGTGCGGCGTCGCGCTGGTCGCCACGGCGTTTCCGATGCGCGTCTCCGATGCACTGCTCGGCGCCACCCGCGACGATCCTTCCTCTGCCGCATGGACATGATCAACGTCTGGTCGCATAGCCCCTCCGCTGCGGCCTTCGAACGCAAGCCGGCCAATCCGGGCCCCGGCTTCTCCAATGTCTGGCAGAACCTGCGCCTGATGGAACGGATCACGAAGCGCGACGGTGCCGCCGTCCTGCCGACCGACTTCGCGGCCTGCAAAGGTTACCAGGGTGGGCTCGACGCGGCGAGCGCGCTGCGCTGCCCGCGCTCTTCGTCCTCGGAGAATGCGACACCATGACGCCGATACGATCGGCGCAGGCGTTGATCGACGCCGTCGCCGATGCCACCGTCGTACGAGTCGCGGGCGGCGGGCACTCGCTGATGGCGGAACGCCCGGATGAAGTACTACGCGCGCTGCAGGATTTCGCCGGCCGCGTATTCATGCCATGCGACGGCCTGACCGCAGGCGGAGCACTGCGCGTTGCTGCCCGCAGTCAACTGGGACACGTACTGGCTGTACGTCCTCACCGAGATCGCGCTTTCACTGTCGCCCGGTCCGGCAGTGATGCTGGTCATCGCGTGCGGACTCGCGCACGGCGCGCGTCGTTCGACCTATGCCAGCCTCGGCATCCTGAGCGCCAATGCAATCTACTTTGCGATCTCGGCCACGGCGCTGGGTGCCGTGCTGGTGGCCTCGCGCGAGTTCTTCATCGCGGTGAAGTGGATCGGCGCGGCATATCTCGTCTACGTCGGACTGTCGGCCCTATTCGGTCGGTCCTCGCCGATCACGGTCTCGCAACTCCGGCACGCACAGCCGCCTTCCGCGCGATCTCTATCTCGCCGGCCTGACGCTGCAACTCGCCAATCCCAAAACGCTGATCTTCTTTGTCGCGATCCTGCCGCAGTTCGTCGATCCGCGGCTGGCGATCGGCCCGCAGATGCTCTGGCTGGCTGCAGGCTCGATCATTCCGGAGTTCTTCATCCTCGCGGGCTACGGCTGGCTCGCTCACGCGCGACGCGTATCGCCACCGATCCGCGCTACGCGCGCTGGACCGATCGACTCGCCGGCGTGCTGGTGCTGGGTGCGGCAGCCCTGGTGCTAAGCGTGACAGCATGACCGGCCGGGCTCGATTGCCATGTGATCTGATTCGGGCTTCGGCTAGTGCATTCTTGCGCCACTTCGTTTACAAGATCTCACATGTCTTGAACCACGCCTGAACCTTCACCAGGCGGATTTCCTGCAAAGGGCTGCTCTCCAATGTTCACTTCGTTGCAGTCAGCTGGCGGATACGCGCGACCCTGGCAGAGGGCCGGCGTGGCAGTTGCGTTGATGGTCGGACTCCTTTCCTTCGCGACCGCCGCAGCCGCGGCGCGGTTCGACTTCGATTTGACGCCGGGCCGGCTGCCCAAGGACGTCGTTCCCACCCATTACACGCTCAGGTTTGAGCTTGACCCGGCGCGCGATACGTTTAGTGGTCGAGCCGACATTGACATCACCGTTCGCCGGCCCACGTCCGCCATCGTCCTGCACGCTACCGAGCTGGATGCCATGAGCGTCACTCTGACGAGCGAGTCCGGGCCGACACGCGACGTCATAGTCACGCCGGAGAAGAAGAGTCAATCAGTGGCTCATCAGCGGAAGTCGGCCGAACCTTTGATGCCGGGTCGCTGGCGACTGGGCATCGACTATCGCGGTAAGGTCGAAACGCGCGGACAGGGGCTGTTTCACGTCGAGTACCGCACTGCCGGTCGTGACACGCCTCGCCATATGCTCGCGACCCAGCTCGAGCCGACCCACGCTCGGGCCGTCTTCCCTTCATTCGACGAACCCGCCTTTCGTGCGACCTTCGACATCGTCATCACTGCACCCGCCAGCTTCGAGTCCGTGTCCAACATGCCGGCCGTGACGCAGTCTGCCCTCGCGGACGGCCGGCGCGAGACCGTGTTCGCCCGCTCGCCTTCGATGCCAACATATCTCGTGGCTTTGGCGGTGGGGGAGTTCGACGCTCTGACCGATAGCTTCGACGGGATCGCGCTGCGCATCCTGACGGCACCTGGGCGCGCTCAGGAAGCACGCTACGCCATGGAGGTCACCAAGCAGCTGCTGGGCTATTACCGCGATTACTTCGGCGTCCCATACATGCTGCCCAAACTCGACCAGCTGGCGATTCCCGGCGTGCGCGCGAGGCGCGATGGAAGACTGGGGCGCGATCTCCTACAACGAGAACTTGCTTCTATACGACCCCAAGCGATCACCGCCCCGGCAGCAGCAGCTGATCTTCGCCATCGCCGCCCACGAGATCGCGCACCAATGGTTCGGCGACCTCGTAACAGCGGCCTGGTGGGATGACATCTGGCTCAACGAGGCATTCGCCACGTGGATGCAAAACAAGACCCAGGCGCATTTCAACCCGAAGTGGAGCTGCCGGGTGCGCGAGCGGCTTTCGCGCGAGGAGGCCCTCGCCCTGGACGCCGGGAAGGCGGCTGCGGGCGGTGGCCGATCCGCCGGCCCACGAGTCGGCCATCTTCGAGGTCTTCGACGAGATTACCTACGACAAGGGTGGCG
Source organism: uncultured beta proteobacterium (assembly GCA_963724605.1). Taxonomy (GTDB): domain Bacteria; phylum Pseudomonadota; class Gammaproteobacteria; order Burkholderiales; family Burkholderiaceae_F; genus JALORV01. The sequence goes on from CAVRVM010000015.1 coordinate 175,260, forward strand.
CGGTACTCGGGATGTTCGAAGCACAGACTGGGCGAAGCTGTCTTCCGTGAGGGACTGCGCAGATACATGGTCGCTCACCAGTACTCCAATGCGACAGCGGATGACCTCTGGTATCACCTCTCGAAGGCCGCCGGAACCGACCTAACCCCCATCATCGGAGGCTGGATCCGACAGCGTGGCTTCCCTCTGCTGAAGGTCGCCACTGACTGCAAGGACGGCCGCACGCAGGTCGGTCTGTCGCAGGAGCAATTCACGTCGACGCGCACGAAGGAACTCGCCGCGACATGGCAGGTCCCTGTCGATCGTTCATGCGGGCGAGAGCACAAAGCGGACTCATTCTTGGGCAGACGCCACAGCACATCAACTTTCCTGGCTGCGTGCCGGTCGTGGCCAACGGTGGCGATACCGGCTACTACCGGGTGCAGTACGACGCGGGCAACATGGCTCGCCTGCGTGCCGCGTATGCGGACCTGCCTGCGACGGAACGCATCGGTCTCGTGGCTGACGCCATGGCGTTGGCTCGTTCAGGACGAATCGAGTTCGCCGAATATTTCCGGTTGTTGGATTCGATGCGCGGTGAGCGCGCGGGCGCTGTCTGGGAGCAGGTCATTGAAAACCTCGAATACCTGGACGATGCATTTGCCGGGTCGCCGGCGCAGGATTCCGTCCGCGCCTATGGCAGATCGCTGCTGCGACCGGTCATGGTCCGCCTGGGGTGGAAGCCGCAACCCGACGATGATGCCGGAACGCTGCGCGTTCGCAATGCCCTGATCGACACGCTCGGCCGCTTCGACGATGCCGACACGACGATGCGGGCCAAAGCGATGTTCGCTGCTTATGCTGCAACGCCCTCCGTGCCGATCGAGCCTTCGATCCGCCAGGGTGTCGTGCGCACGGCGGCTCGCACCGCGGATCTCGAGACGTTTGAATCGCTGCGCCGCTTGCTCAAGGAGGCCAGCGACCAGGAGGACAACTACCTCTATGGCGGAGCGATGTTCTCGTGCGCAATCCGAAGCTGGTGCAGCGAATCCTGGAACTCGGATTAACCGGCGAGTGGCCACCGGGTTCTGCGAGCTGGTACATGCGCCATGTTGGCGCTACAGTGGACATCCCGGTCTTGCCAGGGATTTCATCGTCCAGAACTTCGGAGCTGTGCAGGCAAAGGCGTCTCGCGCGGGCCAGGCCATGGATCCTTCCGGGCTGCCTACACGGGATTCAACGATGGAGACGGAAGCCGATGCGCTTCTTGCTGTTCAGCGTCGACTGCTCGGAGAGGAAGCGATGGCGCTGGCGGAGCAAGTTGCGGAGTTGATTCGCGAGAAGGCTTCGGTACGTGAACGGGAAGAGAAACGCCTGCCTGAACTCCTGCGGTCGATCACCAAGTAGCAAGCGTCGGCTTTCCGGCATCCCTCCGCAGTCTGATTTAGGGAAGACTAGAGCCTGTCGCGCCAGGACCGGTACCCAGGCAACGGCTCACGCCGCCGACATCGAGTGGTCACCAGCGGCCGGTTGAGGTCGGATTGCGCGCGGGTTAGATTGGCTTCCCTCAAATTCTTCGGCCATTGTGATGAACGCCACACCACGACCAGTTGCCAGCCGATACACGCGGTTTGCGGACTTCTATCCGTTCTACCTGTCGGAACACCGCAACCGCACGTGCCGTCGGCTGCATTTCGTCTGTTCCAGCCTTGCGCTGGCATGCCTCGCGCTTGCCATCGCGTTCCGCAACCCGTGGTGGCTGCTGCCGGCTCTGCTGTGCGGCTACGGATTCGCGTGGGTCGGTCACTTCGGCTTCGAGAAGAATCGCCCCGCCTCGTTCAGGCAGCCGCTCTACAGTTTCATGGGCGATTGGGTGATGTACAAGGACATCCTGACGGGCCGCATCCGCTTCTGATGCGGCAGCGGCGCGGCCCAAACGGCCTAAGTACCCGACCGGCCCGCGCGCGCACTCCGGGTTGATCGCACTCGGCGCGAGGTTACTTCGCCCCGTGATTTGTGAGAATCAACTGCTGTAGGCGAATCGCCAGCGCCTGGTGCTCGCCGGCGGAGTTCTTGCGCAGGATGTTGGTGACCAGCGTGCGATGTAGAACAGCTTGCGTTCGCCGGCCGGTGACTCGACGATCGCCGTCGAATTCATGTAGTTCTTGACGTTGCCCGCGTACGGCTTGCAGCTGAAGCCGGCTTCGTTCGCGCACTGGTACAGCGAGCCGGACTTGAAGTACACGGCCGACGGCGGCCAGCGCCGGCGACGACGGCGTAGCGGATGCGACCTCGGTGAGGTAGATCAGCCGCTTGATCTCGCGGCTCGAGAAGACGTCGACGAGACGGCCCTGCTCCAGCCGCAGCAGGTAGCGCATCAGTTCGCGCGCCGTGCCGTAGCTGTCGCCGGCGCCCGGCACCTTGGCCTTGCCGCCGGCGGTGAAGAAGCTGCCCTGACGCAGGCTGCTCGATGTCCAGCCCGTTGCGCGTGACCGGTTCGTGGAAGGTGTGCGGCGTACAGCTTCGACAGTTCAGCCTTCGGCGTCTCGCTGAAGAAGCGCTGGATCTCGGCTTCGGGCGCCGGATAGGCGCGGCCGAAGTGGCGCAGCAGCATCGCCTCGCGCATCACCATGCCGGCGGCCGAGTTGGAGCTGGGCGACAGCATCCAGTCGAGCCATTCCGTAGAGCGTGGCCGGTCGCCGACTGCGCACGTGCGGCGCGTCAGCGTCTTGGTCGCGGGGTCGAAGATGCGCACGGTGTGGTGGTCGACTGCGAGAAGCTGTCGGCCGTGACCACGGTGGTCTTCAGCACGCTTGCGTGCGGGCCTCGATGTCGTCGGGATAGAGGTCGGCCAGCGCCTGGAACAGCGCCAGCGCCACGACCAGCTTGCCGACGCTGCCGACGTTCTGCCTGTGGTCGCCGCGGTGTTCGGCATAGCGCGGCTTGGCCGGGTCGGACAGGTCGAGCACCGCCAGCGCCATAGGCGTCCGGATTGCCGCCCAGCATGGCAACGATCTGCCGCGTTGAACTCGGGATCCGGCGCCGGCAGGTCGAAGGTCTGGCCGACCAGCCGAGGTCCACCTGCGCCGGTTCAGCAGCGCACCGGGCGGCTGCTTGACGTCGCGCGACCGCACCTTCGTTGCGCCAGTCGCATGCCCTCCAGCCGGCGGATGCCGGTTTCTTCGATAGCCGTCGAGCGGATAGGCGCATGCGCGACCGACGACCAGCAAGGCCAACGCCGCATACCGCGGCCGATCGCCAGCCTGGCCTGATAAGGATCGTGTCACTGCAGGGCCTCCTGCAGGTTGACGCGCTGTGCCCAGGTTGGCTGCCAGTGCCTTGTCCATCGCGGCGAGGTGGCTGGCCCGCGGCCTGCCGGCTTTCGTTGAACGGGCGGATCTGCAGCAGCCCGAGCGTGCCGCCGACGAAGGCGAACTCGACGTCCGCCGCCACCGGCTTGCCGTCCTCGCCGAACTGCGGGAAACGCTTGCGGGATCTGGTCGGCAAACGCGATCAGCTGCTTCACCTCGTCCGGCCCGAGCAGCGTCTCCTCGCCGCTCACGGGCTGGCTTGCGATGCCGCCGTCGGCCAGCGGCACCAGCTTGCGCGGCGCGGTGGCCACCGCCATCAGCCGCACGCTCGCCGTTGCTGCGCGTCGATGCGCACCGACTCCGCCGCCTGGCCGTCCACGGCGCCGCCCACGCCCTCGTTGACCGCCACCGACAGCACGCCGGCGTCGCCGCTGTCGACGTCCTGCGTGACCATCACGCCCGACACCTCGGCCGGCACGGTGCGCATCAGCATCACCGCCGGATAGACATGCTCGGGCCCCTACATGTGCGACTGGCGCCAGGCCCAGGCGCGCGCGGTGTAGGGCGAGGCCCAGACCTCGGGGATGCCCTTGACGATGTTGTCGAAGCCGACGATGTTGAACAGCGTCAGGTTCAGGCCGGCGCCGGTGAAGCCGGGCAGGTCCTCGACGTTGGTGTCGCTGCGGATGAACACGCCGCCCTTGAAAGTCGGCGCCGAACTCGCGCGCCATCGCCGCGCGCAGGCGCTCGCGGAATTGCGGCCCGGATCGGTGTTGCGCACGATGGCGTAGATCTCGGCGCGCAGCGCCTCGCTGGCCTTGCGCCGCCTCGGCCGACCCGGCCGGCAGCGCCTCGAGCTTGCGGAAGCTCTCGACCATCCACTGGTAGACGGTCTTGCTGCTGCTCTTGTACGGCTGGTCCAGCACCGCTGCGCGGTACAGGCCGAACGGGATGCCGACGCCCGGCACCACGCGGTCCGGGAAACTCGACTTCAACTCGCCGAGCTTGGCCGCCTTGGGCCCGACGATGCGGCCCGAATCGTCGGCGCGCAGCTTGTCCAGGCTGACGAAGGTCGCGCTGCTTCAGGTCGAGCTTGTTCAGGTCGGGCGCGAACATCACGGTCGGCTCGGGCTGCGCCTTCTTGTCGGCCTGCGTGCCGAAGGCCGCGTCCCACTTCGGGCCGTCCTCGTGGATCTCGACCAGCCCGGCCGGACTGACCGCCAGCACGATGCGTGGCCGTCGTGGCGGCGCAGCTCGGGCAGCAGCGCCTGGTCGACCGCGACGTTCGGGATGCCGAGGTTGCGCGCCAGCAACTGCACGTGCGACAGCGGGTTGCCGGCACCGGCCGTCAGGATGCCGGCCACCGGCGGCAGTTCGGACACCGTCTCCGGCAGCAGGTAGATGCCGTCGGCACGGAAGGCCACCCACCGCCTTCATGTCGGGGTTCGCATACAGCACGCCGCGCGCCAGGCCGGGATTCAGCGCGGTGAAGCCGGCACCGATCTCGCGGCCGAGCAGCCGGTGCTGCACGCCGGCGGCGCGGTTGGCGTCGCGCGACAGCGCGTCGAGCCCCTGCGAATAGGCCAGCAGCGGGCTGCCGCGCAACTGGTCCTGGACGAACAGTTCGGCCATCGGCTCGATTGCCGCAAGCTTGTCCATCGCCTCGCCGAAATGCTGGCGCAGTGTCTGCGAACCCCAGGCCGGGCAACAGGCCCAGCGACCGCAGCGCCGCCAGGTGTCGCCCAGCTGGATCTCGTCGGCCGCGAAGCGGGCCCGAAGGACTTGTTGAGTTCGGCGCGCTCGCGTGCGCCGATCAGGCCGCTGCCATAGGCGGCGTCGGCGCCGGCCTTCAGCCGCGCGATCATGCCGCGCGCTGGTCTTGGCGCCCTTGTCGTCGGCACTGCGCAGCTCGACCGCGGCGCGGAAGTGTTCGCCCTCGGCGGCCAGCGACAGGTCCAGCAGCCCAGGCGGCGCGGGCCCGCGGCTGACCTGCGGCAGGACATCGCGCAGTGGCGCAGCAGCGCGCGCCGACGCCGCCAGGCGCTGCTCGGCATCGCCGGCCGCGCAGGAAGGCCGTGCGCGCCTCCTGCAGCACGGGCTGCAGCGCCGCTCGGCGGCCAGATCCTTGGCCGCCGCGTCCAGCGCCTGCGTGAACGGCCGCGGCGCATAGACGCGGTCGATTTCGGCCGCCAGCGCGCGGCCTGGTCGGCCAGCTCGGGTCCTTGGCGCTCGCGGCCCAGGCCCGCACCGCCTCGGCATCGGCCGCCTCGGGGCTGCCGTGGATCTTGACGCGCAGCTTCTCGAAACCCGCGTCGCGGTCGTTCAGCGCCGCGGCCAAGTTGCGCACCTTCTGCGCCGACGCGCCGTCGGCGCCATGCGGCAGCAGGCGCACACCGGTGCGCAGCGCCACGAAGCGGTGGCCGATCCAGGCCGGCTGCGCCGCCATGCCGACAGCAGTCGGCGCGCGGTTTCGCGCTCGTCCTCCTCCTGCACCGCGCCGCGGTAGATACTGCGCCTGGCGCAGGATCCAGCCGTCGTCGGTGGCGATCAGGAACTTCTCGACCAGCCACTGCGCGTAGGTATCGGCGAAAACGGGTGCGGCCAGCGTCTGTCGACATCGAGCCCGGCCAGCAGGTTGGCGACCAGGTAGCCTTGGGCGCGGATTGGCTGCGTCCGGTCGCTCCACTCGCCATGCTGCCAGCCCTGGCCCTTGCCGGCGCAGGCGTAGTCCTTCGGCGCGAGCACGCGGCCGTCGCGGCAGAACCACTTGATGCCGCTGAAGGGGCCGCGCGGCGGCTTCCTTCATCTCCACGATCCAGCGCTGGTACTGCGCCGCCGATTCCGTCGGCGAGTGCGTCGCCGGTGCCGCCGCCGACACGGCGCTCGAGGCACGGACCAGAGAAGGCGCCGCAGCGACTTGGCGCGGCCAGGGAAGTCGAACTCGTCATTCGGGCACCTCACAGCTTTGAAATGAAGATTGTGATCGGGTCTGCGGAGCGCCGGGCCTAGCGTCCCCAGCCCAGGACGTCGCGCATCATCGACCAGCGGCGCCCACTCGTTCCGCGCCCTTGCCGAGCACCCAGTACTCGAAGGCCTGGCTCAGCGTGCCAGCTCGCGCGCTCGGACGACGAGCCAGTCGTCGACAAAGGCATGCAGATCGCGGTCGTCTTGGCGCATGCCGACGCCAGCGCAGCGCCGCGATGGGCCGGCTGCGGCACGACCACCGAGTAGTCCGGATAGAGCAGTGTCCAGGCAGCACCGCTCGCAGCTAGCATGACGAAAGCATCGACTGCGGCGCCCAGCCGCCAGGAACTCATACGGCGTGCCTAGGTCCTCGAACCGAACCTCGGTCCCCTTCAGTTACTCGCGCAGGCCCGCCTCGAGTGGGGCGGTCGCGCACCGGGATGCCGAGGGTCACCGTATGGCGCTTCCGGATCGAATCGGCACGGTGGCGAAGTCGTGCGCTCCGCGCGTCCTTGACGACGAGACCCACGTCGGCGTTGAGGTACGGCAGTCGAATAGAACCATGACGGGCAACGGCCGCGCAGATAGGAAGGCCCATCGCCAGGTCGACGCGTCGTTCCGCGAGCAGCTGCGCCAGCGGTAGAGTGCCGCGCGGGCACAAACTCGACCGAGCCGACGCCGATATCCTCGGCGAGCCTTCCAGCCAGCTCGACGTCCATGCCAACGAGCTCGCCCCGGGCATTGACGAATGAAAACGGCAGGCGGTCCGGCGCGTAGCCAACCCGCAGCACGCCTCGCGCGCGGATGCGTTCAAGTGCCGGCAGCCGCGACTCGTCGGGCTCGGCGATGCCGTCGTGCACGACGACCGGAACCGAACTTTGGCGAAGATGCATGCCGGTCAGTATCTGATCCTTGCGATAGGTGGTGTCGATCGTCGAAGCGAGCAGAAGCCGTGTCGCGCCAGCCGCTATCAGCAGCGACACCGCCACGGCGCCCGCCAACAGCAACACTCGCGCCGGTGTCAGACGTGAACGACCGGCGCCGGCGGCCGCGCCGCACAGTGCGACGGCAATCATGCTCATCGCGGAGACCATCGAATCGAACTTGCCGGTGACGATGGTGGTCGGAATGTAGAGCTGGAACAGGTCGTGCGGTACGCCGACGAGATCCATCAGGAAGGGCAGCGCCACCTGCGCCTTGGCGAAATAGGCGAAGAAGCCGGCGCCGAACAGACGCCCCGTAGTCCGCCGGCGCCGAGCGGATCGCCGGCAAGCCACGCAGCAATAGGGAACGAACAGCAGCGTCAGCAGCTTGCCCGGCGTTCGGCACGATGAAGGAAATCGGCACCAGCACGCGGACCGTGGAGATCGTTTCCGGCGTCCGTAGTCCCTGCCGCTCGAGTAGGGCCTCAATCCGCTCGACCAGGATCGGCAGCACTATGAAGACACTTTGCGCAACGAACGCCGTCAGCAGCGCATCCTTGGCAACCCCGACAACCTGCCGATAGGAAAACGGAGTGAAGATCATCACGATCATCGGCAGGATGACGAAACCGAGCAGCAGCGCGGCAACGATGAAAGCAACGAAGTAGGCCTCCAGCCGCTGAAACGTCCCGACATCCATCGTGCCCGCTGTCACGGCCGCAATGGCGAAAACGCCGAACGGCGTGGTCCGGATCACGAAGTTGGTGATGCGGACGATCGCGCCTTCGAGCACCCGCAGTCCCGCGAGCAGGCCCTGCTTGTTCTCGAGTCCGATCAGTGCCAGGCCGACCGCCGAGCTGAAAAGGACCACAGCCGGGATGATCGAGTTGGCCAGCGCGTTGAAGGGATTGGACGGGACGTAAACGTCGATCAGGCCCAGCGGTTGGCGCGGCTCGACCAACGCGTGACTGAAGAAGAAAGCGTTCTGCTGTGGCGGAAAGGCGAGCGGCATTGCGCCGACAACCACCATCGCAGTGGCTGCCACGATCAGCATGGCGCTCAAACCGTAGAGCCCGAGCCTTCGCGCCTGCGCAGGCTCGAGTTCTGCCGAGCCCGACGACCAGCGTGACGACGAGGTACGGCAGCACCGTCATCTGGATCAGCCGGATGTAGATGTCGGCGAGCGGTTGCAGCACCGCTGCCGGTTCGCCGAAGAACAAGCCGATCGCAAGACCCAGTGCAAGTCCGATGACGATCTGCGTCGACAGCGACAGCTGCCTCTTGCGCTGCGCGGAAGGCTGTTGCATCGGCGACGATGCGACCGTCACGCGCTCCCCACTCGCGAAGTTTCCGTCTTCCGCCGGAACTCGCGCCCCACAAGGACTGCTACAACGATCCAGACCGCAACGAGCATCACGTTGATCCACGCGAACTGCGACGTGCCCAGCGCCAGCACGGACGTCCCGATGAAAACCGTTGCCGAAGACAGCACATCGCCAGAGCGGACGACGAGACTGTCCGTTACCTGCTTCGCCTTGTACTTCTCCTCGCGTGTCGTCGGCAGAAAGAGCATCTGATTGACGGTGTTCTGCAGCGAGTAGTCGACCGCGTTTTCCGCCGTCTTGACCCATCGCATGACGATCAGTGACGGCAGCAGCGCCGCGATCGCGTAGCTTCCGAGCGCAACCACCGGCAGGACGCACACTGCCACGTGGACGCCAAGGTACTTAACGACTCTCGATACGACGAACAGTTGCAGCACCATGCCGGCGATGTTCACGATCTGGAAATACTGCGAGAAGAACGAGCCGATGTAAGCGCCCTCCTGTTCCGGTGATAGCAGTCCCGCGGCAATCTCGTTATCGGCCGCCCGCCGCACGATCGACGAAAGGATGTATTCGCCGGTCGCATTGACCCAGTTCAGCAGGAGCACCATTACGGCGATCAGCAGCAGGTAGCGATTGCGCATCACCAGCCCGAAGGCGCTCCCGTTCCCGATCGGCGCCTCGGCCGCCTTTGCGCCCCGCCGCTTCTCGCCGCCCGCCTCCTCACGGATGTCAACGATGTTGAAGACGATGAGGCTCGCCGCAAGGATGACCGCCGCCACCAGCAGCATTGCGTGGACTCCGAGCACGCCGATGAGCTTGCCCGAAATGAACGCCCCGAACACCGCGCCCGTCGAAGCGCCGAATGCTATCAGCGCAAACAGCCGCTTGCCTTCGTCCGGCGTGTAGATGTCATTCGCGTAGGCCCAGAACTGCGCAATGACCATAAGGCTGAAGACGCCTATCCAGAGAAAGAACGGCACGCCCACCCGCCAGCGCTGTTCCGCGGCCAGGAAGAACAGTGGCAGGCAGGCGATAAAGAACGCCGTCGCGATATTGACGAGTCGGCGGCGCGGCAGCCGCCCGGCCAGTGCACCATAGGCGGGGACAGCGAACGCCAGCAACACCGCCTGCAGCGCCAGCGAGTAGCTCTTGATCTCGGCGCCCCCAGGCTGCGCGAGGATCAGCGCCTCCCGAACCGGCTTCATAACGTAGTAGGCGGTAAGGATCAGAAAAACGTTCAGGAACAGCAGCAGCAGACGCCCGCTCTCGCCGTGGCGCACATCCGCGAACAGCGACAGGAACCGGTCCAGCGGTGACTTGGAAGTGGCTGGCAGCGAGGTGGCGGACACGGGTCAGGGGTTGTAGCAGTCGACCTTGAGCTCACGAACACTACCATCGCGCAGGAATGGCTCGGGCTTGAGATCGAACCTCGCCTGGCGGGCTTGCAGCCGTCGCCAAAGGCCGAGTAAAGCGGTGTCGCGTGCCCCTTTCACAACGACGACGCGCGGTCCAAGCCGGGCCGCCGCTCGAGTACAATAACGGTTTCGCGCGCGCCCGCGAGCCGCCTCCCACACCGGACGGATGGCCGCTATGGATCGTGTCGCATCTGCCCGCTTCCCAGGTATCGATCGATGTCGTTTCTCCGGAATCTGATTACCCGTTGCTGTGCCATCGGCGCGCTGGCCCTCCTGGCAGGACCGGCGTTCGCAGAAGGCACGCTTGCAAACCTGCGCGACGCTCGCAGCCCTGAGCTGCAGGCCGCGATGGAGCGCGTCGTCGCCGACGCCGGCCTGAGCAACGAAGTCGCCCATGGACATCTTGCGCTTGCCCTCGTCGATGTGACCGATCCGGCCGGGCCGCGGCTTGCCATGCTCAATGGCGATCGCATGATGTACGCAGCCAGCATGCCAAAGGTCGCGATTCTGCTCGGTGCCCTCGCGGAAGCAGAGGCGGGACGCCTGCCGATCAACGGCGTCACGACGGCGGCAATGATCAACATGATCCGGTTCTCGAGCAATGAGGACGCGTCGCGCGTACTGCGCTGGGTCGGCATCGACCGTCTGCAGGAAATCCTGCAGTCCACCCGCTTCGCCTTGTACGACCGCGCGGGTGCTGGAGGTCTCTGGGTCGGCAAAGGATATGGACCCGAGCCGGCGGAGCGGCGCGATCCGCTGCACAACCTCTCACACGGGGCCACTGCCTTTCAGGTGGCACGCCTGTACTGGATGCTCGCCACCGATCGGCTGCTCAGCCCGCCGATGAACGCGCTGATGAAGCAGGTGCTGTCGAATCCGGGCATACACCACAAGTTCGTCAAGGGTCTGGACTCGCGACCGGGCACCGAGATCTTCCGCAAGTCGGGCACGTGGAAGAATTTCCATGCCGACAGCGCTCTGGTGGAAAGCCAGGGCAGGCGTTTCGTTCTGGTCGGCATCGCCGAGCACGCCGATGGCGGCGAATGGCTCGCTCGACTTGCGGCGCCATTGCACGACCTGATCGTGCCGCCTGCCACGCAGACGCTAGCGCACGCGGGCCGCTAACGCTGAGGTGCCGCGGGCAGGCTTCGCTCCAGCGGCGCGTTGATCCACTCGTCCCGTTCGACCCAGTCTTTCAGCACCGCACCCACGCCGGTGCGGTCGAGTGAAAGCAAGGTATTCGCCGGGTCGACCGCGAACCGCTCGAACGCGGCGCGCAACGACTTTGTCGTAGAGTCGCACGTCAGGATCCAGTCGGACGATTCACCGCGACGACGCGGCGCGGAGAGGCGTCGCACGTAGCCGAGCCGCTCGAGCGTTTCGAGCAGGCGCTCCGCATCGGCCAGATCCGTGCGTGCGCCCCGCGCCAGTTCCTGCGCTCCGACCGAAGCGCTGCCGCTGCGTCGCGCATTGAGCAAGTACTGGATCAGCGCCAGCGCGGTCACGAATGGATTGCCGGCCCGCAGTTCATCCGAGAAGCGCGTTCCCTGCAGCCGTGGCAGCGTCGCCGCGATCGCCGCGCCAAACAGCAGCGCATACCAGGACAGGTATATCCAGAGGAGAAAGAGCGGCAAGGCCGCGAACGCGCCGTAGATCGAGCGCACGGCCCCACGCCCGATGAAGTGCGCAAAGGCAGATTTCAGCAGTTCTGCAAGGATCGCGGCCACGAACCCGCCGATCAGCGCGTCACGCCAGCGCACGGTGCGGTTCGGAACGAACACATAGAGTGCGGCGTAGGCCACGCCGCTGAGTGCGACGGGAGAGTAGTCGATCAGACTGCGCAACCATCTCGGCATGTCCTTGATGGCATCTTCGGAGAGCGACCAGAGAAAGGAACTGGCGGTGAGACTCGCACCGACGAGAATCGGGCCTAGGGTGATGATGGCCCAGTAAATCAGCACGCGCTGGCCGAATTGCCGACGAACGTGCACCTGCCAGACATCGTTCAGCACGCGGTCCACGGTCATGATCATCGCCAGCGCCGTCAGGCCGAGGAAGATCAGGCCGGCCGCCGTCAGCCGCGTTGCCTGCTGCGCGAATTCGCTGAGGTAGCGCAACACCGTGGATGAGATCTGCGCCGGCAGGGTCCGCTGCACAAGTGCCTGGAATGCCTCGCGAAACTCCGCAAATATCGGAAAGACTGAAAACAGCGCGAGCGCGACTGCAAAGAGCGGCACGATCGACAGCACCGTCGTGAAGGTCAGGCTGCCCGCGACCTGCTGCAGCCGCACCTCGCGGCCGCGCCGGTGGGCAAACAGCGCGACTTCGCGTGCGGTCTTCAGCCAGGGAAACGTGTCGAGGGCGGCAGTGAGGCGAGACATGGGAACGGACAGGCCGCCGCTGCCCGCGAAATCGGGCATACGCCAGCGGTTTCTATAATACGGTCACACTCGCCGCACTCATCCCACTCCTCCCCGAGTCGCCCGCACAAGGGCGGCGGACTTTCTCCCAAGTGGACATTCTGGTTCTCTACTATTCCCGCCAAGGCGCCACGCGCCGTTTGGCAGAGGCTATCGCGGCCGGCATCGACAGCGTCGACGGCGTACAGGCGCGGCTGCGCACCGTACCTCCCGTCGCCCCGGTGACCGAGACCGCCGCTCCGCCGATCCCGGATGAAGGTGCACCGTATGCCGAGCTGGCGGACCTCGAAGCCTGCGGCGGCCTCGCCGTCGGGTCGCCGACACGCTTCGGCAATATGGCGGCGCCCCTGAAGCACTTCTTCGACGGCACATCGGGCCTGTGGCTGTCCGGCGCACTGGCCGGCAAACCGGCGGCCGTGTTCTGCACGACCAGCAGCCTGCACGGCGGTCAGGAGGCGACGCTGCTGTCGATGATGATGCCGCTGTTGCACCATGGGATGGTGCTGCTGGGCATTCCCTACACCGAGCCCGATCTGATGTCGACGCACAGCGGCGGCACACCCTATGGCGCGAGCCACACGGCCCGCCACGGCGCGCCTCCCGGGCTGACCGATGAAGAGCGTCGACTCGCGCAGGCGCTTGGCGCGCGTCTCGCCCGGGCGGCGCTGCGGCTGGCGGCCTGAGTCGTGGCCTTCGGACCCTTGCCCGGCACCACCGCGCGTCAGGTCACGGCGTGGCGGTGGTCGATCGTTGCCTGGTTCGCGTTGATTGTCCTCGGCCTCGCGTGGGAGCTATGGCTGGCGCCGCTGCGGCCCGGAGGTTCGTGGCTTGTACTGAAAGTAGTGCCGCTGCTGCTTCCGCTGCCGGGAATGCTGCGCGGTCGCGCGTATGCGATACAAGTGGCGCTCTTCATCGTGCTGCTGAGCGTGCTCGAAGGCTCGGTGCGGGTGTTCGAGCCGGCGCGAACCGCGTGGCTCGCGGCGCTGGAGTGCCTTTTCGCCATCGCGTTCTTCGTTGCCGCGATCGTCTACCTGCGACCGATGAAGATCGCCGCAAAGCGAGCCCACCCGACATGAGCGTCGACGAACTGCGCGCCATCGTCGGTGCTCCTCACATCCTGACCGATGCGGAGGCGATTGCACCGTATCTCGTCGACTGGCGCCGCCGCTACACGGGTCGTGCACTGGCAGTCGTGCTGCCCGCGACCACGGACGAAGTCGCCGGCATCGTCGCGTGGTGCGCGCGGACGAGAACCCCTGTCGTACCCCAGGGCGGCAACACCGGACTGGTGGGCGGCGCCACGCCGGACGACTCCGGCCGCGCGATCCTGCTGTCGCTCAAACGCATGAAGCGGATCCGTACGGTGGATCCGGCCAACAACACGCTCACCGCCGAAGCGGGCTGCGTGCTGGCCGACGTGCAGCAGGCGGCATGCGCACACGATCGCCTGTTTCCGCTTTCGCTCGCCGCAGAAGGTAGTGCAACGATCGGTGGCAACCTCAGCACCAATGCCGGTGGCATCCAGGTCCTGCGCTACGGCAACGCTCGCGAACTGTGCCTGGGCCTCGAGGTGGTACTGCCGTCCGGCGATGTCTGGGAGGGACTGCGTGGCCTGCGCAAGGACAACACGGGTTACGACCTGCGCGATCTCTTCATCGGCGCGGAGGGCACACTCGGCGTCATCACGGCGGCGTGCCTGAAGACCTTTCCGCTGCCGCGGGCGCAGGTCACGGCCCTGCTGGCGGTGCCGTCGCTGCGTGCGGCCGTGCAGCTGCTGGACGACGCTCAGGGCCGTTGCGGACCGACGCTGACCGGCTTCGAGTGCTTCAGCGACTTCTGCCTGACGCTGGTGGAACGACACTTCGAGGGCCAGCGCTCGCCCTTCGCGCAGAGGTATCCGCACTACGTGCTGATGGAACTGAGCGATCATGAGGATCAGCCGCACTCGACGGCGCTGGCCGAAGCGCTGATCGCCGCCGCGATGGAAACCGGGGTCGTCCTCGACGCCGTCGTCGCGCAGTCGGTCGCCCAGTCGCGCGCGCTGTGGTCGTTGCGGGAATCGATATCCGAAGCCCAGACCCAGGAGGGGAGGAACGTCAAGCACGACATCGCGGTGCCCATCTCGTCGATCGTGCGCTTCGTCGACGAGACCGATGCGCTGCTGCAACAACGCTTCCCTGGCGTTAGGATGGTGACCTTCGGCCACCTGGGCGACGGCAATCTTCACTACAACGTGAGCCCACCGGTCGGCATCGACGAAGCCGGCTTCCTAGCCCAGCAGCCGGCGATCTACGCGACCGTCCACGACCAGGCGCACGCGTTCGGAGGATCAATTTCCGCGGAGCACGGCATTGGGCAGCTCAAGCGCGGCGAGAATGCGCGTTACAAGTCTGCGGTCGAATTGCGCCTTATGAAAACGCTGAAGCAGTCCCTCGACCCGCTTGGGATCATGAATCCCGGCAAGATGCTGGGCCCCTGATGTGGCACCGACCAGCGCGGCTTGAGTCCCACTTTCATGGGAGAGATTTCAACCCTTACTCCGGGGACTGGGCCCGCCCAGCACCCATTACCATTCGCGCCAAGCTCGGCATCGTGACCGACGCAGGCACCACAGGGAGGCTTTGATGGCAACACCCAATTTGAAAATTCTCGCGTTTGCGCTGGCGGCGGTCGCGACACCCTTCGCCCTTGCGCAAGCGCCTGCCGAGGTCGTCGTCTACGGCCCGGCACCGAAGCCGGTTCCGGTGCCGGGAGTCAAGCCAATCGCGGTCCAATCGTTCGACGCGCTGAAGGGTGACGGGCTCTTCCACTTGCATGGCGCCCGAATGCTGAACATGCGTGCTGCGGCGACGCCTGGAGAAGGGAACCGCTACGCGCTGACGGAATCGACCACCGACGACGGTCAACCTGCGCTCAATGGCAACATCGACGTAGCGCATGCAGTGCTCAACGGCGAACGCCGCGCACTCGGACGCCCGAACTTCGCGATTCCCGCGCCGGACGGCTCGTTCTACATCGTGTACGCAGGGCAGGCACCGCTGCGCATGGCTGTGACCCTGCAGGCCTACGACGTGTCCGAGATGCCGATTTCGCTGTTCCTCCGCACTCCGGACAACTATCCGAAGCAGGAAGCAACCCGCGCCAACGGTGCGAAGTTTCCGAAGGGGGCCGTGGCCTACCTCACCACGGCACGCTTCTTCGACGATGTGCTGATGCTGCCACGCCGGGAGTCGTTCACCGGTGCCACCAACACCGCGCAGTTTGTCGGCAATTTCTCGAAGCAGATTCCCTACTGCCTCGCCTATGAAGATCGGCAGGGCGCCAAGCCCTATGCGATGTTCTTCAAGAATGCAGGTGCGGCCAAGAAGGGCGAGGTCGCGCTCTACCCCGCCAAGACCGGAACGCTGTTCTGCGACAAGTCTGCCGATCAGGTGCTGGCACAGGGTGAGTGGGAAGAGCGTACGGTGAGCGGAACCAAGGCCATCGTGCTGTCGTTCCCGGCGCAGGTGGATCCGCTCGACACGGGCGTATCCAACGTCGAGCGCGAGTCGGCGCGGATCGCGTTCATCGAGCCCACCAAGGGCCTGCCCGGCGTGCGTCCCGGGAAGCTCTACCAGGCCGGTGCCAGCGTGTACGACTACCAATATCGCTTCAACAAGGTCGCGGCCGACGCCGTGCGCCAGGCAATCGGCGTCCAGTAACGCCGACCGTCGACTGAGCGAGACATCGCGCCCGGCGGGTGCGATGACCGCGGAGGGGCCGTTCGCTAGACTGCTTCAATAATGCAAACGGCCTTTGCCGCGTGGATCCTCGTGTTCGTCCTGCCCAGCACGCTCCTGGCACAACAGATCCAGCGGTGCGAAGGGCCGGGTGGCAAGATCACCTACTCGAACACCGACTGCCCGGCAGGCACCACGCCGGTCAAGGAACTGCGGGCGGCGCCGGTGCCAACGCCCGAGGCCCAGCAGGCCGCGCGCGACAAGGCTGCGCGCGATGCGCAGGCGGCCCAGCAGCTTGGCCAGCAGCGCCAGCAGCAGCAGGCCCAGGCTGCCCTGCAGCAGCAGTCGCAGCGCGATACCGATTGTGCCTACCTGCGCGGCGAGATCGATTCGATCCACCGCATGCGCAATGCATTGGTCAACCGTCCGTTTTATTCACTCGACGACCTCGACCAGATGGATCGCCACGTCGCTGGCTTGCAGGAGCAGTACCGTCGCGAATGCAGGTCCGGAAACTGATGGCGACGCAATTCATTTCGGCGCGACCTGGCCCCTCGACACTCCTGACGCTCGCATTGCTCATGGCGGCCGGAGCCGCGCCCGCGCAGCAGGTTCAGCGCTGCGAAAGCCCCGACCGCAAGGTGACTTACTCGAACACGAATTGCCCTGAAGGAACGACGCCGGTGCGCAACGTCAACACCTCCCCACCCGTCGCCGTCGACGAACAGAAGGCGGCGAAGGAACGTGCCAAGCGTGACGCCGAGCAGGCCAAGGCCGTCGACGCGGCGCGCGCGAAGGAGGAGGCGCAGGCGCAGGCGCAGCGTGCCGCGGCCGACCAGAAGAAGGCGCAGGCAAAGGAACGCGAGCGCTGCGAGAAAGCAAAGCACGAACTTGCACAGTCCATGGACGCAAGCGCCGCGCTGCATCGCAAGTCGGCAACGATCCAGCAGATGCAGAAGGCCGACGGCGACATTGCCAAACGTGAAGCCGAGGTCAAGCGGGCCTGTCCCGGCTAGCGTCGGCCGACGCGGCGCCTCAGGCGGCCTGCGCCCGCGGCGGCTCGACTGCCCGCAGCGCACGCACGAGGATTTCGCCGCCGCATGACGCGAGCAGCACCGCGTCGCTCAACATTCGACGCCATTGCCGCGCGCCGGGCCGGCCCAGGTAGAGCCCCAACATGTGACGCACGATGTGCCGCGGCGCTTCGCCGTCGAGAGTCTCGCGCACCAGGTAAGCCGACATCCGCTCGACCACTTCCAGCCGGGTCAACGGCTTGGCGGACTCGTCGCCGAAGAACTCCTGCTCAGCAATCGCCAGAATGTAGGGATCGTGGTACGCCGCGCGACCCAGCATGACTCCGTCGAGCCCCACGCTGCAGCGACGCGCTTCGTCGAGCGTCGTCAGGCCACCGTTCAGCACAAAACGTGCGCGCGGAAAGTCGTGCTTCAGTCGATGCACGACGTCGTAGCGCAGCGGTGGCACTTCGCGATTCTCGCGTGGACTGAGCCCCCGCAGCCAGGCATTGCGTGCGTGAACAATGAAGACGTCACACCCCACGGCATGCACCGCACCGACGAAGTCGCGTACGAAGCCATAGTCTTCGCCGCGGTCGATGCCGATCCGATGCTTCAACGTGACCGGAACTGCAACGGCGTCGCGCATCGCCTTCACGCAGTCCGCGACGAGTTGCGGTTCCGCCATCAGGCAGGCGCCGAAGGAGCCGCGCTGCACACGCTCGGACGGACAGCCGCAGTTCAGGTTGATCTCGTCGTAGCCGGCCACCTCGCCGAAGCGAGCCGCGCGCGCGAGCTCGTCGGGTTCGCTGCCACCGATCTGCAGCGCGATGGGGTGCTCGGCCGAATCAAATCGCAGATGACGCGCGGCGTCGCCCTGCAGCAGGGCGCCGGTCGTGATCATTTCGGTGTACAGCCGCGCGTGGCGCGACAACTGACGATGAAAGTAGCGGCAGTGGCGGTCTGTCCACTCCATCATCGGCGCAACGCAGAAGCGCCAGCGCGCGTCGTCGCCGACTGCAGTCATCCCTGGTTCTAGAGCTTCAGCAGCCACTGGATGACCGACTTCGCAGCGAAGCCGAAGATTCCGAATGCGAGCACGAAAAACAGTACGAAAGTGCCGAAGCGACCGGCCTTGGACTCGATCGCCAGCTTCCAGATGATGAAGAGCATCAGCGCGATGAAGCCGCCGACACCCCACGTCATCCCCAGCTCGGCGATGCGTTCCTCGTTGAGACCGAAGAGCGTGCCTTCCATCACGGATTGCGCAGCGGCACGCCTTCGACATCGACCAGGTCGCGATACGCGTGCCAGCTCGCGTGGCCGAGCACCGGTACCGTGACGAGAAAACCGAGCATTGCGGTGGCCAGCGACAACGAGGTCGCGACCAGGATCACCAGCGCCCAGATCAGCATCGCGACCGGGTTTTCGCCGACGGCGCGTGCGCTCGTCAGCAGCGCCTGGCGGAAACCCACCTTGCGTCCCAGCAGCAACGGCGGCGACACGGCCGTGAGGGCGAACACGATGGCCACGCCGAGTCCACCGAGGATCGCCCACAGCGTGAACAGCAGGTCGCCCTGCTCCACGATCGCGTAGCGGAGGAATTCGACCGGCCCCCGCAGTGGCGCCTCGGCGAACAACGTGAAAAGAAGCGCCGATGCGGCCACCCACAACGTTCCCAGCACCGCCAGCAGGATGCCGAGTTGCACCAGGCCCCGCGTCCCACGGCGCCAAGCGGCAACGGCGTCGGCCAGGCCGGCCTGCTCGCCGCGCGCCAGCAGTCGGCTGATCTCGTAGAGCCCCGTGACGAGGATCGGCCCGACGATCACGAAGCCGGAGAACGCGCCTGGCGCGACCCAGCCATAACGCAGCGATGCCAGCAGCACGACCCAGCCGCCGAGAGCGACGAAGGCGCCATGCACGAGCCCGGCCAGCACGCTGGACATGAAGTCGCGCCATCCGCGCGCAAGCCACGTCAGCGGCTGCAGCGGAGCCACAGCCCGCACCGGCAACGGCGCGCCGCTGAAGGGAACGGATGTATTCATGGCTTCGGAATTATCGTCCGCGCCGTCAAACCGGTCGGGCGCCCGCAACGCCGCGTCGGCGTGCCGCTGTCAGCTCGTTCAAAACCAGTGCGCCCAGCACGAGCGCACCGCCGGTGATGGTCGTACCGGACGGCACCTCTCCTGCCCCGAGCCATGCCCATAGCGGCCCGAGCAGCACCTCGAGCAGCGCCAGCAACGCGATCTCGGTTGCAGCCAGGTGGCGCGTCGCGATCACCAGCAGCATGCACGGCAGGCCGAGTTGGAAGAAACCCAGCACCGCCAGCAGCAGGATGTCGCGCGACTGTGCGGAAAATGGAAGTGCAAAGGGCAGCATCAGCACGGCCGAGATCGCCCCGCCAAGAAACACCGCTGGAATCAGGTCGACCGAGTGTCCGCGCTTCTTCAGCACGACGACGTTGACCGCCGCTGCCAACGGTGCTCCAAACGCGATCAGCATGCCGAGAATGCTTTTCTCGGATTCGATGCGCAGTCCACCCGCGAACATCCAGACGATCCCCGCCATCGCGATGGCGATCGCCAGCCATGTGCGCAGCGGTATTGGCGACTTCAGCACGGCCCACGCCAGCGCCGCCGTTAGCAATGGCGAGACCGCGAGAACGATCAGAGTGTTGGCGGTCGAAGTCAGCGTCAGCGCCAGCATGAAACAGACGAACATCGTCGCCCACATGCAGCCGGAGAGCAGGCCGGCTCTGCCCGCGCGCGTCAGCGCTCCGGCGAAATCCCTGCGGATCAGCAGCAGATAAGCGCCGACGAACACCGCCGCGAACAGACTGCGCCAGAACGTGATCTCGAACCGCCCCTCCGCCTGCAGTTCCGGCGACAGGTTGCGCGTGACCACGCCCGCGATGCTCCACAAGAGCGGTGCGATGATCATCAGGATCAGCGCGCGGCGGTGGGCAGGATCGTGGACCACGGTGTGCTTTTGATCTTGGTTCCCTCCCTCGCGGAGGGAGGGCGGAGGGCGGGAGTCCTTGAACGTTCGAAGAACGAAAGCGTGAACAGCGCGAGCCGCTATGCGGCTTCGCGTTGAGCACGCTTTCGTTCGTGTTCCTTGAGGTACCTCTTGCGCAGGCGAATGCTCTGCGGCGTGATCTCCACCAGTTCGTCATCGGCAATGAACTCGACCGCGGATTCCAGCGTCAACTGGATGGGGGGCACGAGGTCGATGTGCTCGTCCTTGCCCGATGCCCGCACGTTGGTCAGCTTCTTCTCGCGCACCGGATTGACGACCAGGTCGTTGTCGCGCGAGTGGATGCCGATGATCATGCCTTCGTACAGCTTGTCGCCGGGGCTGACAAACATGCGTCCGCGTTCCTGCAGCTTCCACAGCGCGTAGGCGACCGCCTCGCCCTCGTCCTGGCTCACCAGCACGCCGTTGCGGCGCTCGCCGACCTCGCCGGCGCGGATCGGGCCGTAGTCGTCGAACACATGGCTCATCAGTCCGGTGCCACGCGTCAGCGTCATGAACTCGCCCTGGAAGCCGATCAGGCCACGCGCCGGAATCCGGTATTCCAGGCGCACGCGGCCCTTGCCGTCGGGCTGCATGTCCTGCAGATCGCCCCTTGCGGCGGCCGAGCTCTTCCATGATCGCGCCCTGGTTCGCCTCCTCGATGTCGACGGTCAGCATCTCGAACGGCTCGAGCTTCTCCCCATCGACTTCCTTGAACAGCACGCGCGGACGCGACACCGCCATCTCGTAGCCTTCACGCCGCATGTTCTCGAGCAGGATCGTCAGGTGCAGCTCGCCGCGTCCGGCCACTTCAAAGATCTGCTCGTCGTCGGTCTCCTTCATGCGCATCGCGACGTTCGACTTCAGCTCGCGTTCGAGACGCTCGCGCAGCTGGCGGCTGGTCACGTACTTGCCCTCGCGCCCCGCCAGAGGCGACGTGTTGACCTGGAAGTTCATGACGAGGGTCGGCTCGTCGACCTTCAGCAACGGGAGCGCATCCGGCGCGTCGACCGGCGTCAGCGTGCAGCCGATGCCGATGTCGTCGAGCCCGTTGATCAGCACGATGTCGCCCGCGATCGCTTCGTCGACCAGCCTCCGATCGAGGCCTTCGAAGGTCAGCACCTGGTTGATCTTGCCCCGGGTGGTCGGCGCGTTCTGCCCGCCTTCCGGCCCGTGCATCACCAGCACTTCCTGGCCTGCACGCAATCGTCCGCGCGTTATCCGGCCGATTCCGATCTTGCCGACGTAGCTCGAATAGTCGAGCGAACAGATCTGCAACTGCAGCGTGCCGTTGGCGTCGTCGTCGCGCACGCGCACGTGCGCGAGGATCGCGTCGAACAGCGGCCTCAGGTCGCCGCCGCGCACGTCGGGACGTCGTGCCCGCATAGCCTTCGAGCGCCGAGGCGTAGATCGACCGGGAAATCGAGCTGCTCTTCGGTCGCACCGAGCTTGTCGAACAGGTCGAAGGTGTGATTGACGACCCAGTCCGGTCGCGCGCCCGGCCGGTCGATCTTGTTGACGACGACGATCGGCTTCAGGCCCTGGGCCAGCGCCTTGCGCGTGACGAAGCGCGTCTGCGGCATCGGGCCCTCGACCGCATCGACCAGCAGCAGCACGCCGTCGACCATCGACAGCACGCGCTCGACTTCGCCGCCGAAGTCCGCGTGCCCGGGCGTGTCGACGATGTTGATGTGCGTGCCCTCGTAGTCGACCGCGCAGTTCTTCGCGAGGATCGTGATGCCGCGCTCGCGCTCGAGGTCGTTCGAGTCCATGACGCGCTCGGCCGACGTGCTGGTTCTCGCGGAACGTTCCTGACTGCTGCGAGCAGCTTGTCGACCAGCGTGGTCTTGCCGTGATCGACGTGCGCGATGATCGCGACGTTGCGCAACTGGCGTTTCATGTCAGAGCTCTTTCATTCGATATCAATCGTTCCGGCGCGACCACGCCCCATTCGTTGACGTTCGCCGTTCCCAGCAGTTCGCAATCCTGCGCGTACACCCGCACGCGTGCGCCCTTCGGCTGTGCATCGAGCGCCAGCCGCTGTCCCTGCCGGAAGCGTCCGGCCATGGATTCGTCGAGTTCGACCCGGGGCAGCGAGTCGAGCAGTGCGTCCACCGGCCGCAGCGCACGCGCGT
The DNA here is from genome assembly GCA_963724605.1 of uncultured beta proteobacterium. Classification (GTDB taxonomy): domain Bacteria; phylum Pseudomonadota; class Gammaproteobacteria; order Burkholderiales; family Burkholderiaceae_F; genus JALORV01. Next base: position 197,482 of record CAVRVM010000015.1, read on the forward strand.
CGCGTCGGCAGGCGGCATCGACTCGAGCGCTGCCAACGTCACCGCATCGTCCAGTGACAGCGGCCCGACTCGCGTCCGCCGCAACGCGGCGAGATGCGCGCCGCAGCCCAAGCGCTTCGCCGATGTCCTCCGCCAGCACGCGCACATAGGTGCCCTTGCTGCACTCGACGTCGAGCAGCAGCGCGTCGCCCGACAGTTCCACGCGTCGCAGGCGGTGGATGACCACCTTCCGCGGCGCTCGCTCGACTTCGATTCCGGCCCGAGCGAGTTCATACAAAGGGCGACCTTCACGCTTCAGCGCCGAATACATCGGCGGCACCTGCTCGATCGTTCCGCTGAACCGTGACAGGACGTCGTCAATCGCGTCATCCATCACATCGACCGGAGCCGTCGCCGGTGACCTCGCCTTCGGCGTCGCCGGTCGTCGTCATCACGCCCAGCTTCAGCGTCGCCCGATAGGCCTTGTCGGCATCCAGCAGATCGGCAGAGAACTTCGTCGCCTCGCCGAAGGTCAACGGCAGCAGGCCGGTGGCCATCGGGTCGAGCGTTCCGGTGTGTCCGGCCTTGGCGGCATTCAGCAGCCGCCGCGCCTTCTGCAGCGCGAGGTTCGATGTCATGCCGCCGGATTTGTCCAGCAGCAGCACCCCGTCCACGCGCTCGCCGCGCGCCTTGGCCACGGCACCTCCTGCCCTTACTGGGCCGGCCCCGGTTCGCTTCGGCGATCAGCCGGTCGATCTCGATGCCGCGCCCACCGATTCGTCGTGCACGAACGCCAGATGCGGGATCGTGTGAATCGACAGGCGCTTGAACAGCAGCGAATGAAAGTAGCCCGCTTTCTCGTTCAGCACTCGTTGCGCGGCCTCGACCGGCGCACCGATCGTCGTGAAGTAGACCCTGGCATGCGCGTAATCGGGGTGACTTCGACCCCGGTCAGCGTCACCAGCCCGGCCCGCTCGGTCGGCACCTCGCGCTGGATCATCTCCGCCAGGTCGCGCTGGATCTGGTCCGCCACGCGCAGCCCGCGCCCCGGTTTCCTTGCTTGGTTTCATATGACCGTTCCTCATCCAAAAGGTTACGTCCTGGCAATCGGGCGCCGAGCGAGGCATTGCTAGCGCGAGCCGGCAGAAAGTACTTGAACGTTCGGCAAGGGCTCGCAACAACGCGAGCGCCCTGCTACTAGAAGCGTCCGCGCGACTTCCTGGACCTCGAAGATTTCCAGTTGATCGCCTTCCTTGATGTCGTCATAGCCCTTCAGGCTCAGGCCGCACTCGAAGCCGGCCTTGACTTCCTTGACGTCATCCTTGAAGCGCTTCAGCGAATCGAGCTCGCCGGTCCAGATCACCACGTTGTCGCGCAGCAGGCGCGCACTGGCGGTGCGCTTGACGACACCGTCGAGCACCATGCAGCCCGCCACGGCGCCGACCTTGGGCACGCGGAAGATCTGGCGGATCTCGACCAGGCCCAGCACCTGCTCGCGCTGTTCCGGTGCCAGCAGGCCCGACAGCGCCGCCTTCACGTCGTCGACCGCGTCGTAGATGATGTTGTAGTAGCGGATGTCGATGCCGTTGCCTTCGGCCAGCTTGCGCGCCGACACATCGCGCGCACGTTGAAGCCGATGATCACCGCCTTCGACGCCAGCGCGAGGTTGACGTCGCTCTCGGTGATGCCGCCGACCTGCGCGTGCACCACCTGCACCTTGACTTCGTCGGTCGAGAGCTTCGTCAGGGCATGTGTCAGGGCTTCCTGCGAACCCTGCACGTCGGCCTTGATGATCAGCGGCAGCGTCCGTGCAGCGCCCTCGCCGATGCTCTCGAACATGTTCTCGAGCTTGGCGGCCTGCTGCTTCGCGAGCTTGGTGTCGCGGAACTTGCCCTGGCGATACAAGGCGATCTCGCGCGCCTTGCGCTCGTCGCCGAGCACGATCAGCTCATCGCCGGCGGCCGGGACGTCCGACAGGCCCTGGATCTCGACCGGGATCGAAGGGCCTGCTTCCTGGATCGGCTTGCCGGCCTCGTCGAGCATCGCACGCACGCGGCCGAAGCTCGAACCGGCCAGCACGACATCGCCGCGCTTGAGCGTGCCCGCCTGCACCAGCACGGTCGCAACCGGACCACGGCCCTTGTCGAGCTGCGATTCGATGACGAGGCCCTTGGCCGGCCCGTTCTTGACCGCTTTGAACTCGCGCACCTCGGCCTGCAGCAGCACGTTCTCGAGCAGTTCGTCGATGCCTTTGCCGGTCTTGGCCGACACCGGGATGAACGGCGACTCGCCGCCGTAATCCTCGGGCACAACCCCGTTCGCGACCAGTTCCTGCTTGACACGATCGAGGTTTGCTTCCGGCTTGTCGATCTTGTTCAATGCCACCACCAGCGGCACGCCAGCGGCCTTCGCGTGCGCGATCGCTTCCTTGGTCTGCGGCATTACGCCGTCGTCGGCCGCGACGACCAGGATGACGATGTCGGTCGCCTTGGCGCCGCGCGCCCGCATCGCCGTGAACGCCTCGTGGCCCGGCGTATCGAGGAAGGTGATGATGCCGCGCGGCGTTTCGACGTGATAAGCGCCGATGTGCTGCGTGATGCCGCCCGCCTCGCCCGCCGCCACCTTCGTGCGACGGATGTAATCGAGCAGCGAGGTCTTGCCATGGTCGACGTGGCCCATGATCGTGACCACCGGCGGACGCGGTTCGGGTTCAGCCTCGGTGGCCTGGTCGCGGCCGCGCTCGCTTCGCTCTCGGCGAGCAGCGCCTCCGGATCGTCGAGCTTGGCGGCAATCGCGTTATGGCCAAGCTCGCCGACGACGATCATCGCCGTGTCCTGGTCGAGCACCTGGTTGATCGTCACCATCTGGCCGAGCTTCATCAGGACCTTGATGACCTCGGCCGCCTTGACGGACATCTTGTGCGCGAGTTCGGCAACGGTGATCGTCTCGGGTATCGAGACATCGCGCACTGTCGGCTCAGACGGCATCGAAACCGGCGCGCCTTCGGCCTCGTCGCGGCCGTGCTTGCGATGTCCTTTCGGCCCGCGCCATGCGCCGGTTCCGCCAGACGAATCGCCACGCGTCTTCAGCTGGCGCTTCTTCTGTTGTTCCTCGGACCAGCTGGACGCGAGCTTGCCGCTCTTGACCTCCTTGACGCCCGGCTTCTTTTCGTCCTTCTTCTCGCCCGGCTTGGCTTCGGCCTTTCCGGCCGGCTTGTGCAGCGTACCCGCCGCTGGCCGGCTCGGCCGCCTTCGGCCACCTTCTTGGGTGCCGACATCATGGTCTTGATGGCAGCGACTTCGTCCTCAACCGCACGGCGCGCACGCTGCTGAGCTTCGACAGCTTCCTTGGCGGCGCGATCCGCATCGCGCTGCGCCTGTTCGGCACGCGCCAGTTCCGCGGCCGCCGCGGCCTCGCGCTCGCGCGCGCCTTCGACGTCGTGCTGTTCCTTCTGTTGTGCCGCGGCCAGCTCGCGCTGGGCACGCTCCGCCTTCTCACGTGCCTCCTGCATCTGGCGCGCAGTGAACTCGGCTTGGCGCCGCGCCTCTTCTTCGCGCTTGGCAAGTTCGGCCTCGTCGAGAATCGGCGCCGCGGCCGGGGCGGCGCACTTCCGCTTCGGCGCACGACTCGTCGCGCTTGACGAAGACGCGCTTCTTGCGGACTTCAACCTGGATCGTGCGCGCCTTGCCCGATGCGTCTGCCTGCTTGATCTCGGTCGTCTGCTTGCGCGTCAGCGTGATCTTCTTCTTCTCGGACGCCTCGCCGCCGTGGGCCTTGCGCAGCGAATCCAGCAAGCGTGACTTGTCGTCGTCGGAAAGGGCGTCTTCCTCCGCCTCTTGACGACACCGGCCGCCCGCAGCTGCTCGAGCAGCAACTGCGGCGGAACCTTGAGTTCCGTCGCAAACTGGGCCACGGTAATGCTTGCCATAACGTTCCTTCTCCTGCTCAATCCGGCCGTGCGCCGGCCGCCGATTACTGCTCCGCCGACTCGAACCAGTGCGCGCGCGCCGCCATGATCAGGCCGCTTGGCGCGCTCGTCGTCGATGCCGGTCATCTCGGTCAATTCGTCGACCGCCAGTTCGCCGAGATCATCGCGCGTGCGGATCGAGTTCTCCGCCAGCTTGGCGGCCAGGTCGGCGTCCATGTCCTCGAGGTCGAGCAGATCCTTCTCGGCCTGCTCGAGGTTCTCTTCGCGCTTGATCGCCTCGGTCAGGAGCGCGTTGCGTGCGCGGTTGCGCAGTTCCTCAACCGTTTCCTCGTCGAACGCCTCGATTTCCATCAGTTCGTTGACCGGCACATAGGCGATTTCCTCCAGCGTCGAGAAGCCCTCCTGGATCAGGATATTGGCGATCTCCTCGTCGACATCGAGCTTCTCGATGAAGCGACTGCCGCACGCCGACCTGCTCGCTTTCCTGCTTCTGGGCGGATTCCTCGGCCGTCATGATGTTGATCTGCCAGCCGGTCATTTCGGAGGCGAGCCGCACGTTCTGTCCGCTGCGGCCGATCGCGATCGCGAGGTTGTCCTCGTCGACCACGACGTCCATCGCGTGCTTGTCCTCGTCGACGACGATCGAGCTGACGTTGGCCGGCGCCAGCGCGCCGATGACGAACTGCGCGGGATCGTCGGACCACAGCACGATGTCGACACGCTCGCCCGCCAGCTCGTTGGTCACGGCCTGCACGCGCGAGCCGCGCATGCCGACGCAGGTGCCGATCGGGTCGATGCGGCGATCGTTGGTCCACACGGCGATCTTGGCGCGCACGCCCGGGATCGCGGGCGGCCGACTTGATCACCAACAGCCCCTGCTCGATCTCGGGCACCTCGAACTCGAACAGCTTCATCAGGAACTCGGGCGAGGTGCGCGACAGGATGACCTGCGGACCGCGCGCGAGCACGGTCGATCTTCTGCACGAAGGCCCGCACGCGGTCGCCGATGCGCAGGTTTTCCTTCGGGATCATGTCGCTGCTCGGCAGCCTGGCCTCGACCTTGCCGATCTCGATGATCGCGTCGCCCTTGTCCATCCGCTTGATGGTGCCGCTGACGATCTGGTCGCCGCGTGCCAGGAAATCGGAGAGCAGTTGCTCGCGCTCCGCATCGCGGATCTTCTGCAGGATGACCTGCTTGGTGTCCTGCGCGAACCGGCGCCCGCTGGCGACATCCTGCCGCGGCAGCAGTTCCTCGATGTGCTCGTCGATCTCGATGTCGGCGATCTGGTCGCGCGCATCGCGAGAGGATGATCTGGTGCCCGGGCTCCTGCAGGCCCGCCTCGTCCGGCACGACGAGCCAGCGGCGATACGCATCGTATTCGCCGCTCTCGCGATCGACCGCGACGCGGATGTCGACGTCTTCCTCGGCGAACAGCTTCTTCGTCGCCATCGCGAGCGCGGACTCGAGCGCGCCGAAGACAGTTTCCTTCGGAACGTTCTTTTCGCGCGCCAGCGCATCCACCAGCAGCAGTATTTCTCGGCTCATTGCGGTCTACTCCTTGCTCCCGCCCCTGAAGTTCAATTCAGGCACTAATTTCGCTTTGTCCACTTCGGCCAGCGCGAATTCCACTACCACGCCTGCCGCATCAACCTTGTCGCTCACGCGCTTTGCGCCGGACTTCTTCGCCCCGGCGCGTCCGCGTCCTGCAGCCGCGCTTTTGGGCAAGCCCTCGGGCGCCAGCTCGAGTCGCACCCGCTCGTTGCCGGCCGCGCCACCGAGCTCCAGCAGGCGTCCCTGCAATCGCTTGCGGCCTCCGGCCGTCGCCAGCGGCGCGTAGAGCTGCACCTGGACCTCCGACCCGGCGAACCGCGCAAAGTCCCGCGCACGCTTCAACGGCCGATCGAGTCCCGGCGATGACACCTCAAGCCGCGCGTAATCCACATCCTCGACCGCAAACAGATGCGTCAGCTGCCTGCTCACCCGCTCGCAGTCGGCCAGTGCGATGCCACCTTCGCGGTCGATGGTGACCCGAAGCAGGCCGCCGGCCAGACGCTCGACGTCGACGAACTCGTAGCCGAGCCCTTCGACCGTCCGTCCGATCGTTCCTGCCACGCTCGTTGCCACACCTTCCATCGCCCGTTCACCCCGGTCCGGCGCACCGCCTGCCGGGCCATGATCCAAACCAGCCCGGAAATAAAAAATGGGCTCGAGAGCCCATCCGTTGAATTCAACAGGCTTGCGCGGGTACAGCCGTTCCGCGCAACCGACGCCCGTCTGATCGAATCTCGATCGGCGCGCACTTCGGCAACCGTACATTATAGGGGCGGAACTGCGCTGCAACAAGCGCGGCCCGGCCTTCAGGCTAGTTGAAGCTAGTAGCTGCGCTGGGTCTTGCCGCGCTTGAATCGCGCCGGCCGCCCGTTGTTCGGCAGCCCATGTCCCGCCGCGATGTAGTTGACGCTGCTGGTCATCGGGTCCGGCTGCTTCGAGGGGCCGATTCCCGGCCGGTTTGCCACGTCCACGGCCCGGCCCCTGGCCAGCGCCCTGCCCAAAGCTGCCCGGTGCTTCCGTAGCCTCCCGACATCGGCCCGATTGGCTGCTGGCTCTGCTGCGGACGGCCGCGCCACGGGACCGCCCTTGCCGCGTCCACCCTTGCCGCCCTGTGGCTGCCCGCTCGAACGGCCGCGAACCTCGTCGATCGACATGCCGAGATCGTGCACCCAGGCCTGCACCCACTCAGGCGCCAGCTCGTAGTAGCGGCCGCGGGCCAGGCTGCGTGGCAGCTGGACAGCGCCGAAGCGAATCCGAATGAGTCGGCTGACCGTGAGGCCGATCGACTTCGAAAATGCGCCGGACTTCGCGATTGCGCCCTTCACTGAGCGCGACGCGGTACCAGTGGTTCGCGCCCTGCCCGCCGGCGTCCTCGACCTTGGCGAACTTGGCCGGGCCGTCTTCGAGCGCAACACCGTCGAGGAGTTGCTGGCGCTGCTCGTCGGTGAGCTCGCCCAGAATGCGAACGGCGTACTCGCGTTCGACTTCATAGCGAGGATGCATCAGGCGGTTGGCCAACTCGCCCGACGTGGTGAAAAGGATCAGGCCTTCGGTATTGAGGTCGAGCCTGCCCACGGCAACCCAGCGGCCCCCGGATACCTTTGGCAGTTTCTCGAACACCGTCGGGCGTTCGCCCGGATCGTCCTGCGTGACGATCTCGCCGGCCGGCTTGTGATAGAGCAGCACCCGCGGCGGTCGACCATTGGCTTGTCGCCGCTGCAACGGTTTGCCGTTGATGCGGACCTGGTCGTTCGGCATCACGCGCTGACCGACATGCGCCGGCTGCCCGTTGACGGACACCCGTCCGGCGACGATCAGCTCTTCCATGTCACGCCGCGAGCCGATTCCCGCGTCGGCTAATACCTTGTGCAGCTTTTCAGACTGCGCATTGAGCGCCTGCTTCGCCGCGCGACGCCCGCGCTCGAGCAATTCGCGCGGAAGCGCGGCGTCCGCCATCGCCGCCGGATTGATCTCGTCGCCTTCGCCAGCTAACGGCTGCTGCGGCGCGGCTTGCGGCAATTCGCCATTGACCGGCACTGGAGCACTGCTCGCCGGTGTTGGGCGCTCTCGTTCGCCGTCGCCACGACCGCCGCGCCCACGTCGACGGCGCCATGCCCGGACCGCGTTGGCGCGGTGCGTCGTCGCCAGATTCACGCTCCGCGCGATCCTGCGGCGCCAGGACGTTGCCGTCCACGTCGCCCGGCATCGCCTCGCTGTCGTCGTCATGGTCGCCGGCGCGGTTTGCACCGCCGCCGGTCTCGGGCTCGGGGACCAGCGAACCGGGGCGGTTCTGGTCGTCGTCAGGATATGGTGTCGAGTTCATCAGCGTGGAGGCTAGGCGGGAGTCGGCGCCGAGTCGGTGAGGGACGGTGCGGGATCGGCGGAGTGCTCGGCGTCCGCTGCCGCAGGTGCAGGTGCAGGTGCAGGTCAGGTGCAGGTCGGCTGCTCGCCAGCCTGCAAGGGAGTTTCGTTCATCGGGACGTGGGGCTCGCCGCGCGTCAATTCGGCGAACTGCAGTTCGAATTCCGGCGTGACCGTCGCTCCGTCTTCGAGCGAGGGCAGTTCTTCGAGCGACCGCAACCCGAGATCATCGAGGAATGCCTTGGTGGTCGCAAAGAGTGCAGGACGGCCCGGAGACTCCCGCTGACCGATCGCTTCGACCCAGCCGCGCTCCTCGAGCGTCCTGATCACGGGGCTTGACACGGTGACGCCGCGGATTTCCTCGATGTCGCCGCGCGTCACGGGCTGGCGGTAGGCAATGATTGCCAGCGTTTCAAGGACTGCGCGCGAGTACTTGGGAGCCTTTTCCGGATGCATGCGCTCGAGGTAGGAGCGCATCGAGGCGGCGCTCTGAAAGCGCCAGCCCGAGGCCAGGGCAACCAGTTCGACGCCGCGACCGGTCCAGTCGGTGCGCAATTCATCGAGCAGCGCCCGCAAGGTGTCGCCGTTGACCTCGTCATTGAACAAACGTCGCATTTCGCCCAGCGAGAGCGGCTGCTCGGCGGTGAGCAGAGCGGCCTCGAGGACGACCTTGGCCTCTTGTGTATTCATGATCTCCAATGCGGAGTGCCAGCGACCACGGGCAGCATGCATGCGGCGCCGAAACACCGGCGCGCGGCCGCAGAAACGCGATCAAAAACCTGAAAAGCTTCGGAGTGCGTAGTCCGCGGCAGTCGGCGATCTTGTCGTTCTTGGAGCCGGCCGTGCGCGGAATCGAACCTTCCGGCAACTCTGACAGACCGGGCGCATTAGCAAGCACCGGCTGCATCAATCTAGTTGGCTAGGCAGTCTATCACAGGGCGTTTGGCGCACAAGACATCCGTTTGGAGCATTGCGCCACGGGCTGCACCCCCGACCGCCGAGCGATCCTCGAGCGCGCGGAAAGCCCTAGCCCTTGATACTCAGTTCGGCGTGACGAAAGCAGTCGACCGTATGGTCGTTGACCATGCCCACTGCCTGCATGAACGAATAGCAGATCGTCGAGCCGACAAAGTTGAAGCCCAGCTTCTTGAGATCGCGGCTCATGCGGTCGGACACGTCCGTGTGCGCCGGCACCTCCTCCATCGACCGCCACGCGTTGTGGCGCGGCCGATGGTCGACATAGCTCCACAGGAAGTGATCGAGCGTTCCATGTAGATCCTGGATCGCGAGCACACCGCGGGCATTGCGGATCACGGCCTCGATCTTCAACCGGTTGCGCACGATCCCGGGGTTGCCCAGCAGACGTTCGACGTCGCGTTCCTTGAACCGGACGACTGCGCGCAGATCGAACTCCCGGAACGCGCGTCGATAGTGCGGACGCTTGCGCAGGATCGTGATCCAGCTCAGGCCCGCCTGGGCGCCCTCGAGGCACAGCATCTCGAAAAGCAGTCGATCGTTGTGCAGCGGGACGCCCCACTCCTCGTCGTGATACGCGACGTAGAGGGGGTCGATGCCGCACCAGGCACAGCGAAGGTTCATGCCGATTGCTGCACAGGTGCCGGTTGTGTCATTGCCGACGCCTTGTGCCGCGCCACAGGGCGATCAACGAGACGAGCAACAGCAGCGGGTACAACACAAGTAGGTCGACGCGGATGTTGCATTCGCCGGAGCAAAGCCAGCGCATCTTCATCGCGAACTCGTACGGAAGGTAGCCCAGCCATGCCAGTCCCGCTGCCAAAGTACTGGTGTTGCGCGAACGCACATACAACGCAACGAAGCACGCAAACGGGACCAGGGCCAGCCAGGGCCATTGAATGAAGACGCCAAGGATGTCGACCCGCGCCACGAGGCCTCCTCCTTAAGCCAATGGTCGGAACCAGCGCTCTTCAGCCGGTGCCGCGCCCGATGTCACGCCACACGCAGCCGCACGATCGACCGCTGCGGTTTGCGCCTGGCCACCTCCTCGAAGCCCGCCGCATCGAACATCGACTTGGTCCCGAACCAGAGGGAATCGTCGCGGCCGTGGCCCACCCTGTCGACTGGATAGCCTTCAAGCAGTGTCGCACCACATTTGCGGGCATAGCGGACAGCGCCCGCCAGCAGCGCACTGGCCACGCCTTGGTATCGGAACTCCGACGGCACGACGAAACAGATGATGGACCACACCGGTTGATCGTCGACCGGCTTCATCACGGACGAGCGACGCAGACGCGCATAGTCGGAGCGCAGCCCGAGCGAAACCCAGCCCACCGGCACCTTGCCGCGATAGCCCAACAGCCCCGGCGGCGGACCGGTCACGACCAGTCCCTTCATGCGCCGCTTGCGCTGATCCGACGGCCTGACACCTGCAGACGGCGACGGCTTGCCGGTGTCGCGGTAGCACATGCACCAGCACCCACGTGCGACCGAGCATCCCTTGGCATTGAAGACGGCCTCGAAGTCCGGCCATCGCTCCAGCGTCAACGGCTTTACTGTGATCTTCATCTGCGCTGCCCACTCACATCAGTCACCGCAGGCTCGCTCTGCGCCCCCGAATCTGCGTCACCCTCCAGGCAGGCGGCATCGACTGGCGGAGTTGCGGTCTGCAGACTTGACGACTCCAGCATGATGCACCGTTCAAGCAGGCCCTTGCTGCAATAGCTGTAGACCGAAACGTACCCACAGCACGAGAAGCACGACGAAGCTGGTCCCGAATACTGCGAACCGGTGCATGACCCGGTTATATGTGCAATGAATGACGCTGTGTACACAACGCAGCAGCACGTACAGCCACGCTCCGGCGGCGAAGAAGCCCGAGGCACTCCCCGTGGCAAGCAGCAGTGAACACAAGGCGTAGAACATGACCGGCATTTCGAAGAGATTCCGATAGTTGTCCGACACCTGTATCGACTGCAGCTTTTCTCCCGCCTGCGCCGACGTCGCAATCTGCTGCGGATGAATTCGCTTCTGGCGCATTTCGCCGACGCGAACGATGAGCATGCGCATTGCGACCAGCGACGTGAGCAGCGCCAGCGCGACGCAGGCGAGAGCTATGGAGTGAGCTGGGGTCATCGTGTCTCCACCGATAGGAATTCAACCGCTGCTTCGCGCCGGGCCAGAAACGCGGCCAGGCGGCCCGGTGTGCTGAAGGATTGCGCCAACTGTTTCACATCAACGATGCGCAGCGCTGGCTCTTTGGCGCCGCCGTGGGTCGGGGGGACTTGCTCATGCGTCATGACTGCGCGGCGGGCCGGGCCTGACATAGTTGATGACATGGTGGGCCAGTAGCCCGGACGATGAACCCACGGTCTCCACCGTGCCATATGCGTTTCGCTTCCCTTGCTTCAGAATTCTGGCCCTGCAGACCAGCGGCTCGGCGTTACCGCTCTTCAGGAACGCCGTCTTCATGTCCGACGTGACCCAAAGCTCATCGGTGCCGCGCGTGGTCATGATGGCCAGCCACATGGCGACATCGGCGGCGCCCATGATGGTCATTCCGCTCACGATGCCCCCGGGGCGCTCGAACTCGCTCTTGAACGGGACGAGAAGGTCGCACTCCCCGGGCCCGCAGGCCTGCACTTCGAAGCCGTGGCCGGCAAGGAACTTCGTGGCACGAAGTACGGCGTTGAGTTCGGCAATCGATGCGATGAGCTCTGACACGTGACAGGTGCCTTTCCGGTACGTGAATCGGTTGGATTCCGGCCAACCAGGGCCTACCCGGCAAGCAGCCGGGTGGCCCAATACACACCTATGCCCATTTGTACGGTGAAGGCGCAGAAGCGTAGCGTCACTGCAGAGGCCGAAACTGACCCAAGGTGGATCAGAGTCTGCAGGATTCGGGCAGCCAGGAAGGCAAACGCAAGCGGATCCGTCACCGATGACCTTCCAGCGACAACGGCAATGAGCATGAGTCCGCCAAAGATGGGCAGTCCTTCGAGGCAATTGGCGTGAGCCCTTGCAAGGCGCTGCATGAAAGGCGAGAGATTGGAGTTGTCGGGCCGGAAGCCGTTGGCCGGAACGGCTCCGGTAAGCACCAGCCTTGAGCGGATCACTTCCATCAGGACCAGGAGCAGCAGGGCCCAGGCAACAAAGCCGGTCAGCGCAAGCAGAGTCGGTGTCATCGTCGCAACCTCGTGTAGCGGTGCGTAGGCCGGAATTCGTGGAAACGGACGTGGCTCGGCAATCTAGCTCAGTCGCGCCGCATTGCCGCCTGGGCGGTAGCACTTTGCCCGCCGCTGGCCTTTGTCTTAGTCAGAATCACCAAGGCAATGCCGCCGAGTATGGCGGCCGACGCCAACACCAGGCGCAGAGTCATGGATTCACCGAGGAAGGCAATGCCTCCCAGGGCGGCAATGACGGGCACGCTGAGTTGCACTGTCGCCGCGGTCGTCGCCTTCAATGCAGGCAATGCCGCATACCAGATGGCATAACCGATTCCGGACGCCAGTGCACCCGAGGCGACCGCATACAGGAAGCCGGCGCCATCGAGATGAGCACCGGCATACATGAGGACACTCGAGACTGCTGCGATCGGAGCCGCGCGGAGGAAGTTCCCGGCGGTCACACGGGTCGGATCGCCGGCACCCTTCCCGCGCAGGGAGTAGACACCCCACGCCACTCCGGCGCTCAGCATCAACAGTGAACCTGACAGCGGCGGGGCCGAAAGACCCGGCGACAGCAGTCCGACCAGCCCTCCGAGGGCCAGCACCAGGCCAACGAGTTGCGTTCTCAACAGTCGCTCGCCCCTCCAGATGCCATGGCCAATCATCGTTGCCTGCACCGCCCCGAAGAGCAGCAATGCGCCGGTTGACGCTGGCAGGCTGACGTACGCGAAGGAAAAGCCCGCCGCATAGACAAATAAGGCCAATGCGGATAGCCAGTTGCCCTTGCCGGCAGTCGCGCCACGCCTCATGCGCGTGACCAGCCAAAGTATTACGGCCCCCGAGACCAATCTGACCGTGGTAAAGGTCGCTGGGTCGATGCCGGTGTCCTTCAGCGCGATACGGCACAGCAGCGAGTTGCACGCAAACGCAATCATCGCCAGCGACGTCAGCGCCACTACGCGCGCAGGTGACATATCGATTCTCTTGATTGAAACGCGAAGCGAAGCAACAGATTGAACATCGCGCCAGATCACTTTCGCTTGTGGCGGCGCCGGACCTGAAATGCGCCGATGCCGCAAAAGACGACCGCGGGCCAGAACGTGACAAAGAACAGCAGCCCGAGACCGATCGGATTCGGATTCGGGTCGGGCCACAACCCTACGGCAGACAGGAGCACGACGGCCAACAGCGGCCCCCAGCCAAACACTACCAGCACGAGCCCGATCCTGACCCAGCGATTGGCGAGATATGCGTTCACTTGCTCGCTCGCCTCGACGTCGAAGCCATCGCGGCCAGCAACGTGGAAACATCGGCATTGGCAACGAGTCCAGCCGCACCGCGTGCAACCGAGGCGTCTTTCACCGAGAGCGGAGCGCAAGTGCGACCGCCAGCCGTCGGACGTGTGCACACGATCGGTTGAGAAGCGGGTCAGGCTTTCGCACTACGCACAGACGCCAGGTAGGCGGCGATCTTCGGCTGTAGCGCTTGGCGGCGGGCCAGGCTTTCCGCCGGCCAGTACTTCTCGCGCTCGTAGTACTCATTGACCGCAGGCACGCCAGCGGGAATCAGTACCCACGGCTGCTTGGACGCAGTGAAGATGTGGATGTCCGGCGGCAGATGATCCGGCTCATCGAGCGTGCCGACACGCACGAAGTCAACCACCGGCCCTACGCCCGCGTAGTGGCTCCAGACGGCGACGCGGCACTTCTGGCACCGGGCAATCTGCTGACCACGGCCGCTCTCGGACGGTGTATGTACAAGCTCAGGCTGGGCTGCGAGAACCGTGACACGATCGGCCTCGATCAGCGCATTGAGCGCAAACGATGCTCCGCTCTCGCGCTGGCACCAACGGCAGTGGCAACAGTGCACAAACATCGGCGCCGTTTCCATGCGATAGCGAACATGGCGGCAGTCGCAGCCGCCTTCAATCGGAAACACAGCTGAGTTGGCCATGGTGGACCCTGACAGCAATCCTAGTGTTCAAAGTGGGCCGAGGGTTCCAGCTTGCCGGACGCCGACCATTCGACGCAAGGCTTGAGCGTCACCCGGTTGAACGCGCCGCCTATTTCAGCGCGGCGCCCTTCTCGGCAAGCAGCGACCGCAGTATGGAGCGATGACAATGCGCCTCCGATTCGCAGTAACAGCCCACCGAAAAGTTCGCGGTGCGAGACAGGACTGCAAGCAGTTCGAGCGTGCGGACGTTGTCGGTGGTGGCCATTTCGGCGCGATATTTCCGAGTGAACGCGGCCCACTGTGCAGGCGTTCGCGCTTCCTGTCCCAGCTTCATCGTCTCCACACTGGGCGCAAGGTTGGGAAACCATACGTCGTACCAGTTCTTCGAGGCAAACTCGGACTTCGGTACGCCGCGCGGCGGCCGGCGCACGGTACCGATGCGGATGCCCTCGTCCGCCGCCCTCGCGCTCCCGAGTCGAACGATGCGTATTGCCATGTCTCGCTCTCCAGATTCCGAGCCACCGGATCAGCCTTGCCATCGGGCTATCACAGCGTCAAGGCCTCAAACTCCGAAAACAGGCGCTGTGATTCCGGCAACGCGGCAAGCGGCACGTATTCGCACGCCGCTTCGAATTCGGCCCAGAGAGCCTGGACCGCCGGATTGCGGTGCGCCGCTTCGATGGCCTGCGGCGAGCGCCATTCGAACACCTCGACAATCGTCCCATCCGTTGACCGCATCACATACCGCGGCCTATCGGTCACAAGGTTCTCGGCGCGGAGCACGCTCCAGTGCTTTGCGACGATGGCCTCGAGTGCCTGTTGCATGCCGGCCCGTGGCCGGAAGGCGGCTATGACGAAGCGACTCATGAAAGCTCCTTGCGACCTTGAAGCGAAGCGAGCAGGACCACTGGCGCGAGAGAACCGAGAAATACAAACAGGGACCAGACAGGGAAACTGGACCACCGGCCATACTGCATGGGCACAAAAGACAGCACGAGCATGACAACGATCACGAGTCGTGCGATGTTGGGCGATATCTCCTCCAACGTCACCCCGGGATTTCGGGCTCGACAAGCGTCGCCAGAGCAGCCAGCGATTCCTGCCAGCCGAGGTAGCAAGCCTCAGGCGGGATTGCATCGGGAATGCCTTCCTGTACGGCGTTCAGTTCGGTCCCGCACGACACCTTCTTCAATGTGACAGTCGTCTGCATTTCTCCGGCCAGGCTAGGGTTGTCGAACGTGTTCGTGTAGCGGATGCGTTCGCCCGGCACGAGCTCGAGATAGGTTCCGCCGAAGGAGTGGCCGTTACCCGTTCCGAAATTCGTGAATGTCATCCTGTAGCTGCCGTCGATCTTGGCATCCAACCGCTGGACCGTGCAGGTGAATCCGTTGGGTGGCAACCATTTCGCCACTGCGGCCGCGTCCAGGAACGCGCGATAGATCCGCTCGGGCGGCGCACGCAGTACACGATGAAGTCGAATCGTGTTTGTTGGCATGATCAATGCTCCATTTGATATGAAATTGTCAGCTTTCGGCCACTTATGCGCCAGTCTCCTCACTTGCCCCGCGGGTGGCTGGTGCTCAGCCGAGAGAGGCGAAGCCTGGATTGAATGCAACTTCCCACAAGTGACCGTCTGGATCCTGGAAGTAGCCTGCGTATCCGCCGTAGAACGTGGGCTGCGCAGGCTTGACGATTCTGGCACCCGCTTGCTCGGCTTGCCTCAGGACCGTTTCGACTTCCTGCTGCGATGAGACGTTGTGACCGATCGAGAACTCAAGCGCGCTTGTCGATTGCAGCGTGAGGCCGCAATCTGTCGCCAGGCTCTTGCGCGGCCATAGCGCAAGCTTCAAACCCGATCGCAGGGTGAAGAACGCGACGGCGCCGTTCTCGTATTCCGTGCCAACGATTCCCCTGGTGTTGAATCCCAGGCCGTCGCGGTAGAAGGCAACGGCGCGCTCGAGATCTTCGACGCCGAGCGTGAGCAGGGTGATATGCGGGTTCATGATGAAGCCTGGCGCGACTGTGAAGTTCGAAGCCTAGCGTTCAAGATCCCGACCGTGGACCTGGTCACACATGTTCTATCCATTGGTGCACGACCGCCCGAAAGGCAGATTGCTTGTCCCGCAGGTCTTGCAGGCTTCCGAACTCGACCATTGCCCGATCCTTGCCCAGCCACTTCAGAAGCTGCGCCTCAGCGGCGATCCGCACGCCGCCGGCAGGCAGTTCGCGGACCTTGGCTCCGAGGTGCAGGATCACACCAACACCGGACTTGGCCCGCAGATTCGTTGTTGCGAAGTATTCGGTGGTACGGAAGCTCGGCGAGTTCCACTTGATACCCTCCGCTATGGAGGGATGGGTCGCCAGCATGACCTTGCGCAGCGCCTCCACGACAGCCTTGGACGGATGGTCCAGCTTGGCCATGAAGGCGTCGACCGCTTCAGTCGAATCGGCAGGAGTGTTGTGCGCGGATCGCACGGGCTTTGAGGAGGGCACTCCAGCTCCTTTCTGCACTTTGTTCGGCCTGACGAAGCATCAGCGACAACTCTGCTTACGACACGCCGGCGGAGTGTGACCCCGGAAGCTCGCCCCATCTCATTTCGTTACGTGTGTCGGATCACCCAGCGCCTGGTTAAGCGCAACCGCCTCTCGCGTCAGGCGGCGCACCGTTGCAGCGCCGACCACCATGCCTTCCTTCAATTCCAGCGTGGCCATCTCGTATTTCCCGCCCGGACGGAGGCGTTGTTCAATCGAAGACAGGCGCTGCCCTCGCCAGAAGCCCAGCAACACCCGCTTCTCTTCGGCACGAATGAGCAGGACCGGTCCGTTCGACAGATAGACGAGATGGCCCCACTTCACGACCTCTTGAAGGACTGATGCTGCACGAACCGCCGAGCGCAGCTTTTCAACATATTCGCGCTGCCAGCCGCCGAGGCCCGCGACGTACGCCTCGGGATCGACTGCCGGCGTCGATTTCTTCAAGGCTGGCCCCGCCGCGCGTGATGAATAGTTGCAGCGTTCACCGGCGAACCGCACCTGAGCGAATCGGAACGGCAAGGCGTCGAGATTCGCACGATGAAAAGTTCAGGCATCGCTCTTACTTGCGAGGGTGTGCAGCTTGAGCACGGTGGCCCAGTTTCTCGTTGTGGCTGACGTCCCGACCTTGCCGAGCAGCGCCGCGCCGGCCTTGCTGTCGAGTATGCCGGAGGCACACAGCAGATACGCTGCATTGCGGCCGATCAGGAACCGTTCGGGAGGCACCACCAGCGCGTTGATCGCGGCCAGACCCGAAAGCGCCTTGCGATCCTGAACGAACGCGACCAGCAGTCGTGCATGGTCTGCCGCCGCGACTGCCACCGAACTCTCGGCGACGATGTTCGCGAGTTCATTCGCGGTCTTGACGATCACCGGAACGTCGACCGAAAGTCTTCTGGCAATCGCCGCAGCATTGTCCGCTGCATGTCTGGCGGCTGTTCCCGCGGACGTTCGAAACACGGCGTTGCCGCTGTTGAGTAGCGTGGCAACGCCGGAATAGCCAAGCTCAGTGAGCACAGTGCGCAGTTCCGCCATGGGAACGCGCTTGGCCTTGCCGACGTTGACGCCGCGCAGCAAGGCTACAAAGGTGGGCATTCCCGGCACCGCAGGCAGTGCTGCACCGCGCCCGAGTCAGGCGCCATGTGCTGCGGCCTCGAGGGTCTTCTTCATCGCCGCAGTTCCGTGCTCGATCATGCCCGCAATCGCGGGCGCCATCTCGCTCGGCAGCAGATCGGCTATCCATACGACGCGGCTGCGGTTCGGGCCTTCCGCGAATACCTGCGCTGACGCATTGTGGTGTGTGAGGCGTCCTCCTGCGGCTGACCAGACCAGCCTGCGATCCTGGTCGCTGACATCGACAATCAGTTCCCTTGCGACAATTCCATTGGCAAATGTGACGACTCTCGCATCGCCCTCGAGACGGCAGTCCGTCACGAATCCGGTCACCAGGCGCGTGTGCAGTGCCCCGACATCACGCAGTGCGTCCCAGACTTGCTCGGGCGCTACATTGATTGACACATCCCTTCGAATTGATGCCATGGTCGAACTCCTTATGGCTCTTCCTAGTACAGCGCCATCGGGTTTCCCGGCGAACCCGTCGCGCCTTTCATCTTGAGCGGTGACCACACGAACAGGAATTCATAGGCCTTGTCGGCGATCAACTGCGAAAAGTCCAGGTTCTCGAGGTTCCAGATGCCGCGCTTGGTCTGCAGCTTCAGATGACATTCGAAGGGTTGGGGGAGTCTCGCCGCCGAAGCCCTTGCCGACGGCCTCGGTGCCCCACGTGTCGGCGCCGGTCAGGATCACCTTGCGTTCAGCCAGATACTCGCAGGCCGAGATGCCGAAACCCGGCTCGCCGGCGTTGAATGGGCGATGCGCTTCGTGCTTTCTCGGCAGCGTCGAACTTGTCCCAATCCTTCGGATGCCAGAGGTCGCCGTGGCCGGTGTAGAGGAACACGCAATCGCCGGTGCCGATCGGCGCGAGGCCTTGCCGCTCGACCATCGTCTGCACATCCTTGGCGGTGACGATGCCGGGATCGCTGACATTGTTTTCCTTCGGCACCGGCAGCGTTCCACCGCGCAGCGCCACCGCGTCGAGCAGCACGCCGCGGCACACGAAGCCTTTCTGCGCGACATGTTCGACCCCGAGCGGACCGAGTCCGGTCGAGCTGATCTCCTTGTCATGCAGGAAGCGGCCGTTGTAGTAGAACATTCCCTTCGACGTGATGGCGCCGATGTGGCCGGGTCCGTCAAACTGGGTCCCGATCTGGCCGAGCTCCGTGGCCACGTACTCGTCGTTGTAGACAAGCTGTTGGTCGCCGAAAGGACCGCCGGTCGGTCGTCCCGGAATGACGAGCTTCCAGCCGCGCGTACCGAATGCCGGCGCGTCTGCCGCATAGACCTTGCCGAGCGTTGCGCTCTTGCCTTTCTTGACGAGGCGAACGGCCTTCAGCACCAGTTCCGGTGTCGTACGGTTCGGCGCGCCGACCTTGTCGTCGGCGCCCCACTCACTGGGCGCCCACTTCGCAGTGAGGGGTTCGTCGTTGACGGGCAGCTGCGCGCCAGCCGGCGCGCTCAGCGTCGCCATCGCGATGACCAGGTTTGCAAAACCAAGATGAGATCCCATGGCTACCTCCGGAATCGAACGTTGCAGTGCTGCAGGGGAACTGCGGTGTCTCCTTAGCGCTCATGATCGTGCAGTTACCAGAAAGCATCGTCTTCACGTTCACGCACAGCCCGGAGACGGTACGCAGCGATCTTGCGAATCAGATCCTCTGGCAAGGGCTCGTCGTAGGGAATCTGAAGGTAGTTCTTGGTCGTCCTATGCTTCTCCAGTTCCTTGCGAAATCGCTGCAGCGCCGCCGGTGTTGGCGCGAAGTTGCAGTGTGCCTTGTGCGCGGAGAAAGCGAACAGGGACCGGGGCTCCACGAAGAAGGGGGTTCCCCACTTGATCGCCTCCTCGGCCTCCGGCGCGACACTCTTGAGGATCGCGTACAGCCGGCGCAAGTGCAGCTGGCCCTCGCGTGGGGCAGCCCGGATGTATGCCGCAATCGTCGTCGGGCGCTTGCTTGCCATCTCTGGGCGGAATCCCTCAGGACTTTGCTTTCTTAGCAGGTTTCGCCTTGCCAGAACTGTTGAGGGCGACCGCTTGGCGAACGAGCGCCTTGAAGGCGGACTCGTCAACTACCTCTCCTTCGTCGATGTCGATCGCGCGGCGCACGTTTCCGTCGAGACTCGAATTGAACAGACGGGCCGGATCCTTCAGAGACGCGCCCTTGGCGAAAGTGAGCTTCACCTTGTCTTTGTAGGATTCGCCAGTGCAGATGATGCCGTCGTGCGACCAAACCGGGGTACCGGGTTTGGTTGGTTTGACCCACTTCCACTCCTCAACGACGTCCGGGTCTGCTTCCTTGATGAGCTTGCGCATTCTGCTGAGGGTTTCCCCGCGCCAGTCCCCGAGTTCGGTGATCCTTTTCGAGATGAGTTCCGATGCCGGCTGGCCTTGGCTCGCGCTCGACTTTTTCATCTTCTCCTCCTAGAGGAAGGGCTATGTCAATTCCGCCGTGCTGGGCAGGACGCGGAGACGAAGAACCGTCAGAGTTCACCAGACCGTGGGGATGCCGCGCGATGACCTTGAGTTCCGAGCGAGCTATCCATAGATGAGCGCGCCCGCGATTACAGCGGCATCGAGCCCGATCCACCCCACGCAAGGCAGGTAGATGTTCTTGTCGCGTTCTTGCACCCCGAACCAGAACCAGAGGACGGCAGAAAGGAGATACGCGCTCCACGACAACACGGAAACCCCGGCCGCCTGTTGACCGATCCATATCGTCAGAACCTGCGGAACGGTCATGAGCAGGGTGAAGATCGACATGCCTCCAAGGAGTCGACGCAGCACGGTGTCAGAGCTCGAGTCAGCTCCGGTGGGGGTCGTGGGATCTGGGGCCATAGTTATCTCCACTGACGAACTTCGGCTGGGCCCAACGTGTAGCCGGCGCGCCGCGCTGAAGCGATACAAGCAGAAGCCACGCGACGCTCTACTGCACCCTCAGGCGTTCCTTCATATCGGAGTACGCGGTTGCGACTAGCTTCATTAGAGCCGTGGCATCGACGTCACGTTCAGGCCTAAGTTTCACATGGCGCATGAACTTGCCAGCGCCTTCCAACATGTGCTCGGGATCGGCAATCTCGTGCACCACGAAAGAACCCGACGTTGACATGAGCTTTGAAGGCATTGACATAGGCGAATGCCGCATCAGCCACACACGCGGTCGGATGACCATCATGCAATAGCTCTCGAACGTCGTCTCCGCAGTCGCGCATGACGTCAAACCAGCGCTGAGCGATCGTCCCCAATTCACCTGAATGTTCATGCATCCAGATCTCGATAGCTGGATCTCGCTTGACCGAACCGGCAAACCTCAGAAGTTGGCTCATGGCGCCTGCACTTCGACGTTGGGTCACAAAGGTGGAATCTCGAGTCCCGCGATCTCCAGCGTCGTATAACAACTGAATTGACGGTGCGTGACTCTTGCCATGTCACCGTTGAATGATTTTGTTAGGTCGGCGCCTCGTAGCCCTTTAACTCGAACGAGGAGAACGCGCTAATGAAGACGGAATATCCGTCCGGATCCCGGAGTGAGAACTCCTCTGTTCCAGTATTCGGGTTCACGTGCGGCTCCTCTTCGAACCGCGAGACGAGCGCGCGCGCCCTTTTCAAAGCGATATCGAAATCGTCGACGCGAAAGAACAAGAGGAGTCCGTTGCCAGGTGTCGCCGCGTCTGGACTCATCAGCGACGGATGCTCATGCGCGCCCCATTGGTGGAGGCAGAGCAAGACAGTTCCGTCCGAGTCGAGGATCTGACCAAAGTCGGCATGGGCGGGTTGTGTCTCGGCCTGGCCGAAGAGCGACTGATACCACTTGAAGCTACGCGGAACATCCCTGACACCGATGATCGTCCAGGTGCGTTTCATGACATTTCTCCGTCGGCCCAACGCCCCCGCTCAGCGACACGCTGCTTGCGGCGCGTCCGCTGGAATGTGCGGTTCGGCGGTGGGCTCCCCGCGCCGAAACCGACGCGCCAATTCCGAGGGCTAACGAAAGAACGTATGGGGGCGGCCCGCGGCGAGCGCGTAGCAATGCCAGCGGGGCGTCCGTGTTCACCGAGCGGTTAGGCATCGGTTTCACAGACTGCCACGAGCTAGCCCGAACGTTGCGAAAAAGGCGCAAGTTCCCCGGGTTTCCGTAGCATCTTGTCCACTTCTGCGGAATGCAACTCCTCGGCATAAATCATCTGTCGTGCGAATTCCTCCAACGCCACGTGGCGTCCTTCGACCAGTGTGAGCAACTCCCGATATAACGCGAGCGCGTCGCCCTCGGTTTCCAACGATTCGCGAAGCATCGCAGCGATGTCATGTTTGTGTGAGTCCAAGAGGGGACCGATCGCCAGCGATGGATAGGCTCCAAGCGTGGTAATCCATTCCCCCACTTGTTGGGCATGCAGCAATGATTCGTTCGCCTGTTCGCGCAGCCATGAAACGATTGGAATGCGACCGAAGCCAAAAACGAGGAGGGAATAGTGCGTATAGCGCACAACGCCGGCCAACTCCGCCTCGAGCAATCGATTCAGTACACCGACAATCTGGTCGCTATCGATCTTTGACATTCATCACCTCACATAAGGAAGGGCAGAGCCATCGCCGCCGCTGCGCCACTCTTACACTGGCGCCCAACGGACTAATGTACAGCGGCCGGGGCGCGCACCGACCACTACTCGAACGAGACCGCGACGCCCGCCCGGTCCGCTGCAACGTTTGCCTAGGCGTCATTTCGGAGCCAGTTCGCCGTACCAGTAATCGGCCGTGACTCCGCCGTCCATGAGGAAGTCGCTACCGGTGATGAACGCGCCGTCCAGCCCCATGAGCAGAGCGCCGACATTCCCCACCTCATCCGGGGTGCCGGCGCGGCCGACTGGGGACAACTCGATCATCCGCCGGTATCCCGGCCCGCGCGGGCCGGTCAGTTCGTCCTTCGCCAGAGGAGTGATGATGATGTCGGGGCTGATCGTGTTGACCCGTGCGCCGCGCCTGCCCCACCGTACCGCCTCGGCCATCACCCGCAAGGAGTTCCCGCGCTTCGAGACCTGGTAGGCGTGAAGCGGGTCGCTCACCTGGTCCGGCTGGAGCATCGGAAGCGCGAGCAGCTGGTCGGCGGGCGTCGTCGCGAGCGCCTTGTTTTGCTCGGGCGTCAGCGCCGGCAGGCGATGCCCCGACTGCGAGGCGATGACGACGCCGGCTCCGCCGCGCGCAATGACGTTGCCGAATTCTTCGAGCACAAGCGCGGTGCCGTACAGATCGACCTTTAGGATCGTCGCCGGCGATGCCTGCGTGGGCGACACGCCCGCGGCATGGATGACCCCGGTGATGGCGCCGACCGCCATGGCTGTCTCGACGAGCGCGTGGACCGACTCGCGCGAGGAGACGTCGACGATCGCAGTGCTCACGTCAAAGCCGGCGTCGCCGAGAACATTCGCGGCCGCATCGGCGTTTTCCTTGCGCACATCAGCCAGCAGGACGTGCTTGCCCGGGCTGACCCGTCGCGCGATCGCCTGACCGATCGAACCGGCACCGATGACGACGATTACGTTGGTCATTGCAGACTCTCCTCCCTAGCCAGGTCGTGCCACGATCTCCGATATGAAGCCAAGCGAATGTCTATGAGAGCCATGTCGGCTCGCGACGTTCAACGAAAGAGGGTGACCGACGGCCCGCGGCCGGCATGAAGCGCTGCCTGCGGGCTGAGCGAAGGGTTAGAGTGCATTTCCGGATCGCCCCAGCCTGCCTGCCGCCGACTGCTTGTCAGAAACTGCTGCTTCTAGGCGGCCGGCCTTCCCCAGACCGAACGGCGGCATGTTCCCGTAGAACGTTTCGTAGGTTCCGGGGCCAGCGATGTACGCCTCATGCCAGATGCCGACAGTGCCGTTGTCTCCCACAGCCTTGTTGAACGCTCGCCAGGCTGGCAAGTGTTGAGCATCCTTGTTCTTGGCGTAGGACAGCAACTGTGCCATGGAGCGCCAGTACTGAACCATGATCGACGTTCGCGAGGTCCACATCTCAGCGTGAAGCAGGCCGAGCTGAGGCTGAGCCCGAAGCTCGCCGAGCATGCGCGTCATCGCGGCGATGACAGGCAGCCACTTGTCGACACGCAGGGGCTGGTTGACCCGCATGCCGATGAGGAAGATTACAAACTCGCCGTCAAGCGAGCCGGTGAGGCGCTGGTTGTGCAGCATGGCTTGAGCGTCCGCAGCGAAGGGTTAGGGCGCGCGCCCCGCTCCACAGCACGGGGCCGAGGCTTGAACTGGCGGGCACTTCACGGTTCCGAATGAGCAGAACACGCAGCAGTCTCCCTTCGTCGGTTTGAGCAGTTTGCCGCAACCGCGACACTCGTAGAAAAACACGCAAGCGTCCTCGGGCATCTCCTCTTCGGAACGCGTGCCACAGGCGGGGCACGTCAGAACTGAGCGCGTTTGAACTGCCACGTTGCTTCCCAATGACGCCCTACGGTTGTTTACGCCTCTGGCGTGCCAGTGTCTTTGAGCCCGCGACCGAGTTCGGCCCGAGCAGCTGCGGCAAGTGCCTGGTAGCGCTGCCGGAATGATTCAAGCGAACTCTCTTCGAGCTCTTCTAGGTCCAGCAGTGCGTTGTGTGCTCCCTTGGTGGCGCGAATCAATTCGTCCAACTTCACCTGAATTGCCTCGGTGTCTCGATTCTGAGTGTTCTGAATCAAGAAGACCATGAGGAAGGTGACAATGGTGGTGCCAGTATTGATGACGAGTTGCCACGTGTCGCTGAAGTGGAAGATAGGTCCGGTGACGACCCACACAACGATCACGAGTACGGCCAGAACGAAGACTCGGGGTCTGCCACAGAAGTGTGCCGCGGACTTCGCGAAGCGGGAGTACCAAGCGGTAGGTTGCATGGAGCATCTCCTTGGTTAAGCGACGCTTCGATACGTGCCATCACCGTGTGGTGCAGCCTTGAACTCCGGCAGCGACTCCGCCGCCAACGAGTATGCAACCAGGTGAGGAAACCGCTCGGCAGGCACTTCGTTGGGGACCATTTGCTGAGTGAAGTGCCAAGCTACGGCGACCGTGACTCCTGCCTGACTGATGTCGGAGCGGCCAAGCGGGAGCGTTCTTGCAGCGATCTCTCGCTCCAGCTCGTCGTAGGCTGCTAGCACCTGTCCCGTGACCCGGTTGAGCCACGGTTCATGCAACTTCTCAGGCGGTCGAACCCCGTGCTCATAGACGATCTGAACACTCTTCTCGGTCGCGGCAAGCGCCAGGCCGATCACGTGCAGGTCGAACTGAAGCTCCTTCAACCCCGCTGGCATGAGAGTCCTTGGGCGTGCGAGCGCTTCTGCGTATTCCAATATGAGTGTTGAGTCCATCAGCAGTTCGCCGTCGTCGCACACGAGCGTGGGTGCCTTGACGACAGGGTTGATCTGACTGAACTCGGCGAATGTGCGAAAGACGGAGAGCGACTGATGCTCGAACTTCAGTCCGAGAAGCTGAAGGGAGATAGCTACCCGGCGCACGTAGGGTGAATCGAGCATGCCAATAAGCTTCACTGGTTCTCCTGTGACGGCTAACGAAGAAGGTGACCGGCGACCCGCTTGCGGGGCGTCCGATTGATCGCCGAGTTGCCATTACAGCAGCGCTGGCCCTGACGCCCAACGTTCGACAAGAGCGGCGGGCCAAAGGGCGCAAAGCGGCCTCTGGAACCTCCGTTCGATGGAGGGGTTAGGCGTCACGGCTCACGTGTGGATGAGGCGACCACCCGCGAAGGACCAGTTCTCCCAAGACGTCTCCTTAAAGCAAACCATCACATTCTCGGTATCAAAACCGGCGTGAGTAAGGGTCTCCATGAGTTCTGCGAGAAGCTGCTTCTTCACTTTGACGCTTCGCCCAACAGACCACAAGATCTCTAGGAGTGCGAAGTCGTGATTCCGCACGGTCTTGACGTCCGGATACCCTGGATCGAAACGGAAGTCCTCGGACTCGAGCTCGATGACCCGTTGAAACAGGTCTGTCGCTGGCACGCCAGACGAGACCAGGGCTGAGTGGACGGCGTCCAAGACGGCGGTCTTGAAGGCACTGGACTTTGGCTTGCGAACGGTGAGCGTGACGAGTGGCATAGCGTTTTCTTTCTGGCGCCCAACGTTCGACGTAAGGGACGGAGGGGTTAGACCGCTGGAGGAATGAGCTCCCAGTAAGACCCAAGATTGGACTCATGTTGGGTGAGTGACTCGCAAGCGCGATCAAGGGCTTCGTATTCTGCGCGGAACTCGACCAGAAATGCATCATGGGCACTTTGACTGTTCCAACGGTCGATGGTGATGAAGCGAGTTGGAACTGCTTGATCTTGCAGAAGAAGTGTTTCGACGTAGCCAACCGCTCTGCGGAACAGTAGCGACCACGCTCCCGATGAGCCATAGGCTGCCACGAACTCTTGTTCTCGCTCCGGCAAGACCTCGAACTCCCAGACATACACATAGCGCCTGGTGGGTTGTTGGACTGTGGCGGCTCGCGCTTGGACCATGGCAGCGTTGCCTGGCTCGACTTCAGAGTAGAGGTCTAACGTTTGACACGAGGGCAGCCGCAAGTGGGCGAAGCCCGCTTGTGGACGTCCCCTCGATCGAAGGGTCAGGCCTCGGGTTCGTGGCAAACCACTTCGATGTTGTGCCCGTCCGGACCAATGACGAACGCTGCATAGTAGTTCGCGTGGTAGTGCGGGCGCAGACCGGGCGCACCATTGTCTTTGCCACCCGCCTCCAGAGCCGCGCGATAGAAAGCTTCCACTTGCTGGCGATTCTCGGCCGTGAACGCCAAGTGAAGATGCGCCGGCTTCTCCTCGGTTTGGTACAGGCACAGTGAAGCCTTACCGTCTTGGGCTAAGTTCGACACCGTACGTCGGCGGCCCCTCCGAGACAACAGCTACGCTGAGCGGTTCGAGTGCCTTGAGGAAGAACGCTTTGCTCGCTGCATAGTCGCTGACTCCGAATTTGACGTGGTCGAACATCAGTTCTCCTGAAGTGTGTGGGCCTGCGCGAGGCCGAACGTCTCAGTTCAGCCGCCCGTGTAGGCGGGCGAAGCGCCGACCGAACAGGTCGGCTGCAACTGATGGTTAGCAGTCTGCGTACGATCACTTCGTGGCCGCACCGACAAGGCACTCACCCGGCACCTCGAACCCACCAGGCGATTCGAAACTACGCATTGAGCCTTCTACTTCATTCCACACGGACTCGCGTTCTTGAGGGGACAGGTGAGCCATCATGGCATTGAACGCACCGAAGGCTTCCCGGGCGAGCCGCACGTACTCGGCGGCACTGGCCATCCTATGGGGCACCGGCACAGCGCGAACCTCGGGGTCGGCAAATCCGGCTTGGCGGAAGACGCCTTCGAGCACCCCGGGATCGCCAAGGCTGAACGGTCCGGGTTGGCCCGGAACGGGAGGCGGGAGTTGCGCGCGCCGGCGGATGATGGAAGCCGGCATTGCTCCCCAGCTGTTTCGATCAGGCGTGGAAAAGACACCAACGGCGACCCGTCCGCCCGCTCTCAGGGCACGGCGCCACTCGCGGAGCGCTGTCACGGGGTGCGGCATATACATCAGACCAAGCCGACACAGCACCGCATCAAAGGAAGCATCAGGAAGATCCAATTTCTCGCCGTCCATGGCGCGGGTCTCAATCTGTTTGAGTCCACGTTCACGGGCGACCTGGAGCGCAAGCTCAACGATCCCTTCAGAGATGTCGGTCGCCAGCACGTAACCGCTAGGGCCAACTCGTTCGGCGGCACTGACAGCTGGTTCACCTGCGCCGGCGGCGATGTCTAGGATGCGCTGACCGGGCTGAATCCGGGCCTGGTCGAGCATCTGGCGGGTAACGTCGCCATACCAACGATCCAGAGTGGGATTCCAGCGTCGCCATGCCGCGCCGTCCTTGTTCCATTGCTCTCGCTGCGCGTTCTTGTACTTCGCTGCGTCGAATGATGGTTGCTGTTCGGCCACGCACGTCCTCCTCTCGGCTAGACCTTGATGTTGCTTCGCGGTGCGGGAATCAGACTGCTAACGTTTGAGTTCACCCACGTGCGAAGGCTGGCGCAGCCGGCCGTAGCACGTCGGTGTGGAACGAAGGGTTAGGCCGCACGTTGAACATCCGGTGCACTGCCTCGTGGCATTAGAAATGCCAGGACGCCCGCGACCACGAACAGTGCAGGAACGTCGCCCCACAGATGACCTATGTGCTGCGGGTGAATGACGGCCTGGACTGCCATCACGGCGCCATGCACAACGCTAGACCAGACCGTAAACCAGATCAGGCTGCGGTGCGCGAGCGGGTCGCGAAAAGCGAGCAGGAGAAAGACCCCGAGCGTGGCGTAGATCGCGAGAATCATCTGAAGATACTCGGACTGGCCCGTATGCCACGCCCAACCCGACGGCCAAACTATTGTAAGAGGGTAGAACCCAAACAAGGCAAGGAGGCCCACGAGAAGCAACGCGAAGCGCAAGTACTTGATGCGATCGATGTCCGTCACGATCTTCTCCCTGTGGAATGCTTCGCGGCTAGTTGGACTCGATGGCAAAGAAGGCCACCGCAAGAAGGAATGAAGCGGTTCCGAGCCACATGCGGCTGGCACTCGCGTATGAAAGCGCGATTCCCACAGCAAGAGAAGTCGCGATGAATGCGACATGCCCACCGACGAGCATGTAGGACCGGAGATTCTCCCGCTCTTTCAATAGCGGCAGGAGGATGTATCCGGCAAACCAGTTGGACCCGGTAAGCGCCGCGTGGAGCCCCGCAAACGCCAAGGCGATTGCACAGGCAACAATTGCGGCGAAACGAAAGGGGCCAATGGAATTCATGCAGCCTAACGCCTGAAGTAACCCGTCCGCGAAAGCGGCGCGCAGCGGCGCTGTAGCGGTCGGGCTTGACTGACCAGTTAGGCCGCATGGGATTAGCTTTGCGACGCTCTCAAGGCGGATGAGAGAGAGCGCCAAAACGCCGCACGTTGTCGAGCGCTTGAAACCGGTAGGCGCTCGAACTCAGCACCATTGAGCTTCACGTCCGCGAAGATTCCAGCAGCGTCTTCATGGAAATGCAAGAAGGCGGATGAGCGTCGGTAGAACGTGCCTGGCTTCCGTTCGACGAGGCCGGCGAGTCCACGAACACGAACCAACAATGGCTCAAGTTGCTGAAGTGTTGCAAGCGACGCATGCTTCATGCGACTTAACGACTGATGTCAGCGGCGCGTCTTTGTGCGTCCGCTGGACCGACGCGTTATGCGTCGCGGCGCCCTCTCAGAGAGGCGGCCGCTAACGTACTTGTGTAGGACACTGGCAATGAGCGTTTGATAGGGAACACCTTCCTCAAGCGCCCTCGCCTGAATGTCGCTCAGATCGATGGAGGACAGGCGGATGTTGACCCTCCGGTCTTTGATCGAAGTGGCGCGCGCTGCGGCCTTTAAGCGCTCGAGTTCGGCCTTCGTCGCGACCGATCTCAGCTTGCCTTCTTCGAAGGCTTTCAGAATCTCCATCTCGTCGGCATTAACTTTCGACATCTTTCCCACCCACCCTTAAGTAGTCTCGCGTTGCCTTCCTGCTAGGAATGATCGTCTTGAGGAAGAAGTGGTCCTTCTCTTCGACGAACGGCACCAGATGCACGTACCCATTTAGCTCGACAACGAGGATGCGTTGACGCGGGTACTTGGCCACGTTTGGGTGACTCAGGATGTCCAAGAGCCCGCCCGATTCAACCGCCACCACAACGGCTTCAAACGTCAGCCCGCGTTCGATCCGCAGCGCCTCGTTCTTCTCTGGATCCCAGCGAAACGGCTTCACACAGGAATGCTACCTCGGCGTGTGCCTTTTGTCACCACACAGCACAAGACGCATAACGTCCGAGGTCAGCGGCGAGTCTTCTCGCGTCCGCTGGACCGACGAGTTATGCGTCGACCGTGACAAGTTCAATGGACGACGTCGGTGCGGGTACCGGTCGACCGTCTTCGCGCAGCCCCTCTAGATGGAACTCAATGGCCTCGCGGATGAGTTGCATCAACTCCGCGCGTGCTTCACCAACAGCCACGCAGCCGGGCAGGTCCGGCACGTAGGCACCGTATGAGGTTTCGCCCTTCTCCACGATTACGACGTAGTCCATCTGCGCCTCACCTTTTCAAGCTTGAAAGCTTGGCTCTCGGTGATGGCGTCGACAAGACGCGAGACGAGAACTTGCCCGCCCGAAGCGACGATCTCCTTGATGCGTGCACCCTTGCGGGTGGCGTCGGGCTTGAGCAGGTGGTTATGAGATCGAGTGCCTACGCCCTTGCCGATGTAGAAAGTCAGCGCTGGCGAAGTGCGTGGGTCCTTGAGTGCATAGACGTAGTACGAGCTATCTTCAGACAAGGCGTGACTCCGTTGTTCGCGAAGGGGCCTAACGTTGGAGTTCACCCGCGGGCGACACACGGCGAATCCGGCTGACGCACGTCAGGTGCAACGAAGGGTTAGACGCGACTCGCATCTTGCGTTTCCAATTTAGCCAGAGCTGCTTGCACCACGGGCGCCACCGAGTGCGCAGTGATGCCACGCGCCAAACAGTAGCGAGACTGCAGCCAGGCTGTGAGCGCCTTCGTGCCCTTGCTGGCATTGCAGGCAAGGCAGCAAAGAGCAATGTTCTCTCGGGTAACGATGCGAGCGTCATTGACGATGTGCTCCCACGACGGCCGATCGCGCCAGGCCTCTGCAGTGACGAACAAAGTGCCACAGTAGACGCACGAACGATCGCGCTCAAGAACATCTCGTTCGAGCCAAGCGGGGATGTTCCAACGATTCATCGAGAAGAATCGTGTGACGTCTAACGTTGAGTTAAGCCGCGCCATCAAGGTGTCGGCCATCGAACAGTAAGTTAGGCGATGCCGGCGAGCCTTGTCCAGCCTCGCTACCGCGCTGACCCAGCGACGGCCGCTGACTCGCCCACCTTTGCACCCCCTTGCTATTCTCTTCAGTACTGTATACATTGACAGTAACCCTTCGCCCGGGAGCCTGCTGATGGTCACCTCCTCTTCCGCTTCACCGCCGATCACCCCGCGCCAGTCGGAGATCCTCGAGTTCATCCGCCAGGCGCTCACCGAGAGCGGCGCTCCGCCCACGCGCGATGAGATCGCGCGCGCCTTCGGCTTCCGCTCGCTCAACGCGGCCGAGCAGCACCTGCAGGCGCTCGCCAAAAAGGGGCTGATCGAGCTCGTCGCCGGCACCTCGCGCGGCATCCGCCTGAAGGACAGCGTGCGCGAGCTGATGGCCGCGGCGCAGGAAGTCGGCCTGCCGCTGATAGGCAAGGTCGCTGCGGGCAGCCCGCTGCTGGCGCAGGAAAACGTGCTGGCGCATCCCGCCGTGGACCCGGACACCTTCAAGCCGCGCGCCGATTACCTGCTCGAAGTGCGCGGCATGAGCATGCGCGACGCCGGCATCCTCGACGGCGACTGGCTGGCCGTGCACAAGCGCGCGCAGGCGCAGTCGGGGCAGATCGTCGTGGCTCGTCTTGGCGATGACGTCACCGTCAAGCGGCTCAAGCTGCGCGGCGCGCGTGCTGAACTGATCGCCGAGAACCCGGACTTCGAGCCGATCGTCGTCGACCTGCGGCGCGAGCCGTTCGCGATCGAGGGCATTGCCGTCGGGGTGATCCGGCCGGCGCTCTGACGCGCTGCAGTCGCCTCACCCCTCAACCCATCATTCTTTCAGGAGGGCGCACATGCGTGCGGCCACGGAACTGCTTTCCCTGTTGCAAACCGCCGGCAGCGTGCCGCTGTGGCGCGCGGACGAGGTCGAGGACTTCGGCGGCCCGGTGCTCGCCAGCGGTTTCGCCGAACTCGACCGCGAACTGCCGGGCGGCGGCTGGCCGCTGGGGCAACTGGTCGAACTGCTGACCGACGACGCCGGCATCGGCGAACTGTCGCTGCTGGCGCCGGCACTGGCGCAGCTCGCGCAGTCGCGCCGCTGCGCGGTGTGGGTGCTGCCGGTCGGTGCCACGCGCACCGTGTCGCATTCGCCTGAAGCGCAGACGATTCCCTACGCACCGGCGCTCGCTACCGCGGGGCTCGATCTCGCACGCACGATCTTCGTCAAGCCGGCCACGCCGCGCGAGGGCCTGTGGGCAGTCGAGCAGTCGCTGCGTGCGCGCCATCTCGGTGCGGTGATCGGCTGGCTGCCGGCGGCCGGTGGCGACGGTGATTTCCGCGCGCTGCGCCGCCTGCACCTGCTGGCGCAGCGGCACCAGGCGCTCGCCTTCGTTTTGCGTCCGGCGCGCCAGGCACAGGCCCCTTCACCGGCCGTGCTGCGGCTCGCGCTCGCCAGCCGTGGCGCGCAGCTCGAAGTCACACTGCTGAAGCGGCGCGGCCGCCCGCTGCTTGAACCGGTCACGCTGGCACTGCGTCCGGCGCATTGGGAAAGCGCGCGCGTCGAAGCCGACACCGCACCGCGCGTGCTGCCGGCGTCGAATGCGCTGCTCGATGTGCAACGTCCGCTGGACGAACTGCTGGCCTGACGCGACGCGATTTCCGGCGGGCAACCGCCCGCGCTGCACCGTGGCCCTGTGGCTCGCCCTCGTCCTGCCTGCGCTGCCGCTGCAGCTGGCGGAGCGTGCGCTCGACGGCACGCTGCCGTTCGCGATCGTCGAGGGTCCGCCGCAGCGCCTGCAGGTGATTCACTGCAACGTGTCGGCGCAGGCAGCCGGCATCGTCCCAGGCATGAAGCTCGCCGCCGCGCAGGCGCTGGCGCGCGAGCTGATCGCGCTTGAATGCAACGCCGAGCGCGAGCACTCGGCGCTGCAGGAACTCGCCGGCTGGGCCTACCAGTTCTCCTCGCACGTGGTGCTGCAGCCCGACGGACTGCTGCTCGAAACCGGAGCCAGTGAGCGGCTGTTCGGCGGCCGTATGCCGCTGCATCGGGCGATCCTCTCTGGGCTCGATCAACTCGGCTATCGCGCTGCATATGCGTACGCGTCGGCACCGCGCACCGCGCGCGTGCGGGCACTGGCACGCGCGGCCCGCATCGACGCAGACGACCTGCAGCGACTACCGATCGGCTGCCTCGAATGGGACGCGGCAACAGACGAGACGCTGCGCGCGCTCGGACTGACAACGACCGGCGACTTGCTGCGCCTGCCGCGCGACGCATTTGCGCGGCGCTTCGGCGCCGCACGGCTCGACGACCTCGACCGCGTGCTCGGCGTGCGGGCCGATCCACAGCCGTTGTACGAGCCGCCGGCGCGCTTCCACGCTCAGATCGAACTGCCGGCCGACTTCAGCGAAACCGCACAGCTGATGTTTCCAGCGCGGCGGCTGCTCGTCTCGCTCGAAGGCTTCCTGCGCGGGCGCAACGCAGGCGCGACCGAACTTGTGTTCTCGGCGACGCACAGCGCACGTCGCGGCATGACTCTCCCGGCGACCATGATCACTCTGGCGCTCGCCGCACCCGAGCGCGATGCGAAGCGGCTGGCGGCGCTGCTCGGCGAACGGCTGGCGCGCGTGGCATTGCCGGCGCCGGCGCTCACGCTCGCACTCACGGTCGAGCGGCTGCATGCATTCACGGCGGTCAACGCGAGCCTGCTGCCGCAGCCGGCCGAACTCGGTGTGGACTGGCTGCAGCTCGCGGAGACCTTGCATGCGCGGCTCGGCTCCGAGCGCGTGTTCCAGCTGCAGGCAGTCGATGATCACCGGCCCGAGTGCGCCTGGCGTGCGCTGCCGCTCGCGATCGGCGACGAACCGCGCGCCGCTCCCTTGCCGGCGACCGCTGCACCGCGGCCGCTGCTGCTGCTACCGACACCGCAGCCGCTGTCGACACGCGGCGAGCAGCCGCTGTACCGCGAACCGCTGACGCTGGTCACCGGCCCCGAGCGCATCGAGTGCGGCTGGTGGGACGCCGGCAGCCCCGCCGCCGGATCGTCGGCGCGTGCCGTGCACCGCGATTACTTCGTTGCCCGCAATGCGCGCGGCCAGTGGCTATGGATCTACCGCGAACTCGCCGCCCCGCGCGGCTGGTTCCTGCACGGGCTGTTTGCGTGAGACGCGATGACACCCTCCTACGCCGAACTGCACTGCCTCTCGAACTTCTCGTTCCTGCGCGGCGCGTCGCACCCGGAGGAGCTGGTCGAGCGCGCGCTCGCGCTCGAATACACCGGGCTGGCGCTCACTGACGAGTGTTCGTTCGCCGGTTCGGTGCGTGCGCACTTGGCGCTCGCCGAAGCGCGCGAGCAGGACGAACCGGCGCGGGCGTTCCGGCTGATCCATGGCACCGAGATCCGGCTCGCCGAGGGCGATGATCCGAAGCGCCTGCGGCCCGGCGCCCGGCTGGTGCTGCTCGCGCAGACACGCGCCGGTTACGGCAACATCTCGCAACTGGTGACGCTGGCACGCCGGCAGGCCCCCAAGGGCAGCTACCGGCTGAGCGCGGCGGACCTCGAAGCGCACGCCGCGTGGCTCGACGACGTGCTGGCACTGCTGCTGCCGTTGCACCACTGGCGCGAGGCGCTGGACTCCAACCAGGCCGCGCGCATCGCGCAGGAAGCGCGCTGGCTCGCGGAGCTGAAACCCGGCGCAAGCTGGATCGCCTGCGAGCTGACGCGCGGCACCGACGACGCGGCGCAGTTCGAAGCGCTGCAGGCGATCAGCGACGCCACCGGGCTGCCGCTGGTCGCGGCCGGTGACGTGCAGATGCATGTTCGCCGCCGCAAGCGCCTGCACGACGTGCTGACCGCCGTGCGCCTGAAGACACCGCTAGCGCAGTGCGGGCGCGAACTGGCGCCGAATGCGGAGCGATACCTGCGGCCCCTATACCGGCTCGCGCGCATCTATCCGACCGAGCTGCTGCTGCAGACGCAGGAAATCGCGGAGCGCTGCTGCTTCTCGCTCGACGAGTTGCGCTACGAATATCCGGAGGAGATCGTGCCCGCCGGAGAGACGCCGGCCAGCTGGCTGCGGTGCGCGACCTACGCGGAAGCGAAGGCGCGCTATCCGGAAGGCATGCCAGCCAAGGTGAAGGCTATCGTCGAGCACGAACTCGCGTTGATCGCCGACCTGCGCTACGAGCCCTACTTCCTGACCGTCTACGACATCGTCCGCTTCGCGCGTTCGCAGGGGATCCTCTGCCAGGGACGCGGCTCGGCGGCCAACTCGGCGGTGTGCTACTGCCTCGGCATCACCGAGGTCGACCCGGCGCGCATGAGCGTGCTGTTCGAGCGCTTCATCAGCAAGGAACGCAACGAGCCGCCGGACATCGACGTCGACTTCGAGCACCAGCGGCGCGAAGAGGTGATGCAGTACATCTACGCCAAGTACGGCCGCCATCGCGCAGCGCTGACCGCCGCGCTGCATACCTACCGTCCCAAGGGTGCGGTGCGCGACATCGGCAAGGCGCTGGGGCTGTCACTCGACCAGGTCGATCGCCTCGCGAAGACGATGGCGTGGTGGGACGGCCGGAAGATCATCCCGCAGCGGCTCGAGGAGGCCGGCTTCGACCCGGCCAACCCGGTGATCATGCAGCTCGCCGAACTCGCGGTCGAGGTGATCGGCTTTCCGCGTCACCTGTCGCAGCACTCGGGCGGCTTCGTCATCGCGCGCGAGCGGCTCGACCGGCTGGTGCCGATCGAGAACGCCGCGATGGACGAGCGCACGGTGATCCAGTGGGACAAGGACGACCTCGACGCGCTCGGCCTGCTGAAGATCGACGTGCTGGCGCTCGGCATGCTGAGTTGCGTGCGGCGCGCGCTCGATCACCTGCAGCGCTTCAGCGGACGCACCTGGCGGCTGCAGGACATTCCATCGGAGGATCCGGCCGTCTACGACATGCTGTGCCGGGGCGATTCGCTCGGTGTGTTTCAGGTCGAAAGCCGCGCGCAGATGAACATGCTGCCGCGCCTCGCGCCGCGCTGCTTCTACGACCTCGTCATCGAGACTGCGATCGTGCGCCCCGGCCCGATCCAGGGCGGCATGGTGCACCCCTACCTGCGACGGCGGCAGGGGCTCGAGCAGGTGACCTTCCCGTCCGAGGCGGTGCGCTCGGTTCTCGAACGCACGATGGGTGTCTCGATTTTCCAGGAGCAAGTCATGCAGCTCGCAGTGGTCGCGGCGGGCTTCACCCCGGGTGAGGCCGACAAGCTGCGGCGCGCGATGGCGGCGTGGAAGCGCAAGGGCGGCATTGGACCGTTCCGCGACAAGCTGGTGAGCGGCATGCTCGCGCGCGGCTACACCAGTGAATACGCCGAGCAGATCTACAAGCAGATCCAGGGCTTCGGCGAGTACGGCTTTCCGGAGAGCCATGCAGCGAGCTTCGCACTGCTGGTGTACGTCTCGAGCTGGCTCAAGTGCCTCGAGCCGGCGGCGTTCTGCGCCGCGCTGCTCGACTCGCAGCCGCTTGGGTTTTATGCACCGGCGCAGATAGTGCGAGATGCGATGAACCACGGCGTCGAAATTCGGCCGATCGACGTGACGGCGAGCGACTGGACCTGCACGCTCGCGCCGTCGAGTGTTGATGCCTCAAAGCCGGCGGTGCGGCTCGGGCTCGAGCTCGTCAGCGGGCTGGCGCAGGCGGCCGGCGAACGCATCATGGTCGCACGCAGCGAACAGCCGTTTGCCAACGCCGAGGATCTCGCGCGCCGCGCGTTGCTGAATCGCGGCGAGATCGGCGCGCTGGCGAAGGCCGACGCACTGGCCACGCTCGCCGGCCATCGCCGCCGTGCGCTATGGACCACACTCGGCGTTGATACCGACGCGCCGCGCAGCGCACCGCTCGCCGCGCGCTCGCGCCGCGAGGCGGCGGTCGAACTGCTGCCGCCGACCGAGGGCCAGGACATCGTCGCCGACTACCACCATACGGCGCTGACGCTGCGCCGTCATCCGCTGGCGCTGCTGCGCGAGCGCTTCAACGCCAAGGGCTACCTGACAGCCGCCGGCATCGGCCAGGCGCGCGACCAGCAGCGCGTGCGCACGACCGGCATCGTTACCTGCCGGCAGCGTCCGAGCACCGCGAGCGGCGTCACCTTCGTGACGATCGAAGACGAAACCGGCACAGTGAACGTCGTGGTATGGAACACGACCGGCGAGAAGTACCGCCGCGCGATGCTCGGCTCGACGCTGCTGACCGTGTACGGCCACGTCGAGCGCGTCACCACCGGCGTGACACCGATCGTGCACCTGATCGCGTCAAGGCTGGAGGACCACTCGCCACTGCTGGGTGCGCTTGTCACACCGAGCAGGGATTTTCACTAGCGCCAAGCGGAGCGCTCCGCCTTGACCGCGTGCCGATGCCCGTGTTGCCCGGAATTGGCGGCTCAGAATGTGCGGGCGAGCAGACCGACTCCCGAGACGAGCAGCAACGCGCTGCTCGCCACATGAAATTGCCGGTTGTTCAGCCGTTGGAACAGAGCAAGACCTCCCATGGCACCAAACAGAGCAAATGGTACGAACGCCAGGTCCTGTGCCATCTGCCCGGTGAGCGGCGCCTGCCAGCGCAGGCAAACAATCGTGAGAAGCTGCATCGTGAGGATGTACGGCTGGTAGACGGCGCGCTGCTGGTGCCTGTCCCATCCGCGCATCGAACACCAGATCGTGACGCTCGGGCCAGGCAAGCCGGCGAGGCCGCCCGTCAGTCCTCCCAGCACGCCCGCGACAACGGCTGCCCAGGTACCACCACGGACGACCTGCGTTTCCCGGCGCAGCAAAGCGTAGCTGCTGTAGCTGATCAGCAATAGGCCAAGTCCTGCCGCGTAGAAGGAGGCATTAAGGCGGACCAACAGCCAGACACCCAGCGGTACCGTCAACGCCCCGCTGAGAAGCAGCGGCCACAGCGGGCTCCAGCGGATCGACGCGCGCAACTTCCAGACGGCGTAGAGCTGGATCGAGCATGAGCAAAGCACGATCATCCGCACTGCGCTCACCGGGTCCAGATTGAAGTAGGCGAGCGCGCTGCCGGCGAGCGCCGAAAACGCAAAGCCGGCGATGCTCGACACGAGGGCAGATCCGAGTACGACCGCTGCCGTGGCGATCGTCATCCAAGCGCCCTCTCGACTTTCGGCGATCGCGCTCGCGATGCCACCGCATGCGAGCAGAGCCCAGGCCGAGACGGCGACCAGCCCCGCTCGAGCCATCAGCGGGCTGTTGACCGCGTTCAAAAGGCCAGCGGCCAGATTTGCGACACGAGACTGCGTGAACCGCATGGCGACTCCTTGATTGCGAAGGCTGATGAAACGGGGACCGAAGGCTTGGGTCCGGCGTCGGCCTGCCGTTCGAGGCAGTCGCTCTTGCCTGACCACCGCGAACAGTAGGCAGCGGCGGCAGCTGGCAGGTGGCAGTTCCTGCCCCAAAAGTGACACACTTGCGTCCGAAGTCCGCTACGAGCAGCGGTCGGCTTCGCCCCCGAAAGATGGAAGTGGACAGTTCCGTGTCATTCGGTCTGTGGCTGCGCAGGCGCCGTACGGCCCTGGGGCTGACACATGCCGCACTGGCGGAGTCCGCGCACTGCTCGGTCTCGGCGCTACGCAAGATCGAAGCCGACGAGCGGCGTCCGTCGCACCGCCTGGCCGAGCGGCTGGCGGCCAGCCTGAAAATTCCTGCAGCGGAGCGCGCCAGCCTGGTCGAGATTGCGCGCGGCGAGCAGCGTATCGATCGGCTGGGCGAAATGTCTGCCGTCGAGTTGCCGCCGCCGTTGAGCCTCAGCGGCCCGCGGCAAGCAACTGGGGGCCAGGAAACGCGCGGGACGGCCTCTCGAGCGATCGCTGCCTTCGACGCGACAATGCCGTCGATTGCGGTGCTGCCGTTCGCCAACCTGAGTGATGACGCGGCGAACGAGCACTTTGCCGACGGGCTATCCGAGGAACTGTTGAATGTGCTTGCGAAGATTCCCGGCTTGCGGGTCGCCTCGCGCACGTCTGCCTTCTCGTTCAAGGGAAAGGGAGACGTGGACATCCCGACGATCGCGCGCCAGCTGAACGTCTCGACGGTGCTCGAGGGCAGCGTCCGCAAGTCAGGCGGCCGCGTGCGCATTACCGCGCAGCTGGTCCAGGCCGCGAGCGATTCCCACCTGTGGTCGCAGGCCTACGACCGGGAGCTTGACGACATCTTCGCGGTGCAGGACGACATCGCGGGCTCGGTCGTGCAGGAGTTGCGATCGGCGCTGCTGGGCGAACAGGCGGACGCAGCGGCGGACGCGCGCGTGCGGCAACAGGTGCGGGCGGCGACCCGCGGGCGCACTGTCAACGCACAAGCGCACGAGCTGTATCTGCTCGGACGGTTCCTGGTCGACCGCATGAACCCGGACGACACGACGACCGCCATCGGCTACTACCGGCAGGCACTGCAACTCGACCCCCGTTACGCACTGGCCTGGGCCGGGCTGGCAGGCGCGTACTCCAACCAGGCGGATTATTCCTGGGAGCCGATGGCGCAGACCTTCGAGCTGGCGCGCGCCGCGGCACTGCACGCGGTCGAACTGGAGCCCGAATTGGCCGAGGGACACACCGAACTTGCCTGGGTTCAAATGTGCCACGAATGGGACTGGCATGGCGCCGCCGCATCTTCCTCGCGCGCGCTGGAACTAGGCGCCAGTGACCGCAGCGCCGTCATCGCCGCATCAGTGCTCGCGGACAGCCTCGGACACAAGGATGAAAGCGTGGCGTTGGCGCGCCGCGCGGCCGCGCTGGACCCGCTGAGCTATATCGCGCACGGCAATCTGGCGCTCCGCTGCCTGAACTCGGGATTGTTGGAAGAGGCCGATGCGGCCCTCGATCGGGCATTCACGCTCAAACCGCACGCCGGTCTGCTGCCGGCCGTACTCGGAACGCTGCGGCTGAAACAGGCGCGGCCAGACGAGGCCCTTGCAGCTTTTCAGCGGGAAAGCATCGAGGCATTGCGCCTGTCGGGAACTGCCATGGCCCAGTACGTTCTCGGGCAACTCACCGAGTCCGAAGCCACACGGGCGCAGTTGATCGAACGGTGTGCCGACAACGGCGCCCTGCAGATTGCCGAAGCCTTCGCCTACTGCGGCGATGCCGATCGCGCCTTCGAATGGCTGGAGCGCGCCTACCTGCAGCGCGACTCCGGACTGCCCCAGATGCAATCATGGCCGCTGCTGCGCAACCTGCACGGAGATCCGCGCTGGCAGCCGTTCATCGAGAAGATGGGACTAGAACCTATCTCGGAGTCCCCGGTGGTCGCGGCGGGGTCGCATGGGGTGCAGGGCTAGGCGCGGCGAGGAGACCATTGCTCGTGCAAGGACCCGAGCCGCAACAACGCCATGCGCCCCATGCGACCCCGCCCCGGAGGGTTGCGCAAATAAGCGGGCGTCTGCGGCGTTGGCCGGCTTGGCCGTAGGCCCGGCTACTGTCCTGCGCCAGCCGCCTTGCATCCGCCCGTTTCTTTGAGCAACGCGATCCATCGGGGACTCCGAGATAGGTTCTGGTGGAGCGCCACACGCAGTCCGCGTGAGAGAGCGCTGAGCGGTGCGCGAACCCCGCCTGCGTGTCCGCTCGTACCGACGGCAACCTCGCGCCACGAATGCGGCAAAGACATCGCCCGGCGCGGGCCGGAACACGCAGCGCTGTGTCACTTTTGGGGCGAAAACCGCCACCCGTGAGCCACTGCTGACGCCTACTGTTCGCCGGCCTTTGGGCAACAACGAAGGTAGTAGCGGCGACTGTTGATTCGGCATTGACGCCGACATCCCCGGAATCGCCATGCGTCGACGCTTCGGTCGGCAACAAGTCATCGCAAGAAAGGATCTGACATGAACCACTCCGCCCTCGCCGCCGCGAACTGCGCGTCGCGTCCCTCACTAAGTTTCGCGATGACGATCGCGATGCCGCTGATCGTGGTCGCGGCGAATGCATTTGGCATTGCTACGGCAAGTGCGCAGGAACTTCGCACGCTCGGCGCCGAATACACGCGCAGGTACGACGATGCCATGCATGCGCTGACGGCGCAGCGCTACTCAGTTGCCTATGGCCGCTTCGCCGCGTTGGCGGATGAGGGCCACGCACCGTCGGTGCTGATGGCACTGGCGATGGTGACCTACCGCCCTTCCATGGCTGACCCCGAATGGTCAGCCACACCCGCGCAACTGCAGCGCTGGAGCGCGCTGGCCGATCGTGCGGTGCAGGACAGCGGCAGTCTGATCGCCGAGTACGGCCACCGGGAATGAGGCTGCTCGCTCCTGAAGAAATGGGAGATCGGCCACAACGAAATAGCGCGCGTCAGCTTCGGTCCCGGCATACGGCGCAGGCACGCTAGTGCAATTTCACGCGCGGTTCGAGCCGCTCGCGCAGCAGCCGGCCGACCGTGTCGAAGGCGATGCGTACGACGGCGCGCTAGTCGATCTTGACCAGGAAAGGTTTCTCGGTCCGCTGTTCCGGATCGAACTGCGAGCGATTCGCGTGGTTGATGTGCCTGCCGTACACGTGCAGCGACAGCGTGACCTGCTCCGACTCGTTGCTCACGCTGTGTATCGTTCCGCTCGGCATCGCGACGATTTCGCCCCGATCAAACACTTTCTCGCCGACCTTGCGCAGTTCCGCATGGCCGTCGCGCGAGCGATCATCGGTGCGCTCCCAGAACACGTTCTTTTCCGGGCCGTCGACGCCGACGACGATGGCCCAGACGCCATGGTCATGTGGCGGCGTGCCCCGCCCAGGCAACCAGCTGGCGGCAAAGACGGCGAGCGAGTGGTCGGGCTCTTCGTGCAGCAGGTGAACGCCAAACCCCTGTTCCGGGTCGACTTTGTAATGCCGCGGTTCAATCCAGGTTCCTGACAGTGCAAAGCGCTGCACGAGCGGTCGCAGTTCTGCGATCAGATGCCTCTCGTCCTGGGCGGCGCGCGTGATGCGCCGCATGTCCCCGACGAATCTCGTGAGCGTATAGACGTCGTCCTTCATCTCGTCCTCCTCGCCCGCATGGCCATACGGTATCGCGATAAAGAAGTTGGGCTAATCTATCCGGAAGCCGGCCCCGCGGCCCCGTCCGGCTTCGCGAAGGCAGCTTCCTCCCTATGAGCTGGAGTGGACGGTAGGCCTTCGGTAAGCCGGAAACAAGTGAAATTCGTTGCATGACTCATTAGCGGACCTGATCAATCATGCGGCCGCTGGACCTCGAACTGTTACGTACCTTTGTCGCGATCACCGCCCGTGAAAGCTTCGCTCAAGCCGCGGAGCAGGTGCACCGCACCCAGTCGGCCGTGACGCAACAGATGGCGCGACTCGAGGAGCAGCTCGGGGTCGCGTTGTTCCGCAAGGTCGGACGCTCGAAGGAACTCACCGAGCACGGAGTGCGGCTGCTCGATTACGCGCGGCGCCTGCTGGCATTGAACGAAGAGGCACTCGCTTCGATGGCCGCGCCGGACCTGCGCGGACCGCTGCGCATCGGCAGCATCTACGATGCGACCGAGTTCCTTCTGCCGCCGCTGCTGGCGCGTTTCTCGCAGCTCTATCCCAACCTGCAGATAGAAGTGCACACGGATCGCACCGCGCACCTGCTGCAGTTCCTCAAGCGCGGGGACATCGAGATTGCTCTGGTCGCGCAACCGGAAGACAGCGACGAGGGAGCGCATCCGACGGTGCGGATGCGCACGTCGCCTGTGGTCTGGATGGCCGGCGTCGGCTATGTGCACGACAGAAAGCAGCCCGTCCCGCTGGTCGTGCCCGATGAGCCCAGCAACTTACGCGCCATCGCGCAGGCTGCACTCGACGCACAGGGCATCGCGTGGCGCATCCGCCATGTTTCGACGTCGCTCGCCTTCAGCGGCCTGCGCGCCGCGTTGCGCGCAGGCCTCGGAGTTACGGTTCGCCTGATAGAGATGCTCACGCCTGACCTGCGCGTGGTGACCGAGGCCGAGGGACTGCCGCGGCTGCCGAACATTCATCTCGACCTGTTGCTGCGCGACGAGCGCGTCAGCCCGCCGGCACAGCGGCTGTTTGAATCCATGACGGAAGCCG
This sequence comes from uncultured beta proteobacterium, assembly GCA_963724605.1. Lineage (GTDB taxonomy): Bacteria > Pseudomonadota > Gammaproteobacteria > Burkholderiales > Burkholderiaceae_F > JALORV01. Next base: position 239,953 of record CAVRVM010000015.1, read on the forward strand.
CGGCGCGCCTGCCGACCCGCGCACGTCGGCCTCGCACTAACTAGTGCAGCTTGACGCGCGGTTCGAGCCGTTCGCGCAGCAGCCGGCCGATGGTGTCGAAGGCGACGCGCACGACGCCGTGGATCGACACCTGATGCAGCTTGTAGAGCGACGCGTACATCACGCGCGCGATCAGGCCCTGGATCAGCAGGCTGCCGCCGACCAGCCGCCCCATCAGGCTGCCGACCGCCGACAGTTCGCCGAGCGAGACCAGCGAACCGAAATCGTGAAAGCGGAACTCGGGCAGCGGCTCGCCGGCGAGCCGGGCACGCATCGACTTCGCAAGCAGCGCCGCCTGCTGGCGCGCGACCTGCGCGCGCGGCGGCAGCGTCGTGCCGGGCGGATGTCCGAGCCAGGGCGCCGCCGCGCAATCGCCAAACGCAAAGATCGCCGGGTCGCGCGTCGTCTGCAGCGTCGGCCCGACGATGAGCTGGTTGGCGCGGTTGACCTCGAGCCCGTCGAGTTCGCGCAGCAGCGGGGGCGCCATGATGCCGGCGGCCCAGACGACGAGATCGGCGCGGAAGCGCTCGCCCGCCGCCGTCGTCACTCCGGTCGCGTCGACGGTCGTCACGCGTTGGCTGGTGCGCACGTCGACGTCGAGCTTGTGCAGCAGTTCAGTGGCGGCGACCGACAGCCGTTCCGACAACGGCGGCAGGATGCGCGGCGCCGCTTCGAGCACCGTTAGCCGGATGTTGCGCGCGGGATCGAGGTGCTCGAGGCCGTAGCCGGCGTGCGCGCGCGTGGTCTGCCGCAGTTCCGCTGCCAGTTCGACGCCGGTGGCCCCGGCGCCGATGATTACGATGCTGACCTCGGCGGGACTGCCCGCCGCGGCACGCGCGTCCGCTCTCACGCATGCCGCCAACAGACGTCGGTGAAAGCGCTCGGCGTCCTCCTGCATGTCGAGCGAGATCGCGTGCTGCGCGATGCCCGGAACGCCGAAGTCGTTGCTGACGCTGCCGACGCAGATGATCAGCGTGTCGTAGCCGATGCTACGAGCCGGCAAGATCTCCTCGCCGTCGACCGAATGCACCGCGTCGAGCGCGATTTCGTGACGTGCGCGGTCGAGTCCTGCGAGCGCGCCCTGCATGAATCGGAAACCGTGCCAATGCGCGATTGCCGGGTAGTCGAGGTCGTGCGCGTCGGCATCCATGCGTCCGGCCGCCACTTCATGCAGCAGCGGTTTCCAGAGGTGCGTCGCATTGCGGTCGACCAGCGTGATCTGCACTTGCCTGCGACCGTAACGGTCGCCAAGCCGGGTCGCCAGCGGCAGTCCGCCGGCGCCGCCGCCGACGATCACTATGCGGTGCACGGGATCCATGTTCAGCGGCCGCGTTGCCGCAGTTGGCCGCCTGCGCGCACGATAGCGCGGCACGGATTGAATCCGACCGCATAGCAGAGGTCGGCCGGCCGCTCGATGTCCCACAGCACGAAGTCGGCACGCTGGCCAACCGCGAGCGTGCCCACGTCGGCGAGCCCGAGCGCGCGAGCGGCGTTCACTGTCGCGCCGGCCAGCGCCTCCTGCGGCGTCAGGCGGAACAGCGTGCATGCCATGTTCATCGCCAGCAGCAGAGACGTCATTGGCGACGTGCCCGGATTGCAGTCGGTTGCGACCGCCATGGGCACCTTCGCCGCGCGCAGCGCCTCGACCGGCGGCACGCGGGTTTCACGCAGGCAGTAGAACGCACCCGGCAGAAGGACAGCGACCGTGCCGGCGCGCGCCATCGCATCAGTGCCCGACGCCGACAGCCATTCGAGATGGTCCGCTGACAAGCCGTTGTAACGCGCGACCAGTTCAGCGCCCGACTGGTCCGACAGCTGTTCTGCGTGCAGCTTGACCGGAACGTCGAGGTCACGCGCCGCACGAAACACGCGCTCGGTCTGTGCCGGTGTGAAGCCGATCGTGTCGCAGAACGCATCGACCGCATCGACCAGGCTCTCGCGCACCAGCACGGGCAACATCCCGCAGACCTCGCCGATGTAGGCGTCGGCCCGGCCCGCGTATTCGGGCGGCAGCGCGTGCGCACCCAGGAAGGTCGTGCGCACGCTGACCGGCAAGTCGCGGCCGATACGGCGAGCGACGCGCAGCATCTTGCTCTCGGTCTCGAGGTCGAGACCGTAGCCGGACTTGATTTCGAGTGTCGTCACCCCTTCGGCCAGCAGTGCGCGCACGCGCGGCTCGCTGGCACGGAAGATTTGCTCTTCGGAGGCGGCGCGCGTCGCGCGCACGGTCGAGAGGATGCCGCCACCACGCTGCGCGATCTCGGAGTAACTTGCGCCGTGCAGGCGCGCCTCGAACTCGTCGCTGCGGTTGCCGGCATAGACGATGTGCGTGTGGCAGTCGATCAGTCCTGGCGTGATCCAGGCGCCGGCGCCGTCGACATGGCGTTCCGTGAGCAGGTCGGCCGGCAGCTCGGTGCGCGGGCCCAGCCACACGATGCGCTCGTCATGCACCGCGATTGCCGCGTCACGCAGCGCCCCGAAGTCGCCACGAGCCGCCTCGACCATCGTCGCGAGGTGCACGCCGGTCCACAAACTATCGCAGTACACGCGCGACTCCGTTGGCGATGCGCGCGGCAAGCCGGGCCGCCACCGCGGCCGTGCGCCCGTCGATGTCGAAACGCGGGTTCATCTCGGCAACGTCGGCCAGTCGCACCTTGCCGCTCGCGCACACGGTATCGATCAGCGGCTCCAGCCCGTCGAGCCCGACACCGCGCGCGGCCGGAGCGCTGACGCCAGGCGCAACTGCGGCCGGCAGCACATCGAGGCAGAAGGTCAGATAGACATGATCGACCTCGGCGACGAAAGCCTGCAGCGCCGGTGCCGTATGCGCCGAGTCGAGCGCCTCGTCGAGTTGCCAGAGCACTTGAAGCTCATTCGCGCGCGCGAACAGCGCTTCGGTGTTCGAATAGCGGCTGACGCCGAGGCAGGCGTAGCGGAACGGCCATCCGCGCGCCGCGCAGTTGTTCGCGATCTGCAGGAACGGCGTGCCCGAGGTGCCGCGTGCATCGCGCCGCAGATCGAAGTGCGCATCGAAGTTGACGATGCCGATGCGCTGCGCGCCGATTCTTTCGGCCAGGTGCGTGGCCAGCCCGGTGAACGAGCCCCACGCCATCTCGTGCCCGCCACCGAGCACCAGCGGGAAGCGCCCGGCAGCGAGCTGCGGCACGATCGCGGCGGCCAGTGCGTCCTGCGCCGCCTCCAGCGCATCGCCGTCGCAACGGATGTCGCCGCCGTCGGCAAGCTGCGTGCATTCGTGCAGCGGCATGTTGCGCAGTGCCTGCCGTATAGCGCGCGGACCGTCGGCCGCGCCGACGCGTCCGTGGTTGCGCGCGACTCCGGCGTCGCAGGCGAAGCCGAGCAGTACCGTAGCCGCCGCCGGCGTGCTGCCCGACAGCGGCTGCATCGCCTGGTGCCAACGCCGGCCGGACACGCCCTCGGCGTCGTCGACGCGTCCCTGCCACACCGACATGTCGACGGTCATCGGTCGGTCACGCGATCGGAGCGAAAAGGTCGGCACAGCCGGCGCTGAGCCGCCCCGAGAACACCAGATCGGAGGCAGCGGCAATGTCCGGCGCGAGAATGCGGTCGACCTCGTAGAACGGCACGCGCTCACGCAGCATCCGGTGCATCGCCGCGAGCCTGGGCGAGGTCGATAGCGGCTTATGGAAGTCGATGCCCTGCGCCGCGGCAAGCAGCTCGATGCCGACGATCGTCGCGCTGTTGGTCGCCATCTCGTGCAGGCGACGTGCAGCAAAGGTCGCCATGCTGACGTGGTCCTCCTGGTTGGCCGAGGTCGGCAGGCTGTCGACGCTGGCCGGATGGGCGAGCGACTTGTTCTCCGACGCGAGCGCCGCCGCGGTCACGTGCGCAATCATGAATCCGGAGTTGACACCCGGATCGCGCACGAGAAACGGCGGCAGCCCCGACAGCGTCGCGTCGATCAGCAGCGCGACGCGACGTTCCGACAGCGCACCGATCTCGGCGATCGCCAGCGCCAAGGTGTCGGCCGCGAACGCGACCGGCTCCGCATGAAAATTGCCGCCCGAAAGCACTTCGTCAGTGCCACCCGCGTCGCGCCGCGCGAACACCAGCGGGTTGTCGGTGACTGCGTTGGCCTCCGTGAGCAGCGTGCGCGCCGCCTGTGCGATCAGGTCGCGGCACGCGCCCATCACCTGCGGCTGGCAGCGCAGGCTGTACGGGTCCTGCACGCGATCGTCGTTGGTCAGGTGCGAGGCGCGGATCGCGCTGCCGGCCAGCAGTTCGCGGTAGGCGTGCGCCGCAGCGACCTGCCCGGCGTGTCCGCGCAGCTCGTGCAGGCGCGGATCGAACGGTGCGTCGCTGCCCTTGGCCGCATCGACCGCCATCGCGCCGACCACGACCGCCGCCTCGAATACGCGCTCGGCCATGAACAGGCCGTGCAGTGCCAATGCGGTCGAGATCTGCGTGCCGTTGATCAGCGCCAGGCCTTCCTTGGCGCCCAGCACCACCGGTGTGATGCCAGCGGCTGCCAGCGCCACCGCTGCCTTCTGGCGCATGCCGGCGACGCGCACTTCGCCATCGCCCAGCAGCGCCAGCGTGAGGTGCGACAGCGGCGCGAGATCGCCGGAGGCGCCGACCGATCCCTTGGACGGAATGCAGGGAATGATGTTGGCACTGACGAGTTTGATCAGCGCCTCGACGATCTGGCGTCGGACCCCGGAGTGTCCACGCGCGAGACTCGCAATCTTCATCACGAGCGCCAGCCGCACGACATCGTCGCTCAAGTGCTCACCGGTGCCGACCGAATGCGACAGGATCAGGTTGCGCTGCAACTGTTGCAGCTCGGCATCCGGTATGCGCTTCTTCGCGAGCAGCCCGAACCCCGTGTTGACACCGTAGGCCGCATCGCCTTTTGCGACGATGCGCTGCACCGCTTGCGACGACGCATCGATCGCGGCCCAGGCCTCAGTGGCGAGCGATACCTGGCGCGGCCCCTGCCACACGCCACGCAGTTCCGCGAGCTGCAGGCGACCGGGTTCGATCGTCAAGGCAACCCTCACACCTTCACCATCGGCAGCTTCAACCCGTTGCGTTGCGCGCAGGCGATCGCGCTGGGATAGCCGGCATCGGCGTGCCGCATCACGCCGGAGCCCGCATCGTTGACCAGTACTCGGGCGAGGCGCCGAGCCGCGGCCTCGGTGCCGTCGGCAACGATGACCACCCCCGAGTGCTGCGAGTAGCCCATGCCGACACCACCGCCGTGATGCAATGACACCCACGTCGCGCCGCCGGCGGTGTTCAACAGCGCATTCAACAGCGGCCAGTCGGAAACGGCGTCACTGCCGTCCTGCATCGCTTCGGTTTCGCGATTCGGACTGGCGACCGAACCGGTGTCAAGATGGTCGCGGCCGATGACGATGGGTGCCTTCAGCTCGCCCGTGCGCACCATCTCGTTGAACGCGAGTCCCGCGAGATGTCGCTCGCCGAGCCCGAGCCAGCAGATCCGCGCCGGCAGTCCCTGGAACGCGATGCGCTCGCGCGCCATGTCGAGCCAGCGATGGACGTGCGCGTTGGACGGAAACAGCTGCTTGATCTTCGCGTCGGTCTTGTAAATGTCCTCGGGGTCACCGGACAGCGCGACCCAGCGGAACGGCCCCTTGCCCTCGCAGAAGAGCGGCCGGATGTAGGCGGGAACGAATCCGGGAAAGTCGAACGCGTTCTTCACGCCTTGGTCGAGCGCGATCTGGCGGATGTTGTTGCCATAGTCAACCACCTTCGCGCCCAGCGCCTGGAAGTCGAGCATCGCCTGCACATGCGTCGCACACGATGCGGCGGCTGCTACCGTCAGTTCCGCGTGGCGTGCCGGATCGGCCTGTGCGGACTGCCAGCGCTCGACGCTCCATCCGGCCGGAAGGTAGCCGTGCACGAGGTCGTGCGCAGAGGTCTGGTCGGTCACGAGGTCGGGCATGAGCCCACCGGCGCGCGCGCGCTGCGCCAGTTCGGGCAGCACGTCGGCCGCATTGCCAAGCAGGCCGATCGAGACCGCTTCCTTGCGCGCGCAGTGCTGCCCGATGAGAGCGAGTGCGTCATCGAGGTCGCGCGCCTGCTTGTCGAGATAGCGCGTGCGCAGCCGGAAATCGAGGCGCGACTGCTGGCACTCGATATTGAGCGACACTGCGCCGGCCAGCGTCGCCGCGAGTGGCTGCGCCCCGCCCATGCCGCCCAGTCCGGCCGTCAGGATCCAGCGGCCGCCCCAGTCGCCGTCGAAGTGCTGGCGGCCGGCTTCGCCGAACGTCTCGTACGTGCCCTGCACGATGCCCTGGCTGCCGATGTAGATCCAGCTCCCGGCCGTCATCTGCCCGTACATCATCAGGCCCTTGCGGTCGAGCTCGTGGAAGTGCTCCCACGTTGCCCACTTCGGCACGAGGTTCGAGTTGGCGATCAGCACGCGCGGCGCATCGGGATGCGTCTTGAAGACGCCAACCGGCTTGCCCGACTGCACCAGCAGCGATTCATCGTCACCCAACTCGCGCAGCGTCGCCAGGATCGCGTCGAAGCAGTCCCAGTCGCGTGCCGCACGGCCAATCCCGCCGTACACGACGAGCCGCTTCGGATCCTCGGCCACTTCCGGATCGAGGTTGTTCTGCAGCATCCGGTAGGCGGCTTCGGTGAGCCAGCTCTTGCACGTGAGCTTCGCACCGCGCGGCGCGCGGATCTCGCGACGCTCGTCGTAGCGCGGGTCGGAAAGGCGTGCGGGCTCTGCCGGTGCATTCATCGTCGTTCTCCTGTCCGCCTCGACGGGGTCGTCGAATTTAGGCCGAAATTCGAAGTCTTGCATCACTGGGCGGGCGCGGCACGCCCGATTGAGTCCTCACCATGTCTGGCCTTGCCCAAGGGTTGCATTCGATTTATCTTGAAAGCGTCGCAGCGGTGGATGGGCGCATGAACATCGAACTTCCGCGAGGGGTCTTGTCGCGCAGACATCAGATGTTTCCGGAACTGACGGAAGCCGAGATCGAGCGCGTCAGTCGATTCGGTTCTGTCCGTCACTATTCGCAGGGCGGCAGGCTCTTTGCGGCCGGCGAGCCCAGTCCCGGCATGTTCGTCGTACTGAAAGGCCACGTGTCAATCAGTCAACGCGATGGACTGGGCCATGTCGCTCCAATCACGACCCATGCCCGAGGTCAGTTTTCCGGCGAGGTCGCGCAACTCTCCGGTCGCCATGGCCTCGTGGATGGTTACGCCGATGATGAGGTAGAGGTCGTGCTCATACCGCCCGACCAGTTGCGTGCGTTGATTATTGCCGAGGCGGATCTGGGTGAGCGCATCGTTCGCGCCCTCATCCTGAGGCGCGTCGGCCTCATCGAGTCCAGTGCCAGCGGACCGGTGCTGATCGGAACGCCAGACTCGGCTGGGGTGATGCGCCTGCAAACATTTCTGAGTCGCAACGCGCATCCTCACCAAGTGATGGACGCCGTGCACGATCCCACGACGGCCGCATTGCTCTCGCAGTACGGCGCGACGACCGCTGATGTGCTGGCGCTTTGCCCCAATGGCTCCGTTCTGCTCAATCCATCGGAAGCCGCGCTGGCGCGCTGCCTCGGAATTCTCGATTCCGCTGAGCACCAGGAGCTCTTCGATGTCGCGATCGTCGGGGCCGGCCCCGCGGGCCTGGCCACCGCCGTGTACGCCGCCTCCGAAGGACTGCACGCCGTCGTGCTCGACTGTCGTTCCTACGGAGGCCAGGCGGGCGCCAGCGCGCGTATCGAGAACTACCTTGGTTTTCCCACTGGCATATCCGGAGGCGCGCTCGCCGGCCGGGCCTTCGTGCAGGCTCAGAAATTCGGGGCGGAGATACTCATTCCTGCTCAGGCCGTGGCGCTCGACTGCAAGGCCGCCGAGCAGACCGGCGAGCTGACGCTGACACTGAGCGACAACCGGAAACTAAGGTCAAGGTCGGTCGTCATTGCGAGCGGCGCCCGCTACCGCCATCCCGACGTTCCACGCCTGGGCGAATTCGAAGGCCGCGGAATCTGGTACTGGGCGTCGGCCCTCGAAGCGAAGACGTGTGCCAACGCGGAGGTCGTGCTTGTCGGCGGCGGCAACTCGGCCGGCCAGGCTGCGGTGTTTCTCGCCCAGCACGCGGCGAAGGTCCACATCCTCGTCCGTGGTCCGGGCCTCGCTGCCAGCATGTCACGCTACCTCATCGATCGCATCGAGGCCACGCCGACGATCGAATTGCATACGCATACCGAGCTCACACGACTGCACGGCGAGGCGCAAGGTGGGCTTGAAGCAATTTCCTGGCGCAACCGTCGCACGGGCGACGAGGTCCGGCAGCCGATCCGCCATGTGTTTCTCTTTGTCGGCGCCGATCCGGAGACTGATTGGCTGGATGGGTGCGGCGTCGCACTCGATCGGCAAGGCTTCGTCCTCACGGGCCAGGATTCGGGAAACATAGCCACGGCGGGCCGGTCGCCCAGTCCTCTGGAATCGAGCGTGCCGGGTGTCTTTGCGGTGGGGGACGTGCGCTCAGGCTCGGTCAAGCGGGTCGGCGGCGCCATCGGAGAAGGTGCTGCGGCCGTGGCACAGATACATCGCTATCTGGCCAGCTCAGAAGGGGCGTTCAAGGTGTCGAATCCGTCGCCTGATATCCATTGAACGATCAACGAACGACAGCCCAGATCACGTCTTCGATCGCCGCCCCTGATCTGGAATCCGCACTCATTTCGCGGTGACGGATCGCCGCGGCGCACCGCCATCGAAGCTGCCTGCCCGGCCGATGTCCAGCCGGACCGCTCTCCGATGTGTTGTCCGCGAACCGTAGATACCTGGAACGCGAGGTCAGGGCGCCGTTGGCAGCCCCTGTGCGATCCACTCGGGCATGCCGCCACGCAGCCAGTAAATGCGCGTGTAGCCGGCTTCGCGGGCCGCCTTCGAGGCCTTGAACGACTTCCAGCACTCGGGGCCGTTGCAGAAGAAGACCACGGCATCACCCTTGTTGAGGCTGGCGAGTCCTGTGAACTGATCCTTTTTCGCGTCGAAGTCGATTTCCTTCAGGCTCTTCTCGACGTACGGCAGGTTCACGGCGCCGCGTGCATGCCGAAAGGTGTATTCCTTCTCGGTGCGCACATCGACGAGCTTGGCGCCCTTTTCCGCCAGCTCGTACGCTTCGCGGGCACCGACGCGCTGCACACCGGTGAGCTCCGCCGGCGTGAAAATGCCCAGGCTCGCCACGTACTCGTAGGGGGTTGCGTCGTTAGTCGGCCGCATCCGGGCAACTCCGGGAATCACGAACTCGGGCGAGGTCACCCACTGCACGACCGCAGCCTTGACATTGGCCGGCAACGACTTCTTGACGACGACCGAGAGGCCGCCCGGCATCGGCTGCGAGACCGCTAACACCTGGCCAGGCGTCTTCTGCGACTTGCTCCAATCGATCCACTCGCTCTCGAGCGCAACCGTCGCCTCGGCGCCACCGCCGGCCACCGTCATCAGGCCGGCGCCGCTCGTCTGGCCATACGTCACTTGCTTCAGCGCGCGGATTGTCATGCCTTCCTGCGCCAGCAGGCCGCGCGCGACATAGCTGCGCAGCGAGTCCTGCTGCGGGAAGTAGGCGCGGCGGCCCTTGAGGTCGGCCAGAGTCTTCATATCGGCACGACCGACCACCACGTACTTCGAAACCGTGCCGGTCGAAGCGACCAGCTCATAACCGTGGATCAGCGCCGAGGCCGCGACGTGCGGCGGTGCAATGATGATGTCGTTCTCACCGGTCCGGGAGGAGCGCATCGCGTCCGTGAGGTCACGTTGCGGCAGGATGACGGCGCGGGTGCCCGCCAGCTTGCCCAGGCCGGTATTGGCCACCGCCATCGTCAGGAAATCGCTCGACAGGTCCGATGAGTCGAGCACGACCACGGCGCGCAGTGTCGTGGCGGCAGACGCCTGGGCGGGCGACTGGGCAGGCGACTGGGCAAGCGCCGCAGCGATCGTTCCGCACGCGAGCGCTAGTGCCAGCAGACAACGATGCGGTTGAATGTTCATACCCTTCCTCCCATGCCGTGCTCCTCTGGTGGCTCTATCGGCCACCCGCGAGGAACCAAGTGTCCCGTCAAAGGACCCTCGGTTGCCGGTCGAAATGTGCCCTGAAACGGCCCGACTTTTGAATCGCGCGGACGCGTGTCATACGGCGTTGGACACGTTCGGTTCGAAGCGCAGCGCAGCGACAGGGCGCACCCGGCAATTTTCCCGGTGCACGTCAGGCCGCAAGTTCGAGGACCACGCGCCGGGTCCGGGCGCTCTTCTTCTCGATCTTGGCGACCCGCATGGCGCCGATTTCCGCGGTATTCCTCACATGCGTGCCGCCGCAAGGCTGCAGGTCGACTTCGTGCACGCGCAACAGCCGCACACGTCCGAAGCCCATCGGCGGGCTGACGCTCATCGACTTCACGAGCTGCGGGTTGGCCCGCATCTCGTCGTCGGTAATCCACTCGCTGGTAACCGCGTGGCCCCCTGCAATCAGAAGATCGAGGCCGGCCTGCACCTCGCTCTTATCCAGCAGATCGGTCATCGCAAAGTCGAGCCGTGCGTAGTCGTTCGTGATACTGCACCCGTCGACCAGTTGCTTGACCACTGCGCACAGCAGGTGCGTCGCGGTATGAAAGCGCATGTGCCGATAACGGCGATCCCAGTTGATCTCCGCATGGACCCGCGCCCCCAGGGGAAGCTGGCCGCGCCAGTCAACCGTGGGGTCCAGCATGTGCACCGCGTCGTCGGGGGTGGCGTCCGGCCGCTTGCTCTTGCGGGTATCGGACACGCGTAGTCGCGCCCCGCCTGCGCTGACCAGCCAGCCACTGTCACCCGCCTGGCCGCCGCCGAGCGGATAGAACACGGTGCGATCGAGCTCCACGCCATCGTCGTTTACCGCGACGACCGTCGCCTCGCACGAGCGCAGATAGGCGTCGGCGCGGAACAGAGCATCCGTGGGCATCTCAGTTCGAGCTACGGGCGGCGGCGAATGCCGATTTGCGCCGTCGCAGTCCGGCCGGGCGCGGCGCAGGAACATCGGCCGCCTCTGTCTCAGATGGCGTTGCGGTGTCGTCGCCGGCGACCGTCGCGTACCTGGCAGCTGCCTTCCTCCCCGGCTGGCGCCTGCGCGATGCATGCTTCGGCACCGCGAACGAAGGGAAGATCCAGTTCTCGGCGGCGTCAACATCGACCGACCCATCCCACGGCAGCATGCATAGCGTAAGCACGAGCTTCTCGAATTCGGGTTCGAAGCGATCGATGATGCGCTGCGGCTCGTCGCACAGGCGCTTGTCCGCAATGAGTCCGAACTGCACACCGCCGGCGTAGGACAGAATCGATACCCCGATGCCGATGTTTCCCGATTGCGGCACCCAGAACATCATGCGGCGGACATGCGCGCCGGCCATGAAGAGCGCCTGCTCCGGCCCGGGAACATTCGTCATCACGGCAGTGGCTTTTTTTGCCAGGAAGTCGAGCGCCTGCTTCTGCAGAGCCCGCGGCACGAGCCCGGCCACGCCGAGAATGCCCATCGTGATCACCGCCGTGTATCCCTGCTTCAGATCGTCCATCCGACGTCGCACCTCGTAGACCCGCGCGACGGGGTTGGCGATTCCGACCGGAAGCAACAACGGCACCAGGCCAAACTTGTTGCCGAGTTCCTTCCATTTGCGCGGGTCTCGCAGGTTCACCGGGACCATGGCCCGAAGCTCGATGCCGTCCACTTCCTCGCCCTGCTGCTCCAGGTAGGACCGGATCGCTCCCGCAACGCATGCGAGCAGCACGTCATTGACGGAACAACCGAGCGCCTTGCACACCGCCTTGACGTCATTGAGAGCTAGCGGTTCGTTCCAGGCCACGACCTTCGACCCCGAAGGCACGCCCTTAAGGCTTGTGACAGCGTCGTCTTCCATCAGCGCGATGCCGGCCAGGTCCTTCGCCACTTGCGTAGCAAGCCGCGCGGCATCGCCCGCGGCCGAACCGACCGCGTCCGGGTTCTCGAGCAGCGCGCCAGATGCATGCAATGCACGGATGGCAGCGTCGCTGGTCGTGGCGATGGTCCGAACGGTCGCGCTCGTCAATGGCCGCAGCAACGCTTCCCATGCTCCCGCCGAACCTGTCACTTTGGCGCCAACGGCAGGCGCCTCGGCGTCAGGCTCCGCAGGGTTCTCCGACGTCAGTGCCATCAGGACGCCAATCAGGGCAATGCCGTCCGCGATGCAGTGATGGATGCGGACAATCAGCGCCTGGCCGCCGTTGTAGTTGTCGACCAGGTGCATCTGCCACAGCGGCTTGTTCGGGTCGAGCGCCGTCGAGGCCAGTCGCCCGACGAGTCGCTTCAGGTCCGCCGTCGTGCCCTTGCCGGGCAGAGCCGTCCGCGCCACATGCAGATCGAGATCGAAGTTGTCGTCGAGTTCCCAGTAGTAACCGAGGGCATCGTGCCTGACACAGCTGCGGAAGCGTTCGTGCGGAAGGAACCGTTCCTCGTACAGCCGCCGCAGGCGTTCGAAATCGACCTGGCCCTCGAACTCGTAGACGCCAACGATCTGCATCAGGTTCGCCTGCGAGTCCATCCGCAGCCACGCCGTGTCCACGGACGACATCCGTTCGCGCTTGCCCATGCTGTCTCCCGTACGCGACCATGAGGCCGCGTGGTCGCCACTTGCCTCCGAGGGTCGCTGGCTATGATACGACGCGCTATCCTGACCGGCCTGCGCTCGCTACGACCGGTAGCAGAGCGCACATTCGTCGCGCCAACATCAGAAGACAGGAGACACCGTGAGCGACCTGAAAGCGAAGTTCGAGAAGGCCGTCGCCGATTCGAAGAACCTTCCCGAGCGTCCCGACAACCAGACTCTGCTGAAGCTCTACGCGCTGTTCAAGCAGGCGTCGAGCGGTGACGTCGAAGGCAAGCGCCCCGGCTTCACCGACATGGTCGGGCGCGCGAAGTGGGATGCGTGGAACGAGATGAAGGGCACGGGAGCCGACGACGCGATGAAGCAGTACATCGCACTGATCGACGACCTCAAGGGCTGAGCGCGGTCACCGCCCCGCGCCGCCTCGCGCGCCGCCCTACGTCGATCGTTTGCGCGCCGACTTCTTTGCAGGTTTTGGCGCACTCTTCTTCGCAGCAACTTCCTTCTCCGCCCCGTCCTTTGACGGCTTGGCCGATCGATGTGCGTGCGCCTTCGCGAGCAGCGTGTCGAAGTTGTGCTCAATGTGCTCGACGAAGTTCGACTTGAAAACCTTCAACAGGAAGCCAAGCGTGACCTCCAGGTGAATTTCTGAGGCGGACACATTCATCTCTCCCTGAACTCCGCTGCGCCGGAAGTGCAGCGTATTGCCGACCCAGTGGCTGACAAGGTTGTACTCAGCGGCGAGGTTGTCGGCCGCTTTCTGGACCAGGGCACGCGCCTGCGGCATCGGCAGCGAGTGGTACTTGATCATCTTGATGTCCGCCATCATGCCTCCGGAAGTCAGCGGCGCCGATTCTGCAGTACTTCGGGGTTGACGAGCGAAGGCGGCACCTGGCCCGCCAGCGCAGCGCGAAGATTGGCCATCGCCAGTTGAGCCATCGCCTGCCGCGTTGCGCGAGTGCTGGACGCGATGTGCGGCGTCAGGACGATGTTTTCGAGTTCCAGCAGCCCGGGATGCAGTGCCGGTTCGTTCTCGAAGACGTCAAGGCCGGCCGCCGCCAGGCGTCCGTCGCGCAGCGCCGCCACCAGAGCCCGATCGTCTACCACGCCGCCGCGCGCGATGTTGACGAGCACGGCCGTGGGTTTCATCTGCGCCAGGGCCGCGGCGTCGATCACGTGGTGCACCGCCGGCGAGTACGGCACGACCAGCACCAGGTGATCGCATTCACGCAGCAGCTCAGGCAATGCCACATAGCGCGCGCCGGCTTCGAGTTCGGCCGGCAAACGAGACCGGTTGTGGTAGATCACCGGCATCGAGAAACCGGTGGCACGGCGCGCGATCGCGCGGCCGATACGACCCATGCCGAGGATGCCGAGCGTCGTACCGCTGAGCTCGGCGCCCATGAACATCTCGAAGGTCCAGCGCTTCCATAGTCCGGCGCGCAGCCAGCGTTCGGATTCGTCGACGCGGCGCGCGGCCGCCAGCAGCAGGGCCCACGCATGATCGGCCGTCGCCTCGTTCAGCACATCAGGCGTGTTGGTGGCCAGCACCCCGTGGCGGGTGCACGCGGCGAGGTCAAGGTTGTTGATGCCGACCGCAATGTTGGCGACAACCTTCAGCCGTGGGCACTGCGCGAGCAGCGCCTCATCGACGCGGTCGCCGGCGGTCAGCAAGGCGCCCTCCGCGTTGCTCAGCGCCGCTGCCAGTTCGGACGGACCCCAGGCAACGTCGTCCTGGTTGGCAAGCACGTCGTACTCGCCGCGCAGATCCGCAATCAATGCGGGAAAGATGCGGCGGGAAACGACGACGCGCTGCATAGGTTCGACGCCGGCTCACTTGCCCTGCTGAACCGCGGGCGGTGCTTGAATGCTGCCCTTGGCGCCGGTCCGGGGTGGAAGCCGATCATCGCGAGCATCACGAAGTAGCCGATGACGTAGGCCAGCGCGACATGCCAGCCATGGCGCAGCCATTGCCCGACCGAGCGCGCCTCCGGGAACATGTTGGAGATCGCGACGCCCGCCGACGAACCGAACCAGATCATCGAACCGCCGAAGCCGACCGCGTAGGCGAGGAAGCCCCAGTCGTAGCCGCCCTGCTTGATCGCGAGCGCCGTCAGCGGGATGTTGTCGAACACGGCCGACACGAAGCCGAGCCCGAGCGCGGTCTGCCAGGAGGCGGCCGGCAGCTCCTCGACCGGCATCATCGAGGCGGCAAGCACCAGCGACAGCAGGAAGATGCGTGCCCTTGCATCGCCGGCGGGCACCAGTCTCCAGTCCGGGCGGCGCAGGGTCCGCCGATGAAGCATGCGCGGCCCAGACCGCGACGCCGATGAAGGGAAACGGTCGGCGATCTCGTTCAGCGCAGGTTGACCGTCACGTTGACGCCGATCGCGGCCACCAGGATGAACGCGACCACCGCCGACGCGACCACCAGTCGACGCGGACGCCCGGCGGGCGCTTCGCTGCATCGATCGGCTGCAAGGCGTGCTGCTGCCGCGCCGCAAGGACGCCGAAGATCAGCAGCGCGACGCCGGCGGCGATGTAGGCCTCGAGCACCTCGACGCGGCGAGATGCCGGCGATCCACATCATCGTCGTCGTGGTGTCGCCGACGACGCTGCCTGCGCCGCCGGCATTGGACGCCGCGACGATGGCGGCGAGGTAGCCGATGTGTACCTTGCCGCGGAACAGCGCGTCGCCGCGATCGCGCCGCCGATCATCGCCGCCGCGATGTTGTCGAGGAAGCTCGACAGCACGAACACCAGCATCAGCAGCACGAAGCCGCCGAGCCAGCCGTCGGGCAGATACCTCGGCAGAACCGCGGGCACGCGGCTTTCCTCGAAGTAGCGCGCCAGCAGCGCGAATCCGAGCAGCAGCATGAACAGGTTTGCCAGAATCACCCATTCGTGTCCGAGGTGGCCGAAGAATCCGCGCGAAGCCGGCGCCCGGTCCGGAACGGCGAGAACACGATCTTGTAGAGCGCAATGACCGCGGCGCCGGTGACCGCGATCGGCATCGTGTGATGGTGGAACAGGGCCACGGAAAGGAGCGTGGCCGCGAAGAACACGAACTCCACCGGAATACCGGCCACCGTCGGGCCGGCAAACGTGCCGCCCGCTGCGAGCGCCAGGGACGGCGCTGCCAGCAACATGACGGCAGCCACGGCGCGCGCCGCATGCTGCATGACTGTCTCCCTAGGTCCGTCTTCGTTCTTATGCGGACGTTGCAATGATGATGTGCACGCGGTAGGGCCCGTGCGCCCCCAGCACGATGGTCTGCTCGATGTCGCCGGTCCGCGAGGGCCCAGACACCATGTTGACCGCGCGCGGCATCATCTGCTGCGGCCCCGCCGTGCTCGCGCCGCATCAGTTCGAACGCGTCCTCCATCGTAGCGACGACGCGGCTCGCCGCGACCAACGCGATATGGGTTTCGGGCAGCAGATGCGTCGACGCAGGCGTATCGGCGCCGGACAGCAGGACCAGCGTTCCGGTCTCGGCAATCGCGCAGTAGCAACCGGTGATGCCGACCATGTCGGCCCCCTGCGACTCGTCGCGCCGCGGCGGCCGGAACTCCGCAACGACGCTCGCCGCTTCCCACGGCAAGTCTCGCAGCACCGGCCACACGACGGCCCGCGCCGCAATGCCTTGCATTCGCCAGGTAGCGCGCAGCGGCGGCTGGCGCGTCGCGCATCGCGTTGACCGTCTCCACCGTGCTGGCCATGCGCTCGGCCATCGCCGTGAAGTGCGCAAGTCGGTCGGCGTATGGCGCCGGCTGCGGCCCCACCGGATGGTGCGTCAGGTAGTCGTCCGCCGCGACGCGATCGCCGGCCGTTGGCGCTTCGCGCTTCTGCGCGCTGCGGATCCGCTGCATGATCTCGGCGCGTGCCTTCGAGGTGTCGAAGCTCATCGACGTGCCTTTCGAATGTATGCGTCGATGCGCTCGACGCCCTGCTCGATCGCGGACTCGCTGGTCGCGTAGGAAAAGCGGATGTGCTGGCCTTCGCCGTCGATGCGCGGGCCGAAGTGGATGTCGGCCAGCACCGCCACGCCGGCCTCGAGCAGGAGCCGACGACGCAATTCCTCGGAGTCGCCCACCCCGATCATCCTGCACGCCTCCGTCACGTTCGGCCAGGCATAAAAGGCACCGCCCGGCGTCGCGCAGCGAAAGCCCGGCACGCTTGTTGAGCAGGCGCACGATCAGGTCGCGCCGCGCATGGAAGCGCTGCTTCATTGCGTCGGCATCGGTCTGCGGTCCGGTCAGCGCCTGCAGCGCCGCCCACTGACTGATCTGCGATGCGCATGACTCGGTGTTGGTGATCCAGCGTGTGAACACGGGCGCCAGTGTCCTGTTCGCAGCGAATCCGATGCGCCAGCCGGTCATCGCGTAGGTCTTGCTGGCGCCATCGGAAATGATCGTGCGCTCGCGCATGCCGGGCAGCGAGGCAATCGACACGAACTCGCCGTCGTAGACCAGCTTGCTGTAGATCTCGTCGGCGTAGATCCAGACATCCGGATGGCGCCGCAGCACGGCGGCGATCGCCTCGAGATCCGCGCGCGTCAACAGGCCGCCCGTCGGATTGTGCGGCGTGTTCAGGATCAGCAGTCGCGTCTTCGGGCCGATCCGCGCTTCGAGCGCAGCGGGATCGAAGGCGAAGTGCCGCGCCTCGGCCAGCGGCAGCGCAACGGGCACCGCGCCATTCGCAACGATCTGGGATTCATAGATTGGAAAGCCGGGCACCGGGTAGATGACTTCGTCGCCGGCCCCATAGTCGGTCACGGAGGCGATCGCGTAGCCGATGAAAGGCTTCGCCCCGGCGCCAATGACGACTTCGTCGGGTTCAATGGCAAGTCCGCGCAATTCGCCCATCGACTTCGCCGCCGCCGCGCGCAATTCATCGATGCCGGCCGACGGCGTGTATCCATGCCGGCCGCTGCGCACCGCCTCGATGGCCGCATCCTGCACATGCACCGGTGTCGGGAAATCGGGCTGCCCGATGCAGAACGAGACGATGTCGGCGCCACCGCGAATCAGCCGATTCACTTCGGCCAGGACGACAAAGGCATTTTCGGTGCCGAGCGCTTCGGCGCGGCGACTGAGCTTGGGCATGGCGGGCGATTATAGGTTTGACCTTGCGCGCGGGGCGACGCTCTCGTGCCAAGCTCGAACGCAGGCACGCGCCAGCGCCGCCGTCGAATCGATGCAGCGCTCGCGCAACGGTGATGCAATCGCGTCGAGCGCCACTGGCACTTCGGTGCAGGCAAGCACTACGCAGCTTGCACCGCGTCCGAGCAAGGATTCGATGACCGGCTCGACGAGTCGGCCGCCATCGACCGATGCATTGCGCTTGACGGCATCGATGGCCGGCTGGACTGCACTGTCGTATAGCGCCGGGTCCGCCATCAAGTACTCGATGCCACTCGCCAGCCGGGCCTCGTAGATCCGGGCTGCCAACGTTGCCGCCGTGGCGATGATGCCGATTCGCCGCGCCTGCGGCGGCAACTCGGCGGCGACTGCATCCGCGATGTGAGGAAACGGCGCCGAGGTCCCGGCGACGAGGTCGTCGTACCAGTAATGCGCGGTGTTGCAGGGCATCGCCAGCATCGTGGCGCCCGCGGCCAACAGGCGGTCGCGCGCGGCACGCAGCGCCGGCAGCGGCGATTCACCCCCGCGCAGGATCGCCGCCGGCCGCGATGGAATCTGCGGCACCGAATGGATCAGCGTCGGAACGTTCTCTTCGTCGCGTTCGGCACCGGTGGCGACGATCAGCTTGAAGAAGAAATCTGCCGTGGCGAGCGGTCCCATGCCACCCAGGACACCGAGCATCACGCCAATCCGAGGCGGGGCGCAAACGCGTGCACGTAGCCGAACAGACCCACGGCGCCGCCGGTATGCAGGAAGACGATGTTCTGCGTGCGGGCGAACTGGCCCTTTCGGATCAGATCGATCAGCCCCGCCATCGCCTTGCCCGAGTAAACCGGGTCGAGCAGGATGCCTTCGGTCCGCGCGACCAGTTCGAGCGCCTCGAACATGCCGTCGGTGGGCACGCCGTAGCCTCCGCCGACGTAGTCGGAATTGGCGACCACGCGCTCGC
Organism: uncultured beta proteobacterium; assembly: GCA_963724605.1. Taxonomy (GTDB): domain Bacteria; phylum Pseudomonadota; class Gammaproteobacteria; order Burkholderiales; family Burkholderiaceae_F; genus JALORV01. The sequence goes on from CAVRVM010000015.1 coordinate 258,720, forward strand.
GCGCCACTGTACCCGGCACGCCGAGCAGATCGGCCGTGCGCTCGGCGAGCGCGAAGACTTTCTCTTCCTGCGCCGCCTTGGGCGAACGAACGCAGATGCCGAGCACCGGAATGCCGCTGCGGCAGCCCTCGAGTCCGGCCAGCAGTCCGGCCTGTGTGCCGGTGCTGCCGGTGGCGGTCACCAGCAGGTCGATATCGAGGCCGGCGATCGTTGGCCTGTTCGACGAGTTCGAGGGCCGACGTGACGTAACCGAGCGCGCCCACCGGATTCGAGCCGCCGCCGGGAATCACATAGGGGCGCTTGCCCAGCGCACGCAACTCGTCCGCACGGCGGGCCAGAGCAGCGTCCATGTCGGTGCCGCCGGGCACGCTGGTGCAGCGTGCCTCCGAGCAGGCGGTCCAGCAGCACGTTGCCCGAGATCCGGTAGTCCGGCTGCGTCGAGCCGGTGCGGTCTTCGAGCAGGATCTCGCACGCGAGCCCGAGCCGGGCCGCGGCTGCGGCGGTCTGCCGCGCGTGATTCGACTGCGTGGCGCCCTGCGTGATGACGACGTCGGCTTTCTGCGCCAGGGCCTCGCCCATCAGGTATTCGAGCTTGCGTGTCTTGTTGCCACCGGTCGCCAGCCCCGTGCAGTCGTCACGCTTGACCCACAACTGCGGTCCGCCGAGCACCCGCGTCAGGTTCGGCATCGGCTCCAGCGGTGTCGGCGCATGCGTCAGGCGGACGCGCGGAAAGCGTGCCAGTTTCATCGTGCCCTCTTACGTCGATGCCGTCGCCGGCGGCTTGATCTCGAACACCTGCCGCAGGTAGGCGAGGTACGCCACATCGTCACACAGGTTCTTTTCCGGCGAGTCCGAGAGCTTCGCCACCGGCTGTCCGTTGCAGCGAATCATCTTGATCACGATCTGCAGCGGCGTGTAGCCGAGATCGTTGGTCAGGTTGGTGCCGACGCCGAAGGCGATGCGCGCGCGGTCCTTGAAGCGCGTGTAAAGCTCGATCACGCGCGGGAAATCCAGCGAGTCGGAGAACACCAGCGTCTTGGTGCGCGGATCGACGCGGTTGCGCTCGTAGTGCTCGAGCAGCCGCTCGCCCCAGACGATGGGATCGCCTGAGTCGTGCCGTGCGCCATCGAACAGCTTGCAGAAGTACATGTCGAAGTCGCGCAGGAACGCATCCATGCCGTACACGTCCGACAGTGCGATCCCGAGGTCACCGCGGTATTCGCGCGCCCAGGTCTCGAATCCGAAGGTCTGAGAATCCCGCAGGCGGGGCCCCAGCGCCTGGCAGGCCTGGAGGTACTCGTGAGCCATCGTACCCAGCGGTGTCAGGCCGTGCTTGGCAGCGAACATGACGTTGCTGGTCCCCGCGAGGTTCTCGCCCAGTTCGTTCTTCAGCGTCATCAGCACTTCGTCGTGCCACAGCGCGAAAAGCGCCGGCGCGTGCCGTAGTCGGCAATGCGGCAGCCGGAGAGCGACGGGTTGTCCCGCACCAGCGCGATCTTCGCGCGCAGCCGTCGACGGCCCTCCGCGAAGTCCGGCTTCGGCTGCGTGTTGCGGAAATAGACCTCGTTGACGATGGCGAGCACCGGGATTTCGAACAGGATCGCGTGCAGCCACGGACCCTTGATCACGATGCTGATCCCGCCGCTCTCCTCCGCGTTGCGCTCGACCCGAATCGACTTCATGTTGAGCTGGAACAGCCCCAGGAAGTCCACGAAGTCGCTCTTGATGAACCGCATGCCGCGCAGGTATTCGAGCTCCGATTCGCGGAACCGGAGCAGGCACAGGTAGGCAAGCTCTTCGCGGATCTCGTCGACGTAGGGAGCAAGGTCCACGCCCTTCGTGCGGCAGTTGAAGCGGTACTCGACCATCGCGCCCGGAAAATGATGCAGCACGACCTGCATCATCGTGAATTTGTAGAGATCGGTGTCGAGCAGCGACTGGATGATCATGCGGCGATTGTAGGGGCGGTGTGGCCGGTGGTTATCTTCGATGCCAAGCACCCTGCGGATCGCGCGCGCTCGGCCCCTCAAGGTCAGCGCGCGTTGCTTCGCCGACGATATGCCCCTGCTCGATCAGGACGGCGCGATCCGCGAGTCCGGCGACAAATGCCAGGTTCTGCTCTGACAGCAGAATCGCCACCCCGCGCGACCGCATCGCGCCCACCGCCTGCTTCATCCGCGCGACGACCAGCGGCGCAATACCCTCCGAAGGCTCGTCGAGCAGGATGACGCGCGGATTGGCCGCCAGCGTGCGCGCGACCGCCAGCATCTGCTGTTCGCCGCCGCTCATCCGGCTCGCCGGCCGCTCCAGCATATCGGCGAGATTCGGGAAGATCTCGAGCAATTCGCGCTCGCCGAACCCGCCCGGCTGTGAGCGCGCAGCGAACAACAGGTTCTCGCGCACCGTCAGGTCGGTGAAGATGCGTCGATCCTCGGGCACATAGCCCAGACCGCGCCGCGCGCGCTGGTGCGGTGCCAGCCCCGCGATCGACGCGCCGGCGAGTTCGATCTCGCCGGCGGTACGCGGCATCAGCCCCATGATGGCGCGCAGCAGCGAGGTCTTGCCGGCGCCGTTGCGGCCGATCAGCGCCACCACTTCGCCGGCCGCGACCGCGAGCGTGGCACCGTGGACGACCTGCGCCGCGCCGTACCAGGCATCGAGGGCATGCAGTGCGAGCAGCGTCATGCGGGCATACTCACGCTGTCCCGTACGCTGCGAGCGGACCTTGCATCTCGGCATCACGCTTCGCTTCCCAGGTAGATGGCCTGCACGTCCCGATCGGCGCGCACCGCCTCGGGTGCGCCGTCCGCGATCAATCGGCCGCGCGAGAGCACGAGCACGCGCTCGGCAAATCCGAACACGACATCCATGCTGTGCTCGGTGAACAGCACCGTCATCCCGCGCTCGCGCACGAGCGCCACGACCAGTGCCATCAGTGCCGTGCGCTCGCCCGGCGCCATGCCTGCAGTCGGTTCGTCCATCAACAGCAGGCGCGGTGCGGCGGCCAGTGCCAGCGCGAACTCGAGCCGTTTCAGGTCGCCGTAGGCGAGCGCCGCCGCCGGCGCATGGCCGCGATCGCCGAGTCCGACCTGCACAAGCAGAGCTCGGCGGCCTCGGCCCCGCGCAGCGCCAGCGGCGCGCCCGACCGAGTACACGGCGCCGGTAGGCGCAGCCAACGCGAGCTGTGCGTTCTGCCGGACCGTCATCGAACCGAAGGTCTGCGCCACCTGAAATGTGCGGCCGACGCCGGCGCGTGTCCGCGCAGCGATCGGCATGCCGACCAGTGATCGCCCTTCGAATTCGATGGTGCCGGCGTCCGGCGCCAGTTGACCGTCTATCAGGTTGAACAGCGTCGACTTGCCGGCGCCATTGGGACCGATCAGCGCGGTTACCGTACCGGGCTCGAAGCGCGAGTGACACGTCGTCCACCGCCCGTACCCCGCCGAACGAGCGCGACACTCCGGCCAGACGCAGCGCGCTCATCGCAATCGCGCCACCCGTTCGCGCACAAAACCGACGAGGCCCTGCGGAAAAGCGATCACCAGCACGACGATCACGACACCGAGCAGCGCGCGCCAGTACTCGGCATGACGGATCAGTTCGGTCGACAGTCCGTGATACGCGATAGCACCCACGAGCGGGCCGGCGAGCGTCTGCAATCCTCCCAGCAGCACCATCACAAGGCCGTCGACGGAAACCGGGATCGACAGCGCGTTCGGGAACACCGCACCCTTCTGGAACGCCTGCAGCGCTCCTGCGAGTCCGGCAAAGGCCGCGCCGGCGACGAACGCCGTCCAGCGCACCCGTCGCACATCGATGCCAAGCGCCTCCGCGCGCTCCGGGGCATCGCGTGCCGCCCGCAACGCATATCCGAACGGCGCGAGCGCGGCGCGGCGCAGTGCCAGCAGCGACGCCGCGACGATGCCGAGCGTCAGCAGGTAATAGACAAACCGCGAGACCGTGGGCGGCCAGACTCCGAGCATGCCGTTGTCGCCACCGGTGACGTCGACCCATTGCACCGCGATCGACCACAGGATCTGCGCAAACGCGAGCGTCAGCATCGACGCATAGACACCCTGCGCGCGCAGCACGAAGAAGCTGGCGACGAGCGCCGCCACCGCCGCGGCGAGCGGCGCTGCGGCCAGCGCGACGGCGAACGGTGCCCCCAGCGACCGTGCGAGCAACGCGGCCGCATAGGCCCCGAGGCCAAAGTAGGCGGCATGGCCAAACGACACCAATCCGCCATTGCCCATGAAGAACTGCAGGCTCGCAGCAAAGAGCGCCAGGATCGCCATCTCGGTGGCGATCACCAGGGCATAGTCGCCAAGCAGCATCGGCAACATGCGCAAGTGCCGCGATCAGCGCACCTGCGAGCCAGCGAATGCGTGCTGGCGCGAGACGAAACGGCGGATGCGTCGTTTCACCGGTGCCGTGCGTGGCGACCTCCGGCCGGCCAAGCAGTCCATACGGTCGCACGACCAGCACGGCAGCCATGACGACGAATACCAGCACCAGCGTCGACTGCGGCAGCAGCCAGATGCCAAACGCGTGCAGAACACCGATGATCAGCGAGGCCCAGAACGCGCCGGTGATCGAACCCAGGCCGCCGACGACGACGACGACAAAGGCTTCGACCAGGATCGTCAGGTCCATCTGCAGGTTGACGGTCTCGCGCGGAATCTGCAGTGCTCCGGCCAGCCCGGCGAGTCCGGCGCCGAGCGCAAACACCGTCGTGAAGAGCAATCGTTCGTTGACGCCGAGCGCACCGGCCATTTCGCGGTCCTGCGTCGCCGCGCGCACGATCGTGCCCCAGCGCGTGCGGTGGAACAGCCACCACAACAGTCCGAACATCACTGGACCGACGACCGTCAGCAGCAGGTTGTACTCGGGCACGAGCGTTGAGCCGAACTGGATTGCGCCCTTAAGGCCGGGCGCCCGCGGCGCGAACTGTTCCTCCGGTCCCCACACTGCGAGCACGAGATCCTGCATGATCAAGGCAACGCCAAACGTCGCGAGCAGCTGGAAGATTTCGGGCACCGCATAGATCCGGCGCAGGACGACGAACTCGACGACCACTCCGGCAACCGCGACGACCAGGGCCGCGAGCAGCACTCCACCGAAGAACCCGACCGGCGTCGCCGGCAGCGCAGCCGTGAAACTCAGCGCAAGGTAGGCGCCCAGCATGTAAAGCGCGCCATGAGCGAAGTTGACGACCCGCGTGACGCCGAAGATCAGCGTCAGGCCGGCGCTGACGAGGAACAGCGTCGATCCGAAGGAGAGCCCGGCGAGAAACTGACCGAGGATGAGATCCACGAGGTCGGGCCGGCTCAGCGGCTACAGTTATTCATCGCCTCGGCCGGGCGGCGGCTCCTGACCTCGGCATCAGTGGGCAGGAAGTTACGGCCGTCGGCATAGCGCCAGTCGACCATCGTGCCCTTGCCGGCGCGCTGGTCGAGCGTGCCGACATAGGCGCCCATCGTCGACTGCTGGTCGAGCGCGCGGAACGTCGCCGGCCCGAACGGAGTGCCGAACGTCAGGCCGCGCAATGCGGCGATCAGCTTCTCGGTGTCGGTTGACTTGGCCTTGCGGATCGCCTCGAAGATCGCGGTAAACGTTGCATAGCCGACGACTGAGCCCAGTCGTGGCGTGTCGTTGTACCGCTTGTAGTAGGCATTGAAGAACTTCGAATGCTCGGGCGTGGCGATCTGGTCCCATGGATACCCGGTGACGATCCAGCCCTTCGGAGTCTCCTCCTTCAGCACGTCGAGATACTCGGGCTCGCCAGACAGCAGGCTGACGACCGGAACGCGCGGGAAAAGTCCGCGCAGGTTGCCTTCGCGCACCAGCCGCGGCAGGTCCGCCCCGAAGGTCACGTTGAAGATCGCGTCGGGCCGCGCCGCGATCAGCGCCTGCACGGTTCCTGCCGCTTCCAGCTTGCCGAGAGCGGGCCATTGTTCGGCGACGAACTCGACGTCGGGCCGCCGCGCCTTCAGCAGCGCCTTGAAGCTTGTCGACTGCCGACTGCCCGTACTCGTAGTTCGGCGCAACGATCGCCCAGCGCTTGCCCGGCAGCCGTGCGGCCTCCTCGACCAGCATCGCCGACTGCATGAACGTGCTGGGCCGCAGCCGGAATGTGTAGCGGTTGCCCTTTTCCCACACCATGGCGTCGGTCAATGGTTCCGCGGCAACGAACAGCACCTTGTTGCGCAGCGCGAATTCGGCGACGGCCAGCCCGACATTGGAAAGAAATGTCGCCGGTAAGCAGGGCAACTTTTTCGTTCGATACCAGTTCGGTGGCCAGCCGGATCGCATCATCAGGTTTGCCGGCGTCGTCGCGCGAGATGACCTCGACCTTGCGGCCGAGCAGTCCGCCCGCGGCGTTGGCCTCCTCGACCGCGAGCTGCCAGCCCATGCGATACGGGACCGTGAACTGCGGAATCGTGGAATAGCTGTTGATCTCGCCGATACGTATCGGCGGGGTCTGCGCGCGCACGGGCCTTGCCATCGCAGCAGCCGGAAGCAACAGGATTTCGCGTCGTGTGGTCATGCGGCAAGCCCTTGCATGCAGAGGGAAAATCAGCGGGACGTTGCGCCCGGTCGGCTAGAATACCGGCTTTGACGGCCGCTCATTTCCAACGCTTGGCCGACTCGCGCCTCATCCGAACGTACAGGAGTCACTCGATGACGCATGTCGTCACCGAATCGTGCATCAAGTGCAAGTACACCGACTGCGTCGACGTCTGTCCGGTCGACTGCTTTCGCGAAGGCCCGAACTTCCTGTCGATCGATCCGGACGAGTGCATCGATTGCGCGGTCTGCATCCCGGAGTGCCCGGTGAATGCGATCTACGCCGAGGAAGACGTGCCGGAGGACCAGCGCGATTTCATCAAGCTGAATGTCGACTTGGCCAAGCAGTGGCCTTCGATCACCCGGATGAAGCCGCATCCCGCCGACGCCGACGAGTGGAAAGATGTCCGGGAAAAACGCCATCTGCTGGAGCGCTGATTCCAGCGCGTCCGTTGATCCGGGGCCGCGCTGCAGCCCGGCAAGCACAGCGCCCGGTCGGGCGGCTGGCCGCATCGCATTACCGGGGTAATTGGACAACCGGCCTGACCAATTTGGTTTACAATCGCCCGGCCCTTTGGGAGGAATTCTCGGTTGGAGAGCGGTGCGATGAGCGGAGTCGTGGCGTGCTATATCACCTGCATGAATTTCAGCGCCGTTTCCTGAACCCCCTTTCGGTGTGGGCCCAGGCGACCTCCGAGCTATTCTCCAGCCCCTACAGTCCGCTCTCCTATACGCCGCTGTCGCGCCGGCTATCGGCGGGCTATGACCTGCTGCACCGGATCGGCAAGCAGTACGAGAAGCCCGAGTTCGGGCTGAAGTCGACACACGTCGGCGACAGCCGAGTGCCGGTGGTCGAGGAAGTGCAGATCGAAAAGCCGTTTTGCCGGCTGCTGCACTTCAAGCGTGTCTTTCCCGGCCAAGTCGAAGCGCCCGGCCGACCCGCGCGTGCTGATCGTGGCCCCGCTGTCGGGCCACCACTCGACCCTGCTGCGCGACACGGTGCGCGCCTTGCTGCCTGACCACGACGTCTGGATCACCGACTGGATCGACGCCCGACTGGTGCCAATCGCCGCCGGACCATTCCATCTCGACGACTACGTCGATTACGTGATCGAGTTCGTCCGCGCGCTCGGTCCCGACATGCACCTGATTTCGGTGTGCCAGCCGACGGTGCCGGTGCTCGCGGCGGTATCGCTGATGGCCAGCCGCAACGATCCGAAGCTGCCACAATCCATGACGATGATGGGCGGCCCGATCGACACGCGCAAGAGCCCGACGCAGGTCAACGCACTCGCCCAGCGCAAGAACTTCGAGTGGTTCGAGAACAACGTGATCTTCAAGGTGCCGTCGGCCTATCCGGGCTACCTGCGCAAGGTCTACCCGGGCTTTCTGCAGCACGCGGGGTTCGTCGCGATGAATCCGGACCGGCATCTCAATTCCCACTGGGATTACTACCTCGACCTCGTCAAGGGCGACATGGACGACGTCGAAGGTCATCGCGACTTCTACGACGAGTACAACGCCGTGATCGATCTGCCGGCCGAGTACTACCTCGACACGATCAGGATCGTGTTCCAGGAACAGCGGCTACCAACGGCACGTGGAAGGTCCGGGGCGAGCTCGTGAAGCCCGAAGACATCAAGACGGTGGCGCTGTTCACGATCGAGGGCGAACTGGATGACATTTCGGGCAGCGGCCAGACGCAGGCCGCGCACGAACTGTGCAAGGGCATACCCAAGGCGCGCAAGAAGCACCTGACCGCCGAAGGTGCCGGGCATTACGGTATCTTCAGTGGGCGCCGCTGGCGCGAGCAGATCGCGCCGCAGATCAAGAACTTCATCCGCACCAACGCCTGAGCCGCCGTACGCGCTGTGCGCTCGGTTGTCCCCGCTCATAGCCAGTCCCGCTGCGAGCCGGCCGATGTCCAGCCCTCCCGCTACTTCCCTGGCCGACCGCATCGACGCTGTGCTGCCGCAGACCCAGTGCACGAAGTGCGGGTTTGACGGCTGCCGGCCCTACGCCGAAGCGATCGCGACGCAACGCGCGGAAATCAACCAGTGCCCTCCGGGAGGTGCAGCCGGCATCGTCAAGCTGGCGGCGCTGACCGGGCGCCAATCCCTGCCGCTGAATCCGTCGAACGGCTCGAGCAACCGCTGCGCGTCGCGGTCATCGACGAGCGACTCTGCATCGGCTGCACGCTGTGCATCCATGCGTGTCCGGTCGATGCGATCGTCGGCGCGGCACGGCGGATGCATAGCGTCATCGCCGAGTGGTGCAACGGCTGCGACCTGTGTATCGCGCCATGTCCGATGGATTGCATCGCGATGGTGCCGGTGCAGCCCGCCCGCGAGTGGGGCGAGGGCGATGCCCGCGAGTCGCGCGCCCGCTATGAAGCACGGCGGCGCCGGCTCGTGATCGAGCGCGAGGCGAGCGCGAGGAGCTGTTGCTGAGCAAGGCTCACGCCAGGCTCGGCGAACTGGCTGAACGCGCACGATCTGGCGCCAGACGAGATCGCCCGCCGAAGGGCCGTGGTCAGCGCCGCGATCGAACGGGCGCGGGCGCGCCGGCGTGGCGCGGCCGACACGATGAATCCCGCCAAGCGCCGCGCCATCTACGAGCGGCTGCGCGACCTGAATCCGAACCCGCGGACCGAACTCGAATACGAAACGCCCTTCCAGTTGCTGGTCGCCGTGGTGCTGTCGGCGCAGGCCACCGACAAAAGCGTCAACCTCGCCACACGGTCCCTGTTCAGGATCGCGGCCACTCCGGCAGCCATCGTCGGACTCGGCGAGGAGCGGCCTGGCCGAGCACATCAAGACGATCGGCCTTTACCGCACGAAGGCGAAAAATGTGATCGGGCTTTCGCGGCAACTGCTCGAGCGCCACGGCGGTGAAGTGCCGCGCGATCGTGGCGCCCTCGAGTCGCTGCCCGGGGTGGGCCGCAAGACCGCCAACGTCGTGCTCAATACCGCGTTCGGCGAGCCGACGATCGCCGTCGACACGCATATCTTCCGCGTCGCCAATCGCACCGGCATGGCGCCAGGCGCCGACGTGGACTGCAAGTCGAACAGCGCCTGGAGAAGTTCACTGCCCGACGAATTCCGCAAGGATGCCCATCACTGGCTGATTCTGCACGGTCGCTACATCTGCAAGGCGCGGTCGCCGGAGTGCTGGCGCTGCCCGATCGCGGAATGGTGCGAGTACCGGCCGAAGACACCGGCGCCCGCGCAGGCGAGTCCGGCTTTCCGCCCCGCACGGAATCGTGATCGTGTTCACGCCCACCAAGGAGGAGGTGCGGCGCTTCTTCTGCGAAACCTGGCGCAAGCACGGTGCCGGCGAAGTGCTGACCCCGATCGAGGCGATGGCGCTCGACTGGATCATCGAGCATCCGGAATATCACGGCGATCTGGCGAACTCGGGTGCGGAAGACAGCCGAGTATCGCGTCGAAGATGGCCGCACCAACCCGTTCCTGCATCTGTCGATGCACCTGGCGATCGCCGAGCAGTTGTCGATCGACCAGCCGCCGGCATGCGCACGGCCTATCGAACGACTGGTGAGGCGGCGCGGCGATGCGCACGCTGCCGCGCATGAGGTCATGGAGTGCCTGGGTGAAATCGTTTGGTCCGCGCAGAGAGCTCGGCCAGGCACTGACCCCCGAAGAAATGAGCGCGCGCTATCTGGACTGCCTCGCGCGTCGCGCGGGCGCCGCCTGACTCCGCGACGCGCTAGAGCGCACTTCAGCGTGGGCAGGTCCCGCGCAAACAACGATCAGCGCTTGGTGTTTTCCAGCGGGCCGGGCAGGCCGCCGAGATATGCGGCGACGTTCTGGATGTCGGCGCGCGACAGCGGCTTGGCGAGTGCCCGCCATGATCGCGTTCTTGCGCGTGCCGGTCTGGTAGTCGCGCAGCGCCTTCTCGAGGTAGTCCGGGTACTGGCCGGCCAGCTTCGGATAGCTCGGATCCACCGGGCTGGCGAAGTCCTTGCCATGGCAGGCGGCGCATTGCGCCTGCGCGAGTTCCTGGCCCTTGGCGACGTCGGCCGCGTGCACTGACGACCCGACGCACGACCGCAGCGCGCCACAAACAGTAATTTCGTCTTCTTCATCGGCCGCTCGCTTACTTGCCGCGCGCCGCGTAATACGCAGCCACTGCGGCGATCTGCTGGTCCGTGAGTCCCTTGGCGATGCCGGCCATCGTCGGGTGGCCGCGATTACCCTGGCGATAGTCCTTCAGCGCTGCCTCGATGTACTGCTGCGACTGGCCGCCGATCTTCGGCACACGATAGACCTGCGGAAACGAGGCCTGATAACCCGGGAATCGAATGGCAGCCGATGCACATCGAGACCGGCGCATCGCCGGCCGCTGCCGGGGCAGCGGGCTTCTTGTCCTGCGCCGCCGCCAGCAGCGGCAGAGACGCCGCAAGAGCGGCGAGCAGCAAGCGGTAAGACTTCATCCGCAGCATCCGTATCGGTGTTTGATTCGAAGCGCAGGGTCAGGCCGACACCTGCAGCGCGGCCGGTTTATCCTCGCCCACGACGGGCGCGATTGTAATCGACTCAGCGCCTCGGCCCGGGGGCACCGCCGCCGTCGGCTGCGCCTCGAGCCCGTGCGTATACTCGACCGACCAACTTTCCCTGAACGCTCTCAGTCCATGTCGCGGTTCGAAGGTTCGTCCACTTACGTCGCCACCGATGATCTGAAACTTGCCGTCAATGCGGCACTGACGCTGCAGCGCCCACTGCTGATCAAGGGCGAGCCCGGCACCGGCAAGACCATGCTGGCCGAAGAGGTCGCGCGCGCGCTCAGCATGCCGCTGCTGGCCTGGCATATCAAGTCGACCACCAAGGCGCAGCAGGGACTCTACGAGTACGACGCGGTGAGCCGCCTGCGCGATTCGCAGCTGGGCGATGCGCGCGTGCAGGACATCGAGAACTACATCGTCCGCGGCGTTCTGTGGCAGGCCTTCACGTCGGAGCAGCCGTCGGTGCTTCTGATCGACGAGATCGACAAGGCCGACATCGAGTTCCCCAATGATCTGCTGCGCGAACTCGACCGCATGGAGTTCTACGTCTACGAGACGCGCAAGACGATCCAGGCGCGCCATCGCCCGCTGGTCGTCATCACTTCGAACAACGAGAAGGAGCTGCCGGACGCCTTCCTGCGCCGCTGCTTCTTCCACTACATCAGGTTTCCGGACAAGGACACGATGCAGGCGATCGTCGACGTCCATTTCCCGAAGCTGCGCAAGGAACTGCTGCAGAACGCGCTGGCGGTGTTTTTCGGCGTGCGCGATCTGCCCGGACTGAAGAAGAAGCCGTCGACCTCGGAACTGCTCGACTGGCTGAAGCTGCTGGTGGCCGAGCAGATCCCGCCCGGAAGCACTGCGCTCGAAGGACGACAAGATCGCCGTGCCGCCGCTCGCCGGTGCGCTGCTGAAGAACGAGCAGGACATGCACCTGTTCGAGCGGCTCGTCTTCATGGCGCGCAGCAACCGCTGAAGCCATGATCCGACCGCAGCCGCAGGTGCTCGAGGGCCACGGCGTGCGGCTCGAGCCGCTGGCGCGCGAGCATCACGACGGCCTCGTTGCGGCAGCCAGCGACGGCGAACTCTGGAAGCTGTGGTTCACCTCGGTGCCGGAGCCCGAGCAGGCGCATGCCTACATTTCCGCCGCGCTCGCCGGGCAGCAGGCCGGCCACATGCTGCCGTGGGCCGTGCGCGACCTCGCGCATGGCGCGATCGTCGGAACCACGCGTTTCCACGACATCGTCGCCGAGATCGACCGCGTCGAGATCGGTTACACCTGGTACGCGCGCCGCTGCCAGAAGACGCACGTGAACACCGCGTGCAAGTTGCTGCTGCTCGCGCACGCGTTCGACGACGCTGCGGCTGCGCCGTGGTCGGCTTCCGCACCGACAACTTCAATTTCGCCTCGCAGCAGGCGATCGCCGCGCTCGGCGCGAAGAAGGATGGCGTGATCCGCCACCATCAGCCGCGGCGCGACGGCACGGCGCGCGACACCGTGCTGTTCAGCATCCTCGCGCACGAGTGGCCCGACGTGAGACGGCACCTCGAGCTGCGGCTCGCGCGGCACTGACGCGATGCTGATCGACTTCTTCTTCCACCTGCGCGCCGCCAAGCTCAAGGTCTCGATCAACGAGTTGCTGACGCTGCTCGAGGCGCATCAAGCGCGGGCGTGATCGGGCCGTCGATCGACGAGTTCTACTACCTGTCGCGCGCCGCGCTGGTCAAGGACGAGGCGCAGTTCGACAAGTTCGACCGCGCCTTCGGCGACTACTTCAAGGGCGTGACGACGCACACTCGACTTCGCGCAGGAGATCCCGGACGAATGGTTCAAGAAGGTGCTCGAGCGCGAGTTCACGCCGGAGGAGATCGCGAAGCTCGAGAAGATGGGCTGGGACAAGCTGATGGAGGAGTTCAAGAAGCGCCTCGAGGAGCAGGAGGGCGCCACGACGGCGGCAACCGCTGGATCGGCTCCGGCGGCACCTCCCCGTTCGGGCACGGCGGCGTACAACCCGAGGGCATCCGCGTCGGCGGACCCAGCAAGGGCGCAACCGTCCGCGGTCAAGGTCTGGGAGAAGCGCGGCTACCGGGACTACGACGACACGCGTCGAAATCGGCACGCGCAACATCAAGGTCGCGCTGCGGCGGCTGCGCCGCTTCGCGCGCGAAGGCGCCGAGCTCGAACTCGACATGGACGACACGATCGAGTCGCACCGCCAAGAACGCCGGCTGGCTCGACCTCAAGATGGTGCCGGAGCGCCACAACACGGTGAAGGTGCTGATGCTGCTGGACGTCGGCGGCACGATGGACGAGCACATCAAGCGCACCGAGGAGCTGTTCTCGGCCGCCAAGAGCGAGTTCAAGCACCTCGAGTTCTACTACTTCCACAACTGCGTCTACGACTTCCTGTGGCGCAACAACCGGCGCCGCTACACGCGAGAAGTTCGCGACCTGGGACGTGATCCGCAAGTACCGCACGACTGGAAGCTGATCTTCGTCGGCGACGCGACGATGAGCCCGTACGAGATCCTGCAGCCGGGCGGATCGGTCGAGTACAACAACGAGGAGGCCGGCGCCGAATGGCTGCAGCGCTTCTTCTCGACGCTTCCCGAAGTTGGTCTGGCTCAACCCCGAGCCGGAAGGGCTCTGGCAGTACCGCCAGTCGATTTCGGTCATCCGCCAGCTGGCCGGCGGCAAGATGTTCCCGATGACACTCGAAGGCCTGACCCGCGCGATGCGGCAGCTGTCGAAGTAGCGCACTGGGCAGGGACCATTCCCGACCGCATAACAGCGCCTCGCCGCCACGCGCGATGGTGGAACCGGCTTGGCCAAGATGGGCCTGCGCGGCGCGCTGCCAAAGCGCGGCATCGACCGATTCAAGTTGCAGAGACTTTGGCGGCTTTCTTTGAATTCAAGCGTCCTTGCGACCCAATTGCAAGGATTCCCTGATGAAGTCGCTTGCTTTCCGGCCGATTCAAGGCGGTAACACCGGAATCGCAGTGGGTTACGGATGCGCCAGTTTCATGCCGCCACGACGTCGCTGAATCATCGCAAGCATATCGCCTCGATTCTCTGGATCGTCTGCGCGATCGCGCTGACAATCGTAGTCCTCGCCTATGGGCGGGGATCCGGTCCGGCGTTCCAAAATGCCTTGCCCGGAATCGCTGTCCAGCAAACTTCGGCAAATCCGGGGTCGAGCGTTGAAGCTGCGGTGGTCGAGAGGGCCCGCCATCGCGAGGCGCAAGCACGCGCGGAACTGGAACGCCGGGCCGCGGCAGAGGCGGCCGAGAAGTCCCGTCGAGCGCTCGCCCTGGCAGACGGCGCTAACGAGACGCAGGCCCGCAAGGAGAGGGAAGAAATGGCGCTCCGACGGGCGGCCGTCGAGGAGGCCAACCGAAGCGCCGCCGAAACCGAAGGGGCCTGGAAGCGTTCTACAAACCATCGGCTGCCTGCAGCGATCCGTCGGCCGGCGCAACCGTGGGGTGTGTCAACGAATACATGCGAGCGAAGCGCGAATTCGCTGCCCGGCAGTCCGGCGAGGGTGCGCGCTAGCGTGCCGAGCGCAGACCAGCGACCGAAGACGTATGCGCCCACTCCGCTGCCGCCCGCTTGTCTCATCCGGTCTCGCCGTACGCGAACCGACGCTTCGGATGTTGTTGGCACGAGTGCAGCGTAACTAGCCCAATGAGTCGTCCCGACAGGTCCCGATCGCCTCAAGAGGCGGCCCCGGCCGCTTCAACCCGCGCGCGTGCGCAGCTGCTCGACCTGCCGAGGCTCCGTCATGCCGAACCTGCACAGCGGCGGCAGCTGATCGCCGTGAGTTCCATCACGGCGATCTGGTTCGTCTTCACCGTGTGGGCATCGTCCTTCTGGTTCAATGCGCTTGAAGATGCGGTGGGCCTGGTCGCTGCTTTTTTCTTCATTGGTGGCCTCGCCCTCGTCCCGAGCGCCATGAACATGTTCATCGTCGCCGGACTGCTGCTGGACAGGAGGCCACCACGTCGCGCACTCATGCGCTATCCGGCGTTATCGGTGCTGATGTACGTGCGCGACCAGGCCCAGTCGATCGCGCAAACCATCGAAAGCATCCGTCGGCAGGAGTATCCGGGGCCATTCGAGCTGATCCTCATTGACGACGCGTCGACCGATCGCACCGCAAAGATCGTGCAGGAACTGGGCTACCGCTGGATCAAGGTGCTGCGCCAGAGCCGCAACCGCGGCAAGGCGGCGGCGCTGAATCGCGCGCTCGAGGCCGCCCAGCACGACCTGATCGTCACGCTCGATGCCGACGCAATTCTGTTCGGCGATGCACTGTGGAGCATGGTCGAACGCTACGTGGCGGCGGAGCCGGACGTGCGGGCGGTATCCGGCTGCGTTCTGGTGCGCAACTCACGCGACAACTGGCTGACTCGTGCCCAGGAATGGGATTACTTCCACGGCCTGGCATCGATGAAAAGGATGCAGTCGAAGTATCAGGGCACGGTCATTGCGGAAACCGCGTTCACGATCTACGACCGGGCTGCACTGAACGAGGTCAACGGTTGGCGGTGCGGATGTCGCGGAAGATGTAGTGATGACGTGGGACATCCTGCAGCGAGGTTGGCGCGTCGGCTTTGCCGAAGATGCCTGTTGCTTCGTCATCGTCCCTGCTGACCTCGGTTCGCTCCTGCGACAGCGCATCACCATGCACGCGTGACCCTGCGTGCACTCGGCGAACTACCCGGCGAACTGATCAAGCGGCGTACCTCCATGCTGTTCGTCGTCTGGCACCTGCTCTTTCCGTGGACCGATCTCGCGTTCACGCTTGGCTTCATTCCGGGCGTGATGCTCTCGGTCGCGTACAGCAGTCACCTGCTGATGGGGCCTATCGCGCTGGCGCTGCTGCCTGCCGTCCTGCTGCTCAACCTCGTGATCTTCTTCGTGATGCGCTCGATGTTTCACGATCACGGACTGAAGATCCGTCGCAACGTAGGCGGCCTGCTCATCTACATGTTCGGATACAGCCTCCTGCTGCAACCGGCGCGTGTCGCCGGCTACCTTGCCAGCCTTCTTAAAACGCGCTCTTCGTAGCCCGCTTGCGCAGTTGAGTACAGGCCCGCACGCGGCGCTGGCCGAACGGCGGTCAACGACTGCATAAGTACAGAGTGTTGAAACTGCGAATGCGCGGTGATTCACCCGACTCCCACGCACACCCGCGTCTGTCCGCGCCGGTCCAGTGCTTGCGGCTTGCCTCTGCCGTCGCCGAAGTTCAGTCAGTTGTTAAACGGCGGTGCGGCCTTCAGCACCTCTTCCATCGTCGTGATGCCCTTTGCGATCTTTTCTGCTCCGGACACGCGCAGCGAGCGCAGACCATCGCGCGCGGCTTGTCCGCGCAGCTGCACGAGATCAGCGCCCTCGGCGATCAGCTTGCGCATCGCATCGGTCATCACCAGCATCTCGATCAGGCCAGTGCGACCCATGTATCCGGTGCGGCGGCATTCAAGGCAGCCGATCGGGCGATAGATCTTCTCCGGCACGTTCGAGCGCCACGGCGCGACCAGTTCCTTCCACAGCGCCGGGTCGACGGAGTCACCTGCCGACTTGCAGTGCGGACACAGCGTGCGGACCAGGCGCTGCGCGAGGATGCCGATCAGCGTCGCGTTGACGAGATAGTTGGGAATGCCGAGTTCGAGCAGGCGCGCGATCGACGCCGCGGCGTCATTGGTATGCAGCGTCGAGAAGACCAGGTGGCCCGTCAGCGCGGACTGCACCGCCATGTCGGCCGTTTCCTTGTCGCGGATCTCGCCGACCATGATGATGTCCGGGTCCTGTCGCATCAGCGCGCGCAGGCCGTCGGAGAAGCCGAGGTCGATGCCGTGGTGGACCTGCATCTGGTTGAGCGCCGGATCGACCATTTCGATCGGGTCCTCGACCGTGCTGACGTTGACCTCGTCGGTCGCGAGCTGCTTCAGCGTCGAATACAGCGTCGTCGTCTTGCCCGATCCGGTTGGACCCGTCACCAGGACAATGCCTGAAGGGCGGTGGATCAGGTCCTCCCAGACCTTCGCTTCCTCCGGCGTGAAGCCGAGCTCGGCGTAGCTGCGCACGACGACTTCCGGATCGAAGATACGCATCACGAGCTTTTCGCCGAACGCCGTCGGCAGGGTCGACAGCCGTATTTCGACTTCGCGTCCGGCATTGGGGCCGGTCGCAACCTTGGTCTTGATGCGGCCATCCTGCGGTCGGCGTTTCTCGACCACATCCATGCGACCGAGCAGCTTGATGCGGCTTGTCATCGCCGCCATCACGCCCGACGGCACCTGGTAGACCTGGTGCAACACGCCGTCGATGCGGAAGCGCGCGATGCCCTGCTCGCGGCGAGGCTCGAGGTGGATGTCGCTGGCGCGCTGGTCGAACGCATACTGCAGCAGCCAGTCGACGATATGGATGACATGCGCGTCATCCGCCTGCACCTTGCCGCCGAGCTCGACCAACTGCTCGAAGCTGGACACCAGCGGCGTGGCACCCGTCTTCGCCGCACCCTTGACCTGCTGGGCCAGCTTGTAGAACTCGGTTGTATAGCGCGCGATATCGAGCGGGTTGGATAGGACGCGCTTGACCGACTTCTTCGTAATCTGCTCGATCTCGCGTTCCCAGCCGGTCTGGAAAGGCTCGCAGGTCGCGATCGTCACTTCCGCAGCGCTGACGGCCACCGGCAGGATCGAATAGGTGGTCGCGTACGACGACGACATCACTTCGGAGACACGCGTGAAATCCACTTTCAGCGGATCGATATGGAAGTACGGCAGCGAGGATTTCTCCGCCAGCCACTGCGTCAGAGTCTCGAGATCGAGCAGTGTGCGGTCCGCTTTCGGCGTGCGGTAGTTCATCTCCGCCAGGTTGACCAGTGGATGCCCGGCGCGATCGCGCCCGCCTGACATCTTGAAGCGTTCGGCGTCACTGGTCGCAAGCATGCCATCGGCGACCAGCTGCTTGAGCACATAGCCGCTGGTGAGACGGCCATTCGGCACGGCGGGCGCCGCATGTCGTTCCCGCGCGGGCGGCGCGGCGGCCGACTTCACCGCCACGGCGCCATCTTTCGGATTCATGCGGCGGAGCTCATGCGGCCGGCTGCGGAGCCTCGTACCGCTTGGCAAGATTGGTCGCTCGGTCCGGCTCACTCTCGAAGTCCGCGACCACGGCGTCGACCGCGCGCTTGGTCAGCGCGACGCTTTCGAGCGGCTCGATGTACTTGCGCGCCAGGTAGGACTTCAGCATGTCCGCAGACAGCACGTGCGCCTTGTGATCGTGTCTCGCTGGCGAACAGGAACAACGTCCTCAGCGGACTCATCCAGCGCAGCTTGACGCGCACGAAGTCGGTGCCGTCCCACAGCTTGAACCAATTGCCGCGCTGCCAGCGTCCGATCTCTTCCTGTACGCGCGCGTCTTCGACCGGGTCGAGCCGCGCGATGTCGGTCAGCGGATCGGGCATGACGATGTCGGCGTGATGCTCCTGCGCCGCGCGCAGGATCTGGCCGGTCGATACGCGGATGCCGCCCGGCACCGTCGTCACCGGGAACATCCCGGACAACTGCATGCCGTCGATCTTGGCGCGCAACTCCGAGGTGAGCAGGCTCGACTTGATGTAGGCGGCCTGGTCGACCGGCTTGACGGCCATCGCATGGGATTCCATCAGCTTGCCGAAGAACTGGTCGCGATCCCGCTCCGAGACGTTGACGAGCGCCAGCCCGTCGCGCAGCACGCGCACCATGCCGGGAATCATCTTGACCAGCTTGTTGCGGTCCTCTGTGCTGGCCTTGGGCTGCACCGACCACACCAGTTCGTGGATCACGTCGCGGAATGACTTGGCGAATCCGGGCTGAGTTTCGCTGCGAACACTGGCAGCGACCAGAACCTTGACCCAGGGCCCGAGCAGGAACTCCTTGATGTACGGCTCGAGGTCAACGCGCTCGAACGCGCGGCGCACCTGGATCGTCGTGTTGATCGTCAGGATCTCGTGCTTCTCGGCCGCTTCGAGCGCCTTCTTCGCACGCGAGACCGGATCGCTGTCCTCGACCGATATGTCCGAAACGAAGCGGTCGAACTCCGAGTAGACCTTGTCGAAGACGCCAAGGTCAGTCTCGAAGTTCTTCAGGATCTCCGCGATGACGCGGTCGACTTCCTTCAGGTACTTCTGGTTGTCGTCGCCGTAAGGCTCCCAGCCCGTTGAGGTGCCGGCGACGCGGTCGATCAGCTTGCGGGCCGGATGCGCGCTCGACGCAAAAAACGCCGCATCCATCAGCGCGGCTTTCAGTACCGGGAACTGCAGGCGTGAGATGCGCGCCTTGATCTCGGCGGGCACCTGCTTGTCCTGCATCACGTGGTCGAACAGCATGCCGACCAGTTCGATCGTCAGCTTGTCGACCGTGCGGGTCGACTTCGCGATCAGTTCTCCGCGTACCGCACTGATGCTCTGGGCCGGCGGCAGGCTGGTGAACTCGCCGGTCTCGACGAACTCGTCCAGGCCGTGGCGCTGGATCTCGCCGAACGGATTGCAGCAATTCCTCGGGTGCCGGCCCGAACGAAGCCATCGGCGGCAGCCGCGACCCACGGGCGTTGGACTGCAGGCGCGTCAGCAGTCCACCAAGCACCTCGGTCGGTTCATCCGGCGCCACCATCCCACGCGGCGAGGCGCCGCCCTCCCGGTGGCCGCCCAGGCCGCGTCTGGTCCGACCCCGCCCAGTCGGCCGGTGTCGCCGAGCCCGCCGCGCCTGGGTGCCCGCCGCCAAACGAAGGCGCCTTGGATGTTGCGAGGCTGCGTCGTACCGAGCGAACGTCCACGCCGTGGTTGGCAAAGTGCTCGAGCAGCTGCTGCACGACGCGAGCGAGTTCCTCGCCCAGGGGCTTTTCGAACCGCGTCAGCAGGAAACCCCACGCTTCCTTGTGCAGGTCGCACTGCTCGGCGGCGCGCAGCAGCGCCCGTACATAGACGTTGGGGCCGAGCGGATTCTCTGCGTTGCGCACTGAACTGCGCCCGATGACATAGGCGACGACAAGGTTCAGATCGCGCCAGCGCAGGTCGGCGTATCCCGCCACCTTGTTGGCATGGCGTTCGACCACCGTATTGCTCTCGACCGAAACCGAATCGACCAGTGACAGCGTCTCGGCGTCGAGTGCCGCCGGGGCCAGCTGGGCCCGGCCGACGGTGATTTCGTGATACGTCTGGTCCTGGGCTTCCCTCAGGTGGTCGAGGAAGGCGTGGTTGAGTTCCGTGGACTTGGAGGCCAGCAGCCGCTGGACCAGCGGTGAGCTGACGTCGAAGTCCCAGGTGCCGGTGAGGTCGTCCAGGATCGACTTGCAGATCCCCGGAAAAGCGACGGACATCAGCTCGTTGGAGATCGCCATCGCCGACTTCATCAACGCCGACGCCTGCGCGGCGGTGATGCGGCAGTTCGCCGGCGGGGCGGGGGCGTTTCGGGGCTTTGCGTCGAACTCCATCGGATTCTGGCTGACGGTGCGGGCCCTACGGCCGCTGAAGAGGCTTCGACTCTATCGGCGTGGGGCCGTCTGTCAAGTTACATATGGGCGCGAGAACCCGTCAATTATGAGGGTTGTGTCATATCTTAGCGGATCGCCGAGGCCGTTGGCTTCCCTCAGGTCCTGCAACCAGCGAGCGACGGGCAGGCGCCAGCGCGCTTCGAGCGATCGCGCGCGCCTTGCCACGACGGCCATCGGCTCGTCCATGCGCGGTCCGGACAGGCCGAACACGATGTGGTTGCCCTCGTCGACCGGCGGGAGCACCAGCACGCGGTCATCGAAGCACATGCAATCGCCCGGAAACTCGGATCAAATCGGCGGCCAAACAGATTGAAGCACGCCACACCGGGCCGTCGAGAGTGCGCGACGGCACAGGGCATAGAACGCCGGGTCGTCGAACACCGGTCCGCGCGCCGCCGCATCGTAAAGATCGACCTGCAGCCAATCCGCCCGTCCGGCACGTCGACGGTCGCCCAGATAGTCGCGCGCATCCGCCTGCACCACCTCGAGGCGCTCGTCGTCCGCTGGCAGCGCGAACCAGCGGTGCGCCGTGTCGACGACGGCTGCTCGCTGATCTCAACGACGGTGATGCTGGCTGACGGAACAGTTGCGATAACAGAACTTCGTCAGCGCAGCCGCGCCGAGCCCGAGCTGGATGATGCGGTTCCGGGCCGGGAACAAACAGCGCGCAGGCCATCATCTGCTGCTGATACGCAAGCTCCAGTTGCCAGGGACGCGCGATCCGCATGGCGCCTTGAACCCAGGGCGTGCCGAAATGCAGGTAGCGGAGGCCGTCTTCCTCGGAAAGCGTCACCGCGCTGCGCCGGCCCGCCGGCCGGCACGTCAGGCCGGTTGCGCAGCAGGCGCGCCGAGGTCACGCATCAGGTCGCCGACGGCCCGCTCGAACAGCGGCGAGTCTCGGCGGCGCGGATGCGGCCCGCGCGTACATAGCCCGCGCAGCACCAGTGGCGCCAGCGAATGCGCCTTGCCGGTCTCGGCCGAAGTGAAGAAATAGAAGTTGCGCCGCGGGCTGATCCACCGCAGTCGAACGCGCTCAACCTGCTCGCCGGTGTACAGATCGAACCACGAGCCGCGCTCCCAGCCCTCGATCATCTGGTCGATCTGCTCGTCAGACAACTGCTCGATCGGGATCATCTCCTCCGGCGCCACGGTCGGCGGCGAATCGAGCATGTTGACATCGGCATGATTGGCCGCCGCCGGCACTGCGCACGACTGAGGCCGGAATGGTCAGTGGTGCTTCGAGTGGCATCGTCCGCTGAGGGCGGCGGCGGCTCGACGATCTTGACTTCGTCGAGGCGCTGCTTCAGTGCGCCGGCATCGACCGGCGGCGCCGCACCATAGGCGACTTCGAGCGCCTTGACGGCCTGGGCATGCGAGCCCATCAGGCGGGTGAAGAACTCCTGCGTCTGCGTCGGCGAGTACTCGATCAGCTGCAGACCTTCGCGCACCGTATTCAGTACGGCAGGAATCGTCTTGACCAGCCGCTTGCGGTCGTCCGGATTGATCTTCGGCTGCACGCTCCAGACCAGGTCCGGAACCATGTCGCGGAACTTCCGGGCGAAGTCCGGCTGCTGAACGCTCGCGCATCGTCGCGGTGACCATCACCTTGACCCAAGTATCGAGCAGGAACTCGCGCAGATAGGACTCCAGCTGCACGCCGTCGAAGGCGCGGCGGATGCCGATTGCCGCATTGATCGACATGACCTCGCGGTTTTCGGCCTCTTCAAGCGCGCGCTTGGCGCGCATGACCGGATCATCGTCGCGGCCGCGCTCTTCGGCAGGTACTTCTCGAACTCGTCGAGCGCCTTTTCGAAGATCGAGGGGCCTTCGTTGATGGCGACAACGACGGTGTCGACCGCGCGGTTCACTTCGGCCAGATAGCGCTGGTTCTCCTCGCCCTCCGGGATCCAGCCGATGCGGTACTGGCGATCCGGTCCATCAGACGCCGCGCCGGCTGCAGCGGCGAGACGAACAGATCCGAGTCCGACAGCGCGACCTTCATGATCGGGAACTGCAACGCGACAATGCGGTCTTGATTTCGGCCGGCAGGTGCTTGTCCTGGTGGATGCGATCGAACAGCATCCCGACCAGCTCGATCACCAGCTTGTCGATCTGCTTGGTGGCGCGCTCGACAACATGCGCGCGCAGCTGCGCCTCATCGCGCTCGCTGATGGCGACCGCGCCGGCCGATCCGCTGCGGGCCGCGACGGCGGCCAGTGCATTCAGCCGCTGGACTTCGTTGATCGATGCCAGCAGCCCCGGTTCGATCGCTGCAAACTGCACCGGGGTGCCAGCGGTGACCGGCGCGCCATGCGGCGCGGTAACATGTCGGTGTTGCACGACGCCGCGCCCGGCGCGACCGGAGTGGTGCAGCGAAGATCGGTGCGCTCGAACAGCGGACTCGTGGGCATGCCGGTGGCGGGTGCGATCGGCACCGCCCCGGCTTGCGAGGGTCCCGCCATGGGAACCTTCATGCGCTGATACAGGGCGCTGAGCAGTTGTTCCGCGGTGGCCCCGGTTATCGCACCCGGGGCGAGCCGCCACCCTGCGACGGCCGGCCGGCGGCGACGAACGTATTGCGGAAACCCGCCATCGAGTTCTTGAACGCGGTTGCAGCGCCGCTGCGCTCCTCGATGCCCTGCTCGCGAAGTTGGCGGTTCAGCTCGCCGTACATCTCGCCCAGCGGCTGGCCCAGCGCGTTGTCATAGGCCTTGATCACGGCCATGCGCTGGTCGCCCTTGAAGCCCGAGCCTCCACCGCATCGGCGAGCGCGCTTGCAGTAGTGCATCGGGTGAAATGGGTTCTGCCGATCGCCCAGACCGGGCATCTTGAGCGCGACCGCCAGCAGCTGGGTCAGCTCGGTTGAATTGTTCCTCGACGGAATTGCGGATGCGCGCCGCAAAGCGGTCGAGCATCATGTTCTCTTCCATCTGGTCGTAGCCAACCAGCGACAACCCGCCGGCACGCACCTCGGGCTTGTCCTGCGGCTGCGGCTGCTTGTCCGCGCCTTCGCGAAACAGTTCGTCGAACGCGGTGTCGATCTCGCGATCGACCTTCGTGAAGAATGTGCTCGAGAACTCGCGTTGATCGACCAGCAGGCTGCGCACGGATTTCTTGAGCGTGGCGGAGGCCTGTTCGTCTTCGTCGATGACCTGGATCGCGTCGCGCGCGGCCGTCGGCAGCAGCGGTTCCAGCGCCTTGCGCGTCGTCGCGCGCAGCCACACGATGACGCGCTGCGCCGTCGCGCGAGTGGCCTTTCCGGATCCCGCTGTCGTTGTCGTGCTGCATCCGGACTCGAAATGTTCCCCGCGGCGCAGCGAGCGGCAAGGGTAGCCGATCCCGGCTCGCGGGTACGTGCTTCGGAACGACGCCGGAAGTGCCAACGAACCGGTGGCGCCCTGTCAGCTCGCCGCACGCCACCACGCCGCCCACTGTTCGAGCTTCTGCTCGAGGCTGCGGCCGGCATGGGCGGGACTGGTGGACGGTAGCACCGCGGTCACGAACCCCGCTTGGTCGAAAAGCGGCCGAAATCGACCGGCTGCCAAGCCATTGAAGGCAAGCGGAGCGCAGCCGCGGCGCCAGGCGGCGCAGCGCGGGCGAAGCGCGTTCGGACGCGGCTGGCGGATGGCCGTATCTGCACTGCCAGCCCGGTCGCAGGCGTCATAGACGTCCCAGATGCCGACGTGATGTTCAAGAACCCGCTGGACGCGTTCGCCATACGGAAGCGTCTGCAGCGGCTCGCCCAGCAGCCGTCCCAGGATCGGCCAGAACTGGTTGCGCGGATGCGCGTAGTACTGCCCGGCCGCGAGCGAGGCGGCGGATGGGAAACTGCCGAGGATCAGCCGCTCGACATGCCGGCGTCGATGATCGGGGCAAAGCCTCGCAGGGGGGCCGCGCGGCCGCGGCACGGCGGCTGCGCGGACCCGACGTGCACCGCTACCTGGAACCGCGCATCCAGCAGCAACCGGTTCACGCGCTGGACGAAGGCCGCCGGCTCATCCAGCTGACCGCCTTCTGCCAGTAGCGCTTGCTCGAACAAGAGTTGCGCCCAGTCGGCGAGATCGTGCTCGCTCGACTTCAGACGAGCGACCAGCGGATGCGTGGGGTTGAGTTCCAGGATCGGTCGCGACTCCGGAGCTGTTTGCCCGGCCGACTTCAGAAGCCGCTGCAGGTGGCCACTCATCTCGTGCTCGTCGCTGACCAGGCAAGCCGCGGAATCGGTCAACCTGAACGTGACCCGGACGTCCTTCACCCGGTCACCCAGCGCCGCTTTCACGCGGGCCAACAGGTCCTTGTATTCGTCCCCGGTCTTCTGCTGAGCGGCCATTTCCTGCTCATCGGCGACGCTTCCGAGATCCAGGCCGCCCTTGGCGACGGAGGCCAGCGGCTTGCCATCGAATTCTTGCAGGAACGAAAGCATCCACTCGTCGACGCGGTCGGCCAGCAGCAGAACCTCGATGCCTTTCTTGCGGAAGATCTCCAGATGCGGGCTCGACCGGGCACCATCGAGCGTATCGGCCGTCACGTAGTAGATCTTGTCCTGGCCCTCCTTCATGCGGCCGATGTAGTCCTTGAGCGCGAATGTCGGCTCCTCGCCGCCGGCCGTCGACGCAAAGCGCAGCAGCGCGGCAATGCGCTCGCGATTGGCCGGGTCATCGCCGATGCCTTCCTTCAGCACCTGGCCGAATTCCTTCCAGAAGGCGGAATACTTGTCCTTCTGGTTTTCGGCGAGATCCTCCAGCAGCGCCAGCACACGCTTGGTCGAGCCCTCGCGGATCGCGCGGACGTCGCGGCTTTCCTGCAGGATCTCGCGCGAGACGTTGAGCGGCAGGTCGCTGCTGTCGATGACGCCGCGCACGAATCGCAGATAGGGCGGCATCAGCTGCTCGGCATCGTCCATGATGAAGACACGCTTCACATAGAGCTTGATGCCGTGGCGCTGGTTGCGGTCCCACAGGTCGAATGGCGCATGAGCCGGAAGGTAGAGCAGCTGTATGTACTCGGTCCGCCCTTCGACACGGCTGTGCGTCCACGCCAGCGGCTCGCCGAAGTCGTGAGAGACATGCCGGTAGAACTCCTGGTACTGCTCGTCGGTGATGTCACCCTTGGCGCGGGTCCATAGCGCGTTCGCCTGGTTGACGGTTTCCTCTTCATCCGCGGCGACCATCGCCCCCTTGTCCTTGTCCCATCTCTCCGCGCGCATGCGGATCGGCGCGGAAATGTGGTCTGAGTACTTCGAGACGATGGACCTGAGGCGGAAGCCTTCAAGCAACTCGTCTTCACCTTCGCGCAGGTGCAACGTGACGTCGGTACCGCTTTCGGCGCGCTCGGCCGGCTCGACCGAGAATTCGCCGCCACCGTCGCTTTCCCACCGCACGGCTTCCGTGGCCGGCGTGCCCGCGCGACGCGTCACCACTGTGACGCGGTCGGCAACGATGAAACTGGAATAAAAGCCGACCCCGAACTGCCCGATCAGCTGCGCATCCTTCTGCTGGTCGCCGGTCAGCTGCGCGAAGAACTCGCGAGTGCCCGACTTCGCAATCGTGCCAAGGTGGTCGATCGCCTCCTGCCGACTCATGCCAGCGCCGTTGTCGGAGACTGTGATCGTGCGCGCGGCCTTGTCGACACTGACACCGATCGCCAGTTCGCCGTGTCCTTCCATCAGCGTCGGTTGCGCGATCGATTCGAAGCGCAGCTTGTCGAGCGCGTCCGAGGCGTTGCTGATCAGCTCGCGCAGAAAGATTTCCTTGTTGCTGTACAGCGAATGAATCATCAGCTGCAGCAGCTGCTTGACCTCCGCCTGGAAACCGAGGGTCTCCTTCATCGCCGCATCACCCGCACCCATCTGTGCTCCTGTCACTTAAGTTGGTTGAACCGGGCCCGACACTGAGGCGCCCATATGGAAACCCGAGATTTTGCCGATGTTTGAGGCTCCGCGCCGGATTTTCAAGAGGAACGGCCGCCGTCGCGCGCTTGCAGTATCGTCCGGCGCTCCGCTGGACTCGAAGCAGGCCTGCGGCCTGAAAATCACAACGGAACATGCTCAGGAACCAGCGCAGTGCGCCCTCGCGGCGTTGCCCGATTCGTTCGACGATACGGAGATCACATTCATGACCTACGACTACTGCACGCTGGACGTCTTCACGGATCGCCGCTTTGGAGGCAACCCGCTGGCCGTGCTGCTCGACGCCCGTGGCATCGACGACGCGACAATGCAGTCGGTCGCGCGCGAGTTCAACTACAGCGAGACCACCTTCGTACTGCCGCCGTCGGATCCGAGCGCATGCCGCGCATGTGCGCATCTTCACGCCCGGCGGCGAGCTGCCATTTGCCGGCCATCCTACGGTCGGAACCGCGTTCGCCCTCGCGTCCCTGGGCCGCATCACCCCGGACAGACGCGACATCGTGTTCGAGGAAGGCGTGGGACCGGTGCCGGTCAGCATCGAACGCGATGCTGACGGGACAGTTACCCGGTGCACGCTGACAGCGGCCCAGCAGCCCACCTTCATCGAGACAATCGACGCTGCAGAAGCGGCGGCGATGCTCGGGCTCACACGCGGCGCGGTCCGGTCTGCGCCGGAAGTCTGGTCCTGCGGCGTGCCGTTCCTGGTCGTGCCCCTCACCGATGTCGATCAACTTGTGGCTGCGCGGCTGGATTTGGCGCGCTGGCACGCCATGCTCGACGGCCGTTCCACGCAAAAGGTCTACCCGGTGGCGCCTGCCGGCACGAAGTGCCTGCGTGTGCGCATGTTCGCACCGGGGCTCGGCGTTCCTGAGGACCCGGCGACCGGTTCAGCCGCAGCGTCACTGGCCGGCTGGCTCGCACGCCATGCCAAAACAGAAGGGCCGCAACAGTGGCAGGTCTTGCAGGGTAGCGAGATCGGCCGCCCGAGCACCATCACTCTCGACTTTGAGCAGGCCAACGGCATCGCCACGCGCGTGCGCGTTGGGGGCTGCGCCATGATGGTGGCTCGTGGAACGCTGACCGTTTAGCCTAAAGAAGGCTGCGCCCGATCGTGGCCACGGCAACGGTCACTATGCCGAGTGTCAGATTGGTCAACACCAGCTTGCGTATCGTGTCGAGGCTTCTGCCAGCGGTCTGCCAATCGGTCGCAGCGACCGCCCGCTGCAGCCGCAGGAACGGTGCAAAGCGGATGTGCAGAAAGATCGCCATCATCGCGAGTCCCAGCCCAAACATCAGGTGAACCGACACGTGCGCGTTGCCGAAGCCGCCGGCGCCGAGTACCAGTCCGACGCCGCTGGCCAGGATCGCGACGATCGCAAGCGCGACCCAGAAGAAGAAGCGACCCAGCACGGTCGCCAGCAGCGGTAACCGCTGCGGTGGCGGGAGTAGCCCGGCCGCCGCCGGCCGTACCGCGAAGTGCAGGACGAACATGCCGCCGATCCAGACCGCCACACCGATCAGGTGGACAAAGAGCAGCGTCGTGTAGATCAGCCGCATTTGTGTGCCTCGGGCCGCAGCCGCCATGCGGACATGTGACCGGACATCGCTCAGGCGTCGGGCAGTCGCGCCAACACGAATGGCGGCTTGAGCTTGCTGTCGACCAGCTTGCCCTTGCGCGCCCGATGTCCGCTGCTGTGCTTCGAGCTGAGCACCGACTAGACGCACTTCAACTGGCTTGCCGGCCGAACCTCGTGTGGCCTGCAGCCGAGCTCCGTTACCGATCGGCAGTGCTGCAAGCAGCGTCTCGCCCGCGTCCAGGTCCATCAGCGTCACGCCCCGCCCGCCGCCCGCCAGCGCCTTGATCTCCGCCGCATCGAACACCAGCACGCGGCCCTTGGCGGACAGGCACGCAATCAGCCGGTCGCTGTCGGCCCTGACGAGTTGCGGGCGGAGCGGCTCCGCCCCCTCCTCGACCGTGATGAACTGCTTGCCGGCCTTCTGGCGCGACACCATGTCGCCGAGCGACGTCGCGAAGCCGTAGCCACTGCTGGTCGCCAGCAGCAGCGGCGCGTTGCCCGCCCCTGCCACATAGCCGACCAGCCGGGTGCCGGATTCCAGTTCGATCATCGAACTGACCGGCGCGCCGTCGCCGCGCGCCGACGGCAACTGTGCCACCGGCACCGAATACACCCGTCCGTTGCTGCCGATCGCGATCAGCTGATCGACGCTGCGGCACTCGAACGCCGCGTACAGCGCATCGCCGGTCTTGAAACCGAACTGGGTCGCGTCATGACCGTGTCCCGACCGGGCGCGGACGAACCCTTTCTCGGAGACGATGACGGTCACCGGTTCGTCGATGAGCTTCACTTCGACGGCCGCGCGCTCGGCTTCCTCGATCAGTGTGCGGCGCGCATCGCCGTACTTCTTTGCGTCGTCCTCGATCTCGCGTGCCACCTGCTTGCGCAACGCGGCATCCGTGCCGAGCAGCTTACGCAGGGCCGCCTCATCCTTGCGCAGTTCTGCCAGTTCCTGTTCGATCCTGATCCCTTCGAGCCGAGCGAGCTGGCGCAGCCGGATCTCGAGGATGTCCTCGGCCTGGCGCTCGCTCAGCTTGAACGCCTTGATCAGATCCGCCTTCGGCTCATCCGAATTGCGGATCAGCTTGATGACCTTGTCGATGTTGAGCAGGACGGCCTGACGCCCTTCGAGGATGTGGATGCGGTCCTCGACCTTCTGCAGGCGATGCTGCGAGCGCCGCCGCACGGTGTCGACGCGGAACTCGATCCACTCTGCGAGGATCTCGAGCAGCGGTTTGCAGCGCGGACGCCCGTCGCGCCCGATCATCACCAGGTTGATCGGGACACTCGCTTCCATGCTGGTATGCGCCAGCAGCGTGCGCGCGAACTCGTCGCGGTCGACCTTGGAGGTGCGGGGCTCGAACACCAGCCGCACCGCAGCGTCCTTGCCCGATTCATCGCGGACGGCATCGAGCACCGAGAGCACGAGCTGGCGGGTCTGTTGCTGGTCGGTGGTCAGGGCTTTCTTGCCGGCCCTGATCTTCGGGTTGGTCAGTTCCTCGATTTCCTCGAGCACCCGCTGGCTCGACGTCGACGGCGGCAGCTCTTGCACGACGAGTTGCCATTGTCCGCGCGCCAATTCCTCGAACTCGAATCGCGCGCGCACCTTCAGGCTGCCACGGCCGCTTGTGTAGATCTCACGAATGTCAGTTGCGGTCGAAATGATCTGGCCGCCACCCGGGAAGTCGGGGCCCGGCAGCCGCACACGGACCTGCTCGAGCGTGGCCTTCGGATTGGCAATCAGCGCCAGCGTCGCCGCGGCGACTTCGCGCAAGTTGTGCGACGGTATTTCGGTCGCCATGCCGACCGCGATGCCCGAGGCCCCATTTAGGAGCACGAATGGCAGGCGCGCCGGAAGCAGGCGCGGCTCCTGCGTCGAGCCGTCGTAGTTCGGCATGAAATCGACGGTGCCCTCGTCGATCTCGTCGAGCAGCAGCCGCGCGATCGGCGTGAGCCGCGCCTCGGTGTAGCGCATTGCCGCGGCGCCGTCGCCATCGCGACTGCCAAAGTTCCCCTGCCCGTCGATCAGCGGATAGCGCAGCGAGAAGTCCTGCGCCATGCGCACCAGGGCGTCGTAGGCGGCCTGGTCGCCGTGCGGATGAAAGCGGCCGAGCACGTCACCGACCACGCGCGCCGACTTCACCGGCCGCGCGCCCGCGGCCAGGCCCATTTCGTTCATCGCATACAGGATGCGGCGCTGAACCGGCTTCTGCCCGTCGGCACCGTCCGGCAGTGCTCGTCCCTTGACGACCGAGATCGCGTAGTCGAGATATGCGCGTTGCGCGAATTCGGCCAGCGTCAGCGCGTCGTTGCCGTCGCCGCCGCCCGCAGGAAATAGGGTTTGTTGCTCCAGCATGGCGAGGATTTTACGGGGTGCGCGTCAGGACCTTGGCTACGTCGCTGCGCGGGCGGCTTCTATCGTCGATTCTCGACCGAGCCGGGAGTCGCCCGGCGGCGAGTGACTTTCTTTGTCTTCGCCAAAGAAAGTCACCAAAGAAAGGCGACCGCACGGGGCCGGCCTGCGCAAGCGCAGCTTCCCTTGCGCTGCAGGGCATCAGCGGGCCGTGCGCGAAACTCGCCCGATCACGCTGCGCGTGCCACGGGCTCAGACACGCGCCCGGCACGGCCCCGCTGCCGCCCCGCACCGCGGCGGCGTCCCCGAGCGACTGACGCGCGGGCCGTTAAAAGGCGACGCTTGGATGCCTTCGAAGGCGCCGCGCAGCGCAGGGGCGCGGGAGCTTTGAGGGCCTGCCTGTCTGAGCGCCCGTAGGGCGCGAGTTTGCAGGCCCGCCCGCGACCCGAGCAGCACAGGGCATCCCGCAGGGCGCTTCGTAGGCGCGGCTTTCTTTGGTTACTTTCTTTGCCAAGACAAAGAAAGTAACCGGCCCCGCGCCGTGAGCGTCGGTCTCAAACGCGGCGGAGCCGATCGCGCAGCGGCTGCGAAACAGACGAGCGCACTAGACGCGACAACTCTCTGCGTAAGCCATATACCGTTCGCGCGCCAACGTGGCGATCGGACCGATCGGAAAGTCGCGCTGCCCGTATCGCGTGCAGGGCATGACCTTGCCGAAGTTGCCGGTACTGAAGATTCCGCCGCAGTGTCGAGTTCGCCCGGCGCCACGGTGCGCTGCTCGACATCGATGCCGGCGTCAGCCAAGCAGCGCGATGACGCGGGCGCGGGTGATGCCGGCAAGAAAGGTCCCGTTGGCTTCCGGCGTGACGACGGATGCCAGTCGGCAGTCAACGAAGAACAGGTTCGCGGTCGCGAACTCCGCGACATTGCCGTCCGGATCGAGGACGACCGCATTCTGGTAGCCGGCGGCAGCCGCTTCGCGCAATGCGCGCGCGACATTGGGATACAGCGCCGAGGCCTTGGCATCAGTCGTCGCGGCCGAGGGCGAAGGCCGGCGCCGCTGCGACAGCGTGGCCGAGAACCCTCGAACGGCGGCAGCGGGGCTTCGAACAGCGTTAGCGCAAAGGCGGACTTTTCGGGCACCAGCAGCCCGAGGTGCCGAACACCAGCGGACGAATGTACAGATCGGCGTCGGCCGGAAAGCGACGGATGCCTTCGATCACAAGCGCATCATTTCATCGATCGGAGTCTCGAGCTGCAATCCCATGCGCTGCGACGAGTCGTAGATACGCTGGCAGTGCGCCCGCAGGTCGGGCGCCATCCGATGGATCGACCGCGCGCCGTCGAAGATCGACGAGCCGAGCCAGACGCTGTGATCCATCGCGCCCATCAGTGGCACGTTGCCGTCGTGCCACACGCCTTCGAACTAGGTCGTGTACAGGAGCGGCTCCGGTGTCAGTGCATGAGCGAGCGTTCGCGTCCGATACCGCGGCGATCGATGAAGAGCTTGATGAAGTCGTCGGCCGGCATCGGTCGGGCGAACAGATAGCCTTGCGCTGCATCGCAGCCCAGGTGCTGCATCCACGTCTGCTGCGCCTGCGTCTCGATGCCTTCCGCGGTGACGCTAATGCCGAGCGAGCGCGCCATCTCGATGACAGCTTTGACGATCGTCAGCGTGCGCGCGTCGCGCATGCACTCGACCGTGAAACTGCGGTCGATCTTCAGGCGGTGGATCGGCAGGTCGCGCAGGTGCGAGAGGCTCGAGAAACCGACGCCGAAGTCGTCGAGCGCGAGCTTCACGCCGGCGTTGCGCATCCGAACGAGGTTCTCGCGCGACACCGCCGAGGTATCGAGCAGGCCGGTCTCGGTGACTTCGACCTCGATTTCGGTCGGACGCAACATCGTAGGCGTTCAGCACATCGAGCAGCCCCTCGACGCAGCCGAGCTGGCGCAGCTGGACGCCGGACATGTTGATCGATACCGGCGGGATATCGAGCTGCAGATGACGCCACTCCTGCCGCACGCGGCACGCCTCGCGCAGCACCCAGTCACCGAGCCCGACGATCAGTCCCGATTCCTCGGCAATCGGAATGAATTCGGCAGGCGAGATGTCGCCCAGTTCTGCGTCGCGCCAGCGGATCAGCGCTTCAGCACCAACCATCTTGCCGTCGGTCGAGCGACACCAGCGGCTGGAAGAACAGCTTGAAGTCGCGCGACTCGACCGCCTTGCGCAGGCGCTGCTCGAGGCGCAGCCGCAGGTCGACCCGCCGCGCGACAGTCTGCGTGTAGAACGCATAGGTCCGGCGCCCGCTGTCTTTGGCCTGGTACATCGCCGCATCGGCCGCATTCAGTAACGAATCGAGGTCGATACCGTCCTGCGGGAAGAAGCTGATGCCGACCGAAGCCGTCACCGAGATTTCCATGCCAAGGATGCGCGCTGGCTCGGCGATCGAGTCAATCAGCCTGCGCGCGACTCGACAGCGGCGTCGGGGCGCTGCAGGTCGACCAGCAGTGCGACCAGCTCGTCGCCACCGCGCCGTTCCAGCAGGTGCGGATCGCCGACGACTTCGCGCATGCGGCTGGCGACGATTGCCAGCATCTCGTCACCTACCCGATGCCCGTAACCATTGTTGAGCAGGCGAAAATTGTCGAGGTCGATGAACAGCAGCGAACAACGCTTGCCGGCTCGGCGTAAGCAGTGGCAAGCAGCCGGCCGGCGCGTTCATCAAAGGTCTGGCGATTCGAAAGCTGCGTCAGCGCGTCTACCGTCGCCAGGCGCTCGATCCGCTCCTGCGCGCGGATCTGGTCGGTGATGTTCTTGCCGATTCCGCGATAGCCGCGAAAATTTCCTTCTGCGTCGAATACCGGATCACCACTGGTCAGGTGGTAGATCAGCGAGCCGTCGGGCATCCAGCGACGGAACATGGCGTCGCGAAATGGCCGCCGAGCCACCAGCGTTGCGCGATGCTCGTCCCAGGACGACGGCTGGATCAGTTCGCCCGGCAGCTCCCAGCGGTGCTTGCCGATCACCTCGTCGTCGCGAGCCCGAACGAGCCCCGCGCGCCCTGCCGCAGCTGGCGTAAAGCGCAGCGTACTCGTCCATCTCCCAGTACCAGTCCGACGAAAGCTCGGTCAGTGCGCGGAAGCGCGCCTCGCTCTCAGTAATGCGGGCGATCAGGGACTCGCGCTCGGTCACGTCCCACGCCAGTCCGCGATAGCCGACGGAATTCGCCCCGCTCGAGGACCGGCTGGCCCGGCCAGTTCGTAATACGAGACGTCCTCATCGTTGCGCAGCTTCAGCTTGAAGTTGCGGAACGACTCGCGCCGGGCGATCCGATCGCGCAGCGCGCTCCAGTCGACGGCAAAAGCGGGATCGATGTGATCGAACTCCCAGAAACGCCGATTGAGCGTCCATTCGGCGACACGCTCCTGATTGAAGGATCGCCACGAACCGACGTCACGCGCAGTTCGGTGTCGGTTTCCCAGTACCACTCGGTGGCGAGCATCGTCAGCGCGCGGAAGCGCTCCTCGCTCCGGCGCAGAGCCGGACGATGTTCTTCGTGCTCGGTGACGTCGCGGCCCGCGCCGTAGTAGCCCTGGAACTCACCTTTCTCGTCAAAGATCGGCTTGCCTGTGACGGCGATCCACATTGGCGTGCCATCGCCGCGTCGCGCCTTGTAGGTGAACCACGGTAAAGGGCTTGCGTTGCGCCAGCAGCGCCCGGTATTCAGCGTATTGATTGGGATCGGCCTCGAACCCGGGCATGTCCTCACGACGCTGCCCATGCAATTGCTGCGGCTGTGACCTTGACGTGCTGTTCCATCGCCGCGGAGAACTCGACGAAGCGTCCTTCGGCGTCCTGGCGCCAGAACCAGTCGTAGGTGAGTTCGGCCAGGTCGTCGATCAGCTTGCGGCGCTTCGTCAGCTCGTGATCGATAACCTTCTGTTCGGTGATATCGTTGCGGAAGCAGATGATTCCGCCGCTGGCTGTGCGGCAGTCGGTCATCAGCATCCAGCGGCCACGATGGTGGCGCACGACTTCACTGACCTCGGATCCGCTCCGGCGGCGCCGCTCGCCGTCGGCGATGAAATCCTCCAGCGTGCGGCCGTCGACCACTTCAGGCGGAGCCGACCTTGTAGTACGCGGACATCAGGTCCCGATAGGTCCGTCCGGGCTCCAGGTGGTCGGCGATTTCGGGATACAGAGTGCGGTAGGCATCGTTGCAGCCGATCAGCCGATCGTCGGCGTCGTATAGCGCGACGCCGACCTTCATCGATCTCGATCGACTCTTCCCAGAGCCGGGCACGCGCGCGCGACTGATGCTGGGCGCGCTTCGAAAGCAGCAGCCACGCGACGAGCACGACGCCGAGCACGGTCCCGAGGGCCGATGCGGTCCATGTCGAGCGATTTCGTCGCAGCGGGTGGAGTTGCGCGCACTTCCGCCGGCACGAACGATTCGATCGCCAGGGTGGCGAGCAGTGCGAGTGGCGCCAGGGCACCGATCGCTCCAGCGCACCCACGTGACACGCGGGCTGGCAAGCAATGCGTCGCACCGCGGCGAGGGCGCCGGTGATCGCGGCAGGCTTGCGCGTCGTTCATCGATTCGGGTGCATTGCTTCTTCGTTCCATGGACATGACGGCGCGCGAGTATGCGCGAATGCGCCTCGATCTCAAAACACCCCCGTTGAGGTAGGTCGGGGTCAATCCTTGTATAGGCAGATCATCCCGATGATGGCGCCTCAGATGTCGGCCTCGACCTCGTTGCCGTGCTCTTCGAGCCAGGCGCGGCGGGCCTGGCTTTCCGCCCGGCCCATCAGCATCGTCATCGTCGACGGCCGTGCGCTCGACCGGCAGTTAGCCGAGCCCGACACGAAGCAGCCGCCGCGTGTCCGGGTTCATCGTCGTTTCCCACAGCTGGTCCGGACTCATCTCCCCCAGGCCCTTGAAGCGGGCGATGTTCCAGGCGCTTTCCTTCACGCCCTCGTCGCCGAGCTTCTCCAGCGTCGCGTCGAGTTCGGCCTCGTCCAGGCAGTAGAGTCGACGCGCGGGACGCTTGCCCTGCGCCGTGACGTCGACCCGGAACAGCGGCGGGCGCGCGACGAGGATGTGGCCGCGATCGACCAGTTGCGGAAAATGCCGGAAGAACAGCGTCAGCAGCAGCACCTGGATATGCGAGCCGTCGACATCGGCATCGGCCAGGATGCAGATCTTGCCGTACCGCAGGCCGTCGAGGTTGACCATGTCGCGGGACCATGCGGATCGACGCCGATGGCGACCGCGATGTCGTGCACTTCGGCATTGCCGAACAGGCGGTCGCGCTCGACCTCCCACGTGTTGAGCACTTTGCCGCGTAGCGGCAGGATGGCCTGGAATTCCTTGTCTCGACCCATCTTGGCGGATCCACCGGCCGAATCGCCTTCGACCAGGAAAAGCTCGTTGCGCGTCGAGCTCGGTCGACTCACAGTCTGTCAGCTTCCCGGGAGCACGGCGACTGCCGAGCCCTTCTTCTTTTCCACCTTCTGTCCCGCGCGTGCCCGCGCCTGTGCCTGGCTTATGACGAGCTCTGCCAACTGGCGTCCTTCGTTCGGGTGCTGGTTAAGCCAGAACTCGAGCTGCGGCCGACGAAGCGACGACACCAGCCGCAGCGCATCGCGGCTGTTGAGCCGCTCCTTGATCTGACCCTGGAACTGCGGATCGAGCACTTTCGCCGACAGCACGAAACAGGCGCGTGCAAACACGTCTTCCGGCAGCAGCTTGACGCCCTTGGGCAGCAGCCCGTGTGCGTCGACGAAGGCACGCACGGCGCTGAAAAGGCCTTCGCGCAGTCCTGCCTCATGGGTGCCACCGGCCGGCGTCGGGATCAGGTTCACGTACGACTCGCGCGTCACAGCACCGTCTTCGGTCCAGACCACGACCCAGTTCGCGCCCTCGCCCTCCGCATAGGTGTCGTCCTCCGCCGCCGGCGATAGCCACTCGACTCGAACGGTGGGAGCAGCGGCTCGGCAGGCAGCGACGCCAGCAGGTACTCGAGCAGGCCACCTTGATAGAGCCAGCGCTGCGCGTCGCACCGGTCTTCTCGACCGTCAGGCTGACGTCGGTTCCGGGAAGCAGCACGGCCTTGCTGCGCAGCAGGCGCTCGAGTTCATCGACGGGCACATGGGGAGTGTCGAAGTATTTCGCGTTGGGCCAGGCGCGCACGCGCGTGCCGGCGGACTTCGGTGCCGCACTTCGCCGACTGCGACCTCAAGCGGTTCCCTGACCTCGCCGTCGGCGAAGCCGATCGTGTGCACCTTGCGCATCGCGCCAGACGGTCACGTCGAGCCTCGACGACAGCGCGTTGGTCACCGAGACGCCCACGCCGTGCAGTCCACCGGCGAACGAGTAGGCACCGCCGGCGCGCTTGTCGAACTTGCCGCCCGCGTGCAGTCGCGTGAAGACGATCTCGACGACGGGCGCCTTTTCTTCGGGGTGCAGACCGACCGGGATACCGCGGCCGTCGTCCTCGACACTGACCGAACCGTCGTTGTGCAGTGTGACGTCGATGTGCTGCCCGAAGCCGGCCAGAATTTCATCCGAAGCGTTGTCGACGACCTCCTGAATGACGTGCAGCGGACTGTCGGTGCGCGTGTACATTCCCGGCCGCTGGCGGACCGGTTCGAGCCCCTTGAGGACACGAATCGACGCTTCGCCATAGTCGGCAGCGCGTCGGGAGTCGGACCGTGGCTTACTTTGCATTGCAGAAGGCCTGTGTGCAGTTGTCCCGCAACCACTGTGGAAAACATCGAGCCGGCGAACCGCCGAGCCGCATCAGTGCTGGCTCGCGCCGGGTTGATCAAGAAATAGGCAGCGGCATTCCGGAAAGGCACGGGCCACGAGCCATCCCGCTCGTGCCCGTCGGGCGCGGATTCTACGTGAGGTGTCTCGCTATACTCGCCGCGCTCCCCGTAGTTCAACGGATAGAACAAGTGCCTCCTAAGCGCTAGATCTGGGTTCAATTCCCGGCGGGGGGACGCCCGCGTAGGCGTTTCTCGCCTGCGCGAGAAACGCCTGCGGTCGCCTCGTCGCGCCTGCTGGCGCGATGAGCGCTTCCAGAGCCTGGGCAGCAAGCAAGTTTTGCCCTGACGACGCGGCACGCTGCGCACATCCACGGCGGCACCCGCTAAGCTCCGCGCTCGCACCCGATCGATCCGCATGCCATCCATCCAGGCCAACTTCGACAACGTGCTCCGCTTCGGAGGCGCGGCGATCGTCGTCGTCGGCATCTTCATGGTGCTGCAGCCCTTCATCTCGGCGATGGTCTTCGCCGGGGTGCTGGCGATCGCCACCTGGCCGCTGTTTGAGCGGCTGCGCAAGGCGGTTGGGGGCAACTCGACGCTTGCTGCGACGACGATGCTGGTGGCGATCCTGGTGCTGGTGATCATTCCGATCACGATTCTGTCGGCCGCCGCGGCCGACAAGGTCCCCGCCCTGGTGGACATCGTCAAGGGCTGGACCAAGGGCGGTCTTCACACGCCCGAGGCGCTGAAGTCGATCCCGGTGATCGGTGAGCGCCTGTTCAACCAGCTCGAGTCGCTGCTGGCCGATCGCGAGCAGCTGGCGTCGCTGTTGCAGCGAGCCCTCGAGCCGGCGGGGCGGCTCTCGCTCGCCTTCGTCCGCGTGTTGGGCGACGGTATCCTGCAGCTGCTGCTGGTGACCTTCATCGTGTTCTTCTATTACCGCGACGGCGATCGCATTATCTCGATCCTCCGCCGTGTCTCCGAACGGCTTTCGGGTCGCCTGAGCGCCGAAGTGCTGACGATCGTTACCGGGACGACGCGCAGTGTCTTCATCGGCATCGTCGGCACGGCGGCGGCGCAGGCGTTCGTCGCACTGATCGGCTTCCTGATCGCCGGCGTGCCGGCCGCCTTCATGCTTGCCATGGCCACCTTCGTCCTGTCCGTGGTGCCGATGGGCCCGGTGCTGATCTGGGGCGCCGCGGCGATCTGGCTTTATGTCCAGGGCGAAGCAGGCTGGGCCATCTTCATGGTGATCTGGGGCGCGGTCGTCATCAGCAGTATCGACAACTTCCTGAAGCCCATCCTGATCGCGCGCGGCTCAACGCTGTCGTTCGGAATGATCTTCCTCGGCGTGCTGGGCGGCGTCATTGCGTTTGGTTTCATCGGCGTGATTCTTGGCCCGGTACTGCTCGCCCTGGGGTTCGCGCTCGGACGCGCCTGGGTCAGCGCGCAGGATGCGCGGCCGCCAGGGACGCTCCCGGCAGGCGCAAGCGCGGCGCCGGGTGCCGCTGCGGCTACACCGAGCAAAGGATTAACCGGGCTTCGCGGGACGCAGCCAGTGCGTGCGGTAGTGCCGCAGTTCCTCGATCGATTCGTAGATGTCGGCGAGCGCCTCGTGCCGGCTCTTCTTCTCGAATGAGCGATAGACCTCAGGCTTCCAGCGTCGCGCCAGTTCCTTGAGCGTGCTGACATCGAGGTTGCGGTAATGGAAGAACGCCTCCAGCCGCGGCATCCAGCGCGCCATGAAGCGCCGGTCCTGGCAGATGGAGTTGCCGCACAGCGGCGACTTGCCGCGCCGGGACGTGACGCTGCAGGAATTCGATCATCAAGTCTGAGGCGGCCTCTTCGTCCACGGTCGACGCGCGTACCTTGTCGATGAGTCCGGAGCGCCCATGGGTCGAGGTGTTCCAGCTGTCCATGCCGCAGCACACGCTCGCTTGCCCGATGACGAGCACCGGGCCTTCGGCGATGACCTCGAGATTTGGCGTCGGTCACCACTGCGGCAACCTCGAGCACGCGGTCGGAGTCCGGACTGAGACCCGACATTTCCATGTCGACCCACACGAGATTCGTCTCGCTGTAACGCTCGTGCCGGACCGGGCTGCTGATCGGGGGCTGTGACATAATTCTCAAGCTGTTGTCGATCGAGGCGCATGCGATCGAACCGTTGAGGCGCGCGATTGTCGCATAGCGATCAGCGCGCCTTGCCGTTTCTGGACGGCCAACGTGCACTCTCGCGATCGCCCTCCGCCGCTTCCATGTCGCAAGTCCTGTCGTTGTCGTTCGTCGTGCTTCCTGCTGTTGATGGTCGGCCTGAAATACTGGCTGTCCTGGCGGCATGTCCGCCATGTCGGCCGGCATTCCGATGCCGTTCCGCCGCAGTTCGCCGACCGGGTGTCGCTCGACGCGCACCGCAAGGCGGCCAGCTACACCATCGCCAAGACGCGGCTGGGCCTGGTCGACACTGCCGTCGGGGCGGCCCTGCTGGTTGCATTGACGCTGCTCGGCGGGCTGCAGTGGCTCGCCGACGTCTCGAGCCGGTGGTTCGGGCACGGGCTTCATCTACCAGCTGCCTGATCGTCGTCCGTCGTCGCGCTGCTGCTGGCTGCAATGGACCTGCCGTTCTCCTGGTATCCGCCAGTTCACGCATCGAGCAGCATTCGGCTTCAACCGGATGACGCTGCGTTGTGGCTCGATCGATCTCGGCAAGTCCTTGGTGCTCGCCGCGCATGCTCGGCCTTCCCCTGATCGCCGCCGATCGTCGCCCTGATGCGCAGTGCCGGCGAGCTCTGGTGGGTGTACGCGTGGCTGCTGTGGGTCGGCTTCAATGCGCTGGTGCTGGTCATCTATCCGACTGTCATCGCGCCACTATTCAATCGCTTCGAGCCGCTGAAGGACTCCTCGCTGGCGCAGCGCATCACCGAGCTGCTGAGCGCGGACCGGGTTTTCGAGCAAAGGCGTATTCGTGATGGACGGTTCGCGCCGCTCTGCCCACGGCAATGCCTACTTCACCGGTCTCGGGCGCGCCAAGCGCATCGTCTTCTTCGATACGCTGGTCGAACGCCTGCAGCCGGCCGAGATCGAGGCGGTGCTGGCGCACGAACTCGGTCACTTCAAGCTGAAGCACATCGCGAAGCGACTCGGTGTTTTCCTTCCTGGCGAGCCTGGTCGTTTCTGGCGCTGCTGGGCTGGCTGGCCGAGCGGCCCTGGTTCTACGCCGGCCTCGGCGTCACGCCGGCGCTGGACGGCGGCAACCAGGGAGTGGCGCTGGTGCTGTTCATGCTCGTGCTGCCAGTGTTCACTTTTGTCATTTGCCCCGCTGGCGAGCTACCTGTCGCGCCGGCATGAGTTCGAAG
The DNA here is from genome assembly GCA_963724605.1 of uncultured beta proteobacterium. Lineage (GTDB taxonomy): Bacteria > Pseudomonadota > Gammaproteobacteria > Burkholderiales > Burkholderiaceae_F > JALORV01. The sequence continues at coordinate 299,315 of CAVRVM010000015.1, forward strand.
CCGACGCGTTCGCGGCGCGCTACGCATCGGCCCAGGACCTCGTCAACGGCGCTGGTCAAGCTTTACGAGGACAACGCCTCGACTCTGACACCCGATCCGATCCACTCGGCGTTCTACGACTCGCATCCGCCGGCATTCGCTGCGCGTTGAGCGGCTGGTCGCCGGATCTCCCGCTTGAACTGATGACGCTGCGCCACGATTCGTCGCGCTCCATTGCCGGCCGCTCGACGCCTCGTCGGCCATTGGAGCGGACGAGCTTGCCGAGGCACTGCGCGAGCTTTCCGGCTGGAAAGTCGAAGGCAAGGCGATCGCGCGGGCCTACGGCTTCGCGAATTACTTCGAGACGATTGCCTTCGTCAATGCCCTGGCATTCATGGTGCATCGCGAGGACCATCATCCCGACCTCAGTGTTGGCTACAACCGCTGCACCGTCCGTTTTTCGACCCACTCGGCAGACGGCATCACGCAAAATGACCTGATCTGTGCCGCCAAGGCCGACGCCATCTTCGATCAGCGCTACAGCCCGGAATGAAGGCCGCCGCGCGAGGCAAAGCGGCTGCCTTCAGTGCACGGGTCAGCGCCACCTACGGCCGCACGTCGATGCTCGAGGACGAGCGGGGCGAAATATGGTCGGCAGTGCGCCGCGGCCGACGCGGCGATGTGGTGGTCGGCGATCGGGTCTCCGCGACGGCCTCCGGCCGAGGGCCAGGCCGCCATCGAAACGATTGCAGAGCGCTCGAGCCTGCTTTATCGCGCTGATGCGTTCCGCACCAAGGAGCTGGCCGCCAATGTCGACCAGATCATCATCGTCTTCGCTTCGCGGCCGAGCTTTAATCTGTGGTTCATCTGGAAGGCCCTGCTGGCGTCCCTCGCCGCAGGCATCGAGGCCACGGTGATCCGCAACAAGACCGATCTCGCCGAGGGCGCCGACGTGGCGCAGGCTGCACTGCAGGAGATTCGCGCCCTCGGATGGCACACGCTTGCCATCTCGGCGCGCGGACAATGGGCCGAAGTGATCGCGCAGCTCACGCCGATCACGCACGACCGGTGCTCCTTGCTGGTCGGCCAGTCCGGCATGGGCAAGTCGACGCTGCTCAACCTGCTCGTGCCCGATGCTCAGGCGCGCACGCGCGAGTTTTCCGAGCGCCTCAACCAGCGGCAAGCAGACGACGACGGCCGCACGCTGGTTCAAGTTGCCGGGCGGTGGCGCGCTGGTCGACACTCCGGGCTTCCAGGAGTTCGGGCTTGCGCATCTGACGGCAGCCGATGTGATTGCCGGCTTCCCGGAGTTCGCGCCGCATCTCGGCCGACTGCCGTTTTCTCGACTGTCGGCATCTCGCCGAGCCGGACTGCGCGATTCGCCGGGCCGTCGAGTCCGGTCAGATCGCACCCGGCCGCTACGACTTCTACCGTTCACTCGCGGAGCCGCGAACGCGATGAAGCTGCTGGCGCGCGCTGATCATGTGCTGCTCGGGACGATCTGGGCGGAATCGCTGCGCGCGGCCGGTATCCGCTGCGAGTTGCGCAACACCGCGCTGGCGGGCGCGATGGGAGAGATTCCCTTTCTGGAATGCGCACCGCAGCTGTGGATCGAACGTGACGCCGACGAAGGTCGTGCGCTCGAGATCCTGCAACAACTGCGGCAGCCGACGTCCGGGCCCGGCTGGCAATGTGCGCACTGCGGGGAGACCTCCGAGCCGCAGTTCGGGGCATGCTGGAAGTGCGGAGCGCAGCGTCCCGATTGAGGAAGGGAGCGGGCCGGCGAAGATCCCCGCGTCAGGCGATCCAGCGCGCGAGCGAGAGCAACAGCAGCAGCGCGAGCCAGAGCAGCAACGCGCGCCATACCAGACCCACCACCGCACGTACTGCCTCGGGGCGCGGCTCGGCCAGGCCGGCACCCTCGTTGCCGACCTCGTCGAAATAGCGCATCGCTTCCGCATCGGTCAGCAGCCGTAGTCCGAGCGCGCCGCTGGCGGCTGCCAGAATCAGCGTGCGCATGTCGGGCACCGGCTCACCCACCGGCGTGGCCCGACGAGAAACCTGTCGCCAGCAATATATGGCACCTTCGAAGTCGCCGACGATGGCGTAGCCGAGTGCCGTCAGACGCGTTGGCGCCCAGTCGATCCAGGTCAGTGCACGGCGGGCGAACTCACCGAAGCGGTCAGGCGGCGTCGGTGGTGCAGGTGAACGACCCCATACGCGCGCCGAGTGCTCCGCCAGACGATAAAACACGGCCCCCATCGGCCCAGGCAGCACGACAAACCAGAAGAAGACGCCGAAGACGTGGCGATGTGAAAGCAGCAGGCCGTGTTCGATCGCCTGGCGCACGACCTCGTCGGCCGGCAGGTCGGCCGCACTGTAGGCCGGATCCGTGATCCGTTTCCACGCCGTCAGTTCCCTGCGCGCAGCGCCGAGATCACCGTTGGCCAACGCAATCTGGATTTCCGTTCCACGGTGGCTGAACTGGCGGAAACCCAGCGCGAAATAGAGCACCGCCACGTTGAGCGCCAACCCCAGAAACCAGCTGATCGACACCAAGCAGTGAGTACGCCGCTCCGACCGCCAGCGTGAGGCCGACGACGACCAGAAGCCAGGCATAGAAGCCGTGCCGCGGCCGCCCTGCGTTCAGGTTGCGCTCTGCCCATCCGGAGACCTGCCGGTACCGCGGCGTATACCGGGTTCTCGCTCGGAAGCGCGCGCAACTGCTCGATCAGCAGCGTGATCACCAACGACAGCCAGGTCAATTGCTTCCTCCTCGCCAGCCATTGTAGAGGCGGCGTATTCCGGAAATCAGGCGCGCAGGAAGTGGTAAAGGTTGCGCAGCATCGCCGCCGTCGCGCCCCAGATGAAGTAACGGCGCCCGCCTGCCGTACGGCATCGGCGTAGAACGTTCGCGATGATGCCCTCGCGCCGCGCACCACGCGTGCGCTCGTGGTGCGCGGGATCCATCAGGAACGCGAGCGGCACCTCGAAGGCTTCGGACGACTTCGAAGCTGTCCAGTGTCAGCGAGAACCGCGCGGCTCGACCAGACCGACCACCGGTGTGACGCGGTAGCCGGTGACGGTCGTGTATTCGGGAAGGCGCCGACCACATCGACCCGTCCGGCGCCGAGGCCGATTTCCTCTTCGGTCTCGCGCAGCGCGGTCGCGATCGGATTCGCATCGCGCTCCTCGACCCGGCCGCCGGGAAAGCTGATCTGGCCCGCATGGTCGCTAAGGTGAGCCGTGCGCTGGGTCAGCAGCACCTGCACGTCATCGCCGCGCACGACCAGCGGAACGAGCACCGCTGCCGGCGTTGGCTCCATGGTCGAGCGTGAACAGGCGCGGGTCGGCGCGCAGTTCGGGTTGCCACGCAGGCGGCGCGCGAAACGCTCGCTGAAGATCCGCGGCCGCAGGCGCGCCGCTTCGACGGCGGGACCTCTCGCCGCAAGACCCTGGAAGGTCGGATCGTGCGGGACCGTCTCGGGGTTGAACAGTGGCCGCAAGGGCCGTTCGCCGCTTGAACTCGATCCCGGCTCGTCCTGGCTCGCGCGCGTCAAAGTGAAGAAAAGCAAAGGGCCGCCGACGGCGGCCCTGCAGGGCGCAGGCGCAACTATTCCGTCGCTGTGTCCGCGGCCGCTTCCGCGGCCTGGTCAGCGGCGGCCTTGTCGGCCGCCGACTTGTGCGAGCAGCTTCTCCCGGATACGCGCCGACTTGCCGCGAGCGATCGCGCAGGTAGTAGAGCTTGGCGCGCCGCACGTCGCCGCGCCGCTTGACCTCGATCGACGGCGATGGTCGGGCGAGTAAAGTCTGGAACGTGCGCTCGACGCCTTCGCCGCTCGAGACCTTGCGCACGACGAACGACGAGTTCAGGCCGCGGTTGCGCGCGGCCGATCACGACGCCTTCATAGGCCTGCACGCGCTTGCGCGTGCCTTCGACGACGTTGACGTTGACGATCACGGTGTCGCCCGGGGCAAACTCCGGGATCACCTTGTTGCCGGCCACGCGCGCCAGTTCTTCCTGTTCCAGCTTCTGGATGATGTCCATTTTCAGCTCCTGATCCATCATCGTGCGGCTCTCATCGTTGTGTGCCGCCCGAGAGGATGGTTCCCGTTCACACAGCGGACTCGGATTCCGCTGCACCCATCTGCGCAAGTTCGCGCAAAACCTTTTCGTCGCCCGCGCTGAGGCGCCCTGCCGTCCGCGCCGACCGGATCAGTTCCGGCCGCTGCCGCACCGTCGCCGCGCAGCGCCTGCCGCCGGCGCCAGGCCTCGATGTCGGCATGATGCCCCGACAGCAGCACCGCGGGGACCTCGCGGCCCCGCCACAGCTCGGGCCGCGTGTAATGCGGGCCGTCCAGCAGCCCCGTCGCGAACGACTCCTCGTCGGCCGACGCTTCCTTCAACGCTCCGGGCAGCTGCCGCACGACGGCGTCGATCAGTGCCATCGCCGCCAGTTCGCCGCCCGACATCACGAAGTCACCGACCGACACCACCTCGTCGACACAGACGTCGAGGAAGCGCTGGTCGATACCCTCGTAGCGCCCGCAAACAATCGCCAGCGCGACCCCCTTGCGCGGCCCAGCGACGCACCCGGGCATCGGTCAACGGTTGTCCGCCCGGCGCCAGCGCGACGACCTGCGCTGCACCAGCGTCACTCCGCGACCGCTTCGATCGCCTGCGCCAGGGGCTCGGCCATCATGATCATGCCCGGTCCGCCCCCGTACGGGCGATCATCGACCGTCTTGTGCGCGTCCGTCGTGAAGTCCCGCGGATTCCACGTCGTCAGCGACCACAGTCCCAGCTCGTGCGCGCGCCGCGTGATCCCATGCTCCGTGATCGCCGCGAACATCGCCGGGAAAAGCGTGACCACGTCGAAGCGCATCACCAATCCTTCTGCCAGTCGACCCGTACCAACCTCGCGGCCGGATCGACGGCTTGCACGTACCGCTCGACCAGCGGGATCAATATCGCGGACTTCCGCTGCCGTCATCCACTTCGATCCACTGCCCGCCCGGCTCTCGCTCAGACCGGCCACGACGTTCCCAGGACTCATCCCCGTCGGCCCCGACGACCCGGCAGCCCAACAGGTCTGCCCAGTAGAACTCGCCTTCCGCCGCCGGAGGAAACTCGGAGCGGCGGAACCGCGAGGTCGCCTCCCTTGCAGGCATCGGCCGCTTCCTTCGAGTCGCAGCCGTGCCCACTTGACCAACCACAGCAATCCGTGACGCCGGCAGCCTTGCGGCACGACCTTCTGCGTCGTGCCATCCTTGCGCAGCCACCATCGTTCGGCGTTGCGCAGCACGGATCCTTCGTTCGCGTACGGGTCGATAGCGCACCCAGCCTTGAACGCCATAAGCGCCCCGCACTGCCCCCAATTCCACCAGATCCGGCGGCGCTTCCCGGCCGCGGATCGCGTCACGCCCGTCAGGCCGCTGCCGGCGAATGTTCCTTGACCAGGCGCGCAACCGTCGGCGATACACGAGCGCCGACACCGGTCCAGTAGTTGAGGCGATCAAGGGCAACGCGCAGCTTCGGCTCGTTCTCGGCCGCGACCGGGTTGTAGAAACCCACGCGCTCGATGAAGCGACCGTCGCGAGGATTGCGCGAGTCAGTGGCTACGATGTTGAAAAACGGCCGCTTCTTTGCGCCGCCGCGAGCAAGTCGAATCACGACCATTGCAGTTCCTCTTTCGTCGATGGACAACGTCGGGGCGACACTTGCAGCCACTCGGCGCCGATACAGTGCCAACCGCCAATGCCGCCCGCCATTGTCCGGGCTCCGCCACGACTCCAATGATGCGAGCCATGCCTGACCCAAGCATGGCGCGGCGCAGCGGAAAACCCGTGATTGTATCCGTCCTCAGCTTCCGCAGGCAAGGCGAATGGGGCCTGCCCGGTCCCGACCCCTCGCGTATCGCCATTTGCGTCCGTATCATCGATTGGCAACTCGAACCCAATCCACATGGCGAAATTTCGACACAAGGCCCTGGCCGCACTGCTCGCCGCGCTGACCGGTGCGCTGGGGCTCAACCGCCTCTATCTCGGACAGAAACTGTGGTGGCTGCCGCTCGCCGTCACGGCGGCGACACTGCCGCTGCTGATTGGGGTGCGCGGCTGGTACCAGTCACCGGCCTTCTTCGTCCTGATGATCCCCGTCACCGCCGGGTTCATCCAGGCGCTGGTCATCGCGCTGATGCCGGACGAGCGCTTCGATGCCCGCTACAACGCCGCCAGCCCGCAGCGCAACCAGAGCGGCTGGGACGCGGTGCTGGTGGCGATCGCCACGCTCGCCGGAGGCGCGATCGCGCTGATGGCGACGATTGCTCTGCTGTTCCAGACCTACTTCGAGCACACGCTCGGGCTCACGCGCTAACGCGCTAGAACAGGGCCATCTGCGGGCTGGCGGCTTCGGCGCGACAAAGAGATCCGTGCGCAGGTCCGCCAGCTTGCGATCAAGCCCCAGCTTCGCACTCGCCTTGTCGAAACGCTGTCGCACCAGCGCGGCCCAGGTGCCGGAGCCCTTCATGCGCGTGCCGAAATTCGCGTCGTAATTCTTCCCGCCGCGCATTTCGCGCAAGCGGTTCAGCACGCGCTGCGCCCGGTCAGGAAAGTGCGCCGCAAGCCACTGCTCGAACAAGGGGCTCACTTCCCACGGCAACCGCAGCACCGTGTAGTGCGACTTCACGGCGCCGGCGTTCGCCGCGGCCTCCAGCAGCCTCTCGATCTCGGGCTCGTTGATGAATGGAATCACCGGTGCGACGTTGACGTGCACCGGAATCCCGGCGCGCGAGAGGGTTTCGATCGCTCGCAACCGCCGCAGGGGGCTGGCAGCGCGGGGCTCCAGGATCAACGACAGCCGCGCATCGAGCGTCGTGACGCTGATGAAGGCTTCGGCAAGGCGATCGGACGCCATCGGCCCGAGCAGGTCGATGTCGCGCTCGATCAGCGCGGACTTCGTGACGATCCCGAGCGGGTGGCGCACCTCGCTGAGCACCTCGAGGACACCACGCGTGATCTTCAGCTCGCGTTCGATCGGCTGATAGGCGTCGGTCACGGTGCCGATTGCCACGTGAGCGACGCGGTAGCCAGGCGCCGCCAGCTCGCGCCGGAGGACCTCGGCCGCATTGCGCTTGGCCACCAGTTTCGTCTCGAAGTCGAGTCCGGGCGACAGGTTGAGGTAGCTGTGCGTGGGCCGCGCGTAGCAATACGTGCAGCCGTGCTCGCAGCCACGAAACGGATTGATCGACCGATCGAACGGGATGTCGGGCGAGTCGTTGTAGGTGATCAGGCTGCGCGCCGTTTCAACGGTGACGCTCGTGGCGAGCGGCGGCAGCGGCTCGTCGTCGAACCGTGCCGCATCGAGCGCGTCGCCATCGGCCTCGCGCTCGACGGCTTCGAATCGGTGCGGGAGGTTCGATACCGCGCCGCGTCCCTTGCGCGCGCGTATCTCGGCGCCGGCGGCGCCGGCGGAAGGCGGCTTCCGGCCGGACGCCATGCCGGACACCGTCAGCCGAAATCCCTTGCCAGCGCCGACTGCACCTCGGGGGCCAGTTCGTCGATGCGCGAGGTGTAGTTGACATGATCGACGCCGACCGCGACCGCCGCACCGCCCTTGAACGACGCAATCATCGGCGGCGTCAGCTCGAAGCGCAGGAAGTGCACCGACGAAGTCTTCTCGTCGTTCTCACGCTCCATGTCTTCGTCCGCAATGGCATAGACCTTGGCGTGGCCGTCGACCTGGACGTAGACCTTGTCCTCGACGCCTTTGAGCCGCGCCAGTTCGCGCTTGCGCTCGACCGGATCGTCGTACTCGATCATCATCGTCGCCTTCAGGTTCGTGCCATCCGGGATCAGCGGGTTATACGCATCGAGTTCGTCCTGTATTCCGGCTTCCTCGAACGTCTTCTCGATGCGCAGCATTTCCTGCACCTGGTAGCGCATCGTCAGCTCGTCTTCGAAGATCAGCGTCACATGCTTGCCGAGGTGGATCGTGCGGTCCTTCTTGTGCGCGATCACCTTGGCGCGGAACTCCTTGCGCTGCCTGGCGTAGGCCTCAAGTGTCAGCAGGCTGTCGCGGGAAATCTGGGCCATCGTCATCTCCATGTCCTTCCGGGTCGCAGTGTGCTGTTCAAAGTCCGTAGGCGATGCGCACCAGCGTGATCGGGTGCGCGTTGACCGGCGTCTTGCCTCCGAGGGCATCGTTCGCAAAATTGGCGATGCCCTGCTCGATGTGGTGGCCGCCAAGCTGGCAGTCCGAGCTGATGTAATCGGGTGCAATTTCCGCCATCTTCTTGAAAACCGGCTTGCCGATCTTCATCGCCATCGCGTGAAATTCCTTGCGCGTACCCCACAGCCCGGAGTGGCCGGAACAGCGCTCGACCGTGTTCAGCTCGATGCCTCGGAGTGAGCTTGAGCAGCTCCTCGGTCTTGCGTCCGATGTTCTGCACGCGCGCCGTGACAGGGGATGTGGTACGAGACCTTGCCGAGCGGCGTCTTGAAATCCGTCTTCAGCAGCCCGTCCTTGTTGCGCGCAACGAGGTACTCGAACGGGTCCCACATCGATTCCTTGACGGCCTGCACCTCGGCATCGTCCGGGAACATCAGCGGCAACTCCTGCTTGTACATCAGCGTGCATGACGGGATCGGCGTCACGATCGCGTAGCCCTCGCGCGCAACACGGGCGAGTTGCGGGATGTTGATGTTCTTCAGCCGCTCGACCGACTCGAGGTCACCGATCTCGAGCTTGGGCATGCCGCAGCAGGCTTCCTTGTCGAGCAGCACGTACGGAATGTCGTTGTGCCTGAGTACCTTGACCAGGTCGTGGCCGATGCCCGGCTCGTTGTAGTTGACATAACAGGTCGAGAAAATGGCGACCTTGCCCGGCGTCCTAGTGCCGTCCTTCACGGGCGATGCCGTCTCGGATCTGGCCGTCGAGCGGAACTTGGCGTCAGCGAAACCCGGCATCCAGGCGTTGCGGTCGATTCCCATCGTCGCTTCGACCATTGCGCGCGCGCGGCTTGGTCTTGTTCACGGCATTCACGACCTGGGTGACGATCGGAATGCCGGCAAACATGCCGACCTTGTCGGTCGAGGTAAGAAACCTGTCCGTGCCCTTGGCCCCGTGGTTTCTGAAGTGCACTGCCTTTGCGCGCAGCATCAGGTGCGGGAAATCGAGGTTCCACGGGTGCGGTGGCACGTACGGGCACTTGGTCATGTAGCACATGTCGCACAGGTAGCACTGATCGACGACGTCCTTGTACTTCTGCTTCGGCACGCCGTCGACTTCACCCGTCGGACCGTTGTCGACCAGCTCGAACAGCATCGGAAAAGCGCCGCAAAGGCTGACACAGCGCCGGCAGCCGTGGCAAACGTCGAATACGCGCTCCATTTCCTTGTCGAGCGCCTGCTGATCCCAGAACGCGGGACTCTTCCACGCCAGCGGATGGCGGGTCGGCGCCTCGAGGCTGCCCTCGCGTGCGGTCATAAGTCTTCCGAGTGAAGTGATCTGTCTGGAGTGCGCTCAGCCAAGCCGCGCTCGCGCCGCTTGGCTGAGCCGCGTTGCCGCGGCCGGATAGCACGCGTTGCGCAGCGGCGTTCGGCGCCTTTGCTTCAACGCGAATGGCACTCCCTGCGCGCAAGGCGCCGGGAATCAACCGCCATCCTCAGTCGACGATCGTGTCCAGCGTCCGCTGGAATTTGTTGGCGTGCGAACGCTCGGCCTTGGCCAGCGTCTCGAACCAGTCCGCGATCTCGTCGAATCCCTCGTCGCGGGCGGCCTTCGCCATGCCCGGATACATGTCGGTGTACTCGTGCGTCTCGCCGGCGATCGCCGCCTTCAGGTTCGAGCGGGTCGGGCCGATCGGCAGGCCGGTGGCCGGATCGCCGACGGCCTCGAGATATTCGAGGTGTCCGTGCGCATGGCCGGTCTCGCCTTCCGCGGTGGAACGGAATACCGCCGAGACCTCGTTGTAGCCCTCGACGTCGGCCTTCGCGGCGAAGTACAGGTAGCGACGGTTCGCCTGCGATTCACCGGCGAACGCGTCCTTCAGGTTCTTTTCGGTTTTCGAGCCCTTCAGTTGCATGAACATCTCCTCGCTGAAATCGACGGAAGAACACTCCGCACGGCCACTCCGCGGGCCGCACGGTTGCAAGAAGGCTACGCCCGCACCCTGTCTAGGACAAATTAATTGTCCCAATCCGATCGATAGCCGAGAGCTATGGAGATCGAAGCTGATGCAACCAGCTCGGCGGGCGGGGCGCGAGCCCGCTGGCCACTAGAACACTTCTTCCGCGAGTGCGAGAGTGCCAGCGCTGCCGGCGACCACGGTCGAGGCGAGGGCGGGCACCGTGACCAGCATGTGATCGGCGAAGAATCGCGCCGTCGCAATCTTTGCCTTCGCGAACGCGACGTCTTGACCTTGCGCGACCATCCGGTTTGCCGCGAGCGCTGCGCGCGCCATCTCCCAGCCGCCGTGCGTGATTCCGGCGAGCTTCAGGTACGGCACGGAACCGGCGAATACCGCGCGGATGTCGTTCTTGAATTGCGCGACGACATAGTCCACTGCCGACTCGTAGGCATCGACGGCGGCGGACAGGCGCTTGCCGATCGCCTGCAGGTCTTCGTTGCCAGACGCCAGTTCCTTGATCGTGGCGCGCATCTGGCCGATGAAGGCGCGTGCGGTTGCACCGCCGTCGCGTGACGTCTTGCGACCGACGAGGTCGTTGGCCTGGATTGCGGTCGTGCCTTCGTAGATGGTCAGGATGCGGGCGTCACGGTAGAACTGCGCGGCGCCGGTTTCCTCGATGAAGCCCATGCCACCGTGCACCTGTACTCCGGTCGACGCGACCTCGATCGAAATCTCGGTCGACCAGCCCTTCACGATCGGCACCAGGTACTCGTAGGCCGTCTGCGCCTGCTTGCGCGCCGCGGCGTCGGGATGACTGTGCTCGACGTCGTAGTAGCCGGCCGCGACGTACGCGACCGCCCGCGCCGCCTCAGTGTTCGCGCGCATGAACATCAGCATTCGCCGTACGTCGGGGTGCTTGATGATGGTCACCGGCCCGGGCGAGCCCTCGATCGCGCGGCTCTGGACGCGTTCCTTCGCGTAGCTCGCAGCCAACTGGTAGGCGCGATCGCACACCGCGATGCCCTGCATGCCGACCTGGAAGCGCGCGGCATTCATCATCACGAACATGTACTCGAGGCCGCGGTTTTCCTCGCCGACGAGATATCCGATCGCGCCGGGGCCGACTGCGCCCTTGTCGTCCCCGAACAGCAGCACGCAGGTGGGACTCGCCTTGATGCCGAGCTTGTGCTCGATTGATGCGCAGTAGACGTCGTTGCGCTTTCCGAGCGTGCCGTCCGCCGCGGACATGACCTTCGGGCACGATGAAGAGCGAAATTCCCTTGACACCTTCGGGCGCGTTCGGCGTGCGAGCCAGCACGAGGTGTACGATATTTTCAGCAAGATCGTGATCACCGTACGTGATGAATATCTTCTGGCCGAAGACGCGATACGTGCCATCGGGTTGCGGCACTGCACGAGTGCGCACCTGCGCGAGATCCGAACCGGCCTGCGGCTCGGTCAAATTCATCGTGCCGGTCCAGCTGCCGTCGATCAGCCGTGGCAGGTACTTGTCTTTCTGCTCGTCCGAGCCCGCCACCAGCAACGCCTCGATCGCACCGTCGGTCAGCAGCGGACAAAGCGCGAACGACAGGTTCGCGGCCTGCATCATTTCCATGCACGCGGCGCCCACGATCTTGGGCAGACCCTGCCCACCGTATTGCGTCGGATGCTGGATTCCTTGCCATCCCGCCTCACCGAACGACTTGAAGGCATCACGGAAACCGGGGCTGGTGGTCACGTTGCCGTCTTCCCACTTGCCGGGCTGGGTATCGCCGCTCAAGTTGAGCGGCGCGATGACCTCGCCCATGAAGCGAGCGTTTTCCTCGAGCACCGCCTGCACGGTGTCGTCGGTCGCATCCTCGCAGCCCGGGAGCTGTTGGATCTGCTTCAGTCCTGCCAGCTCGTTCAGCACGAACAGCATGTCCTTGATCGGCGCGGTATAGCTCATAGGGTTTCCGACGTGCGTTGAAGTTTGCGGGCCGGAGCTCCGGCCGCGGGATCTAGCCAAGCTCCTTGACCAGCTGCGGCACGACCTCGAACAGGTCGCCGACAAGGCCGTAATCGGCCACCGAGAAGATCGGGGCCTCCGGATCCTTGTTGATTGCGACGATGACCTTGGAGTCCTTCATTCCGGCCAGATGCTGGATTGCACCCGAGATGCCGACGGCAATGTAAAGCCCCGGTGCAACGACCTTCCCGGTCTGGCCGACCTGCCAGTCGTTCGGCGCGTAGCCCGCATCGACGGCGGCGCGCGAAGCACCCATCGCGGCGTTCAGTTTGTCGGCGAGCGGCTCCAGCAGCTTGAAGCTCTCGGCCGACCCCATGCCGCGGCCGCCGGAGACGACGACTTTCGCGCCCTGCGAGCTCCGGCCGGTCGGACTTCGCGATATCGCGGCCGACGAAGCGCGAGCTGTCTGCGCCAGCAACAGCCGTCACACTCTCTACTGCCGCCGAACCGCCAGCGGCCGGGGCGGCGTCGAAGTTGGTCGGGCGTGCGGTCACGACCTTGATCTTGTCACCCGACTGCACCGTGGCGATCGCATTGCCGGCGTAAATTGGGCGCGTGAATGTGTCCGGCGACTCGACGCTGCTGATGTCGGAGACCTGTGCCGCATCCAGTTTCGCCGCCACCCGCGGCAGTACATTCTTGCCGAACGACGTCGCAGGCGCAAAGACATGCGAGTACGGGCCCACAACGGCCAGCACCTGCGCCGCGACCGCCTCGGCCAGGCCGTCCGCGAACTGCGGGCCGTCCGCGAGCAGCACCTTGCTGACGCCTCCGACCTTCGCCGCCGCCTGCGCGGCGTCGGCCGCGTTGTGCCCGACCACCAGCACATGCACGTCGCCACCGGCCTTGGCCGCCGCGGTAACCGTGTTGAGCGTCGGGCCCTTGAGGGTCTTGTTGTCGTGTTCCGCCAGTACGAGTGCAGTCATGATGTCGTCTCAGATGGCCTTGGCTTCGTTCTTCAATTTGCTGACCAGCGTCGCAACGTCGGGCACCTTGATGCCGGCCTTGCGCGACGGCGGTTCGGAGACCTTCAGCGTCTTCAGCCGCGGCGTCACGTCGACACCGAGATCCGCCGGCTTCAGTGTCTCGAGCGGCTTCTTCTTCGCCTTCATGATGTTCGGCAGCGTCACGTAGCGCGGTTCGTTCAGGCGCAGGTCCGCGGTGACGACCGCCGGCAGGCTGATCGATATGGTCTCGAGACCGCCATCGACTTCGCGCGTGACTTCGGCCCGCCCGTCTGCCACTTTCAGCTTCGATGCGAAAGCGCCCTGCGGAACGTCGAGCAGCGCCGCCAGCATCTGTCCGGTCTGGTTGGCGTCGTCGTCGATCGCCTGCTTGCCGACGATGATGAGGTTGGGCTTCTCCTTATCGACCAGGGCCTTGAGCAGCTTCGCGACGGCGAGCGGCTGCAGTTCGACATCGGTCTCGACCAGGATGCCACGGTCGGCTCCGATCGCCATCGCAGTGCGCAGCGTCTCCTGGCATTGCGGCACGCCGCAGGACACCGCGACGACTTCAGTCGCGACGCCGCCCTCTTTGAGGCGGACTGCCTCCTCCACCGCAATCTCATCGAACGGGTTCATCGACATCTTGACGTTGGCAATGTCGACGCCGCTGCCGTCCGACTTGACTCGGACCTTGACGTTGTAGTCGACCACGCGCTTGACGGTGACGAGGATCTTCATCGGGCTCACTTCACTGGAGGGCTGCACCGACGACCGGCACAGCCGGACGTGGAAATGGGTGAAGCATCAGGATTATAAGAGTCGCACATGTCCCGACGTGGGCGCCCCCCCTCGGCTGCGGGGGGTGGTCAGCGCAGCAGGTATGCCTCGATCCAGGCCCAGCCGCCGGCCACGAGCAGGTAGCGGAAGCGCTTGCCGACTGCGAACGCCACCATCGAGATCCAGGGACTCAGGCGCAGCCAGCCGGCCGCGATCGACAGCGCGTCGCCCACGAGCGGCACCCACGAGAACAGCAGCGCCCAGTAGCCGTACTTGTGCAGGTAGCATGATGGACTCATGATGCACGCGGTTCGGAATCAGCCGTCCGACCCAGTAGGACGTCATAGCACCCAGGGTGTTTCCGATCGTGGCGATCGCCATCGCCTCCCAGAACGCCTCCGGGATGCTGGTGGATCACCGCCACCAGCGCGAATTCCGATCCGCCAGGCAGCACCGTAGCCGCGACGAAACTCGATGGCGAACAGGGCGACACAATCCGGTCTCGGCGGAGAAATCGAACATGCGAGCAGGCGAAAGGCGCGGAAGTCTAGTCCGCGCCTGCAGCGAGGGCCCCTGCTACATTCCCGGAGCACTTTTCCTCGCTGGAGATCACATGCCAGACGTGCTGGAAGCGCTGCGGCGTTGCCCGACCTGGGTGATCCGACCGCGGACGAACGGAGTGCGATCGGCGCGGCTGCTCGCGCGGGCGTTCCATCGCCCACTGTGCGCGCGGCGGCGCGGATCCGCGCCTTGCGCTACATCGACGCGGTTCGCGCTGTTGACCCGGCCTGCTGTCGGCACAGAACCTGCTGAATTCGTTTCCCGCTCGCGACTCCCGAGGGCATCGCCCTGCTGCGCCTGGCCGAGGCGTTCTGCGCGCGCCGGACGCGGAGACGCAGACCTGGCTGATCGCGGAAAAACTCGCGGCGTTTCGGCAGGGCAAGTCGGGCTCGACGGCAACTTCGTCACGCGCGTGCTGGCGACTGCGCTCGAGCATCGCCGGCCACACGGCTGCCGAGGCCGAGCTTGCGCGGCGCGGGCGCCGATAGCACGTCGCTTCGAGCCTGGCTGGCGAGCAGCGCGTTGCGGCCGCTGGTGATCGACGGGATACGCCGCTTCGGCGACCAGTTCGTGTTCGCGACGAACGCTGCCTGACGCACTGCGGCGCGCGGCACGGCGACCGGATGCGCGCGTCATGTACTCCTTCGACATGCTGGGCGAAGGAGCGCGCACGCGCAGCGACGCCGATCGCGCGTACCGCTCGTACGTCGATGCCTGACGGCACTAAGATCCAGCCGGCGGCAGCGACTGGACTGTCGCGCGATGGCATCTCGGTGAAGCTTTCGGCGATCCACCCCGTTTCGAGACTCCCAGGTCGAGCGCAGCGATCGCGAGCTGTATCCGCGCGCTGGTGGAACTCGGAAGACTCGCGCGCGACGCCGATGTCAACCTGACGATCGATGCCGAGGAGTCGGAGCGCCTCGCACTGCATATCGGCCTGTTCGAACGGATGATGCGCGAACCTCGCTCGCCGACTGGCCGGGCCTAGGTCTGGCCGTACAGACGTACCAGACGCGCCCCTGGCAGTCATCGATCACCTGCTGGCAGTCAGCGCCGAACTGCGGCCGGCCGATCACCGTGCGCTTCACCAAAGGCGCGTACTGGGATGCGGAGATCAAGCGCGCGCAGGAATTCGGTATGCGCGGCTTTCCGGTCTACACGCGCAAATGGGCGACTGACTGTCAGTACCTGGCCACCGCGCGCCGCCTGCTCGGCCACGGTGCTCCGGTGTACCCGCAGTTCGCCACGCACAACGCGCTGACCGTTGCCTCGATCATCGAATTCGCGCGCGAACTCGCGCCGGCCGACGCTATGAGTTCCAGCGACTTGCACGGCATGGGCGATCCGCTGTACGACGCGCTGCTCGCCGATGGCCCCGAGGTCCGCGTTCGGGTCTATGCACCGGTCGGCAAATTTCGTGACCTGCTGGCCTACCTGGTGCGGCGACTGCTGGAAAACGGCTCGAACACGTCGTTCGTGCATCAGATCACCGATCGTCGCGTGCCGTCGGAATCGCTGGTCGAGGATGTCTACGAGCAGGCCAAGCAGCTGGTCTCCGCCGCCGATGCGCCGGCTTCGGCGTTGCCGAGCGGCGCGCGCCTATTCACCGACCGGCGCAACTCGAAAGGTATCGACCTGCAGTTTGCGGCCGAACTGATCCGCCTCACCGACGCCGTGGCCGTCGCAAAGCCGATCGACGCACTGCCCTCGGTGACAGCCGACGGCACCGCACGGCATCCGGTGGTCAATCCGGCGCAGCTCGCCCAGACGGTCGGCTCGGTCGCCGAGTGCGACGCCGCCGCAGCCAAGCAAACGATCGACCGGGCGCTGGCCGGACGATGCGGCGTGGGACGAGATCGGCCCCGATGCGCGGGCCGGCATCATCGACCGCGTAGCCGACAACTGGGAGGCCGCACACGACGAACTCGTTGCGCTGATCGTCCGCGAGGGCGGGCGCACGATGAACGACGCTCACCTGGAGGTGCGCGAAGCGGTCGATTTCTGTCGTTACTACGCGGCGCAGGCCCGCGAGCAGATGCGACCGCGGCCGCTGCCGGGGCCGGCGGGTGAGTCGAACGAACTGCGGCTGGCCGGGCGCGGTGTATTCGTCTGCATCAGCCCGTGGAATTTTCCGCTGGCCATCTTCGGTGGGCAGATCGCAGCGGCGTTGGTCGCCGGCAACACCGTGGTCGCCAAGCCGGCCGAGCAGACACCGCTGATCGCCTACCGTGCGGTGCGGCTGATGCACCAGGCCGGCGTGCCGGAGGCGGCCCTGCAACTCGCGCTCGGCGACGGGCGAGACGGTCGGTCGTGCGCTGACGTTCGGATCCGCGCGTGGCCGGCGTGGCTTTCACCGGTTCGACCGCCACGGCTCGCGCGATCAACCGCACGCTGGCGGCACGCGAGGCGCCGATCGGCGTGTTGATCGCCGAGACCGGCGGCCAGAACGCGATGATCGTGGATTCCACCGCATTGCCCGAGCAAGTGACCGATGCCGTGGTGTCGAGCGCGTTCCGCTCATGCGGGCAGCGCTGCTCGGCGCTGCGCGTTCTGTTTCTGCAGAACGACGTCGCCGACGGCGATGGCCGCAATGATCACCGGTGCAATGCGCGAACTGGTGATCGGTGACCCGGCCGACCCGCGCACCGACGTCGGACCCGTGATCGACGCGAGCCAACTAGAGCTGCTGCGGAAACACCGCGAGTGGCTGCGGGTTCACGGCCGCCGACTGTTCGAATGCGAACTGCCCGCCGGTCTGAACGGACACTACTTCGCGCCGATTGCCTACGAGATCGGATCGATCGGCGACCTCGACGGCCGAAAACTTCGGGCCGATTCTGCACGTGGTCCGCTATGAGGAGCGCGAGATCGACACGGTGATCGATGCGATCGCAGCCACCGGCTACGGTCTGACGATGGGCCTGCATACACGGCTCGACCGGCGCGTCGAACATGTCGCCAAACGTGCGCGGGCCGGCAACCTGTATGTCAACCGCAACATCATCGGCGCGGTCGTCGGCAGTCAGCCCTTCGGCGGCGAAGGGCTGTCGGGTACCGGCCCGAAGGCCGGCGGTCCCCACTATCTGCTGCGGTTCTGCGCCGAACGGACTGTCACAATCAATACGGCGGCCGCAGGAGGCAACGTCGAATTACTTGCGTAGGCGTCGCCTTCCCGCTCCTAGTGCCGCGTGCGGCCCAGGATCGTGCAATCAAGGGAGCGCCTCCGCCGCGCGTACATCCGAGGCTCCTAGGCCAGGTCTCGAGCGATCTCGCGCGCCGCATTGTGACCCGGTGCTCCGGTGACACCGCCGCCCGGGTGTGCCCCCGAGCCGCAGTGATAAAGCCGTTTCAGCGGACCGCGGTAGCGCGCATAGCCGAGCACCGGTCGCATTGAAAACAATTGGTCGAGCGACAACTGGCCGTGGAAGATATCGCCGCCAACCAGCCCAAACTCCCGCTCTCAGGTCCGCAGGTGACAGCGCGCTGTAACCGAGCAGCACGTCGCGGAAATTCGGGCAGTGCGACTGCACCGCGTCAAAAATGCGTTCGACGGCAGTCGTCGTCAGCCTCGACCAGTCGGCGCCTGGATCAAACTGCTGGCAGAAGAGGCTGGCGACGTGCCGCCCCGCAGGCGCCAGCGAATCGTCGACCACACTCGGGATCAGCATCTCGACGATCAGGTGCCAGCGAACAGCCTCCGGCTTCGGCGTCATGCCACGCGCGGTCCATGTATGCCAGTGATGGACCGAACACGATGCCGCTGGCGTGATGCGGTTCTTGTCGCGTGCCCGGCGCCGCGCGGAAATCCGGCAGCGCCGACAACGCAACATTCAGGCGGAAGGTGCCCGACCCGCATTTGTAACGTCCTATCGCCTCGTTGAATTCCGCGGGCAATTCACTCGCGTCCAGCAGCCGTTGGTAAAGCAGCTTCGGGTTTACGTTGGCCGCGACCGCGCGCCCTTCGATAACCTCCCCTGAGCCCAGTTCGACACCGACAGCCGCCCCGTTCCGTACACAGACGCGCGACACCGGCGCGTCCAGCGTGATCTGCACGCCGCGCGCTACGCTTCGGCGGCCATCGCTTGCGTGATCGCCCCCATGCCGCCGATTGCATGGCCCCATTTGCCCGGCTTGCCGTTGACTTCGCCGAAACAGTGATGCAGCAGTACGTAGGCGGAGCCGGTCGCATACGGACTGGCATAGTTGCCGACCACCGCGTCCCAACCGAGCACCGCTTTCAGCGGCTCGCATTCGAACCAGTTGTCGAGCCAGTCGCCGGCACTCTTCGTGAAGATGTCGATCAGGTCGCGCTGGCCCTGGCGTGGCAGGCGCCCGACTTGCAGCAGCAGGCGGGCCGCTGCGACGAGGTCGCGCCAGCCTTCGACGACACATGGTCCGCCGAGATTCGGCGGCGTTTGCAGCACCCATTCTTTCAACTGCTGCGCGAGGCGGTCGAGTCGTGCGTAGTATCAGCGGCAGGCGGTCGGCGTCACGCAGCGAGAAGCGTGCGACCTCCGCCTGCGTCGCCGCAGCGACATCCCCGAATCGCAATGCGCGTCCATCGGCCAGCGGAACGAAATTCGAGTACGACCGTTCGACGATGCGCAGTCCTCGTTCGCCCAGCCGCAGGTCGCGGATGACCTTCGGGTTCAACAGGCTCACCGTGTAGCTCGCGGTGGAGTTGCGGAAGCCCGGATGGAACTCCTCGGTGACCGCCGCGCCGCCCACCACAGCGCGCCGCTCGACGATACGCACCTTCAGTCCGGCAGCCGCCAGATAGCAGGCGCAGGTAAGGCCGTTATGGCCTGCACCGATGATGATGACGTCGCGTCACCGCCCCGCATGCGGCGGAGTTTACGGGCGCGGCGCATTCGATCGACGCTCAAACGAGGGCGCGGTCGTCCGCTCAATGCGATGATCGAGCGCATGAGTGCGAGTTCCGTTGGCGAGCACGTCGAAGTCGAGCGCGTTCTTGACCGCGGTCATGGCGACCGGGTCGTCTATCGCGTAACGCCGGCGCGCCTGCGCCAGTGGGCCGGCCTGTCGGCGCACTCCTCCTACTGCAGGACTCGCCAGCAACCTGACGCGCTGGAGCGAGTTCGTCGCCACGACGCGGCTGGTTGAAAGTTGGGATGTCATTCGAGTCGATCTCCGCGGCCATGGCGGCTCGATGACACGGCGCGCGATCGGGCTGGACCTGTGGTGTGAGGACCTCGCCTCGATCTGCGAGGCCGAGGGTCATGCGCAGGCGGTGCTGATCGGTCATAGCCTCGGCGCACAGGTGGCGATGCACGCGGCGGCAACCCATCCGAAGCGCGTGCGCGCACTCGCATTGATCGATCCGGTCTTCGGCGCAGCCCTGCATGGACACTGGGCCCGCATCGCCTGGCTGAGCCCGTTGTTCGCCCTGGCCGCCGCGCTGGTCCGGGCCGGCAACTCGGTGGGACTACACCGGGGCGCGCTACCGCCACTCGACCTGCACGCACTCGACCAGGAAGCACGCCGCGCGCTCGGCTCGCCAGAGGCCGAAGCGGAGTTCGTGCGGCGCTATTCGTCGACCTCGGCCGACCTGCGTCACGTGCCGCTGGCGGTGTACCTGCAGGATCTCGTCGAGCTCTTCCGCGATGCGCCGCCGCCAGCCTCCATAGCGGTCCCGGTACTGGCGCTGCTGTCGCGGGGCGGCACCTTCGCGAGTCCAGCCGAGACCGCTCTGATCACCCGCGGTTTCCATCACGTGCGGGAAGTCGAGATCGACTGCCAGCACTGGCCACTGACCGAGCGTCCGGATGATGTGCGCATCGCGATCGAGAACTGGTGTGACGCGCTTGTACTCAGCGAATCCGCCATGGTCGGCCAGAACTTGAACGACCAACCCCAATGCGGCGATGCTTGATCGGCCGAAGCTACTCGGTCGACGCCCCTACGCGTGACGGGCCGGACCGTGCGCGCTGCGCGCGGCTTTCCGGATCAGCTCGGCGAGTCCAATTGCGATTGCAGGTAGTTCTGGAGTCCGACCTTTTCGATCAGCTCCAGTTGGGTCTCGAATGCATCGATGTGTTCCTCGGTGTCGTCGAGGATCCCGACCAGAATTTCGCGCGAGACGAAATCCTGTGCCTGCTCGCAGACGACGATCGCTGCCTTCAGCGTCTTCTGCGATCCGCGCTCTAGCGTCAGATCGCCATTGAGGATCTCCGGCACATTCTGCGCCGATCAGCAGCTTGCCCAAGACTCTGCACGTTCGGCAGACCCTCCAGCACGAGAATCGCTCGACCAGGCGATCGGCGTGCTTCATCTCCTCGATCGACTCTTCGTACTCGTGCTTGCCAAGCCGACCAAGGCCCCAGTTCTCAGCATGCGTGCATGCAGGAAGTACTGATTGATCGCGGTGAGTTCGTTCTTCAGCTGCGAATTCAGCTGCGCGATGACCGCTTTGTCGCCCTCCATGGCGGTCTCCCGTTCGATTGCGAGAGCGTCAGCGTAGCCGAGATCGTCAGGCCGCAGCCACTTCACGCCGCACGCAGGTCGCGCAGTCACCGCCGCACAAGCTGTCATCGAATGACTCGCTGCGCCGCTTCGCGGCAGCAGCCGCACCCGGAACCCACACCGAGCTGCATCGACACGTCGCCGAGCGAAGCCGCACCCGCGGCTACCGCCGCGCGGATCTGCCGGTCGGTGACGGCGTTGCAGATGCAGATGTACATGCGGCGGTCTGGTCGTCGCCTCAGCGATAGCCGACGCGATCGAGGATGCGCTGCGCCGCGATCTGGTTCTTGCCGATCGACGAAATCGGCACGTTCTCGAATTTCGGCGTGCCGAGCGCCTCCAGCGCGGCGTTCGCGGTCTTGGCGCCCTTCACGACGGGCCACTCGTTGTTCCCGTCGGCGAAGTAGGTCTGCGCCTGCGGGCCCGACAGGTACTCGAGGAACAGGACCGCGTTGGCCTTGTTCGGCGCATTCTTCGCCACGCCACCGCCTGAGATATTGATGTGCGTGCCCGTCGTCGCCTGGTTCGGCCACAGGAAGCCGACCTTCGCGACGACCTCCTTGTCCTTCGGATCGTCGGAGCGCACCAGGCGCAACCAGTAGTAAGCTATTGGTCAGTGCTACGCCGCACTCGCCGGCCGCCACGCCCTTGATCTGGTCGGTGTCGCCGCCGCGCGGTGGCCGCGCCATGTTGGCGACCATCCCGCTCGCCCATTCCTCGGTCTTGGCTTCGCCGTTCAGTTCGATCAGCGCGCCGATCAGCGACAGCATGTAGGGATGCGAGCCGGAGCGCGTGCAGACTAGACCCTTGAGTTTCGGATCGGCGAGCTTTACGTAGGTGTCGACGTCTTCCGGCTTGAGCTTCGACTTGTCGTAGACGATGGCACGGGCGCGCAGGGAAAATCCGAACCACGTGTCGTCGTTCGAGCGCAGGTGGGCGGGAATGCGTTCGGCCAAGCACCTTCGACTGCACCGGCTGGAACAGCCCGTCGATCTGTGCGCGCCACAGCCGGGCCGCGTCGACCAGCAGGACTACGTCAGCCGGGCTGTTCGCGCCTTCGGTCTTCAGCCGCTGCAGCAACTGCTCGTCGCCAAGTTCGATGCGGTTGATCTTGATGCCGGATTGCTTCGTGAAGTCGGAGTACAGCGCCTCGTCGGTCTGGTAGTGGCGGGCGGAGTAGAGGTTCAGGACTCTTGTCCTGCGCATGGCCATCGAGCGGCATCAGCGCCGCGGCGACGATGCCCACGATGACAGTCAATTGCAGTCCGCGCCGCAGCCAGCCTTCGGCGGGCCAGAGGATCCGAGATGAGGTCATTGCGGTTTCCGTTTGGGTTCGATCGAAGCGGTATTCCCGAGTCGATGCCGGAACAATTAACGAAAACGCATCTCAAATGCAAATAGTTCTCATTTGCATTGGTTGATCCATATCAGCGCGGTGGTCTTGACATGAATCCACAATGAATCAAGGAGTTATCCGAACTTCAACAGCCGCCTCGACCGCCGCAGCGGTCGGAGTTGCGACCGTGCCGGCGAACTGCGGCGGCCCGGGCTGGAAGACTTCCAGCCGCCGCGCCCCGTTGTAGCGAGCGGCCCAATAGGGGTCGGTCATGCGCTCCACCCTGACGCGACCGCCCCGTGCCGGCGCATGGACGAAGGTTTCGTCACCGATGTAGAGCGCGACATGAGAAAAACGCCGCCCCAGCGTATTGAAGAAGACAAGGTCGCCGGCCACGAGGTCACTCCTGTCGATCGGGTGCCGCGCCGGCTGATCTCCTCCGTTCGACGCGGCAGCGACAGGCCCGCCGACTCCCCGAACACGTAGCCGACGAAGCCGCTGCAGTCGAAGCCAGCCGGCGTTCGGCCGCCGTAGCGGTATGGTGGCGTCGATCAGCGCTAGCGCACGCAGGATCACTTCGGACGCGAGCGACTCGCGCTGCAACTGTGCCCCCGCAGAACCGACATGGAGGTCGAGCGCGACCGTGATGAGCGCCAACCAGAGACGTGACGACCGAAGCACTCGGACCACCGTTCGTTTGCTCCCGACAGCGTACGATGCCGTGAAACATAGCGCATTCCAGCGAGAAAACCTAAAGGTGGCCAAGGTTTACGCCGATCAGTTACGCTAGATTCCGTCTAGATTCCATCTACGGGACCACGGACGTTCGGCGTCGGAGCGCCGGCCCGCTGTCCCGCCTCGAGGTTGGCTTGCCCACCGACACTGCCAAGACTACGTCCGCGCCGTCCGCACCGCCGAAGCCGCGGGTGCTGATCGCCGACGATTCCCGCATCGTGCGGGCTTCGATCGTCCAGCACATCCGCGACCGCTTCGACATCCGCGAGGTGATGGACGGCGAGGCGGCCTGGCAGGCGGTCTTGCTCGACTCGTCGATCCGGGTCGTCATCACCGACCTGACGATGCCCAAGGTCGACGGCTTCGAACTGCTGAACCGCGTCCGCAGCTCGAAGGTGCAACGCATCCGCGAGCTTCCGATCGTCGTTATCTCCGGCGAGGACGAAGGCGCGGAGCGGGATCGTGCGGCCACGATGGGCGCCACCGACTTCATCCAGAAGGGCTTGGGCGCCGCCGAACTGATCGCCCGGCTCGAAGTGCTGGTGCGGTTGTCCGCCACCCGGGAAGCGCTGGCGGAGAGCCACGCCTCGCTCGAGTCGTCGCGCACGGTCGACGGCGAGACCGAACTGCTGAGCATGCCATTTTTCGACAAGCAGGTCGAAAAACTGATTTCGTTCGCCCGGCGCAACCTGTCCGACGTGGCGTTGATCTGCGTGCGGGTCGAGTTGTCGATGCCGCAGCAGGCAACCTGGGAAGGCGAAGTCGAACAGCGCATCAAACTGGTGGGCCGAACCCTGGCCGCCTCGATACGTCTCGAAGACCTAGGAACCCGCTCCGACAAGTTCGAGTTTTGCGTCGCGACCCCCTCTTCCGGACTGTCGGGCGTCCTGCGCTTCGCCGCGCGACTGCGAAAAGTGCTGGAGAACGTCGAGGCGGCCGGACCTGGCGTCGAGGTCTGGACCTGCATCGGTCTGTCGACACTTTCGGAGGAATTGCGGCGCAGCGCGGAAGAACTTCGTGCGCTGGCTCAAAAGCGCTGCCGCGCAGGCACAGCAAAATCGGTCCCGCCGCATCATTCTCGGGACTTCGGACGGCGTTTCGCCGGGGGGTATGGATCCGAAGCCCGAGGACGGTTCGATGGACATCAATCTCGCGCTGGCGCTGATCCGCGCCGGCCGGGCGGCCGAAGTGGTGCAGCATCTGCCCCGATTGCTGGAGCAGGTTGCGCCACTCCTGAAACTGGTGCGGCAACAGAGGGAACTGCAAGCCGCACCGGCGGAGGGAGGCACGCATGGCGCAGTACAAGGAGTTTCACGCTAGGTCGATCGCGGATCCGTGCGGGTTCTGGGCCGAGCAGGCCGCGCTGATCGATTGGAAGACACCGTTCCAGCAAGTCCTGGACTACTCGCGGCCGCCGTTCGCGAAGCTGGTTCGTCGGCGGTACCACGAACCTGTGCCACAACGCCGTCGACCGCCATCTCGCTGCACGCGGTGACCAGCCTGCGCTGATCTACGTCTCGACCGAGACCGGCGAAGAAGAGACCTACACGTTCCGCCAGCTGCATCGCGGAAGTGAACCGGATGGCCGGCGATCCTGCAGTCGCTCGGCGCCGGCCGCGGCGACCGCGTGCTCATCTACATGCCGATGATTCCGGAAGCTGCGTTCGCGATGCTGGCGTGCGCGCGCATCGGCGCGATCCATTCGGTGGTCTTCGGCGGCTTCGCTGCGGTGAGCCTGGCCACCCGCATCGACGACGCGCAGCCGAAAGTCATCGTGTCTGCCGACGCCGGTTCGCGCGGCGGCAAGCCCGTGCCCTACAAGCATCTGCTCGACGAGGCGATTTCACTCGCCAAGTTTCCACCGGCCAAGGTGCTGATGGTCAATCGCGGCCTGGCCGAAGCGAAGGCGGTGGCCGGGCCGCGACGTCGACTACGCGAAGTTGCGCGCCGAGCACATGGACGCCGAGGTGCCGTGCGCCTGGCTCGAGTCGAGTGAGCCGAGTTACATCCTGTACACCTCGGGCACGACCGGCAAGCCGAAGGGCGTGCAGCGCGACACCGGCGGCCATGCGGTGGCGCTGGCCGCCAGCATGAAGCTCATCTTCTGCGGCAATCCCGGCGAGACCTACTTCGCCACCAGCGACATCGGCTGGGTGGTCGGCCACAGCTACATCATCTACGGGCCGCTGATCGCCGGCATGGCGACCATCATGTACGAAGGCACGCCGATCCGGCCCGACGGCGGCATCTGGTGGAAGCATCGTCGAGAAGTACAAGGTGACGACGATGTTCTCGGCGCCGACCGCGATCCGCGTGCTGAAGAAGCAGGACCCGGCGTTCCTGAAGAAGTACGACCTGTCGTCGCTGCGGCTGCTGTTCCTGGCCGGCGAGCCGCTCGACGAGACCGACCGCACGCTGGATCAGCCGACGGCATCGGCAAGCCGATCATCGACAATTTCTGGCAGACCGAGACCGGCTGGCCGATCCTGGCGATTCCGCGCGGCGTCGAGGCGTTGCCGTCGAAATTCGGCTCGCCCGGTGTGCCGGCCTACGGCTACAACGTCAAGCTCTACGACGAGGCGACCGGCGAGGAGATCACTGGCCATCACGTCAAAGGCGTCGTCGCGATCGAGGGACCGCTTGCCGCCCGGATGCATGTCAACCGTATGGGGCGACGACGACCGCTTCGTGAAGACCTACTGGACCACGATTCCCAACCAGCAGGTCTATTCGACGTTCGACTGGGGCATCCGTGACGAGGACGGCTACTTCTTCATCCTCGGCCGCACCGACGACGTGATCAATGTCGCGGGGCACCGGCTCGGCACGCGCGAGATCGAGGAGTCGCTGTCGTCGCATCCGAACGTCGCCGAAGTTGCGGTCGTCGGTGTCGCCGATCAGCTCAAGGGCCAGGTCGCGATGGCGTTCGCGATACTGAAGGACCCGACGAAGGCCGACACGCCGGAAAAGAAGCTCGCGCACGAGGGCGAGATGATGAAGACCGTCGACAGCCAGCTCGGCGCGGTCGCGCGCCCGGCGCGCGTGCACTTCGTCAGCGTGCTGCCGAAGACGCGCTCCGGGCAAACTGCTGCGCCGCTCGATCCAGGCGCTGTGCGAAGGTCGCGATCCGGGCGACCTGACGACGATCGAAGACCCGACCGCGCTGGAGCAGATCCGCGGCGCCGTGCGCGCGTAAGCGCGGGTCTCCTTCAACGGCCGCGGGCTCGCGTAAGCTCGCGGCCGTTTCCATTCGAGGTTGCTCGTGACGTTCAGCTACGCACTGTCGGACCTGGTCCTGCCGCCGACGTCGCTCATCTTTCTGACGATTGTCGGCGCGCTGCTTGCGCGACGCCGCCGCGTGCTCGGCTGGACGCTTGTGCTCGGCGCACAACTCGCCCTGCTGGTGTTTTCGTTGCCCGTCGTGGCCAATGCCCTGGCGCGATCGCTCGAACCGCCACCGGTGACCGCAGTGCAGTTGAAACGGGCGCAGGCCATAGTCATCCTCGGAGGCGGACGACAATCGCGGTTCCCCCGAGTGGGGTGGTGAGACTGTCAAGACCTACACACTGCAACGGCTCCGGTACGGTGCACGGCTCGCACGTGAGACCGGCCTGCCGATCTACGTCAGCGGCGCCAGGCCCGGAGGTGGCCGCCATGCCGAAGGCGAACTGATGCGCGACGTGCTCGTCAAGGAATACAACCTCGAAGTGCGCTGGGTCGACCTGACGGCGATGACCACAGGCGAGAACGCACTGGTTGCCGCGGCAAAGGACCTGCAGGCGGAGGGACTGACGCGCGTCGCACTGGTAACCGACGCGATCCACATGCCGCGCTCGCGCCAGGTGTTCGAAGCGGCCGGACTCGAGGTGATCGCCTGCCCGACGGCATACGCCGGGCCAACGTCCGTTCGAGGCCTACCAGCTGGTGCCTGGCGCCGCTGCGTTACAGCTTTCTCATGCCGCACTGCGTGAGTGGGTGTCGCGCGGCTATTACCTCTTGCGTTACCACTGAACGTTGATTCGAGGAGACGACGATGAAGACCAAGCCGATGCTGACGCTCGATGACGTCAAGCGGATCGCGGCGGCGGCCGAGGCGGAGGCCGCCGCGCACCAGTGGAACGTGGTGATTGCGATCTGCGACGACGGCGGACATCTTCTGCTGTTGCATCGCATGGACGGAGTTGCGCCGGTGTCGGCTGCGATTGCGCCGGCGAAGGCGCGTGCATCTGCTCTCGGCAAGCGCGAGTCGAAGCTGTACGAAGACATGATCAACGGCGGCCGGACCGCTTTCCTTTCAGCGCCGCTCGACGGCATGCTCGAAGGCGGCGTGCCAGTCATCGTCGAGGGCCATGTCATCGGCGCCGTCGGCGTGTCCGGCGTGAAATCAAGCGAGGATGCTCAGATCGCCCGAGCAGGCATCGCGGCGCTGCAGATCTCCGCGTGACGGCGCGAAGACCCTGCTGACGATCTTGCAATAGAACCTCGTCCGCGCCTCGGTGCGCCGCATGTCCGGCGTTTGCCACATCCGGGCCGAGGGTCAAGCCTGCGTATCTTCCCGCGCACGGAGCTAGGACCGGGCCGTCGACGTCTCGGCAGCGCGGCGCCCGCGTGCGATGTTGATGGCCGCCAGTGCGAGCAGCCCCGCCACGAAGAAGAGCCCCGTGAGCATGATCCCGAGGCGATGATTATTGTCGGTGGCGTACACCACCGCGCCGTAGCTGATCGGCCCGATGATCGCCGCCAGTTGCGTGGCGAAGGTCCACAGGCCGTAGAACTCGGCTAGGCGGTCCTTCGGGGCAAACAGTCCCGCCATCGCGCGCCCCGCGGACTGGCTGGATCCCATCGCCAGTCCCGCCAGGTTGGCCGCTACCCAGAACATGGCCACTGTCGTCGCCAGTCCTGCCACGGTCACCATCGCCAGCCACATCAGAAGGGTGAGACCGAGGGCAAGCTTGTGCCCGAGTGCATCCTGCACATAACCGAAGGCAAAGGCGCCGATGGCCGCCGTGACGTTGACGACGAGCACCAGCGTCATCGTCTGCACGAAGGTGAACTTCATGACTTCCTGTGCATAGATCGCCGCCAATGCGATCACCACCATGACGCCGGCCTGGTAAAACACCCCGCACAGCAACAGCCGCGCGAAGTCGCGGTAGAGGTCGATATGCCGCAGCGTATGCAACAGGCGCGACATCGCCTGGTGCACGAAATGGCCGACCCGTTCGTCGGCCTGCGGTACCGCCCGCTCTCGCACGATCAGCAACGCCGGCGCCGCCGCGAACGCGAAGACAGTGGCAGTGATCAGCATCGTGATCGGCACGAACTCGCTCGCCGTGCTGCCGACGGACTGCGCCCATTGCACGTAGGCCAGGCACAGTGCCAGCGTAATGAGACCACCGACGTAGCCGAAGCCCCAGCCCCAGCCGGAAACCTTGCCGAGCGCATCGGGGCGCGCCAGTTCAGGCAGAAACGCGGCAATCAGGGCGACCCCGATCATGAAGAAGAAATTGGATACGACGATGGCGCTTGCGGCGAGCGCAACGTCTCCGGGGCCGACCGCCGCGAGTGCCGCGGTCCCCGCAATGCAGCCCCCGGTCGACAGCGCCAGCAGCCACTTCTTGCGCGCCCGCAGGTCGGCGTAGGCACCGATCATCGGCATGGCGACCATGACCAGTGCGTTGGAGATACCGAGCGCCAGCGTCCAAGCGAACGTCGCCCAGTCGGCATTGGCGGCGACGACACCAACGAAGTAGGCGTTGAACACCGCCGTCAGCACGACAGTGGTGTAGCCCGAATTGGCGAAGTCATACCCGGCCCACGCCATCACCTCGCGCGGGCGGACACCTGGATTGAGGGCGGCGGAATCGAACAGAGTCATCGCGGGCAATGGACGCAGTCGGAGTGGCTCATGCTACGTGAGCGGACTCGTCGTCAGCGCGGCCATTCGCGTTCGTATACTGCGGCGCATGGCTACCAAAATGCTCGATCGCATCGATCGCAAGATCCTGGAGATACTGCAGGCCGATGGGCGCATCACGAACCAGGACCTCTCGGAGCGCATCGCACTGAGTCCGCGCGCCTGCCTCGATCGCGTGCGCCGGCTCGAGCGCTCGGGGCTGATCGCCGGCTACATGGCGGTGCTCGATCCGCGCCGGCTCGGCGGCCTGCTGACGATCGTCGTCGAAGTCACGTTGAAGGACCAGACCCAGGCCACACACAGCCGCTTCGAGCAGCGAATGCGCGCCGCCGAAGAAGTTGTCGAATGCTTTCTCGTGTCCGGAGCGTGCGACTACGTGCTGCGCCTCGCTTGCCGCGATCTCGACCACTATCGCGACCTCACCAATGCATGGACCGACGACCCCACCCTCGCTGTCGAGAAGATCAGCTCGAAGCCGGAGTTGCAGACTGTCAAGGAATTCCGGGGCTATCCGTTGACCTGACGGCGCCCGCTATCGGCACAAGGCACCGCCGAATCGGCGGAAGTCACACCGCCGTACTGCCGCTTCGCGCAGAACGGCCGACGCCAATCCGCCTCGTCCGGCCCGCGCGCCCCATACACTCGTCGAAGACGGACGAGGTGTGAGATGGATGCAAGACTCGGACAGGTTTTCAACGGGGCGACGACCGCCATTGCGCTGGAGCAGGCGTTTGCGGCGCCAAACTACGCGCCGATCCCGGTCGTGCTCGAACGAGGCGACGGATGCTGGTTGTGGGATGCCGACGGCAAGCGCTATCTCGACTTCATGTCGGCGTACTCCGCGGTGAGTCACGGCCACGCGCACCCGCGGCTCGTGCGGGCGCTGATCGAGCAGGCCCAGCGCATGGCGGTCACTTCACGCGCGTATCACTCGACTCTGCTCGGCCCGTTTCTTGCCAAGCTGGTCGAAGTGGCCGATCTGCCGGCACCCGCGCGAGCGCTGCCGGCGAGCGGAGGCTGCGAATCGGTCGAGACCGCAATCAAGGCGGCACGTCGCTGGGGTTACCGCGTCAAGGGCATCTTGCCCGACCGCGCCGAGATCGTGGTGGCGCGTGGCAACTTCCACGGGCGCTCCTCGACAGTTGTTGGCTTTTCGACCGAAGCGTCGTACCGCGCGGACTTCGGACCCTTTGCGCCGGGCTTCCGTCATTTCGATTTCGGCGACGTCGCGTCGCTCGAGTCGGCGATCACCGACACCACCTGCGCCGTGCTGATCGAACCGATCCAGGGCGAAGCCGGCATCGTGCTGCCGCCTGACGGCTTCCTGCAGGCGGCACGTCGGTTGTGCGATCAGCGCAACGTGCTGCTGATCCTCGACGAGATCCAGTCGGGCCTCGGTCGAACGGGCGCGATGTTCGCCTATATGCACGAAGGCATCCGCCCCGACGGTGTGCTGGTCGGCAAGGCGCTTGGCGGAGGATTGCTGCCGGTGTCGGCGTTCGTCGCGCGCGCGGACGTGTTGGACGTCATGGGTCCCGGCAGTCACGGTTCGACCTTCGGCGGCAACCCGCTTGCTGCGCGTGTGGCGCTCGAAGCACTGCGCGTGCTCGGCGACGAAAATCTGGTTGAACGCAGCCGGGAGCTCGGAACGCATCTGCTCGCCCGCCTCCGCGGTCTCAACTCCACGCTGATACGCGCGGTGCGCGGTCGCGGACTGTGGGTCGGTGTCGAACTCGACGGAACGCGGGTGTCTGCGCGCGCCGTCGTCGAGTGCATGGCCGAGCGCGGCGTGCTGAGCAAGGAGACGCACGAAACCGTGATCCGGTTTGCTCCACCGCTGACGATCAACCGCGAAGCGCTGGACTGGGGCGTCGATGTCTTCGGCGCGGTTCTGGCGGAATTTGGACCGCCGGGCGCCGGCTGATCTCGGCAGCCTCCTGGCCAGCGTCGTGCCAGAGTCCGGCCCAGGATGCGCCGCCGCTCCATGCCTCCGCGCCAGACGCAAGTGCCAACCATCGCCCGTGGGAGTGAGGCGCCTTCCGCCGGATGGGCGATCCCTGCTCGCCATTGTGCTGTCGAAACTCCGTGCAGAACCTGTCACTGGAGAACACGATGCGGCCTCTGTCCACGACCGACGGCAGCGCGGATGCTGTGCGCGAGGCGGCCGACACGGCACTGGCGCAGGACGACAACCGCCTTGCGCTTGAACGCGAACTCGATCGCCTGAACACCGCGATCCAGGGATCTGCCGCGGCGCTCGGCCAGCACCTGTCGTGGGTGATCGTGGCTCAGGCATTCCTGTTGACGGCCTACCTCATCGTGCTGGTGGGTGCGTGGACCCTGCCTTTGCCCGGCAAGCGCTGGCTGCTCACCGGCATTGCACTTTTCGCAGTACTCGCGGTGAGCGGCACGTATCTCGGTTTGCGTGCGGCGCGTGATCGCGTCGGCCCGCTGAAGTTGCAGCGGCAGCGAGTCGAGGATGCGCTCGAACGCGTTGCCGCGCGGCCGCCGGCGTTTGCGCGCCAGGGCGCCGTGACCGCGCTGCTGGCACAGGCGTCGACACGCGGCCTGCCGCTGCTCGTCGTCGCCGGCTGGGTTGCGCTGGCGCTCTACACGCTCGCCCTGCCCTTGCCGACCGACAGCAAGACCGATGTCAGCAGCGGCCGAATCGCGCCCGAGCGGAGCGGCGGCTCCAGCTGCGAAGCCGGTGCGATCGGCCAGCGCGCCGGCCACGGCGAAACCCGCGCCCGCAGTGACTGCCAGCGAAGCAAGCCGGCCGCCGCCGAGCCCGCCACCGAGGCGACGAATGAATCTCCTCTGCTGAACTTCTTCCGCCGCGCAGTGAACACGCCGCCGGCAGTCGAACAGGAGGTCGTCAAGCCGTAGAAGCGCTCTACGGCGCCCAGGTCGGCTTGCGCTTCTCCATGAACGCCTGCACGCCTTCCTGCGCGACGTCGTCGATCATGTTGCAGGCCATGGTCTGTCCGGCCAGCTGATACGCCGCATCGATGCCGGTCTCGATCTGCCGGTAAAAGAGTTCCTTGCCCATGGCGATCGCCACTCTCGGCTTGGCGACAATCGACGCCGCCAGGCGCGCGACCTCGGCATCGAGCTGATCCGCCGGCACGACGCGATTGACGAGGCCACGTTCCTGCGCAGTCGCGGCGTCGATGAAGTCGCCGGTAACGAGCATTTCGAAGGCCTCCTTGCGGCCGACGTTGCGCGCCAACGCCACGCCCGGCGTCGAACAGAAGAGCCCCACATTGATGCCGCTGACCGCGAACCGAGCGTCCGACGACGCGACCGCGAGATCGCACATCGCGACAAGCTGACAGCCGGCCGCCGTCGCAATGCCGTGCACCCGGGCGATCACCGGCTGCGGCATGCGCTGGATCGTCATCATCAGCCGCGCGCACTGCGCGAAGAGCCCGCGGTAGTAGTCGACCGACGGGTTCGCCTTCATCTGCTTCAGGTCGTGCCCGGGACAGAACGCCTTGCCCTTGCCGGCGATGACGACGACCCTGCGCCGTCGCATCGGCGGCAACCTCATCCAGCACAGCCTGCAGCGCCGCGATCATTTCCTCCGACAGTGCATTGAACTGCTGCGGACGGTTGAGCGTCAGCGTCACGACACCGCCGATCGTCGCGCTCGCTCAGCACATAGGGGTCCGCTCATGGCGCGGCTTTCCGGAGCATTCATCAACTTCTCCTTACTCTAGATATCGATGGCGGAAGCCGATTTCGCCTGCTGCCTGAGCATGAACTTCTGGATCTTGCCGGTCGAGGTCTTGGGCAGGGGTCCGAAGACGACGCGCTTCGGCACCTTGAAGCCTGGCAGATACTGGCGACAGTGCGCCAGCAATTCCTCGCCCGTCAGTGTGACACCCTCCTTCAGTTCGACGAAGGCGCAGGGCACTTCACCCCACTTTGGATCCGGCTGCGCCACGACCGCGGCCGCCATGACCGCGGGGTGGCGGAACAGCGCATCCTCGACCTCGATCGAGGAGATGTTCTCGCCGCCGGAAATGATGATGTCCTTGCTGCGGTCCTTGATGCGCAGATAACCGTCGGGATGGACCACCGCCAGGTCGCCCGAGTGGAACCAGCCGCCGCTGAAGGCTTCGTGCGTTGCCTTCTCGTTCTTCAGATATCCCTTCATCGTGATGTTGCCGCGGAACATCACCTCGCCGATCGTCGCGCCGTCCCATGGCACCGGCTGCATGGTCTCCGGATCGAGCACTGCCACGTCCTCCTCGAAGCGTGTAACGCACGCCCTGCCGGCCGTTCAGTGAAGCCCGCTCGCCAACATCGAGCGCAGCCCACGCGGACTGCTTGGCGCAGACCGTCGCCGGTCCATAGACCTCGGTCAGCCCGTAGACATGCGTCAGGTCGAAACCCATCCGGTCCATGCCTTCGATCATCGCCGCCGGGGGAGCGGCCGCAGCGACCATCGCGCTGACGCGGTGGCTGATGCCTTTCCTCAGTTCGTCCGGCGCGTTGACCAGCATCGAGTGCACGATCGGGGCGCCGCAGTAATGCGTGACGCGATGGGTGCGGATGGCGTCGAACACGGCCGCCGCCTCGACGCGACGCAGGCATACGTGCGTGCCCGCCATTGCAGCGACCGTCCACGGGAAGCACCAGCCGTTGCAGTGAAACATCGGCAGCGTCCAGAGGTAGACAGGATGGTGCGGCATCGCCCAGACCAGCACGTTCGACACGGCATTCGTGTAGGCGCCACGGTGCGAGTACACGACTCCCTTGGGATTGCCCGTGGTACCCGACGTGTAGTTGAGCGCGATCGCGTTCCACTCGTCGGTCGGCCGCGGCCATGAAAAATCCGACGCACCGGTCGCGAGGAATGCTTCGTAAGCAACACTTCCCACCGGCGCTCCCGGACCCTCGTAGACCGGATCGTCGACATCGATCACCTGCAGCGATCGCCCCAGCTGCTCGATCGCCGCACGCACGATCGGGGCGAACTCGCGGTCGACAATGATGGTCTTCGCTTCGCCGTGCTCCAGCATGAAGGCGATCGAGGCCGCATCGAGCCGCGTGTTCAGCGCATTCAGCACCGCGCCTGCCATCGGAATGCCGTAATGCGCCTCGACCATCTCCGGAGTATTCGGCAGCATCACCGCCACCGTGTCGCCACGACCGATGCCGATCCGTGTCAACGCGTGGGCCAATTGGCACGACCGCGCGTACACCTCGCGCCAGGTGCGACGGATCCGCTTTGCACCGCTGCCATGCACGACTGCGGGCAGGTCCGGGAACACCGTCGCGCTGCGCTCGACGAAGCCGAGCGGCGACAGTGCCGCGAAGTTCGCAGGGCTCCGGTCCAGCCCAACGTCGTAGATCGTCTTTGGCATCGCTTTTCAGCGCGGCGCCAGCCGAGCTCCTTGTGTGCGCCCGCCCGGCCGCCCAAAGGGCGTGCACCTGAATTTCTTCACAATTGCGCCAGCATCTTCACGTGCACGCCGACGCTGCGGGCCAGCGCGCTGAGGTTGTATCCACCCTCGAGCGAGCTGACGATCCTGCCTTCGCCGAACTCGTCGGCGACCGCCATCAGGCGCTGAGTGATGTATGCATAGTCGGCCTCGACCAGCCCCATCTGTCCGAGGTCATCCTCGCGGTGCGCGTCGAAACCCGCGGAGATGAAGATCATCTCCGGGCGGAACTCGCGCAGGCGCGGCAGCCAGACTTCGTCGACGACCTGCCGCACGACATCACCCTTCGTTCCGGCCGGAAGCGGCACATTCACCATGTTTTTCGCCACGTGCTCGGTGCCTGTGTACGGGTAAAACGGATGCTGGAAGAAACTGACCATCAAAACGTGCTCGTCGCCCGCGAGGATTTCTTCGGTTCCATTGCCATGGTGCACATCGAAGTCGACCACCGCGACCCGCTGCAGCCCGTGCACCGAAAGCGCATGACGAGCGCCGATCGCCACATTGTTGAAGAAACAGAATCCCATCGCCGCTGCCTTGCGCGCGTGATGGCCGGGCGGACGCACCGCGCAAAAGGCATTCGCCAGCTCGCGGCCAATGACCCGATCGGTCGCCTCCACCACCGCACCCGCCGATCGCAACGCGGCGTTCCAGGTGTGCGGATTCATCGAGGTGTCGGGATCGACGGGCCAGTACCCCTGCTGTGGTACGCTGGTTTTCAATCTGTCGATGTACTCCGCGTCGTGGGCGCGTGCCAGCGCCACTTCCGATACGACGGGCGCGTCGTAGTGCTCCAGGTGCGGTGCAATCCCGGTGGAAATCAGGTGATCGTGGATGGCCGCAAGTCGTTCCGGGCTCTCGGGATGCCAGGAACCCATTTCGTGCGCGGTGCAGGCGCGGTGCGTGAAGATTCCTGTGTGAAGCATGTCTCCTTCCAGCCCGATTTCGAGATCCGCACGGCGCGGCCTGAGCGTTTGACCCCATGTTAGAGAAATTCCGCGCGACCGCCACCCAGATCGGCAGTGTCATCGTCGGCAAGACTCTGCAGATTCGGCAGAGCCTGACCTGCCTGCTGGCGGGGGGCCACCTGCTGATCGAAGACGCCCCCGGGGTGGGCAAGACGACGATGGCCCACGCCATTGCCATCTCAATGGGCCTGCCGTTCCGCCGCATCCAGTTCACCAGCGACCTGCTGCCGTCCGACGTGATCGGGGTCTCCGTCTACGACCGCACGAGCGGAGCAATTCGTGTTTCACCCGGGCCCGATCTTCACCGAGGTGTTGCTGGCGGACGAAATCAACCGCGCGAGCCCCAAGACGCAAAGTGCGTTGCTGGAGGCCATGGAGGAGAGCCAGGTGTCGATCGACGGCCAGTCGCGTCCCCTGCCCCAGCCCTTCTTCGTGATCGCGACCCAGAACCCGCTCTCGCAGGTTGGCACGTTTCCGCTGCCGGAATCCCAGCTCGACCGGTTCCTGATGTGCATCAGCCTCGGGTATCCGGATCGCGCCGCCGAGCGTGCCTTGCTCTCCGGCGAGGCACGGCGCGACATGTTGAAATCGCTGGCAGCGGTGGCGCGACCGTCGGACCTGGTCGCCGCTCAAGTCGAAGTGAAGAAAGTCTTCGTGTCGGCCGCGCTACTCGACTACGTGCAGGCGCTGATGGGACACACGCGCGCATCTGGCAAGTACGCCGAAGGATTGTCTCCGCGCGGGGGCCTGGCACTTCTGGCCGCGGCGCGGGCCTGGGCCTGGCTGGATGGACGCAATCACGTGATCCCGGAAGATGTGCAGAACGTGATGCCCGCCGTGGCCGGTCACCGCTTGCATGCGGTCAGTCGCGACAGCGGCCGTGCGATTGCACGGCAGGGAACTCGTCAGCCAGCTGATCGGCGCCGTTCCGGTGCCGTGAGCGCCGTTGCTGGCGTTCCGGAGAGCGTTCGATGAGCGTCGTGACGCATCCCTTGACAGTTCGCATCGGCCAGTGGATCGCCGGCCGGCGCGGTCCGGAGTCCGGCGACGTGCTGCTCGATCGACGCCGCGTCTACATCCTGCCGACCACGCCCGGGCTTGTGTTCGGCGGCGCGATCCTCGTGCTGCTGATCGGATCGATCAACTACGACCTGCAGCTCGGCTACGTTCTCACTTTCCTGGTCGCCAGCATGGCTGTTGTCGGCATGCATACGACCCACTCTAACCTTGCGCAGATCGTGTTGCGCGGGGTTCGCGTCGAGCCGGTCTTCGCTGGCGATGTCGCCGATATTCGAGGTGACTGCGACCAATCCGACCACCGTTGACCGCTTCGCGCTGCGCTTTGCTTTCATCGATCCAGCTACGGCGCCACGCCGCTTTCCCTCCCTCCTGAGACACCCGCGACCCACACTGACGGTTTCGAAAGAGATTCCGGCACGCGGCGATCGGAGCATCGGCGTGCCGCTGCCCGCGCCGAAGCGCGGCCGCCTGCCGGCGCCACGCATCGTCATCGAGACCCGCTACCCGTTCGGTTTGTGGCGCGCCTGGGCTTACCTGACACCTGCCCTCACGGCCATCGTGTACCCGGCACCGGAAACGGATGCGCCGCCGCTGCCGACGACTGGCGCAGGCGGGGGCGACGGCTTCGGCCTTGCGGCGTCGGGCGATGACTTTGCCGGCGTGCGCCCGTATAGCCCGGGCGACCCGCAGAAGATGATCGCGTGGCGACTGGCTGCGCGCTCGGACGAGCTGTCGGTCAAGCAGTTCGAGGCACAAGGAGGCGGCGAAATGCTGCTCGACTTCGACAGCCTGCCGCGGCACCTGGACGTCGAACAGAAACTGTCGCGCCTGACACGCTGGGTGCTGGACGCCGACGCGGCCCATGCGCGCTACGGCCTGCGGCTGCCGGACGCGATGGTGTTCGCCGGGCTCGGGCCTGCAGCATCGCGAGCGCTGCCTCACGGCACTCGCGCTGCAGAGGGGCTGAGATGGAGAATTGCGACCACCGGCTCGCACGGCTATGCCGCCGTCAAACGCTGGCTGGCGCCTGTCGTGCGCGTGTTCGGGCCACAGACCTCGAGCGCAGCGCGCGAGCGCCGCGATACGCTGGTGCTGCTGGCGGCTGTGACGCTGGTCGTCGTGCCGCACTTCGAGCACCTGCCCTGGTGGGCCACCGCGGTCGTCGCGCTGCTGCTCTTCTGGCGCGTCTGGCTAACGATCGCGCAACGTCCACTGCCGGGACGCTTCATCATGCTGCCACTGCTGCTGGCCGCTGCCGGTGCGGTTTACCTTCAGCACCGAACGCTGGCCGGACAGGAGGCGGGCGTCACGTTCCTGCTGCTGCTGATGGCATTGAAACTGCTCGAGATGCGTGCACGGCGTGACATCTTCGTCGTCATCTTCCTCTCGTTCTTCATCCTGCTCACCCAGTTCCTCTACGGACAGGGTCTGCCGGTCGCGATGATCACCGTCGCGGCCGTGATCGCGCTGTTCTTCGTGCTGGTCAGCGTCAACCTTGATGAGGTCGATCTGCCCGCGGCACGCAAGCTGCGCCTGGTCGGACTGACGCTGGCCAAGGCCGTCCCGCTGACGGTGGCGCTCTTCGTGCTGTTCCCGCGCTTTTCCGGGCCGCTGTGGGGCATGCCGGGTGAGTCGGGTCGAGGCAGCACCGGACTGTCGAATTCGATGTCGCCCGGTTCGATCAGCCGCCTGCTCGAGTCCGACGAGATTGCCTTTCGCGTCAGCTTCGCGGGCGCAGCGCCCGGCAACGACAAGCTCTACTGGCGCGGTCCGGTGTTCGGTACGTACACGGGCCGCACCTGGCTGCCGCTGGCCAGTCGCACGGTGGCGCCGGAGCTCGCGATCGAGGCGGACCGGCGCTCGGCCGTCACTTATGCGGTGACGCTCGAGCCTAACAAGCGCGACTGGTTGTTCGCCCTCGAAGCCCCGGGACAGCTGCCGACGCTGGCGCTGCACCAGGCGCGGCTGATGCCTGACATGCAACTGCTGGCCGGCGACTTGATCACGAGCCGTGTCCGCTACGACATGACGTCGTACACGTCCTACCGGCTCGACGCCAACCTCGCGCCGCCGCAACTGCAGGACTGGCTGGTGCTGCCGAAGGGCTACAACCCACGCACGGTGCAGTTCGCACAGGACTTGCGAGACCAGGTCCTGCCCGGCGCGGCGAGCGAGCGCTACGCGCACGACGTCCGGCTCGTCAATGCGGTGCTGGAACACTTCCGGCGGGGTGGCTACGGCTACACGCTGGAGCCGCCGGCGCTCGGACGCAACTCGATCGATGACTTCCTGTTCGACACGCGACTCGGATTCTGCGAGCACTACGCATCGGCCTTCGCGTTCCTGATGCGCGCACTGGACGTTCCGGCGCGTGTCGTCACCGGTTACCAGGGCGGCGAACTGAATCCGGTCGACGGCTTCATGACGGTGAGGCAGTCCGACGCCCATGCATGGACGGAAGTCTGGCTCCAGGGTCAGGGCTGGGTGCGTGTCGATCCGACCGCCGTCGTGTCGCCGGTGCGCATACAGGGTGGTGCCAGCGAGATTGCACGACAGGCGGGCCGGGCCCCGATGGCAGCCGGAACGGATGTGCCATGGCTGCGTGCGCTGCGCTTCAACTGGGAAGCCGTGCAGAACAGCTGGAACCAGTGGGTCCTGACCTATTCGCAGGAACGCCAGCAGGCGCTGGTCGAACGGCTCGGTCTTGCGCCACGGCTCGAGAGTGTCACGCTGGTGCTGGCGCTCGTCATGTGCATCCTGCTCGCCTGGCTCGCCTTTGTCTCGCTGCGGCCGCGCCTCGTACGGGACCCGCTCGGGGCGTCATTCCAGCTGCTGCGGGAACGGCTCGAACGTGCCGGAGTCGCAGCATCCGTTTCCTGCGGTCCGCGCGAGCTTTATGTACGGACCAAGCGCGCGCTGGTCGAAGACGACGTGAAGCTGGCGCGCCGACTGCTGTCGCGCTACGAGCAGCTGCGCTATGGACCGGTCTCGGCCCATGCGACGCGCGCCGACGTCCGTTCGCTGCGACGTGCGATCCGGGCGTTCCGGCCGCGTCCGAATCCGTTGTGACGATCGGTCGTCGGGCGTTTCTTTGTTCGCTCACTGCGCTGGCTGCTGTCGCGCAGGCGCAGGTGCGCAATTCATACCTGGCGCGACCCGACGTGCAGCAGTTCGTCGACGAAATGGTGACGACGCACGGATTCGAACGCGCGCAAATCGAACGCTGGTTGCGCGAGGCGCGCTACTCCTCCGGTGTGGA
Organism: uncultured beta proteobacterium; assembly: GCA_963724605.1. GTDB lineage: Bacteria > Pseudomonadota > Gammaproteobacteria > Burkholderiales > Burkholderiaceae_F > JALORV01. The sequence goes on from CAVRVM010000015.1 coordinate 338,885, forward strand.
ACGCCTGATGCAACCACCGATTCCGTTCGGCCAGCGCAACTGGCTTGAGTACCGCCAGCGTTACCTTGAGCCGGCGCGCGTTCAGGCGGGAGTGGATTTCTGGCAAGAGCATCGCGCCGCACTGGCGCGAGCCGAAGAGCACTATGGCGTGCCCGCCGAGATCATTGTGGCCATTATCGGTGTCGAGACCTACTTCGGACGCATCACCGGGAACTTCCGCACGCTCGACGTCTTCACGACGCTGACATTCGATTATCTGCGACGGGCCGATTTTTACCGCGCCGAGTTCATCGAATTCCTGCTGCTCGCGCGCGAGCAGCGGCGCGATCCAATCTCATACCGTGGCTCGTTTGCCGGTGCGATCGGCTTGCCGCAGTTCATGCCGGGCTCGATCCGCCGCTGGGGCGTCGACTTCGACGGCGACGGGAGAATCGACCTGCTGGCGAGCCCCACGGACGCGGTCGGCTCGGTGGCGAACTTTCTGGTGGGACATGGCTGGCAGCGCGATCTGCCGATCGTGTTCGAGGCCGAGGCCGACGAGAGCATCGTCGATGCACTCGGTCGCGGCATCGAGGCGCGGACGACGTGGTCAGCTGCGTTGGCTGGAGGCGTGACCACCGATGCGCTGCTGCCACTCGACACCGCGGTGATCGTCATCGACCTGCCGCTGGTGGACGGCGCCGGGCAGCCCGGTCGCGCCTACCGGGTTGGCACCGCAAACTTCAGCGCGATCCTGCACTACAACCGCAGCTACTTCTACGCCACCGCCGTCACTGACCTGGCCGCTGCGGTGCGCGAATCCAGGTCGCCCGACCGCTGAGCGCGCGCAAGACGGCGATTACTCGGCGTCCGGCTGCTTCGATGGCTGGGCGTCGATAAAAGGCGCGAGTTCCATGCAGTGGTCGAAGATGCGCAGCAGTGTCGGCACGTGGTCGAGCCGGCAGTCGAAACGGCGCGCATTGAAGATCTGTGGCACCAGCACGACATCCGCCAGCGTGACGCGCTCGCCCAGCACATGACGCCCGGAAAGCCCTTCGGCGACAACACGGGCCTCGAGTGCGCCGAGGCCCTGCTCGACCCAGTGCCGGTACCAGGCGTTCTTCGCATCCTCGTCGGCGCCAAGTTGACGCACCAGGTAACGCAGGACACGCAGATTGTTGAGCGGATGGATCTCGCACGCGATGCCGAGTGCAAATGAGCGCACGTAGGCGCGTTCGAGCGCATCGCGCGGCAGCAATGGAGGCTCGGGGTGCGTCTCCTCAAGGTACTCGATGATTGCCAGCGACTGCGTCAGCACGCGGCCGTCGTCGTCGAGGACCGGGATCAGCGCATCCGGGTTCAATGCACGGAACGCCGGAACAAACTGCTGCCCGCCGTCCCGGGTCAGGTGCACGACCGCGTACTCATAGGGCAGAGCCTTGACGTTGAGCGCGATGCGGACCCGGAATGACGCCGAACTGCGGAAGTAGTTGTAGAGCTTCATAGACCGCCATCCTAGCGAACGAATTGCACCAGCCAAAGCGACAGCGCCGGCACGCAGAGCAGCAGCACGAGTCGCACTGCGTCGGCGGCAAGGAAAGCGCCGACGCGCCGGTAGCCCTGTGCGATGGGCACATCCCGCGCCAGCGCAGCGACCACGTACATGTTGAGGCCTACCGGGGGCGCGATCAATCCGATGTTGACCACCGTGAGCAGTAGCACTCCGAACCAGATCGCCTTGCCATCCAGCGGCAAGCCGAAGAGATCGAGCTGCATGACCGCCGGGAACACGACAGGCAGCGTCAGCAGCAGCATCGACAGCTCGTCCATCACGCTGCCGAGCACGATGTAGAACATCAACACGAGGGCCAGGATCGCCAGCGGTGGCAGCGGAAGCGTGCCGACGAACTCCGCCGCGCGCGCCGGCATCTGCGTCAGTGCGAGCGCTCCATTCAGCATGTCGGCGCCCAGGAAGATCATGAAGATGACGCCCGACACCTCGGCAGTGCCGAGCAGCGCGGTTCTCACTCCAGCCCACGTGAGCCGGCGCTGCAGCGCACCGACCAGCGCCGTCAGTGCGACACCGATCGCGGCAGCTTCGGTGGCGGTGAACACACCGCCGTAGATGCCTCCCAGCACCACCAGGAAGATCACGAGGACGGGCACGACCCCGCCCAGCACTGGCCAGCGTGCGCGCCAGGGTACCCGCGGCTCGGCCGGCCCGAGTTCCGGCCGCCACCGCATCAGCATCGCGACGGCAACGCAATAGAGCAGCGCTGCCAGGACCCCTGGCAGCAGCGCTGCCGCGAACAACTTCGCGATGTTCTGCTCGGCGATAATGGCGTACAGCACCAGCACAACCGACGGCGGGATCAGGATGCCGAGCGTGCCTCCTGCTGCCAACGCTGCCATCGCGAAGCCGCCGTCATAGCGGTAGCGTCGCATCTCGGGCAGTGCCACTTGCGCGATCGTCGCCGCCGTGGCGACCGATGAGCCGCAGACCGCGCCGAACGCAGCGCTCGCGAGCACAGCGGCCTGCGCCAGTCCGCCGCGCCAGTGGCCGACGAAGCTCGACGCCGCGCGAAACAGCGCGCGTGACAAGCCGCCCTCGGTCGCGAGTTGCCCCATCAGCAGGAACAGCGGTATCACCGACAAGTCGTAAATCGAGAATCGCGCGAAGACGATTCCCTTCAAGTAGGCCAACAGGGCTTCGGCGCCGGTGATAGCCGCAAAGCCGACGGCGCCCGGCACGAACATCGCTACCCAAATCGGCAGGCGCAGCGCCATCAACGCCAGCATCGCGGCAAACAGCAGCAGAGGTCCCCACTCAAGCATCAGCCGGCGTTCCTCGATCCTGCCACCGGCACTCCCAGGAGTGCGATCAATGCAGCGAGCGCGAGCGACGGCACCATCGGTGCGTAGGCCAGCCACAGCGGCACACCGAGCACCATTGACGTCTCGGCAGCCATGCGCAGGCTCTCGACCCCGGCCGCTGCGCGCACAGCCAGCAGCGCTAGGACCACGGCGGCGACGACGTGCGCGGCAGCATCGAGCCCGCGATGAAGCGCTGTCCCCGAGCGCGCTGTGAAAATGTCAACGATGAGATGGCTGCCGTGCAACTGACAGTAAGGCAGGAAGAGAGCCAGCGCAGCGGCGGTGCCAAGTTGCACCAGTTCGACGTCACCGGGAAGCGGGGTGGCACTGGCCCAACGGCCAACCACCGAAAACACCGTCACCAGGGCGACCAGCGCGACCATGCCGCCGCCCGCCAGCGCGAACGCGGTCGCCGCCGCGCCAAGCGCGCGCCGCATGGTTACTTGGTGGCCCGGTCGCGCGCAGTCGCAGCAGTCGCCGCGGCGCTGCGAGCCAACAGCGCGCGCGCGTCGGACAGGAGAGAATCGCCATCGATCTGGCGTCGCTTCATGTCGGTAACCCATTCGACGAATAGGGGCTGCGCGACGCGTTGCCAGTTGGCGAGTTCCGCTGCCGGCACCACGATGACCGTGTTGCCACGATCCTGCGCGAGCTTGCGCGCCGGCGCCTTTTCCTGCTCCCACAGGCGCCCTGCCTGGGCCGAGATTTCCGGCCCGGAGTTGCGGTCGATCACCGCCTTGAGGTCCGGCGGCAAGCGCTCGTAGGACTTCACATTCATCGCGAACAGGAACACTGCGGTGTACAGCGCCGGCACATTGGGATCGGTCTCGGTGTGATAGCGCGCCACTTCGTGCACCTTGACGGCCGGGACCACTTCCCACGGCACCACTGCGCCGTCCAGCACACCCTTCGTCATCGCATCGGCCAGGCCGGTTACCGGCATCGAGACCGGCGAAGCGCCGAGCGCAGCGAGCAGCTTGTTGGTCTGACGCGTCGGCGCGCGCAACTTCATGCCGCGGAAATCCTCGAGCGTGCGCACCGGGCGCTCGCGCGTATGCAGGTAGCCGGCATCATGGACATGGATGGCGAGCGGTCTCACTTCACGCAGTTCATTTCTTCCATGCTTCTCGTAGTAGAGCCACGCCGCGCGCGAGGCCGATTCGGCATCGATGATCATGAACGGCAACTCGAACACTTCCATCACCGGAAAGCGTCCCGCGTTGTACCCGGCAGCGTCCAGACGATGTCAACAACACCATCCCTCACCTGGTCGAAGAGCTGCGGTGCCGTGCCACCCAGCTGCATCGAGGGAAAGATCTGGCACTTCAGGCGGCCCGCCGGATTCGGCCTCGATCTTCGCGCACCACGGCACGATCAGCTTCGCATGCGTCGTCGAACCGGTCGGCAGGAAAGTGATGGACTTTCAGCGTGATGACGGCTCCGTCGACGTTTCGGGGCGCAGCGCACGCGAGCGTGACTGACGAAGAACAAGAGCACGCGAGAGCATCAGCCGGCGCAGCAGGTTCATCGACTCGACTAGACGATGCGTACCTGCAGCGTGCCGAGCCGGCGATTCCGCCGGACAGCAGGTCGCCCGCTTGACTGCGCCGACGCCTTCGGGCGTGCCGGTGTAGATCAGGTCGCCGGGCATGAGTGTGTAGTAGCGCGACAGATGCTCGATGGTCTCGTTGACGCTCCAGATGAGCTTCGAGATGTCGCTCGACTGGCGCTTCTGGCCGTTGACTTCGAGCCAGATCGCGCCGGCCGTAATTTCGCCCGTGTCCGCGATCGGCCTCAGCGGCGAGATCGGCGCCGAATAGTCGAATCCCTTCGCGACATCCCAGGGCCGACCCTTGTCGCGCAGCGCGAATTGCAGGTCGCGTCGGGTCATGTCGAGACCGACCGCGTAGCCCCAGATGTGCGAGGCGCACGTCGGCCTGCGCGATCTCGCTTCCGGCGCGCCCGATCGCCACCACGAGTTCGATCTCGTGATGCAGGTTCGACGTTTCCCCCGGGTAGGGCATCTCGCCGACGTTCCGAACGCCGCCGGCAGCACCGCATCGGCCGGCTTCATGAAGAAAAATGGCGGCTCGCGCTCCGGAGAACCCCATCTCTTTCGCGTGATCGGCGTAGTTTCGTCCGACACAGTAGATGCGATGCACCGGGTACAGGTCGGTCGATCCATCGATCGGCACCACCGCCTGGCCGGCGCTGCAATAGGCGTAGCCCATGGTGACACGTCCGGCAGCAAAAGGGCGGCAAGCGTACTACGCGTGCCCGGGGCCACGCGGCGCGCGCGATCGCGCGCGACAGCAGCGCCACGGGAATAACGCCGCCAGCGACGATGGTCAGCGCCGGTAGCGCGGCCTCGCCGAGGCGTTCGTCGCTGGCAAGCTGGTAGGCCGCGACCGCCAGCGTGTCGAAATTGAACGGACGCAGCACCAGCGTGGCCGGCAATTCCTTCATCACGTCGACGAACACCAGCAGCATGGCCGCGAGCACCGACGGCGCCAGGATCGGCAGATGCACCCGCACGAAGGTGTCGTAGGTCGAACTGCCCAGGCTGCGCGCGCTGGCGTCCATTGCCGGCGTGATGCGCGCAGTCCGGCCTCGATCGACTGATACGCGACGGCAAAATAGCGCACCAGGTAACCATAGAGCAGTGCGAACACGCTGCCGGTCAACAGCAGCCCGCGTCCCGATGCCGGCGACGCGACTTCAGAAAGCCATCGAGCCCGTTGTCGAAGGTCGCCAGCGGCACCAGGATTCCGACCGCGACGACGGCGCCCGGCAACGCGTAGCCCAGGCTCATCAGCCGCACAGAGACGTGCACCAGCGTCGCCGGCAGCTCCGCGTTCCGCGGCGCGCGCCGCATACGCGAGCCCGAGCACCGCGACGAGCACGACCGCAGATCCAGCGAAGGCGACGCCGAGCGTGTTCGCGAGCCAATGCCCAATATGCGCGGCCAGTCGACGCTGGTCCAGGCAGGAACGAGCAGTCGCACCAGCAGCAGCACCGGCAGCACAAAGCCGAGCACGACCGGCGCGATGCAAGCCGCTGCCGCTCCCCACGCGCGCCACCCGTGCAACATCGAACGTGGCGCCGGGCGCTGGCTTGCCGTGGGCGTGAAGAAGCGAGCACGGCCGCGTTCGAGCCGCTCCAGGGCAAGGATCCCCAGCACCAAAACGAGCAGCACCCCGGCAAGCTGGCTCGCCGCCATACGATCTCCCATCGAAAACCAGGCGCGATAGATCGCGGTCGTGAACGTCTGCAACCCGAAATAGACCGACGCGCCGTAGTCCGCCATCGTCTCCATCAGCGCGAGCAGCGCGCCCGCGGCGATCGCCGGGCGTGCCAGCGGAATGTTGACCCGCCACCACGTCTGCCAGGCCGTGAGTCCCAGGCTGCGCGCCGCATCGATCATGCCGCGGTGCGCGCGAGGAAAGCCGTCCGCGCCAGCAGATACACATAGGGATAGAGCACCACAGTAAACACGAACATCCCGCCCGGCACGGAGCGGATTTCGGGGAACCAGTAGTCGCCCCGGCGCCAATCGAATGCTTCTCGCATGGCCGACTGCAGCGGGCCGGCGAATTGCAGGGCATCCGTATAGGCGTAGGCGACGATATAGGCCGGCATGGCCAACGGCAGCAACAGACGCCCATTCGAGAGCGATCCGGCCCGGAAACTCGCAGGTCGCTGCGAGCCAACCGGTCACGGCACCGAGCGATAACCACGCCGACAACAACTCCAGCACCGAGCAGAAAAGTCTCGGTCATCGCGGCCGGGATCACGGTGGCCAGAAGGTGCCGCAGCGTGTCGGCGGATTCGGCGGCGCCCAGGAAACTGGCGAAGATGCTGAGGACGGGCAGCCCGATGACAGCGCCGCACGCCAACGCAAGCGCGAGCGGTCGACCCAGCCCGGATGTTGATGCCGCTAGCGCCGATCGACGGTGCGCTGCCCTCGACTCGCTCGCACTGGTGTCGCTCGAAGTCGCCAAAATCCCTCCTGACTGCGTGGAGTCTAAATGCAAATGAGAACTAACTGCATTTGCTGGGGTAGACTCGCTGAATCATGGACATACAAACTCGACCATCCACACTTTTGGTAATCGACGCCCTCGGCGTCGCCTATCGCGGCGGCGGTCGCGTGCTCGAAGGACTGTCACTGACCCTTGATCGCGGCGAGATTGGCTGCGTGGTCGGCAGTTCGGGCTGCGGCAAGACGACCTTGTTACGTGCCGTCGCCGGGTTCCTGCCGGTCACGGCGGGCACGATAGAGATCGACGGGCTCGTGGTGTCCGGTCCGCACTTCACAGCTCCACCGGAGCGCCGCAACGTCGGCCTCGTGTTCCAGGACTACGCACTGTTTCCTCATCTCACGGTGGAGGGCAACGTCGCATTCGGGCTGCGATCCGCCGGTGCCGCCGAGCGTGCCCGACGCGTTCAGGAAATGCTCGATCTGGTGGGCCTCGCACCACGGGCACGACATTACCCGCACGAGCTTTCCGGCGGCCAGCAGCAGCGCGTAGCGCTGGCCACGAGCACTCGCGCCCCGACCGTCGCTGCTGCTGATGGATGAACCGTTTTCCAGTCTCGACGTCGAGCTGCGACAGCGCCTGGGTCACGAAGTCCGTCAGATCCTGAAGGCAAGTGGCACGACCGCCATTTTGGTGACGCACGATCAGCAGGAGGCATTCGCGATCGCCGATCGCGTCGGCGTGATGCATCTCGGCAATCTCGAGCAATGGGATCGGCCGTACGAGCTGTATCACCGTCCGGCCACGCGTTACGTAGCCGACTTCATCGGACAGGGCGTCTTCCTGCCGGCCGAGGTCCTGTCACCACGCAATGTCGCCATCGAGTTGGGCGAGCTCAAGGGCGAGATCCCATTGCCCTGCCAGCAGGGATGCGCCGCGTGCGGCAAGGGTTGCTATGTCGAAGTCCTGCTGCGGCCCGACGATGTGGTCCACGACGATGCCAGTCCGCTCAAGGCCGAAGTCCTGCGCAAGGTCTTCCGCGGCGGCGATTTCATCTACACCTTGCGTCTCGAAAGCGGGCGCGAGGTGCTCGCGCTCGTGCCGAGCCACCACGATCATGCGGTCGGCGAGAAGATCGGCATCCGCCTGGATGCAGATCACGTCATCACCTTCCCTGCGGCGTCTGCGGCGGCTGCCGTCGCGCCCTGAACTCCCACCCGTCGGCACCGTTCGCGTCGCGCCTGCGGCGAAGGTGTTGCGCGCTTGGAGGTCGGCGGCGCCTGAGGGCCAAGCCGACGTTTGATCGGATTTCTCGGACGCGCGGATCCGGACTGTGCCGCACGCTGCGCGAATCGTGGCATTGTGAACAAACCGAGTCGCCGCCGTCCGGCAACGACTGACCGCCCGCGGTCGCGACCGCAGTGGGCGACCCACGCACTTCCGAACCGATGAAATCTACTTGCGCTTTCCGCCCAGCAAGGCGGCAACGCGTCCCGGCGGCCGCGGGGTCTCCGGCGGCTCGCCCGGTGCCCCCGCAGGCGTACCCGCCCCGGTCGCGCCCGGCTCGTAGGGACGCGAGAAGAAATCGTCGACCGGCGCTGCGTTCGCACGCTCGCCCGTACGCGGGGAATCTCGACGGGGGCGGCGGCCCTCGCTGCGCTCCGGTCGGTCGCGGTCCTCGCGGCCCGGCCGATCACGCCGCGGAGGTGTGACCGTGCTCGGTTCGAACTTCTGCTTCGTGAGTCGCTCGATGCCAGCAACGCTGCGCTCGTCCGAGCCCGTCATCATCATGATGGTCAAGCCACTCAAACCGGCACGGCCAGTGCGGCCGATGCGGTGGATGTAGTCCTCGGGCGCAAAGGGAACGTCGTAGTTGATGACGACCGGCAGCTCGACGATATCCAGCCCGCGGGCAGCAACGTCGGTGGCGACCAGCACCTCGATCGAACCGGCCTTGAACCCTTCGAGCGCCTTCATGCGTTCGTCCTGCGTCTTGTCACCGTGGATCGCGTCGGCGTTCACTCCCGCCTTCTGCAGTTGCCGCGCCAGTCGCCGGCACTCGATCTTCGAATTGACGAACACCAGCACCTGAGTAAGTCGGCCGCCACCCTCGCCGCGCGTGCGCAGCAGTTCGAGCAGCACGTCGGTCTTCTCGGATTCGTGCAGCCGCACGACTTCCTGCTTGACGTTCTCGGCCGTGGCGTTGCGGCGTGCCACTTCGATCAGAACCGGCTCGCGCAGGAAGTTCGCGGCGAGCTTCTTGATTTCCTCGGAAAATGTCGCCGAAAACATCAGGCTCTGGCGCTCTTTCGGCAGGAGATTCAGGATGCGTGAGATGTCGGGCAAGAAGCCCATGTCGAGCATGCGATCGGCCTCGTCGAGTACGACGATCTGCACCTGTCCGAGCGAAGTGTTCTTGCTCTGCAGGTGGTCGAGCAGGCGGCCGGGCGTGGCGACGACGATCTCGACTCCGGTCCGCAGCGCCTGCGTCTGCGGATCCATGTCGACGCCGCCGTAGACAACCGCACACCGCAGCGGCGTGCCGGTGATGTAGCGCTTGACGTTGTCCGCCACCTGGTCGGCCAGCTCGCGCGTGGGCGCCAGTATCAATGCCCGCACCGGATGCCGGGCCGGCGACATGCTGGTACTCGCCTGCGGCAGAAGGCGCTGGATGATCGGCAGCGCAAAGCCCGCCGTCTTGCCAGTGCCGGTCTGCGCCGCTCCCATTACGTCCTTGCCCTGCATGACGACCGGAATCGCCTTGGACTGGATCGGCGTCGGCGTCGTGTAGCCCATCGCCTTCACCGCCGCGACGATGCGCGGGTCGAGGCCAAAGTGTTCGAAGTCGTGGTAGTCGGACAAGGGGTCGTCGAGTCGGAGGGGTCTGGCGTTTGTTGGTGGGCCGTGCTGGATTTGAACCAGCGACCAAAGGATTATGAGTCCTCTGCTCTAACCAGCTGAGCTAACGGCCCGCAGGACCGAAACGCGCACGGCCACAGCACTGAGCTATGGCCGTGAGTCGTCGAGGCAGCGCGCACGCAGGATTACTCGAGGAAGCTCTTCAGCTTGTCGGAACGGCTCGGGTGGCGCAGCTTGCGCAGCGCCTTCGCTTCGATTTGGCGAATCCTCTCGCGCGTCACGTCGAACTGCTTGCCGACCTCTTCGAGCGTGTGGTCGGTCGACATCTCGATGCCGAAGCGCATGCGGAGCACCTTGGCCTCGCGCGGCGTCAGCGAGTCCAGCACGTCCTTCGTCACGCCCGAGAGCGAGTTGTACTGCGCCGCATCGACCGGCGCAATCGTCGTCTGGTCCTCGATGAAGTCGCCCAGGTGCGAATCGTCGTCGTCGCCGATCGGCGTTTCCATGCTGATCGGTTCCTTCGCGATCTTCAGGATCTTGCGGATCTTGTCCTCGGGCATTTCCATCTTGACCGCCAGCGTGGCCGGATCGGGCTCGGTGCCGGTCTCCTGCAGGATCTGCCGGCTGAAATGCGGTTCATCTTGTTGATGGTCTCGATCATGTGCACGGGGATGCGGATCGTGCGCGCCTGGTCGGCGATCGAGCGCGTGATCGCCTGGCGGATCCACCACGTCGCATAGGTCGAGAACTTGTAGCCGCGACGGTATTCGAATTTGTCGACCGCTTTCATCAGGCCGATGTTGCCCTCCTGGATCAGGTCGAGGAACTGCAGGCCGCGGTTGGTGTATTTCTTGGCGATCGAGATCACGAGGCGCAAATTGGCCTCGGTCATTTCTCGCTTGGCTTTGCGCGCCTTGGCTTCGCCCGTGGCCATCTGCTTGTAGACCTCGCGCAGGTCGCGCAGCGGAAGCACGACGCGCTTCTGCAGGTCCGACAGCTTGCTCTGCAGCTCCTGCACGGCCGGCAGATTGCGCCGCATGATCTCGCCGTAGGGCTGGCCGGAATCGGCCTCGCGCGCGGCCCAGCGCATGTTGGTCTCGTTGCCCGGAAATGCCTTCAGGAAATGCGCGCGCGGCATGCCGCACTTGTTGACGACAATCTCGTAGATCTGCTTTTCTATGCTGCGCACCTCGTCGACCTGCCTGCGCAGCGTGTCCGACAGCTTCTCGACCATTTTCGCCGTGAAGCGCAGGCTCATCAGCTCGTCGAGGATCTTGGTCTGCGACTTCAGATATCCGGGCGACTTGTACCCTTCCTTCTCGAAGGCGACGCGCATCTTGTCGAAGAGCTTGGCCACGTGGTCGAACTTCTCGATTGCGCGGACCTTGAGCTCATCCAGCTGCGCCGCAGTCATGCCGGAGGCGCCGATGTCGGTGGTCTCTTCGCCTTCCTCGTCTTCCTCGTCGCCCCCGGCCGTCGGGAAATCCTCGGCGGTCGGATCCATCAGGCCGTCGACGACTTCGTCGATCGGAATCTCGCTCGCACGGATGCGTTCCGAGTGAGCAAGGATCTCGGCGATGGTCGTCGGGCACGCCGACACCGCCATCACCATGTGCTTCAGTCCGTCCTCGATGCGCTTGGCGATCTCGATCTCGCCCTCGCGCGTCAGCAGTTCGACCGAGCCCATCTCACGCATGTACATTCGCACCGGGTCGGTCGTCCGACCGAACTCGGCGTCGACAGTGGTGAGCGCCGCTTCAGCCTCTTCCTCGACGTCATCGTCGGTGGTCGCGGTGGGCACGTTGTCGCCCATCAGCAGCGTCTCGGCATCCGGCGCCTGGTCGAAGACCTGGATGCCCATGTCGCCGAAGGTCGTGATGATCGAATCGATCGCTTCGGCGTCGACCAGGTTGTCCGGCAGGTGATCGTTGATCTCGGCGTAGGTGAGGAAGCCCCGCTCCTTGCCGAGCTTGATCAGTGCCTTGAGCTTGTTGCGACGGGCCTCGAGGTCTTCCTCGGTGCCGTGGTAGCTGCGCTCCAGCGCCTCCTTGAGCGCCTTTTCCTTGGCTCGCCGGTCTTTCGCGCGCAGCTTGGTCGCGCTCATCTTCTCGACGATCTGCACGCTCGGATCGGCCGCGTCGTCACCCGCCTCCGGCACCGCGTCGACGCCGCCCTCGGCGCCGATCAACTGTTCTTCCGACGCCTTCGGCTTGCGTCCGGGACGGCCGCGCGGTGCTGCGCCCAGCGGAGCCGGCTTGCCGAGGACCGGCGCGACGCTGGTTGGCGTCGCAGCCTTCGCAGGTGCTGCCTTCGACGCAGTCAGCGCCTTCTGCGACCGCAGACTTGGCCAGCACCGCCGTCTTCAGCGCCATCGCCTTGATAGGCGGCTTCGCCACCGGCGTCGGCGCGGCCTTCTTCACTGCACCTTTGGTGTGTGTCGCTTCACGCGCGCTCGCTCGCGCAGGCTGGGCCTTCACCACCGGCTTCTTCATCACCATCGTTCTCACTCCGATCGGCCGCTGCAGGGTGCAGCGCGGTCAAAGCGCTGTGCGCACTGCCTGCGCGTACGCAGACCAGCCCACAACACCGGAAACATCATTGGGTCCAAATGCGCGATATCAATCGCGTCCGCCCGGCGGTGCGGGACAGTCACGATCTCGCATCACCGCGTGTCTTAGAGCAGACATGCCGCGAGGGCCGGGCGGATCCTGGTCTCAGGCGCCCCGGAGTGCATCTCGCACACGGTCAATGCCAATCATTGCTGCGCCACCGATCTGATCGCGATCTCCTGGGCGCCCCGGCGTCGCTTACCTTTGAGGGTACGAAACGCCAAGAATTCAATATCTTAGCAAAATTTCAAAATTCAGCCTGGCAAGACCATGTGAGCCCTACCGCGTACGGGCTTCCCGCGGCGCCTTCCCACGGGCGCGCATATAGGCGCGGTCCGCATCCTGATAGGCGGCGAGCCTCTCCGGCGACTGCTCCCTCTCGAACTCGGCCAGGCGCTCGGTGCGCTCCTGCTCCAGTCGACGCAGGCTGAGCTTGTGGAACGCCTCCTCCAGAACCTGCCGTGCGGTTTCGACATCGGTATCGAGTTCCATCTCCTGAGCCGCAAGCGCGCGGTAGTCCTCGACAAATGGACTGTCCTGCAAGACTTCGAGCAGCGTCCCGTGCGTCATGACGGCTCCGACGGAGGACGCCGGCTGGGTCGCCGCCCGCCAGACCTCGCTGATCTCCTGGTCGACCCGATTCTCAAGCCCCACGTGCTCGTCGACCACCGACTGATGGAACTCCCGCGCCAGCGGCGGATGCGCGAGCAGCTGCTGCAGGATCCGACGCTTGAGATCCTCGACCTCGACGTGAGGCGTCCGCCGCTGCAGCGAAGCCGGGCGATTCGGCCGGCTTCGTCGAATGCCATACAGCGTTTCCAGGTCGTCGAGCGGGGTCCGGGCCGCATCGGCCAGTTCGCGCAGCAGTTGCAACCGCAGCGCCCCCGGCGCCATCGACAACAGCAGGGGTTTGGCATCGGCGACGATCGCCGCCCGGTCTTCCGGGGATCCGAGCGAGCGCCCACTCGCCAACGTCTCGATGAAGAACCGGGACAAAGGCAATGCCTGTTTCAGCTGGGTCTCGAACGCGACAGCACCACCCGCCTGAACGAGGCTGTCTGGATCCTCGCCCTCGGGCAGCAGGACGAAGCTCGCACGCTTGGTGTCGGCGATGACCGGCATGGTCGCCTCAAGTGCCCGACGGGCGGCCTTGCGCCCCGCCGCATCGCCGTCAAACGCGAAGATCACGTGATCGGTTGCGCGCAACAGTGCACCGACGTGCGCGCTCGTGACAGCGGTGCCGAGCGCGGCGACAGCTTCCGCGAACCCGGCCTGCGACAACTGGATCACGTCGAGATAGCCCTCACAAACGATGGCGCGGCCCGCTTGCCGGATCGCGTCACGCGCTTCGTGCAGCCCGTAAAGCTCCTGGCCTTTGCGGAACACCGGCGTCTCGGGCGAATTGAGGTACTTCGGCTCGCCCGCGCCAAGAATGCGCGCGCCGAAGCCGATCACTTGACCGCGCGGATTGCGGATCGGAAACATGATGCGACCGCGGAAGCGGTCGTAGCGCTTCCCTTCGTCGGCGATGACTAGCCCTGCTTCGGTCAGCCGCGGATCGTCGTAATTGGCGACCGCTGCGCGCAGCGGCTGCCAGCCGTCCGGCGCATAGCCCAGTCCAAAGCGCGCCGCCGTCGCACCCGTGAGACCCCGTCCCTTCAGATAGTCGATCGCCGCGGGGCTGTCCTTGAGCTGGGCGCGATAGTAGTCCGCCGCCTGCTTCAGGAGATCGGTCAGCGCGCGTACCTTCCCGCTGGCGTCGCTGCCGCGGTCCGCCGCTTCGGGCACCTGCAGGCCGGCCTGCTGAGCAAGCTCGCGGATCGCCTCCACGTAGCCCAGGCCACGATGCTCCATCAGGAACCCGATGGCGCTGCCGTGCGCGCCGCAACCGAAGCAGTGGTAGAACTGCTTGGACGGACTGACCGTGAACGACGGGCTCTTCTCGCCGTGGAACGGGCACAGCCCCAGAAAGTTCTGGCCGCCTTTTTTCAGTTGCACGTAGCGGCCGACCACGTCGACGATGTCGACCCGGGCGAGCAGATCCTGGATGAAACTCGGCGGAATCATGGTTGCGACGAAAGTGTACGCATCGGCTCCGCCGCTGCGCGTGTGCGTGCGTCGGTTGCATCAGTCACGGTGCCAATGGCGGCCGGACACCGTGCCTCGGCAGCCTGCGGCCGCATGTGACAGCACCCCGTTATGAGAGCCGCTGCTTCACCAACGCGGAGGCCTTGCCCATGTCGGCACGGCCGACAATGCGGGGCTTGAGCAGCGCCATCACCTTGCCCATGCCCTGGGGACCGGCAGCGCCAGTCTCGGCGATCGCAGCTTCGATTGCGCTTGCCAGTTCGGCGTCCGACATCTGCTGCGGCAGGTAGCCCACCAGCAGATCGAGTTCTGCCTTTTCCTTGTCCACGAGATCGGTACGACCGGCCTTCGCGAATTGTTCGATCGAGTCCTTGCGCTGCTTGATCAGCTTCTCGACGATGGCCAGCACCGCCGTGTCATCGGCGACGATGCGCTCGTCGACCTCTTTCTGCTTGATCGCGGCCTGCAGCAGCCGAATGGCAGACAGGCGGCCGGCCTCCTTGGCGCGCATGGCGGCCTTCATGTCTTCGGTAATGCGCTCTTTGAGAGCTGTCGTCGCAGTCATTTCTGGCTCCAGAAAGTCAAAGCGCGCCCGGAGGCGCGCTTTACATTCAACCCGTTCGGGGGTGATGCCTAGTACATCTTCTTGGGCAGCATCTGGCTGCGCAGGCGCTTGAAGTGGCGCTTGATCGCGGCCGATTTCTTGCGCTTGCGCTCAGCGGTCGGCTTTTCGTAGAACTCGCGCGCGCGCAGTTCCGTCAGCAGTCCGCTTTTCTCGATCGTGCGCTTGAAGCGGCGCAGCGCGACTTCGAACGGCTCGTTTTCCTTGACGCGAATGGTAGGCATCGGTATCGGGTGCTCGGGGATCGGGTGAACCAGCCGACCGGCCCCAGCCAGTCTGGCTTGTGGGGTTGGTCCAAGCTGCAAAGCGCGCGAGTATAGCCCATTGGGCTTTCCGCAGACAAGTCAAAGGCTTAGCGTCAAACTTGGGCCCGCTGGCCGGAGGCCGTCTCGTTACACTCGGTCCATGCGGATCTTAGGGATCGAGACGTCCTGCGACGAGACCGGCGTTGCACTCCTGGACAGCGAGTCCGGACTGCTGGGCCAGGCATTGCACTCCCAGGTCGAAATGCATCAGGCCTACGGCGGAGTGGTGCCCGAACTCGCTTCTCGCGACCATATTCGGCGCGTGCTGCCACTGCTCGATCGCGTCCTGCAGCAGGCAGGGCGAACGGCGACGGACATCGATGCCATCGCAGTGACCGCCGGCCCGGGACTCGCGGGTGCGCTGCTGGTCGGTTCCAGCATCGCCCATGCCATCGGCTATGCGCTCGACCGGCCTGTGGTCGGTGTGCACCATTTGGAGGGCCACCTGCTGTCGCCCCTGCTTGCCGAGCCGGCACCGTCCTTCCCGTTCGTGGCCCTGCTGGTTTCGGGTGGCCACACGCAACTGATGCGCGTTAACGATTGGGGTCGCTATACCCTGCTGGGGGAAACCGTCGACGACGCCGCGGGCGAGGCGTTCGACAAGACCGCACAGTTGCTCGGACTCGGCTACCCCGGCGGTCCTGCCGTGTCGCGCCTAGCGGAGTTCGGCGTCGCAGGTTCATTGCGCCTGCCGCGACCGATGCTCGGCAGCGGCAACCTGGACTTCAGCTTCAGCGGCCTGAAGACGGCCGTGCTCACGGCCGTCCGCCGCATGGGCAACCTGTGCGAGCAGGGTCGCGCCGACATCGCCAGAGCGTTCGTCGAAGCCATCGTCGATGTACTGGCCGTCAAGTCGCTGCGCGCACTGGAGTCAACTGGCTTGCAGCGCCTCGTCGTTGCCGGCGGCGTCGGTGCTAATACCCAGTTGCGAACACGCCTGAGTGCCGATGCGAAGCGCGGCGGCACCGAGGTCTACTACCCGCCGCTAGACCTCTGCACCGACAATGGCGCGATGATCGCACTCGCCGGCCTGGCCGCGCTGCGAAGGACCGATCCGGTAGACCTTGGCAAAAATCTGGGCTACGCAGTCCATCCGCGCTGGTCGCTGGCCGAAGCCGCCGCCTGATACGCGTCAGGCACGCGGCGCCGCCGGCTTGCTCTTTTCGCCGATCCGCCGCTCTTTGCCCGCCATCAAGTTGCGGACGTTGGCCTGGTGCCGATAGATGACGAAACCGGAGATCACGACGATCGCAACGAAGCGCTCATCGAAGCCCCATCCGAACGCGGAGTAGAAAGCCACGAACACGGCCGCAATCAGCGAGGCCAGCGATGAATAGCGGAAGAAGAACGCGACGATCAGCCACGTGGCGCCGGTAGCGAGCGCAAGCCAGGGATTGAAGCCCAGGATGACGCCCGCGGCGGTTGCCACCCCTTTGCCGCCCTTGAACCCGAAGAAGACCGGATACAGGTGACCGAGAAATACCGCGACTCCGGCCAGTGCGACGCCCCAATTGCCTACACCCAATGTCGGGCCGTAGCGCTGGACCAGCCAAACTGCCAGCCAGCCTTTGAGCGCATCGCCCGCCAGTGTTAGCACGGCGGCGACCTTGTTGCCTGAACGCAGCACGTTGGTTGCGCCGGGATTGCCGGAGCCGTAGCTGCGCGGATCAGCGAGCCCAAGCACGCGGCTTATCACGACGGCGAACGAGATCGACCCGATCAGATAGGCAGCCACGATCGCCAGCAAGGTCCACAGCATCGACATTCATCACTCCTTGATCGCACAGTCGACCGGCCGCGCCGCCAGCCACTGCGTCAGCACCTGCGGCTCGAGCCCGACCAGATACCCGCGCCGCCCGCCGTTGATGAAGATCCGCGGCAGGTCGAGCACGCTGCGCTCGACGAAGATCGGCATGGACTTGCGGGTTCCGAACGGCGACGTGCCGCCGACGAGATACCCCGAGTGCCGTTGCGCTGCGTCGGGGCGACAAGGGTCGACGCGCTTGCGCTCGATCTGGCGTGCGAGGTTCTTGGTCGACACCGTGCAGTCGCCATGCATCAGCACGATGAGCGGCTCGCCGGAATCGTCCTGCATCACGAGCGTCTTGACGACCGCGTGCTCGTCGACGCCAAGCTCACGCGCCGACACCGCGGTGCCGCCGTGCTCAACGTAGTCATACGCGTGTTCGGTGAACGGAATCCGGTGCAGTCGCAGAAATTGCGTGGCCGGAGTCTCCGAGACATGCTTGGCCTTGCCCATGGCGCGCGAGTGTAGCGAGCGATCCGCGCGATGGCCCTAGTGGCCTGTAACAGCCAATTCAGAACTGCCTTGCACGCCGGCGCGGCCGATTGCTTTGTCGCTCGCCTTGCGAATATGCACTGGCTATTCGACGCGGCTCGCTTCGCGCACTCGGCTCGCGCGGGCGCGCCTTTCAGTCCCGAATCGACTGTTGCAGGCCACTAGCCGCGCGGATGGTGTTCGGCATGCAGCGACTTCAGACGAGCACGCGCGACGTGCGTATAGATTTGCGTAGTTGAAATGTCGGCGTGCCCCAGCAGGAGCTGGACGACACGCAGGTCGGCGCCGTGATTGAGCAGGTGCGTGGCGAACGCGTGGCGCAGTCCGTGTGGGGAGAGCGGCGCCTTGATGCCAGCCCGTGTCGCGTAGCGCTTCACGAGAATCCAGAACATCTGACGCGTCATCGCGGCCGCGCGCTGCGTCACGAACACCGCGTCGGCAACGCGGCCGGCGAGCAATTCGGGCCGCACGCGGGCGAGGTATCGCTCGACCCATACGCGTGCTTCTGCGCCGAGGGGAACGATGCGCTCCTTCGAGCCTTTGCCGACGACGCGCACCAGCCCTTCGGTCAGCGAGAGCTCGCCAAGTTTCAGGCCGACCAGTTCGGAGACACGCAGCCCAGTCGCATACAGCAGTTCGAACATCGCGCGATCGCGCAGACCGAGTTCCGTTGCAGTGTCGGGCGCCGCGAGCAGCGCTTCGACCTGGGCTTCGCTGATCGTCACCGGGAAGCGCGGCGCGCGACGTGCCGCATGCAGGCGCAGCGTCGGGTCGGCTCCGACGAGGCGCTCGCGCAAGGCCCAGCGGTAGAACCGCCGTAGCACTGTCAGGCGGCGGTTGGCAGTGGCCGCGCGCGTGGCGGCATGCTGGCTGGCGAAGTACGCCGCCAGTTCGGCCTCACTCGCGGTGACCAAGGTTGCCCTGCGTGTGACCAGCCATCGCGCGAGGCCGTCGAGGTCACGCCGGTAGGCCGCGAGCGTATTGCGCGCCAGTCCATCTTCGAGCCAGAGTGAATCGAGAAAGCGGTCGACAAGCGGATCCATCGACGCTAGAGCAGTGTCCCGACCAGCGCGCCTTCGTGCTCAAGCAGCCAGCGCTTCACCGACAGTGCGAAGCCGGTGCGCGCGTGGGCAAAGCCACCGAGGCCCGTGGCACCGATCACACGGTGGCAGGGAATGATCAGCGGGAGCCGGTTGTCGCCACACGCCTGGCCTACGGCGCGCGCCGGCGCGTCGAGTTCGGTCGCAAGTTCACCGTACCGCCGCGTCTGACCGCGGGGGATCGAAACAATCGCGTCCCACACTCGCCGCTGGAACGGAGTTCCTCCAATCCGCAACGGGAAATCGAATCGAGCCTCGGGATCCCGGAAATAGCGATCTAGCTGCTCGCTCACCATCGCGCCGAGCGGGCTCGTCGCCAGCTTAGCCGCTTGCGCAGGCAGGAATTGCAGGGCCGTGACGCGACCCTGCGCCGTCTCGATGCCGACCGCGCCAAACGGCGCCGTGACGACCGCGTCGTAGCGGCTGGACGACCGGGCGTCGGAGGCTTCCAGAGGGGGTCGGCTCATCGGTTGTCGCGGGTCGATGTTCGCAGTCTCACGTTCGATCTCGCTTCCGGAGTGCGAACTACGCCGCCACTCGGCCCAGACCCTTGGGCATCGGAAACACTACGTCCTCGTTGACGCCTTCCAGCGCACGAACGCTGGTACCGCCCAGAGAACGTAGCGCCGTGATCAGGTCCTCGACCAGGACTTCCGGGGCCGACGCGCCGGCCGTGACACCGATGCGCCGCTTTCCTTCGAACCACGCTGGTTCCAGCTGCGCGGCGGTGTCGACGAGGTAGGCCGGGACACCAAATCGCTGCGCAACTTCGCGCAGGCGATTCGAGTTGGAACTGTTGGGGCTGCCGACCACGATGACGATGTCGACCTGCGGTGCCATGAACTTGACGGCATCCTGGCGGTTCTGCGTCGCGTAGCAGATATCGGCCTTCTTCGGCTCGGCGATCTTCGGAAAGCGCTGCTTCAGGGCAGCGATTACTGCCGCCGCATCGTCCAGCGAAAGTGTCGTCTGCGTGACGTAGGCGAGCCGCGCGGGATCGCGCACGTCGAGTTTGGCCACATCGTCCAACGTCTCGACCAGATGCATGCCCCCTGCCAGCTGCCCCATGGTCCCTTCAACTTCCGGGTGACCCTCGTGGCCGATCATCACGATGTCGTAGCCGGCCGCATGCATTTTCGCGACTTCGACATGGACCTTGGTCACGAGCGGGCAGGTGGCATCGAACACTCGCAAGCCGCGCTGCGCCGCTTCCGACTGAACCAACTTCGACACCCCGTGGGCCGAGAAAACGACCGTCCCACCGGTCGGCACTTCATCGAGCTCATGGACAAAGACCGCGCCCTTGCGGCGCAGATCCTCGACCACGTAAGTGTTGTGCACGATCTCATGCCGGACGTAAATCGGCGCGCCGTACGCGGTCAACGCTCGCTCGACGATCTCGATCGCTCGGTCGACGCCGGCGCAAAAGCCGCGCGGCTGGGCCAACACCACTTCCATTGTCACAACACTCCGACGATGTGCACGTTGAAGCGAACTGGCAGGCTGGCCAGCGGATGATTGAAATCCACGATGACGCGATCGCCGCCGCGCTCCTTCAGTACTCCCGAGAATCGCATGCCTTCCGGGCTCGCAAACTCGACGACATCGCCCGGCAGGTACTCGACGTCGCCGTCGGCGTTTGCGTCGAACATGGCGCGCGACAGAACCTGCACGAGATTCGCACTGCGCGTCCCGAAGGCTTCTCCAGACGGCAGATCGAACTGCTCGCGCGCACCTTCGGCCAGCCCGATGAGCCGACCCTCCAGCGGCGCCGCAAGTTCGTTGGCTCCGATCGTCAATGTTGCCGGCTTGGACTCGAAGGTGCTGATCACCTCACGCTCTTCGTCGCCCATCAACACCGCGATACGATAATGCAGCGTGACATGCGAACCGGTCGCTATGCGGGAGTCATCCATGACGATCGATTCTAGTCGAGGCGACACGCGTGACGATTAAGGATTGGCCCGAAGACGAGCGCCCGCGCGAGCGCCTCCTGGCACATGGGCCCCAGGCGCTGTCCGATGCCGAGTTGATCGCCTTGTTCCTGCGCACCGGAACCGCCGGACGGACCGCGCTCGACCTGGGCCGCGAGGCGCTGGCGCGCTTCGGCGGACTCAGCGGCCTGCTCGCGGCGGCTCCCGCCGACCTGACCTCGATTCCGGGACTCGGCCCCGCGAAGTCAGCGCAACTGCAGGCCGTGCTGGAACTCGCTCGGCGCTCGCTGCGAGAAGAGGTACGGCGCGACACCGTGCTGGGCTCGCCGGCTGCCGTACGCGATTACCTGCGCCTCACCTTGGCGCGCCGCGAGCATGAAGTGTTCATGGCGCTCTTCCTGGACGCCCAGAACCGACTGTTGGTCGCCGAAGAATTGTTCCGAGGCACCCTGACGCAGACGAGTGTCTACCCGCGTGAGGTGGTCAAGCGGGCCCTCGCCCTCAACGCCGCCGGCGTCATCCTCGCCCACAATCATCCGTCGGGCGTCGCGGAACCCAGCCGCAGCGATGAAATGCTGACCGCGAGCCTGCGCCAGGCACTGGCCATGGTCGACGTGCGCGTGCTCGACCACCTGATCGTCGCCGGCGCTGCGATGGTGTCGTTCGCGGAGCGCGGATTGCTCTGACCCGGCCGACTTTGCGCCCGGTGGAACGGCGGCACAACGGTGTACGAGCGATCAATGCTGGCTTGCTGCGGGACCGCAAAAACGCTTACAATGCGCGGCTTTGCGTCGATCCGCCCACAGTTGTCCGGGCCTCCGAGCGCAGCATGAACCGCGTCGATAAGTACAGGAGCTTCCAATGGCACGCGTGTGTCAAGTAACCGGCAAACGGCCGATGGTGGGACACCACGTCTCCCATGCCAACAACAAGACGAAGCGTCGCTTCATGCCGAACCTGCAATATCGGCGCTTCTGGGTGGAAAGCGAGAACCGCTGGGTGCGCCTGCGCCTGACGAACGCAGCACTCCGCACGATCGACAAGAAGGGCCTGGACGTCGTGCTCGCCGAGCTGCGCGAGCGTGGCGAACTCCACGGCTGAGCCGCCCGTCCGACAACACTGAGCGATCAGCCCACCAGGAGATCATCATGGCCAAAGGCGCCCGCGAAAAGATCAAGCTCGAATCCACGGCCGGTACCGGTCACTTCTACACGACGTCGAAGAACAAGAAGACGACGCCTGACAAGCTGCAACTGATGAAATTCGATCCGAAGGCGCGCAAGCACGTCGCCTACAAGGAAACGAAGCTCAAGTAAGGCCCGCTGCCTGCGCTCGATTCAGTGCGCATAAAAAAAGCCCGGCGACAAGCCGGGCTTTTTTATGCGCGGAGTTGCGTCGCTTCAGGCGGTTGCGGCCCGGTAGCTGCGAATGCGCAGTGCGGCCTCTTCCAGCGCGCGGATGCGGCTCGCCTCGGCGCGAGCAATCCAGTCCTGCAGGTGCGCCAGCATCTGTTCGCGCGACGCCGAACTCTTCTCCCACGTCGTCGCCAGTTCGGTCCGCATCTCGACCAGGGTCTTGATCACGCGACTGTGCGCCATCAGATCGCTCAGCGTTCGTTGCTCGGCCACGGGCAGTGTCGACACGTCGCCCTTGCGCAGCCAGCCCTTGAGCCTGGCAAAACGGGCGCGCTCCGCGGCGGGCAGTTCCAGGCTGCCAAGCTCGGCCCGATACGCCAGCTTCAGGTTGCGGGCGTATTTGGCCAGCAGGTCGTAACGGTTGGCGATGACCGCCTGCAGGGTCTCGAGATCGACCGCGTGCTTGGGTTCGGCAAACGCCGGCACCGGGGCGACGCGCAGGACCTTGGCCAGTCCGATAGCCTGCATCGCGCGGATGTAGACCCAGCCCAGGTCGAACTCGAACCAGCGAAGCGCGAACTTCGCCGAGGTCGGATGGGTGTGATGATTGTTATGCAGTTCCTCGCCGCCGATCAGGATGCCCCACGGCGATATGTTCCTGCTGGCGTCGGGAGCGTCGTAATTGCGATAGCCCCAGTAGTGACCGATGCCGTTGATGACGCCGGCCGCGAAGAACGGGATCCAGATCATCTGCACCGCCCACACCGCCAGTCCAGCCGCGCCGAACAGCATCAGGTCGACGATCATCATCAGGCCGACGCCCTGCCATGTGTATTTCGAGTAGACATTCCGCTCCACCCAGTCGTTCGGGGTGCCGTGACCGTAGCGGGAGGTCGTCTCCGCGTTCTTCGCTTCGGCCTGGTACAGCTCGGCGCCGGTCCACAGAACCGTCTTGATGCCGCGCGTCTGCGGGCTGTGCGGATCCTCGACCGTCTCGCACTTGGCGTGATGCTTGCGGTGGATCGAGACCCAATCGCGCGTCTGCATGCCCGTCGTGAGCCAGAGCCAGGCACGGAAGAAGTTCGCCACCAGCGGATGCAGATCGAGCGCGCGGTGCGCCTGGCTGCGGTGCAGGTAGATCGTGACCGCCGCGATCGTGACGTGAGTCAGCGCGAGCGCGGCGAGGATGAGTTGCCACCAGTTGAGCTGCAGCAGCCCACCATCCAGGAATTCAAGCAGATACATCAAGTGATTGTCCTCGTGTAGACGCCGCATTACCAGGGACCGCGGCGCCCGTGCGTAGATAAAAGGCGCATTGTACCGGCTGACCGCCTGCCGGCCCTAGAGCAAAGATTCGACCAAATTGAGCAGAATCAAGGTGCTTAAGTGCCCTTTGCCACGCCCGGGTCCGCGCCGGGACCCGCCACGATCCGCACTTCGCGCTGCGGAAAGGGGATGTCGATGCGTTCTTCTGCGAATCTCCGCAGAATCAGCCGCGTAGATCTCCGATCGGACCGCGAGCGTGCCCTCCTCGGGATCGCGGATCCAGAAGCCCACTTCAAGATCGACGCCGTCGGCGCCGAGGCCGGTGATGAATGCGGCCGGCGCGGGTTCGGGCTGCACACGCGACTGCGCGCGAGCGCATTCGACGAGCACTTCGAGCGCTCGGTCCACATTTGCCGAATACGCTACCGACACCTTGACGGCGACGCGCACCTTGCTGTCCGTATACGAATGGTTGACGACCGGCGTCGACACCAGCACCTCGTTCGGCAGGATCGTTTCGGTGCCGTCGAGCGCCTTGATCACCGTGTACCGGGTGTTGATCTGTGTGACCCGCCCGTAGTACTTGTCCGCGGCCGTGATCAGGTCACCGATCGAGAGGCTGCGATCGAGCAGGATGATGAAGCCGCTGACGTAATTGCTGGCGATACGCTGCAGGCCGAGGCCGAGGCCGACACCGAGCGCGCCGCCGAAGACCGAGAGCACAGTGAGATCGATGCCGACCATCGACAAGGCCAGCAGCACCGCGATGACCAGCAGCAGCGCCTTGGTCACCCGCGACAGCACGACGCGGGAGTTCGCGGTGAGTGCTTCCGTGCGCATCAGCCTCGATTCGATCGTCGAACCGACCCAGAGCGCCGCCAGCGCGGTGACCACGACCGAAGCCGCGCCCACCAGCAGGTCCCACACGCTGATCTTCGAGCGGCCGACCGGCAAATGGACCGACTCCAATCCGGCGGCCGCGTCCCCCAGCACGCCGGTCAGATGCGCGGCCACCCCGAGCCAGACCAGCATCGCGATGGCCCGTTCGAAAGTCCCGAGCCAGGTCGCTCCCGGCAACGAACGCCGCATGCAGTAGACCAGCAAGCGGATGCCGCCCATTGCGACCAGCAGCGTGAGAACGAGGCGCAGCAATTGCGCATCGGCGGGACGGCGGATGACGCCGGTCGCCTGAAGCATCAGGCCGCCGGCGAAGATGATCAGCATCGATGCCAACGGGAACGCAAGGCGACGGACGCCGGCGATCGAGAACCGCAACACGTCAGTTCTGCAGCCCCTGGACCTGAGACTCCGCCGTGACGCGGCCCTCGGTGCGTTTGCGCACATAGCCTGCCAGCACCCAGCCACCCACCAGGCCAGCAGCGATGACTGCTAATTGCCAGAGCGGCGCGGCTGCGTGATGCCCTCGCGCACCAGATCGACGACTTCCTGCAGTACAGTCGGCTCGGCCATGGTTCAGTAACGCTCCAGGATCGCCGCAAAGAAGCCGTCGCTCCCATGCAGGTGCGGCAGCATCACGAAGTATGGCGCGAAGCGCGCCGAATGTTCCACGAGTCAGGACTTGCGACGCCAGAACGTCATTGCGCTGGGACCAACCGATACTCCGGATGGTTCACGAGAAACTCCTCGATGACCTGCTGGTTCTCGCGCGCTCAGCAGCGAGCAGGTCGCGTAGACGAGCCGTCCGCCGACCTTCGGCAAGCGCGCCGCAGCTGCCAGCACCGCATGCTGAACTTCGTTGACGCGTGCAAGCTCGGTCTCGTCGAAGCGCCACTTCAGGTCAGGGTTGCGGCGCAAAGTGCCGGAGCCCGAGCACGGCGCATCGACCAGGACCCGGTCGCATTTGCCGTGCAGCCGCTTGACCCGGATGTCGGATTCGCTGCGGATTGCGACTGGATGCACGTTTGAGAGGCCGGAGCGCTTCAGTCGCGGGCCCATCCCTTCCAATCGGCGCTGATTGACGTCGAATGCGTACAGACGGCCGCTGGACCGCATCAGGGCCCCCAGCGCCAGCGTCTTGCCGCCTGCGCCCGCACAGAAGTCGACCACCATTTCCCCGCGGCGTGGCTGCAGCAGGCGCGCGATCAGCTGGCTGCCTTCGTCCTGCACCTCGATGCGCCCCTCCCGATACGCGGGCCACTGTGTCAGCGCCGGCTTGCTCGCGAGCCGGATGCCTTCGGGCGAATAGCGCGTGGCGGTCGCTCCGACGTGATGCGCTCGGAGCTCTTCGAGGACGGCATCGCGATTGCCCTTCAGACCAGGTTGACTCGCAGGTCGAGCGGCGCCGGCTCGGTCAGCGCCGCCACGAGTGGCGCCGCATCTTCGTACTGGGCAGTGATCGCCAGATAGAGCCAGTGCGGCAATTCGGCACGCACCGACGCCGGCGCCTGCGCCAGATCGATCGCCAGCGCGTGCTTCACCGCGTCTGGCATCGCCGCGCAGCGCGCGCTGGTCGAGTCGCGTTCAGCCCGTATTGCCGCGCGAGCGTCACGAGCGCCGCGAACCGTGGCGCGCGCGCCGGCACCGCGGGCTGCATGACCCAGGCCGAGCGTGGCAGAGGCGCCGCAGCGCATGAAAGATCGCTTCGGCGATCACGCTGCGGTCGCGACCGCCGAGCTTCGGGTGTTCACGGAAGAAGCGCGACATGGCGGCGTCGGCCGGCCCGTCGAAGCGCAGCACCTGCGGCCAGTGCGCGCGCCAGCGTGTCGACGATCAGCGAGGTGATCCGTTGCGTATCGTGGCTGCGCTCCGGGACGCCTGTCGGAGACCGTGTGTCGCGCGCGGCGGCCGGCACCTTGCCGCCCGGACGCGCCGACCTCGGGCGGTCCGCGGCGGCCGTCGAACGCGATGTCGTTCCGGCACCCTGGACTTGCGCGCGCGCATCATCGTCAGTGGAGCGCAAGGTCCGGTGCGCCGCAGTCGCGCACGACGACCCGGCCGTCGACGCAACGCACGCGCTCGTCGAGCACCAGGCGCAGCGCGTGGGGCAACAAGCCGATGCTCCTGCTCAAGCACGCGCGCCGCGAGCGATTTCCTCGTCGTCGGATGGCAGGACCGGCACGACCGCCTGCGCGATGATCCCGCCTGAGTCGACATCGTCCGAGACGAAGTGCACCGTGGCGCCATGGACGCGCACGCCAGCTGCCAGCGCCTGGCGATGCGTGCGCAGACCCGGGAACAGCGGCAGCAGCGAAGGATGGATGTTGACCAGGCGTCCGGTAATAACGGCGCACGAAGGCTGGCGTCAGCACGCGCATGAAACCCGCCAGCAGGACGAGCGCCGGATCGTGCCGGTCGATCTCGGCGGCGAGCGCGCGCATCGAACGCTTCGCGCGACGGAAACGCCGTGATGTTCGATGACCGCGGTGGCGATGCCAAGGCGGCGCGCGACCGCCAGTCCGGCTGCGTCGGCGCGATTGCTGATGACGGCGACAACGGCGGCTCCCAGAACGTCGTGCCAATCTCCGCCTCAGCCGCCCGCAGCAGCGGCTTCCAGATTGCTGCCGCGTCCGGAGATCAGCACGACGATGTTCTTCATCGCCGCGAATTGTACCGAGGGCGCATCGATGGCCTCGCGCTAAGTCTTGGAAAACACGGAACAAACCTGGGCGCCGAACGTATACTTTTGCGTTGCTACGCACAGCGAGAACTGTCCCTCATATGCAGGTGTTCCGCGGAATTCCGCGGCCGAGCGAGCGCGCACCGTGTGCGCTGACGATCGGCAACTTCGATGGCGTGCACCGCGGCCATCAGGCGTTGCTGGCGCGGGTGGTCGCGGCCGCGCGGGCGCGCGGCATCGCGTCGGCCGTGATGACGTTCGAACCTCATCCGCGCGAGCTCTTCACGCCCGACCGTGCTCCGACACGCATCTCAGGGTTGCGCGACAAGTTCAGGCTCTGGCGGACTCGGCATCGACCGCGTCATCGTGCAGCACTTCAATCGGGCCTTTGCCGCCCTTTCGGCCGATGCCTTCATCGATCTCGTCGTGCTGGGCTGTCGCGCCCGCTGGCTGCTGGTCGGTGACGATTTCCGCTTCGGCGCGCGCCGGACCGGCGACGTCGAACTGCTGCAGCGGCACTCGGCGCACGGCGCGTTCGCGCTCGAACAGATGCCGACCGTGGTCGAAGGCGAGGAACGGATATCGAGTTCCGCGGTGCGCGCCGCGCTCGACCGCCGGCGGCCTCGCGCGCGCACAGCGCCTTCTCGGGACGGCCGTACGCGATCAGCGGGCGCGTGCTCCACGGCCGCAAACTCGGCCGCGCGATCGGGTTCCCCACGCTGAACCTCCGCATCGCGCATCGCCATCCGGCGGTCCAGGGCGTGTTCGCCGTCCGCGTTCATGGCCTCGGAGCCACGCCGCGGCCTGGCGTCGCCAGCATCGGCCTGCGCCCCACCGTCGATGACAGCGGCCGCTGGCTGCTCGAAGTCCACCTGTTCGACTTCGACGACGATGTGTACGGCCGTCTCGTGCGCGTCGAGTTCCTGCAGAAGCTGCGCGACGAGGAGCGCTATGCGACGCTCGACGAACTGGCAGCGGCGATCGCCACCGATGCCGCGCGGGCGCGGGCGCTGTTCGCTCTCCCATTGCCTTCGGCCACCGCCGGCTGATCTGCAGCCGCACGGTACACTCGCGCTCCGCTGTACCCACGACACCTCTTGCAGAGCCCGAGGGGGCCAAGGAGTGCCACGCCATGGCTGACGCCGACGCCAAGAAGAAGCCCGCGTCCGATCCTGCGACGCGCAAGTACCCGCTGAATCTGCCCGACACGCCGTTTCCGATGCGTGGCGACCTCGCCAAGCGCGAGCCGCAGTGGATTCGCGAGTGGGATGAGCGCAAGGTCTATGAGCACATTCGAGCGGCGTCGGTCGGTCGCCCCAAGTGGATCCTGCACGACGGCCCGCCCTACGCGAACAACGACATCCATATCGGCCATGCGGTCAACAAGATGCTGAAGGATGTCGTCGTCAAGAGTCGCCAGATGGCCGGCTTCGACGCGCACTACGTGCCGGGCTGGGATTGCCACGGCATGCCGATCGAGATCCAGATCGAGAAGAAGTACGGCAAGAACCTGCCGCCGCGCGAAGTCATTGCCAAATCGCGCGCCTGGGCCACCGAACAGATCGAACGGCAGAAGAAGGACTTCAAGCGCCTCGGCGTGCTCGGTGCCTGGGACCGGCCCTATACGACGATGAACTTCCGCGCGGAAGCGAACGAGATCCGCGCTCTGGCCAAGATCATGGCCAAGGGCTTCGTCTTCCGCGGCCTCAAGCCGGTAAATTGGTGCTTCGACTGCGGCTCGGCATTGGCCGAGGCCGAAGTCGAGTACCTGGACAAGACGGACCTGGCGGTCGACGTCGCTTTCCCGCTGCGCGACGACGAGCGCGGCCGCCTGGCGGCTGCCTTCGGACTCGCAACGCTGCCCGCCAAACCGGTCGCCGCAGTGATCTGGACCACGACGCCGTGGACGATCCCGGCCAACCAGGCGCTCAACCTGCATCCGGAATTCAGTTACGACCTGGTCGACACCGAGCGCGGCTTGCTGGTGCTGGCGAGCGACCGCAAGGAGGCGTGTCTGGCAAGCTGGGGGCTGACAGGCGCCACGCTGGGGCAGGCGCGCGGCGAGTCGCTCGCGCTGATCCGCTTCCGCCATCCGTTCTACGACCGCGACGCGCCGGTGTACCTCGGCGACTACGTCACGCTCGACACCGGCACCGGCATCGTGCATTCCTCGCCGGCTTACGGCGTGGAGGACTTCGTCTCCTGCAAGGCGCACGGCTTGACCGACGACGAAATCCTCAACCCGGTGCAGGGCGACGGTGTCTATGCCGACTCGCTTCCGCTCTTTGGCGGCATGAAGATCTGGGACGCGAACGCGAAAGTGGTCGATGTGATACGCGAGCACGGCGCACTGCTCAAGGTCGAGAATTTCACGCACAGTTACATGCACTGCTGGCGCCATCGCACTCCGGTGATCTACCGCGCAACCTCGCAGTGGTTCGCCGGCATGGACACGCTGCCGAAGAACGGCGAGAAGACGCTGCGCGAACTGGCACTCGCCGGGATCGAAGCCACGAAGTTCTATCCGGCCTGGGGCAAGGCGAGGCTGCAGGGCATGATCGCGAACCGGCCCGACTGGACGCTGTCGCGCCAGCGCCAATGGGGCACTCCGATGGCGTTCTTCGTGCACAAGGCCACGGGCGAACTGCACCCGCGAACCGCGGAGCTGCTCGAGCAGGTCGCGCAGCGTGTCGAGCAGTCCGGCATCGAATCCTGGCAGGACATCGAACCGCGCGAACTGCTCGGCAATGATGCCGACCACTACGTGAAGAACAAGGACACGATCGACGTCTGGTTCGACTCGGGCACGACGCACGAAACCGTCCTGCGCGGCTCGCACGCGGCGGAGTCGCACTTTCCCGCCGAGATGTACCTCGAGGGCTCGGATCAGCATCGCGGCTGGTTCCATTCCTCGCTGCTGACCTCGTGCATGATCAACGGCGTGCCGCCGTATAAGGCGCTGCTGACGCACGGCTTCGTCGTCGACGGGCAGGGTCGCAAGATGAGCAAGTCGCTCGGCAATGTGATCGCGCCGCAAAAAGTCGCCGACACGCTGGGCGCCGAGATCATCCGGCTCTGGGTCGCCAGCACCGATTACTCGGGCGAACTGTCGCTGTCCGACGAGATCCTCAAGCGAGTCGTCGAAAGTTACCGCCGGCTGCGCAATACGCTGCGCTTCCTGCTCGCCAACGTGAGCGATTTCGATCCGGCCAAAGACGCGCTGCCGGTCGAAGAATGGCTCGAGATCGACCGCTACGCGCTTGCGCTGATGCGCGACGTCAGTACGCGCACGCTGGCTGACTACGACCGCTACGAATACCACCCGATCATCGCGCGACTGCAGACCTTCGCCTCGGAGGATCTCGGCGCGTTTTACCTCGACATCCTGAAGGACCGCCTGTACACGACGCCGCCGCACTCGAAGGCGCGGCGCTCCGCGCAGTCGGCGCTCTACCTGATCACCGACGCCGTGCTCAAGCTGATGGCACCGTTGCTGTCGTTCACGGCCGAGGAAGCGTGGAAGGTCTTCCGCGGACGCACCGAGGGCACGATCTTCACGGAGACCTTTGCGCAGTTGCCGGCAGTGCCCGACGAAGCGGCGCTCATCGAGCGCTGGAGCGCGCTGCGGGCCATTCGCGCGGACGTCCAGAAACGCCTGGAAGAGCTGCGTGAAAAGGGGGCCATCGGCTCCTCGCTGCAAGCCGAAGTCGAGATTCGAGCCGAGCGGCACGAAGGCGCGCCTGCTGCAGTCGCTCGGCGACGACCTGCGCTTCGTGCTGATCACGTCTTCCGCCCGTGTGACTACCGTTGCGAGCGACGGCGACGAGGCCGTCGTCGTGACGCCGTCGCCGCACGCGAAGTGCGAGCGCTGCTGGCACTGGCGCGCCGATGTCGGTGCCGACTCTGCGCATCCGACGCTTTGCGGACGCTGCGTATCGAATCTCTTCGGCGCCGGCGAGCCGCGCGCGCACGCCTGATGCCGTTTGGCCGCGCATCCTGGTGGCAGCGCATGCTGCCATGGCTGGCGCTTGCGCTGCTCGCGATCTTTCTCGACCAGCTGACCAAGATCGTCATCGAGCGCACGTTCAGCTTCGGCGACACGCGTCCGGTCACGAGTTTCTTCAACCTGGTGCTCACCTACAACAAGGGGGCGGCATTCTCGTTTCTCGCCTCGGCCTCCGGCTGGCAGGACGAATTCCTGACCATCGTCGGGCTTGCGGCGTCGGGGTTCATCGCCTATCTGCTGGCACGGCACGGACACCAGAGGCTCTTCTCGTGCGCGCTGGCCCTGATTCTCGGTGGCGCGATCGGCAACGTCATCGACCGAATCGCCCACGGTCATGTCATCGATTTTCTCGACTTTCACTGGGGCGGCTGGCACTGGCCGGCCTTCAACCTCGCCGACTCGGCGATTGTCGCCGGCGCCGGGCTGCTGATCCTCGATGAACTCCTGCGTGTACGTCGGGCAAAATAGAAGCATGGAGCTCGCCAGCAAGCGCATTCTTGTCGGCATGACCGGGGGCATCGCGGCCTACAAGGTCTGCGAGCTGGTGCGTCGCCTGCAGGACGAGGGCGCGAACGTGCAGGTCGTAATGACGGCGGCTGCCAAGGAGTTCGTCACCACGACCACATTGCAGGCGCTGACCGGCCACCCGGTCCACTCGGATGCATGGGGACACGACGGTGCCCAGGTCGCCAACGCCATGCCGCACATCGACCTGACGCGCAGCGTGGATGCGATTGTCGTCGCGCCTGCGACCGCGCACTTTCTCGCCAAGGTTGCGCATGGACTGGCCGATGACCTCCTCTCTACGCTGGTGCTGGCACGCAACCGTGCAACGACTACGCTGCAGGTGGCGCCGGCGATGAACGTCGAGATGTGGGAGAACCCGGCCACGCAGCGCAACGTCGCGCAACTGATTGCCGACGGCATCGTGGTGCTTGGACCCGCGGCCGGCGACCAGGCCTGCGGCGAAGTCGGCATGGGCCGGATGCTCGAGCCGGCCGAACTGCTGGAGGACATCATTGCGTTTTTCCAGCCCAAGCGGCTCGCCGGCAAGCGCGTGTTGCTGACCGCAGGGCCGACCTTCGAGCCGATCGATCCGGTGCGCGGCATCACCAATCTCTCGTCGGGCAAGACCGGCTTCGCATTGGCGCGCGCCGCGCGCCAGGCCGGCGCCGAGGTCACGTTGGTGACTGGGCCGACGACGCTCGCAACGCCGCGTCACGTACGGCGCATCGACGTCCGCACCGCGCGCGAGATGCATGACGCCGTGCATGCGGCGTTGCCGGCGGATGTCTTCATCGCGGTCGCTGCCGTGGCCGACTGGCATGTGGCAAATGCCAGCGCCAGCAAACTGAAAAAACAGGCAGCCGGCGACACGCCCCAGCTTAAATTCGGCCTCAATCCCGACATCCTCGCCAGCGTGGCGAAACTGGCCCAGCCGCCCTACTGTGTCGGGTTCGCCGCCGAAAGCGAAAACGTGCTCGACAATGCGCGCGCCAAACTTGCGTCGAAGAAAGTGCCGCTCATCGTCGCGAACCGAGCGCAGGACGCGCTCGGTGCCGATGCCAGCGAGTTGCACCTGGTCGAGGCCCACGGCGTCACGACCCTGCCCGTCGCCGACAAGCAGGCGCAGGCGCGCCGGCTGATCGCGGAAATCGCGGATCGCCTTTGATGTCGTCTGCCGCGGAACCGCCCAACGGCGATTTCGTCGCCTACATCGAGCAGCTGCAGCGCGAGTCGGCGGCCCGCATCCTGGCGCAGTCCAAGCAGGCGATGGTCGAACTGCCCACCGGCCGGGCGCCGAGAAGCGGCAGTGCCGCAGGTGCGGCCACTGTGAAGACGGAGCCGCGGTCGTCATCGCCCAGTCCGAAGGCGCCGGACCCTGCTGACATCGCCCACCCCCAGCGGAACACGGACAGCCTCCTGCCGCTGAGTCGCCTGGAAGCGGACAAACTGCTCGCACGGCTGGCTTCGGACCGCGCGACGGCGCAGCAGGTCGGTGCAGTCATCGCACTGATCGTCGGTGTCCTGCTGATTCTCTACTGGTTCGGGTCGCGCGCCGGGGTGGTGCCGCTGCTCGCCGGGGCGGGGCTGCTGGTCTGGTCCATCCGCCGCCTGCGTCGTGCTGCGACCCAGAGAGCCAATGCCGGCCTGAACACTGGACGGGACGTCATTGCGAAGGTCTTCGGACAACACCCGCCGAGCGCATGAAGATCGATGTGAAGATCCTCGACGCGCGGCTGCGCGATCGACTGCCTGAGTATGCGACCGCCGGCGCGGCAGGCCTCGACCTGCGCGCCTGCCTCGAGGCGCCACTGCTGCTGGAGCCGGGAGCGACCCACCTTATAAAGACCGGGGTCGCGATCCACATCGCCGATCCGGGCTACGCCGCTCTGATCCTGCCGCGCTCCGGGCTCGGCCACAAGCACGGCATTGTGCTGGGCAATCTGGTCGGCCTGATCGACTCCGATTACCAGGGGGAACTGATGGTATCCACCTGGAATCGCGGCGCGACTGCATTCACGTTGAATCCACTCGAGCGCCTCGCACAGCTCGTCATCGTCCCGATCGTGCAAGCGCAGTTCAACCTCGTGGCCGACTTCAGCGAATCGGACCGTGGCGCAGGCGGCTTCGGCAGCACCGGCAAACATTGACCCCCTCAATCCATCCCGACGCCGCTGCATCGGCGAAGACCCCGTCGTGGCTGTCGCGCAGTGGGCGCGCGCTGCTCGCACTCGCTGGATGGCAGGTGCACTTTGAAGGATTCCCCGGACCCAAGGGCATCGCGATCGTCTATCCGCACACGTCCAACTGGGACTTCATCGTCGGACTGCTCGCGAAGTGGACAATTGATCTGCCGATCCGCTGGATCGGGAAGGAGTCTCTGTTCAAGGGCTTCGCCGGCTCGACAGTGGGCCGCATGATGCGGTTCTGGGGCGGCCGGCCGGTCGACCGTCAATATCCCAGCGGCGCAGTTGAACAACTCGCCGCGTTGATGCAGTCGGAACCGTGGTTCTGGCTCGGACTTTCACCCGAGGGGACGCGCCAGCACACCGATCATCTGCGCTCTGGCTTCTACCACCTGGCGCTCAAGCTCGACCTCCCGGTTGGCCTCGCCTACATCGACTACGCCCGGCGCGAAATCGGCGTCACCCGCTTCGTGCACATGAGCGGCGACCAGGCGCACGACCTCGACATGCTGCGCAGCTACTACGCCGACAAGGTCGGCCGCCATCCCGAACAGGCAAGCACGATCGCTTTCAAGTAGAAAGCGGCGCTACGCGCCGCCCCTATGCGCGCCCGCCCGGCCGCCCGAAGGGCGCGCATCCGATCAGATCAGTCGAGGTGCACGTGCGCCGGCGCATGCCGGCGCGTACACCTCGACTGCCTACGCCAGCATGTCAGCCCAGATCGTCTGCGCCCAGCCGTTCGCGTAGGCACCTTCCAGCGCCCACGACGCACGATCCTGCGACGAGATGCCGCCCGAGCCCGCCACCGGTTCCAGCGTCTTCTTCTCCGGGACCCAGCGGTGCACGCTGCAGACATGCACTGCGTTCTTGTCGTCGATGAAGCTGTAGCAGGTGTTGGCCATCATCGGCGGAGTCACCGGACGGCCATTGAGCAGTTCGACGATCGCCGCAGCCGCCGCCTTGCCATGCTGGTTGGCCATGTGGCCCGACTTCGGCATCGCCGGGGCGGATAACGTCGCATCGCCCAGTACGTGCACGCCCTTGACCTTGATCGACTCCAGCGTCGTCCAGTCGACCTCGCACCATCGGTTGTTTGCCGTGATCAGCCCGGCGTCGCGCGCGATGTTGGCGGCCCGTTGCGGCGGGATGAAGTTGATGACATCACCGCGCACCTTGTCGCCGATTTCGGTGACCAGCGTGCCGGACTTGATATCTATCTCGGTGACGGGCGATCCGACCCTGTAATCGACAATGCCCTTGTAGTCCTCGCCGAACACTCGCGAAAACAGCGGCTTCTTCGAGACGTAGTCGGGATTGGCGTCGAGCACGATCAGCTTGCTCTTGGGCTTGGCCTGCTTGAGATACCAGGCGATCTGGCAAACGCGCTCGTAGGGCCCCGGTGGGCAGCGGTAGGGCGCCAGCGGGATCGACATCACGACGACGCCGCCATCCTTCATGTCGACCAGTTGCTTGCGCAGCGCCACGGTCTGCGGCCCGGCCTTCCAGGCATGCAGCACGGTGCTCTCGGCCGCGGCGGACCAGCCCTGCAGACGGTCGTACATGAACTCGATGCCGGGGGAGACGACCAGCCGGTCGTACGCGAGCGTTCCTCCGGAAGCGAGCCGCACTTCCTTCTTGCCGCCATCGATCGCGGTCACCGTGTCACGCATGCGCTTGACTCCGTACTTGTCGAGCCCGGCATAGCTGACAGTGATATCCGCCATCGTTCGGCTGCCGCCCAGCACGAGGTTTGATATCGGGCACGAGATGAAGACCTCGTTGGGGTCGACCAGCGTCACCTCGATCGTTCCGCCGGACCACAGTCGGATGTACTTGGCTGCCGTGGCACCGCCGTAACCGGCGCCGACGACGACCACCTTGCCGATGGCCTTCTTGTCTTCCATCGTGGCGCAGGCCGACAGTGAGCCGGCGGCAGCGGTGGCGGAGAGCGCCTTGAGCAGATCGCGCCGAGTAAATTGCGTCGAGTTCATTCGTTTCCCCTCAGCGCGCAGCCGTCTGCCGCGAAAAATAATCCGCGATCGCTTCGATCTGCGGGTCGGTGTAGCCCTTGGCAAGCTGGTGCATGATCGTCGCCGGCCGCTTGCCGTCGCGGAAGGCCTTCATCTGCTCGACGATGTACGCCTTCGGCTGGGCGGCCAGGCTGGGCATCCCGCCCTTGGCGTTGCCGGTCGTGCCATGGCAATTGGCACAGTTGCCTGCTAGGTAGGCGGCATTCGCCGGAACTGCCGGCCCCCCTTGTGCCAGTGCCGCAGTCGTTGCCAGCGGCCAAATCAGGGTTGTCAGCCATCGTGTCGTTTTCACAGCCGTCTCCTCCAAAGAAAAAGCCCTCAAAGCCGTAAGGACTCTGAGGGCCGACTATCAGGCACTTGGACCACCAACGTCAACCGTGCCGTGGTCCTGCCAGCCGCATTCCTTCGCGTCAGGACGGAGCGCAGCGCCCGGTCATTTACTCCGAGAGGACCGGCTCTCCCTGCTCGCGGCGCGGGGCGTCCCCGCTGTCCGGCGGCGGAAAATCGAGCTTCACGTTGCCCTGGCTGTCCACGTCGACCTCGACGCGGCCGCCGCTCACCAGCTTGCCGAACAGCAGCTCGTCGGCGAGCGCCCGGCGGATCGTGTCCTGGATCAGGCGCTGCATCGGCCGCGCGCCCATCACCGGATCGAAGCCCTTCTTCGCCAGGTGCGCCCGCAGGCCGTCGGTGAAGACGATATCGACCTTCTTCTCGTGCAGCTGGTCTTCGAGCTGCATCAGGAACTTGTCGACGACGCGCAGGATGACCTCTTCATCGAGCGCCTTGAACGAGATGATCGCGTCGAGCCGGTTGCGGAACTCGGGCGTGAACAGGCGCTTGATGTCGGCCATCTCGTCGCCGGCCTCGCGCGTGTTCGAGAAGCCGATGGCGGTCTTCTTCAGCGTCTCGGCGCCCGCATTCGTCGTCATCACGATGATCACGTTGCGGAAGTCGGCCTTGCGCCCGTTGTTGTCGGTCAGCGTGCCGTGGTCCATCACCTGCAGCAGCACGTTGAAGATGTCGGGGTGCGCCTTCTCGATCTCGTCGAGCAGCAGCACCGCGTGCGGCTTCTTGCTGATCGCCTCGGTCAGCAGGCCGCCCTGGTCGAAGCCGACGTAGCCCGGCGGCGCGCCGATCAACCGGCTCACCGCGTGGCGCTCCATGTACTCGCTCATGTCGAAGCGGATCAGCTCGATGCCCATGGTGAAGGCGAGCTGCTTGGCGACCTCGGTCTTGCCGACGCCGGTCGGGCCGGAGAAGAGGAAACGAGCCGATCGGCTTGTCGGGCTTGCCCAGGCCCGAGCGCGCCATCTTGATCGCTGCGGCCAGCGCCTCGATCGCCGGGTCCTGGCCGAACACGACGCTCTTCAGGTCGCGGTCCAGATTCTTCAGCTTGGCGCGGTCGTCGCTCGACACCGTCTGCGGCGGGATGCGCGCGATCTTGGCGACGATCTCCTCGACTTCGTTCTTGCCGATCGTCTTCTTCTGCTTCGACTTCGGCAGGATGCGCTGCGCGGCGCCGGCCTCGTCGATGACGTCGATCGCCTTGTCGGGCAGGTGGCGGTCGTTGATGAACTTGGCGGACAGCTCGGCCGCCGCGTGATCGCGCCGGAGGCGTACTTGACGCCGTGGTGTTCCTCGAAGCGCGACTTCAGGCCCTTCAGGATCTCGATCGTCTGCTGCGACCGTCGGCTCGATGACGTCGATCTTCTGGAAGCGACGCGACAGCGCCTCGTCTTTCTCGAAGATGCCGCGGTACTCGTTGAAGGTGGTCGCGCCGATGCACTTCAGCGCGCCGCTCGCCAGCGCGGGCTTCAGCAGGTTGGACGCATCGAGCGTTCCGCCCGAGGCCGAGCCGGCGCCGATCAGCGTGTGGATTTCGTCGATGAAGAGGATCGCGTTCGGATTGTCCTTCAGCTGCTTGAGCACCCCCTTCAGCCGCTGCTCGAAGTCGCCGCGGTACTTGGTGCCGGCCAGCAGCGCGCCCATGTCGAGCGAGTAGACGCTCGACTTGTCGAGGATCTCCGGCACGTCGCCCTTGACGATGCGCCACGCCAGGCCTTCGGCGATCGCGGTCTTGCCGACGCCGGCCTCGCCGACCAGCAGCGGGTTGTTCTTGCGCCGGCGGCACAGCATCTGGATCACGCGCTCGACCTCGGGCTCGCGCCCGATCAGCGGATCGATCTTGCCGTCCTTGGCGAGCGGGTTGAGGTTCTGCGTGAACTGCTCGAGCGGCGACGGCTGGTCCTTGCCTTCGCCTTCCTGCTCCTGCTCCGCCGCGGGTTTGGCCTTTTCTTCCGGCCTGGTCGGACTTCGTGATGCCGTGCGCGATGAAGTTGACGACGTCGAGCCGCGTCACGCCCTGCTGGTGCAGGTAGTAGACGGCGTGCGAGTCCTTCTCGCCGAAGATCGCGACCAGCACGTTGGCGCCGGTGACTTCCTTCTTGCCGTTGCCGGTGCGACTGCACATGCATGATCGCGCGCTGGATCACGCGCTGGAAGCCGAGCGTCGGCTGGGTGTCGACCTCGGAATTGGGCGGCAGGATCGGCGTGTTGTCGGTGATGAAGTTCTGCAGGCTCTTGCGCAGGTCCTCGATGTTGCAGGCGCAGGCGCGCAGCACCTCGGCCGCCGACGGGTTGTCGAGCAGCGCGAGCAGCAGGTGCTCGACGGTGATGAATTCGTGCCGTGCTGCCGGGCCTCCACAAAGGCCATGTGCAGGCTGACTTCGAGTTCCTGCGCGATCATGCTTCCTCCATAATGCACTGCAGCGGATGCTGGTGCTGGCGTGAATAACTGCAGACCAGCTCGACCTTGGTCGCGGCGACGTCCTTGGGTAGACACCACAGACGCCGCGTCCTTCGTGATGGATCTTCAGCATGATCTGCGTTGCCGTTCTCGTCCCCTTGCCGAAGAACTTCTGCAGAACTCCGACGACGAACTCCATCGGCGTGTAGTCGTCGTTCAGCAGGACCACCTGATACATGGGCGGCGGTTTGACGCGAGAAGCCTGCTTCTCGACGACAGTACCTTCGTCGCTCCGCTCACTCATTGACCCACATTCTAGGCAAACCGGTCGTGATTAACGCGTATACAAAAAGCGTACCAATCATACGGTAAATCATTCTGCAGTCGCGCAGTTGCAACGCGTTTGGAAAGCGCTGCGCACACGCAACATCAGAGTGAAAACTCAGTCTGAGGTTCCGTATTCATGACAACGCGCGCGCCGTTTCCATCCGTTGTTGGAACGAAGGCACGCCGGCGTTGGCCAGCGCCAAAATCCCGTGTCGGAGGCTGACCGCCGAGCAACCGCTTGACCGGCGCGGCTTTTGCTCGAACAATCGCTGCCGTCTGTCCGGTATGCGTAGGCATGCGGGATGGGTGCGCACCCGAAATGGAGCACGGGTGCGCGGATTCGGGGCAGCGCCGGCGGCAGCAATGACAATGGAGCCGCTCCTTCATACGTGGGAAGGATGAGGGCATGGCAACAGGAACGGTCAAGTGGTTCAACGACGCCAAGGGGTTCGGCTTCATCACGCCGGATGACGGGGGAGAGGATCTGTTCGCGCACTTCTCGGCGATACAGATGAATGGCTTCAAGACACTGAAGGAAGGCCAGAAGGTGCAGTTCGAGGTCGTGCAAGGGCCGAAGGGCAAGCAGGCATCGAACATCACTGCCGCTGCCTGAACGGCAGCGCGCCGCTTACGGACCCCGCTGCGGCGGGGTATTTTTTTTTGGGGTGCGCTCCTCGTGTACGCGCGCCTGCGGCGCGCACGTGCACTCGTCGCGGCACGCGCGCTATGCGCGCGCTCAACACTATCTTGTCGGCTCGCTCCGGAGCGGCCGCGCTCCGCCGACTGACACGGCACGGCACCTACCCTGCCCTTCCGCCCCGCGGAAGGAGTTGGCACTCCTCCCTGCACCCTCCTCGCCTAGCGAGGAGGGAAAGGCGATCCTGGCACTGCGGGGTGTGTCGCGGGGTGGAGTGCCCGCCTTTGCAACTCGGCGGAGCGCGCGGCCGCTCCGGAGCGGAGCCGACAAGTTAGTATTGAGCGGCTTTCGCGCAGCGAGAGCCGTGCCGCCGAGGGTGCACGTGCGACGCCGAAGGCGTCGCGTACACCGAGGCGATCACATGTTGTCGATCATCACCTGGCCGAAGCCCGAGCAGCTCACCTGGGTGGCGCCTTCCATCAGCCGTGCGAAGTCGTAGGTGACCTTCTTCGACAGGATCGACTTCTCCATCGAACTTGATGATCGAGATCGGCCGCTTCGGTCCAGCCCATGTGGCGCAGCATCATCTCGGCCGACAGGATTTCCGAGCCCGGATTGACGTAGTCCTTGCCTGCGTACTTCGGTGCCGTGCCGTGCGTGGCCTCGAACATGGCGACCGAGTCGCACATGTTGGCGCCCGGCGCGATGCCGATGCCGCCGACCTGGGCGGCGAGTGCGTCGGAAATGTAGTCGCCGTTGAGGTTCATCGTGGCAATCACGTCGTACTCGGCCGGCCGCAGCAGGATCTGCTGCAGGAACGCGTCGGCGATGACGTCCTTGACGACGATGTCTGCCGTGCGGCGCCTTGATCTTCATCCACGGGCCGCCGTCGAGCAGTTCGCGCCTTGAACTCGCGCTGCGCCAGCTCGTAGCCCCACTTGGCGAAGGCCCCCTCGGTGAACTTCATGATGTTGCCCTTGTGCACGAACGTCAGGCTCTTGCGCTTGTTGTCGATCGCATACTGGATCGCCTTGCGCACGAGCCGTTCGGTGCCTTCGCGCGAGATCGGCTTGATGCCGATGCCCGAGGTCGCCGGGAAGCGGATCTTCTTGACGCCCAGTTCGTCCTGCAGGAACTTGATCAGCTTCTTGGCCTTGTCGCTCTCGGCTTCGTATTCGATGCCCGCGTAGATGTCCTCCGAGTTCTCGCGGAAGATGACCATGTTGGTCTTTTCGGGCTCCTTCACCGGCCTCGGAACGCCCTTGAAGTACTGGATCGGCCGCAGGCAGACGTAAAGGTCGAGTTCCTGCCGCAGGGCGACGTTGATCGAGCGGATGCCGCCGCCGACCGGCGTCGTCAGCGGGCCCTTGATCGACACCACGTACTCGCGCAGGACCTTCAGCGTCTCATCCGGCAGCCAGACGTCCGGGCCATAGACCTTGGTCGACTTCTCGCCGGCAAAGATCTCCATCCAGAGGATCTTCTTCTTGCCGCCGTACGCCTTGGCCACGGCGGCATCGACGACCTTGATCATCACCGGCGTGATGTCGACTCCGGTGCCGTCGCCTTCGATGTAGGGAATGATCGGCTGGTCAGGAACGCTGAGGCTGTAGTCGGCGTTGACCTTGATCTTCTGGCCGGTCGTGGGGACCTTGATGTGCGCATACATGGCGTCTCCGGGCGGGTCTTCTTGTGGATGTCAGCGATTCTCGACCACGTGAGGTCGGCCGCTCACCTCGATGCAGCGGGTCGAGAGTTTACTCGGGCCGACTGTCCTCTGCCCGTCCGGGAACTGACACGTGTCAACCGGTGCTTCGAAACGAAGCCAAAGGCGGAATCGAAGCCGACGGCTGAGCCGGCGCTGGCGACCGTTACGCCGATGTAGACCTTACATAGCCGTAGAAAGCCGGGGTTGTCCCTGCCTCGTCTTCGTGCAGCGCGCCGCGACGGCGATTTCACGCGAGCGCGGTAAAGTCGCCCTCACCCTTTCGTTTCCGAGAGCGAGATGTCCGTGCCGCTGTTGTTGCTTCGTCGTATCTTCGTTGCCCTGTTAGGTCTGATGCTGGCGGCCGGCGCGACTGCGCAGTCGGGACCGCAGCCCACGCTGCCGACCGCTCGCCTCAACGCCGGCATCCACATCATCACCGCTGAACTGGCAACCACGCCGCAGAGCCGCAAGACCGGAATGATGTTCCGCGAGAAGACCGCTCCCAACCACGGGATGCTGTTCGTCTTCGACGGCAAGGCCCAGCAGTGCTTCTGGATGCGCAACACGCCGCTTCCACTGTCGATCGCATTCATCGACGACGACGGCACGATCCTGCAGCTCAACGACATGGCGCCGAAGAGTGACGATGACGCATTGCTCGCAGCGGCCGGTCCGCTATGCCCTCGAAATGGAACAGGGCTGGTTCAAGCGCAAGGGTTTGGCCGCGGGGTCGAAGATCGGCGGCCTGCCGGGCAACCGCTGACCAGCCTGCTCTAAAGACAACGGCCGCCATGGCGGCCGTTGTCTCTGGCGTATTGCCGGGTGATGAGCGTCAGGCGAAATTACGGGCGGCAAAGTCCCAGTTGACGAGCGACGTCAGGAAGGCCTCGACGAACTTCGGACGCGCGTTGCGGTAGTCGATGTAGTAGGCGTGCTCCCAGACGTCGATCGTCAGCAGCGGCTTGTCGGCCGTTGTCAGCGGCGTGCCGGCGTTGCTGGTGTTGACGAGATCGACCGATGCCGTCGCCCTTCTTCACGAGCCACGTCCAGCCGGAACCGAAATTGCCGACCGCGCTCTTGGTGAACGCTTCCTTGAACGCGGCGTGATTGCCCCATTTCTTCGCGATCGCTTGTGCCAGCGCGCCCGCGGGCTCGCCGCCGCCACCGGGTTTCATGCAGTTCCAGAAGAACGTGTGGTTCCACACCTGGGCGGCGTTGTTGAAGATGCCTGCCGACGACTTGCGGACGATGTCCTCGAGCGAAAGCGACTCGAACTCCGTGCCCTTGATGCAGGTTGTTCAGGTTCGTGACGTACGCCTGGTGATGCTTGCCGTAGTGGTACTCGAGAGTCTCCTTCGACATGTGCGGCGCGAGAGCGTCAGTTGCGTAGGGAAGAGGGGGCAGTTTGTGTTCCATGGAAGGCCTCGGGTACTTTCGGTCAAAGGGGAAATTCTATCGTCGCGCGGTCAGACGGCGTCCGCATCGTCAAAAGGGCCTTTGCGGTCGAGCGATTCGACCCGCACGCCGGCCGCACCCTTGGAAAGCAGGATCCGCAGTCGCTCGCCGGCTGCGAGCGAGCCCGCGTCGGTGACCGCCCGGCCTTCGGCATCGAGCGCGATCGCATAGCCGCGGCCGAGCACCGCGGCCGGATTCATCGCGGCGAGACGCGCGGCCAACGGTTGCAGGCGCATGCTCCGCGTTGCGAGCACCGCCTTCCCGGCTGCCAGGCATCGGCCGCGCTGCGATGCCAGCACGTCAAAAGGGAGTGTCGGTCGCGCGCGCAGCCAGCGTGCCCGTTGCGCCGCCACTTGCGCGGCTCCATCGCCAATCACACGTGTGACGGCGGCCACCGCGCGCGCCTGCAGCCCGGCCAGGCGCGCTTCGAGCCCCGCGATCGGCGCGCGTGGCACTGCCAGGCTGCGCTGCGCGAAATCGACGCGCTGCGCTGCGCCCTGCAGTCGGCTCCGGAGCTGACGCGCCAGATGCCGCAGCTGCGACGCGATCTCGTCGCGCAGGGCATCGGCCGACGGCGCGACCAGTTCCGCCGCCGCCGTCGGAGTTGGCGCCCGCAGATCGGCCGCGAAGTCGGCGATCGTGTAGTCGCTCTCGTGTCCGACACCGACCACCACCGGAAGCGGACACGCGCGGATCGCACGCGCGACCACCTCCTCATTGAACGCCCACAGATCTTCGATCGACCCGCCGCCGCGCACGAGCACGACGGTGTCGACCTCCGCGCGCTGGCCGACGCGCGCCAGCATCCGGCGATCCGCGCGCCTGCTTCCGCACCCTGGACCGGCACCGGATACACCACGACACGGACGTAGGCGCCCGGCGCTGCAGCGCGGTGACGACATCGCGCAACGCGGCGGCCTGCAGGGAAGTGACAACTCCCACGGCGCGCGGCAGCCGCGGCAACGTTCGCTTGAGGTCGGCATCGAACAGACCTTCCGCGGCGAGGCGCTGCTTGAGTCTCAGGAACTCCTCGTAGAGGCGCCCGAGTCCCGCACGCTGCAGGAACTCGACGTTCAACTGGAATTCGCCGCGCGGCCTCGTAGAGCGACACGATCGCCGTGACCTCGACTTCATCGCCTTCGCGCGGCTGCCAGCCGAGCAGACTGTTGCGCGCGCGGAACATCACGCACCGTACTTGCGCGATGTCGTCCTTGAGGGCGAAGTACCAATGCCCACTCGCTGCGCGCGTCAGGTTGGAGATCTCACCCTGAACCCGCACCAGCGGGAAACTGCGCTCGAGAAGGCCCGCAACAGCGCGGTTCAGCGCGGAAACCGTCAGCGGCGCCCGCACCAATGCTGGATCCGGGAGCTCAGACCCAAGCGCCATGCGGGTTTCCGGGCAAAAACTGTCCACAAAGCCGATGGCATCGGGCGGCCACCGCACTCACGCCTCGTACGGTATGGGTGAGTACTGTTCAAGGCCTTGATTTTCCGCGGCTTTTCCACGTGCCTACGACGTGAGCACGGCACGCAAAGTCTGCCGCGACAAGGGCTTAGCGAAGTGCAAGGCGAGTTCTTCACATACTTGTCCACAGGAACTGTGGAAACTTGCGGTCCGTGGAGCACACCACTACATTTCGCGCGTTTCACGCGCGTAGACGCCGGAGTCAATCGAGTTGTTCGCCATCATTGTGGAGTTGGGCTGGCCCGTCTGGCCTCTGGTTCTCGCGTCCGTGCTGGCCCTGGCGCTGATCATCGAACGGTCCATCGCCTTGCGCCGCGATCGCATCTTACCGGCCAGCCTTCTCGACGACGTCGTCGGTCTGGTCAAGAAGCAGTCCGTCACCCCCGAGATCGTCGGCAAGCTCGAGCAGAACTCGCCGCTCGGTCGCGTGCTGGCGGCCGGACTGCGCAATGAACGCGTGCTGCGCGAAGGCGCGATCCAGCAGATCGAGGCTGCCGGCGCCGTCGTCGCCAACCGCCTGACCAAGAACCTGACTCTGCTGGGATCGATCGGTTCGATCGCCCCGCTGCTGGGTCTGTTCGGCACCGTCGTCGGGATGATCCACATCTTCGCCTCGCAGCAGGCCGGAGCCAGCCCGCAGGAACTTGCGCACGGCATCTCGATCGCGCTGTACTGCACGGCCTTCGGCATCATCGTCGCGGTTCCCGCTGTGCTGGCACATCGCTACTTCCGCCGGCTGGTCGAGGACTACCTGGTCGACATGGAGGAACAGGCCGAACGCCTGCTCGAGTTTGTGTACGGGGGGC
Organism: uncultured beta proteobacterium; assembly: GCA_963724605.1. GTDB lineage: Bacteria > Pseudomonadota > Gammaproteobacteria > Burkholderiales > Burkholderiaceae_F > JALORV01. Next base: position 383,602 of record CAVRVM010000015.1, read on the forward strand.
GAGGCCGGTAATGCGCTTTCGTCGCTCGTACGAGGAAGAGCCGGAGGTCAACCTGATCCCGCTGATCGACGTGCTGCTGATCGTCCTGATCTTCCTCGCCGTCAGCACCACTTACTCGCGGTTCGCCGAGTTGAAGATCCAGCTGCCGTCGGCCGACGCGACGACGCCTGCGCCAGCCGCCGAACGTCGTCAACATCGCCGTCACTGCCGATGGGCGATACGCGCTCGAAAAGACCGCTGTTGGCGCCACCACGCGGACGGCCTGGCCGAGGAGTTGGCGAAGGCCGCGCGGGGCCAGGACGATGCTGCTGGTGATCAACGCCGACGCGCAGGCGCCGCACCAGTCAGTCATCAGCGTGATGGAGGCGGCGCGCCTGGCCGGGATCGTCCGCATCAGTTTCGCCACGCAGCGCGCCGCGGGCCGCCGATAAGGGTCGCCGTCATTGAGCCTCCGGAAGCCGCCGTCATCTCGGCCTGGCAGCGGCGCGGCCCGCTGGCCTGGCTGCTGACTCCCCTCGCGCTGCTATACGGCTGCGCTGCTGGCGCGTCGCGCCGCGTATGCGGTCGGGCTGGCTGCGCGCCGAGCGCGTCGGCGTGCCGGTGGTGGTGGTCGGCAACCTGTACGCCGGCGGCACCGGCAAGACGCCGCTGACGATCGCGCTGGTGCGCGCCTTGCTGCCAGGCGCGGCTGGCAGCCCGGCGTGGTCTCGCGCGGCTACGGCGGAGCGGCACGTACCGCGCGCCTGGTCGAGCCCGACGACAGCGCCGGAGGACGTCGGCGATGAACCGCTGCTGATCGCCCGCGCGACGCAGGCGCCGGTGGCGGTCGGCGCCGACCGGGTCGAGGCGGCGCGTGCGTTGCTGCACGCACATCCCGGCTGCGACGTGATCGTCGCCGATGACGGCCTGCAACACCTGCGTCTGGCCCGCGACATCGAGATTGCGCTGATCGACGAGCGCGGCTTCGGCAACGGCTGGCTGTTGCCGGCTGGCCCGTTGCGCGAGCCTGCCGCCAGGCTCGGCGTCGTCGATGCCGTCGTGTTGCACGGTCGGCAGCTGCACGACGATCGCGTTCGCCAGCTTCGCGATGCAGGCGCGCCTGGCCGACACGCATCTACCGACTCAACGATCGCAGCCAGGCACGATGCCGCTCGCCGAACTCGTCGAGCGCCAGCGCAGACCGCCGCTGACGATGACCGCCGCGGCTGGCATCGGTGTGCCCGAGCGCTTCTTCCGGATGCTGCGCGCCGCCGGCGTCGCGATCGAGCCACATGCCGCTGCCCGACCACTACGACTTTCGCGTCAATCCGTTCGCCGACCGTGCACGCATGCTCGTGCTGATCACTGAGAAGGACGCCGTAAAATGCGAGCGCATCGAGACGGTGCGCGATGACCGCGCATCTGGGTCGTGCCGCTGGTCGGCGACGATCGACGCAGCGCCTGTTCGAACTGGTCATGGCACGCCTAAACTTGCTCAGCGAGAGACAGTGAATGGACCATCGACTGCTTGACATCCTCGTCTGCCCGGTCTGCAAGGGTGCGCTCGACTACTGACAAGGATGCGCAGGAGCTGGTCTGCAAGGCCGATGCGCTTGCCTACCCGATCCGCGACGGCATTCCGGTGATGCTCGAAACCGAGGCGCGCAAGGTCGGAGCGGCCGAACTCGGGCGCTGAAGCGCTCCGCACGCGACTGGCTGGTTTCGTCGTCATCATCCCGGCGCGGCTGGCGTCGACGCGGTTGCCGCGCAAGCCGCTGGCCGATATCGGCGGCGCTGCCGATGGTGGTGCGCGTCGCTGCAACGCGCGCCGCCGAGCGGCGCGCGCCGCGGTCGTCGTGGCGGCCGACAGCGATGAGATCGCGGCAGCCTGCCGCGCTCACGGCGTCGAGTGCCTGCTGACGTTCGCCGGATCATGCGACCGGCACCGACCGCCTGGCCGAAGCTGCACGTCTGCTGCGGCTCGTGCGCCGACGACATCGTCGTCAACGTGCAAGGCGACGAACCGCTGATCCCTGCCGCGGTCATCGACGCCGGTCGCCGAGCGCTGCCGAGCGCAGTGCCGAGTGCGAGATGGCAACGGCGGCGCATCCAATCCGCGACGACGAGTCGACTTCTTCAGACCCGAACGTCGTCAAGGTGGTGCTCGACCGGCAGCAGCGCGCGCTGTACTTCTCGCGTGCGCCGATCCCGTGGCCACGCGACGCGTTTGCCACGAACCGGACGCACCTGCCGGCGGCCCTGCGGCGCGCGGCGCCATATCGGCATTTATGCCTACCGGGCGGTTTCCTGGCGCGCTTCCCGACCTGCCGCCGGATCCCGCTCGAGGAACTCGAACGCCTGGAACAGCTGCGCGCGCTGCGGCACGGCGCACCGGATCGCCGTGCGTCGAGCTTGTCCAGGCCGCTCCCGCCGGGCGTCGACACGCCGGCCGACCTCGAACAGGTGCGCGCCCTGTTTGCAGAACGGAAATGACGGTCCTTCTCGACGGCCGTCCATCCCGGCACCCGTGAGTCGAATTACACGAGTCCTTGGCCGACGTTCCGCCGTCGGAGCTAAGTCGCTCGATCCGGGTAGAATCTGCGGCTTTGCCGCCGGGCAACGCTTCCAGGACGCCGCAACAACGAAGCAGTGCGGGCAGAGGACGGGGGATGCGACTGATACTGCTTGGGCCGCCGGGCGCCGGCAAGGGCACGCAGGCCGCGTTCATCAAGGAGCGCTTCGGCATCCCGCAGATTTCCACCGGCGACATGCTGCGCGCCGCCGTCAAGGCCGGCACGCCACTCGGCGTCGCTGCCAAGAAGGTGATGGATGCCGGCGGCCTGGTTTCCGACGACATCATCATCGGGCTGGTCAAGGAGCGGCTGAAGCAGCCGGACACCGCCAACGGCTATCTGTTCGACGGTTTCCCGCGCACGATCCCGCAGGCCGAGGCGATGAAGCAGGCCGGCGTGGCGATCGACTACGTGCTCGAGATCGACGTGCCCGACGAGGACATCATCGAGCGCATGAGCGGCCGGCGCGTGCACCTCGGCCAGCGGCCGCACCTACCACGTGCGGTTCAATCCGCCGAAGGTCGAGGGCCGGACGACGTCACCGGCGAGGCGCTGATCCAGCGCGACGACGACACAGGAAGCGACGGTGCGCAAGCGCCTCGAGGTCTACCACGCGCAGACCGCGCCGCTGGTCGACTACTACACCCAGTGGGCGCAACGCGGCGCGCCGGGCGCTCCGCAGTACCGCAGCGATCTCCGGCGTCGGCACGGTCGACGAAATCAGACAGCGCGCGTTCGCCGCGCTGTCGTCGTGACCCAGCGTTCGGATCGTTTTTGATCTGCAAGCTTCAATAAGGAGAACACCGATGTCTGGACTGGCACTCGCGCTGCTCTGCGGCCTCGCGGCCGTGGTATTCGGCGCGTGGTCCATTACCTGGATCCTGCAAGCAGCCGGCGGGCAACGCGCGCATGCAGGAGATCGCGGCGGCCGTGCAGGCCGGCGCGCAGGCCTACCTGAACCGCCAGTACCGCACGATCGCGATCGTCGGCGTGGTGCTCGCGATCATCATCGCGGTCGTGCCGCAGCTCGGCCTGTGGACGGCGATCGGCTTCGTGCTCGGCGCGGTGCTGTCGGGCGCCGCCGGCTACATCGGCATGAACGTATCGGTGCGCGCCAACGTGCGCACTGCGCAGGCCGCCACGCACGGGCTTAATCCGGCGCTCAACATCGCGTTCCGCGGCGGCGCCATCACCGGCCTGCTGGTGGTCGGCCTCGGACTGATCGGCGTGGCCGGCTTCTACTGGCTGCTCGAAGCGCGACGCCACGGCGGAGTCGACAACGCGCGAACTGCTGCATCCGATGATCGGCTTCGCGTTCGGCGCCTCGCTGATCTCGATCTTCGCGCGACTCGGCGGCGGCATCTTCACCAAGGGCGCCGACGTCGGCGCCGACCTGGTCGGCAAGGTCGAGGCCGGCATTCCCGAGGACGACCCGCGCAACCCGGCGGTGATCGCCGACAACGTCGGCGACAACGTCGGCGACTGCGCCGGCATGGCGGCGGACCTGTTCGAGACCTTCGCCGTGACGGTGGTCGCGACGATGCTGATCGGCGGCTTCGTGTTCAAGGGCGCGGGCGACGCCGGCATCATCTATCCGCTGGTGATCTCCGGCGTGTCGATCCTGGCGTCGATCGTCGGCTGCTTGTTCGTCAAGGCGCGCGACGGCGGCAAGATCATGAACGCGCTGTACCGCGGCCTGATCGTCGCCGGCGTGCATCTCGCTGGTGCTGTTCTGGCCGGTCACCAGCTGGATCCTCGGCACCGGTGCGCGGCCAGCGGCGGCGTCAGCGTGATGAATCTCTACCTCGGCGGCGGTGGTCGGCATGGTGCTGACGGCTGCGCTGGTCTACATCACCGAGTACTACACCGGCACGCAGTTCAAGCCGGTGCAGTACGTCGCGCAGGCGTCGACCACCGGGCACGCGACCAACATCATCGCCGGCCTCGCGCGTGTCGATGAAGGCCACGCGCCTGGCCGGTGCTCGCGATCTGCGCGGCGATCCTCGCGTCCTACTGCGCTCGCGGGCCTGTACGGCATCGCCATCGCCGCGACCTCGATGCTGTCGATGGCCGGCATCATCGTCGCGCTCGATGCCTACGGCCCGATCACCGACAACGCCGGCGGCATCGCCGAGATGGCGGACATGCCGAAGTCAGTGCGCGCGATCACCGATCCGCTCGACGCGGTCGGCAACACCACCAAGGCGGTGACCAAGGGCTATGCGATCGGCTCGGCGGGCCTGGCCGCGCTGGTGCTGTTCGCCGATTACACCGCACGCGCTGCGAAGCGGCGGGCAAGAGCGATCACGTTCGACCTGTCGAACCACATGGTGATCATCGGCCTGTTCATCGGCGGCCTGGTGCCGTTCCTGTTCGGCGCCATGGCGATGGAAGCCGTCGGCCGCGCCGCCGGCTCGGTGGTCAACGAGGTGCGCCGCCAGTTCCGGGAGATCCCGGGCATCATGGAAGGCACGGCCAAGCCCGACTACAGCAAGGCGGTCGACATGCTGACCAAGGCGGCGATCAAGGAAATGATGATCCCGTCGCTGCTGCCGGTGCTGGTGCCGATCGTGGTCGGCGTGATCGCTCGGGCCGGCGGCGCTCGGCGGCGTGCTGATGGGCACCATCGTCACCGGGCCTGTTCGTCGCGATCTCGATGACCACCGGCGGCGGCGCCTGGGACAACGCCAAGAAGTACATCGAGGACGGCCACCACGGCGGCAAGGGCTCGGACGCGCACAAGGCGGCGGTGACCGGCGACACGGTCGGCGATCCCTACAAGGACACCGCCGGCCCGGCGGTCAACCCGCTGATCAAGATCATCAACATCGTGGCGCTGCTGATCGTGCCGATCATCGCGACGATCCACGGCGGCAAGCCGGCCACCGCGGCAGCGACGCCACCCGGTGTTGCGGTCGCAGTCCCGGTCGCGGTCCCGGTGGTGGTCGTTGTCGGCGTCCCAATGCGCGTGTATTTCGACAGCGGCTCCGACACGATCTCGGCGGCGGGTAAGCTGCATCGTCGATGGGTACGCGCAGGCGATCAGGGCGAATTCGCAGGCCGCCATCGAGCTGTCGGGCTTTGCGGATCCGAGCGGAGACCAGGCCAAGAACCTGGAACTGGCCAAACAGCGCGCGACGATGGTGCGCGATGAACTCATCGCCAAAGGCGTGACCGCAGAACGCGTGACACTGGTCAAACCCACTGACGTGATCGTTGGCCAGGGCAGCGATGCCAACGCACGCCGCGTTGACATCATGCTGCGCTGACGGAGAAGCCCATGTTCGACGAAGCAGACAGGGAAACCGGATTACGCGCTCGCGATTGCGATCGCGCTGGCGATTTTCGTCTCGATCTTCACGATCGGCATCGCCGCCGGCAGTGCAGTAGGCCAGTTCGGCAGAAAGCCCGCTGCGGCCGGCAACGTCGGCAGCCCCGCGCACACGCGGCCGTGAAACTGTACTTCGAGCTGGGCAAGGCCGACATGCCGGCCGATGCGCTGACCCGGCTCGCGCCGCTGATCCAGGCCGCGCAGGACTCGACAGTCGGCGCTGGTGTTTCCGGTTACCACGACGCCAGCGGCGACGCGGCAGCCAACGCCGAACTGGCCAAGCAGCGCGCGTTCGCAGTGCGTGATCTGCTCGCCACGGCCGGCGTCAGCGAGCAGCGCATCGAACTGGCCAAGCCCTCGGTCACGACCGGCGGCACCGACGCGCGGGAGGCTCGGCGTGTCGACGTGACGCTGCGTTAGCGCCGATCGGATTCCGACGGGCGGTCAGCGCGAGCTGTACCGCCCTTTTTTTTTTGGTGACAAGCATGGAACTCCGCGCTGCACTGCCGACCGACGTTGCTTCGATCCTGTCTATCTATGCTCACCATGTGCGCCACGGGCTCGGGACTTTCGAGACCGACCGCCCGATCTCCACGAGATGGCGTCGCGCCACGCGCAGATCACAGCCGCAGGGTTCCCGTATCTGGTCGCCGTCGAGGCCGGCAGCGGTCGTCGGTTACGCCTATGCCAATCAGTTTCGCACCCGCGCCGCCTATCGCTACACCGTTGAGGATTCGGTCTACGTCGCGCCCGACGCGCAGCGCCGCGGCATCGGCAAGGCGCTGCTCGCCGAGCTGGTCGCCCGCTGCAGCGCCCAGGGACTGCACCAGATGCTGGCGGTCATCGGCGATTCCGGCAACGTCGGTTCGATCGGCGTTCATCGCGCCTGCGGCTTTAAGGACGTCGGTGTGATGAAGGCGGTCGGCCGCAAGTTCGATCGCTGGGTCGACGTCGTGATCATGCAGCGCGCGCTCGCGCCGGACTGAGCGCAGCGGCGCTCAGTGATAGCCGGAGCCTTCGCTGAGCTTGCGGCGGAAGACCCAGTAAATGAAGCCGACGTAGACCAGGATGATCGGCAGCAGCAACACCGTGCTCGATCAGCATGAACACCTGCGACGCCGGTGCGGCCGCAACTTCCCAGGTCGATGGTCGCCGGAACGCACGAGGGGCGGCCACCGGGCCACGCAAGCAGGCGTATGCGGCGGCGCCGACGCGTGCTCAGGTAGCGTCGCGCACGTGCGAAAGCGCATCGGCCGCCGATTCGTAGACATGCGGCGCGACGCCGCGCTGACTCAGGGTCTTGCCGAGCTTGGCCCGCAGAAACGCCGACGTCGTGTAGCGGCTGACACCGAAGTAGTAGTTATCGACCAGGTGCTTGCACCATCTCAGCGTACTCGTCGGCGACCTCCGGAGCCAGGTCGAAGTTGTCGTAGTTCACGATGCCATACACCTTGTGCCCGATCTCATCGAGCCGGCGCTTGATCTCCTGGTAGCACGCCTGGACGTCGGCCGAGTGCGGACCGACAGTCGCTCGAAGTTGATGAACAGCACGTTGTGCTCGTCGTCGTAGGCGAGCCGCTGGGCCAGCGGCACCGCGAGCATCCGCTCGCGCAGGTTCATCGGCTCGACCCCGAAAATGGCCGGGTCCATCATCGCCGGGTCGCGCGGCATCAGCGGCTTGAAATCCATCCGCGCCAGGATGTCGCGCTCGATATCGATGCCGGGCGCCACTTCGGTGAGCTCGAGGCCCTCGTCGCCCAGCCGGAAAACGCAGCGCTCGGTGATGTACAGCGCCGGCTGGCCGCGGTGCCGCGCCTCGCTGCCGGAAAACGTGCGGTGCTCGACCTGCGCGACGAACTTGCGCGGACCGATGTCGTTCAGCAGCTTGCAGCGCGGCCTTCTGCAACCCGGATCTGCAGGTCGCCCGCGGTGAAGGTGCCGACGAACACCACCCGCTTGGCCGACTGGGAGATATTGATGAACCCGCCGGCGCCTGCCAGTCGCGGTCCGAACTTGCTGACGTTCAGATTGCCCTCGCGATCGGCCTGGGCCAGGCCGAGGAAGGCGAGATCGAGCCCGCCGCCATCGTAGAAGTCGAACTGGTACGGCTGGTCGATGATCGCCTGCGTGTTGACCGCGGCACCGAAGTTCAGGCCCGAGGCCGGAATGCCGCCGATGACACCAGGCTCGGCCGTCAGCGTCAACAGGTCGATCACCTTTTCCTCGGTTGCCACTCCAGCAACACCCTCGGGCATGCCGATGCCGAGGTTGACCACGCTGTTGGCCTGCAGCTCGAGTGCGGCGCGGCGCGCGATGATCTTGCGCTCGCTCATCGCCATCGGTGCCAATGAGTGCACCGGGACGCGGATTTCGCCGGCGAATCCCGGGTTGTACTGCTCGACGAAGGTCTGCATGTGGTATTCAGGCTTTTCCGCCACCACGATGCAGTCGACCAGCACGCCGGGAATCTTGACCTGGCGCGGGTTGAGCGACCCGCGTTCGGCGATGCGCTCGACCTGAACGATGACGATGCCGCCAGAATTGCGCGCAGCCATCGCGATCGCCAGCCCTTCCAGCGTCAGCGCCTCGCGCTCCATCGTGATGTTGCCGTCGGGATCGGCGGTCGTGCCGCGCACGATCCCGACATGGATCGGGAAGGACTTGTAGAACAGATATTCCTCGCCTCCGATCGTCATCAGCTCGACGAGGTCTTCGGTCGTACGCTCGTTGATCTTGCCACCGCCGTGTCGCGGGTCGACGAAGGTGCCAAGGCCGATGCGCGAGAGATGCCCGGGTTTGTCCGCAGCAATATCGCGGAAGAGGTGCGTGATCACGCCCTGCGGCAGGTTGTAGGCCTCGATGCGGTTGGCGACGGCGAGAGACTGCAGTTTCGGCACGAGCCCCCAGTGACCACCGATGACGCGCCTCACCAGGCCGGGATGGCCGAGATGGTTGAGTCCGCGCTCCTTGCCGTCGCCCTGTCCGGCCGCATACACGAGTGTCAGTCCTTCGGGCCGGCCCACGCCGTCCGGATCCTTTTCGCTCGATTCGACGAAGCGCTGTTCGAGCGCCACCGCGATGTTCTCGGGGAAACCGATGCCGACGAATCCGCGTCGTAGCGATCGTGTCGCCATCATGGATCAGCTGCACCGCCTCGCGCGCGGTGACGATCTTGCCCTTCTCGAAGCTCTTGAGCCCCTGCAGCAGTTCCCGCCCACGCCTCATGGCGTTCCCTCCTGTTAGCGTCGGCCGTCCGTCGGCGCGCCGCGCCAGACGCGCACTTTAGTCATCCGATTGGATTCTTGTCACGAAAACACGCTTTGGCGCAGAGTAAAGTTCAGTCGTCATCGACGCCGAACCTTGCGTGACTTCATGCGCCTGACCCCTCGCCGCTGCCTGGAGGCTGCCCTCCCGACCCTGCTTGGCGTCATGGCGGTCGGGATGGCCCCGGCGGCGGCGCAGATACGGATCGACGCCGTCCCCGAATCCGTCCTGCGTCCCTACTCGGTCCGCGACAGCGGTGCGCCCCTCGGGTCCGAAGCATCACCCCGTAGCGCACACACGCTAGCGACGGCGCGCACCCGAGCCGCGCGACTACGGTTGGCTCGGCGGCGCGTTGCAGGTCGAAGGGGCGCGCGTGAAAGCCGACGGGACCTACTCACGCCCCAGGATCATGATTGGCGTCCCATCGGAGTCGATGAAGGAGTGGATGAACTCGGCAGGGTTTGCCACGCGAACAATGCCTGCTGCCCATGGTGCGGGCGCGGGCGCGGGTCAATGCCGACGGTGAAGCCAGCGGCGCGATGTGGCTGTACGCCCGCTGCACGTTCCAGTAGGGTCAGCCGGCCGGGGCGTCCGCACCTGCTCCTCTAAACTCCTCCGTTTCGAGCGGGGGAGCCACCATGCAGATCAACAGCAACGTCTTCATCGTCACCGGCGGTGCATCGGGTCTCGGCGGCGCAACTTCGCGCATGCTCGCCGCGCAGGGCGGCAAAGTCGTCATCGCCGATGTCCAGGCCGATCGTGGTGAGGCGCTCGCGCGCGAACTCGGCGCAGGCGCGCGTTACGTCAAGTGCGATGTCTCCAGCGAAGCCGACGGCCGCGCCACCGTCGAGGCGGCGCTCGCTATGGGAACGCTGCGCGGGCTCATCAATTGCGCCGGCATCGCGATCGGCGAGAAGGTCGTCGGCAAGGAAGGGCCGCACGCGCTCGCCTCGTTTGCGCGCGTCATCACCATCAACCTGGTCGGGACGTTCAACATGATCCGGCTGGCCGCCGACGCGATGGCCAAACAGGAGCCCACGGCCGAGGGAGAGCGTGGCGTTCTGGTCAACACCGCCTCGGTGGCGGCGTTCGACGGCCAGATCGGGCAGGCCGCCTACTCGGCGTCGAAGGGCGGCGTCGTCGGCATGACCCTGCCGATCGCGCGCGACCTGTCGCGCAGCGGAATCCGCTGCGTGACGATTGCGCCGGGCCTGTTTGCGACACCGATGCTGCTCGGCATGCCGCAGGACGTGCAGGACTCGCTCGGCAAGCAGGTGCCGTTTCCCTCGCGCCTGGGCAAGCCGGAAGAGTACGCCGCGCTGGTGCGCCACATCGTCGAGAACGTCATGCTAAATGGCGAGACGATCCGCCTCGACGGCGCGATCCGCATGCAGCCGAAGTAGCGGGCCGGCCGGTGCCGATACCGGCGTGATGCGCCTCGCCATCATTGCTGCAGTCGGGCTGGTTGCCGCCTGCGCGGCCGCGCCCGAGCGCCCTTCCCAGCCCGAGCCGTCGTCGACATTCCGCACCGGGCTGGCCACTGTCACGGCGCGACAGCACATGGCGGCTTCGGCCAACCCGCTGGCGACCCGAGCCGGACTCGAGATCCTGCGCAGTGGCGGCAGCGCGGTCGATGCCGCGATTTCAATTCAGCTGGTACTGGGGCTGGTCGAACCGCAGAGTTCCGGTCTCGGCGGTGGCGCCTTTATGCTTTACTGGGATGGGACGCAGGCAGTCGCGCTCGACGGGCGGGAGACTGCACCGATGGCTGCCGATGAGCGACTGTTTCTCACGCCGGGCGGCACGCCGATGGCGTTCTACGACGCGGTCGTCGGCGGGCGCTCCGTCGGCACACCCGGTGCAGTGCGTCTGCTCGAAACCGCGCACCGGCGGTACGGCAAGCTGCCCTGGCCGCGCCTGTTCGAGCCGGCGATACGACTCGCCGAGGACGGCTTCGCAATGTCGCCGCGACTGAACCAGCTGCTGGCGGCCGAGAAGTTCCTCAAGAACGATCCGGCGGCGGCCGCGTACTTCTATGGCGCCGACGGCTTGCCGAAAGCGACCGGCACGATCCTGCGCAATCCCGAGTACGCAGCGACGTTGCGTGTGATCGCTGCCGGCGGCGCGGACGCGTTTTACTCGGGGCGATCGCCGCGGACATCGTCAAGACGGTCAGTCGCAGAAAAACGCAGGCGGTCTCGCCGCGTCGGACCTCGGCGCCTACCGCGCGAAGTGGCGCGAACCCGTCTGCACCGAATACAAGCTATGGCGCGTCTGCGGGATGCCACCGCCCTCGTCGGGCGGCATCGCGGTTGCGCAGATGCTGGGCATCTTTACCCACCGCAACATTGCCGTGTTTGCCCCCGACGACGCCCCGGCGCTCGAGCCCCGCGCCGACGCGATCCACCTGTTCTCGGAAGCCGGGCGGCTCGCCTTCGCCGACCGCGGACTCTATGTCGCGGACCCCGACTTCGTGCAGGTCAACGTCGCAGGCCTGCTCGACCCGAACTACCTGAAGCAGCGCGCGCAGCTGATCGGGCCACGCAGCATGGGGGTCGCAGCGGCGGGCGTGCCACCGGGCACTGTCGTTGCATGGTCGCCCGACCCTTCGCCGCTGCGGACCGCGACTTCGCACATCTCGGTCGTCGACGACAACGGCCATGCCGTCGCGATGACGACGACGATCGAGGACGTGTTCGGTTCGCGCGTGATGGTGCGCGGCTTCCTGCTGAACAACCAGTTGACCGACTTCTCGTTCGTGCCCCAGATTGATGGCAAGCCGGTCGCGAACCGCGTCCAGCCGGGCAAGAGGCCGCGCAGTTCGATGGCGCCGACGCTGGTGTTCGACCGAGCCAGCGGAGCGCTGGTCGCGACGGTCGGATCGCCCGGTGGATCGCAGATCATTGGCTACGTCGCCAAGACGCTGGTTGGCGTGCTCGACTGGGACCTCGACATTCAGCAGGCCATCGCGCTGCCGAACTTCGGGTCGCGCAACGGTCCGACCGAAGTCGAGAAGGGACGCATCAGCGGCGCGGTGATCGAGGCGCTGCAGGCGCGCGGCCATGATGTCCGCGAAATTGACATGGGAAGCGGCCTGCAGGGCATCGTCCGCGTCCGCCTGCCCGACGGCCGGCTCGGCTGGGCCGGCGGCGCCGATCCGCGGCGCGAGGGCGTGGCGCTGGGCGACTGAGCCATCCGTCGCCGCACGTTGCTAGACTGATCGTCCTCCCCCAACAAAACCACAGGACGACGCGCCATGACGATCAAGGTCGGAGACAAGCTGCCGGACGGCGAACTGCAGGAATTCATCGAAGTCGAGACCGCGGGCTGTTCCCTGGGGCCGAACACCTTCAAGGTCGGCGACCTCGTCAAGGGCAAGAAGATTGCCATGTTCGGCCTGCCCGGGCGCCTACACGCCGACCTGTTCGGCGAAACACGTGCCGGGCTACGTGGCGCAGTACGACAAGCTGAAGGCCAAGGGCATCGACGAGATCTGGTGCCTGCCGGTCAACGACGCGTTCGTGATGGGCGCCTGGGGCCGCGATCAGAAGGTGACCGGCAAGGTGCGCATGATGGCCGACGGCTCGGCGGACTACACGAAGAAGCTCGGGCTCGAACTCGACCTGGTCGCACGCGGCATGGGCGTGCGCTGCCAGCGCTTCTCGATGCTGGTGGACAATGGCGTGGTCAAGTCGCTCAACGTCGAAGGCCCCGGAAAGTTCGAGGTCAGTGACGCCGACACGATGCTCAGGCAACTGGGCTGATTCGAGCGCAACCGAGCATCGACGCCGCCTGCGGGCGGCGTCGCCGCTTCCGCTTCGCTCACCTTTTCCTGGTGATCCGCCGCCGCGGCGACGAACGTGCGGCCCTTCCGTCGTCACGGATCACGCGCCTCGCCCGTGACGGAAGTCGCGCAAGCGAAATCCGAGCGCCAGCAGCGCGACGAAGTACGACGCGGCCGACGCGCAGATGATCGCCGCCGAGCACGCCGGCACGCTGCCACGGCGATGACTGCAGTACGGTCCAGTCGATCTGCTGCTGCACCCACCACAGCGCCGCCGGCGACGCAGCAAGGCCACGACAAGCCGCGTCAGAAATCGGCCCCAGCCCGCCTGCGGGGCATAGACGCCGCGCCGCTTCAGGCCCACGTACAGCGCCAGCGCGTTTGCGCAGGCGCCGAGACTGACGGACACTGCCAGCCCCGCATGCGCGAACAGCGGCACGAGCGCGAGGTTGGCCAGCTGAGTGGCGATCAGCACGGCAACGGCGATCTTTACCGGGGTCCGGATGTCCTTCTGCGCATAAAAACCCGGGGCCAGGATCTTCACCGCGATCAGCCCGATCAATCCGACCGCGTAACCGACGACCGCGAACGAGGTCATGGCGCACATCTGCGCAGTGAATTCCCGTCCCTGGAACAGCACGGAGACGATGCCCTCGGCCAGCAGGCCGAGCCCGAGCGCGGCGGGCAGCGCAAGCAGGAAGATCAGCCGCAGTCCCCAGTCAAGCAGCGTCGAGTAGTCGTCGGTCCGTCTGCTTCTGCGAACGCCGCCGACAGGTTGGGCAGCAAGATCGTGCCGAGCGCCACTCCCAGCAGCGCCGTCGGGAACTCCATCAGGCGATCCGCAAAGGCGAGCCAGGTCACGCTGCCGGTCGTCAGGTGCGAGGCGATGTTGGTGTTGATGATGATCGAAAGCTGAGCCACCGACACAGAAAAGATCGCGGGCAGCATCAGGCTGGCCACGCGACGCACGTCCGGTCCGCGAACGCAGCGCGCGGCAAGCCGATGCGCAGGTGCAGGCCGGCGCGCCGCAGCGCCGCCCACTGCAACCCGAGTTGGAGCACGCCACCGATCAGCACTGCGAATGCCAAGCGCCATGATCGGCTGCGCCAGCCGGGGCGCGAGCCACAGCGCGCAGCCGATGAAGGACAGGTTCAGCAGCACCGGCGTGAATGCAGGCACCGCGAAGCGCCGGTAGGTGTTGAGCACTCCGGCCGCCATCGCGACCAGCGACATGAAGAGGATGTAGGGAAACATCCAGCGCGTCATCACCGTCGCCAGGTCGAACGCGGCCGGGTTGCGCGCGAGGCCCGAGGCGATCAGCCACACGAGGACGGGCGCTGCCGACACTCCGGCGGCCGACACGGCCAGCAGCACCCAAAAGAGCGCGCAGGCCACGTGACCGGCAAAGCCGAGCGTTCGTTCAGAGTCCCATGCGCGCGAACGTCGGCGAGCATCGGAACGAAGGCCTGCTGGAACGCGCCCTCGCCGAAAATCCGCCGCAACAGGTTGGGCAACCGGAACGCGACGTTGAAGGCGTCGGTTTCCGCGCTCGCGCCGAAGATGCGGGAGATCAGCATGTCCCGGCAAGACCGGTGACGCGCGATAACAGCGTGAAGCTGCTGACCGTCGCAAGGGAGCGGAAGAGGTTCACTGCGGGCGATTGTGCCGCCCGCCGCGATCGCCCGGGCCGGCTGGCCCCGCCGTGCGCCTTGCGGATGCGGAGAATTGTCTGTAAGCAGTTGATTTGATATAGTTTAGGGCTTTCCGCGCCGCGTGCCGCAGACGCCCGCGCGAAATCGAGAGAACTTGAATTGTCGGCCGCGTGAAACCGGCCCGTCGAAACGCTCGCCGACCCGCGCACGGGTAAACGGCTGGGCCGGGAAACAGCAACGCAGCACGCGAACGAAAGACAGGAAAATTCATGGCGAACACGAAACAAGCCCGCAAGCGGGCACGGCAGGACACCGCACGCAATGCCCAGAACGCTTCGCAGCGAACGCGCGCTCGTACGGCGGTCAAGTCGGTCCGCAAGGCAATCGAGGCCGGCGACAAGAAGTCCGCCCTGGAGTCGCTGAGCAAGGCAGCCAGCGTGATCGACTCGATCGCCGACAAGAAAGTCATCCACAAGAACACTGCAGCCCGCAACAAGAGCCGACTCGCCGCCGCCATCAAGGCGATGGCTGATAGTTGCCGGGCAGCCGCCGGCTGATCCGACTTTGGCGTTCAGCGCCCCGGTCGACGCCTTCGCTGGCGGACACGGGCGCATCGGGCAGTGAACAGCCTTCGTAGACCTGAAGGTCGTTGTCCCGGGCGAAATTCATCACGAAGTCGTACGCCATGCGCTCGATCTCGCGCAGGCGCTCATCGACCACTACGCACTTGACACCCCCCACCAGCGTGGGACGGACGTAGGGCGAGTATCCGATGTATGCGTCGCGTCCACTCGCGATGCCACCCGGCTGGTAGCAGGACATCACGCCGCACAGGCGTTCTGCCCAGTCACTCGGTCGGAAGGTGCGGCCGGACGACGTGACGCCGTGGATGAAGAACTCCCGGGGTTTGGATGCGGCGGGGACGGGCGGGTCGGACAAGGCTGCCTCATTCCGCCTCAGGCCAGCGCGGCGCCGGCGGGACAAGACGATGTTATCCGAGCGCTCCAGTGGAATGCGCCCGCGTGCTCTCATGGTCCGGAACCGTCTGACGCCGGACTGCTCCAAACTCGACGAACCTGTCCGGCGCCCAGCTTGCATTTGCCTGGCAATTGCCGCATAAAGCGCCCCTTTGCCCCGATCGGTCCGAGCGCCCGCATGTCCAAGCCCGTTCCAAGGTGCTCGTCATCAACGACGAGCCGCTGATCCTGCGCGAGTTGCTCAAAGGCCTGAATGCGGCGGCACGGTCGCTCGACAATCCGTTCGGGTATCACCTTCATCGGCGCGCTGACGCGCGAGAGAGGGACTGGCGCTGATCGAACGCGACGGCGAAGTTCAGATTGTCGATCGTCGACGACAAGCTCTATGCGGTGCAGGAGACGCGGAAGAAGCGCAACGGCGACAAGAAATGACCGCCGCAACCTGCAGGTGTCGGCCTTGAAACTGGTCCAGCGGATCACCGCTCTGCGGCCCGAACTCGACATCTACATCCTGATCGAGAAGGAAAAGGAGGACCAGGTCGTCGATGCGCTGTTCGCCGAAGCGGTCGACGGCTACTTCTATCGGGAGGAACGCGACTACCGCGGCATGTATCGCATCCTGAACGCGCAGATTGCCGAGCGCGCACGCACGCCCTTTTACGACGCGCTGAAGGCCTACGTGCTGGCAGCGAAGGATGCCTGGCACACGCCCGGGCACTCCAGCGGCGACTCGATGCGCGGCAGCCCCTGGGTCAACGAGTTCTACGACTTCATGGGCGAGCATGTGTTCGACGCCGACCTTTCGGTGTCGGTCAAGGCGCTCGACTCGCTGATGGAGCCCACCGGCGTGATCGCCGAGGCGCAGCAGACTGGCGGCCAAGGCTTTCGGCGCACGCCGCACGTTTTTCGCCACCAACGGCACCTCGACCGCCAACAAGGTGATCCTGCAGACGCTGATCGCCCCCGGCGAGAAGCTGCTGCTCGACCGCAACTGCCACAAGTCGGTCCACCACGGCGTCGTGCTGTCGGGCGCGCGGCCCGTGTATCTCGATTCGTCGGTCAACCGCAAGTACGGCGTGTTCGGCCCGGTTCCGAAGAAGACGATCCTGAAGGCGATCGAGGATCATCCGGATGCCGAATTGCTAGTGCTGACCTCGTGCACGTACGATGGCCTGCGCTACGACCTGAAACCGATCGTCGAGGCCGCGCATGCCAGCAACATCAAGGTGCTGATCGACGAGGCTTGGTACGCGCACGCGCGCTTTCATCCGGCACTGCGGCCGACCGCGCTCGAATCGGGCGCCGACTACGCGACCCAGTCGGCGCACAAGACGCTGTCGGCGCTGTCGCAGGCGGCCTACATCCACGTCAACGACCCGACCTTCAACGAGCACATCTTCCGCGAGAACTTCAACATGCATACATCGACGAGCCCGATGTACAGCATGATCGCGAGCCTCGACGTGAGCCGCAAGCAGGCGGTACTGGAGGGTTACAAGCTGCTGCAGCGAACGCTGATGCTGGCCGACGAACTGCGCGAGCAGATCAACTCGACCGGCGTGTTTCGCGTGCTCGAACTCGAAGACTGCTTGCCGGACGAAGTGAAGGACGACGGCATCCGGCTCGATCCGACCAAGGTCACGGTCGACATCTCGTCGTGCGGCATGACGGTCGACGACCTGCAGAACGAGCTCTACACGCGCTTCAACATCACGGTCGAAAAATCGACCTTCAACACGCTGACGCTGCTGCTGACGATCGGCACGACGCGCTCGAAGTGCTCGCGCCTGTACGACGCGCTGATGCGCATCGCGCGCGAGAAGCGCGCGCCGCGGCGGCTCTATCGCACGCCGGATCTGCCGCCGTTCACCGAACTCGTGTCGCTGCCGCGCGACGCGTACTACGCCACCGGCGAGCTGGTGCCGCTGCTCGACGAGAACGACCAGCTAAATGGCAAGCTCGCCGGCCGCATCAGCTGCGACCAGATCGTGCCCGTATCCTCCGGGCATTCCGGTGCTGGTACCGGGCCAGCGCATCACAGCCAACATCGTCGACTACCTGGTGCGTTATCTGCGCGTGCAGAACAAGGTCGAACTGCACGGCGTGGTGTACCAGGGCTACGTGCCGTCGATCCGCGTGCTGGCGGACGCAGAGGAAAAGGTCGCTCGTACGCCTCGCCGCAGAGAAGCCGGCACGCAAGCGAGCCGCCTGAGCCGCGCTCAGCCCGTCCCGCGCAGTGCGCGGCGACCAGCGCCGCGCCTTTTTCCGCGATCATCAGCGTCGGCGCATTGGTGTTGCCGGAGGTGATCGTCGGCATGATCGAAGCGTCGATCACGCGCAGGCCGGCGACTCCGTGCACGCGCAGCGCGCAGTCGACGACGGCAGCCGGGTCGGCTGCCGGGCCCATTTTGGCGGTTCCGACCGGGTGGAAGATCGTCGTGCCGATGTCGCCGGCCGCGCGCGCGAGCGCCTCGTCGCTCTGGGATTGCGGGCCCGGCAGGAACTCCCGCGGCGCGTAGCGGGCCAGCGCCCGGACGCCGACGATGCGACGCGTCAGGCGCAGCGCATCGGCGGCCACCCGGCGATCCTCGTCCGTGGCAAGATAGTTCGGCGCAATCCGCGGCGCTGCGGTCGGATCGGCGGAGCGCGCTCGTGATCGACCCGCGCGATGTCGGGCGCAGGTTGCAGACCGAGGCGGTGAACGCAGGAAACGGGTGCAGCGGCTCGCCGAACTTGTCGAGCGACAGCGGCTGCACGTGGTACTCGACGTTCGGTCGCACTTGATCCGGGTCCGACATCGCGAAGGCACCCGAGCTGGCTCGGGCTCATCGTCAGCGGGCCGCGGCGGGTGAGCGCGATACTGCAGCGCCATGCCGGCCTTCGCGAGCGGATTGTTCGCCAGCGTGTTGAGCGTCCGCACGTCCCTGAACCTTGAACACCATGCGCAACTGCAGATGATCCTGCAGGTTGGCGCCGACGCCGGGCGAGTCCTGCAGCACCGGAATGCCGAGCGACTGCGAGCAGCGTCGCCGGCCCGATGCCCGACAGCTGCAGCAACTGCGGCGAGGCCGACCGCACCCGCGGCGAGCAACACTTCCCGCCGCGCAGCGATCCGTGCCGACTGTCCGTCGACGCACGACCTCGACGCCGACTGCAGCGGCGTCCGTCGAACAGCAGGCGCGTCGACCTGGGCTGCCGGTCAGACACCGTCAGGTTCGGCCGACGCCTGCACCGGTCGCAGGAAGGCCTTGGCCGTGTTCCAGCGCACGCCGCGGCGCTGATTGACATCGAAATAGCCGCAGCCAAAATTGTCTGCCGCGGTTGAAGTCGTCGTTGCGGCGGGAATGCCCTGCTCCGCTGCCGCCGCGCGAAACGCGTCGAGGATCGTCCCACCGCAGGCGCGGCTTCTCGATCCGCCACTCGCCGCCGGCGCCGTGCACGGCGTCGGCGCCGGCGTAGAAATCCTCGTGCCGCATGAAGTGAGGCAGCACGTCATCCCAGCCCCAGCCTGGATTGGCGCCATGGCCGTCGCCGTCGCGCCAGCCGTCATAGTCGCTGCGCGCTGGCCGCGCATGTAGATCATGCCGTTGATCGCGAGCAGCCGCCCAGCACCTTGCCGCGCGGATAGCGGATCGACCGGCCGTTCAGCCCGCTTCGGGCTCGGTGATAAAGCACCAGTCGGTGCGCGGATTGCCGATGCAGTAGAGGTAGCCGACCGGGATGCGGATCCACAGGTAGTCGTCGTCGCCGCCGGCCTCGAGCAGCAGCGACGCGGCACTGCGGATCCGCGCGACAGGCGGTTGGCCAGCAGGCAACCGGCCGTGCCGGCGCCGATGATCACGACGTCGAATTCGCCGATCGCTGCACACGCCTGACCCATTCCCGTCACGCCATTCCCTATAATCGTGCAAACGCGGCTGCCAGCATTCCAGCGCCGCGTTTTTCTTTCCGCCTTCGCCCGGAGCGCGCCATGACGCACCTGATGAACACCTACGGCCGGCTGCCGATCGCGCTCTCGCACGGCCGCGGCGCTGGCTCTGGGACAGCAGGGCAGAGAATATCTCGACGCGCTGGCCGGCATCGCGGTCAACAGGCTCGGCCACGCGCATCCCCGGCTGGTGCCGGCGCTGCAGCGAACAGGTCGGCAAGCTGATCCACACGCTCCAATACTACCGCGTGCGCAGCAGGAGCAGCTCGCCGACGCTGTGCGAGCTGTCGGGGCTGCAGGAAGTGTTCTTCTGCAACTCCGGCTCGGAGGCCAACGAAGGCGCGCTCAAGCTCGTGCGCAAGTACGGCCACAAGAACGGCGAGCCCGAGGCCAGACGATCGTCATGGAACGCGCCTTCCACGGCCGCACGCTCGCCACGCTGTCGGCCACCGGCAGCGACAAGGCGCGCAAGGGCTTCGAGCCGCTGGTCGAGGGCTTCATCCGGGTGCCGCTCAACGACATCGCGGCCGTCGAGCGCGCCGCAGCCGCCGATCCGCGCGTGCGCGCCGTGTTCCTCGAAGTGCTCCAGGGCGAAGGCGGCATCCAGGTCGCCGATCTCGACTATCTGCGCGGGCTGCGCACGGCTGTGCGACGAGCGCGGACTGGCTGCTGATGATCGACGAGGTGCAGTGCGGCATGGGCCGCACCGGCAAGTGGTTCGCGCACCAGTGGGCCGGCATCGCGCCCGACGTGATGCCGCTGGCCAAGGGCCTGGGCTCGGGCGTGCCGATCGGCGCGCTGGTCGCCGGCGGCCGCGCGCGCCGGCGTGTTCGGCCCGGGCAACCACGGCACGACGTTCGGCGGCGACCCGCTGGCGATGCGCGCCGGCGTCGAGACGCTGCGCATCATGGAGAGGAAGGCCTGCTGGCGAACGCCGTCGCGCAGGGCGAGCGCATGCGCGCCGGGCTGACGCGCGAGCTGGCGGGCGTCGCCGGCGTGGTCGAGATCCGCGGCAAGGGACTGATGCTCGGCATCGAGCTCGACCGGCCGTGCGGCGAACTGCTCAAGCAGGCGCTGGCTGCGGGCCTGCTGATCAGCGTCACCGCGGACAACGTGATCCGCCTGCTGCCGCCGCTGATCCTGACCGCGGCCGAGGCCGACCAGATCGTGGGCCGCCTCGCGCCGGTCGATCCGCGCGTTCCTGTACCGGCGGCGCGCGCAGCCTGAAGCCATGACGCGCCCGATCCGCCACTTTCTGCAGTTCAGCGACCTCGCGCCGAGGAATACGCGTGGCTGTTCGAGCGCACGCGCGTCATCAAGAAGCGCTTCAAGAGCTACGAGAAGTACCAGCCGCTGGCGCGACCGCACGCTGGCGATGATCTTCGAGAAGGCCTCGACGCGCACCCGCGTGTGGTTCGAGGCCGGCATGTACCAGATGGGCGGCTCGGTGATCCACCTCACGACCGGCGACAGCCAGCTCGGCCGCGCCGAGCCGATCGAGGACACCGCGCGCGTGATCTGGCGCATGGTCGACATCGTGATGATCCGCACCTACGAGCAGGCCAAGATCGACGCGCTTCGCCGCGCACTCGCGCGTGCCGGTCATCAACGGCCTGACCAACGAGTACCACCCCTGCCAGATCCTGGCCGACATCTTCACCTTCCTCGAGCACCGCGGCCCGATCGCAGGCCGCACGGTGGCGTGGGTCGGCGACGGCAACAACATGGCCTACACCTGGCTGCAGGCCGCCGCAGTGCTCGGCTTCACGGTGCACGTGTGGACGCCGCGCGGCTATGCGATCGATCCGCGACGCGCGCCCGCCGGTCCGCACCTCGCCTGCCATTGCACGATCCGCTGGAGGCTGCGCGCGGCGCCGATCTGGTCACGACCGACGTCTGGACCAGCATGGGCTACGAGGCGGAGAACGAGGCGCGCCGGAAGGCGTTCGCCGACTGGTGCGTCGACGAGAGATGATGCGGGCGGCGCAGCCCGATGCGCTCTTCATGCACTGCCTGCCCGCGCATCGCGGCGAGGAAGTGACGGCCGAGGTGATCGACGGCCCGCAGTCGGTCGTCTGGGACGAGGCGGAGAACCGGCTGCACGTGCAGAAGGCACTGATGGAGTACCTGCTGCTCGGCCGCGAGGTCAAGTAGCTCACCAGAATCCCGCGCGTCGACGGCGCGCCTTTGCAAGCTGCCCACCATGTCCACCATCCTTCAGCCTGCCGACCGGCCAGAAGGTCGGCATCGCCTTTTCCGGCGGCCTCGACACCAGCGCCGCGCTGCACTGGATGCGCCAGAAGGGCGCGATCCCGTACGCCTACACCGCCAACCTCGGCCAGCCCGACGAGCCCGACTACGACGAGATCCCGCGCAAGGCGCTGCTAGTACGGCGCCGAGAAGGCGCGCCTGGTCGACTGCCGCGCGCAGCTCGTCGCCGAAGGCATCGTCGGCGCTGCAGTGCGGCGCCTTCCACATCTCGACCGCCGGGCTCACCTACTTCAACACGACGCCGATCGGCCGCGCCGTCACCGGCACGATGCTGGTCGCGGCGATGAAGGAGGACGACGTCCACATCTGGGGCGACGGCAGCACCTACAAGGGCAACGACATCGAGCGCTTCTACCGCTACGGCCTGCTCGCCAACCCGTCGCTGAAGATCTACAAGCCGTGGCTCGACCAGGCGTTCATCGACGAGCTCGGCGGCCGCGCCGAGATGTCGGCGTTCATGCGCCAGGCCGGCTTCGCCTACAAGATGTCGGCCGAGAAGGCGTACTCGACCGACTCGAACATGCTCGGCGCGACGCACGAGGCGAAGGACCTCGAGCAGCTCGTCCAGCGGACATCCGCATCGTGCAGCCGATCATGGGCGTCGCCTTCTGGCGCGACGACGTCGCGATCAAGCGCGAGGAAGTCACCGTCCGCTTCGACGAAGGCCGGCCGGTGGCGCTGAACGGCATCGAGTTCGCGCGACCCGGTCGAGCTGCTGCTCGAGGCCAACCGCATCGGCGGCCGGCACGGCCTGGGCATGAGCGACCAGATCGAAAACCGCATCATCGAGGCGAAGAGCCGCGGCATCTACGAGGCGCCCGGCCTGGCGCTGCTCTTCATCGCCTACGAGCGGCTTGTCACCGGCATCCACAACGAAGACACGATCGAGCAGTACCGCGACAACGGCCGCCGGCTCGGCCGGCTGCTCTACCAGGGCCGCTGGTTCGACCCGCAGGCGATCATGCTGCGCGAGACCGCCCAGCGCTGGGTCGCGCGCGCGATCACCGGCGAGGTGACGATCGAACTGCGCCGCGGCAACGACTACTCGATCCTGAACACCGAGTCGCCCAACCTCACCTACAAGCCCGAGCGGCTGACGATGGAAAAGGGCGAGTCGAGCTTCTCGCCGCAGGACCGCATCGGCCAGCTGACGATGCGCAACCTCGACATCGCCGACACGCGCGAGAAGCTGCTCGACCTACGCCAAGGCCGGGCTGCTCTCCGGTCCCTCGGGAGCGGCGCTGCCGCCAGCTGACCGACGATCCGAAGAGCGAAGTAGCCCCGGAGGGCGGGACAGCTCAGTCCCCGACAAGACGTTTGGATGAGTGCGCCGCGGCGGATTCGGTGCGACAGTGCAGTCGTTCTCGGTCGCCGGTGCTCTGCGCGTTCTCCTCACCGCAAGCGAGCTCTCCGACCGACGCCCGGGACACACGTCTTGATCGCTGCAATACTTGGCCCGCGTTTGCGGGCCATTTTTTTTGTCGGGCCGGCTACACGATGATCGGCTCGGGCTCGAGCGACGATGCCGAACTTATGTCGTACACGGTCCTGCACCTCGCGCGCCAGCGCCAGGATCTCGGCGCCGCTCGCGCCGCCGCGGTTCACCAGCACCAGCGCCTGCCTTTCGTAGACCGCCGCCTGGCCGCGCGACATGTCCTTTCAGTCCGCAGGCGTCGATCAGCCATCCGGCCGCGAGCTTGCAGCGCCCGCCGCCGAGTTCGTAGTTCACCAGCGACGGAAACTTCTCGCCGCAGCTGATCGCGCACCGCTCGCGGCGACGACCGGATTCTTGAAGAAGCTGCCGGCATTGCCGATCACCGCCGGGTCGGGCAGCTTGCGGCGTCGGATGGCGCACGACGGCAGTCGAACACGTCGCGCGGCATCGGGCTGCGCGCGATGCCGCGCTTTCAGTTCGTTTGCGACGTCGGCGTAGCCGAGCACCGGCCGCCACTCGAGTCGGCAGAGCCAGCGTCACGCTCGAGCACGACATGGCGGCCCGGCACCTGCTTGAACACGCTGTCGCGGTAGCCGAAGCGGCATTGCACGGATCGAGCGTGACGTGCTCTCCGGTACGCGGTGTCGAAGGCTGCGAGCGATTCGAATCGCTCCGCCAGCTCGACGCCGTAGGCGCCGATGTTCTGGATCGGCGCCGCGCCCACCGATCCCGGGATCAGCGCGAGGTTCTCGAGGCCCGGCACCGCCACGTCGAGCAATCGTTCGACGATGGAATGCCAGTTTTCCCCTGCGCCGATCCTGACGAGATGCCGGCCGCCGTGCATTCGCCAAGTCGCTCGATGCCTGCGATCTCGATTCTGACGACCAGTCCCTCGAAGTCGCGCGTGAAGAGCAGATTGCTGCCACCGCCGAGCACGAGACGCGGCATCGACCGCAGCGCCGGATCGGCCAGCAACTCCGGCAGTTGCTCCGCGCGGCTCGACGCGCGCAAAGTGTGCCGCGCGAGCCTCGACACCGAAAGTGTTGTAGGGCGCAAGGCAGACATTGGTCTCGACGCTGACTGGCATCGGACGATTGTAGGGGCGGGCGCCATAGACTTCCGCCTCCCACGACTCAGGCCCCCGGAGTAGCCCCATGCCGTCTTTCGACGCTGTATGCAAACCCAACATGGTCGAGGTCCGCAATGCGGTCGAACAGGCCAACAAGGAGGTTTCCAATCGCTTCGACTTCAAGGGCTCCGACGCGCGCATCGAGTCACAAGGAGTTCGAGCTCACCGTCTATGCCGACGACGAGTTCAAACTCGGGCCAGGTGCGCGACGTGCTGACGGCGAAAATGGCCAAGCGCAGCGTCGACGTGCGGTTGCTCGACCTGGGCAAGCCGGAAAAGATCTCGGGCGACAAGCTGAAGCAGTCGATCAAGGTCCGCAACGGCATCGAGTCGACGCTCGCCAGGAAGATCGTCGGCCTGATCAAGGAGAGCAAGCTCAAGGTCAATGGCAGCATCCAGGGCGACACAGTGCGGGTCACGGGAGCGAAGAAAGACACGCTGCAGGAAGTCATCGCGCTGCTCCGCGCACAAATCACGGAGGTGCCGCTCACTTTCGAGAACTTTCGCGAGTAGCCCTCGGCCGTTCGTCGTTCGTGCGCCACCAGCTGGCACTGCGAGACTCGCTGCGGCTCCGCTGAGCGCCAATCCTGTGCCGCTCGCTCGCCTCGGCTTTGCGTCGCCGGCGAGGCTTGCGCCAGACTTCGCAGCCACAGGTTTCGAAACGTGGAATTTGCACACCTTCCGAACGTCGGCGTGGACTTGTCATCCAAATGGATGGGCTTTACCCTAATTCCGGTATGAGAACGACACCTTCCCGGTTCAGTGCCTTCGTGGGTTCCGTCGACCCGCTGCCCGAACAGCGGCACGGCCGCGCGCGGCGCCAGGTCTCGCGCGGATACCTCGGTCTTGGAGGAACGGTATCCCGCCGTCGTTCGCGCCTTGACGCTGCTCTGGGGCTATCCGGAAATGAACCAGTACTTCGAGAAGGCCTGGAGCGGACAGGACCCCAGTGTCAGCCACATCGAACCGGACGCAATGGCAGAACTGATGATGCTGGCCGCGGTCCACCAGCGCATCTGCCCGTACCGGCCGGCGAAGAAGGTCGAGGAGTTCTACGGTGGAAGCCGCTGGGCCGACACCTGGCAACCCGCACGTCTGCGGCGCTGAGCGCCGCCGACTGTCAGTCGCGCGCTCCGCGCGGCCACCGGTCGTAGAGATGCGCCGCCACGCGATACATGCGTGCTGTGCGCTGCTCGACGTTGCCCACCATCTCAGCCGGTGACTGCACGGCAGGGCCGCCGGTGCGGGCACGCTCCCGCTCGAACTCGCGCACAGCCATCGGGTCGCCGGCCCAATTGCGCACCAGGTCGGGCGTCATCTCGATGTGGAACTGCATGCCAACGTGGTCGTAGGCCGGTCCGCGGCAGCACAAACGCCTGGTTCGCGCACCAGTTCCCGCTGAGGAATCGATGACCGCCGGGCGGCACGGCAAACGTGTCGCCGTGCCAGTGAAAGACCTCGATGACCCCCGCGTCCTCGCCCAGCCATTCGCGCGCCAGCGCCGCATCGTCGATGGTCACGGGCGCCCAGCCCATCTCCAGATACGGCGCGCGTATGACGTTGGCACCGAACGCGCGGGCCAGCAGTTGCCCGCCGAGGCAATGTCCGATGACGGGGATCCCTCGCGCGTCGGCATCGCGCAGGAATGCGAGCTCGTCGGCGATCCACGGCAGCGGATCATTGACGCTCATGTTGCCGCCGAGCGAGCAGACGCCGGCATACTGCGCCGCCGATGACGGCAGCGCGTCGCCAGCGTGGATGCGGATCGTTTCGTAGTCCCATCCGCGCGCCCGCAGGTGCTGCTCGAAGTTGCCGGGCCCGACGTCGGCCTCGTGCTGCACGATCGCGATCGGCTTCATGCGCAGCGACGCTGCGGTCTCAGGCGACCGAGCGCGTGGGGTGCAGCAGGATCGAACCGAAGCGCTGGCGGATTGCGGCTGCGATACCGGCCGGATCGAGTCCGCATTCCTTCTGCAGCAAAGTTGTATCGCCGTGATCGACGAAGCGATCCGGCAGGCCGAGCTGCAGCACCGGCAGCTTGAGGTCGGCAGCGGCCAGCGCCTCGAGCGACGGCGCTGCCCGCACCGCCCATGCACGACGTTTTCCTCCAGCGTCACCAGCGCGTCGTGCGACCGCGCCAGCTGCTGCACGAGCGCGACGTCGAGCGGCTTGACGAAGCGCATGTTGGCGACGGTCGCGTCGAACTGCTCCGGCCGCAGCGAGCGCCGGCGCCAGCATCGAACCAAAGGCCAGCAGCGCGATGCGGTGCCCGCTGCGCGCCTTGGACGCGCGACGCACTCGTCCTTTGCCGAACGGGAGGCTCGCCAGCTCTTGCTCGATCGCCGCGCCCGGCCCGGTACCGCGCGGGTAGCGCACCGCCGCCGGTGCCGTCGAGCTGGAACGCCGTGTACAGCATCTGCCGGCACTCGTTCTCGTCGGACGGCGCCATCACGACCAGGTTCGGGATGCAGCGCAGGTACGACGAGGTCGAATGCACCGTGGTGCGTCGCGCCGTCGGCGCCGACCAGGCCGCCGCGGTCGAGCGCGAACACGACCGGCAGGTTCTGCAGCGCGACGTCGTGAATCAGCTGGTCGTAGCCGCGCTGCAGGAAGGTCGAATAGATCGCGACCACCGGCTTCATGCCGTCGCATGCCAGGCCGGCGGCGAAGGTCACCGCGTGCTGCTCGGCGATGCCGACGTCGAAATAGCGATCCGGGAAACTCCTGCTCGAACGCGACCAGCCCCGAGCCTTCGCGCATCGCCGGCGTGATGCCGACCAGCGCGCGCGTCGGCGCGGCGATGTCGCACAGCCAGTCGCCGAAGACCTGCGTGTAGGTCGGCTTGCCGCGGCGCGGCCTTGCCGGATGCCGACCGTCGGGATCGAACTTGCCCGGGCCGTGGTACAGCACCGGGTCGGCCTCGGCCAGCTTGTAGCCCTGGCCCTTGCGCGTGACCACGTGCAGGAACTGCGGCCCCGTCAGCTGCTTCAGGTTCTGCAGCGTCGGGATCAGCGAATCAAGGTCGTGGCCGTCGATCGGGCCGATGTAGTTGAAGCCGAATTCCTCGAACAGCGTGCCCGGCACCACCATGCCCTTGGCATGTTCCTCGAGCTGCTTGGCCAGCTCGAACACCGGCGGCGAAGTTCTTCAGCACCTGCTTGCCGGCCTGCTTGGCCGCGGCATAGAAGCGGCCGCTCATCAGGCGCGCCAGGTAGCGATTCAGCGCCGCCCACGGCCGGCGAGATCGACATGTCGTTGTCGTTCAGGATCGACCAGCAGCGCGGACGCCGCTCGGTGACGCCGGCGTTGTTCAGCGCCTCGAACGCCATGCCGGCGCTCATCGCGCCGTCGCCGATGACCGCGACCGCGTGCCGTTCGCTCGCCCTGGTTGCGCGCTGCCACCGCCATGCCGAGCGCGGCCGAGATCGAGGTCGACGAATGCGCGGTGCCGAAGGTGTCGTATTCGCTTTCCGCGCGGCGCGGGAAGCCCGAGATGCCGCCGTACTGGCGCAGCGTCGCCATGCCGCTCGCGCCGGCCGGTCAGAATCTTGTGCGCGTAGGTCTGGTGGCCGACGTCCCAGACGATGCGGTCGTCGGGCGTGTCGAACACGTAGTGCAGCGCGATCGTCAGCTCGACCGTGCCGAGGTTGGAGCTCAGGTGGCCGCCGGTCTTCGACACGCGACTCGAGCACGAACTGCGCGCAGTTCGTCGGCCAGCGTCGCGAGCTGGCGCGCGATCGAGCCGGCGCAGGTCGGCAGGTGCGTCGATGGTCTGCGAGCAGTGAGGTCATGGCGCGTCGATGTGTCAGTTCAGCTGTTCGCGCGGCACAATCAGGTCCGCCAGGTCGCGCAGCCGCGTCGCGCGCGGGCCGAGTCCGGCGATCGCGTCCAGCGCCTGGCGCGCGCAGCCGCAGGCTGAACGCGCGCGCCGCCTCGAGCCCGAGCACCGAGACGTAGGTCGGCTTGCTCTGTGCAGCGTCCTTGCCGGCCGTCTTGCCGAGCGTCGTCGGTGTTGCCTTCGACGTCGAGGATGTCGTCGACGACCTGGAACGCGAGCCCGATGGCGTCGCCGTAGCGCGTCAGCGCTTCGCGCGTGCATTCGGTCAGCACGGCGGCGTGCCCGACAGCGCGCCCATCAGCACCGCAGCCCTGAGCAGCGCGCCAGTCTTCATTCGGTGCATGCGCTCGCAGCTGCGGCAGCGTCGAGCTGCGTGCCGACTGCCGCCAGGTCGATCGCCTGGCCGCCGCACATGCCCTGCGTGCCGGCCGCATGAGCCAGCTCGCGCATCAGCGAGGCGGTCTGCGAGCGCCGGCAACGCGCCGTCGGCGATGCACCTTGAACGCCTCCGCCTGCAGGGCATCGCCAGCCAGCATGGCCGTGGCTTCGTCGAACGCGACGTGCACCGTCGGCTTGCCCCGGCGCAGCACGTCGTTGTCCATGCACGGCAAATCATCGTGCACCAGCGAATAAGCGTGCACGTATTCGACCGCCAGCGCCGCGCGGTCGAGCGCCTCGGCGTCCGCCGCAGTCACTTCGCCTGCCGCGTACACCAGCAACGGCCGCACGCGCTTGCCGCCGCCCGAGCACCGCGTAGCGCATCGCTGCATGCAGCCGCTGCGGTACGCTCCCGGCGTTGGCAGCATGTCGTCGGCGGCACATTCGAAGCGTTCGCCGGCATCTTGCATCCACTGATCGAACGCCGCCGGAGCTGCACACCGGGCACCAACGCGGACGCCGCGGTCATGGGACTAACCTCCGCGCTGCGCGCTGCGGTATGAGCGCTTCGGAGCGGCCGAGCGCGTCATGCGTCCGGTGCCCTTAAGGTCGGTCGGGTCGAGCGGTTTCAGCATGTCGCCTTCGAGCTGCTTGATGTCCTGTTCGGCCTGCGCCAGTCGCGCCTGACACAAGCGTGCCAGTTCCGCGCCTCGCCGGTACGCGGCGATCGATTCGTCAAGCGGCAGCTCGCCAGCCTCCATGCGCCGGACCAGCGCATCGAGTTCGTCCAGCGCCTGTTCGAAGGTCGGGGTGGCGCGGGTGTTTGCTTAGGTGGCATCGGGGAGCGGGCTGGGCTCGCAGCGTGACGTCGGATTCTAGAGCAGCGCGCTCGGAGCCCAGGGGCATTCGGGGCCAGCCGCCACTAGAATGGCGCGCGATGAGTGCGCTGTGGATGCTGGTGGCGGCAGGGCTTTTGCGGTCATGGGCGCCATGGTCAAGCTTGCCGGCAAGCAGTACGGCGTTGCCGAGATTGTGCTTTTACCGCTCGCTGATCGGGGTGCTCGGCCTGTATGCCTTCGTGCGCTGGCGACGAACGACTCCTGGCCACGCCGGTTGCCTTCGACGCATCTGTCGCGCGGCGCCGTTGGCACGCTGCACTCGGCCTGTGGTTCTTCGCCACCACCCAATTACCACTCGGCACCGCGATCACGCTCAACTACACCTCGCCACTTTCCTTGCCGCATTCACGGTCGGTTGCGGCCTGAAAGCCGGACTGCGTGCCGATCAATGGCGCATGGTTGCGGCAGTCGGTGATCGGGTTCGTCGGCGTGGTGCTGCTGCTGCAGCCGAGCTTCGCCGAGCGACCAGCAGGTGGCCGCGCTGGCCGGGCTGATATCCGGCGTGCTGTCGGCTGTCGCGTACTGGTACGTGCGCAAGCTCGGCAGCTCGGCGAACCCGAGTGGCGGACGGTGTTCTACTTCTCGCTGTCCGGTGACGTGCTGGGATTTGTGGGTACGGTCGCGACGGGATTCTCGGCGGCACGATGCACGCGGTGTTGCGCTGCTGGCCGGATCGGCATCACGGCCACGCTGGCACAACTCGCGATGACGCGCGCCTATGCGTTCGGCCATACGCTCGTGGTCGCCAATTTGCAGTATTTCGCGGTGGTGGCGGCTTCGCTGATCGGCATCGTCGCGTTCGACGATCACATTCCGCTCTGGGCTGGCTCGGCATCGCGATCATCATCGCCGGCGGCGTCACCTCGACGATCTTCATCGCGCGCAGCCAACGTGGCGCTGCCGTCCCTACGTCCACTCCAACCGACCAGGAATGAGCTACCGATGACGTACACCACCGTGATTTCCGCCGAGAACCTGCAGCCGCATCTGCGCCGACCCGCAGTGGAAGATCTTTGATGTGCGGCACGACCTGTTCGATCTGAAGCTGGGCGACGCGCGTATCTCGCCGGACACATTCCGGGCGCGCAGTTCGCATCGATCGACGACGACCTGTCGGGCACCAAGACCGGCAAAAATGGCCGCCATCCGATGCCGCCGCGCGACGCGCTGGTCGAGCGGTTCCGCTCGTGGGGAATCGACAATGGCACGCAGATCGTTGCCTACGACGCGCAAGGTGGTCAGTTCGCCGGGCGCCTGTGGTGGCTGGCGCGCTGGCTGGGGCACCGTGCTGCTGCGGTGCTCGACGGCGGTTGGCCTGCATGGCTCGCGGCCGGCGGTCGGGCTGACAACCGACATTCCGTCGTTCGAGCGCGGTCGATTCGTTCCTGCGGATATCGCTGGTCAGCGTGGTCGACGCCGGTGACGTCGTGGCGGCACGTCTGCGCCGCAGCGACCGGATGCTGATCGACGCGCGCCTGCCCGAGCGCTATCGCGGCGAACAGGAGCCGATCGATCCGGTCGCCGGACATATTCCGGGTGCGATCAACCGCGCCTGGACGCAGAACCTGACCGCCGACCAGCGCTTCAAGCCGGCTTCAGCGCTGCTGCAGCGAGTTCCTCGATCTGATCGGGCGAGTCCCGCCTTCTTCGGTCACGCATCAATGCGGATCGGGTGTGACGTCCTGCCATCACGTGCTGGCGATGGAGATCGCGGGTCTGCCGGGCTCGGCGGTGTACGCGGGCTCATGGAGCGAGTGGATCGCCGATCCGGCGCGCGACCGGATCGCCACCGGCGCTCGAGCCATAGCGCTCAGTGGCTGTTGAAGGCGCCGGTCCCAACCGCGGCGATCGCCACGCCGAGCAGCACCAAGCCCACCTCCGGCAGCGATTTCGCCAGCGACGAACGCCGCATCATCTCCGGCAGCAGGTCCGACAGCGCGATGTAGATGAAGCTCGATGCGGCGATCGCCAGCGCGAACGGGAGCAGCGACTGCATCGCCGCCAGCACGAAGTAGCCGACCAGTCCGCCCACGCACTGCCGACATTCCCGACAGCAGGTTGAAGAAGAACGCGCGGCGCTTGGTGAACCCGGCGTTCAGCAGGATCATGAAGTCGCCGACTTCATGCGGGATCTCGTGTGCCATCACCGCCAGCGTCGACAGCACAGCCGAGATGCACGTCGACCAGGAACGCGCTGGCGATCACGACGCCGTCGGCAAAGTTGTGAAATGCATCGCCGATCAGGATCGGCACGCCGCCGCGCCCCGCTTCATGCGCATCGTGCCCGTGCGTGTGGTGGTGGAGGTCGCCTTCGTGATGGTGGGTGTGATGAATCAGCGCGAGCTTTTCCAGCAGGAAGAAGCCAAGGATGCCGGCCAGCAGGGTCCAGCCGAGTGCATGTGGGGCGGCGCCGCTGTGAAATGCCTCCGGCACCAGGTGCGTGACCGCGGTCGCCAGCAGCAGCCCCGCCGACACCGGAACCAGCCGGTCGACGACCCGCGACAAATAGCGGAAAGCTGAGCATCGCCGCCAGCCCGATCGACACCACCGTGGACACGACGTTGGCGAGCATGATGTAGCCGAGCGTGTATCGTGAAGCCGGTCCGACGCGCGTGCATGCGGAGCGCGGCCCGGATTGACGTATTACGGTGGATCGGACACAAAGGGTGCGCCACGTGCTCGCTGCCCATTGCGGCTAGCGTAGCAGGGCTGCCAAGCTCGAGTCCGGGACGCGAGCGAGCGTTCACGCGAGGTATTGCCTGAACCACGCCGTCAGACGCTTCCAGCCGTCGTCCGCCTGCTCCTTGCGATAGCTCGGCCGGTAGTCGGCGTAGAAGTGCGTGCGGCGTGTCCGGGTAGATGATGATCTCGCTCCGCGTGTTGCCGGCGGCTTCAGTGCTGCGCGCATCTGGTCGACGAGTCCGTCGGGATGCCGCCGGGTCGGCGCCACCGTACAGACCCAGCATCGGCGCCTTGATGCGTGGCCGCGACGTCCATGCGCAGACTTGTCCCCGGCGTGAGCGAGCGTGCGACCGGCGCCATACCACGCCACGGCCGCCGCGACGTTCGGGTTGTGTGCGGCATACATCCACACGATGCGGCCGCCCCAGCAGAAGCCCGGTGATGCCGAGCTTGCCGCCACCGCCCGTTCTTCGCCGCCCAGCGCCGCGGCCGCGTCGAGGTCCGCCATCACCTGCGCGTCCGACACCTTTGCGACGATGTCACGGATCAGCGCCGATGTCGCTGATCTTCGTCAGGTCGCCCTGCCGCGCATACAGCTCCGGCGCGACCGCGAGGTACCCGAGCTTGGCCAGGCGCCGCGTGACGTCCTTGATGTGCTCGTGCACGCCGAAGATTTCCTGCACCACCAAGACCACCGGCAGGGCGGTCCCGTCCGTGGGTTGAGCACGGTAGGCCGGCATCTCGCCATCCCGCGTCGGGATCCTTACTTCGCCGGCCGTCAGGCCTTCGGTGTCAGTCGTGATCATCGTTTTCGCCCGCACAGGCAAGACTGCTGCGGCAGGGCCCGCGCCAGCGAGGTTCTGAAAAAAGCGCGCAGGCTTCGGCGCAGCGGCGGATACAGTGGTCGAGTTCGGACCTTGCATCGTACGTCGTCAAAACGGAAGGCTCCACGTATTGCTGGCTCCCTATGGGTCTACACGTTAAAGACAGTGCATCCACCTAGAATTCGGACATATCCGGACGCTCTGCGCAATTCCACTATGGGTGACAAAACACTTCTCTGCGTATCTGGAGTTACGAAGGAGTTCCACATGCACCGTCAACAACGACTTGTCGCCACCTGGCTCGCAGTACTGACTGTCTCCGGCTGCGCTGCGACAGCCGAAACGCCTGGCGAACGCCTCGCCAACACCGCGTGGGTCGCGGAAGCGATCGATGGCAAGCCCGCAAACTCGGCTCGCAGCACGCTGCGCTTCTTCGACCGCCAGTACGCCGGCGGCTCGCTCGGCTGCAACCCTTATTCGACGACATACTTCGCCGATGCTGCGGGACTGCGATTCGGCGGCATTGCGCCCACCAACAATACGTGTCCGCCTGCGGTGATGGAACAGGAGACGCGATTCACTGCCGTGCTCGAAGCCACGCGCAATGCGCGCCGCGAGTCTGACAGCGCATTGCTGCTCCTCGATGCCGACGGGAGGTCACGGGCAAAGCTGGTACCGCTGAAGCCGTAGACGAGGGGCCGATCCTCAAGAGCTGACGATCATGAAAATTTCGAGTCCGTGATTCAAGCACGGACGAGGCACGATAAGTCAGAGTTTGCCGGACTCGTCCGGCAGCGGGCAAGTCAGTCACTGCTACTAGAGCGGACGAAAAATCTCTGGATTGAGACCACCCAAGCTTCCTTCAAGCCCGCGATCAAGCGTCAGCTCAACATCGAGTCCCCGCGATGGGTCCGGCTCCAATCGCACGAAGTATCGACTGACACGGAACGGGAGATGCCAGACTATTGATTGGGGACTAATGATTGTCATGATGGTCCCTACCGGCACTTCAACGTGAAATGCAGTAAATGATCTATCCGCGTAACGCTCTGCATGCAGATAAGCACGCGCGGTGTCTCTGCCGATCTGCCGGTTGTTGAGGTTGTCATAAGTGGCCATCAAGAACACGGGCCTGATAATTTCATATCGACTTCCTGGCTGCGGTGATTCACTTGCGCAAGCCACTGGGGGAAGTGTCGCGCTTGTGAGAACCAGCACAAAGGAAAGGCAGGAGCGCAGGATCCCGCTGAGTCTGCTCATGGGCACCGAACCGGGGGCTTCGGCTGTGGAAGAAGTCCCAAACTCCTTAATATCTCAGCTTCCACAGCAAGCCTATACATAAGGGGCATTGATGGAATATTCACTAGCCAATCCGGTGCTCCAGCTGCCTCCGCAACCTCCACAAACTTGTCATGCAACTCGCCGAATGTGTAGCCGGCCGGCACGTTCTTCTCAATGAACTCACTTATTGGCCCTCGTGGCGGTACAGAGGTACCGTCACGCCCCACCACGCCAGCCGGTTGCCAAGGTTGGCGAAACCAATAGAGCCCCAAAGGATCAACCAACCCGATGGGATTCCCGTTGACATAGCTGTACACATTACTGCCACCGCCGAGGCCGATAGGATCCTCCGAGATGAATCTTTTGTGCCCGGGATGGTAGTAACGTGCCCGGTAGTAGTAGAGACCGGTGCCATCGTTTTCCCTCCCCGTAAACTGATTCCCGTTTGTTGACACCGTTCCAGAGGTCGTCGTATCCCCATAAGGTTCATATTGGTAGCGGGTACTGATCGCCTTCGCATCATCCGTCAAGGCGCGAGTACTACCAACTGCATCGGCGAGCAAGTGCTTGTTGCCGCTGCTATCACTCCGCCACAGCCACTGATCAAGCCCCCCGGCCACAATGTTCGCTATCGGTGAGTTGGTGCTCGACAGTTCCTGTACCGCATTCAGTCCGTCGTACAGGAACTTGGCAGTAGCGCCACCGATGGTCTTGGCGGTACGGCGCCCCAGCGCGTCGTACTGGAAGGTGGCCACGGTGGTAGCGCCCTGCTTGATCTCCTTGAGCCGCCCGCGTACGTCCCATACGTATGTACGGGTGCCATCACCGGTCAGACTCCCGTTGTTGTCATAGACGTAATTCGTGCCATTAAAGCTCGTGAGCTTGTTGTTAGCGTCGAATACCGAATCCGCTGTTGTCGCCGCTGGCAGAAAAGCTTCTTGGAGCGTGCCACCCTGGGTGCTGCGGCGACCCCCAGCGTCATAGGTATAGGTCAGATCACCGACGACGGTAGCGCCGTTGGCGTAGCTGATGCCGCCCAACTGATTGGCGTCATCGTAGGTGTAGGTGGCGACGAGGCCGTTCGCCAGCGTGGAGGTCGTCATCCTATTGGCAGCGTCATAGCCATACGTCACCTGCGGGCCGATGCCTTGCTGGATCTTGGTCAGGCGCGAGGCGTTGTTCCACGTGTAGCTGAGGCTCGGCTGGCCGGTCACGGTCTGCGTGGCTCGACGATGGGCCTTGTCGTACGTATAGCTGATAACACCTTCGCTGGTGGTCTCCTGGGTCAGGCGATCGAGGCCATCCCAGTTTTGGACGATCGTTGAGAGCACCGTGCTGGTGGCCGACAACTCCTCGAGCTTGGTGACGCGGTCACCAACGTCGTAAGTCCACTTGGTCTTCGTGCCATCGTGGTAGGTGGCCTGCGAACGGCGATTGAGCGCGTCGTAGGTCACAATAGTGATCTGTCCCTTGCGGTCAGTGAACTGGGTCAAGTTGCCAGCGTAGTCATAGCGGTACTCATCGACTCGCACTAACGCGTCTTTGCCGGTAGCGACGCGATGGCGCGGATCGTAAGTGAACGTACGCGCGTTGCCGCGTGCATCCGTGAAGCCCGTCACGTTGCTAGCTCCGTCGTAGGTCATAGTGGTGGCGCGGCCCTGGGCATCGGTGACCTTCGCGACCCGATCCAACACGTCGTACTCGACGTACGTGCGGTTGCCGAGCGGATCTACAGTGACGGTGCGACGTCCGAGCGCATCGCTCTGGAACGTGGTGGTGCGGAGAAGCGGATCTCGTGACGAGCGAAGATCAAACAGATCGTAGGTCAGCGTGGTGGTCTTGTTGCGCGGATCCGTGATCGTGAGCGGCTGACCGGCGCTGTTGTAGGTGAACGCCGTCTTCTGATTGAGTGGATCCTTGACCTCGCTGAGCTTGCCCGTACCGTCGTAGGTGTAGGTAGTGATGTGGTCCAGGCCATTCTTGTAAGTGGCTACCTCGTTGAACACGGGCACGTACGTCCACGTCTCGGTCACAGCGTTGACCGTTCCGGCGAGCAAGGTACGCGTCAGGCGGTTACCATTTGTGTCATTGGCGTAATCGGTCCTACGTCCGAGTGGATCAGTCTCCGATAGCAGAAAATTGGTACCAGCCTCGCGGACGTAGGTCCAGGTTGCTGCCTGCGTCGTGCCATACGCGAAGGTCTGCTGGCTGATGTAGCCCTTGGCATCGAAGTCGATCCGCCGGACCAAGTTGCGCGGCTGCGTGATTTCCGTGCGCGTGATGTTGCCGTTGGCATCCAACGTGTAGGCAAAGAGGTAAATGGCGCCATCGGCCAACGTCTGCTTGCTAACCCGCTGGTTGGCGTCGTATTCATTGGTGACCATCGTGTTGCCACGGCGGTCTTTCACCGTCAGCATGTTGCCGCTGGCGTTGTAGGTGTACTCCTCGGTAGTGCTGTCCGGGTACGTGACCTTGGTCAGGTAGCCGTTGGCGTCGTTCAGGTACTGCACTCGGCGCCCGGTGAAGTCCTTCAACTCGGTTGGATAGGCGCCGGTGTAGATGAAGTCGATGTAGCGTCCACTCGGACTGGTTATGCGCTGGATCGATGAGCCAGAGCGGGTGATTTTGGTGGAGTTGCCGAAGCGATCCAACTGCTCGCGCAAATAGCCTTGCGATGCCCCGGTCTGGAACCGATAGATCTCGCCAGTGCGGGTCTTGACTTCCATGGCGAAGGCACCGTTGTATTGCATCAACGCCTTGTAGAACGGCCCCGGCGTTTCGTTGGCTTCCCACACGCTCGACGCGTAATGCCCTGTGCCTGAGATGCGGTTAAAGCGCACTTGCGCACCATCGCCCCAGACCACGAGCATGTAGGTGTACTGGTTGAGCGGATCGCCTGAAGTGATGAAGGCCTGGTAGTCACTGTTCATGCCCTTGCCAAACAGGCGCGGGTTGGCATCCTTGGTTCGGTGTGAGCGGGCGATCGTTAGGGGCGCAACATCAGCTATCGACAGATCAATCACTGAGTGGATGAAGGTGCCGGTCCCACAAGCAACTGGGTCGCCGTCGCACGGGGACCCGCCATCGCCGCCGCCACCACCGCCGCCGCCACCACCGCCACCACCGCCACCACTACCGCCGCCACCACCACCACCACCACCACCACCACCACCGGGACCACCGCCGGGGTAAGGCGGTGGCGGCGGCGGTGGCGGAAAGCTAAACGACGAGGCCATGGCGGTGTAGAACGCCACCCCAGCGTCGGGAATGACTTGCTTGCCGTCAGTGCTCACGCGGCCACTGCCATAGGCAAACCAGTCGCGCTCTTTGGGGTCGTAGTCGGAGAACACCGCCTGCGTGCCCGGTGCGGCACCGCTGTAGTTCGGATAGATCACACGGATGCCGCGTGCACTCTGCGGATCGAGCCCCTGCACGGTGAGTCCGCCAGGCTGCATCGAGAAGTACACCGGGAAGTCGGCCGGCACCGGAAACGGCGCCCGATCAAGCGGCACGGGCACGATGGCAATGCGGGTCAATGGCTTGCCAGCGCGATCGAGCAGCACCGCACCGCGCGGCACATGGATCTCAAGGCCGGAGATGTCGGGATGCGTGAGGACGGTGTCGCGCTGCACGGGAGACGTGATCCGCACCCAGTCCTTGGCGCGGATGCGCGGCACGAAGACGGTGTACGGCAGCCGGGTGACGATGTCGGCTTCGACCGTCACACCGATCACGAACTGCGCATACTCGCGCCCACCACGGTTGGCGCTGCTGCCATCGACCACCATCTGGTGCCGACCGACTGGCAGACCTTCGAGTTCGAAGCGTCCCTGCACATCGGTGCGGGCGCTGCGGTTGCCGATGGTGACGGTGGCATCGACCAGCGGCCGATCATTGAGCCGCAGTACCAGGCCTTCGACGGCACCGGTGCCGGCGGCCGGTGCAGCCATGGCTGCGCTCGCTGCGGTAGTGGCTTGGACCGATGCCCCACCGCGCAGCGACTTCACCCGTGCCTTGAGCTCAGCCGGCGCCTCGTCCCGTGTGGCAAGCCAGCGTTCGTGCTCATGCTTGAAGCGCTCTCGCACTTCGGCAGTGAAGTCACGCGCCGTGCGCCAGTGACCTTTCTTCGCCAACTCGCCGATCTCGAACACATCATCGTCATCGGCCGCCGCAGCGCTGCTCGGCGTTGGGCTTGGCGGTGTTGCTGAACCAACTTCCGGCGGAACGATTCCAAGTGCGATCGCAGCTGCCCCCGGCGCATAGGCGAAACCCAGCTCGGCGACCTTGAAGCCGGCCGCAAAGAAGGAGATCTGCTCGCCGCGTTGGGACTGCACGCCTCGCACAAACACGGTGTAGTTGGCACCAGGCAGCAGCGGCTTCGCCGGTGTGATGAACGCCAGCATGCCGTCCTGCGACGGAATG
Organism: uncultured beta proteobacterium; assembly: GCA_963724605.1. GTDB lineage: Bacteria > Pseudomonadota > Gammaproteobacteria > Burkholderiales > Burkholderiaceae_F > JALORV01. Next base: position 422,249 of record CAVRVM010000015.1, read on the forward strand.
ACCTTCGCTTCTTGCAAACCGCCCGGTCCAAACAACGTGATGGTTCGCGCGTTGACACTCGCTACGGCTACAGAACGGCTGAAGCGCAGCGAGATCAGCTGATTAGGCGCTGCAATCGCACTCGCGTCCGGCGGCACAGTGGCGGCAACGGCAAAGGCAGCGGTAACACTGCGCAACAGTCTGACCTCGGCTTCGCTGATGGCGACAGCCTGCCAAGTGTCGGTACGCAGCACGGCGGCACTGCGCAGGACTTGACCAGCCCGGTCCTGGCCGCCTTCGATTAGGATATTGCCGTCGGCGAGCAGTGTGGCGAGCGCACCGCTGCGATCGATCAGAGCGTCCCGTCCGAGCGGAGTGATCACGCCGCTGCGCGGATCCCACAACTGAGCGCCTTCGATCAGATTCAGTCGTGCATCGACTCCGCCGGCGAACAGAACCCGGCCGTCACTCAAAACCAGCGAGCTGTGCCCCGAGCGCGGCGCCGGCAGCTCTTCAGTTGCGGACTTGAAAGTCCTTGTTGCAACGTCGAACCAGTACGCCTGCGTAGTTAAGCGGCCATCCGACCGCATACCGCCAAATATCAGCACTCGACCATCGGGCAGCACAGTGATCGATGCACCGCCGCGATTGGCGTCAGGAAGACCGGTCAGAGGCAGCGGGTTCTGTCCCGGCTCCGCCAAAATCGCGCCCTGAGACCCTAACTGCAGAACTGCGCCAGTTTGCAATACAGCGCTTGCGGTCGAACCCCTTCGCAAGGGGTCGATCTGACTCGGCTGTTGTGCCGTGGAGAAGTGCGCGGTCGCCGACAACAGCGTGAGGCATACAAGTTGGCAAAAGAGTCGCTTGGTCATAGGTAGCTCAGCACATCTTGAAGTCACGCATGCTCACGGCGCGATGAGCGCCTGAACGCTAAAGGTGCCCTGCGGGTACGCCGAGAACTGGACTTTGTAGACACCATCAGCCGGCAAGGGCGGTAGTGCCACTGTTGACGTCCCACCTACACTGACGCTTGTCCCGCCAACGTAACTCCAGTTCGGCGCGTACACGTAGACGCCAATGGACCACGCGCCAGTGGGTGAGGATGCGTTGTTGAGCGAAAGTTGCAGCTGCTGCCCGGTCGTACCGTTGAAAGTGAATCTACCGATCTGACCGACCGTTGTCGTTGTGACCGTTACCGGAGTGCCAACGACCATATTTCCTGTCAATGGAACGAACTTCCAAGCTTCAACTCTTACCGACCCCGTCAAACCCGCTTGGGCAATGAGCCGTAGTTTGTAAGTGCCCGTGCTCAGGGACATATACGTCGTCAAGCCACAAGTGGGCGTCGTCTCCACGCACGAAAGGGGCGTATACGGCGAACCCTGTGGGGGCACGAGCGTGTATTGCATTGAATCGCTGGCACCGCCATTCAATGCCAACTGCGTGAACTGCACGCTGAAGTCTTCTCCCGCGGTCGCATCGAACGACAAATCCACCGTTTCGCCCGGCGTGGCAAAAGTCACAGTCTTGATCGTCCCGTCGGTCGGCAACGCGCCTCCCGACGTGCCGCCCGTGGACACTGCGAACAAGACTTGAACGCTGAACGTCGCTTCCGCTGGCACCCCAACAATGTCGACTTTGTATGTTCCTGTACTCGGGAGCGCCGGTAGATCGATGGTGGCTGGCGCTCCCCCGACAGTCAGGCCAGTCCCTCCAACGTAAGCAAAATTCGGGGCGTAGAGATAGACGCCAACGAACGTTCCGCTCGTGGACGAACTCACATTCGAGACCGTCAAGCGAAGAGTCTGGCCCGCTGTTCCTGAAAGCGTGTAGCGCCCCGCTTGGCCAGGCACTGTCGTTGTAATCGTCGCTGCTGTGCCGATCGACAGCATGCCTGTGACCGGACTCGTCATGAAACCGCGAACTCGGAAATTCCCGGTCAGCCCGCCTGACGGTGTGAACTTGATCTTGTACGTGCCTGATGCGGGCAGGCTCAATAGCGTCAGGTTGCACCCAGTACCGTTTTCCGAGCAGGTTCCAGTCGTGTACACGGCGTTTGCCGGCGTACGCAACTCGTAGGCCATCGAATCATTCGCACCTCCGTTTAGTGCAAGCTGGCTGATCTCGAACTTGAACTCCTTGCCCGATACACCATTGAAGGTAACTTCGGCGAACTGTCCTGGCTGCGCGATAACCACGTTGAGCGGCGTGCCGTCGGTCGCAAGCACCGTCCCGCTAGCAAGCGTGTACACCTTGGCTTGTGCCGTGAACGTGGCAACAAAAGATGCCGCAGTTGCCGCCGGGCCAATCTCTATTCGATATGTACCCGTCGCTGGCAAGACACCAATGGAGAAGCCACCGCTGCCAGAGGCAATCAGTGCATTGGAAGGGCTATACACCTGGACTTGGAGCGCGACCGCACCAGCGATGTAGCTGCTGGTCACGACTGATGTCAGATCGAATCCGACGGTCTGTCCTGCGACTCCGGCGAAGGTGTAGGTCGCTCGTTGCCCTGGAATCGTGGTTGATACTGCAACCGGCACATCGAGCACTATCGATCCAGCAAGGCGGGGCGATTGCCAGAGTCGGACTGAATACGTGCCACTGACCGCCGTCTGCGGCGTCACAGTCAGCGTGTATGAGCCGGTCATCGGAAGACCAGCTCCGCCGTTGGAGCAGCCTATCCCCGACTCTTCGCAAACGCCGCTAGTAAGAGTGGTCCCGTCCGGATTCTTGATTACATAGTCGACCTTGTCGTTGCTTCCTCCATTCAGTGCAAGGCTATTGATCCAGACGGACCAGTCGTGTCCGGCTGTGCCGCTGAACTGATAAATAACTCGTTGGCTCGGTTGCGTCGTGGTTAGTGCAGCGGGCGTCCCGTCGGTGGGCAAAAGACCCGTTACATCCTGTCCAACAGCAACAGAAGCGGTAAATGTTGTGAGCGCGGTGGCATCGCCAACCTGGTTGTTTGGCGAGACGTAGACCTTGTAGCTTCCGGATTCGGTGAGCACCGGAAGAGATACCGCGGTAGAAGCCGCGCTCAATGGCCGCCACGACAAATGAAGCACTGCGCCGGACGGCGCGATGACACTCAAGGAGACATAGGCCCCCGTGACTGTGGTCGAGCCGGACAGCGATACCGCTACTTGCTGACCTGACACGCCATTGAATGTGTACAGCGCCCTTTGGCCTGGCGTAGACGTTGTGAGCGTGGCAATGACTCCCGGTGAAAGTGCAGCCGAAACTGCACTGCTCAACCAAAGCTTCATGCCGAAGCTACCGGTCAACGCGTTAGAAGGTGCCGCTACGACCGTGTACGTCCCTGAGGATGGCAACTGCGCGCCGACGACCGCACACGTGGTTCCCTCCAAACAATTCGACGCAGTTTGTAGCGGAGTGCCGTCAGGCTTATTGATTGTCAGCGCGAGCGAATCATTGGCAGCACCCACCAAACTCAAGTTGGTTGTTTGGAGAGCCCAATCTTGGCCGGCGGTAGCGCTGAACGTTAGCTTGGCTTGTTGCCCAACCTGCGGCAGGTTGATCATGGACTCGGTGCCGTTGGTCGCCAGCACCGCCATGACGTCCGAAATCGCGCTCACGAGCACTTGGCCAGTGAACGTGGTCGTCATCCGAGAATCGTTGGTAGCAATCGGATAGACGCGGACGGTGTACGTGCCCGTCGTTGGTAGAACCGGAAGTCGCAATCCCTTGGGGTTCAGTGTGGTCTCAGCTCCCGTAAAGATGACTGAACTCAACGTATTGCCATCCGGCTTGAGTACAACGGCAGTGAGCGATGCTCCACTGACCGAAGTCGTGAAGCTCGAGAGTGACAGGCCCAGCTGCTGGCCGGCCGTACCATTGAACGTCTTCTGCACCACCTGCCCTGGCACCGTGCTGGTAAACGTGTTGGCGGTGCCCACCGTCAGCGCTCCCGTCACCCGACTCGAAGCCCACGACTTCAACGTCACGCTGGCAGTAGCGCTGCTCGGATTCGCCGTCAGCACAATCGTGTGCGTACCACTGTGATTCCCTGCCACCGTTCGCGCAACCAGAGCCGCTGGTCGTGCAGAACCCCGTAAAGATGCTGACACCGTCCGAGCGGAGTAGCTGGTACGTCACATACTGCCCGCCGCTACCGAGCGTCAGTCCTGACAACTCAAGCGTCCAATCCTGGCCGGCTGTGCCGACAAAGGTCACTCGCGCCTGCTGTCCCGGCTGCGTCAGGCTGACGCGGTCGGCGTGCCATCTGTGGCCAGCGTGGCTGCCACATCCTGCGTCACCAGCACCTGGCCCGTGAAGGTGGTGGCATCCGGCGTAGTATTTGGACGGGTACACCTGCACCGTGTAGGTGCCGGTCGTGGGCAACACCGGCACATCAACCGTGGCGGCCGCAGCAAATGTCGCACTGATGAGCGGCGATCCATCCGGCTTGAGGACGATGGCATTAAGCTGGCGCCGCTGACCGAGGTCGTGAAGCTCGACAGCGACAGCCCCAGTTGCTGCCCGGCCGTGCCGCTGAACGTCTTCTGCACCACCTGCCCTGGCACCGTGCTGGTAAACGTGTTGGCGGTGCCCACCGTCAGCGTTCCCGTCACCCGACTCGAGGCCCACGACTTCAACGTCAAGCTGGCGGTGACATCGCCCGGAGACGGCGTCAGCTCAACCGTATGGGTTCCAGCCGTCATCCCGAGCCACGACTTCGAACAGCCGGTTCCATTGTGGGTAACACGTATCGCTGAAGACACGGGCCCGTACAACGAAATAGTTGATACATCAGGTACTGCCCACCAATGCCGAGCGAGTCCTGACAGATTCAGCGTCCAATCCTGGCCGGCTGTGCCAACAAAGGTCAGCTCGCGCCTGCTGTGCCGGCTGCGTCAGGCTGACCGCGGTCGGCGTGCCGTCGGTGGCCAGCGTGGCTGCCACATCCTGCGTCACCAGCACCTGGCCACTGAAGGTGGTGGCCTGCCCGGTATGTACGGGTAACACCTGAACGGTGTAGGTGCCAGTCGTGGGCAACACCGGCACGATCTGAGCGATAGCGCCTGGTGTCGTACTGGCCGCAGTAAATGTCGTATTGGCGAGCGGCGTCCCATCCGGCTTGAGGACAATTGCAATAAGCTGGCCCCACTGACCGAGGTGGTGAAGCTCGACAGCGACAGCCCCAGTTGCTGGCCGGCCGTGCCACTGAACGTCTTCTGCACCACCTGCCCTGGCACCGTGCTGGTGAACGCGTTGGCGGTGCCCACCGTCAGCGCCCCCGTTACCCGACTCGAGGCCCACGACTTCAACGTCAAGCTGGCGGTGACGCTGGCGGGATATGGCGTCAGTACCATGGTATGGGTGCCGGCCGGCAGCCCGAGCCACGCCTTCGAACAACCCGCGCCAGTGGGGTAGCACGTATCGCTAAGAACATCTGGTGCCGTCGGGCGGCACACGGTCGTACGTTCAGATAGGCTGCCTGCCACTCCGAGCGACCGTCCGACAACTCAGCGTCCAGTCCTGGCCTGCCGTGCCAACAAAGGTCACCCGCGCCTGCTGTCCGGGCTGCGTCAGCTGACCGCGGTCGGCTGTGCCGTCGTGGCGAGCGTGGCTGCCACATCCTGTGTCACCAGCACCTGGCCCTGAAGGTGGTGGCAGTCGCGTATTGTGGACGGGTACACCTGCACCGTGTAGGTGCCGGTCGTGGGCAACACCGGCAAATCGAGCGTGTAGGCCGTCGGTGGTTGGCCGCAGTAAACGTCGCACTGGTGAGCGGCGATGCCATCCGGCTTGAGGACGATGCATAAGCTGCGCGCCGCTGACCGAGGTCGTGAAGCTCGACAGCGACAGGCCCAGTTGCTGGCCGGCCGTGCCACTGAACGTCTTCTGCACCACCTGCCCCGGCACCGTGCTGGTAAACGCGTTGGCGGTGCCCACCGTCAGCGTCCCCGTTACGCGACTCGAGGCCCACGACTTCAACGTCAAGCTGGCGGTGAAGCTGGACCGGATATGGTGTGACTATCATGCTATGGGTGCCGCTCACCGGCAGCCCGAGCCACGCCGTCAGTAATACCCGCTGCCAGTGGGGTAGCACGTATCGCTGAAGAACATTGATGCCATCGGGCCGGTACTACGGCGTAGTTCAGATAGGGCTGCCCGCCACTCCAAGCGACAGTCCTGACAGGCTCAGCGTCCAGTCCTGGCCGGCGGTGCCGACAAAGGTCAGCCGCGCCTGCTGGCCGGGCTGCGTCAGACGTGACGCGGTCGGCCGTGCCGTCGTGGCCAGCGTGGCCGCCACATCCTGCGCCACCAGCACCTGCCCGTGAAGGTGGTGGCATGGCGTAGTATTGTGGACGGCAACACCTGCACCGTGTAGGTGCCGGTGCGTGGGCAACACCGGCAGATCGAGTGTAGGCCGTGGCGGGTCTGCGCCGCCGTAACGTCAGCACTGATGAGCGGCGATCCATCCGGCTTGAGGACAATGGCATTAAGCTGCGCCCCACTGACCGAGGTGGTGAAGCTCGACAGCGACAGCCCGAGTTGCTGGCCGGCCGTGCCACTGAAGGTCTTCTGCACCACCTGCCCCGGCACCGTGCTGGTAAACGCGTTGGCGGTGCCCACCGTCAGCGTTCCCGTCACCCGACTCGAGGCCCACGACTTCATCGTCAAGCTGGCGGTGGAAGCGCCCGGATATGGCGTCAGCATCGACGTATGGTGCCGTCAGCCGGCATACCGTAGCCATCCCTCGAGCAGCCAACGCCAGTGGGGTTGCAGTGCTCGCCAAGAGACAGCGATACCGTCTGGGCCGGTACACGGTGATAGTTGAAATACTGGCCGCCGCTGCCGAGCGTCAGTCGCCGACAAGTCCAGCGTCCAGTCCTGGCCGGCTGTGCCGAGCAAAGGTCAGCCGCGCCTGCTGTCCCGGCTGCGTCAGGTGACCGCGGTCGGCGTGCCATCGGTGGCCAGCGTGGCTGCCACATCCTGTGTCACCAGCACCTGGCCACTGAAGGTGGTGGTCAGTGGCGTAGTAGTTGGTACGGGTACACCTGCACGGTGTAGGTGCCGGTCGTGGGCAACACCGGCAGATCGAGGTGTAGGCCGTCGCGTGGTCTGGCCGCAGTAAACGTCAGTACTGATGAGCGGCGTGCCATCCGGCTTGAGCACAATTGCATAAGCTGGCGCCACTGACCGAGGTCGTGAAGCTCGACAGCGACAGCCCAGTTGCTGCCCGGCCGTGCCACTGAACGTCTTCTGCACCACCTGCCCCGGCACCGTGCTGGTGAACGTGTTGGCGGTGCCCACCGTCAGCGCTCCCGTCACCCGGCTCGAGGCCCACGACTTCAACGTCACGCTGGCGGTGACGTGGCCGGATAGGGCGTCAGCACCACGGTATGGGTTCCGGCCGTCATCCCGAGCCACAACCCTGAACAATCCGCGCCGCGTGGGAGCAGCACGCAGCGATAACAACAACTGAGTGCCGTCCGAGCGCACTACTTGATACGCCGGGATTGACCGCCACTGCCGAGCGTCAGTCCCGACAACTCCAACGTCCAGTCCTGACCCGCCGTACCATACAAATGCCACTCGAGCGCACTGACCAGCAGGCGCTGCCACACTGATCGCAAAGCGCATTCCACTGGTGCTCAAGCGAAGCATTGCTTTGCAGCTGGAACGCAGCTGTGCCGGTGACTGCCGCGTTGTTCCAACTGAACACCACGGCATACGTGCCGGTGACAGGCAGGAGCGGAACATGGATCGACATCGCACTTGGCGACAGCGCTCCGGAGCCAATGACAGCGTTGGCGGTGTTGTAGATCGTGTAATTGAGCGCCGTGCCGGCAATGCTCGGCGCAAGCGATGAAAACTGCAGACTCAGTGCTGCACTGGCATTGCCGGAGAACAACACCACCGCTTTCTTGCCGGCAGTGGCGATGTTGAGCGTGGCCGTCGCTCCATTAAGCACGGGCCGCACGGCAGTTTCGTAATCGGCGCAAGACCCCCGTTGGCGGCACTTGAGAGTTGGGTCGAAGTAGCCGAGATGCCGAGGGCTGTCACGACGCGCAATGCGGAGGTGCCGCCCAGCGGGACTACAAACGACAAGGCCGTCGGACTGGTGACCGTGGTCGGTGCGACCATGTTGCCGAGCTCGACGCGCGTGGCGCCCGGTGCAACATCGAAGTTGGTGCCGGTCAGCGCAACAGTGTCTGCCCGGCACGGCGCAAGTTGGTGTGGCCGTTGCAATGGTCGGCGCGCCGGTGATGATCGTGCTCGAGTAAACAAAACTCTCGCGCGCGGTCGCGGTGCTGGCACCGACCGTGACGCTGATCGGACCGGTCGTGCCGGTGGCCGGTGCGGTGACTGTGAGCTGCGTCGCGGTTGCTGCCGTGACGGTGGCTGTTACGCCGTTGAACTTGACGATGTTGTTTGCGAGCGTGGTGCTGAATCCGCTGCCGGTGATCTTGACGACCGTGCCGCTCTTGCCGATCTGAGGCGTGAACTCCGAAATGTCGAGCACGCCGGCCGCACTGCGCCGAATCGCGATGATGTTGCCAACCGCGTCGTATTCGTAGTCGGCCCGCTCGCCACTGGGCGCGATGGCAGCCTTGAGCCGCCCGACTTCGTCGTAGACGTATTGCCAGGATTGCGCATTGACCGTTCCGCACAGGAACAGCAACGTCAGTATCAGAACGGCAAAGTGTCGAAGAGTCTGCGCCAGTGACGCGCTAGCGCGCACCAGGCGCGTTGGCACTGCAGTCCACTCCGCCCCTCGACGCACGGCACCTCCTGCCGAACGAGCCTCTGATGCCTTTGTGGTTGTGATTACGGCAACTGGATCTCTGCGGATCCTGCAGCTCGCGACCTGCACCGAGCGGAAACACGCTACCTCGCAAATTTTCGGCACTCAAGCAGCGGAGCTCAAAGTCCCATCGTTCGATCGGACTAGTCCGGCTCGCGGGTACCGCCAGTGGCTGCTAGCTACGTAAGAACGGTCGCGGTGAAAACGTCGTGTCCGCTTAATCGAAGCGAGAGAGCTTCGTTCACACTGGACGCCTCGGGCTTGATCGGCAAATCCGTCAACGTCACGCGTTTCTAGCAGCTCAAATCAGCGCTGGCTGTAATAAGAGCGAGGCGTCGGCCTAAAGCACAGGCGGCCGACAACGTGCGGCGCGAAGGGGGATGATCTGGCGCTCTTGACGGTCTTCTACCCTGGGTCCAGTCGCACTTGAACTCTGAACTTGTGACCCAGAACGGCCCATGAGACTAGTTCCCACCTTGCACCGGTGTCGGCGAGAAAATCCAGTCCGAGTACGCCTTGGCAAGGCGAAACGATTCATAAGGCGGATCAAAGCTCTCCTGCTTGATCGGCACGCCTGGCGCTAGTGAGAAGACGCCAACGATCTCACCGCTGATGTCGCGGACGATGCCCCACTCGGTGGTGCCGATCAGCGGGTCGACGAAGACTCGACGCAGATGTCGGCGTACGACAGCGCCGCGATCGTCTCGCACGAGTTGGTCAAGCGACCGCGGCCGCGCCCGCTCTCCGGCTGGTGTTGCTGCCGAGAAACTCTGAAGCGCGCTCCTAAACTCACCGCCAACGTAGAGGAGCTCAGCCTCCTTGTCGCGCTGCGCGAGCGAACGTCCATGCTGCAGGCTCAGCGCTGCCACCGCACTGATCGTCGCAATTGCGATCAGCACCAGCAGGTAGGTGAAGCCGTCCTCTAGAGGTCGGCGTAGGCGATCCCCCATCGACTGACTCCCGTCGCTCCGCTTCTAAGATCGCCGATCTGCCCCTTCTCGCCAACCGGCGGCGGCATGATCTGCCAGGTGTCGCTGCGTCCCGTCAGGGGATCCATGGGCAGAGCACGGATGTAGCGGCGATCCACGAGTTCCTGCAATGAGTCCGGAAACCGGCCCTGGTCTTCGTGAAATTTGTCGAGGGAATGCCGCACCAGTCGGAGGTTCTCGCGCAGGATGACGTCGTTGGTGTTGTCGAGTTGACCGACATAGCGGGGCCATGCGAGCGATGCCAGGGCCGCCAAGATCGCCAGAACGACAATCAACTCAATCAGCGTGAAGCCGCGCAGGTGCGTCTTCATCGCTCACCAGCGCCGGTAAGGTACGCCGTTCAGTCCGACGGCCTCGGAAAGCGAGTACACGTCGTACACATCTTTGCCAGCCTTTGTCTCCTCAGGCTCCGAGTCATAGCTGCGCCGTCCCCACGTCGCAGCCGCCGGCGCTGCGGGATCCGCATGGAAAGGGTCCCGCGGCAGTCGCCGTAGGAAGTAGAGCTTCTTGCGATTGGGGTCGCGCACATCCACGACACCGTCGGTCAGTTCTTCGAGACGCCGTGGATATCCTGTGTCCTCGAGCGTTCGTTCAAGACGGCCCGCATCGACCGCTCGCTTGTACTGGTCAATAGCCGAACGGATCTCACGAAGCGCAAGACGCAATTCAGATTCCTTGCTGCGCTTTGCATGTGTTTGCGCGACAGGAGCGACAAGCCAGGCGAGCGATGCCACGATCGCCAGAGTGACCAGCAGTTCGACGTAGGTGAATCCTTTCATTGCACGATGGAAACATTGAGCGGCGGGACGGGAAGCGCAATCGCAGGGCGGCCGTCTGGCAGCGTTGCTTGTACCGTCAACACCGAGAGCGTCGTCGACGGCGCTGCCCTTAGTGGCCGCAGCCGTAGCGACAGAAGCGTCCCAGCACGCGCATCTGCAGTCGCGGAGGTTCGAACCACCGACGCAAACACCTGACCGTTGCTGTTGTCCACTCTGTGGCTGATTGTCGCCGGCGACCCGCCACCGGACATCGCGCCGCCGTTCTCGACTCCCTCCACACGAAACACCTGTGGATCAAAGCCGATAACGACGGGCACCGTCTGCAAGGCATCCCTTGGCTCAATCACGAGGTCGACCTTCAATTCATCCTGCAGCTTCACTTGCTGCGGCCCCTCCCAGCGCAGCGAGAGCGAGGACGGAGGAGAACCCGGGCCAACTGACGTAGCGATCGGAGTTTGTGCATATGGGGACGGAGCGGCTTGAGGCGCACCCATGCCCTGTGCTGGCGCGCCAAACCCGGACTGCGGCACGCTCGAAGTTGTGGCACCCGGCGCCGACGTCGGGGCCGACCCTGCTGGGGCCGCTGCAGAAGCTGAAGGCACAGTTGCCAGTGAGAGTGCAGATGTCGGTGCCGGCAAAATGACTGTCGTTGATGGCGCCGCCGATTCCGCGGTGCGCTGACGCGCACTGACGTCGGTGCCCGCCTCGAACTCCATCGTCGCCTGGTCCGGCCGCCGAAGTTGCCGAACCAACCGCGGCGTGATCGACAGCACGATCTCCGTCCGCTGCGCCTGATCGGAACGGGTGCCGAAGAGACGCTGCAGCAACGGGGGAGTGCTGATGTACGGCAGGCCGGTCTTCGACATTCGCTCCTCGTCGCTCAACAGTCCCGCAAGAATCTGGTTTTCTCCGTCCTTGAGCCGCAACAACGTCGACGCGTTGCGGGTACCGATCCGATAGGCGACGGTCCCCGAGCGCGTCCGCTCCGTGGTGATGATGTTCGAGACCTCCAGCGAAATGCGGATCGCCACCTCGTCGTCGAGGCTGATCGTCGGTTCGACCTCGAGTTTCAGTCCGACATCGATGTACTGCACGTTCTCGGATACGAATCCGGTCGAAGTCGATGTCGAGGTGATATTCGGAACGCGCTCGCCGATGAGGATCCGGGCCTTCTCTCGATTGCGTGCGCGGATCCTCGGATTGGCCAGGAGACTGACTCCCGTGGCTTCCTGCTTAGCCGAGATCACGGTCGGCGGCACCACAGCACCAATGGTCGTGCTGTTGATGTTGAGAAGATTGTTGAGGGTCAGCGTCTGACCGTCGCTTGCCAGCGGAGTGAGGGTAATCGTCTCGGGCCAGCGGATCCCGAGATCTAGAAGTCGAGAGCGGGCAACTTCGAGCACTTCCACCTCGAGCATCACTTCCGCTTCGGCCAGATCCTGCACGGCCACCAGGCGTTCGATCAAGCGGATCGCCTCCGGCGTGTCCTTGACGATGACCAGACTCAGCTTCTCATCGACCGCGATGTCCCGCGTCTTGATCAACGAGCGAATGACGTTGGCCACTTTGGTCGGATCCGCATTAACCAAGTAGAAGGACCGGACGACCAGCGACTGGTACTCCTTCTGCTTTTGCGCGGTGCTCGGATAGAGCAAGATCGCGTTATCCGCGACGAGTCGGTACTCGAGCTGATTCGTCAGCAACACCAGCTCCAGCGCATCCCGCACCGGCGCGTTCTTCACCAGGACGGTCGTTTTCTGATCAGGTTTCACGTCCTTGTCGAGCACAATGTTGACGCCCGATGCGGAGGCAAGGACGTCGATGACACCCTTCAGCGGCGCATCCCTGAAGTCCAGCGACACCGTCTTGCGCATGGCGTCGAACACCGGCGACCGCTTGCGCTGCGCCTCGTCACGACGTTCCAGGACGCGGCGCTGCACATCCCGGGCGCGGGGATCGTTGGGATCAATGGCGAGGGCCGCCCTGGCACGCGCTTCGGCAAGGTCGTAGTCTCCGCGCAGCAGCGCGCCTTCCGCGTCCGCCACGGCGAGTCGAACCCGATCGCCCCGCAGCAACGTGTCGAGCCTTTGTAGAGCGATCGGATTCTGAGGATCGATTGTCAGCAACCTCCGGTAGGTGGCGATCGCGTCGTCTTCCAGCCCTTTGGAACGCTGAGCATCGGCCTGCATCAGCAACAACTGAGTCAATCGCGCCCGGACGACAAGCGCTTGGCCCCGAAGTGTCGCGTTGCGCGGATCCTGCCGGGCCAAGTCCGACGCCAATGTCCACGCCTCGTCCACTTTTCCCTGCTGCATCAGCTCATCGACGCGAGCGGTGTCCTGCCCGGTCGAAGTGGCGCACGCAGTAAGGATGGCTAGCGTCAAGAGAGTCAGCAGGGTCCTCATCGCACCTCGCCGATGGACAAGGTGAAGCGGTGCTTCGCCTGCTCGAGGTCGATGACCACCAGGGCTGGCGGATCGACCTTTTCGACAATGAAGCGGTCGTCAATCCGATCGCCGGTGCCGGCGATGTGCGTCTTGCCTGCGATCGACACAATGGCCTTCCATGTGCCGTCCAGCTTCGCCTTGCCAAGTACCTCGAACTCAGCCGGCAGCACTGGAATCTTCGGAGCGCGAGCGGCAGCCAAGCGCGCCTGTGGGTCACCCAGGATCTTGTCCGCCGAACGTTCAAATGAGATTGGGGCGCGTGAAAGATCCGGCAACGCGGCGAGCACTACCACCTCTTGTCCAGCGGTCACGACTTTTTCGCTTGGAGGACGGGGTAAAGGATCGATCACCTCCTTCGATTCGGGCGCAAACCAAATTGCCAGCACGACGGCAACAAGCAAGAAAAGCAGGACCCTTCCACGGATCACTGGGCCTCCCGCATCAGGAGGCTGAAGGTCGCTTCGACAGACACCTGCCCGGCCGGCCGGCGCTCAACTACGAGCGATTCAAGCGCCCAGCCAGGCGACGATGCAAGGACCTGCGTCACCGCCTTTGCGGTCCTAGCAGCTGGCCCCGAGAGCCGCGTCTCAAGGTTCACCAGTTCGTACGGCAGGTTGTGAACTCTTGAAGATGTTGTCCCGAACGCTTCAATCGTGACACCTGGGGACTCGATGCTTCCCACTGCAGACCGGACGAGTGGCGTCAGCTGCCGCCGTTCGGGCAGCCGTGTCTCTTCTGCTGCAAGCCTCTTGCGCCAGGCCGGGACGTCGAGATCCCGACTCGCGTCGCGCTTGGCCTTGGGCTCGGTTTGATCAAGTCGTGCGAGTGTTTCACACCGCTCGCCATTGGTCGCGGTCAGCCACGCGAGTGCACAAACCAACACAAACGATCCGGCCACGGCTATCGTGCCGGAGCGACCCAGCCGGCGCAGATGCCAGTCGACGAACAGCGCCGGATTCATCGCGCACCGCCCCGCCAAGCTATCTCGATTTCGCAGCGCACCGGAGCGTCAGTACGTGACGCAGATTGATCGCAGCGGCGCACCGCCGATGCGCCGGGTACCTTGCCGGCGTTCAAGCGCTCGGCCACCCGAGTGGCATCGGCGACCCGGGTCATGCGTACGACGGCTTCGCCCTTGCCGGTCCTGGCATTGAGGGAGACACGTTCGACCGTAACTCCCGCGGGCAGCGCGCTCCCCAACGCGGCGAAGGCGGCGTTCCAGTCGGCAAAACGCACGGCGGCGTGGCCAGTCAAGAGTTCCGCTCGCGCGAGCTCAGGCTCTGCAGGAGCCGCGGACGATGGTTGAGATGAGAGGTCGCGATCGCGGACGCTCATCCCGGCCAATCGACGTTCCAATGTTCGGTACTCCGCGACCGCACTCAGAAGAAGCACGGCAAGTCCGGCGAGTGCGATCCACGCCAACACCACGAAGTGCGTCGCGCGACCGTCGGATGGCAGCAACGTAAGCGTTATGCGCTTCATTGAAGCCGCCTTTCGCGCACGACGCAGCCACTGCTCCAGTCGCGTAGATCCAGAATGAATGCGACCGACCTTCGCTGCCATGGCTCTGCCAACCCGGCCTGAGCATCCAGCCATGCGACTGCGATCTCATCACTCCAGTCAGCGCAGGCCAACGCTCGTTCCTGCACCACCGCCTGCACTCCACCCCGCTGCACTAAGAAACCGACGGCGCCGTCGCTTGACAGTGCCGCAACCCGAGCGTCATCTGCGAGGCGGCGCCGAACGCTATCTATTGCATCTATTGCCGCGGGCATCAGAGCAGGACTGAGTCCCTTGAGCTCCCGGCATGTGCGCTCCCAGACTGCGACGTCTTCCCGACGGGCAGCGCAAACGAGTGTCGGCCCGGTTGTCGGCGGTGTCGCGACCGCAACGACCCAGCGGTCCTCGCTCCAGCCGAACAACGCTTCGCAGCGTAGGCGCGCGGCTATCTGAAAATCGCGGACGGTTCGGGCGTCTGCCAGTCCCGGCACCACTGCGTACTGGACCAGTGAGTCATCGACGACAACCCGACTCCTGCTGAATCTCGACCGCCGCCCGGACTCGTGCCCGGCCTTGAGTGCCTCGGCCAATCCGCCGGCGTCGCCGACGTCGATCGCGTCCGGCCGTTCCGGTTCCAGCACCCAGCCACGCAAAGCGAGGCGGCGCGTGCGTCTTTCCACGCGCCCCCGACTGATCCGAAGTTCGTGCCGTCGGATCATTCAGGCGTCATCCCGCGTCACCCGACGCACTTCGTCAACCGTCGTCAGTCCGCGGGCTGCGGCCGCCATGGCCGCCTCCCGTAGCAGGACTGTTCCGCGTCGGCGGGCAGCGTCTCGCAACCCGGCCAAGGACTCGCGTTCAATGATGCGCTGCCTCAATTCGTCATCCATGACTAGGCACTCCGCGATCGCCAGTCGCCCACGGTATCCAGTGCCACGACACGACGGACAACCGCAAGCTGACACCCAATTGCCCGGGTGCAAGCCCTCGATCGCCGAGCCGGGTGCGGCCGGCTCGGCGCACGCATGACACACACGCCGCAGAAGGCGTTGCGCCCAGATTCCGTTCAGCGCCGATACGAATGTGTACGGATCGATCCCCATGTGTGCGAAGCGGCCGATCACGTCGAAGACGTTGTTGGCGTGAACGGTGGTGAGGACGAGGTGCCCGGTCAGGGCCGCCTGCACCGCGATGTCAGCTGTCTCGGTGTCTCGGATCTCACCGACCATGATGCGGTCCGGATCGTGCCGCAGGATCGAGCGGAGACCCACAGCGAAAGTCAAACCCTTCTTTTCGTTGACAGGGACCTGAAGGATGCCCGGCAACTGGTACTCCACCGGATCCTCGATCGTCACGATCTTGTCGCGGCCCTGGTTGATCTCGCTGAGGATCGCGTACAGAGTGGTCGTCTTGCCTGAGCCGGTCGGACCCGTCACAAGCAGCATCCCGTACGGAAGCGCTGCAAGGCCCCGCAGCCGCAGCAGACCGGCGTCGTCGAAGCCCAGTGCGTCGAGGGTGAGTTGTTCCCCTGCCGCCACGAGCGACGACTTGTCGAGCAGCCGCAACACGGCATCCTCGCCATGGACGCTAGGCATCACCGACAACCGAACATCAATCGCACGGTGTGCATGCCGCACCCGGAACCGCCCGTCCTGAGGACGTCGGCGTTCCGAGATGTCGAGACTGCCTAGAACCTTGAGGCGAGACAGCACCTGCTCGGTGAGCGCCCGGCCCGGCACCTGCTGCAGGGGCTCAAGCAGGCCGTCTACCCGTAGCCGGATCAACAGGCCTGACCCCGTCGATTCAATGTGAACGTCGCTCGCTTCGCACTTCAGCGCCGCGGCCAGGCACCGGTTCACGAGGGAAACCGCGCTCAACGGACCATCCTCGTCGCTCGTGACGAGCAGTTCAATGCCCTCCTCCGCGTCCGTTCCGTCTGCAGTGTCGAGCGCGAGTTGCGATGCGCCGCGCTGCACTTCGCTCGCCGAACTCTCCAGGATTTCGTCCAGCGTCTGCGGCGACACCAGCGCGAGTGAAATGGGCGTGGGCAACGCCGAGCTCTGCAGGAAAGTCCTCACCGACGGCTGCATCGGCTGCATCAGCAGTCCGACCAGGGCTCCGTCCTGCTCCACGATGCAGCACGCGCGGCGACGGCATTCGGCGAGCGGAACCAGATCGGTGCGGATCTGCATTGGCAGCAACTGGTCACGATCGAGCCACTTGAGTCCGGCGCCAAAAGCAAGACGCTCGCCAGCTGTCGTTTCATCGGTATCAAGCAGGCGGGCGGCCTCGGTCAGAAACGTCGGCGGCGGAGCATCACGAAGCGCTACGAATGGCAGGCTCAGCAGGTCGGGCGACGACGGCGCGTTCATCAGCGGATCCACTGCGCCATGTCGAACAGCGGTAGGTAGAGCGCAATTACGACCGCACCAATCACCAGTCCGATGAGCGCCATGAGCAGAGGCTCGGCAACACGCATGAATCTGTCGATGAACCGTTCGAGCTCTTCTTCATGATGTCGTGCAGCTTGTGCTGCCATTCCGGCCAGATCGCCCGAGCGCTCCCCGACCCGCAGTAGACGGTCCGCGACCAAGGTGCTGGCGTTGGCGCGCGAAAGAGAATCCGACAAGAGGAACCCCTGTTCGACAGAGGCACGCGCCGCGTCGACCCGTCCGCGCCAACTGAAAGGCAGCACCTGTTTGGCAAGTTCGAGTGCCTGCGTTAGCGGGACTCCAGCCTCCAGAAGCGCTGACATGGCCATCAGCATGCGCGAGACACGGGCGATGTGAAGGCGCGGGCCGACGACGGGTGCCGATTCGATCCACCTCGTTGGCAACCTGACCACCCCGCGCTGCCAGCCTGCGATCAAGAAAGCGACAGCGACGACAGCCGCCAACGCCAGGTCGACTCCGTACCGAGAAAGAAATCGGCTCGCTGCGAGCAGCAGCGCAGTCACTGCAGGAACCGACTTGGCCCCATCTTCGAAAACCGCGGCGAAGCGGGGCACGACGAAGACCGCGAGAAAGATGGTCACCGCAACAGCGACCGCGATCAGGAGAGCGGGATAGATCACGGCCGCCACCACTTTGCGCCGCAGGGTCTGAGACAACATCGAGTACCGCAGATAGCGATGGAGGCCCGCGCCAAGACTTGCGGCATCTTCGCTCGCCCGCGTCATCGCCACCAGCAAGCTGGGGAACCGGTCACCCTCCTTTGCCAGCGCCGCCGACAGTCGATCACCTTCCTGCAGGCGACGGAGTAGCCGTCCAAGCACTTGCTTGAGTACGGGATCGGTCTCCTTGTCGTGAAGGAGCGCGACCGACTCGGGAATCGTCAATCCCGCCTTGAGCAGCGACGAAAGCTCTCGCACGATGAGCTCGATTTCGGTGTGGGCGCCGCGACCCAGAGTCGAAAGTCGCGGACGCGCAAACTCCCGCTTCATCGACAGCAGGCGCGCACGACGCTGTCGCAACTCTTCGCTGACCACTGCGGGGTCATGCACGGACAGTGCGAACTCGATCAGTTCACCGTCACTGTCGATCGCGCGGACGCGGCAACCCGAGGCGATCATGGCCGGATATCCGCGTCGGCACCGCTACCGCCGGGAGCACCGTCTTTGCCCAGGGAGAGCAGGTCAAACTCCGCGCCACTTTGTCCCGGAGCCCGGTAGACATATGGACGTCCCCACGGATCGAGGGGAATGGCCTTCCTGAGGTACGGACCCCGCCAACGGGGATCGCTCGGTCGATCGACAAGCACCGACAATCCCTCTTGCGTCGTCGGATAACGACCCATGTCGACTCTGTACGCGTCCAGAGCGTCGAAGAAGGAGCGGACCTGTGCCGTGGCAACGCTGGTCTCGGACTTGCCAATCTGACCGAAATAGCGAGGGCCCACAAATGCAGCCAGCAGGCCAAGAATGGCGACGACGACGAGCAACTCCAGCAGCGTAAAGCCTGCGTGGAGGCACCATGAACGGCGTGCCGCCTTCATTCTTTCTCCTCCGATGGGACGATCGACCGGTCTGCCTCCCGTTGCTAATCTGCACGAAAACACGCCGTTAGAGAGGGCTTGAATTGCTTCCGGCGTATAAGTTGCCATCGTCCAATCGGATCAGGTCTTGGTTCGGCCTGATACTGTTGTCGCTCGCTTGCGGCTCGGCCGGCTGGGCGGTCGCCCAAGATGAGCGAAGTACGTCTCCTCCAATTCAGCGGCTTGGCCGCGCGCTCTTCTTTGACGGTTCCCTGAGCGCCGACGGCAAGATCAGCTGCGCTAGCTGCCATCGGCCCGACTACGAATTCGCCGAGCCCCGAGCCGTTTCACAAGGAACCTTCGGTCTAACGGGCACACGCAACGCACCAAGTCTGCTGGCTCGCCAACCGACGGAGCCGCTCCTTTGGGACGGCCGCCGCGACACGCTCGAGTCGCAGGTTCTGGCGCCACTGACGAATCCGGTCGAGCACGGGCTCGCTGACTTCACTGCACTGACCAAGCGGCTTGCCGCCAATCCGAACTACCTCTCGTTGCTTGGTGAGTCCTTCGGGCTCGCTGACATTTCGAAAGTCCAACCGCAGCAGATTGCCGCCGCTCTGTCGGCGTTTGTGACCGCGCTACCGCGCGATCCAACCCGGGTTGAGCTCTATCTCGCAGGCGAAGATTCGGCACTCGATCCAAATGAAAGGCGCGGGATGACGATCTTCCGAGAGCGTGCTCAATGTTCGGCTTGTCACCTGGTCCAGGGTCGAAATGCCGGCGTGTCGGACGGTAAGTTTCACTCAGTGGGCATTGGAATCGATCCCCAAGCGGATCTCGCGCAAATCGCGCGCCGAGGGTTTGCACTGGTCAAGCAGCGCGGACTTGATCACGTCGTGCTTTCTGACGCGGAACTCGCCGCTCTGGGCCGCTTCCTCGTCACGAGCGATCCGCGCGACATTGGAAAGTTTCGAACTCCCGGTCTGCGCAGAGTCAGCCAAACGGCACCCTACATGCACGACGGCAGTATTAAGACCCTCGAGGGCGCTCTTGACCGGGAACTCTATTACCGGAGTCTGGTTTCTGGTTCGCCCATCAGTCTCACATTGGATGAGCGCGAGGACCTTTTGCGTTTCTTGCGAGCACTATGAGTCGCTGCTGTTAGTCTCTTCTTCTACGTACTCGCAGCTCGCTCGCACTCAAGGTTCTCGCTTTCACGGTTCGCCGCTTACTTGGGAAGAAATCACAAGCTGTGTCCATGTGCGAAGAATTTCATTCTCGTGGCTTCATCCAAGGCGCGTCTTGGGTGAGCTTGACTGCCGCCTGAGCTGGTATCAGTGAGAGGGGATATGGCCTCCGTCCTCATTGTTGACGATCACCCGTTCGTTGCCGCGGCGACAGCGCGCGAGGTGAGTCGCTTGCTCCTGGGGGCTAAAGACTGGCTGCGTGGACTCGGTGCAATCTGCGGAAGTCGCGATCGCGGAGCGTGCGCAGGCTCCTGACTTCATCCTTCTGGACCTCGTCCTCCCGGACGCCGATGGACTGTCAGGACTTGTGCGCCTGCGGCAGTGGTACCAACTCGATTATTGCGATCGTGAGTGGCGAAGTGAACCCGCAGGTGATGCGAGATGCGTTTGCGCAAGGCGCGCGAGGTTACCTGACGAAAACTCGTGACGTGGAGGAGTTCACGGACAGTCTCAAGAAACTCTTCGAGCGTGGGTTCTATTTCCCGCCGGAGGCGGCAGAGCCGGCGCAACGCCCAGGCGCAATCGGCGCGCCTCACTGAGCGCGAGGTTGCGGCGCTTAACGCGCTGGCCTCGGGCAAGTGAACAAGCAGCTCGCGGACATACTCGGCGTAGCCGAGAGCACATTCAAGACGCACCTTCGAGCGATCTACAGGAAGCTTGGGGTCCGGACTGCGTGTCGAGGCTGTTGGACGTGCTCGTGAACTCGGTCTGATCTTGCCGGGCCGGAGGTCATGAGCGACGATCCGAGCCCCGCGGGGCCGCATAACCGGCCTGCTGACTGCAGAGGAGCGCGCGCGCGTCGTCGTTGCACTCGATCACGACGCCCGCCAGCCGCAGCACACGATCGGAGATGGGGCTGCGCAACCTGCGCCTGCTGATCGGCGAACTTGAGGAGGCGACGACAGGCGCGGAACTTCCGGGAGAGTATGCTACAACGGATAAGGACCGAGCTTGCATCCGTTCAGGCCGCGGCACGACAGATTGTCGATACACAGCAAGACCTAATTGATGCGATCCGCCTCGAGTTCGATGACACGCGTCCTACGCCAAGGACGATCCGCGCAGATGACCTCATCAACCGAGCCGTAAGGACGAACCGCGTGCTAGCACTCGACATCACACTACACGGCGCCCCGTCACGGCTTGCGTTCGTCGCAGATGAGCGATGGACAGAGCGCATACTGAACAATCTCATCAGCAATGCACTCTGGCATTCAGGCGCTAAGCGCATCCTGGTCGGTGCGCGCCGCCGCGGCGACGATATCGTCTTCGAAGTTCGAGACAACGGACGCGGGATGGCGCAGGAAAAGGTTGATCGGGTGTTCGAGCCGCTCAAGATGCCATCCTTTAGTCCGGTTGGTTATTCCGCCGCGCGCTCAGGCCTTGGCCTTTACAACGTCAGGCTGTTCACGGAACGGATGGGCGGCTCGGTCGAGTGCAAGTCGGCACCAGGCCTCGGCACGCTGTTCGAGGTTCGACTGCCTGGCCCTGTTCAATCGAGCGAATCGGCGCCACTCGGACTGGCACACCGATCGCCAAGACACGCACGAAGCAGGTTCGTAGCGATCCTCGACGACGACGAGCAGGTCTTGCGAACGACGGAGCGCGTATTCGAGAGCCTCGGTATCGACGTCTACGCGGACAGTGATCCCTTGCGCTGGCTGAATGTCGTTACGGAGTTGAAGCGCATGCCCGACCTGTTTCTCCTCGACTTCCAACTCAGGGGTCAAAACTGTTCACTGCAACTGGACATAGTTCGTCGCAAATGGGCCGACGGAAGGCCCAAAATAATTGTGGTGACAGGGCACGCAGACAATCCGACACTGCAGACCATCGCAACCTCGGTGCCCGTCCTGAGGAAACCTCTGTCTGATCCAAAATTCGAACTGATTCTTGACGTGCTATTTGGAACCAAGGAACTGCCGGCCGCAGGTTTTCTTTAGTAAGCGCTGTTTTTGCTGACGGCAGTCCTGGCAAGCTCTGTCAAAATGGGTCACGCTTTGCACGCGGCCGCTGAACAGCGGAGCGCTCGACCATCACCCGGTGTTAGTTAGACACCGTTTATGCCAACAGACGCAAGTTCAACAACTCCGCTGCAGTGGGAAAACGACCCAACTGAGCAGCTTCGGGCGCTCAACGAGGAAGTTGTTCGACAGCTGGACTTTCCAGCTTCCCAGAGTCGAACTTTCATGGCCGAGGTTCTGGGCGCTCTGGAACAGCTGCCACAGAAGTATTTCCTGCGAGATCGGATCCAGGCACTGAGGGGATATCTCGCTTCCACTACCTCGATAACAACATGGACGTGGCGGTTCGCGCTGCGGCGGAAGCGGTACGTGTCGCTCTGCTTGGGGGCCATCGCCACCTCGAAGCTCGATCACGATTCACGCTAGCAATCGCGCTGCGGGAAGCGCACGACTTCTCTGCATCGTTGCGTGAGATGGCACAGGCATTGGAAATCGCCCGTGCCCATGGCGACGCTGTGCTCGAGGCAGAACTGCTCAATAGCCTGGGAAACTCGTACAGTGATGTCGGGCTGCAGTCGGAGGCGCTTGCAATATTTGAGCAGGTCGCTGCTTTCTTCGAAGCGAAGAAGGACCATGTTTCGGCCTGGATGGCGCTCGATAACGCCGCGATAGCAGCGCTACGGCTCGGGGATATTGCGCGAGGCGCTACCTTGGCAGCGAGGGCAAAAGCCGCCTGGTCTGGTGAGGCACGGACCTCGAACGAACACCTGTGGGTCGTCCAAGGTGCATTAACGAACTGCGAACTGTTCATTCAACTTGACCGCGTTGAGGAGGCCAGCGCGTACGCTCGCGCCGCCCTCGCGTCCGCCAGGGCTTCAGGTCTAGCCCAAGCAGAGACGCTGGCCGCGATCGCCGCGGCGATCACCAATTTCATGTCGGGCACCGCCGACGATAAAGCGATTGGGCGCGCCATCGAGCGAGCGCGGAGAGAATCGCCAAACTCGTATGCGTCGGCACTCGAGGCGGCGATTCGGACCTACGAACGGGCCGATCAGCTTGACAAGGCATTCGCCCTCCAGAGCGAGCTGCTTGCATTCAACCGGGATCGAAAGTACGAGGCCGTGCGGCGCATCCTGGGACGCCCTTCGCCGGAAGAGGCCCACGGAACGGCAAAGCTGGCGCAGCTCGGCACCGCAGTTGACCGAAGGGTCACCGAACTCGTCAATGCGGCAATCATGCAGGCACTACGTGCGGGACATGATCAAACCAGGGTTTTTCGTGTCAGCCGACTCGCGGAAGGCTTCACAACGTCGCAAGGCTGGTCAAGAAATCGCGTGCAGTCCATCGCACTAGGAGCGAAGCTCATTGATATCGGGATGATGGTGATCCCCGACGAATTGCTGAGCAGGCCGCGGACTCTTCTGGATAGCGAGCGCCGAGTCTTACAAGAGCACGTGAGGTTCGGGACGGAGGTGATCTCGAGAGCCCGGCTCGCACTTCTTGAATCGTGTCTCCCGATGGTGGAGTTCCATCACGAGCGATGGGATGGGACAGGTCCGTGCGCCATGCGGGGCGAAGCCATTCCGGAGGAGGCGCGCGTTGTTGCGCTATGCGACTGTCTTGATGCCTTGACCCACGCGCGGCCGTGGCGGCAGGCCTTTACGGTGCAATCGGCGCTGCAAATCCTCGACGACGAGGCAGGCACACACTTTGACCCCAGCATCATCAAGCGCTTTATTGCCTGGGTGCAGGAAGAAGTTGGGAAAGTCGAAAATCTCGACGCCTACCTTGGTGCTGAGGCCGAGGAAAACAGCTTTGTGATGACGAGACGGCGGATCAGCGACTGGTTCAAAGTCAACAGCCGTGAGCAGGCTCGAAATCCGGCGGGTCGTCGGCAATCGGCGGCGCGAATGTCGGAAATGATGAATGAGGCGATCGTGACGCCGATGTTCCAGGCAATTCCGGTCGCGCGCGTCAAGAACTCACAGCCAGCCCTGCCGCGTACCCGGACGCCCACGCCCACTGGAAGTTGTACCCGCCCAGCCACCCGGTCACATCGACCACCTCCCCGATGAAGTGCAGTCCCGGCGACCTGCGGGCTTCGAGCGTTGACTGCGAAAGCTCGTCGGTGGCGACTCCGCCGCGCGTGACTTCGGCCTTGCGGTAACCCTCGGTGCCGGTCGGCACGAGGGTCCAGTGCTTCAGCGAGATGGCGAGCGTGCGCAGGTCGGCGTCGGCGACGTCGGCGATGCGCCGTTCGGCCTCGTGGCCCTGCAGCGCGGTCCATCGTTCGGCCAGGCGGCGCGGCAGCCAGGTGGCGAGTGCGTTCGCGACAGTCTGGCGGCTCGAGCGCTTGAGCGCGAGCAGTTGGTCCTCGGCCTCGGATTGGCGCAGACGAGGAAGTAGATCGATCGCGATCGCCTCGCGCGGATTCCAGTGACTGGAGATCTGCAGGATCGCCGGCCCGGAAAGGCCGCGATGCGTGAACAGCAGGTCCTCGTCGAAGCGGCCGTCGTTGCAGCGTACGTGCACTTCCAGCGAGACGCCGGCGAGCTCGGCGAACGGCTGCCAGGCGCGCGTGTCGAAGGTCAGCGGCACCAGTGCGGGGCGCGGTTCGACGATGCGCAGGCCGAACTGGCGCGCAATGCGGTAGCCGAAGTCGGTCGCGCCGATCTTCGGGATCGACAGTCCCCCGGTGGCGATGACGACGCGCGCCGCGCGCAGCACGCCGGCGTCGGTGTCGAGTTCGTATTCGTCCGCGCTGCGCCGCACGGCCTGAACCGCGCACGGCATGCGCCATTGCACGTTTCCGGAGTCGCACTCGGCCTGCAGCATCGCGATGATCTGATCGGCACTGTCGTCGCAGAAGAGTTGCCCCTTGTGCTTCTCGTGAAAGGCGATGCGATGACGTTTGACGAGCTCGATGAAGTCGGCCGGCCCGTAGCGTGAAAGCGCCGAGCGCGCGAACTGCGGATTCTCCGAGAGGTAGCGGTCGTGGCGGCCGGCCTCGACGTTGGTGAAGTTGCAGCGGCCGCCGCCGGAGATGCGGATCTTTTCTCCAAGCTTGGCGGCGTGTTCGATCAGCACGACCCGCGCGCCGCGCTGGCCGGCCACGGCCGCGCACATCATGCCGGCGGCCCCGGCGCCGATGACGGCCACGTCGAAGCGGTCGGGGTGTGCGTGCGCCAAGGTGTCCGGTCAGCCCTGTGGGAACCGGAGTATCGCCCGAAGCGCGCGTCGCTTACGGCGCGGACTGCAGTGCGCCGATCAGGCGCGGGCCGGCCGCCAACGCACGCAACTCGTAAGGCCTAGGCGCGTCGGCGGTGTAGTCGGCGTCGACCGGCGACGCGAGCACGAGCTGCGGCTGGACGGCTGCGATTGGCCAGAACTTCCCGTCGGCTGCACCCGGCACGTTGCCTTCACCGACGAGCACGTTGCTCTGCTCCTTCAGCACCGGCGCCGCTACTCCGCGCGACAGGGCCGCGTTGCCGGCGAAGAGGTTCGCCGTCAGCGTGGCCTGCTGCGTGTAGCCGGCGAAGGAGATGAACGTGCCGCGGCCCAGCGTCGTGACCACGGTGTTGTGGATCAGCGTGACCGTGTTGGTCGCCCACATGTTGCGCTCGGCGCCGTAGGCCACCGCGGTCGTGTTGTCGGCCTTCGGCCCCTTGTGCAGCAGGTTGCCGCGCATGAACACGATGCCGCCGTCGGGGAAGTCGAGCAGGTAGCTCGAGGTGCCGTTCACGCCATCCATGAAGTAGCTCGCCTCGATGACGTTTTCCTTCGCGCGGCTCTTCAGGTTGTGGCCGATCTTCGCCTCGTGGAAGTAGCTGGCGACGACACGCAAGCGGTCGACATTGCCGATGTAGATGTTGTGCGAGTAGCCGTCACCGAAGCCGTTGCGCGCGAACTCGGAGCGCTCGATCGTCACCGTGACCGGGCCGCTGCCGCCGAGGATGCCGTTCTCGTTGTCGTAGAAGCCGGCGTTGCGCAGCACGAGGTGCCCGCTCTCGTGGCGGATGCCGGCGCCGTTTTGGTCGGCGACCTTGGCGTCGTGAAACTCGACATTCGACGATCGTTGTCGTTGCGGCGTTGCCCGGTGAAACGACCCAGATGCCCTTGCCCTGCGCGTCCTTGCCGTCGGCGAAGAGCCGCGCGCGGCCGCCGTCACCGCAGATGACGAGGTTCGCGGCGCGCCAGGTTGCGACGTCGCCGCGGTAGTCACCGGGCGCGACCAGGATGCGGTCGTTCGCCTGCGCCGCGGCGGCGGCCGCGCTCGGCGTGGTGTAGGTCTTGCCCGGACCGACCAGCAGCGTGCGGCCCGCTGGTCGTCGGGCAGGCATCGGCGCTCGTCGGCGGTGCAGGAGTTGGCGGCGGATTTGGCGCCGCGGGCGTATCCGGTGGCGGCGTTGCAGGATCGCCCGGCGCGGGTGTCGGCGATCCCGACGGCGGCGTCGTGGTGATCGGAGGTGCAGTGGCGGTCGATGCGGCGTCGGTTGGTGCGTCGGAGCCACCGCAGCCAGTGGCGGCCAGTGTGGTCAACGCCGCGGCAAACAGCGCAGCATGCTTGTGGATCAACATCAAGGTCCCTGCGAATGCGGCCCGCAACTGCGCGGATCCGTGAGGGGAGCATTGTCGCGGCTCGCCGCGCCGAGCGGATCGCACTGCATCCCATGCGCAGGTGAAGCCTGATGGCTTCGCGCAGATGCGGCACCTGCGCGACCGTCGCGTCGGCGCAGCCGAGAAGACCGCGCCTATTCGGTGGTGAAGAAGCCCTTCATGCGATCGACGAAGCTCTTCTCCTGCGGCGAATGTTTCTGGCCGCCGGCCTTCAGTGACGTCTCGAGCTCGCGCAGCAGCTTCTTCTGTTTGTCTGTGAGCCGCACCGGCGTCTCGACGCTGACGTGGCAATAGAGGTCGCCGGGGTAACTCGAGCGCACACCCTTGATGCCCTTGCCGCGCAGTCGATAGGTCTTGCCCGACTGCGTGCCTTCGCCGATCTCCAGATTCGCCTTGCCATTGAGCGTCGGCACCTCGACCTCGCCGCCGAGCGCGGCGGTCGTGAAGCCGATCGGGATCTCGCAATGCAGATCATCGCCGTCGCGCTGGAACACCGCGTGCTGCTTCAGGTGGATCTCGACATAGAGATCGCCCGGAGGTCCGCCGTTCATGCCGGGCTCGCCTTTGCCGGCGAGACGGATGCGCTGGCCCTCGTCGATTCCCTCCGGAATGCTGACTTCGAGCACCTTGTTCTTCTTGACGCGGCCGGCACCGCTGCAGGTCGTGCAGGGTTCCTGGATCACCTTGCCGGCGCCGCGACAGGTCGGGCAGGTCTGCTGGATCGAGAAGAATCCCTGCGACATGCGCACGTTGCCGGCGCCACCGCAGGTACCGCAGGTCTTTGCACTGGTGCCCGGCTTCGCACCCGAACCCGAGCACGTTTCGCAGCTGTCCCAACTCGGCACGCGGATCTCGGTCGCGAAGCCCTCGGCCGCCTGCTCGAGCGTGATCTCCATGCTGTAGCGCAGATCGGCGCCGCGATAGACCGCGTTACGTCCGCCGCGCGCGCCGCCGCCGAAGATGTCGCTGAAGATGTCGCCGAACGCATCCGCAAAGCCGCCGAAGCCCTCGGGACCACCGCCACCAAAGCCGCCCGCACCCCGCCCGAGCCCGGCGTGGCCGAAGCGGTCGTAGGCCGCACGCTTGCTGGCGTCGCACAGCACTTCGTAGGCTTCCTTCGCCTCCTTGAACCTCTCTTCGGATATCTTGGCGTCCCCGTCCGTGTTGCGGTCCGGGTGATGCTTCATCGCCAGCTTGCGATAGGCCTTGGTGATGTCCTGTTCGGACGCGTCCTTGGGCAGGCCAAGGACTTCGTAGTAATCGCGCTTCGACATCTCCCGTTCCCGTCGCATTCAATTCGTTGTCGCGGCCGCGCAGTGTACGGACCGCCGTCAGCTTTCGCGGCTTGGACCGCTTCGCCCCAGCGAAGCGTCGAGCTGGCGATACAGTGCCTTCTGCTCCGGCGTCAGCTGAGTCGGAGTCTCCACCTGCACCTGCACGTACAGATCGCCGAATTCACCCGATTTCATCCCCTTCACGCCTTTGCCGCGCAGACGGAAGCGCCGTCCCGGCTGCGTACCCGGCGGAACTGTCATCGTCACGTGGCCATCGAGCGTCGACACCTCGACCTCGCCACCGAGTGCCGCCAGCGGCTGGGTGATCGTCGCACGCGTGACGAGGTCGTCACCTTCGCGTTCGAAGCGCGGATGCGGCTCGATGTGGATCTCGACCAGCACGTCGCCGGCCGGGCCGCCGTCGTGACCGGGATGCCCGCGACCGGCGATGCGCACCTTCTGGCCGTCGCGGATGCCGGCCGGGATCTTCACCTCCAGCGTCCGGCTTTCGCCGTCTTCGCCCGGCACCGAGATGTGCGTTTCGAAGCCGCGCACGGCCTGCTCGAGCGAGACATTCATGCGGTAGGCAACGTCTACGCCCTTGCGCGAGCGCGGCGCGCGCCGTCCGCCGCGCGTGCCGCCGAACAGGCCCTCGAACAGGTCCTCCGGGTTGCCCTCGAAGTGAAAGCCTTCGGAACCTCCGCCAGGTGTCTGGCCACCACGCGCCTGGCGGAACACTTCGTTGAAGTCGAAGCCGCCTGCGCCGGCACCGGCGGCTCCTGCCATCGACGGGTCGACTCCGGCATGACCGAAGCGGTCATAGGCCGCGCGCTTGTCCTTGTCGGACAGCATCTCGTAGGCTTCCTTGGCTTCCTTGAAGCGCGTCTCGGCGTCCTTCCGGCCCTTGTTGCGGTCTGGGTGGTACTTCATCGCGAGCTTGCGATAGGCCTTCTTGATCTCGTCGTCGGACGCGCTCTTCGGCACACCGAGAACATCGTAGAAGTCGCGTTTGTTGGCATCTCGTGATTCTTCATGAGTAACGCAAAAGCCGGGTGCGGCTTTGCGCCTGCACCCGGCGGTTCCGGGCACAGGCCCGGTGTTGGCGGCTGGCGTCTTTCCGCTTAGCCGCGCTTCACTTCCTTGAACTCGGCATCGACGACGCTTTCGTCCTCGGCCTTGCTCACACCTGGTGCCGCGCCTTGCCAGCCGACTGCGCGCCCTGCGCTTGACGGCTGACATCAACTGCTGATGCGCCTCGGTCAGTGCCTTGAGCTTGGCCTCAATCACGGACTTGTCGTCGCCCTTGATCGCCTCTTCGAGTTCCTTGGCCGCTGTCTCGACACGCTCCTTCGTCGCCGCACCGGCCTTGTCGCCGGCTTCGGTGACCGCCTTGCGCGCCTCGTGAACCGCCGCATCCGCCGTGTTCCTCGCCTGCGCGAGTTCGAAGCGCTTGTGGTCCTCGGCCTTGTTGGCTTCGGCGTCCTTCACCATGCGCTGGATCTCGTCTTCGGTGAGACCCGAGTTCGCCTTGATCGTGATCTTGTTTTCCTTGCCGGTCGCCTTGTCCTTCGCGTTCACGTGCAGGATGCCGTTGGCGTCGATGTCGAACGTGACCTCGATCTGCGGCATGCCGCGCGGCGAAGGCGCAATGCCTTCCAGGTTGAACTCGCCGAGCAGCTTGTTGCCGCCCGCCATCTCGCGCTCGCCCTGGTAGACCTTGATCGTCACCGCCGGCTGGTTGTCCTCGGCCGTCGAGAAGGTCTGCGCGAACTTGGTCGGGATCGTCGTGTTCTTCTGGATCATCTTCGTCATCACGCCGCCGAGCGTCTCGATGCCCAGAGACAGCGGAGTGACGTCGAGCAGCAGCACGTCCTTCTTGTCGCCGGCCAGCACCGAGCCCTGGATCGCCGCACCCACGGCGACCGCTTCGTCCGGGTTGACGTCCTTGCGCGGCTCCTTGCCGAAGAGATCCTTGACGACTTCCTGCACCTTCGGCATGCGCGTCTGGCCACCGACCAGGATCACGTCCTGGATGTCCGAGACTTTCACCCCCGCGTCCTTCAGCGCGGTCCGTACCGGCTCGATCGTGCGCTGGATCAGTTCCTCGACCAGCGACTCGAGCTTGGAGCGTGTGAGCTTGATGTTCAGGTGCTTCGGGCCCGAGGCATCGGCCGTGATGTACGGCAGGTTGATTTCGGTCTGCGTGGCCGACGAGAGTTCGATCTTCGCCTTCTCGGCCGAGTCCTTCAGCCGCTGCAGCGCAAGCACGTCCTTCGACAGATCCGCGCCCTGCTCCTTCTTGAACTCGGCGACGACGTAATCGATGATGCGCTGGTCGAAGTCTTCACCGCCGAGGAACGTGTCGCCGTTGGTCGACAGCACTTCGAACTGCTTCTCGCCTTCGACGTCGGCGATCTCGATGATCGAGATGTCAAACGTGCCGCCCCCAAGGTCATAGACAGCGATCTTGCGGTCGCCCTTGCCGGCCTTGTCCATGCCGAATGCGAGCGCGGCCGCGGTCGGCTCGTTGATGATGCGCTTGACCTCCAGCCCGGCGATGCGGCCGGCGTCCTTCGTGGCCTGGCGCTGCGAGTCGTTGAAGTACGCCGGCACCGTGATCACGGCTTCGGTCACCTCGTGGCCGAGGTAATCCTCGGCGGTCTTCTTCATCTTGCGCAGCACTTCGGCCGACACCTGCTGGGCCGCCAGGTCCTTGCCCTGGGCGCGCACCCAGGCGTCGCCGTTGGGCGCCTTGACGATCGCGAAGGGCATCAGCTTGATGTCCTTCTGCACTTCGGCGTCCTCGAAGCGGCGACCGATCAGGCGCTTGACCGCGTACAGCGTGTTCTTCGCGTTGGTGACGGCCTGCCGCTTGGCCGGCGCGCCGACCAGGATCTCGCCGTCGTCCAGATAGGCGATGACCGATGGCGTGGTGCGCGTGCCCTCGGCGTTTTCGATGACCTTGACCTGGTCGCCCTCCATCACCGCCACGGCGGAGTTGGTGGTGCCCAGGTCGATTCCGATAATTTTTGCCATTTCGTTTTTCCCCTCAACTTGGAGCCGTCGGCGGCCGCAGCGATCTTCACTGCCCGCTATATGCGCGCCATCTCCGTGGTTTCAACGTTTCCGGCGCCCGAATTCACTTTGCGATGACCACCAGGGCCGGACGCAGCACCCGGTCTGACAGCATCCAGCCCTTCTGCAAAACCGTGACGACATGGTTGGCCGGTTGCGCTTCCGACGCCGGCACCGACGAGATCGCCTGGTGCCGGTGCGGGTCAAACTTCTGCCCAACCGGATCAATTTCGGCCAGCGCGTTCTTCTCGAACGCCAGTCGCAGCTGCCGCAGCGTCAGCTCGACTCCTTCGCGCAATTGCTCGGCAGTCGCGTCCTTGACTTCGAGCGCCTTCTCGAGGCTGTCCGCCACCGGCACGAGTGACTCGGCAAACGACTCGATCGCAAACTTGTGCGCTTTGGCGACGTCTTCCTGGCCGCGACGGCGGATATTTTCCGCATCGGCCTTGGCGCGGAGGAACAGGTCGTAGTTTTCGTTCGCCTTGGCCAGCGCTGCGTCGAGTTCCTGCTCGACCTCGCCGACCGAGGTCGAGCCGATGGGCAGGTTGCGCCGCAGCCTCGGCCGTGGCAGCGTTTTCCTTCTCAGGCGAGGCGGCGTCCACCGTCGCGCCCCGATCCGCTTGCGGCATCACTCCTCCGGGTTTTCTGTTTTGATTTCAAAGACTTACTTGATCTGTGGGCGGCCGCCCGGAAATCAAGTCGAGGCGCGGGAGAAAGTTTGCTTCTTTCGGCCGGCGGGCGTCAGGGAATCCTCTTCTTGCACGGCACCTGCACCTCCAGTTGTTGACGGAGCGCCCTGTGCGGAACAGTCGCGCCGAGAACACGTAGCGGACGCAGGCATCGCGTGACCGCGTCACCGGCCGTCGCGCCGGCTCTGATTGGGACCCCCCTCGGGCGCCAACGGCGCGCGCATACAACTCACCGTTTTGGATGAGAGGTCGACCGTGCGCACTCGCGGTAACGTGGGATCGGATGATCTTCCGCGCTGCACGGACCATCAGTACAAATCGATTGTCTACCTGACCTCGACCTCCACGCATGTCGGCACTCAAGCAGAACGACCACGATCCCCGCGGCGAATCATTCGGCGCGCAGGCACCGATCGCGTTGCTCGGACTGGCGGCGATTGCGGTCATCGCGCTCATCAACGCGCACGCGGGGCCGACGGCGACGGCGAAGCCGCCGATCGCCGCGATCGCCTGCGTCGACTGCGGCACCGTGGTCTCAGTGACGCGCTCTGCTCACTCGTCGCCGGTGTACTTCGTCGAAGTGCAGATGCTCGACGGCTCGATGCGAGTGGTGCAGCAGCTCGCGGCCGGCTTCAAGGTCGGCGACGTGGTGCAGGTCAAGGGCAACGCGCTGACCTTGCGTCCACAGACGTCCTGAGCACTGCCGGCTTGCCGGCCTAGCGTTCTGATCCCATCTTCAGTGCGCGGGCCTGAGCCTGCTCGGCCGCGGCGGTTCGCTCGGCGGCATCGGCACGCGCGGCCGGCCATCCCTGCATGTGCCGAGCGCACAGGTCCGTGAGCGCCGAAATGAATGCAGGCGACTCGTTCAGGCATTCGATATAGCGGTACTCCTTGCCACCGCTCGCCATGAATGTGTCACGGCCTTCCATCGCGATCTCCTCCAGGGTTTCGAGACAGTCGGCGGGAAAGCCCGGGCAGATGATGTCCACGGACCTGGCGCCGCCCCTGGCCAGCGCCTCGAGCGTGGGCGCCGTATAGGGCTGCAGCCACTCGGCGCGGCCGAAGCGGGACTGGAAGGTCAGCACAACTTCGTCCGGACCGAGCCCCAGCGCCTCGGCAAGCAGCCGCCCGGTCTTCTGGCATTCGCAGTGATACGGGTCGCCGAGCCGGAGCGTGCGCTTGGGGACTCCATGGAAGCTCATCACCAGCTTGCCGCCGCGATCCTGCGCGCGCCCGTGCCGCTTCCAGTGGTCGAGCACGGACTGCCGGAGCGCGGCAATGTAGCCGGGGTCGTCATGGAAGTGCTTGATCCAGCGCACCTCGGGAATATTTCGAGTGCGACCGAGAACATTGAAGACCTCGTCCAGCGCCGACGCCGTCGTCGTCGCCGAATACTGCGGATACATCGGCAGGATCAGCAGCCGATCGGTGCCGCGCTCAGCCAGCCGACGCAGCGCCGACCCGATCGACGGCTCGCCGTAGCGCATTGCGAGTTCGACATCGGCTTCAAGTCCGCGCTCCCCGAGATAGCCGCGTAGCAGCACCGCCTGTTGTTGCGAGTGCACAAGCAGCGGCGAGCCCCGTTCGGTCCAGATCGCGGCGTACTTGGCTGCGGATTTCCGCGGCCGCAGCGTCAGGATGACCCCGTGGAGGATGGGCCACCAGAGTGCGGGCGGAATCTCGACCACGCGGGGATCGGAGAGGAATTCCTTCAGGTACTGCCGGACCGGGCCCGGCTCCGGTGCCGCCGGGGTGCCCAGGTTGACGAGCAGGACGGCGGACCGAGCCGCCTTGCCATGCGTAAACGGCGGTTCCGGCGAAAAAGCCATGTTTTAGGTGCCTTTTGATGCGATCCGGACGACCGCCCAGCACCGCATTCTAGGGGGGCGTTTTTTGGGGTTGGTGTTCGCCTGTAATCCAGATGGCCTAACGCATTTCGGCGAGGCGCGCACACATCGGGATGAACCATGCGCACGCCGACGAGGGAAATAATCCCACGCAGGGGACTCCAGATTCGACGCCGACGAAAGCAAGCAGCACGTGGAAACAGAACTCCCTGGGGTAAAGACTCGCGCCGAGGCGCTGCTCGATGAAAGCGTCACGCTGCTGGCTCCGCTGGTGCAACTGCTGGTTGCCACCGGCGTGACCTATCCGCAGTTCACCACGGCACTGAAGACGGCCTTTCTGCGCGCGGCCCATGCGGAGCTCGAGAAGGGTCCGCGCAAGGTCACCGACTCGGCGGTCAGCCTGCTGTCCGGCGTCCATCGCAAGGACGTGCGGGCGCTGACGTCCGACGGAGTGCTGAAGACGGAGCCGGTCGACCGCATGCTGTCGCTGCCGGACGAAGTGTTCACGCGCTGGACCAATGATCCGAACTTCCTCGATGCCGACGGATTTCCGAAAGTGCTGCCGATGCGTGGCCGGACCGCCGAGGAGGCTTCGTTCGAACAGCTGTCGCAGTCGATCTCGCGCGACTTCCATCCGCGTTCCATCCTCGACGAGCTCGTCCGGCTCGGCCTGGCGGAGGTGCAGGGCGAGACGGTCCGCTTGCGCGCGGGAACCTACGTTCCTCGCGAGGACTTTGCCAAGACCTTGACGTACGTGCGCACGAACCTGTCGGACCATATTGCGGCCGCCACCCAGAACCTGCGTGCCGTCCAACAGGGGCAGTCCGGGCCGTTCCTCGAGCAGAGCCTGTATGCCGACGAACTTTCGGAAGAGTCGGTGATGGAGTTGCAGCGGCTGGCGCGGCGCATCTGGGAGTCGGCTTTGCGCCGCATGTTCGCGCTGGCGAACGAACGGACTCGCATCGACGAGCGCGGTTCGCCCGGCGCACAGCTGATGCGGATGCGCTTCGGCGCTTACTTCTATTCGGAACGCGCCAACCCTCTGTCGGACCAGCCCTCGCTGCCCGTCGAGGACTCGAAGGACGGCAATCTATGAAAGCGCTGCATCGAATCCTTGCCATCGCTGGTCTCCGCCGGCCTGGCCGGCTGTGGCGGCGGTGGCGGTGAAATGGTGGCCCGCATCGGCAGCGGCGGCAGCGGCGCGCCGGTCTCCTCCAGCTGCCGGCGCTGTCAGCGGCTTCGGCAGCATCATCGTCAACGGCCAGCACTACGACGAATCGGCCGCGCAGATCTTTGTCGATGAACGACCCGACCAATCGACGGTCGCAACTGTGGACGCGATCCGGCTGGGATCACAGATTCAGCTCGAGCACCAGTCGAACCGGATCTCGCAGGCGACCGTGGCGTCCGAAGTCATCGGACCGGTGACTTCGGTCACCGCGACGGGACTGACGGTGCTGGGCCAGACGGTGCTGCTCAACGCAGATGTGGCCGCGCCGACAGTGCTGGACGGCTTCGCCGTGCTCTCCGACCTGACGCCTGGAGCGATCGTCGAAGTGCACGGTCAACGCAACACGCGCGGGAGAGATCCGGGCAACGCGGATCGAACTCCGGCAAGCGGCCGGAGTCCTGCGTGTCGCGGGCACGGTCGCGGGTCTTGCCAACGGCACCTTCAAGATCGGAGCGCTGACCATCCGCTCCGCACAGGCCGCGCTTGTGCCTGCCGGACAGACGCTCGCCGACGGACAGAGAGTGGCCGTATGGACGGACCAGGCGTTGATCAACGGCGAACTCGTCGCGCGCGTGATCCGCATCGGCGGCGTGGCGGTCCCGAACGGCGCGGCGCTCACGATCGATGGCGTGGTCACCGCGTTCCGCAGCCTGGCTGATCTGCGCGTCGGCGGATTTGCGGTCGATGCCAGCGGCGCGCAGTTCGTCGGCGGCGTCGCGTCCGACCTGCGCGACGGAAGACAGGTGCGCGCGAGCGGCAGCGTGACCTCGAACGTATTGCGTGCCACTCGCGTGGAGTTCCTTGCGGCCGCCTCGGTGCAGGTCGAACTGAGCGGCGCCATGACCGGCTTCGTCGATGCCAACAGCGCATTCCGCGTGCGCAACGCCCTCACCCGGGTCACGCCGCAGACCAGTTACTCGCGCGGCGACGCCACCAATCTCGGCGATGGCGTGCTGGTCAAGATCGAAGGTCCACTGATCAACGGCGTCGTCGAGGCGATGAAGCTCGAATTCCTGCCGCCTTCCGCCGGCATTGCCCGCGTCCTCTTCGGCAACGTGTCGAGCCCGGTCACGACCGCTGCGGATGGAACGAAGACGTTCCGGCTCGCACCACTGTTGTTTGACATGCGAACGACCACGACGACGCGCTACAAGAAGGGAACGGCCGCGGACATCGCGGTCGGACGCTCCGTCAAGGTCGACGGCACCTACGATGGCCTGCAGTTCCTCGCCGAGGACGTGCAGTTCATGGACAGCGCCCAGGACCCACCGACCTTCTCGATCGACGGCATCGCCAGCAATGTGCAACCTGCATCGGTCGTCGTGAATGGCAAGACCGTCGTGCTGACGCCGACCACGGTGTACCGCCGCAACGACGCTGCCGCGAAGTGGGAAGACCTGAAGAACGGCTCCGACGTCAAGATCGATGCGGCCAAGCTGAATGGCACGTTGTACGCCTTGACAGTGGACATCAAGGAACTGGCCAGCGGCTCGGCCACCGTGCGTGGCATCGTCAGCGGACGGCCGACGATGCCGACCGTCAAGGACACGGAGTTCCTGGTCGGCTCGCAGCGGGTCAGCGTCGCCGGCAACCCGAAGCTGGTACCGGGCAACAAGACGCTCGAGGACATCAAGAACGGCATCGATCTGGAGGTTGACGGTACTGTCGCCGCCGGGCTCCTGACCGCGACACGAATCCAGTTCCGCTGATACGCCGTCGCAGTACGCGTTCTATCTTCCATCGAGCGCGCCTCGGCGCTTGATGGATGGACCGCCTACCCCTTCCGAGAGTGCTGGCGTGGCAGGCGCATTTGACGCAGCGCAGAGCGGTGAGGTCGGAGCGCCGGCAGCATCGCGCCATGACTGCTACCCCGAACTCGACTGTTGCCGTCGGCGCTGAGCGCCGCGAGGCGCGGTTGGCCACTCGCCGGCTGTCGCGCGAGCTCGCCACCATTGGCGCGATGTTGCGCATTTATTGCCGCGATCACCACGGCACGATGGACCGCAGCGGCGACGGATTGTGCGAGGAATGCAGCGAGCTCTTCGAATACGCGCGGAAGCGCCTCGCGGGCTGCCCGTACGGACCCGACAAGCCCACCTGCACAAACTGCCAGATCCACTGCTATGGCCCGCGGCAACGCGAAGCCACACGCGTCATGATGCGCTACGCGGGTCCCAGGATGATGTGGCGCCATCCATTGCTCGCACTGGCGCATGTGCTGGATGGCAAACGCCCGGCGCCGCCCAAACCGCGCGCGACTGGTCGCAGCGAGGCGGCGCCCCAGGGCGGGACGCAACCACCTTCGGGTTGACGCGCCGCCGGCCGGTCAGCTGAACCGCGGGAACAGCAGGTTGTTTTCCAGGTGCACGTGCTCGTGCACGTCATCGATCAGCTTGCGCATTCCGGCATACAGGGCACGCCAGGTCGGGCAGGCATCCTCGGGCAACGCGAGATCATGCGTCAGTTCCTCAAGGCGAGCCAGCCGTTCGCCGTGTTCGTCGTGCTCGAAGCGCATGCGTCCGATGGGTGAGGCGATCATCGGGTGGCCGCCCTGCATCATCAGAGGAAACAGGATCTGTTCTTCCTTGGCCATGTGCTCGTCGAGCGCACTTGCGAGTTCCTCCAGCGCGGCGCTCAGGCCGGCAGGCACCATGGCGTGACCAGCATGGCGCTGCTCCACGCGTGCTGCGAGCCGCAGCAGTTCTGGCAGTTCACGGCGGTGAGTGTCGTGAAAGCGCGCCAGGATGTGCCCGATCAGCGCGTTCGTTTCGGTCGGCGCCTCGCGCGGGGCGTCCGGCGCGAGCCGTGCGAGTTCTGCCTCGATCTGCTCCAGCGGCACCGCGCGGTCAGCTGCGGCCTCGGCCAGCGGCCGCGCACCGCCACAACAGTAGTCGATCCGGTGGGCGCGAAAGATAGCCGTGGCCCCCGGCAGTTGGGTGGCAAGTTCGGCCACGGTTCGGTCAGCGTATCCCATGATTTCTCCTCGAAGAGACCTCCGCAGTCTCCAACTCGGAGGTGGCGGCGCGCTTGACGCGCAACAAGCCCGGCAAGCCGAGGTAGCTATGCCTACCACTTTGGCGTAAGTCTGCGTGCCACGCGATTCCCCTCCCGCTCGGCGGGAGGGTCAGGGAGGGTGCAGTGTCAGTTGCCGATCGGCGGAGCGCGCGGCCGCTCCGGAGCGCAGCCGACCGATTAGGCTTGAGCGGGTCGAGCGCAGCGAGGGCCGTACCCGCTCCGAGTGCACGTGCGATCGGCAAAGCCGATCGCGTACACGAGGAGCGCTCAACTTTGCGACAACGCGTTGGACAGCAGCTTGGCAGTGATGTCGACGATCTGGATCATGCGCTCGTAGGCCATGCGCGTCGGGCCGATCACGCCGAGCGTGCCGACGACCTGGCCGTCGACCTCGTAGGGCGCGATCACGAGCTGACAGCTCCTCGAACGGCACGACGCTGCGCTCTCGCCGCCGATGTAGATGCGCACGCCCTCGGCGCGGCTGCTCGACTGTCGAGCAGGCGCATCAGCCGCGTCTTCTGCTCGAACAGGTCGAACAGCTGCGCAGCGTGTCCATGTCGCTGGAGAAGTCGCTGCACGCCCAGCAGGTTGCGCTCGCCGGAGATCACGACCTGGTCCGGCTTCGGCATGCGCCTCGCTGCCGGCCTGCACCGCGGCCTGCATCAGCGCCGCGATCTCGCTCGCGCAGCTGCGTCGACCTCGGGCTTCAGGCGCTCGCGCACCTCCTCGAAGCTCATGCCGGCGTAGTGCGCGTTCAGGAAGTTGGCGGCCTCGATCAGCTGCGACTGCGTGTAGTCGGCTGCGGTGAACAGATGACGCGGTTCTGCACGTCGCCGTCGGGCGCCACGATGATGACCAGCACGCGCCGCTCGCGACAGGCGCAGGAACTCGATGTGGTGGAACACGCGACGCCTGGCGCGGCGCGGTGACCACGCCGACGAAGCTGCGACAGGCTGGACAGCAGCTGCGCGGCCGTGTGCGATCACGCGCTGCGGCTGGTCGGCGTCGCGCAGGCGCCCCTCGATGCTGGCCGTCTGCTCGGTCGCTCGAGCGGGCGCAGCGTGAGCATGGTGTCGACGAAGAGGCGGTAGCCGCGCGGCGTGGGCATGCGGCCCGGCCGAGGTGTGCGGGCTGGCGATCAGGCCCAGCTCCTCGAGATCGGCCATGACGTTGCGGATCGTCGCCGGCGAGAGGTCCAGCCCCGACAGGCGCGCGACAGCGTGCGCGAGCCCACCGGCTGGCCGTCGGCGATGTAGCGCTCGACCAGGGTCTTCAGCAGGGTCTTGGCGCGTTCGTCGAGCATGATTCTCGATTCTATGACGGTTGCCGCAGTTCCGATGCCAGGTGCGGTCGTCCGGACGGTTGGGCGCTGTAGTGCATAATCGGCCGATGACCACCCGCTTCCGGCACGCTGCGCTGTTCGGCAAGTCCACGCTCCGACGGCATCCGCGGCCGCTGCTCGAGATCGCGCGCATCCTCGAGGCGGCCGGGCTGCCGAGGTGCTCGTTCGAACGCGAGACGGCGCGAGCAGCGCCGGCACTCGACGACTTGGAACGCCATACGGTGCACGCCATCGGCAAGCAGGCTGCGACCTCGCCATCGTCGTCGGCGGCGACGGCACGATGCTCGGCATCGCGCGCGAGCTGGCGCCGCCCGGCGTGCCGCTGGTCGGCATCAACCAGGGCCGGCTCGGCTTCATCACCGACATCGCGCTCGACCAGACGGCCGAGACGCTGGCGGCGATGCTGGCCGGCGACTACGAGACTGACATCGCTGCGTACTGGATGCCGAAGTGCGACGCGCGAGGCCAAGACGATCTTCGACGGGCTATCGCTGAACGACGTGGTGGTCATCCGCGGCGCCACCGCCGGCATGGTCGAGTCGCGGCACGCGTCGACGGCGAGTTCGTCGCCAACCAGCGCGCCGACGGCCTGATCGTCGCCTCGCCGACCGGCTCGACCGCCTACGCGCTGTCGGCGGGCGGGCCGATCCTGCATCCGGGCATCGCCGGGCTGCTGCTGGTGCCGATCGCGCCGCAGACGCTGTCGAACCGGCCGATCGTGCTGCCGGACGGCGTCGTGGTCGAGATCGAGATCGCCGACGGGCGCGACGCCAGCGCCAACTTCGACATGCAGTCGATGGCCAGCCTGCTGCACGGCGACCTCGTCCGCGCGCGGCGCGGCGCCGACATCGTCGCGCTTCCTGCATCCGCTCGGCTGGAGCTACTTCGCCACGCTGCGCCGGAAGCTGCACTGGAGCGTGATGCCGAGCGAACCGCACTCGCGCGCCTGAACCCCTTGCCTCGTCGAGAATGCTGGTATCGCTTTCGATTCGCGACTTCGTGATCGTCGACGCGCTCGAGCTCGAGTTCGCGCCCGGCTTCACGGTGCTGACCGGCGAAACCGGCGCCGGCAAGTCGATCCTGATCGACGCCCTGCAACTGGCGCTCGGCGGCCGCGGCGAGGCCGGCGTGGTGCGCGAAGGCGGCGACACGGGCCGACATCACCGCCGAGTTCGATACGGGCCGGCCGTCGCAGCGGCTGGCTGGCCGACGCATGAGCTGACCGGAGACAGCGGCGGCCTCGTGCTGCTGCGCCGCACGGTCGACGCGCAGGGCAAGAGCCGCGCCTGGATCAACGGCGCCGCCGCCACGCTCGCACAGTTGCGCGAACTCGGGCGAGCAACTGGTCGACATCCACGGCCAGCATGCGCACCAGTCGCTGCTGCGGCCCGCGGCCCAGCTCGAACTGCTTGACGAGCATGGTGCGCTCGGCGACCTGCGCCGGGCTGTCGCGTCCGCATACGCGGAGTGGAAGCGCGAACAGCGCGCGCGCGAGGACGCCGAGGCAATGGCTGTCAGCGCCACTGCCGAGCAGGAGCGCCTGCGCTGGCTGGTCGACGAGCTGGAGGCGTTGGCGCCGGTCGCCGGCGAGTGGGAGCAGGTCGAGGCCGAGCACAAGCGGCTTTCGCATGCCGCCAGCCTGCTCGAAGGCGTCCAGACCGCGATCAACGCGCTGAATGAGGCCGACGATTCTGCGCTCACCCGGATCGGTACCAGCAGCAGCCGCCTGACGCAGCTTGCTGCGTTCGATGATCGTCTGCGGCCAGTAGTTGACTTAGTAGACACTGCGCAGGTGCAGCTCGAAGAGGCGGTGGCGGCACTGCAACGGTATGTCGACCGGGCCGACCTTGATGCCTCGCGCCTGGCCGATGTCGAAGCCCGAGTTTCATCGTTGCACGCGGCGGCGCGGCGCTTGCGGTGCGCACCGGACGACCTGGCCGGGCTGCTGGCCGACGCGCGCGCCAAGCTCACGGCGCTGTCGGCCTCATCCGATCTTGACGGGCTGCGCGCCCGCGAACACGCGGCGCAGCGTCGTTATGACACTGCCGCGGCGGCGCTGTCGAAGGCACGGCGCGCAGCGGCACGCCAGATGTCGGCCGAAGTCACGCGCGCGATGCAGGACCTCTCCATGGCCGGCGGGCGCTTCGAAGTGCAGTTGACGGTAGGCGCTCCGACAGCCATGGGCAATGAGAAGGCCGAATTCATGGTGGCCGCGCATGCCGGCGTTGCAGTCAAGCCTCTGGCACGCGTCGCCTCCGGAGGCGAACTCGCGCGCATCTCGCTCGCGATCGCCGTCATTGCTGCGACGGCTACGCCCGTACCGACTCTGATCTTCGACGAGGTCGATGCCGGCATCGGCGGCGCCGTCGCCGATACCGTCGGCCGGCTGCTGAAGCAGCTCGGACAGAGCCGGCAGGTGCTGTGCGTGACGCACCTTCCGCAGGTGGCTGCACGGGGCGACCAGCACTTCGCCGTCGCGAAAACGAGCGCGACCGAC
This sequence comes from uncultured beta proteobacterium, assembly GCA_963724605.1. Taxonomy (GTDB): domain Bacteria; phylum Pseudomonadota; class Gammaproteobacteria; order Burkholderiales; family Burkholderiaceae_F; genus JALORV01. The sequence goes on from CAVRVM010000015.1 coordinate 463,492, forward strand.
GGTCGACCGGTGTCGCAGATCGGCGTGCTCGAGCGGCGTGCGCGCGTCGAAGAGCTGGCGCGCATGCTCGGCGGCCAGGAAATCACCGAGACAACGCGCAAGCACGCGCGCGAGATGCTCGCGGGATAGCGGTCATCGTGTAGGCGATTGCTATGCGGTCACACGTGCACGCTCGGCCGCATAGCTCGCTGCGCGCAGCCGGACGATGCAGCGACTGACTTGGACAGGTAGTGCCTACCCGCGGCAGCTTGTAGTAATTCCCCCACCCTTGTCGGGAACCGGCGCTTCATCAATACTCGTACGCATGGACGCCCTTCGCCTGATGCGTTGGAACGTATCGCTCGTCGCGATATTCGCGTTGCTGCTGCATGCACTCATGCCGGTCCTGATGCCGGCACGGGCTGCGTCCGGAGGCTCCCCGGCTGACTGGGTTGAGGTCTGCTCTGGCGGGAAGGTGCAGCTGGTCGCGGCTACGGCACTCAATGGCAACGCAGCGACCGCGGATCCGGGGAAGCCAAGCATCGCCAAGGCAGCCTTGGACGATTGCTCGTTCTGCTCCCACCACAGCGCCACTGCAGTGCCAAGTGAGAGCCGTCGTGAGCCACCGGCAGTGTTTGTCCGCCAGTTGTCTCTCGAACTGGCATCCGATGTGCTCGATCCGCACTTTGCGTGGGCCACCGCGCACACTCGTAGTCCTCCTAGCCTGAGCTGAGCATTCCCCGCTGTGTTGCGCCCTGTGCGCACACCGCCCCAGACCGGTCAATCGACTCCCGATTGACTCCGCGGACTCCGCCTGCTTGGTGCTCTCCTCGGTAGGGTGACCCATGAAAAGAACTGCTCTGTTCGCCGTTTCTGCGGCTCTTGCCGCATGTTTCCCATTGGCGCATGCCTCGTGCGGGTCCGCCTTCTGCATGGTCAACACGAACTGGGGCGCGCAAGGCGTCTGGACCGAGCCGGGCTGGCGGGCCGATCTTCGCTACGAGTACATCAATCAGGACCAGCCCCGTGCCGGCACTCAAAACGTCGGAGTGGGCGAGATTCCCCAACATCACGACGAAGTGCAGACGCTCAATCGGAATTGGTTCGCGACTCTGGACTATGGCTTCTCGCCGACCTGGGGCGCGACGGTCATCGTTCCGTGGATCGACCGCAGCCACGAGCACATCCATAACCATCACGGTGAGGCGATTCCCGAGTCGTGGAGCTTCTCCGACCCCGGAGACGTGCGAGTGGCTGGGCGTTATCAGCGAATGTTTGAGGATGTCGGTGCCCTGCGTCTCAGCTACGCCGGCGTCATCGGCGGTCTGAAACTTCCCACCGGCAAGACCGACGTCACCAATGACGAAGGCGAGGTTGCGGAAAGAAGCCTCCAGCCCGGGACTGGAACCACTGACTTGATACTCGGGGCCTACTTTCGTCAGGCACTCGCAGCCTGGAATGCTTCCTGGTTCGCACAGCTCGGTTGGCAGGCTCCGTTGAACTCACACAATGGATACAAGCCCGGGCAACAGGTACTTTTTGATCTGGGAGGCCGATGGGAGGCCACCGAACGCCTGGGGCTGCTCTTGCAACTGAACGCACTGTGGAAGGGACGTGACTCGGGTGCGGAGGCGGAGCCGGATGACTCCGGGGGGCGCTTTGTATTCATCAGCCCTGGATTCGCCGTGGCGGTCATGAAAGGGGTCAGCCTGTACGGATTCGTGCAGCTCCCCCTTTACCAGTATGTGAACGGTGTCCAGCTGGTGGCGAGCCGGGCCTATGCCGTCGGTGCAAGCGTCCAGTTTTGAGCCGGAGACGATAGAACGAAGAGCCCCGCGGATGCGGGGCGCTATCAAGGATGCCTCAATGCATCTTGCGGCGTGCGAGGCCGAGCCCGACAAAGCCAAGCGCGAGCAGCGCCAGCGAGGCGGGTTCGGGCACCGAGGTGACTGCGCGAAAGTCAGCCCGCGTCCACAGTTCTCCATTGAAGATTGTGGTCGTTGCGGACAGGAATTGAACGTTCGTGTCATCGTTGCAGGTGCTTGGATCTCCCAAGCAGAAAGCAGCCGAGATCACGTCGTCGTTGGCGTTGTTGTGCAACAGGCCCAGGCCGATCGGTCCCAGATACGCGGACGGCAACGCAACTTCCTGCAGCAGTGTCTGCGTACCCAACACGAAGTCCTGCTCGAAAAAACGCACGACAGCGGCATTCAGGCTGGATGACCAGGCCACACGAAGGTCCACGACGTCGTTCAGTCCACCGTCGGTCAAGCGCACGCCATAGCTATCACCGGGTCCCGGAGCCACGTAGTCGAACCATCCGAGGACTTCGAACGCGAAGTTCTTCTTGAGGCCGTTCGTCGTGTCGGCCGAGTTGTTGTTCGTCAGCAGCGTGGCGCTGTTGACGAGGCGGGGTTGTCCGAGCGCGTTCTGTAGTTCAACGTAACCGTCGCCGCCGATCCTCAGCTTGCCGCCCGACTCACCGCCGGCAAAGCTGCCCTGCACAGAGTACGTCCGCTGATCGGGCAATGCAGACGGCGGTGGAATGCCGTCGGCGAAGTCGTCGATGAAGAACAGGTTGTCGCCGCGGTTGATCCTGAACTGATCGATGTAGGCCGTGAACGGTGCGGCTTGGGCGGCAGTACTGGCCACCAAGAGTATGGCTCCAACCCAGCGCGGCGCGCGCCCGGCGCACCGGCAAAGAAACTCCTCCTGCATGCGACACCTCTTCTGATTGTTATTCGATCGCGGTCGCAACCGAAGGCCCCTCCCACGAGCTTCGAGAGCTAAAGCATGTTGCGGGCCATGTGCAATAACCTGAACAAATTCAATGCAGCGCTCGAATCCCAAGATCGAACCTGTAAAGCCCTCCGTCAGAATGCTGCTTTGCGGTGAGGATCAGCTGCTGGGTCGCTGCCAGCGAGGAGCAACTGCTGAAGCCATTTGACGACTCACGGGCCACTTGCTGACCCAAGCCCTGTGAGAATCGCCCAAAATCGGACACGTGCGCGTGGCGTCGGCGTCCCTGGCGGAGGAAAGCGTTGTCCATTCTTGTCCCGATGACAGGGCCCGACTACGAGGCATTCATCGCCGAGGCGATCCCGTCGTATGCGGCCGACAAGGTCGCTTCGGGACAATGGACTGAGGAGCAGTCCCTCGAATCTTCGAGCAAGGAGATCTCGGAGTTGCTCCCGCTTGGGCTGCAAACACCCGATAACCATTTGTTTAAAGTTCTCGACGACCAACTAAAGCCCGTCGGAACGCTGTGGCTCGCCGCGAAGGAGCAGGCCGGGAAGCGCGTCGCCTATGTTTACGACATACTCATTCACCCCGAATTCCGTCGCCAGGGACACGCGACCAGGACTCTCGCAGCTGCCGAAGTGAAGTCGCGAGAACTCGGCCTAGTCGGCATTGGCCTGCACGTTTTCGGACATAACCCGGCCGCAATAGCCTTGTACGAGAAGCTTGGCTATCGGACTACAAACATCAATATGTTCAAGACGCTGTAGTTGTAGATCGGTCATTCGCGGACAAACTGCACTGACGCTCGGTCTGCTCGAAAGCGGACCCGAGCGTCACCGCGATGACGGGGCATCGACTGGTTCCAAAGCTGCACCAACTAACCCGCATGCGGCATGCCGTACGGTATGTCGGTGATTGCATGTGATTCAAAGCCGCTACCCAATCCGCCGATTTGCATCAACCACCGGTTGACCTCTTCGTCGTCGATTCCAAAGGGGCGCAATCCGATCCGCTGACTGACCGGGACGCTACGGGGGCGAGCAGCCGTTAGGCACTCCGAAGAATCGGGGGCGGCAACGACCAGTTCGAGGTATAGATCCGAAAGCCGCTGGGCCGCTGCCAACTGAGGGCGCGCCGTGCCCGGCCCACAGGCCGTAAGCACAATCGCTTTGGCTCCGCTCGACCGCACGTCGGATTCGAGGGTGTTCAGATCATCTGTGACTTGGTTGTCGATGACGAAACGGTCGGGCAGGACGGTCACGACTACGGGAGCGCCGGGCGCAGCGCTTGCCTCAGTGGTCGTTCCAATGGTCGCAAGCGCTGCTGCGAACAGGATCGCACTGTGTACGGGGTTCGTCATTCGCGTCTCCCTCGATCACCGGGCGGCTACCCTATGCAGACGCGGCGGTGATCTAATGTGTGCGGCCATTGTTTGCGCGCGAAGGCCTTCGTCGCAAACAATGTTTTCTTATTGCTGACATAAGCCGAATGCATGTCAAAGGGTCGCAGGCCGCGCTTGTCGCTGGATCTATTGCGAGGATTCCGCACTGCTGCGAAGCATTTGAGCTTCACGCGAGCGGCCGAGGAACTTTTCGTAACCCAGCCTGCGATCAGCCGTGAGATCAAGACGCTGGAAGATCAACTTGGCCGGCCGCTCTTCCGTCGAGTCAACCGCAACCTGGAACTCACGACCGCGGGCCGGGAACTGTTCGAGATCGCCGACGCCACGCTCAATCAGCTCGATTCGGCCGTCGACCGCATCGTCGGTTCTTCGGAGCTGCTCGCTGTCACGACCACGCCGGCCTTTGCCTCACTGTGGCTTGCGCCGCGACTGGCGCGGTTCAATCTGACGCACCCGGGCATCGATGTGCGCGTGATCGCGAGCAACGACAGGCCGGATCTCGAGCGTGATCAACTCGACATTGCAATCCGTTTCGTTACGGCCGGTGGCGATGCGCCGGACAGCAAGCGCCTGTTCGAGTGCTTGTGCTTCCCGATGTGTTCCCCGGTGCTTGCGGGCGATAAGCGGCATCCGATAAAGACACCGCAGGATCTGACACACCACGTTCGTCTCGACTACGAGAGCGTTCGTGATGGGCGACGCACCGCCGAATGGGAGTTCTGATTTGACGCTTTCGGCATCCCGAGCGTGCGGCCGGCCAGCACGCTTCACTTTCCGCAATACGACCAGCTTGTGGTCGCAGCGATGGAGGGCAGCGGAGTGGCGATCGGAGTGCTGCCTCACGTATCGCAGCACGTCCGCGACGGCGTGCTGTGCGCTCCGTTTGGCCCAAAATCCATCGTCCCGCGGGGCGCCTTCTTCATCAATCTCCGCCGCGAAAGTGCGGGACGAGTGGCAGTTGATGCGTTCGTGGCTTGGCTGGCTAAGGAGGTCGAGCAGGAGTCGACTTTCGATACGCCTGCCTGGCAAACCGAGCGCTCCAGGCGTTCCGCCAAGTGAGCCCTGCGCGGCGGGGCTAGGTGCGCTTGCTGCCGCTACGTGCAACCAGAGTCGCGAGTTGATTGATCCGCGCGGGGTGGATCTCTTCGTGCTCGCGAGACACAACAGCTTTCATCCCTTTGGCGCTTCGTTTCGACTCAGGAATCCGGACCGTTGTACGGAATCAGCACGTGATCGTCTCCCCCGCCGGCCACGCTACTCATGCTGGACAACACGTGACGCGTCGCCGAATTCCCCCGGACTTCTGCGTCGAGGAACATAAGCGCCCAGGTGAAGATGTCGTTGGTCGACGCAACGTCGAATTCATGCATCACGCCGTTCAATGCAACGAGCTCGCGCACGCCAGCCAGCCGCGTCATGCCCTGCCCGATAACGACGATCGGAGCGGTGGTGTCGGCTGTGCCGCTGATGGCGAGGTACGGAAGGGTAACGTTATCGAGTCCGTGCTCGTCGCGTCCGAATGCTGGCAGAAGCACCTGGCCAAAATAAGGAACATAGCCAACCGCCGCTTTGATCCGTGGATCGACGGTGACCTGGCTCCACCCCAGCCCCAGCGACGAAGTCAATCCTGCGCCGGCCAACAGCAACATGGTCTCGCCACCCATGCTCGCTCCAAACCCCCCGATCTGCGTCGCATTGATATGGTCCCGCCATTGCGGATGCGCGAGCATGAGGTCGAGCCCGGCCGAAACCGCGAGCGGTCGCAAGGCCTGCAGGGCGAGGAAGTCGGCAAGATTCGCGAGCAACGTCGCGGCGTCACTCAGGTCGTCAACCTTGAGATGGGAAAAGCGCGGGTCGCCGTGAAAGGGGGCCACCACGATATAGCCATAGCTGGCGAACACCGATATCGCCTCGATGTAGTCGCTCGAGATCGGGCTGCCACGAATTCCATGGGAAAACACCAGGACCGGATACCGAGCCCCGGCGTCCGCGAAGAGCGGAGGATTGGAGCCGGTTTGCATGCGGGGCACAACGCGCCCCGTCGGCAGCGGGTAGTCGGGTCGCGGATTGTCTGCGACGGTGGGGTAGCAGGCGAGCAACACAGACACGACCTGCCTTCCGGCAAATGACCCATAGAGGGACGGGTCGTTCGGGGCGGTCACCGTCACCGAGAGTGTGGTCGCCGGTTCAGCGAGGAGGTCCGTGATGTATCGCGGCGCTCCGGCAGGCGAGGGCGAACCTTCCCAATAGGCCTCTGCTTCTTCCGCAGTCGCTACGCGGCTGAAGTCCTGCGCAACATTGCTGCATGCGACCGCGTAGGGCCCCGGGAGCGGAAGCGGAGGAGCAACAGTCGACGGGGACGGCAAGAGGGACGAGGTGCTATCACTATCGCCCCCGCATCCGGCGACCACGAGCGCGATCGCCGACACGACCACCCGCAGCGCTGCATGCAGGAATACTTTCATGAGCTCTTAGGCGCTCGACGCTTTGAATGACGGCCCTTCATTTCGATCACCCCCTTCGGATGAGATCGTTGGGCGCGATGTGCGCAATGAAATTAAGCAAGTGGTGTCTCAGCAAACGGCGTGCCCATCTTGGCTTCAGGGATCTCGCGCAACGAAGCCTGGTCAAGGACTAACGAGCAAGGAGCGCCGCTGTATTTGTCAGTGCCAGGACGCGCTGTGCCGCGGCCTGCTGTACCCGCCGTGTCAGCCTGCGCGCTCGAGCATCAACTGCGCGGCGGCAAGGTCGGCGACCGCGGTGCCGACCGACTTGAAGAGCGTGATGTCGCCAGCCGCTATGCGGCCGCGCCGCGGGTCCGCCACCAGTTCGGCCAGTTCGGCGACGACCGAGTCGCGGTTGATGACGCCCCTTTCGATCGGCTCGAGGATGTCGGCGGCCTCGGCCAGCGCGCCGGCATAGGAGTCGACGACGATGCGCGCACGCGCGATTGCATCGTCGTCGGCCTCTCGCATGCCGCGCCGGAAACCACCGACCAGGTCGAGGTGCGTACCTTCGCCGACCCAGGCACCGTGCACGATCGGATGCGTCGACGTCGTCGCGCAGCTGACGATGTCCGCGCCGCGCACGGCGGCCTCGAGATCGTCCACTGCCTGCGCCGGCAGTCCTTCATCGCGCAATCGCTGGGCGACGGACTGTGCGCCTTCGCCGCGCCGGCCCCAGATCCATAGGCGGTCGAGCCGCCGCGCCCGTGCATGCGCATGGGCCATGTACGGGGCGAGCTTCCCGGTGCCGATGATCAGCGCATTGCGCGCCTCGACGCGCGCCAGGTGTCGTGCGGCCAGCAGCGACACAGCGGCGGTGCGGCGCAGCGTCAGCGCCTCGCCGTCGATCACTGCCCGTGCGGCTCCTGTAGTGCGGTCGAACAGCACGTAGATCGCATTGACGGTTGCGAGTCCGCGTGCCGGATTGCCGGGCATGACCGTCACGAGCTTGACTCCGAGTGCCGCGGCCGACCAGGCTGGCATCAGCAGCAGGCAGTCGGTATGGGACAGCGCATGCGCATGCCGCAGCGGAGCAACGGGAGTCGGCAGCAGCATGCGGCCGATCGCATCGGCGAGTGCGTCGAGATCGAGCGCCGCGTGGACTTGCGCGGCCGTGTAAAGCTGCATCAGCCGGCCGTGTCGGCGACGAAGCTTCCGGAGCGGCCGCCATGCTTTTCAAGCAAACGCACGTCGCCCATGACCATGCCGCGGTCAACGGCCTTGCACATGTCATAGATGGTCAGCAGCGCCACCTGAACCGCGGTCAACGCTTCCATCTCGACGCCCGTCGGCCCGAGAGTCTCGGCGCGCGCCTCGCAGATGACGGCACTGGCCGGCTCATCGATGCGGAACTCCACGGCGACACGAGTCAGCGCCACGGGGTGGCACAGTGGAATCAGCTCCGACGTGCGCTTCGCGCCTTGGATCGCGGCAATGCGGGCAACGCCGAGCACATCGCCCTTCTTCGCTTCTCCCGCCTTGATTGCGGCCAGAGTCGACGGCTGCATCGAGATGCGCCCGTTGGCAACGGCCACTCGATGGGTGACGGGCTTGTCCCCGACATCGACCATGTGGGCCTGTCCGGAGGCGTCAAAGTGGGTCAAGGGCTTCATCAGCCAGCAGCAATCCAGCAAGGGAACGAAACACCAGGGTGGATATCATACGGAGCAGGGCGTCGTTGCGCCCAGTTGCCTTCCGTGCACCTGATCCGCCTCGTTCTTGTACTGCTGGTGTCCTTCACGCTCAGCGCTCCCACGGCGCTGCCTGCGCGCGCGCAGTCGTACGAACTGCCGGCGCTGGGAGAGGCGGGCAGCGAAGAATTGCCGCCCGGACTGGAGCGCAAGCTCGGCGAGCAGATCATGGCCCAGATCCGGCGTGACCCGGACTATCTGGCCGACCCGGAATCGACGGAATACCTGAACCAGCTCGGCTACAAATTGGTTTCAGTCAGCGCGGCGCGCACGATCGACTTCAGCTTCTTCCTCGTGCGCGATCCGATGCTCAACGCGTTCGCGCTGCCCGGAGGCTTCATCGGCGTGCATACGGGCCTCGTCATCGCGGCCCAGACGGAGTCCGAGCTGGCGGGCGTGATCGCACACGAAATCGGCCACGTCTCGCAGCGTCACATCGCGCGCATGCTGGCCTCGCAGAAGGACACCATGGCAATCCAGATCGGCGCCCTGCTGCTGGCGATACTCGCGGCGCGCGCCGGCGGATCGTCGAGCGGAGACCTGGCGCAGGCGGCGATCTTGGGTGGGCAAGCGGCTGCGATCCAGCAGCAGCTCAACTTTTCGCGCGACGCCGAGCGCGAGGCCGATCGCGTCGGCTTCGTCACCCTGGTGAACGCCGGCTTCGACGGGCACGGACTGGAAGCGTTCTTCGGCCGTCTGCAGCAGGGATCGCGCCTGTACGAAGGCACAGCGCCGGTCTACCTGCGGACTCACCCGCTGACGGTCGAGCGCATCAGCGACATGCAGAACCGCTCGCGCAATCTGGCCTTCAAGCAGCGGCCGGATGCGCTGGATTTCTACCTGGTCAAGGCCCGCCTGCGCGTGCTGCAGGAAGTCAGCAACCAGGGCTGGCGCGATCAGCTCGAGTATTTCAATGGGCAACTGAAGCATCGAACGGCGCCCTCGGACATCGCGGCGAACTACGGCGCGGCACTCGCTGCGCTCAAGCTCAACTTGCCGGACCTTGCGCTGGAAAATGCGCTCACCGCGCGCCGGTTGACGACGGCCTCATCGGCGATTCTGGACAAACTGGTCTCCGAGACACGTTTCGCCGCCGCAAAGTCGGACGAGGAGCGCCGCGTTGCGCTGGAGGCCGCGCGCGATGCCGCCGCGCGCTTCCCGCTGTCGACCGTGGCGGTGGCGCACTACATCGACCTGCTGAACCGGTCGAACCAGCACCAGCAGGCCATCGAGACGCTGCGCACGCAGGCCGCCATCACGCGCACCCAGCCGGCGTACTACGCGCTGCTCGGGACGCAGTTACCAGGCACTCGGAAAGCAGTCACTGCATCACCAGTCGATCGGCGAGATGTACGCCCTGCTGGGCATCAAACCGGCAGCCCTGCAGCAAATGGAGCTGGCACGCCGCGCAAACGACGGCGACTTCTACACGATGTCGGAAATCGATGCGCGGGTGCGCGAACTGCAGTCGGATATCCGGCGCGAGCAGGAGGCGATGCGCGAGAGCGGGCGCTCGGGCCAGGAGGGCAAGCCCTCGCGCTGAGCCGCCGCGAGCGCGCACTCTCGGGGCCAGGTCGTCGAGGCCGGTCGGGATGGGAGACGCCGTACAATTGCGCGCCGCACCACAGATCTCATCACGAACGTCGGCGCCTGGTCGGGCGGCGACGACTGTCCGCCGCCATGAATTCGATGTACACCTGCCGAAGACCGAGAGCTGCAAGCGCCGTCCGACATGACCGGCGCGATCGAAACCGATGCCGTAGTCGTCGGCGCCGGCCCGGTCGGACTGTTCCAGGTGTTCGAACTCGGGCTGCTGGAGATCAAGGCGCACGTCATCGACTCGCTGAGTGACGTCGGCGGCCAATGCATCGAGCTGTATCCGGACAAGCCGATCTACGACATCCCGGCGATGCCGGTGTGCACCGGCAAGGAACTGACCGAGAGCCTGCTGAAGCAGATCGAGCCCTTCGGCGCGACGTTCCATCTGGGCCAGGAAGTCAGCGTCGTGCGAGAAGCTCGACGACGGCCGCTTCTTCGTCGAGACCGGCAAGGGCACGCGCTTCATCACCAAGGTCGTCATCATTGCCGCCGGCGTCGGTTCGTTCCAGCCGCGCACACTGAAGGTGCCGGAGATCGATCGGTTCCTGGGCACGCAGCTCTTTTATCGGGTCAAGGATCCGGCGCAGTTTCACGGCAAGAACCTCGTGATCGTCGGCGGCGGCGATTCGGCGCTCGACTGGGCGCTCGACTTCGCCGGCAAGGCCGAAAGCGTCGTGCTGTGCACCGGCGCGACGGCTTCCGCGCCGCGCCCGCATCGGTCGCCAAGATGAAGGACATGTGCGAACGCCTCGAGATGCAGTTCCTGGTCGGCCAGGTCACCGGCTTCGACGAAGCGGCGGGCAGGCTCGCTGAAGTGCGTGTCACGTCGCTCGACGGCGCTGACGCGCCGCGTGCCGCTCGATGCGCTGCTGGTGTTCTTCGGCCTGTCACCCAAGCTCGGGCCGATCGCACAATGGGGCCTCGACCTCGAGCGCAAGCAGATCGTGGTGGACACCGAGAAGTTCGAGACCAACGTTCCCGGCATCTTCGCGGTGGGCGACATCAATATCTACCCAGGCAAGAAGAAACTGATCCTCTCGGGCTTCCACGAGGCCGCCCTCGCCGCGTTCGGCGTCGACGAAGTACATCTTCCCCGAGCGCAAGATCCACCTGCAGTACACGACGACCAGCCCGAAGCTGCACAAGATCCTCGGCGTCGAATCGCCGGTGTTCGACTGATTCGCTCGGGTCAGCCCGGGCGACAGATACCGCGACGATCTCAGTCGGGCCGCGGCGAGCGCACGAAGTCGAAGCGGTCCGGCGCCTCGGCGGCGCGCAACCGGTCGAGTGACACGCTGCCGCCGAGCCCCAGTCGCGCACCATCGATCACGACCCGCGGCCCGCCGCCGTTCATCCAGGCCTCGAGTTCCGCCGGCTGCAGCGGCGCGCGGCTCCCGGCCGCCGCCGCATCGAGGAACGGTGCGGTATCGCGCGAGTCGAGAAGCCCGAATCCGCACTCCGTCAGCAGGTACGCGCGGCCGCACTCATCGAGCCATGCGCCCCGGAGTCGTGTCACGCGAACACCGGTGTGTGCATGCAACTGGCGAATGTGCTCGACCTCCGCGACCCGCCAGATCCACGGCGTCGCCTCGAGCGCGACGTAGACGCGCTGCGGACCGTTCTGGAAGTACCAGCGGCCGCGCTCGTCGCCGGCGTAATTGCGGCCGATGAAGTCGCGCAGCGCGATGTTGCCAATTGGCTGGCCCTGCAGGCGCCAATCACCGCGCGCACTGAGTCCGAGCCATCCGTAGACGGCAGGAACACCGGGCCATTTGGCGAGCGCGGCCAGTACGGTGTCGTCCATAGCGCACAGGATAGGCCCGCGCGCGTACTAGTGGCCTAGGCGCCGCGTGTGAAGAACTCGCGCAGGCGTTGCGGGATGAAATCGAGCCGCCCCGGAAACGGATTGCGCACGAAGCCGATGTGACCGCCCTCGGGAGGATGCTCGAGTTGAACGTAGCGTGAGACCTCGCCTGCGCGCGGCAGGCTCGCGGCCGGCACGAACGGATCGTTCAGCGCGTTAAGCACGAGGTGAGGAACGTGGACAGAGGGGAGCCATGGCTTCCCCGAGGCTCGAGTCCAGTAGTCCTCAGTGTTGCGGAACCCGTGCACCGGGGCGGTGTAGGCATTGTCGAACTCATAGAGATTGCGGCAGGCGCGCAATCGATCCGCATCGGCCACGCCGGGAAACCGTTCGAGCTTCGCCAGCGCCTTCGGCTTGAGGCTCGCCATGAACATCTGTGTATAGACCCGGTTGAAGCCGTGTCCAAGAGCGGCACCACCGGCGGCGAGGTCGAGTGGCGCGCCCACCGACGCCGCGGCCGTGACGAACTGCGCATCCTCGGCACGCTCGCCGAGCCACTTCGCCAGCATGTTGCCGCCCAGCGAGATGCCGACCGCATATAGGCGCGCCTGTGGCCAGCGCGCGTGGGTCTGCCGCAGGATCCAGTCGCCTTCGTCGGAATCTCCCGAGTGGTAGGCACGCGCCAGCAGGTTGGGTTCGCCAGAGCAGCCGCGAAAATGCACGACGATGCCGCGCCAGCCGAGGTCGGCAAAAGTGCGCATGACGGCGCGCGCGTAATGGCTCCCGGAGCTGCCTTCGAGACCGTGGAACAGCACGAGGATCGGCGCCGCCGCATCGATCGGATCGGGCCGCGCGAAATCCACATCGATGAAGTCTTCGTCTGGCGTCGCCCAGCGCTCGCGTCGGTAGTCGACAGCCGGCAGCGGCGTCAGCAGCGCCGGAACGATCGTCTGCAGGTGTCCGCCAGGCAGCCAAAATGGTGCGGCGTAGGACGTCGCGTCCGCCACGTCAGTGAAGGATCGCGTGCGGCTCCGAGGCGCTCACTACCTCGCCGCCGTTCGCCTGGGACGCGTGGTGCAGCACCATCTTCCAGCCGGCCGAGGTCTTCACGTACACGTTGGTGGCCAGCACGCTGACCACCTGCTGCGCCGAGCCCTGCTTGACCAGGACCTCTTCGATGACGTTATGAACGGCGACGGTCGGCGTGTCGAGCGACTTGCGCGAGGTGCCGCGCACATTGAGCGGACCATTGGCGAGAATCGCCGCCCATGATGCGCGCACCGCTGCGTAGCCCAGCAGTCGCGGGCCGTTCGGATGCACGCAGACCACGTCGTCATCCTCCAGCCAGAGGTCGGCCACGGCCTCGACATCGGCGCCCTCGAGCGCTTCGTAGAACGCGTGCTCGCATTCCTCGGGCGAGGCAAAGAGAAGCGGCTTGGTCAGGCGGGACATGGGCAGGGGATCGTACGCGGAGGCTCCAGCCTCAGTGGCCCTTGACCACTTCGCCAGCCTTCAGGCGATAGCGCGTGCCGCAGTACGGGCACATCGCCTCCCCGGTGGTGGCGACGTCGAGAAACACGCGCGGGTGGTGGTTCCACACGGGCATGGCGGGATTCGGGACAGAACGCCGGCAATTCCGTCGCGCGCAGTTCGACGACCGGCTCTTCCTTGCGCATGGTGGTTACGGTCATACGGGGGTCAGCCAGCGGCTGTACTTCGAGGCGCGCCCGTTGACGACGTCGAAGAAGAGTGACTGGATCTTTTCGGTGATAGGTCCGCGCGCACCGGCACCGATGATGCGCCCGTCGAGCTCGCGGATCGGCGTCACTTCCGCCGCGGTGCCGGTGAAGAATGCCTCGTCGGCCAGGTACACGTCGTCGCGCGTCATCGGCATCGCGCTGACGCTGTAGCCGAGGTCGCGCGCGAGCTCGATGACCGTCGCGCGCGTGATGCCGGTGAGCCCGGACACCATCTCCGGTTCGAAGACCTTGCCGTCCTTGACGATGAACAGGTTCTCGCCGGCTCCTTCGGCGACGAAACCCTGCGTGTCGAGCAGCAGCGCTTCGTCGTAGCCGTCGCGCACGGCCTCCTGGTTGGCGAGGATCGAATTGACGTAGTGTCCCGCGGTCTTGCTGCGGACCATCGAGACATTGATGTGATGCCGCTGGAACGATGACGTCTTCACGCGGATGCCGCGCTGCAGGCCCTCTTCGCCGAGGTATGCGCCCCAGGGCCAGGCCGCGATCGACACGTGCACCGCCGCGCCCTTCGGGCTGACGCCCATCTTTTCCGAACCGTAGAACGCGAGTGGCCGCAGGTAGCAGGACTCGAGCTTGTTGGCCCGCACGACCTCGCGCTGCGCCTCGATGAGCTGCTCGCGGCCGTAGGGGATCTCCATCATGAAGATCTTGGCCGAGTTGAACAGGCGATCGGTGTGTTCCTTCAGGCGGAAGATCGCAGGACCGCGCTCCGTCTTGTAGGCACGGACCCCTTCGAACACGGCCAGGCCATAGTGCAGAGAGTGCGTCAGTACGTGCGTCGTCGCCTCGCGCCACGGCACCAGCTTGCCGTCGTACCAGATGAAGCCGTCGCGATCGGACATCGACATCGCGGTTCTCCCTTCCGTTGCTCACGTTCTTGTCTGGCAGGGATTCTAACGAACACGACTACCCCGGCACGGTGCGCGCACGGCGGTTCCTATAATCCGCGCTCACCGGAGCCAGTCTTGCAATCGACCTCGTCCACCAGGTGGCAGATCGCGCGGGTGGCGGCATGATCGCGCGCACGCTGTTCGGCACGCGGCCCGAGCTCGCCCGACTGCGGCGCAGCGCGTTTCAGCGGGGCATGCGCGCAGCGCTGCCGGCGATGGTGCCGACCGCGATCTGGGGGCTCGTTGCCGGCGTGGCGATGATCAAGACCGGCCTGACGGTCCCGCAGGCGCTGGCCATGACGCTGCTCGTCTACTCCGGCAGCGCGCAGATGGCCTCGCTGCCGCTGATCGCCACCGGCGCGCCGGTGTGGCTGGTTCTGCTGACGGCGGGCATCGTCAACCTGAGGTTCATCATCTTCTCCGCGACGATGTGGCCGTACCTCGGCCGGCTGCCGCTGTTACAGCGCCTGTCGATCGGATACCTGACGGCCGACATTGGGGTGGCGCTCTTCATCGGGCGCTATGGCGACGCACCGCCGCATGAGCGCGGCAACACCGAGCAGTTGTGGTTCTTCGCGGGCCTCGTGTCGGCGACATGGATGTCATGGCAGCCGCTGTCGATCGCCGGCATCCTGCTGGCGGAAACGATTCCCGGCGCGTGGGGACTCGAGTACGCCGCGATCCTGGCGCTGATCGCGATCACGATGCCGATGTTTTCGGGGCGGCCGGCGGCCGCGGGGTGCCTGACAGCCGGTGTGGTCGCAGTGCTGGCCGCGTCGCTCCCGCTGCGACTCGGCCTGCTGCTCGCTGTCATCGCGGGCGTAGCGGTCGCGATGACGATCGACAGCGCCGGCGACGAGCGGAGCGGTGTCCGATGATGTCCAATGCCGAGATCTGGCTGACGATCGGCGGTCTGGCACTGCTGACGTTCGTCACGCGCAATGCCTTCCTCATGCTCGGGCAACGCGTCGCGCTGCCTGATCGCCTCCAGCACGCGCTGCGCTACGCACCAGCCTGTGCGCTGGTGGCGTTGATCGTCCCGGAGGTCGTGCTGCAGTCGGGCACGCTCGCGCTGGAGTTATCGAACCCGAAGCTCGTCGCTGCCGTCGTCACGGTTGCCGTTATGGTTGCCACCCGCCGCGCGTTTGCCGGCATTACCCTCGGAATGCTGGCCTACACGCTGATCCGCTTGCTCTAGCGGTGCGCCCGCACGGCCGGCAGCACCCAGGTCGCCAGCAGCAGCGTTGCGGCCGCAATGCACCCTGCCGCCGCCAGGAATGCCGTCGTCGAACTGGTCGCAAACCAGACCGCGCCAAACACTGCCGATGCCGGCAGCAGCAGCAGTCCCTTGACGAGGTAGTACCAGCCGTAGGCACTGCCGAGCACTGCGCCAGGCACGAGGTCGCCGATCAGTGCGCGCTCTGCCCCCTCGGTGGCCGCCATGTACAGACCCAGCAACAGCGCGATGATCCACAGCGGCCCCGGTGCATCGACCAGCGCCAGCGCCACGAACAGCAATGCGTGCAGCGACCAGCCGGCGATCAACAGCGGCATTCGCCCGATGCGATCCGACAATGCCGAAAGCGGAACCGAAAACAGAGTCGAGGCTGTCGCGACGGCCGCCCACAGCAGCGCGACCTGCACCGGGGCCATACCGAGTCCACTCGCCCGCAGCAGCATGAACGCATTGGATGCCTGACCGAGCGTGAAGATCGCGAGCACGAGCAGCACGCGCCGGAACGCCGGCGGCAAGGACGACCAGCGCCACTCGGGGCGGTGCGCGGTGGGCCGGTCGAGCGCCGCGGGCTCGCGAAGCGCGAGCGCCAGCGCGACGCACAGCACCCCCGGAACCACGGACCACAGCAGAATGTCGCGCACCGGCACCTGCAGCGCCAACAGGCCTGCGGCGAGAAGCGGACCGATCACGGCGCCTGCATTGTCGAACGCTCGATGCAGTCCGAATGCCAGCCCGCGCTGATCGGCAGACACCGAACGCGCCAGCAGGGCATCGCGCGGTGATGAGCGCAGACCCTTGCCGAGGCGGTCCAGCAACCGTAGCAGTAGCAGACCCGGCCACGCCGTGACGAGCGAGATCGCGGGCCGCGCGATGGCGGCCAGGCCGTAGCCCACGACGACGAAGCCCTTCGCGCGCCGCACGCGGTCGTACCAGACCCCCGACACCAGCTTCAGCAGTGCGGCCGTCGCCTCGGCCGCGCCTTCGACAAAGCCCAACGCGCTCGGGCCGGCCCCGAGCACCGTGGCAAGGTAGAGCGGGATCAGCGGATAGACCAGTTCGGAGGCGGCGTCGTTGAGCAGGCTGATCGCGCCCAGCACCCAGACGGTCGTGGGCAACGCGCGCAGCGTCGACCGCTTTGTCACTCGTCGAACACCCGGTGCCACAGCCGACGCACGGCGTCGACTTCGTGCACCACTTCGTCCGGCGCCACGCGGGCGCGCTCGGCGCCATTGAGCCGCAGCCGGTGCTGCAGGGCCCGAAACGCGCGATAGGCATCCGCCACCTGGTGTGCGAGCGAGGCGTCGACCAGACCCATCGCGCCGGCCATCTGCAGCAGCGCAATATTGCCGGCATTGCGCAGCAACTGCGGCCGTTCGTGTGCATGGGCAAGCACAAGGTACTGAACGATGAACTCGATGTCGACCATGCCGCCGCGGTCGTGCTTGAGGTCGAACTCCGGACTGGGATTGGGATGGCCGTCGAGCATCTTCTGGCGCATCGCCAGCACCTCCTTGCGAAGTGCGGCCAGGTCGCGCACGCGCGCCAGGATCCGAGCCCGTTCGTCCTCGAAGCGCTCGCCCAGCGCACTGTCGCCGCACGAGTAGCGCGCACGTGTCAACGCCTGGGTCTCCCACACCCAGGCGCCGAGTCCGTCGTCGTTGCGCTGGTAGCGCGAGAACGCGTCGAACGACGACACCATCAGGCCCGCATTGCCGTTGGGCCGCAGGCGCAGATCGATGTCGAACAGGATCCCGGACGACGTCTGTGTCGTCAGCCAGCTGACGAGGCGCCGCGCGAGCGACGAATAACGCTCAGCCGCATCGGGGTGTGGATCGTCATAGAGGAAGATCAGATCGAGGTCGGAGGCGTAGCCAAGTTCCTTGCCGCCCAGCTTGCCGTAGGAGATCACCGCGAACGCTGGCTCCGCACGATGCCGACGCGGCACAGTCTTCCAGGCGCATTCGACGGTCAACGCGAGCGTGGCGTCGGCCAGCGCCGACAGGTGATCGGCGAGCCGCTCGACGGTGAGGCGGCCATCGAGGTCGGCCACCAGCAGGCGGAAGACCTGCGCGTGGTGCACGTCGCGCAGCAGGTTCATCTGATCCTCCTGGTCACCGTCCGACTCGACGAGCCGCGTCCGTACGGTGTCGGCCCATGCGATCCAGTCGGGCGTGTGCTCGTTGTCGAACAGCTCGACACGTTCATCGAGCAACTCGTCGAGCAGTATCGGATGCTGCACCAGGTAGTCGGTCGCCCAGCGGCTGGCGGCGAGCAGTCGCATGACGCGCTCGAGTGCCGTCGGGAATTCATTGAGCAACGCGATGTACGTGCTGCGCCTTGCGACCACCTCCACCAGTTGCGCGAAGCGCGCGAACAGTTCATCGGGACCGATGGCATGAGACGCTCCGGCACTGCGCGCGCGTTCGGTGGCCGCCTTCAGGCCGGACTCGAGCAGCCGCTCGATGCGCGCACGTGTCGTCTCGCTGGCGACCTGGACGCGGCGCGAGGCGATGACCCCGCGCAGCCGCTGCGACGTCGCAGCGGGGTCGTCGTAACCCATTGTGCGCAGGTGTTCCCGCAGGGCGGCATCGTCGGCCGTACCGTCCGCGGGTCCGGCCGGCATGGGCAGCGGCGCGCGCGCCGATTCGGGCTCGACGAACACCCCGTCGAACGCGCCAGCGACGCAGTCCTGCACGGCGCGAAACATCGTCACAAGTGCAGCGGCATCGCGCAGCCCGAGCAGCGCAGCGACGCGACCGCGCGCATCCGGGTCCGCCGGCAACACGTGCGTCTGCGCATCGTCGACGTACTGCAAGGCATGCTCGAGGTCGCGCAGGAACTCGTAGCAGGCGGCAAGGCGGGTGCTCGTGTCAAGCGGCAAAGAGCCGAGTTCGGCCAGGCACGCGAGCGTGGCCAGCGTCGAACGCGAGCGCAACCGCGGCTCGCGACCACCGCGGATCACCTGAAACGTCTGTGCCAGAAACTCGATCTCGCGTATGCCGCCGCGCCCGAGCTTGACGTTGTCACCGCGGTTATCGCGTCGGGCATTGCGGCGGCCGGACTCGGCGCGGATCAGCGCGTGCAGCTCGCGCAACGAGGCGATCGCGCCGTAGTCGAGGTACTTCCGGAACACGAACGGGCGGACGATGTCCTCGAGCGCTGCGCGCTGCGTGGAAAACTCCCCGGCAGTGCTGAACACCGGGGCCGACACGACCCGGCCCTTCAGCCACGCGAAGCGTTCCCATTCGCGGCCCAGTGCCACCAGGTACTCCTCGAGCATCGCCGTGGACACAGCCAGCGGGCCCGAGTCACCATTGGGCCGCAACCGCATGTCGACGCGGAACACGAAGCCCTCTTCCGTAACGTCTGCGAGCGCGGCGATGACCCGACGGCCGAGGCGTTCGAAGAATTCGTGATTGGTCAGCGGGCGCCGTGCCTCGGAGTAACGTCCTTGCGTCTGGGTCGTGCCATCCTCGTCATAGACGAACACCAGATCGATGTCGGACGACACATTGAGTTCGGCTCCCCCGAGCTTGCCCATGCCCACGATCAGCAGATCCTGTGGGACTCCGGCGGAGCTGACCGGTACTCCATGCAGTTGCGCAAGATCGTGAGCATGCAGGGATACTGCGGCCTGCAGGGCGACTTCGGCGAGCGCCGTGGTCGTAGAAACGACTTCGCTCAGCGCAGCCACTCCGGTGGCGTCACGGGCGATGAGCGACAACATCACCTGGCGGCGCAAGCGCCTCAACCCGACCGCAAGCGTTCCGCTATCCGCGGCGGCATGCGAGGCATCCAGAAAGGCGCACATGCGCGCGTGCGTCCATGGCGCCGCCGCGAGCATGAGCAGGCGCTCGAGGCGTGCTTCGGACGTGCTGGCGTGCCCCACCTCGGCATCGAGCGCGCGCCGCACGTAATGTGACAGCACCGGAACTTCTTCCAGTGCCGCGCGCGCTCCGCGCCAGTCGGCATCAGCGAAAAATGGGAGTGGTTTCAAGTGGCTTCGCCGATGTCAAAGGGCGCAGACCCGGCGGACCGAAGTCGCTGTGATAGAGTGAACTCGCCCGGTCCGGGTGGCCGCCGCGGACGGCATATCGACGTCGCGTGGGTTTCGCGTCAGAGCCGTCCATTGTAGTTTCTACGATGAGGTGCCCATCCGGCTGCCGATCCCACCCGATCGCGCCGCCCCGTGTTCTCCTCTGCAAATCACCGTGACACCGCCGTCTGACCGCCCGCCCACCCTAGCACGTGAAATCGGTGCGCGCGCCCAGGCGATCGAGCATGCGCTCGAGCACGTGGTCACGGAGCAGATCGAACACGGCCTGCATGTCGCCGAGGAGTCCATTGGCCGCCGTTTCGGCGCCCGTGCGGTCAGGGCCTTTCGCCTGACGCTGCGCGCACTGGGCTGGCTCATCGTAGTGGCGTTCTTTGCCTTCGGCCTGACCATGCTCACGGCGCGTTACTGGCTACTTCCGCGCGTCAACGAATGGCGCCCTCAGATCGAAGAAATCGCAGGCGCCGCGCTGAACGCTCCGGTGCGCATCGGACGCATCGAGGCGTCCTGGTACGGCCTCAATCCGGTGCTCGCTCTCAATGACATCACGATCACGGGACGGGGCGGCACTGCCGTGCTCTCGTTGCCTCGCATCGAGGGCACGCTCTCGTGGACGAGTGTTCCGGCGCTTGAGCCCCGTTTCTCGCGCCTGCGCATCTATGCGCCGGAACTGGAGGTCGCGCTGCTCGACGGGGGCCGCGTGTCGGTGGCCGGATTCGTCATCGATCCGGCCGCCACCGGCGACGACGGCCAGGCGTTCGACTGGCTGTTGGCGCAGGACCGCGTGGTGATCCGTGACGCACGCCTGCGACTGCGCGACGAGCGCGGAGGCAAGTCGCGCGAGATCGTCTTTTCCGACGCCGACCTGCTGCTCGACTCCGGACTGGGGACCACGCGTTTCGGGCTGCAACTGGCACCGCCTTCTGCCCTGGCCGCGGCGATCGACGTGCGCGGCGACTTCAATCGGCCGACGTTTGGTCGGCTGTCGGACTTCAAGCGCTGGCGGGGTGAACTCTTTGGGCAGGTTGACTATGTCGACCTGGCGCAAGTCAACGAGTGGGTGCAGGCGCCGCTCGACGTACGGCGTGCCCAGGGGGCTGTCCGCGCCTGGATCCGGGTCGATTCGAGCGAGGTGGTCGGCGCCACCGCGGACCTCGCGCTTACGAACGTGGATGCCCGTCTTGCACGTGACCTTCAATCGCTGCAGCTGAGTTCATTTCAGGGCCGTGTGACCCAGAAGCGCTGGGGCGACGAAGCACGCGGGGGAATGCAGATCGGACTGGCCGGCGTCACATTCGTGCTGGCAAACGGCGTCAATTTCCCGCCCCTGGACCTGACGTTTCGTTCGACGCGCTCCGATGCAGCGACTCGGCGCGTCGAACTCGAGGGCGCAAGGGTCGACCTGAAGGGCGTGGCGGCGATCGCCACCCATCTTCCGATCGGGCGCGAACTGCTCGACACGATCGGACGCTACGCGCCCACCGGTCGGCTGGCGGAGTTTGCGCTTCAATGGGATGGGGAAGAGCCGCGCTGGGCGACACTGTCCGCGAAGGCCCGATTCGAAGCACTCTCGGTCGCGGCACAGCCGGCGCGAGCCGACGCGCCGCGAGCGGTGTCGACGCCCGGCTTCGAACGACTGAGCGGCATCGTTGAACTTGACCGCGGTACGGGATCGCTGCAACTGACTTCGCGCGACGCCGCGCTGGTGCTTCCCGGTGTATTCCGCGAGCCGCGGTTGCAGCTGAGCCAGCTTTCAGCGGACATCCGCTGGAAGGCGGGCGAAGCGCCGGAGCTGCGCATCGCGACGCTGGCACTCGCGAACGCTGACATCGAATTGTCCGCCAGCGGGACGTGGCGCGCAGCGGCGGCGGGTACAGAGGGCCCAGGCACGGCGGATCTTTCAGCTCGCATCGCGCGGCTCGACGTCCGTAACGCCTATCGCTATGTGCCTGTGGCGGCCGGCGAAGGAACACTGTCGTGGCTGCAGAATGCCCTGCTCGAGGGCCAGCTCAACGACGGCACTGTGCGGCTGCGCGGAGATCTCGCGAAATTTCCCTTCACGGCACCGGCGCAAGGCGACTTCAAGGCGGTAGCCCGCCTGCGCGGTGTGGTGCTGGACGTCGCGCCTGCGAAAGGTCCGAACGGCGAGCGCACTCCTGGCGCACCATGGCCGCTGATCCGTGATATCGATGGCGAACTCGTGTTCGAACGGCAGGGCATGACGTTCCACGCACAAAATGGCACGGTAAGCGGCGCCCGGATCTCGGAGGCCACTGCGCGCATTCCGGACCTGATGCACGACGCCACGCTGGAGGTACGGGGACAGATCGGTGGCCAGCTTGCAGGAATTCTGGCTTACGTGAACTCAAGTCCCGTGTCCGGCTTCATCGGGAATGTCACACGCGGCGCGGAGGCGAAGGGAACGGCTCAGGTCGACCTGAAGCTGGACGTTCCGCTGGTGCACTCCCGCGACACGCGCGTCACCGGCAACCTGCAATTCCAGAACAGCGATCTGACCCTGCCCGACGTGCCGCCGTTTACGCGCGTGGCCGGAACACTGGCCTTCAACGAACGCGGCGTGCGTTTCAACAATCTCAACGCTGCCTTCCTTGGCGGGCAGGCGCGGTTCGACGCCACGACGCGCGCCGACGGCGCCGTCGTCGTCACTGCAACCGGCACCGCAACGCCGGCAGGCCTGCGGCGCGCCCTCGACGTCGACATGGTCCATCGCATCCTCGATCGCTCGCAGGGCAGTGCCCGCTACGGCGCCACCCTGACAGCACAGTCCGGCGGAATGACGCTGCAGGCCGACAGCGATCTCGTCGGCCTGGCGATCGATGGCATCGCCCCGCTGCGCAAGTCGGCAAGCGAAGCAATGCCGATTCGATTCGAAAAATCGACTCGCGGCACGCAGGACGACCTGCGCGTGACGGCGGGACGACTGCTGGGCCTGCGCCTCGAGCGCCGACGGACCGACGCAGGGATGCAACTGGAACGGGGCGTCATCGCACTCAATGAGCCGGCCAACCCGCCCGAGCGCGGCATGCTGGTGCTCGTGTCGTTGCCTCGCTTCGATGTCGAAGCATGGGCAGCCTGGCTCGGCATTGCAGTGGAACCGACGGCGTCGCGCGCAGCCGCGGCGTCCGAAGGAGACGACCTGCGCATCGATCTCATTGCGCTGCGCACGTCCGAACTCGTCATCGGCAACCGCAGCTTTCGCAACGTCACGCTGGGCGCGACCCGCACCGACGCCGGCGGCTATGACGTGAACGTGGTGTCCGATGCGGTCGCGGGTTACATCGGATGGCGCCCGGGTGCGAAAGGCAGCAGCGGCGGCGCGAGCCTGGGACTGGTGTCCGCCCGGCTCACGAAGCTCCAGATCGCTGCCGGCAAGAAGGCCGAAGTGGTCGACGCCTTGAAGACGCCGGCGCGCCGGCTTCCTGCCCTCGAAGTCTCGGTCGAGAATTTCGAACTCGGCGACATGAAGCTCGGCCGTCTCGAACTGTCTGCCGCCAACGCTGGCACCGGCAACTCCGCCGCGTGGAAGGTGAGTCGGCTCGACCTCGCCAATCCGGACATGAAGCTCGCGGCGAGCGGCGACTGGCAACCGGGACCGACCGGTGCCTTGCGGACGCAGGTCAAGTTTACTTTCGATGCCATCGATGCCGGCGCCACCCTCGGGCGCTTCGGCATTCGCGATGCCGTCGCGCGAGGACACGGCAAGCTGGAAGGAAGTCTCGAGTGGGTCGGGTCTCCGCTCGATATCGATTACCCGACACTGGCGGGCGCGCTGAGCCTGCGGGTCGATGACGGGCGCTTCCTCAAGGTGGAGACGCGCGGCGCCGGCCGCCTGCTGACGCTGCTGTCGCTGCAGTCGTTGTCGCGGACGTTGATCACCGACACGCGCGAGAGCTTCGGCGAAGGTTTCGCCTTCAGCTCGATCCGGTCCGACGCCACGATCCTGCGCGGCGTGATTTCCACGCAGGACTTCCGCATGGCGGGGACGGGCGCAGCCGCGCTGATTTCCGGCACCGTGGACCTCAACAACGAGACCCAGCAGCTGCATCTGATCGTTCTGCCCGAGATCGACGCTTCAACCGCGGCGCTGGCCGTCGCCGTCGCCAACCCGATCCTCGGTCTCGGTGCGCTGCTCGCGAACACCGTACTCAAGGCGCCGCTTTCCAAGGCGTTCGCGCTGGAGTACGACATCAGCGGCACCTGGAGCGACCCGATCGTCGTGAAGCGTGGCCGTGTCACCCCCACTCCTGCGGAGCAGCCCCGATGAGCGCAGAACCGTCCACTGCCGGCACCGTCCGCGTCGCGGCCGTGCAAATGGTGTCGACGCCGCGAGTCGAAGCCAACCTCGCCGCGGCGGAGGCACTGATCGCGGAGGCGGCTGCCACCGGTGCGCGGCTGGTCGCACTGCCGGAATACTTCTGCCTGATGGGCATGCGGGACACCGACAAGGTATCGGTGCGCGAGGCGCTCGGTCGCGGGCCGATCCAGGAATTTCTCGCCGCGCAGGCACGACGACACGGCATCTGGCTGGTCGGTGGAACACTGCCGCTCGAAGCGCCTGAAGCCGACCGCGTGCTGAATACGACACTGGTGTTCGACCCGCAGGGTGACCGCGTGGCCCGCTACGACAAAGTGCACCTGTTCCGCTTCTCGCGCGGCGCAGAGAGTTATGACGAAGCCGTCACCATTGCGCCTGGCAACGAAGTGTCGACGTTTACGCTGCAACCCCCTGGGGGCCCGACACTGAAAGTGGGGCTCTCGATCTGCTACGACCTGCGCTTTCCCGAGCTGTACCGCACGATGAGCGAGCCGGATCTCATCCTGGTGCCGGCAGCTTTCACCGCGACGACGGGGCGGGCGCACTGGGAGATATTGCTGCGGGCGCGTGCGATCGAGAACCTGTGTTACGTGCTCGCGGCGGCCCAGGGTGGCCGGCACGAAAACGGCCGCGCCACCTTCGGGCACTCGATGTTGATCGATCCATGGGGCGAGGTCATCGCGAATCGCCCTGATGGTCCCGGGGTTGTCTTTGGCGACATCGACCCGCAGGTGATCGCCCGCTGCCGAACTTCGCTGCCTGCACTCACTCATCGCGTGATGTAAGTCTGCCGGCAGCCGATACACTGCGCGCCTGCCCAAAATTCTTGTTCCCATGAAGCCTGCCGATCCCGCTCTCGACCGCCTGGCGACCGCCAAGCGGCTGCTGCTCGACCCGTACGGACTCGATGAAGCCCGCCTGCAGAAAGTGCTCGCGTCCATCTTCGAGCATCGTGCCGACTTCGCCGACCTTTATTTCCAGTACACGCGCAGCGAATCCTTCTCGCTCGAAGAAGGCATCGTCAAGAGCGGCAGCTTCGACATCGAACAAGGCGTCGGCGTGCGCGCCGTGGCTGGCGACAAGACCGCATTCGCCTACTCGGATGACATTTCGATCGATGCGCTGAACGAAGCGGCGATCGCCGCGCGCGCGATTGCACGCCAGGGCAGCGGCCGCACACGTGTCGCGGCACAGATCGCACCGCGACCGCAGGCGGCACTTTATGGCACCGACGATCCGGTCGCATCGCTGGACGCAGCCGAGAAGATCAGGATGCTCGAGCGCATCGAGCACCATGCGCGCGCCCGCGATCCGCGCGTCAAGCAGGTCATGGCGAATATCGGCGCGGATTACGACGTCGTGCTGGTGGCGCGGAGCGACGGCGTGCTGGCCGCCGACGTGCGGCCGCTGGTCTACCTGTCGGTGACTGCGATCGTCGAAGGCGACGGGCGCCGCGAGCAGGGTTATGCCGGCGGCGGCGGCCGCCACGACCTCGGTTACTACACGGAGGAGCGTCTCGCCGACTATGCGCACAGAGCGGTCGACTCCGCGCTGGTGAACCTGGCGGCACTTCCGACTCCGGCCGGCGTGATGCCGGTCGTCCTCGGTCCGGGCTGGCCGGGGATCCTGCTGCATGAAGCCGTCGGCCATGGTCTGGAGGGCGACTTCAACCGCAAGGGCTCGAGCGCCTTTGCCGGCCGCATCGGCGAGCGTGTCGCTTCGAAAGGCGTCACCGTCATCGATGACGGCACCCTGTCGAACCGGCGCGGCTCGCTCAATGTCGACGACGAAGGTAACCCGACCCAGCGCACGGTGATGATCGAGGACGGCATCCTGCGCGGTTACATCCAGGACACCCTCAACGCGCGTCTGATGAAGGTGGCGCCCACCGGCAACGGTCGCCGCGAATCGTTTGCGCACCTGCCGATGCCGCGCATGACCAACACCTACATGCTGGGCGGCAAGGATGATCCGGCGGAGATCGTCCGCTCGGTGAAAAAGGGCCTGTACGCCTCCAGCTTCCGCGGCGGCCAGGTCGACATCACCAATGGCAAGTTCGTCTTCAGCATGGCGGAGGCTTACCTCATCGAGAACGGCCGGATTACGACTCCGGTCAAAGGCGCGACCCTGATCGGCAACGGTCCCGACGCACTGACGCGTGTGACGATGATCGGCAACGACATGGCGCTCGACCCTGGCATCGGCAACTGCGGCAAGGACGGCCAGAGCGTGCCGGTCGGTGTCGGACAGCCCACACTCCGCATCGAGGGGCTGACAGTGGGCGGAACCGCCTGACGCTTTAAATCAGGCGCGCCGCCTTGAGGCGGCTCGGCGACGGCGCGCAAATCAACTGCTGGCTGGCGGCTCTTCCTCGCTTTGCGAGCATCGCGCTCCGCATAGTTCCCTGCGGTTGCCCCTTGGCATAATTCGCGCACAAGAAAAGCAGCCTCGAGGGAGATCCACTGAAGTTCCTGCCGCCGATCGTGTGGCTGACGCGCTTGCTGATCGGCGCCTATCCGCGCTGGATCGGTTCGGCACCGACGGCAACACAGCGCATCTATTTCGGCAATCACAGCAGCCATATGGACACGGTCGTCATGTGGGCTGCACTGCCAGCGGAACTGCGGTCGAATACGCGGCCGGTGGCGGCCAAGGACTACTGGGACAGACCCGGAATACGCGGCGCCATTGCGCGCGACGAACTCAACGTCGTGATGGTCGATCGCAGCCGCGACGACCCCAACGCCGATCCGCTGGAGCCGCTGCGTGACGCGCTCGAACACGGCTTCTCGCTGATCATCTTTCCCGAAGGTACGCGCAGCGCGCAGCCGTTGCCGGGCCCATTCAAGAGCGGGCTCTATCACCTTTCGCAAGAGTTCCCGCAGGTCGAATTGATCCCCGTTTACATCGAGAACCTGCATCGCAGCATGCCCAAGGGCGCCTTTCTTCCGGTGCCGCTCATCTGCACCGTGCGCTTCGGCGCCGCGCTGTCGCGCATCGATGGCGAAGACAAGGATGCATTCCTTGAACGCGCGCGTGCCGCGGTGATACGACTGGCGAGCTAGAACCTATCTCAGAGTCCCCGATGGATCGCGTTGCGCAAAGAAACGGGCGGATGCAAGACGGCTGGCGAAGGACAGTAGCCGGGCCTACGGCCGAGCCGGCCAACGCCGCAGCCGCCCGCCACCGCAGCGGCCAAGCCGCTGCGTCGTCGGAAATGCTCATTGAGCAACCGCACGCGCGCAGCGCGTGCTCGGTTGCGCAACCCTGCGGGGCGGGGTCGCATGGGGCGCATGGCGTTGTTGCGGCGCGGGTCCTTGCACGCGCAATGGTCCCCTCGCCGCGCCTAGCCCTGCATCCCCATGCGGCCCCGCCGCGACCAACGGGGACTCTGAGATAGGTTCTATGAACCTCACGCTCAACGAAACCTTCCTGGCGGTGTTCTGCTCGCTCGCCATCCTGTCGGCCGTGGCGACCGGAGTCGGCCAGTGGGCGACGCGCCAGACCGTCGACGCGTCGCGCCTGGCGCGCCTGACTGTCCTCAATTCGAGGATCCGCGGCTCATGGTCGGTGCTGGCGTTGTTCACAATCGCGTTCGCACTCGGGCCCGCCGCGCTGCTGGTCGTCTTCGCATTCGCTTCGTTCTTTGCCTTGCGCGAGTTCGTGTCGCTCACGCCGATCAAGCCGGCGGACCACTGGGCGCTGGTGGTGGCCTTCTACGTGGTGATTCCGGCGCAATATCTGCTGCTCGGCTTCGGCCGTGCCAGCGTGTTTGCCACCTTGATCCCCGTCTATGTGTTTCTGCTGCTGCCGGTGATCGTCGCGATCCGGCAGGACACCGAGCGCTTTCTCGAGCGTGTTGCCAAGGTGCAATGGGGGCTGATGATCAGCGTCTACTGCATCAGCCACGCGCCCGCGATCGCCACCCTGCCGATCCGCGGCAACGAGGGGCGCGGGCCGTTGCTGTTGCTGTTCTTTCTGCTGGTGCTGTTCCTGACCGACTTCCTGCAGATCGTCTTTAGCACCGTACTAGGTGGACGCGCGCTGAAGTCGAACACCGACAAGACGGCCAACGGCGTGCTGGCCGGCAGCGCGTGCGGCGCGGCGATCGGCACGGCGCTTTGGTGGCTCACGCCATTTTCCTGGTGGCAGGCTGCGCTGATGTCGCTGGTCATCGTCGGCACGGGTTACCTCGGCACCGTCGTCCTGGCTTCGGTCAAGCAGAGCCTCGGGGCCCGCAAATGGGACACCGGCATCGTGCTGACGCGCGGGGTGCTGGAGCGACTGGAAGCAATGACGTTCGCAGCGCCGCTCTTCTGGCAGATCACGCGCTACTTCTGGGTGATCCGCGTCGACGTCTGATCCGACAGAATCGGGCGGGAAAGCTGATCCTTATCAAGGGCGACCGGCTTGCGTGATCCCGCCAAACTCCGGTATCTTGTGGCTGCGTGGTGCGCTATCTGCACCGATGCCAACCGATGAACATGAACGCGCGTTTCTTTTTCTACTTTTATGGCTTTTTCCGGCCTTGGGCGGAGAGAGTCGAACGGCGCGCGTAACGAGATACCGAATTCGACCCGAACCGCCAGGCCCAGCACCTGGCGGTTTTTTTTCGCCGGGTGGGGCCCGCGACACCAGCGAGGACCTCACGATGGACGGAGCACGAACCATGCGCTACATGACCGACGATCTCAGAATCCGCGAGATCAAGGAACTCTCGCCACCGGCGCACCTGATCCGCGAGTTTCCATGCGAGGACGTCGCCTCGGTCACCGTGCACGAGAGCCGGCAGGCAATCCACCGCATCCTGCATGGCATGGATGACCGGCTGGTCGTGGTCATCGGCCCATGCTCGATCCATGATCCTTCCGCCGCATTGGATTATGCGCGCAAGCTCAAGGTCGAGCGCGACCGCCATACGGCCGACCTCGAGATCGTCATGCGGGTCTACTTCGAGAAGCCGCGCACGACGGTCGGCTGGAAAGGGTTGATCAACGACCCGGACATGGACGGCAGCTTCCGCATCAACCACGGCCTGCGCGTCGCGCGCGAACTCTTACTGGAGATCAACGCAGCCGGCCTGCCGGCCGGTTGCGAGTATCTCGACATGATCACGCCGCAGTACATCGCCGACTTCGTCGCGTGGGGTGCGATCGGCGCCCGCACGACCGAAAGCCAGGTGCATCGCGAACTCGCCTCCGGCCTTTCCTGCCCGGTCGGCTTCAAGAACGGCACCGACGGCAACATCAAGATCGCGTCCGACGCGATCAAGGCGGCGCAGCAGCCGCATCATTTCCTGTCGGTCACCAAGGGCGGGCATTCGGCCATCGTCTCGACCAAGGGCAACGAGGACTGTCACATCATCCTGCGCGGCGGCAAGCAGCCGAACTACGATGCGGCGAGCATCGAAGCGGCATGTGTCGAACTCGGCAAAGCTGGGCTCGCGCAGCGATTGATGGTCGATGCCAGTCATGCCAACAGCCAGAAGAATCATGCCAACCAGGTGCCCGTGTGCGAGAACATCGCCCGGCAACTTGCGGCCGGCGACAGCCGCATCATCGGCGTGATGGTCGAGAGCCATATCGTGGCCGGTCGCCAGGACCTGGTGCCGGGCAAGCCGCTCACCTATGGACAGTCGGTCACTGACGCCTGCATCGGCTGGGACGACAGCGTGCGCGTGCTGGACGTGCTGGCCGACGGCGTACGCCAGCGGCGGCTGAAGGCAACGGGTTACACCGGCAAGTAGGAGACCGCGTCAATCCTTCAATCGACGCGAGAGATAGGTGAACTCCAAAGCGATGCGCTTTGCGCGCTCGCGCTGGTCCGCTGCGGCGGCATGTCCGCCATCGATGTTCTCGTAGTAATAAAACGGCAGTTTCAGCTCGGCCATTCGCGCTGCCATCTTGCGCGCGTGGCCGGGGTGAACGCGGTCATCCTTGGTTGACGTCACGAAAAAGGGCGGTGGATACGCGACGCCCGCCTTCATGTTCTGGTACGGCGAGGTCGTCTGAAGGAACGCCCGCTCCTCAGGAACGCTCGGGCTGCCGTATTCATCGACCCAGGACGCGCCCGCAAGCATCTGGTCATAGCGCAGCATGTCGAGCAGCGGCACCTGGAGAACGACCGCGTTCCACAGATCGGGTCTCTGCGTCAGCGCGACTCCCATCAGCAGACCACCGTTCGAGCCGCCCATGATGCCAAGGCGACGGGGACTGGTGATCTTGCGTGCCATCAGGTCTTCGGCCACAGCGGTGAAGTCGTCGTAGATGAGTTGCCGCTTGGTCTTCAACCCGGCCTGGTGCCACGCGGGACCAAACTCGCCTCCGCCACGGATGTTGGCGAGAACATAGACGCCACCATCTTCAAGCCAGAGCTTGCCCAAGGTTCCGGAGTACGCGGGAGTCATCGATATCTGAAAGCCCCCATAGGCGTACAGCAGCGTGGGTGCCGCACCGTCGAACTTCATTTCCTTCGGGCGCACGACGAAATAGGGCACCTTGGTGCCGTCTTTGGACGCCGCTTCGAACTGGTCGACCACCAGGCGGCTCGAGTCGAAGCGTGCGGGAACCTCGGCAAGCTTGCGCGGCTTCCCGGTCGCCTCGACGACATACAGGCTGCGCGGCATCGTGAACCCTTCCGCATAGACGAACGCCCGATCATCGTCGGGCGGCGCATTTCCCAGGGTGACCTGGCTGCGCGGCGGCAACTCGAGGGCGCCGAGCCGCCGCCACTGACCGTCCTGAAATGTGTATCGGTATGCGCGGGTGGCGACGTTTTCAGACGCGAGCAGGTACGCGGCCGATCGGCTTCCCCGGAACGCCTGGAACGAATCACGCGGGCCGGGCTGGTAGACGAGCTTGAGTTCGGGCGTGCCGGTTCGAAGAAACGATTCGCGCGCGAAGCTCACCACGCTGCCGCTCGAATAAGTGACCGATCCGACGGTCCAGTCCTCCTGCAGGGACACCACGATCTGACCGTCCCAGCAGGCTTCAATCTGCGAGCGTCGAGGCAAAGGAAGTGGCACCAGTCGTTCGCCGTCCAGCAGCTGAAGCGTCGACTCGAAGAACGTCTCGTTGCGGATGAGAACGATGGCGACGCGGCCATCGCGATCACGGAAGCGTGTGGGGGAAGCGCCGACGTCACTCGGCCTGCCGCGGAAGATCTCGGTGGCCGAGGCGAGCGGTTGACCGCGCTGCCACCGTTTGACGATGTACGGATACCCCGATGCCGTCAGGCTCCCGGGACCCCAGTCGGTTGCGACCAGCAGGGTGTCCTGATCCAGCCATTCGACGCTGTGTTTCGCCTCCGGCAACACAAATCCGCCGTCGACGAACTGTTTGGTCACCGTGTCGAATTCGCGCACGATCGCGGCGTCTTTGCCGCCGTTCGAAAGCCTGACGAGGCAGCGCCTGAATTCCGGCGGCAGACAATCGGGCATGCCCGTAACCCATGGCTTGCCGTCCTGCGCGGAGAGCGCATCGACGTCGAGTACGGCTTCCCAGTTGGGCGCCCCGGCGGAGTAGCTGACCCAGTCCGCCCGGCGCAGCAGTCCGCGAACATGCCGGTCGTCCTGCCAGAAGTTGTAGACCGACCCGGCCCGAAGTACGGGGTCCGCGATACGGTCGCGCGCCTCGAGTACGCGCCGCGCGTCCGCCTCGAAGCGCGTAAAGCGAGGGTCGGCCTGCAGTTCAGTGAGAGTGCGCTCATTTTGCTTGCGCGCCCAGTCGAG
This sequence comes from uncultured beta proteobacterium, assembly GCA_963724605.1. Taxonomy (GTDB): domain Bacteria; phylum Pseudomonadota; class Gammaproteobacteria; order Burkholderiales; family Burkholderiaceae_F; genus JALORV01. The sequence goes on from CAVRVM010000015.1 coordinate 495,219, forward strand.
GGCGCGCTCACCCTCGACCTCCTCCAACCAGAGATAGGGGTCGGGTGCCACGACACTTCCCTTCGTATCAGCCGAGTGTGCGGGTCGAGGATCCATTGCCAGCAAGGCAAGAGCAACGATGAGGAAACAACGTCGACAGTTATTCGGATTCATCGTCCAGCACGAGCGAAGAATTGACTCCAGCCAATCGTCATTTCCGGATTTTCCGGCACGAGCGGGTTAAATGCGAAGTCAGGCTCGGGGCCGCTGCAGCTGCGGCCGGCAACCGACACTTTGGTAAACCGGCGTGCGACGTGCGCAATGCACTTTGAACGCCGCCACGCGCGTGGCGATTCCGAGTCTGCGTTACTTAACAAGGTCGCGATACGCGTGCCAGCTCGCGTGACCCAGCAACGGGAAGATCACTATGAGTCCGACCATGAAGGTCGCGAACCCAATCGCTGTCAGTACCGCGATCAACACTGACCAGACGAGGATTGCGCCGGGATTGACGAGACAGCACTTCAGGCTCGTCAACGCCGCGGTGACGACATCGACGTCGCGGTCGAGCAGCATCGGTGCTGTCACGACGCCGAAGACGAAAACGGTCATCGCTACCAGGCCGCCGGCGCCGAAGTACACGATCAGCAGAGGTATGTAACGGCCAGAAAACAGAATGTCCGACACCAGCGTGTCCAGGGAAGCAACATGGCCTCCGAAGAAGAGCGCAAATATGATCGCCGCCAGGCGCTCCCAGAAGATCAGTGCCAGCGCGAGCGCGAGGCCCCAAAGTGCGATCGATCCGGTATTGCGCCGCCAGGCGAAGATGGCTTCGGCACCATCGACGCGCTGGCCCTGCTCGATCTGCTCCGACAGCGCATAAAAGACGATGGCAACGAACGGTGCCACGATCAGGAAGCCGCCGACCAGCGCCGGAACAAGATACGTCGATCGCCACGCGACGAGCAGCAACGAGAATCCAAATGCTGCGGTCCAGGCCCCGTAGAGAAGGCTGGGACCCGTGGCACGCTTCAGGTCAGCCCACCCGCGTTCGAGCCAGACGACCGGCCGGCCCGGCTCGACCTTGCGATACTCGCTGGCCGCGGATAGCATCCTTGCGATCAATCGCGTGATCCATTTCAACCTCCAGTTCGACTCTGCCCTGCCGCATGGCGATCATAACCATCGACCGGGTGTCGTGCGCGCGGGCCTGCCCCGCCGGGCAGCGGCAGCGAGCACGCACGTTCCTTGCTACACATCAGGCAGGATGGAAACGCCTGCCCGACCAGCTGCTGAATCGAAGACGCGCCCGATGACGGTCACGGGCATGTTTCGCAACACTCAGCAGGTCGAACGCGCCTATGGGGCCGCCGTGGCGCGCGGTTATGTGATCGGCGACGTCAACGTCGTGATGTCGGAGGAAACCCGGCATCGGCTGTATGCCGTACCGAGCGCCGTCACCGGCGAGATCGGCAAGAAGTCCGCCGAGGGCGCGGAACTTGGTGGTCCGACCGGCGGGCGCATCGGTATCGCGATTTCCATCGTCGCGGCCGTGGGCGCCGCCCTGGTGCTGCCGGGCCTCGGTCTCGTCGCTGCAGGTCCGATCGCGGTCGCACTCGCCGGCGCGGGAGCCGCCGGGCTGGCGGCAGCACTGATCACCGCACTGGCCGATTGGGGGCTGCCGGAAGAACGCCTGCACGAGTACGAGCGCGCGATCGGCGACGGCGGCATCCTGATGGGAGTGCGCACGCGTTCACCGGACGACGCACGACAGATCGCTGCCGCCTGGAAGGAAATCGGCGGCCTGCAGGTCCACAGCTAGCCGGACGTTCCCGCCCTGCAACAGCTATCAGTGCGGCTGGGGCGCCGGCGGTTGAACGGCCGGCGCAAAGAAGGTCTCGCGTGTGAGGAACGTGTAATTCGCCTCGAACGCGCCGATGGCCATCAGCACTATCAACAAAAGTGGCGGAACGACGATCGCGTAGACCAGCGCCAGCCGTTCCCACAGCATGTGCATGAACACGGCCACGATCAGCCCGGCCTTGAGCAGCATGAAGGTGATGATCAGCGTCCACCGCAGCATTCCCTGCACATGGAAGAAATCGACCAGGTAGGACGCGATGCTGAGCACGAACAGCAGTCCCCAGATCTTGAAATAGACCCCGAGTGGATGCTGCTGACCCTTGGCATGGGTTACGGCGTGCGCCTGCGCGTCGGTTGCGTGATGTGCGGATGCATGTGCCACGTCTTGCTCCTTCGTGAGTCCCGCGTGATTCCAGCCGTTGGTCTACCAGAGGTAGAAGAAGGCAAAGATGAAGACCCAGACAAGATCGACGAAGTGCCAGTACAGGCCCATCGTCTCGACGATCTCGTAGTTGCCGCGGCGTCCTGTCATGAATCCCGGTCGCTCGTGGTCGAGGTCTCCGCGCCGGACCTTGATCGCAACGATGATGAGGAAGATGACGCCGATCGTCACGTGCGTGCCGTGGAAGCCGGTGATCATGAAAAAGGCCGAGCCGAACTGCGCCGCGCCCCACGGGTTGCCCCAGGGACGGACGCCCTCCGTGATGAGCTTGGTCCATTCGAACGCCTGCATGCCGACGAACGTCGCGCCAAGCGCGGCGGTGGCCAGCAGCAGCCAGAACGTCGTCTTGCGATCCCTGCGGTAGCCATAGTTGACCGCCAGGGCCATCGTGCCGCTGCTGGTGATCAGCACGAAGGTCATGATCGCGATCAGCAGCAGCGGGACGTTCCTGCCGAACAGGTCCAGCGAGAACACCATGCTGGGATTCGGCCACGGCACGGTCGTCGAGCCCCGCACCGTCATGTAGGAGATCAGGAAGCTGCCGAAGATGAAGGTGTCGCTGACGAGGAAGATCCACATCATCGGCTTGCCCCAGGGCACGCCCTTGAAGGCGCGCTGGTCCGACGAAAAGTCGGCGACGATGCTTCCCAGGCCCTTTGCGGTTTCCAGTCCGCCTGCCGTGCCGACCGCCGTGTTCGACGCCATGGGGTTCAGTCTCCCTGCCAATCGTTAGACATCGTGGATCACAACCGGACTGCCGGCGAACAGATCGACAATCCGAGGTAATTCGACACCAGCACAGCGAAGAGCACGACCCAGACAACGAGCAGGAAGTGCCAGTAGATCGCGCACAACTCGACGCTCAACCGGATGCGTGCCGGGTCGCCGCCCTGGCGGACGCGTGCCGTGGTCCGCCCCCACGCCACCAGGCCACCGAGCACGTGCGCTCCGTGCACCGCAGTCAGCAGATAGAAGAAGGCAGTGGCCGCACTCGTCGTCAGAAAGTAGCCCGCAGAGCTCAGTTGCCGCCACACGACGACCTGGCCGACCAGAAAGCCGGCCGTCAGCAGGCCGCTGGCAACCAGCCCCTTGCGTACGCGGTCGAGATCGCCGCGGCGCGCGGCGAACGCGGTCCACTCCATCGCGAGGCTGGCGACGATCAGGATCGCGGTATTCGCCATCAGCAGTTGCGGCTGCGGAATCGGAGTCCAGTCGAGGTAGTCGAGCCGCATTGCATAGGCACTGATGAACAGGGCAAACAGCGACGTCGCCACGGCGAGGAACACCCCCAATGCGGTCTTGGCCGCCGGCCGCGACAGCGCCGAAGCGTGCACGTCCCGCACGGCGAGCTGCGCGTTCCAGGGCTCGACGTTGACCGTCTGACGGAACAGCCACCAGACGATCGCGCCCATCAGCAGCGCAAGGAACACCAGCGTGAGCGTCATGACCGGCCGCCTACGTCGCTTTCGCCCATTTTCCGGCGGCGACTTCGTTCGGCGCCACGTCCTGCGGAATGAAGTCCTCCTTCACGCCCGGCACGCTGTAGTCGTAGGCCCAGCGATAGACCACCGGCAGTTCCTTGCCGAAGTTGCCGTGGGTCGGCGGTGTGTCCGGCGTCTGCCACTCCAGCGTCGTCGCATTCCACGGGTTGCCGCCTGACGGCCGGCCGCGGAAGTAGCTGCTGATCAAGTTGTAGAGAAACAGGATCTGCGCCGCGCCGACGACCAGTGCAGCGATCGTTATCGCGACGTTCAGGGAATGCGCGGATTCGGGAATGAAATTGGTGCCCTGGATCGCGTAGTAGCGGCGCGGCACTCCCATGAACCCGAGGTAGTGCATCGGGTAGTAGATCGCATAGCTGCCGACAAAGGAGATCCAGAAGTGGATCTTGCCCATCGTGTCGTTGAGCATGCGCCCGGTGATCTTGGGGTACCAGTGGTAGATGGCGCCGAACACGACGAGGATGGGCGCGATCGCCATGACCATGTGGAAGTGGGCCACGACGAACATCGTGTCCGACAGCGGCAGATCGATCGTCACGTTGCCGAGAAATAGGCCCGTCAGGCCGCCGTTGATGAACGTGAAGATGAATCCGATCGCGAACAGCATCGGCACCGTCAGGTGAATGTTGCCGCGCCAAAGGGTGAGCACCCAGTTGTAGACCTTGATCGCAGTTGGAATCGCGATGATCAGCGTCGTCGTGGCAAAGAAGAACCCGAAATACGGATTCATGCCGCTCACGTACATGTGATGGGCCCAGACGACGAACGACAGCCCACCGATGATCAGGATCGCCCACACCATCATCCGGTAGCCGAAGATGTTCTTGCGTGCGTGCACGCTGATCAGGTCGGAGACGATGCCGAAGGCCGGCAGCGCGACGATGTAGACCTCGGGGTGGCCGAAGAACCAGAACAGGTGCTGGAACAGGATCGGGCTGCCCCCGCCGTAGGCCATTGGCTGGCCCTTGGACGCGAGGGCGGGCATGAAGAAGCTCGTGCCCAACAGCAGATCCAGCAGCATCATGATGGCGCTCACGAACAGCGCCGGGAACGCCAGCAGCGCCAGGATCGTGGCCATGAAGATGCCCCAGATCGTGAGCGGCAGCCGCATCATCGTCATGCCGCGTGTACGCGCCTGCAGCACGGTCACGACATAGTTCAGGCCGCCCATCGTGAAGCCGATGATGAAGAACGCCAGCGACACGAGCATCAGGATGATGCCCCAGCTCGCACCCGGAGTGCCATCGAGGATCGACTGCGGCGGATACAGGGTCCACCCCGCACCGGTCGGTCCGCCCGAGACGAAAAAGCTCGCGACCAGCAGCAGCACAGCGAACAGGTAGACCCAGTAGGAGAGCATGTTCACGTACGGAAACACCATGTCGCGCGCGCCAACCATCAGCGGGATCAGGTAGTTGCCGAAGCCGCCGAGAAACAGCGCCGTCAGCAGGTAGATCACCATGATCATCCCGTGCATGCTGACGAACTGAAGGTAGTTGCTCGGATTGATGAAAGAAAACTCGTTCGGCCATGCCAGCTGCAGGCGCATCAGCCATGAGAGCACCAGCGCCACCAGCCCGATGCCGATCGCGGTCATCGCGTACTGAATCGCGATCACCTTCGCGTCCTGGCTCCAGATATAGCGGCCGATAAAGGTCTTCGGATGGTAGAGCTCCATCTCGCCGACTTCGGCGGGCGGCGCGTAGTCCGAAGCATCGTGTGCGACGTGGCTAGACATTCATGCTCCTATTTGCTGCTTGCAGCGTCGGTATATCCCGAGTCCGGCTGCACTTGCCCCGGCCCCGGCATCCAGTCAATTATCACTTGGCGCTGGACGCCGTGACGGTGCCCAGTGTGCCGATGTAGGCAATGAGATCGCGGATCGATTCGTCATCCCTCAACGTTGCCGCGAACAGTGCCATCTGCGAGCCGTAGAGATCCTGTGGATGATGCCCACGCACGCCGTCGCGGAAGTTCTTCAGTTGCGTAACCATGTACCAGTCGTCCATGCCCTTCAGGCGCGGTGCGTTCGTCGCCCATATCCCGCGGCCGTCGGCCCCGTGGCAGGCGGCGCAGGTCACGAAGCGATGCTCGCCGTTGCGCGGGTTGCCCTTCAGCGTCGCGGATGCGGGCTTGTCAGGAAACGTGCCGATGTAGGCGACCACGTTGTCGATCGCGGTCGCGTCGGCCAGCGTCGCCGCCATCGGCGCCATCATCTTGCCAAACGTATCCTTGTCGTTCGCGCCGCGCAAACCGTCCTTGAACTGCGTCAGCTGGCGTCTCAGGTACCAGGCTCCCTGGCCGGCCAACTTGGGCGCATTGAGCGCTGCATTGCCCTCTCCAGCAGCACCATGGCAGGCAGCACAGACTGCATACAGGGTCTGCCCGGCCGACGCGTCGCCACGAGGCGCCGAGGCCTGTGCAAAGGTCGGCTGGCGCGCCAGCCAGGTCTGAAAAGCGCTGTCTTCTTCAACGATGACTTTGCCGCGCATCGCAAAGTGGGCAATTCCGCACAACTCCTCGCACAGCAGATCGAAGTTACCGGTGCGCGTCGGAGTGAACCAGATGTGAGTCACGAGGCCCGGTACCAGATCCATTTTGACGCGGATCTGCGCGATCGAGAAGTTGTGCAGTACATCGTTCGAACGCAGCAGCACCTTGACGGGTCGACCGAGCGGCAGGTGCACCTCCGGACTGTTGACGACAATGTCATCGCGACCGTCAGGGTCGTCGGGAGCAATGCCAAACGGATTGTTGTCAGAGAGATAACGTGCGCCGACGGCACCGAGCTTGCCGTCCTTGCCCGGGAACCGGTACTTCCAGTTCCACTGCTGGCCAACCGCCTCGACCACGGCTGCATCCTTCGGCACATCGACGAACTTCGCCCAGACGAAGAGGCCGGGCGCCAGCATCGCGGCGACGCCGACCGCCGTCACCGTCAACAACCACCACTCGAGCTTCTTGTTCTCCGGTTCGTAATGGGCTCGCTGTTCCGGACGGTGCCGATAGCGGAAGATCGCATACGCCATGAAGAGGTTCACGACGACGAACACCACGCCGGTCACCCAGAACGTGATGGAGATCGTGTCGTCGATCGCGCCCCAGTTGGATGCGACCTGCGTGAAGTACCACGGGCTCAACAAGTGAAACAACACCGAGGCGACGATCAGTACGACTAATACGATTGCTACGATCATTGATAGGGGCCTAAGGTCGTGGAACCTGCACGGGCGCGCGTACGGTAAAGGGAAATCGCGTTTCTGCAAATCCCTCTTCGTCTGCGGGTATTAGGCGACACTGTGGTGCGCCGCACCAACCACTCGTTCAATCGCAAGCTATTGTTTGCACCGTTTGCACCGAGCCGTCAGCGGCACTCTTCGACCACGTTCAAATTGAATTCGTCACCGGACTTCAAGTTCGCCAGTTGTGGCACATAGGGAAACTCCGAACCGGTACGGCACGCCGCAATGATAGATACGGTCCGATGTGGTTCAGGGCCGGTCCTTAGGAGGAGGTGGTTGGTATGAAACGGCGTCTCTACGTCATCCTGCCCGACATGGCCAGCGCCATTCAGACGGCAAACGATCTGCTGATGGCTCGCATCGAGGACCGGCACATGCACTTCCTCGGCAAGAGCGGAATGTCGATGGGCGTGCTGCACGAGGCGAGCGTTTTGCAGAAGTCCGATGTGCGTCATGCACTCTTCCTCGGTGCCGGCCTCGGCGCGCTCGGCGGAATGATGCTCGGGGTCTACCTGAGGCTCAATCCGATCGGCGACATCACGTTCGGCGCGGGAACCTTCCTGCTCGCAACACTCGGTGGCACCGGCTTCGGCGCGTGGACGTCCACCTTGATCGGCTTGTCGACACCGAACATGGCACTGAGGCCGTTCGAGGCGGATATCGAAGCGGGCAAGATCCTGCTGATGGTCGACGTGCCGGTGGCCCGAGTCGAGGAAATCGAGGCAATGATCGCGCGCCGCCATCCGGAGGCGGTCGACAAGGGCATCGAGCCATCGATGCCGGCCTTTCCCTGAGTTCGGCTCGAGCCAACCGGACGGCGCCGACGACGCACGCCCTCGCGAGCTCGGCTCGAAGCAATCAAGCCCACCGGCCTCTTTCATTTCAAGCCGCAAGCCCACGCCGCAGCCTGTCGGGTCGGCATTGACGCCCGGGCCAACTCCTATCAAAGTGATATCACTTTGATAGGAGGTGCCCCATGCAGCCGATGTCCCGCACGCAGGAAGTCCAGCGCACGACGTCGAGCGGCTATCTGTGGATTGCCGTCGGCCTCGGCCTCATTGCCGCCGGAATCTACCTGGTCGTCCGACCGATCGGACTCCTCGGACTGGCAGCCGGCGTCCTGTTGATTCTCGCCGGCGCCTTCGTGCTGGCGGGGCTGTACATGCTGCAGCCCAACGAAGCCGCGATCCTGCTGCTGTTCGGTGCCTACACCGGCACCGACCGCACCGAAGGGCTGCGCTGGGCCAATCCGTTCTACCGCAAGCAGAAGATCAGCCTGCGCGTGCACAACCTGATGAGTGAACGGCTGAAGGTCAACGACAAGCGAGGCAACCCGATCGAGATCGCGGCCGCCATCGTCTGGCGCGTGCGCAACACCGCGCAAGCCGTGTTCGACGTCGAGGACTACGACGAGTATGTCCGGGTGCAGGCCGAGGCCGCGATCCGCCACCTGGCGTCGAGCTACGCCTATGACGAAGGAGAACACGAGGGCTCGGACGAACCGACGCTGCGCGCGAGCCAGGACCGCGTGACACAGGCGCTGATCCGTGAACTCGCGGATCGCTTCGACCAGGCCGGTATCGTCGTCGAAGATGCCAAGCTCACGCACCTCGCCTACGCACCGGAGATCGCGCAGGTGATGCTGCGCCGACAGCAGGCCGAAGCGATCATCGCGGCGCGCAGCAAGATCGTCCATGGCGCCGTCAGCATGGTCGAGATGGCGCTCAAGGGACTGTCCGAGCGCGGCATCGTGCAACTTGACGACGAACGGCGCGCAGCGATGGTGAGCAACCTGCTCGTCGTGCTGTGCGCTGAGAGCGAGGTGCAGCCGGTGATCAATACGGGCACGCTGTACCAGTAGCCAAGTAGCTAGAGCGGCCGATCCGCGCCGACGATGAATCCAGCGCTGCTGGTTTTGCTCCTGTTGATCGGCACCGCGATGCTGCTGCTGGGCACGTTGTCCGCCATCTTCCAATGGCTGCCCCTTGCAGCGGCGCTCGTGCTCGGCAGCGTGGGACTCGCCGTCGAAACGGTCGCCGCGGTGACATTCGCACGCAGCCGCAAGGCCTGGACCGCGTCTGGGCGAAGGCAACGATGACGCGTCCACTGTTATCGCCACACGCAGGCTGGCTGGCCCATGCGGCTGTCGTTCACTGCGCTCGCGCTGGGCCTGGTCGTCGCCTGCACGTTTCCACCGCTGCACCTGGGCCGCGTTTCTGTATGGGCCATGCTGTCAGGAGCCGCGGTCGCGCTGGTCGTGGGTTGGCTCTGTTCGTCGCTGTCGATAAGTATCCATGACAACGCTCTGCGGCTTCACTTCGGCTTGGGCTGGCCGCGAAAGGCGGTACCCATCGCGGACATTGCTGCAGCCGAAGTCACACGCACGACGTTCTGGGAGGGCTGGGGTGTGCACCGTACGCGTCGCGGCTGGCTCTACAACGTGGCTGGCTACGACGCCGTGCTGATACGCCGGCATGACGGCTCATCACTGCTGGTCGGCAGCGACGAACCGCGCCGGCTGAAGACTGCCATCGAGCGTGCAGCGGGTCGGATCTGACGATGGCGCCGCCGGACAAGAAGAACTTTCTGTTGCGCATTGACAGCCGACTGTGGGACGAACTGGAGCGCCTGGCCGCGGCCGAACTACGCTCAGTCAACGCGCAGGTCGAGTTCCTGTTGCGCGAAGCCCTCGACCGCCGCGGCCTGCGGCCAAAGGAAAGTGCGAAACGCGGATCCGGACGATGACGAGCACTTTCGACCGCCGGCGCACACCGTGCCGTCGGAGATGACGACAAGCGCTAGGCGTCCGGCTTCGTGGCGTTCTTCCTCTGCTGCCACAGCACGTCGCTGCCGCCGGCAAAGCGGTTCAGCGTGCGCGCAAGCACGAACAACAGATCCGACAGTCGGTTCAGGTACTGGCGCGGCGCGGGATTGACCGCCTCTGCCACGCCCAGCGCGACAATCGCTCGTTCCGCGCGACGACACACCGTGCGGCCGACATGTGCGATGGCCGCAGCGCGCGATCCGCCCGGCAGGATGAATTCGGCGAGCCGCGGCAGGCTCGCGTTGTAGTGCGCAAGACGAGCGTCGAGCCGCGCCACGTGTGCTTCCTGCACCATCGTGTAGCCCGGGATGCACAGTTCGCCGCCCAGGTCGAAGAGGTCATGCTGGATATCGACAAGATCGCTTCGCACCTCCTCGGGCAGAGCCTCGGTCAGGAGCAGGCCCAGCGTGGAGTTGAGTTCGTCGACATCGCCCATCGCCGTCACGCGCAATGCATCCTTGCGTGTGCGGGAACCATCGCCGAGACCGGTCGTGCCGTCGTCGCCGGTCCGCGTCGCTATCGTGGTCAGCCGCTTGCCCATCTGCGTGTGCCCCGCTCGGTGTATGGTGAGGTCGCAAACTTTCGCAAACCTCTTGGCCGGAACCGGATTATGAACGCGCCCGCATCCCATGCGCCGCTACCCGCCGCCCTCGTGAATGCGTTGGCCGCGCGCTTCGGTGCGAACTTCTCTACCGGCGCGGCGGTGCGCGACCACCATGGTCGCGACGAATCGCCCTATGCGCCGATGCCGCCCGACGCGGTGGTGTTCGCCGAGTCGACCGCCGACGTGGCGGCGGCCGTATTGCTGGCCGCCGCGCACCGCATACCGGTCATCGCCTACGGCGTCGGCTCGTCGATCGAGGGTCATCTGCTGGCCCTGCACGGCGGCATTTCGATCGATCTCGGCCGCATGAACGCCGTGCTCGCGGTCAACGCCGAGGATCTGACCGTCACTGCGCAGGCCGGCATCACGCGCAAGCAGCTCAACGCGGCGATCAGGGACACGGGCCTGTTCTTCCCGATCGACCCCGGCGCCGACGCGACGATCGGCGGCATGGCCGCCACGCGCGCCTCGGGCACGAACGCGGTGCGCTACGGCACGATGCGCGAGAACGTTCTGGCGCTGACGGTCGTCACTGCCGAGGGCAAGGTGATCCACACCGCGCGTCGCGCCAAGAAGAGCTCGGCCGGCTACGACCTGACGCGCATCTTTGTCGGCAGCGAGGGCACGCTCGGCATCATCACCGAGGTCACGCTGAAGCTGTACCCGCAGCCGGAGGCGATCTCGGCTGCGACGTGCTCGTTTCCCAGCGTCGATGCCGCAGTGCAGACGACGATCGCGACGATCCAGCTCGGCGTGCCGATTGCGCGCTGCGAACTACTCGACGCATTGACTGTGAAGGCGGTCAACCAGCGCGACAAGCTGGGACTGCCCGAGCTGCCGCTGTTGCTGTTCGAATTCCACGGCTCGACGGCCAGCGTCGAGGAGCAGGCGCGCACGGTCGAGTCGATCGCCGCCGAGCACGGTGGCCAGGGATTTCGCTGGGCGACCCGGCCCGAGGACCGCACGCGTCTGTGGGAGGCGCGCCACAACGCCTATTTCGCCTGCCTCGGCCTGAAGCCGGGCTGCCGCAGCTTCACGACCGACGTCTGCGTGCCCATCTCGCGCCTGGCGGACTGCATCAACGAAACCATCGCCGATTTGGAGGCGAGCTTCCTGCCTGCACCCATCCTCGGCCATGTCGGCGACGGCAACTTTCACTGCGCGATCCTCGCGAACGCCGACGATCCGCGCGAGGTCGAGGAAGCCGAGCGCCTCAATACCCGCGTCGTCAAGCGTGCGCTGGCGATGGATGGCACGTGCACCGGCGAGCACGGCGTCGGCATGCACAAGATGGACTTCCTGCGCGAAGAACATGGCGACGATGCGCTTGATCTGATGGTTCGGCTGAAGCGCGCCTTTGATCCGCTGAATATCCTGAATCCAGGGAAAGTCGTGCGGCGCTAATGCATTCCGTCGAAAGCGGCGACTCCACGTTTTCGGCTAGATTGCGGTGATTCCTTGTCGCAGGCGGCAATCGCGTCGAACTGCGAATCACACTGGAGTGAAACATGACAACACGACTGTTCGTCTCATCACTGGCCGTGGTGGCGCTCATCGTCAGCGCGTCCGCCGACGCGCAGCGTGTCGGCGGCGTCGGCGACCGTCCCGGCTTTCGGAACCAGGGCGGAGTGAACCAGGGTCAGCCCCCGGCTGTGTATGTGGTTGTATCCGTGGACAGCTACGCGCAGTCGGTGCGCCTGCGCGCCGCCGATGGCTCGACGGCCGACGTCTATGTCCCCGATGGCGTCTATGACCTCTCCAAGCTCAACGACGGCGACAAGGTCCAGGTCAATTTCCTCGAGCCCGACGGCATGAACAACAAGCTGAGCGCGGCAACTATCTGGCCGGTCAAGTAGCCAAGCACGCGAGCGGGCCGGACGCCTGCGCGCGTCAGTCCTTGAGTCGCGGGCCGCGTGGGTGACGGTCGTCGCCGGGCTGAAACCGCCAACCCGACTGTCGCAAGCGTCGCCGCGTGGTCAGATTGCTTGTCCGCTCCGAGCAGTACTTACGGTGCAGTCGCGTTCTGAGACGCGGGACAAAAGACCATTAAAAACACATAGTTACTGAATGGTCTACTTTTAAATCAAACGCTTGATTCGTGTGCTACATTGCGCCGCACGATGACGGCAAACACTTCTCTTCCCCTCGAATCCCTCTCCCAAGAGTCCGGTCTGGCGCGCGCGCAGGAAGTGCCGGGCGAGCGTGGACACGACCGTGGGGTGCTCGCACGCGAACAGCTTGTGACGCATGCGACCCGGATCTTCGCAGCCAAGGGCTATGCCGCGGCCACCACTCGCGAGATCTGCGACGCTGCGCGGGTCAACGTCGCCGCAATCCACTATTACTTCGGCGACAAGGAAGGGCTGTACCGCGCAGTGCTGCTGCGGCCGATCAAGGAGATGACTGACGCCTTCGGCCGTTTCGACGACCCCACGCTGGAGTTCGAGGCCGCGATGCGGATGTTCCTCGCACCGTTCCTCGGTGATGCCGCGCGGCCGGACGGTGGCGTCGACGACATCGACACGCAAGGCATGCGCGTGCATCTGCGCGAGATGATCGAACCGTCGACGGTGTTCCGCGAAGTGACGGCACAGGTCGTCGTGCCGGCGCACAACGCATTGGCGAATGTGATCGCGCGCCACTCCGGACTGACGCAGCCCGACGCCGACGTCCACCAGCTGGCGTTTGCCGTGGTCGCGATGGCGCACGACTACTGCATGTCGCGCGAGTTCATGAAGCTGCTCGCCCCTGACGTACTTGCACGGCCGCAGGCGATGGAGAAGATCCTCGATCGCCTCGTCGGCTACAGCCGCGCCCTGCTCGACCATGAAATCGAGCGGCGGCGCTCCGACTCAGCGCTGGAGCGGCCCTCCCGATGAAGCTTCCGTTCCCGCGTACGCGGCGCGGCACCGCGCTGCTTGCGACCGCCGCCGTCGCGCTCGTCGGCGTCGCGCTGGTGCTTGCAGGGAAACCGGCGGGCGAGGGCGGCGCCGGCAAACCCGAGGGCAAGGCTGTTGCAGCGCGACCGGCGCTGACGGTGGCACTCGCCTCTCCTCAGCGCGTCGATTGGCCGCAGACAGTGGCCGCCAATGGCAATGTGACTGCGTGGCAGGAAGCGGTGATCGGGGCCGAACTGTCGGGCCTGCGCCTGACCGAAGTGCTGGTCAATGTCGGCGATACGGTCAAGCTCGGCCAACCGCTGGCGCGCATTGCGACCGACGCCGTGCAGGCGGATCTGGCTCAAGCGAAAGCATCGGCGGCCGAAGCCGAAGCGGCGCTTGCCGAGGCCAAGGCCAATGCCGAGCGCTCGAAACAGTTGCAGGCGCAAGGGTTCATCAGCGCGCAGGCGACCACGCAGGTATTCACGGCCGAGCAGACCACGGCGGCTCGCCTGGCCGCCGCACGTGCGCGGGTCCAAGCCGAAGAGGTGCGACTCGCGCAGACGCGCATCGTCGCTCCCGATGACGGCGTGATTTCGGCGCGCGCCGCCACCGTAGGCTCATTGACGCAGCCGAACCAGGAACTGTTCCGCCTGATCCGCGGCGGTCGGCTCGAGTGGCGCGCCGAGGTCACAGCCACGGAACTCGCCCGGCTCGCGCCCGGCATGCGCGCGACGTTGACGACCGCGAACGGAGCGCGCATCGAAGGCACAGTGCGCGCGGTTGCGCCCGCCGTCGACCCGACGACACGAAATGGCATCGTCTATGTGGACCTGCCGGCCGGCAGCGCCGCCGGGCCGGAACGTTTGCGCGGGGTGAGTTCGAAACCGGCAGCGGCAGCGCGCTGACATTGCCGCAGAGCGCCGTGCTGCTGCGGGACGGGTTCGCCTACGTGTTCCTGGTCGGCGCCGACAACAAGGTCATGCAGTCAAAAGTCGAAGTCGGCCGTCGCCTGGGTGACCGCATCGAGATCGTCGCCGGGCTGCCACCCGCCGTGCGCGTGGTGGAAACCGGCGGCGGCTTCCTGGCCGACGGCGACATCGTGCGCGTGGTCGAGGCACCGTCGATGCCGGTCGAGTCGGCCCAGAAGTAGAGGCGACCATGGCGATCAACGTCTCGGCCTGGTCGATTCGCAACCCGATTCCCGGCGATCCTGCTGTTCGTGATGCTGACGCTGATCGGCATCGTCGGCTTCCGGGCCATGAAGATCCAGCAGTTCCCGGATATCGACCTGCCCACGGTGACCGTCGTGGCTTCGCTGCCCGGCGCGGCGCCGGCGCAGATGGAAACCGAGGTCGCGCGCAAGATCGAGAACTCGATCGCGACCCTGCAGGGCATCAAGCACGTCTACACCAAGGTGCAGGACGGCACGGTCACCGTCACGGTCGAGTTCCGGCTCGAGAAGCCGACGCAGGAGGCGGTCGACGACGTACGCGACGCGGTGACGCGCATCCGCTCCGACCTGCCCGGCGACCTGCGCGACCCGATCATCTCGAAGGTGAATCTGTCCGGGGCCCCGATCCTGACCTACACGGTGGCGTCGGATCGCCTCGACGACGAGGCGCTGTCGTGGTTCGTCGACAACACCGTCACCAAGAGCATGCTCGCGGTGCGCGGCGTCGGCGCGGTGGCGCGCGTCGGCGGCGTCGATCGCGAGATACGCGTGGAGCTCGATCCGGCGCGGCTGCTGGCGCTCAACGCAAGCGCCGCCGACATCTCGCGCCAGCTGCGCCAGATCCAGCAGGAAGCCTCGGGCGGGCGCGCCGACATCGGCGGCGTCGAGCAATCGGTCCGAACGATCGGCACCGTGCAGTCAGCCGATGAACTCGGTGCGATGGACATCGCGCTGTCCGATGGCCGTCGCATCCGGCTCGACCAGGTCGCCACCGTCAGCGATACGGTGGCCGAACAGCGCTCGGCAGCGCTGCTCAATGGCCAGCCGGTGGTCGGCTTCGAAATCACCCGCTCGCGTGGCGCCGGCGAGATCGACGTCGCCGCCGGCGTGCGCGCACAGCTGGCGAAGCTGAAAGCCGAGCATCCGCACATCCGCGTCACCGAGGCGTTCAACTTCGTCGATCCGGTACAGGAGAACTTCGACGGCTCGATGTGGCTGCTGATCGAAGGCGCGCTGCTCGCGGTGCTCGTGGTGTGGCTCTTCCTGCGCGACTGGCGGGCGACGGTGGTCTCGGCGGCCGCGCTGCCGCTGTCGATCCTGCCGACCTTCGGCGCGATGTACCTGATGGGCTTTTCGCTGAACGTCGTCACGCTGCTCAGCATGTCGCTGGTGATCGGCATCCTGGTGGACGACGCGATCGTCGAGATCGAGAACATCGTGCGTCACATGCGCATGCGCAAGACGCCGTTCCAGGCGGCGATGGAAGCCGCCGACGAGATCGGGCTGGCAGTGATCGCGACCAGCTTCACGTTGATTGCAGTGTTCCTGCCGACCGCCTTCATGAACGGCGTGCCGGGCAAGTTCTTCGTGCAGTTCGGCTGGACTGCGGCGATCGCCGTGTTCTTCTCGCTGGTCGTCGCACGCATGCTGACGCCGATGATGGCCGCCTACATCCTGCACAGGCCGAGCAAGGACCAGCACGAGCCGCGCTGGCTGCGGATCTATCTGCGCTGGGCCCAGTGGTGCCTGCAGACACCGCGTCGCGACCCTCATCGGCGCCGCCGCCTTCTTCTTCGGCTCATTCGCGCTGGTGCCGTTGCTGCCGACCGGATTCATCCCGCCGGACGACCTCTCGCAGACTCAGGTCTACCTCACGCTGCCGCCGGGCAGCTACCTTCCAGCAGACGCTTGCGAGCGCCGAGCAGGCCCGCGCGATCGTCGAGAAGAATCCGCATGTGAAGCTGATCTACACCGCAGTCGGCGGCGGCGCGGCGGGCTCCAATCCGTTCGAGCCGCGCGGCGCGGCCGAGGCGCGCAAGGCGACGCTGACGATCAACATGACGCCGCGCCGTGAGCGGCGCGGCACCAGCAAGCAGCAGATCGAAGGCGAACTGCGCGCCGCGCTGACGCAGTTGCCCGGCGCCCGCATCACCGTCGGGCTCGCCGGCGCACAGGAGAAGTACGTGCTGGTGCTGGCCGGCGAAAACGGCGCCGTGCTCGCCGAGCATGCGCGCAAGGTCGAGCGCGAGCTGCGCACCATCCCTGGCATCGGCGGCGTGACGACGAGCGCTAGCCTGGTGCGGCCCGAACTGGTCGTGCGGCCGGACTTCGCGCGTGCGGCCGATCTCGGCGTGACCTCGGTCGCGATCGCCGACACCTTGCGCGTCGCCACCGCGGGCGACTACGACCAGGGACTCGCCAAGCTCAACCTCTCGCAGCGGCAGATCCCGATCGTCGTGAAACTGCCGCCGGACGCGCGCCAGGACCTGCGACTGATCGAGCGGCTGCCGGTACCCGGCAAGCACCGGCCCGTGATGCTGGGCAACGTCGCGACGATTGTCGATCGATGGCGGCCCGGCCGAGATCGATCGCTACGACCGCCTCCGCAACATCAACTTCGAGATCGAACTCAACGGCCAGCCGCTGGGCGAGGTCGAGAAGCAGGCGCTCGCGCTGCCGAGCCTGCAACAGCTGCCGCCCGGCGTGATCCAGACCACGATCGGTGATGCCGAGGCGATGAACGAGCTTTTCGCCAGCTTCGGTCTGGCGATGCTGACCGGCGTGCTGTGCATCTACATCGTGCTGGTGCTGCTGTTCAAGGATTTCGTGCAGCCGGTGACGATCCTGGTCGCGCTCGTGCTGTCGATCCCGGGCGCGTTTCTGGCGCTCTTCGTGACGCAGTCGGCGCTGTCGATGCCGTCGATGATCGGACTCATCATGCTGATGGGCATCGCGACCAAGAACTCGATCCTGCTGATCGACTACGTGATCCTCGCGCGCCGCGACCACGGGCTGTCACGCTGGGAAGCCATCGTCGACGCCTGCCGCAAGCGTGCGCGCCCGATCGTGATGACCACCGTGGCGATGGGCGCCGGCATGATGCCGGTCGCCATCGGGCTCGGCACCGATCCGAGCTTCCGTGCGCCGATGGCGATCGTCGTCATCGGCGGCCTGATCACATCGACCTTCCTCAGCCTGCTCGTGGTACCGGTCGTGTTCACCTATGTAGACGACTTCCTTTCCTGGGTCCGCCGGCGCATCCTGCACCGCATACCGAGCCCGCCCGAGGCTGCCCCGCACGCTTCCGGAGCCGAATGATGTTGGACCCGCTTTCGACGCGCCGCACCCGCCTTCTTGCTGTTTGCGCCGGCATCGGGCTCGCGCTTGGTCAGCTTGCCTCTCCGGTCGCGGCTCAGGTTGCGGACGAGACGGCCGCGACAGCGACAGTCGCCGCGGCGCCCGCCTACAGCGCGATCGAATACGAATGGAACGACCCGCTGCGCGGCCGCGCTATCCCTGTCCGCCTGTACCTTCCTGCGACGATCGAGCCGGGCGCACGCATTCCGCTCGTGGTGTTTTCGCACGGCATCGGCGGATCGCGGCGCGGTTACAGCTATCTCGGAAGCCACTTCGCGGCCAACGGCATTGCCAGCCTGCATGTGCAGCATGTCGGCAGCGACCGCGCGATCTGGATCGGCAATCCGTTCGCGCTCGTTGGACGCCTGCACGACGCCGCGCAGGAGCGCGAGGCCATCAACCGTGTGCTCGATCTGCACTTCGCGCTGGACCGCCTGCTGGCAAGCGAGCACGCCCGCAGCATCGATGCCGAACACATCGTCGTTGCGGGACACTCGTATGGCGCGAATACCGCCTTGCTGGCCGCCGGCGCACGTGTCGAGCGCGATGGCCGAACGCTCGAGTTCCGTGATCCGCGCTACAGCGCGGCGATCCTGATCTCCGCGCCGCCGTTCTACGGCGAGTCCGACCCGGCCAAGATACTGAAGTACGTGACGGTGCCGACCCTGCACATCACCGCCACCGAAGACGTGATCCAGATTCCGGGCTACTACTCGGGCGCCGACGATCGCGTGGCCGTGTTCGAGGCGATCGGCAGCAGCCGCAAGACTCTCGCGGTGTTCGCCGGCGGATCGCACAGCATCTTCACCGATCGCGCCGGCACCGGTGGCGTGCAGCTGAATGCGCAGGTCAAGACCGCGACGCGAGAACTGACGCTGGCGTTTGTCACTCAGCTGTTGGGTGGCGCTACCGGTTCGATCGATCGCTGGTCCGAGCGCTATCGCCCGATCGTCGCGCGCTTCGTCTCAGCCCCCGTACACTAATCGCGGCGCACGTCAGGGTGCGCTGCGGCCGGCGGAAAGGTGTGTCGCCGCACGTCCGGCGGGATACGTCGTCCACTGTGCCGGCCCGGGATGCGGCCCATCGAGCCACTCTCGCGCATCCCCGCTGCCCAGCATCTCAGCCTCGAAGAACGCCTGCACCGACAGCAGCAGCGCCACACGGGCCGAACGCGCGCCCGCACCGGACGCGACGCCGGGAGGGCCGCCGGGAAAGGCGCCTTCGGGCCCTCCCGATGACGTCGCTCCGCCCTTGGGCGTGCCCCCTCCCTGACTGCGACCCCCGCGTGCCGGAGGTTCGCCACGTGGCATCGGGCCCGCACCTCCAGGCATCGACGGCATGGAGTCTGCAGCCGCAGGATTGCTTCCCGCGCCCGGTGCCAGCACGCCCGCGAGCGACGCCGTCGGCAACCGTAGCTCGGTGACGCGCGCATTGCGTAATTCGGCGACCATCGCCCGCCGCTGCTGGGAAGTCATCCCGAGTCCATAGGGGTCGGTCTCGGTCAGGCCAAAGGCGACGAGCAACGGCGTCTCGATGGCTTCGTAGCGCCGGTGCATCGGAGGGCCGTCGAAACTCACGTAAGGGCCGAGCAGCGCCGCCGCGACCAGGCGCGGGTCTCGCTCCGCGATCTGCGCACGTGCCATCGGCTCTCCCAATAGCCACTGTGCCGTCTGTGCGCCCAGTCCAATACCCACGACACCGACCCGCCGGGTCGTACCGCCCGGCAGCCAGGAAGGCGGTTGCTTCTCAAGCGCATCGAGGACGAAGCGGACATCGGTGCCGCGCTCCATTGCCTCGCTCGCGGCATACATCCGGCGCGCCGCCTCCGCGAAGTCGGCCCGGCGCGCCTCGGGGCTGCGCCACACGGCGGCATCGTTGCCAGGGTGCCCAATGGTGACGACAGCGAAGCCGGCCCCGGCCAGCGCCTCGACCAGGGCAGGTGGCGCGGCACTGCCCTGCGCCAGGCCGGGCAGGACCAGCAGCAGTGCCTGCGCGGCCGAGCCGCTCGGCGCGTGCCACTGGGCGACGATCGTGCGATCGCGGCTCGGGTCCGTCCATTGCCAGCGGCCGGAAGCGACGGCGAGCGGACTGCCGTCGCGCCACGGCGGCAGCGGCAGGACAATGGGCTCAGGGGCCGGCGCGGGCGCTGCCGTGGGTGGGCCTGGAGTCGAGCAGGCCAGGAGCAGTGCCGCCATTGCCGCGACGCACGCGCAGGCCGCATATCTCGCGCAGCGATTCAGGTTCACGGATTCCAAGCCATTGACCTCCCGGGGAGCCGAAGCATGACACCAGCGAATCGTTTCCGCGATGTTGCCGCAGGCACGCGCATGCGAACCCGTGCGGCGCACTGCGCGGGCGTCGCTTTCAGCGGTAAAGTCCGAGCTGGCTTGCCCGCCCGACGCGGCCCTTGCGGCACGTGATACCGTCATCGCCATGAACGCTCCGAGCGACCTCACACACCCGCCGACACAGATGCTTTCCGAGCGTATCCCGCTCGAAGGTGCCGGTCCGGTCGATGTGGAACGCCAGCGTGCCGTCGTGGCACGGTTGCGTGGATTCCTGCCTGAGCATTGCGTGCTTTGGCGCGAGGAGGACACACGGCCCTACGAGTGTGACGGACTGACGCTGTACCGCCAGTTGCCGATGGTGGTTGCGCTGCCGGAAGACGAAGCGCAGGTCGTGCAGATCCTGCGCACGTGCCATGAGCTGAAGGTACCGGTCGTTCCGCGCGGCGCGGGTACGGGCCTTTCCGGCGGCGCTTTGCCGCACGGCCGGGGCGTGCTGCTGTCGCTCGCCAAGTTCAACCGCATCGTGAAGATCGATCCGCTGGCGCGTACGGCGAGGGTGCAGCCGGGCGTGCGCAACTCGGCGATCTCCGAGGCGGTTGCGCACCTTGGCCTGTACTACGCGCCCGATCCGTCGAGCCAGATCGCCTGCACGATCGGCGGCAACATCGCCGAGAACGCCGGCGGCGTGCACTGCCTGAAGTACGGGCTGACGCTGCACAACGTGGTGCGCGTGCGCGGCGTGACGATCGAAGGCGACATCGTCGAGATCGGCTCCGAGGCGCCGGACACTGCCGGTTACGACCTGTTGCCGCTGGTGGTCGGCTCCGAGGGACTGTTGCTGGTGCTGACCGAAGCGACGCTGAAGCTCGTACCGAAGCCGCTGAAGCAGCAGGTCATCATGGCCTCGTTCGATGACGTCGAAAAGGGCGGCGACGCGGTCGCGGCGGTGATCGCCGCCGGCATCATTCCGGCCGGCATGGAGATGATGGACAAGCCGGCCACCGCGGCGGTCGAGCCGTTCGTGAAGGCGGGCTACGACCTCGATGCCGCCATCGATCATGCTGGTCGAGTCGCGACGGCACGCCCGAAGAGGTCGACCGAGGAGATCGATCGCATCAAGAGCGGTGCTCGAGATCGAGCGGCGCGACGCAGCTGACGGTCTCGCAGTCCGAGCCCGAGCGCCTGCGCTTCTGGGCGGGACGCAAGGCAGCTTTTCCGGCCGTCGGCCGCATCTCGCCCGACTACTACTGCATGGACGGCACGATCCCGCGCAAGCGGCTCGGCGAGGTACTGAAGGCGATCGGCGCGATGGAGAAGAAGTACGACCTGCGCTGCGCCAACGTCTTTCACGCCGGCGACGGCAACCTGCACCCGCTGATCATGTTCGACGCCAACGACCCGGACTCCGTCGTGCGCGCCGAGGAGTTCGGCTTCGAGATTCTCGAACTCTCGATTGCGGTGGGCGGCACCGTCACCGGCGAACACGGCGTCGGCGTCGAGAAGATCCACCAGATGTGCCAGCAGTTCGATACTGCGACGTTGCAGGCGTTCCATGCGATCAAGCGCGCGTTCGATCCGCCGGGCCTGCTTGAATCCCGGCAAGGCCGTGCCGACGCTGAATCGCTGCGCCGAGTACGGCAAGATGCACGTGCACGGCGGCCAGCTGAAGTTCCCCGACCTGCCGCGGTTCTGAGCTCGACGATGCCGCTCGCTCCGCGTCGTGCGCTGGATCGGATTTCAGAAGCTGCGGGCGCACGATGACCGAGCACGAGCATCCGGCGCTGATGCGCCTGCGTGAGCGCGTGCGCTCCGCCACCCAGGAACGCACGCCACTGCACATTCGCGCGGGCGGCACCAAGGATTTCTACGGCAACGCGACGCACGGCGATCTCCTCGATCCGCGCGAGTACACAGGTATCGTGGACTATGCGCCGACGGAGCTCGTCGTCACCGTTCGCAGCGGTACGCCGCTCGCCGAACTCGAAGCGGCGCTCGCTGAACGCCAGCAACTGCTGCCGTTCGAACCGCCGCACTTCGGCGCGGGCGCGACCGTCGGCGGCGCGATCGCGGCCGGCCTTGCCGGGCCGCGTCGCGTCGCCGCCGGGTCGGTGCGTGACTTCATCCTGGGCGCGAGCGTGCTCGATGGCCGCGGCGACGTGCTCTCGTTCGGCGGTCGCGTCATGAAGAACGTCGCTGGCTACGACATGGCGCGCGTGCTCGCCGGTTCACTGGGAACCCTCGGCGTGCTCGTCGACCTCTCGCTGAAGGTGCTGCCGCGCCCGGTGGCCGAGCGCACGCTGCGCTTCGAGATCGATGAGGCCACCGCCATACGCCAGCTCAACGAGTGGGGCGGCCAGCCGCTGCCGATTTCGGCCAGCGCCTGGCTTGAGGGCGCGCTCTGGCTGCGACTGTCCGGCGCGCGCGCGGGGGTCGATGCGGCCCAAGCCCGACTTGGCGGCAGTGTGGTCGAAGACGCCGGGCGCTGGTGGACCGACCTGCGCGAGCAACGCCACCCGTTCTTCCAGTCCAGCACGCGGCGTGCGCTGTGGCGTCTGGCGGTGCCGCCGACCACGCCGCCGCTAGGGCTTGGCGCCACGCTGATCGAGTGGCACGGCGGCCAGCGCTGGGTGTTCGACGACGGCGCAGCCGAGCTGCGCGCGCGGATCGCTGCCGTCGGCGGACACGCCACGCGCTACCGTGGCGGCGATGCGCGCATCCCGGCGTTTCAGTCGCTCGACTCCGCGCTCGCGCGCCTGAACGCTCGGCTGAAGGCCGAGTTCGATCCGTCCGGAATCTTCAACCCCGGACGCCTGTCCCCGTTGGCATAGACATGCAGACCCAACTGGCCGACTGGATCCGCGACACGCCCGAAGGCAAAGAGGCCGACGCGATCCTGCGCAAGTGCGTGCACTGCGGCTTCTGCACGGCAACCTGCCCCACCTACCAGTTGCTCGGCGACGAGCTCGACTTCACCGCGCGGCCGCATCTACCTGATGAAGCAGATGCTGGAAGGCGTAGCCGTCACGGCGAAGACGCAACTGCATCTTGACCGCTGCCTGACCTGCCGCAACTGCGAGACAACGTGTCCCTCCGGAGTGCAGTACGGAAGACTGGTCGACATCGGCCGCAAGCTCGTCGACGAGCGTGTGCCGCGCCCGTTCGCCGATCGCGCCGCGCGCGCCGTGCTGAAGGCAGGCCTGACGAGTCCGCTGTTCGGGCCCGCGATGAAGCTGGGACAGTTCGTGCGGCCGCTGCTGCCGGCGGGGCTCAGGGCCAAGGTCCCGGCCGCGCATCCGGCCGGCGCCTACCCTTCACGCCAGCACATCGCGCAGGATGATCCTGCTCGAAGGCTGCGTGCAGCCGGCGATGGCGCCCAATATCAACACCTCGACAGCGCGCGTGCTGGATGCGCTCGGCATCGAGGTTGTGCGTCCCGCAGCGGCCGGCTGTTGCGGAGCGATCCGCTATCACCTGAACGACCAGGATGGCGGACTCGACGACGCCCGACGCAACATCGACGCCTGGTGGCCGCTGATCGAGGCGGGGGCCGACGCGATCGTCATGAACGCCAGCGGACTGCGGCCTGCAGGTGAAGGAATACGACCACATGCTCGCGCGCGATCCGGCGTATGCGGCGAAGGCCAGGCGCGTCAGTGAATTGACGAAGGATGTCGGCGAGATCCTGCCCGCGCTCGGCGAAGAGCTGAAGCGCAAGCTCGGCAGCCGCGTCACCGGCAAGGTGGTGTTCCATGCGCCGTGCACGCTGCAGCACGGGCTCAAGGTCAAGCGGCGCGGTCGAAGCGCTGCTCACTTCGCTCGGCGCCACGGTCGCACCGCGTCGGCGAGAGCCATTTCTGCTGCGGCTCGGCCGGCACCTACTCGGTGCTGCAGCCGGAGCTTTCAATCCAGCTGCGCGATCGCCGGCTCGGCCACCTGCGGGCCCCGCAGCCGGACGCGATCCTCTCTGCCAACATCGGCTGCATCACTCACCTGCAGAGCGGCACTGACACGCGCGTGATGCACTGGATCGAGTGGATTGACGAACGCCTGAACCCGCGTTGACGTGATGCTCGAAGCCCTCGCGACACTGCTGGTGTTCCAGACGGTCGGCGAGGTGCTGAGCTACCTGCTGCGCCTGCCGGTGCCCGGCCCGGTGATCGGCATGACGCTGCTGCTCGGTGTACTCCTGTTGCGGCCGATCACGGTCGAACGGCTGCGACCGACATCCCTCGAGCTGCTGAAGCATCTTTCGCTGCTGTTCGTACCTGCGGGAGTCGGCGTGATGCTGCATGTCGCACGCATCGGCAAGGAGTGGCTGCCGATCGTCGTCTCTCTCCTCGTCAGCACGGGCCTTGCGATCGCGGTGACCGCGCTGGTCGTCACCTGGACTGCCCGCCGTTTCGCGCCCGATGACTCCGAAACTTGACTCGCTCTGGGTCTATCTCGCCGCCACGCCGCTGCTCGGCCTCACGGCGACGCTGCTCGCTTACATCGTCGCCTACCGGATCTACCAGCGCACGCGCATGAACCCGCTGGCCAATCCGGTGGCAATCGCCGTCATTCTGCTCGTCACGCTGCTGGCGCTGACCGACACGCCCTACCGCACTTACTTTGACGGCGCGCAGTTCGTGCACTTCCTGCTGGGTCCGGCCACGGTTGCGCTGGCGATACCGCTTTATGACCAGCGTGCACGGCTGAAGCGCCTGTGGCTGCCGCTGACGCTCGGGCTCATTGCCGGCGTGGTCACGGCGATCGGCTCGGCGCTGGGTATCGCGCGGATGCTGGGCGCGTCGCGCGAAACGCTGCTGTCACTGGCACCGAAGTCGGTGACGACGCCGATCGCGATGGGCATCGCCGAAAAGATCGGCGGCTTGCCGTCGCTCACCGCCGTGTTCGTGATCCTGACCGGAATCACCGGCGCGATCATCGCGCGGCCGCTGCTGAATGCGCTGGGTATCGACTCGCACCCGGCGCGCGGCTTTGCCGTCGGCGTGACCGCACACGGTATCGGCACGGCTCGCGCGTTCCAGGTCAGCGAGCAGATGGGGGCCTTCGCCGGACTCGGGATGGGCCTGACCGCGCTGGTCACGGCGTTCATCGCACCATGGCTCGCGCCTGCGCTGGTGGGACTGCTGTCGCCATGAGTCGCGGGCGCAAGTCTCCACGCTGATCGGCGTCGACCGCCCGCCGAAGGATCGGCGGCAACAGAGCGGCGCGCCGTCTTCGATGGACCGCGCGCCGCCGACTCGGAGTTAACGGCTTGATGCCGGATGGCCCCGCTTCCCGATCGACGTCCTACTGCGTGAAGCGGCCGTGAGCCTTCATGCGATCACACATCGCTTCGTTCGGACCGCCGACCGTCTGGCCCTTTTCCTTCGCGCGAGCCTGGATCTGTTTGCTGAAATCCGCCACGTACGTCTTGCATTCGTCATACGACGCCAGGCTCTGCATCTTTGCGCGGTGCGCGGCGCGCTCTTCGTCGGTCAGCAGCGCCACGCCGCTGCCTCCGGGCCCAAACCCAGGCCCGTATCCCGGCCCCATGCCCTGGCGCATGCCCGGTCCCACTCCGCATCCGCCCGGTCCGTAGCCAGCGCCACATCCCGGTCCGGCTCCGGCCGCACACTCCGGTCCGCCGCCCGCTCCGTAGCCCGCGCCGCAGCCCATGCCATAGCCGGGTCCGTATCCGCCGTGCGCCAACGCGGCGCCGACCGCCAGTGCCGCACTTGCCGCCGCAAGCCCAAGGCTCACCATGAGCCGACGTTGTCCTGTCATTCGTGTCATCGCAACCTCCTTTGGTTTGATGAGCACAGGTTAGGTTTGACGCTGCTCGCGCGTTTGTGCGCGATCAAGCGCGGCCGGTCGCCGAATGTGAGAGTCGTAACGAAGTGTTTCCGCGGCGCAGGGCCGCGAGTTCAGCGGAGCGTGTCCGAGTCGATCATGCGCACGCCGGCATCCGCGAACGCACGCCGCGCGGCATCGAGCGAACCTCCGGTGTCGATCGCGCGGCAGGCATCTTCGATGACGATCGCCTCGAAGCCGCGCAGCCGCGCGTCGAGCGCACTCCACGCGACGCAGAAATCGAGCGCGAGTCCCGGCGATGTAGACGGTGTGCAGGCCGCGCTCGTTCAGCAGGCCGGCGAGACCCGTCGGCGTACGACGATCTGCCTCGAGGAACGCGGAGTAGCTGTCAGTGTGCGCGTGATAGCCCTTGCGGATCACGCCCTGCGCATGAGGCACGACGAGCCGGTCGTCGAACGCCGCACCGTGCGTGCCCTGCACGCAATGGTCGGGCCACAGCACCTGACTGGCCGTAGTCGAGTTCGATCGTCGAAAACGGCGCCTGCCCCGGATGCGACGACGCAAACGAGATGTGTGACGGCGTGTGCCAATCCTGTGTCAGCAGGACGTTTTCGAAGCGTGGCGCGATGCGGTTGATGACCGCAATCACCTCGTCGCCGCGTTCGATGGCAAGCGCGCCGCCGGGCAGGAAATCGTTCTGGATGTCGACGACGAGAAGGACCGCGTCCGGCCGCATCAGCCGACGGCCTTGCCCATCTCCTCGACCACCTTCTTCGCGTCGCCGAACACCATCATCGTCTTCGGCATGTAGAAGAGTTCGTTGTCGAGGCCCGCGTAACCCGAGGCCATCGAGCGCTTGTTGACGATCACCTGCTTCGCCTTGTAGGCCTCGAGGATCGGCATGCCGGCGATCGGCGACTTCGGATCCTTCGCCGCCGGGTTGACGACGTCGTTGGCGCCGAGGATCAGCGCGACGTCGGCTTCGCCGAACTCGCCGTTGACGTCTTCCATCTCGAACACCTGGTCGTACGGCACTTCGGCCTCGGCCAGCAGCACGTTCATGTGGCCCGGCATGCGCCCGGCCACCGGATGGATCGCGTACTTGACGTTGACGCCCTTGGCGATCAGCTTGTCCGCGAGTTCCTTCAGCGGATGCTGCGCGCGCGCGACCGCCAGCCCGTAGCCCGGAACGATGATCACTGTCTCGGCGTTCTCCATCAGGAAGGCCGCATCGTCCGGCGAGCCCGAGCGCACCGGTCGCTGCTCGGCCTTGCCGGTCGCCGCCGCAACCTCGCCGCCAAAGCCGCCGAGGAGCACGTTGAAGAACGAGCGGTTCATCGCCTTGCACATGATGTAGCTGAGGATCGCACCCGACGATCCGACCAGCGAGCCGGCAACGATCAGCATGAAGTTGTTCAGCGAGAACCCGATGCCCGCCGCGGCCCAGCCCGAGTAACTGTTGAGCATCGACACCACGACCGGCATGTCGGCGCCGCCGATCGGGATGATCAACAGCACGCCGAGCAGGAAGCCCAGCGCGATCACGAGTGCGAAGTCCATCGGGCTCTGCGAATGCCAGAAGCCGAAGCAGAAGAACACCGCCGCGATTCCCAACGCGAGGTTGAGCTTGTGCTGGCCGGGGAACACCACCGGCGCACCCTTGAACAATCTGAACTTGTACTTGCCGGCGAGCTTGCCGAATGCGATGACCGAGCCGGTGAACGTAATCGCGCCGATGAAAGCGCCGAGTGCGAGTTCGATGCGGTTGCCACCGGGCAGCGCCCCGCCCCTCTCGGCGATGCCGAAGGCCCACGGCTCGGCGACCGCCGCGATCGCGATGAACACCGCCGCCAGGCCGATCATGCTGTGCATGAACGCGACCATCTCCGGCATCTTGGTCATCTCGACCTTGAAGGCGATCGTCGTTCCGACCGCGCCGCCGATGACAAGGCCGGCCAGCACCCACGCCATGCCCGGCGTGGCGAGCGACGGCGCGGTCTTGTAGACCAGCGCAACCGTCGTGACCATCGCGATCGCCATGCCGACCATGCCGAACGCGTTGCCGCGACGCGACGTGCTCGGATGCGACAGACCCTTTGAGCGCCTGGATGAAGAACACCGACGCGACCAGGTACAGCAGGATGACGACATTCATGCTGAGTGCCATGGCGCGCCCCTAGTGCTTCGCGGAGCCGGCCTTCGGCTCCTTCTTCTTGAACATCTCGAGCATCCGGCGCGTGACGAGGAAGCCGCCGAAGACGTTGACCGCGGCCAGTGCGACCGCGAGCACGCCCATGGACTTGCCGAGCCCAGTCTCGGTCAGCGCCGCCGCCAGCATCGCGCCGACGATGATGATCGCGGAGATCGCGTTGGTCACGCTCATCAGCGGCGTATGCAGCGCCGGCGTCACGTTCCACACGACGTGGTAGCCGACGTAGATCGCCAGCACGAAGATGATCAGGTTGATGACGATCGGGCTGATAGCGTCCATGTTCGTGTTCTCTCGCTCAGTTCTTGCGCTTGATTTCGCCGCCGGCTGCACATCAGGCAGGCCGCGACGATGTCGTCGTCGGCAGGCATGCGTGAAATTCGCCGTCCTTGTCGACGACGAGCTTGAGGAAGTCCAGCAGGTTGCGCGCATACAGCGCCGACGAGTCGGTCGGCACCATCGCCGGGATGTTCGGCTGGCCGATGATGTGCACGCCGTGCTTCGTGACGGTCCTGCCGAGTTCCGACAGCGCGCAGTTGCCGCCCTGCTCGACCGCCATGTCGAGGATCACCGAGCCGGGCTGCATCGCCTTGACCATTTCCTCAGTGATCAAGACCGGCGCCTTGCGGCCGGGGATCAGCGCCGTGGCGATCGCGATGTTGGCCTGCGCCAGGCGCTTGCCGACCTCGGCCGCCTGCCGCTGCATCCAGGCCGCCGGCATCGGTCGCGCATAGCCACCGACGCCCTGCGCGATCTCGCGCTCCTCGTCAGTTTCGTACGGCACGTCGACGAACTTGGCGCCGAGGGACTCGATCTGCTCCTTGACCGCGGGCCGCACGTCGGACGCTTCGACCACGGCGCCGAGCCGCTTGGCAGTGGCGATCGCCTGCAGGCCCGCCACGCCGGCGCCGAGGATCAGCACGCGCGCGGCCTTGATCGTGCCGGCCGCGGTCATCATCATCGGAAGCAGCTTGCCGTAGGTATTGGCGGCCATCAGCACGGCCTTGTAGCCGGCGATGTTGGCCTGCGACGACAGCACGTCCATGCTCTGCGCGCGCGTCGTGCGCGGCGCGGCTTCGAGCGCAAACGCGGTGAGGCCAGCACCGTTCATTGCGGCGATGCCGTCGTTGTTGAAGGGCTCGAGCAGGCCGATGAGCACGCCGCCGCGCTTCATCTGCGCGCAGTTCTTCGGCGGTCGGCAGGCGCACTTTCAGCACCATGTCGGCGCCGAGCGCCTCAGACGCCGAACCCAATGTCGCGCCGACCGCAGTATAGGCCTCGTCCGGGAAGCTCGCGGCAACGCCGGCCCCCGCCTGGATCACCACGGCGTGTTTGGCGGTGACCAGCTTCTTGACCGTTTCAGGGGTGGCGGCGACGCGGGTCTCGCCCGGCCGGACCTCTGCGGGAACTCCGATCTTCATTCAGCGTCCCTCTCGCTCGTTACGTCTCTTCTTGTCGCGCGCGGCCGTGCAGCGAGGCACGGCCGATAGAATCGCGACTTTACGCGAAAGCTCGCCGCCCGCCGTGCAGGCGGGGAACCGGACCGATCGATGCCCGCCGTCATGGAAGCCCAATGTCACGGTGGCCGCCGTGGTCGAACAAGGCGGCCGATTCCTGCTCGTCGAGGAGGAGACGCCGGACGGCATCCGCCTGAATCAGCCGGCCGGCCACCTCGATCCGGGCGAAACCCCGGTCGAAGGCGCGATCCGGGAAACGCTGGAAGAAACCGCGCGCGTGTTCATGCCCACCGCTCTGCTCGGCGTCTACATGGTGAGATCACGTTCGACGCGGGACGTTGAGCCTGTCACGTACCTGCGTTTCGCATTCACCGGCACCGTCGGCGACGCCGAAGCCGGCCGCTCACTCGACCACGGCATCCTCGGCACGCTGTGGCTCACGGCCGATGAGATACGCGCACGGGTGCCGGAGCATCGCAGCCCGCTGGTGATGAAGTGCGTCGACGACTACCTCGCCGGGCAGCGCTTTCCATTGAGTCTCGTCTACGCACACCCATCTGCGAGTGGCATGAGCAAGGGGCGCGTCGTCATCGGCATGTCGGGTGGGGTCGATTCCTCGGTCGCCGCGTGGCTGCTGAAGCAACAGGGCTACGACGTCATCGGACTCTTCATGAAGAACTGGGAGGACGATGATGACGACGAATACTGCTCGACGCGTCAGGACCTGATCGACGCCGCCGCCGCGGCAGACGTCGTCGGCATCGAACTCGAGGCGGTCAACTTTTCCGCCGAGTACAAGGATCGGGTATTCGCCGAGTTCCTGCGCGAATACTCGGCCGGCCGCACTCCGAACCCGGACGTCCTGTGCAACGCCGAGATCAAGTTCAAGGCCTTTCTCGATCATGCGCTGAAGCTCGGAGCGCAACACATCGCCACGGGTCACTATGCGAGGGTTCGTGAGTGCGGTGGCACATACGAGCTGCTGCGCGGCGTCGATGCGAGCAAGGACCAGAGTTATTTCCTGCACCGGCTGAACCAGTCACAACTCGCGAAGACACTGTTTCCGGTCGGCGACCTGAGAAAGTCACGTGTCCGCGAGATCGCGCGCGAGATCGGATTGCCGAATGCTGCGAAGCGCGACTCGACCGGCATCTGTTTCATCGGCGAGCGGCCGTTCCGCGAGTTCCTCAACCGATATCTGCCGATGCAGCCCGGCCCGATCCGCAGCGAAGACGGTCGCGTCATCGGCGAACACGTCGGACTCGCGTTCTACACGCTGGGCCAGCGCAAGGGGATCGGCATCGGCGGCATGCGGGGTGCCGCGCAAGAACCCTGGTTCGTCGCCCGCAAGGACATCGAATCCAACACACTGTGGGTCGTGCAAGGCCATGATCACCCGTGGCTGATGTCGGACTGCGTCAGCGTTCAGGACGCCGTGTGGATCAGCGGCGAGCCACCCACCGCAGGCACACGGCTTGCTGCCAAGACGCGTTACCGGCAAATCGATGCGTCGTGCGTCATCCAACAAGTGCGAGGCGACCGTTTCGATCTGGTCTTCGACGAGCCCCAGTGGGCTGCCACACCCGGTCAGTCCGCCGTGGTTTACCGCGGCGAGGCTAGTCTGGGCGGCGGAGTGATCGCAAGCGCCTCGATGACTAGACTGCAGCGATCACCGGTCCTCGGTGGCGCTGCGGCATGAATCGCAAGGCACTGTTCTTCACGCTTTCTCTCTCGCCGCTTCCACGGGCGCAGGCCTGCTCGCCTGCGGCGGGGGTGAGGAGGCGGCGCCGGTCGCGACGCCAAGTCCGACGCCAACGCCGGCCCCGAGTCCCGATCCTTCCCCGACACCGACGACGCCGACGACGCCAACCACGCCGACTCCTCCCGGCGATTCTCCGACACCGACACCGACGCCGCCGGTCGAGCCGCCACCACCCACGCCAGCGCCGACCGGACCGTTC
Organism: uncultured beta proteobacterium; assembly: GCA_963724605.1. Lineage (GTDB taxonomy): Bacteria > Pseudomonadota > Gammaproteobacteria > Burkholderiales > Burkholderiaceae_F > JALORV01. The sequence continues at coordinate 526,580 of CAVRVM010000015.1, forward strand.
GAGATCAATGTCGGCTCACCGGCAACGCCCGTCACTCCCAGCGGGGTGACACCGAAGCTGACTACCTTCGCAACCGGACTCAACACGCCGTGGGGCATGGCCTTTCTGCCCGACGGTCGGCTGCTGGTCACGCAGAAGGGTGGCACCCTGCTGTTGTTGAGTGCCACCGGCACGTCGATCGGGACGATCAGCGGCGTGCCGACGGTTGATTCCGCGGGCCAAGGGGGGCTACTCGACGTCGCGCTCGATCCGCAGTTCAACCTGAGCACCAACCGGCGCATCTACCTCGCGTACTCCGAGCCCGGCGCCAGCGGAACCAACGGCACCGCGGTGGCGCGCGCCGACCTGAATGCCGCGCTGACCGCGCTCGAGAATGTCACAGTCATCTTCCAGCAGCTGCCGAAGAAGGCGAGCCAGGGCCACTATGGCAGCCGCCTGGTGTTCCGCACGGATGGCACGCTGTTCGTCACACTCGGCGAGCGGCAGATGCCGATCAGCCCGACCAACGAGGCGCAGTCGCTGACGTCGCAGCTCGGCAAGGTCGTTCGCATCAATACCGACGGTTCGATTCCTGCCGACAACCCCTACGCGTCCAACGCCAATGCGCTCACACGAGCCATCTGGAGTTACGGCCACCGCAATCCGCAGGCCGCCGCGCTGAATCCCACGACGGGCGAACTCTGGGTCACCGAACACGGCCCACAAGGTGGCGACGAAGTGAACCTCTCGCTGCCGACGCGCAATTTCGGCTGGGCTGTCGTTTCCTATGGCTGCAACTACGGCGATCCGGTCGGCACGACCTGTCGCATCGGCGGCGGCGTGCACAACGCCCCGTACACCGCGCCGCTGGCGTTCTGGTATCCCACCTCCACCGCGCCCGGCGGCGCGATGTTCTACACGGGCAATCGCTTCCCCGAGTGGCAGGGCAACTTCCTGGTCGGCGGGCTCGCCGGCAAGACGCTGTATCGACTCGTACTGAACTCCAGCCGAAATGCGATCGTCGGCCAGGAGCCATTTTTCGCCGGCCAGCACGAGATCCGGGACCTCAAGCAGGGACCGGACGGCTGGATCTATCTGATCAGCCGCAACACGAACACGATCTATCGGATCGAACGATAGGCGTCGAATCGCACCGCAGGCGATGCACTATGCTTGCGCTGCGTTCTACTCCGCCGAATTCCCATGAAAGTTCTCGTCACCGGCGCCGCCGGCTTCATCGGCATGCACGTCTCGCAACGGCTGCTCGCGCGCGGCGATACGGTCGTCGGCATCGACAACCTGAACGACTACTACGACGTCAACCTCAAGCTTGCACGGCTGGAACAGCTGAAGCATCCGAGCTTTTCGTTCCAGAAGATCGACATCGGCGGACGGCGCTGCGATCGAGCGTCTGTTCGCCGACCGAAGGACTCGAAGGTGTCGTCAACCTCGCCGCCCAGGCCGGCGTGCGCTACTCGCTGACCAACCCGCACGAATACATCGACTCGAACATCACCGGCTTCCTCAACATCCTGGAGGCCTGCCGCCACCATCCGGTGCAGCACCTGGTGTACGCGAGCAGCTCGAGCGTGTACGGCGGCAACACGCGCCTGCCGTTCAAGGAGCCCGACAACGTCGACCACCCGGTGAGCCTGTACGCGGCGAGCAAGAAGTCGAACGAGCTGATGGCGCACACCTACAGCCACCTGTTCGGCATGCCGAGCACGGGACTGCGCTTCTTCACCGTCTACGGCCCGTGGGGCCGGCCCGACATGGCGCTCTTCCTGTTCACCAAGGCGATCCTCGAAGGCAAGCCGATCAACGTGTTCAACCACGGCCGGATGCAGCGCGACTTCACCTACATCGACGACATCGTCGAAGGCGTCGTGCGCGTGCTCGATCGTGCGCCTTTACCCGACCCCGGGTTCAACAAAGAGTCGCCCGACCCGGCGCATTCGTGGGCGCCGTACCAGGTGCTCAACATCGGCAACCACGGGCCGGCGGGTCTGCTGGAATATCTCGACGCGCTGGAGGAAGCGCTGGGGCGGAAGGCGGAGACGAAACTATCTGCCGATGCAGCCGGGCGATGTGCCGGCGACGTTCGCGGATACGACGCTGCTCACCGAATGGACCGGACACAAGCCAGGGACGCCGATCAGGGATGGAATACAAGAGATTCGTGGATTGGTACGTAATTTTCCGACGCGAAGTGAATTGACGCAAGACAACTGGTTTCGAAGAGGCTGTTAGTAACTGAAATCGGCAAGTTGTTCCGCATGCTTTGCGATCGCTATAAGTTGCGAGGAGCCAAAGTCCGCGGGCTGCCCTCCTTGACTTACGTATCGACGGTGCTGCAGTGGATCCTGTCAGGACCGATCCATCCCTGCTGCCAGAACCTTGGAAGAGCAGGTCCTTGAGTGCGTCTTGGCGCCATGCTCACTTCGCGGGCGCTGGGCTTTCCGAAGTCGGTCAATGGCAAGCGCCGCTAACACAGCACGGCACCCGACCGTGAGAACCACGAGAGCGGGCGAAGTCGATTTATGCGTCGGATGCCGACTGCTGGGGACCAGCTCACCGTGCCAACTCAGCCAGGTCAGCGTCAACATAAAGAGAACAGTGGCATCAATTGACTTGTCGGAACGACCATGAATCCATCTGCCTGTGTCCCGACAGCCCACACGACCATAGCGGTAGCCAAGGCGGTGCCCAAGACTGCGCTTTGCGACATTCCGTTCCGGTCGACAGTAAGACGCGAAAGACCAAGATCAAAACAATGCAGCGCCGCGATGAGAAGCAGCCGGCAAGTCCCCACTCGCCGGCGAGTTGCAGCCAGAAGTTGTGCGGATGCGCGGCGATGAACGTTATAGCAGTATGCAAAATGCATCGGACCAACTCCCAGTAGCGGTAAGCAGTCGCCGAACCGATACCACGCGTGTCCAAAGAACCCAGCGCGGTCGCAAGCGAGGCTAAGCAAAACCTCCTCGATGATCGATTGGGGACCGGAAGACCCATGCTCGCGGCAAGTACCTTGAACAGGCCGGCCCAAAGGCCGACACCTGCAAGAGCCAACAGGCCTGCATTCGAACCCATCGAAAGCCTTCCGTACCGAGCAGGCATGCGACTCCCGCCGAGCAGGAGCGAGCCATGCGGTCCTCGATCCCGAACCAACGAGCAACATCCACCACAGCGAAGCGATCGAAGGCCGAGACACGCCAGAACCTATTCCTGGCTCTAAGTACAACCGCGCGGAAGAGCGGCGCGTCAGCCCTTCAAGGTGGGCCGGAAACTTCGGGTTACTGAACCCAACCAGCAATGTCTGCCCAATAGGTCCATTCCAGAAGCACCGAGGAGATGTAGTTGCCCGCGACGCCAGCCAGAATAGGCTGTCGAGATTACGCAAGCGACCAACACGCTCGTCGGAGGTAACGACGTCAATGCTGCGCGGAATTGCAGTGGTTACAAGGCTCCGATTAAGAAACAGCGTGGCTCCACTCCACCAGAGCCGGAAACGGACGGGCGCGTCGAAACGAATGAGGAAACCAACCCCAGCAACCCACGATGAGCACAGCAAGTGGACCCAAGTCACGACGAGCGAGGGTACGGAGCGAAGATTAAAGTACCCGGCGATCAACAAGGAAAGCGTCGCCGTAGCCAGGATCCGCTGCTCGTCATACCAGGAATTCCCATGCCCATGCCGGTCGTCGAGCCAACGGCGATCACGCTGCCGATCAGAATGGAGCACGACTAACGCGTGACCATGCGCAGTTTGCCAGCCGACGTCCAAGTTTCTACGTTGAAATACGGGACGTGGCCGCCTCATTTCCTGGAGCGCCAAGACGCCTTGCCGCCATATCTCGCCGATGCCTATCATTGATCGACGCCTCCGGCGGCATACCAGCCACCGGCAAATCAGATCGTCAACAACGTCGGGTAACTTGTGCACAAATCCGTTCACATCAGATCGCAGCAACATCTTTGAGCGTTATCAGTCTTTGCTGAGCGGGTTATGGGTCAGCGCTGAAGGCACTGTGGAATGTTTCGCTAGACCGTTATTAAGCAGTGCGGGCTTCAAGGCGACGTGATCAGACTGAACAGTCGAATGCACGCAATACTTCGAAGAAAATGAAGGGCCGCGCGAAACGGCTGCCCATTTTGCGTTGCTTACAGCAAGAAACTGCAGACGGCTTAGAATTACGAACCAACGCCAGTCTTCGTGCGATTACAGTTACGCCTGCAATGGTGTTGACAAATGTCCAGGTCCAGCTGGTTCGCGTTTGAAATCCCAGTTGGGCGTCACGGGTGACAGTTGCACAGCTGCGCATGCCCGTGAACGAGCCACCAGTGAACGGCCATTCACGCCAGCCGCTATAGGCGTCGGCGTACCGAAGTCGCGTACTTCAGGAACGGCAGGGTCAATCCAAGTCCTTCGAAAGAAATCCATTCGGTATCCATGGCACGCAGCAGTCTGTGATGTCATAGCAATTGACCGGATTGTTGTTCACATCTGTGCTGTGTTCTGCATACATTCAGCGACCGCTTGCTTCAGCTGCCCAACGGAGGCGAAATTGTCCGACCAGCGCGAACGGGTGATGTAGTCCTGATACTGCGGAATGGCGATGGCCGCCAAGATGCCGATGATCGCAACCACGATCATCAACTCGATCAGCGTGAAGCCGCGTTGGACGCGGGCGATTTGATGTTTCATTTGCTCTCCTGTGAAGACTCTGAAGATTCCGGTCAGTCACGGCCCCATGCCGATGACCGATAGTCTCCAAGATCCGTGCCAGGCCCAGTCGCCGTCTAACCGCTGAAAAGTGCCGTCAATTCAAGGCACTCCTGACAATCTCGCGGCTTGGCCGGTGACGTTCATTGGCAAGTGGTGCCGGAGGACGAGCCGTCTCATCCGACTGGATGAGGCGAAAGCGTCGCCTAGCGTCTGCGCGAAATGCGATCGACGCAATCCGCATCTCGCATTCGAACCGGCGGAGCGTCGAAGACGTCACCTGATCGGTCGAGTTGACCCGAGGCGATCGCGAGTTGCAACGCACGCCGATGATGGCGAAGATCTCGCTCCAAGCGACGTCGAGATAAAAAGAGGCGGCTCAGCCGCCCCTTATTCACATACCGTCGAAATTACGTACCGACGCCGGTCTTCGTGCGGTTGCAGGTCGCCGCGTTCGTGTTGAAGAAAGTCCAGTCCACTGTCGGCCTGAGTGCCAGTTGGGCGTCAGCTGACCGTACAGCAGCGCCGCGGTTGTGACCCCCAGTGAAGGTGACATCACGCCCGCCGCGTAGGACGGTCGCCGAGTCCCGACTTGAGGACGTAGGGCAATCGTTAGTGCTGCGGAAGAAAACCGTTCGTATCAGGCAGCGCAGTCGCTGAGTGCCTCGCATCGACCGCGGGGGCGTTCTGACCGTTTGGTTCTGCATACATTCGGCAACCGCTTGCTTCAGCTGACCCAACGGAGGCGAAGTTGTCCGACCAGCGCGAACGGGTGACGTAGTCCTGATACTGCGGAATGGCGATGGCCGCCAAAATGCCGATGATCGCAACCACGATCATCAACTCGATCAGCGTGAAGCCGCGTTGGACGCGGGCGATTTGATGTTTCATTTGCTCTCCTGTGAAAACTCTGAAGATTTCGGTCAGTCACGGCCCCTTGCCGATGACCGATACTCTGCTAGATCCGTGCCAGGCGCAGAGACCGCTTAAACGAGGAAAACCGCCGTTAATTCAAGGCACTCCTGACAATCTGCGGCTTCGGCGGGTGACGAATTTCGGCAGGTGATGCCGAAGCCGGCGCGTCTCATCCCAACGGATGAGTCGCGGAACCGCTAGCCGGCGGGCGCGTTGATGAACTCCATCCGCACGCCGGCGAGTTCGATGACGTCCTTGTGCTTGAGCGGATGCGCGGCGGAGCCGAGGTTGGTGCCGTTGACGGTCGGGAAGACTTCGCCTTCGACGTGCGCGATGAAGTAGCCGGTCGGGCGGCGCGTGATGACGGCGACCTGGTGGCCCGGGCGGCCGATCGTGGTCAGCGCCTTGACCAGTTGCAGCTCGCGGCCCTCGTTGGCGCCGTTGAGGATCTTGATCGAGGCCGCAGCCTGCGCTTCTTCGCCGGACGCCGGGCTGGCGGATCTGGATCGTCGCCGGACCGGTTCCAAATCGAGTCAGGCACCCGGGAATGAGATATACTTGTATAGCATCAGCTCCAATGGAGGTTCGCAATGCTTGCCATACGGCTGCCCGCGGAGATTGAACGTCGACTTGAAGACCTCGCCCGCAAGACCGGCCGCACGAAGACTTACTACGCCCGCGAGGCGATCCTGGAGCATCTCGACGATCTTGAAGACATTCATCTCGCAGAGCGCCGCTATGCGCGCTGATCGCCGGCAAGAGCAAGACGACATCGCTGGACGAGGTGGAGCGGGCGCTTGGCCTGGCGGATTGAGTTCGAAGCGTCCGCCCGAAAGGAAATTGAACGCCTCGACCGGCCCGTCGCCAGCCGGATCATTCGATTCCTGAAGGAACGGATCGCAGCGGCCGACGATCCGAGAGCGCTGGGCCAGGCGCTCAAGGGCGAGCGCTTCGGCGAGTTCTGGAAGTACCGAGTTGGCGACTATCGGGTGATCGCCCGCATTGAAGACCAGCAACTGCTGATCCTCGTTATTCGCATCGGACACCGGAGCGCCGTCTACAGATCCGAGTAGAGGGGTTCGGATCAGGTTGGCTGGAATCTAGCCAGCCGGCGCGTTGATGAACTCCATCCGTACGCCGGCGAGTTCGATGACGTCCTTGTGCTTGAGCGGGTGCGCGGCGGAGCCGAGGTTGGTGCCGTTGACCGTCGGGAAGACTTCGCCCTCGACGTGCGCGATGAAGTAGCCGGTCGGGCGGCGGGTGATGACGGCGACCTGGTGCCCCGGGCGGCCGATGGTGGTCAGCGCCTTTACCAGTTGCAGCTCGCGGCCCTCGTTGGCGCCGTTGAGGATCTTGATCGAAGCCGCGGCCTGCGCTTCGTCGCCGGCTGCCGGGCTGGCGGATCTGGATCGTCGCCGGGCCGGGGCCGTAGAACTCGCGCTTCAGCGGCTGCGAGGTGTCGATGTCGACCTCGCCTTCGGTGCCGCTGGCGCCGTCCGCCAGGAACTTCAGGCGGTACTTGCCGATCTCGATGGCGTCGCCGCTTTGCAACAGATGCTTCTTGATCGGCTGGCCGTTGACGGTCGTGCCGTTGGTGGAGCCGAGGTCCTCGAGGTAGACCTCGCCACCCGAGTTGTAGATGACCGCGTGCTCGCCGCTGACGGCGAGGTTGTCGATGACGATGTCGTTATGCGAGCGCCGGCCGATGGTCGTGCGGTCCTTCGTCAGGCCGACCTCCCGCAGCACCACCCCATCCAGACTCAGCACCAGCCTAGGCATTTCTTCTCCCCCGGGGCCGATATTCTCGTATTCCCTCGGATTCTGCCAGCCTGCAAAAAGGCTGCCAATCAATGGCCTAGCCGTTGTTTTGCTTTCGATGATGCACGCTAGACGGCAGCATCGCCATCGTTCTTCCCGGTCACTTTGATCACGATCACCGACACGTTGTCGCGCCCGCCCGCTTCGTTGGCGAGGTCCACCAGGCGACGGGCAGTCTCATGCATGTCGGCCTGCGCCGCCAGCAGCCCGGCAATCTCGTAACTGCCGACCATCTCGGTCAGGCCGTCGGAGCACAGCAGGATCAGGTCGCCACTGGCGACGTCGAGTTCCTGCACCTCGGGCTCGATCTCGGGACTCGCACCCAGCGCGCGGGTCACCAGGTTCTTGGCCGGCAGGATGCGGGCTTCTTCCTCCGTCACCATGCCCGCGTCGAGCAGTTCCTGCGAAAACGAGTGATCGCGCGTCAGCTGCTCGAGCTGATCGTCACGGTAGCGGTACAGCCGCGAGTCGCCGGTGTGAGCGACCCACAGCCGATTGCCGAGGAACCAGGCGATCACGAGCGTCGTGGCCATGCCCTCGAACGCCGCGCTGTTGAGCGCCGCGTTGTAGATGCTGGCGTTGATTTCGTTGATCGTGTCGTAGATCGCCTCGTCGGGCGTGAAACCCTCGGACTGCCCCTGCGCGACCGAAAGTGCCGAGGACAAGCGTTCGAGCACTGAACTGATTGCCATGACGCTGGCGACTTCTCCGGCGTTGTAGCCGCCCAGCCCGTCCGCCAGCGCAAACAGGCCGCACGACGGATCCGCACCGAGCGCGTCTTCGTTGAGCGGACGCACCAGCCCCGGATGGGTCTTCAGCGCGAAGTCGAGGGCGACTGCCATGGTCTGCGTCAGGCTCCGTGCGCCGGTCTGCGGCGAGCGGCGAAGAACTTCGCCACCGCGACGACGAGGGCGGCCCCGGCGGCACTGGCGACATAGCGCACCGTGTCCGTTTGCGGAAGGTACGGCTCCGCGACGGGATCAGTGACGATCAGTCCGCCCGCGATCCAGCCCAGCAGCGCGCCGCCCAGCAGGATGATGATCGGAAAGCGATCCAGCAGCTTGAGGATGATCTGGCTGCCGAAGACGATGAACGGCACCGACACCAGCAGGCCGAAGATGATGAGTCCGGTGCGCTGGCTCGGGTCGGCCTGCTCGGCGGCGCCTGCGATCGCAATGACATTGTCGAGAGACATTACGAAGTCTGCCACGATGATGGTCTTGATCGCCGCCATCAGCCTGTCGCTCGCCTGGATCTTGCCATGCCCGCCCTCTTCCGAGGGTGGCGCAATCAGCTTGATGCCGATCCACAGCAGCAGCACGCCGCCGATCAATTTCAGGAACGGCACCGTCAGCAACGTCACGGCGACGGTGATCAGGATCACGCGCAGGATGATCGCGCCCGCCGCCCCCCAGAAGATGCCCTGCCTGCGCAGCTTGGGCGGCAGGTTGCGGCAGGCCAGCGCGATGATCACCGCGTTGTCACCGCCCAGCAGGATGTCGATGATGATGATCTGGACGATGGCATCCCATTCCAGGTTCATCAGCCATTGCATCATCGATCCGTCTCCCCTGTCCGGCGCTCTGCGATGTTTCGTTCTGCAGGCGTCGTCGGCCGCTACTTCAGGACGCTCTTGAGCAGCTTGCCCAGTTCCGAGGGGTTCTTCGTCGTGCGAATGCCGCAGGCCTCCATGACGGCCAGCTTTTCCTGCGCGGTGCCCTTGCCGCCGGAGATGATGGCGCCGGCATGGCCCATGCGCTTGCCCGGCGGCGCAGTGACGCCCGCGATGAAGCCCACCACCGGCTTCTTCATGTGCTTCTTGACCCACTGCGCGGCGATCTCCTCGTCGGTGCCGCCGATCTCGCCGATCATCACGACCGCATCGGTCTCCGGGTCGTCATTGAAGAGCTTGAGGATGTCGATGTGCTTCAGCCCGTTGACCGGGTCGCCGCCGATGCCGACTGCGCTCGACTGGCCCAGGCCGAGGTCGGTCAACTGCGCCACGGCCTCGTAGGTCAGAGTGCCGGAGCGCGAGACCACGCCGATGCGCCCCTTGCGATGGATGTGGCCCGGCATGATGCCGATCTTGATCTCGTCCGGCGTGATCGTGCCGGGACAGTTCGGCCCCAGCAGCAGCGTCTTCTTGTGGTTCTTACGCATCTTGTCGCGCACGACGATCATGTCGCGCACCGGGATGCCCTCGGTGATGCAGATGACGAGATCGAGGTCGGCATCCACCGCCTCCCAGATCGCCTCGGCCGCGCCCGCCGGCGGGACGTAGATCACCGAGACGTTGGCGCCGGTCTTTTCCTTGGCGTCCTTGACGCTCGCAAAGATCGGGATGCCCTCGAAGTCCTCGCCGGCCTTCTTCGGATTGACACCGGCGACGAAGCAGTTCTTGCCGTTGGCATACTCGCGGCAGGCGCGCGTGTGGAACTGGCCCGTCTTGCCGGTGATGCCTTGCGTGACGACACGGGTGTCTTTGTTGATCAGGATGCTCATTGTCGTTTCCGTACGCGTCTAGCGGCTGTTGGCCGCAGCAACCACTTTTTCCGCGGCCTCGGCCATCGTGTCAGCGGAGATGATCGGCAGGCCGGAGTCCTTCAGCATCTTCTTGCCGATGTCCTCGTTGGTGCCCTTCATGCGCACCACCAGCGGCACGCTGAGGTGCACCGCGCGTGACGCCGTGATCACGCCTTCGGCAATCGTGTCGCACTTCATGATGCCGCCGAAGATGTTGACCAGGATCGCCTTGAGCCCCGGGTTGCGCAGCATCAGCTTGAAGGCCTCGGTCACCTTCTCCGCCGTGGCACCGCCACCGACGTCGAGGAAGTTGGCCGGTTCGCCACCGAAGAGCTTGATCGTATCCATCGTCGCCATCGCCAGCCCGGCACCGTTGACGAGGCAGCCGATGTTGCCGTCGAGCTGGATGTAGCTGAGGTCGAACTCGCTCGCCTCGACTTCGGCCGGGTCCTCTTCGTCGAGGTCGCGCAGTTCGACGAGCTCGGGATGGCGGAACAGCCCGTTCGAATCGAAGTTGAGCTTCGCGTCGAGTGCTATCACGCGCCCGGCCTTGGTGAGGATCAGCGGATTGATCTCGGCGAGCGACGCGTCGGTGTCCCAGAAGGCCTTGTACAAGCCCTGCAGTACCGCGCGAGCCTCGGGCACGCTGGCGGCCGGGACGCCGATCTTCATCGCAATATCGTCAGCGTCGTGATCGGTCATGCCGAGCGCCGGATCGATGTGCACCTTGTGGATCTTCTCCGGCGTATGCGGCCGCGACTTCCTCGATGTCCATGCCGCCTTCGCTCGATGCCATCAGCGTCACGCGCTGGGTGGCGCGATCGACGACCATGCCGACATAGAGTTCCTTTGCAATGTCGGCGCCCTCTTCGATCAGCAGCCGCCGCACCTTCTGCCCGCCCGGTCCGGTCTGGTGCGTGACCAGTTGCATGCCGAGGATCTCGGAGGCGCGCTGCTTGACTTCATCGATCGAGCGCGCAAGTTTCACGCCGCCACCCTTTCCGCGCCCGCCGGCATGGATCTGGGCCTTGACAACCCAGACCGGCCCGCCGAGCGTCTGCGCCGCCTTGATGGCCTCGTCGACCGTGAACGCGGGGATGCCGCGCGGCACCGGCACACCGAAGCGCCGGAAGATGTCCTTGCCCTGGTATTCGTGGATCTTCATTGGGTGGTTCCGTCCTTGATCGGAATCGGCTTCGCGGGCGTGGTGCCCTTTTGCTTCGGTTGGTGCCAGCGCGGGTAGAACTTCGCGACGGCGGGTCCATCGAGACGCAGCGCGTGACAGCGGTCGAGCTGCCAAGGCATCTTCTCGTCCTGCTCGTGGCCTGCGTGAGCGGCATCGCGTGTCTTGAAGACTTCGCCCGCAAAAGCCTGAACTGCCGCCGTCGGCAATACCGTGGCCAGTTCCGTCGACGTGAGTGCACCCGTGCACGCCGCCCAGGCGTCCCTGCACGTGGCGACGGAAGTCCTGCAGCAGGTTCAGGCCGATCAGCTTGCGATAGTCGGGACCGATGGTGTCGCAGTGGCCCGGATATGGCACCCAACGCGACTCCGAGAAGGCATCGACGATGTTGAGCTTTGTGTCGATCGTCACGCGCAGCACCATGTCGTGCACCGGGTCGCCGGCGGCGCGCATGCCGGTGGCGAGCGGGAAGTCGCGTGACTTCGTATCGGTCAGCACCGCCTCGAGGTCCCATAGCCCATCGTCGCGCGCGTACGCATCGACCCGAATCGAGCGCGTGTGCACGTGGCGGCGGTTAGGCATGAGCGAGAGGGGAACGGGCCGCCGTGGGACGTCTGCTGCGGACCGGCCCGGAAATTTAACACAGCGATGGCTTGCGACATCCCCCGTGGTCGAGGGCACGCTGCAGGACGAGCGATTTACTCGCTGCGCCGGCTTCCAGGCGCGCGGGAGGCGCGACGGACCCCGGAGATCTTCGCCTCAGCCGTCGTCGTCGCCGGGCAGTCCGCGCAGGACCTTGCGTATGACCTCGGCGCTGAAGCCGCGCGACTGCAGGAAGCGCGCCTGACGCGCGCGCTCCGCCAGGGACTGTGGTGTCTTGCCGAACCGACGGGACCAGACTGCGCGGGCGCGATCCAGCTCGGAACCCGTCCCGCTCGCGTGCAGGCTCCCCAGTGCGTCCGCCGCGATCGCGGCCGGCACCCCGCGCGTCTTCAGTTCCAGCTTCAGCCGCGCCTCGCCAAAGCGCGGCGCGCGGGTCCGAACCAGCGATGCGGCGAAACGTTCGTCCGAGAGGAGCCGGCGCCGCTGCAGTTCGTCGAGCACCGCTTCGACGTCCGACTGATCCTGGCCGTCGTCGAGCCGGTGCGCCAGCTTGCGCGCGAGTTCGGCGCGACTGTGCTCGCGGCGCGCCAAAAGGCTAATCGCCCGGGCGAGCAGGCTCGTGTCGCCTGCCTCGCGCGTCGGATTCACGGAGCCAGCGTCAGCTGGCGGCGACTTCCTCGCCACGTGCGGCGACGCCCTTGGCGGCCCGGATCTTGTTCTCGATCTCGCGCGCCATGGCGGGATTGGCGCGCAGGTATTCGCGGGCGTTGTCCTTGCCCTGACCAATGCGCTCGCCGCCGTAGCTGTACCAGGCGCCGGATTTCTCGACGATGTTCAGTTCGGAGCCGAGGTCGACGATCTCGCCTTCGCGCGAGATCCCTTCGCCGTAGAGAATGTCGAAGCCGGCCTGCTTGAACGGCGGCGCGACTTTGTTCTTGACGACCTTGACCTTGGTCTCCGAGCCGATGACCTCGTCGCCCTTCTTGATCGAGCCGATGCGGCGGATGTCGAGCCGCACCGATGCATAGAACTTGAGCGCGTTGCCGCCGGTCGTGGTCTCGGGATTGCCGAACATCACGCCGATCTTCATGCGGATCTGGTTGATGAAGATGACCAGGCAGTTGGTACGTTTGATGTTGGCGGTCAGCTTGCGCAGCGCCTGGCTCATCAGGCGCGCCTGCAGACCGGGCAGCGAGTCACCCATCTCGCCTTCGATCTCCGCCTTCGGCGTCAGCGCCGCGACCGAGTCGATGACGATGAGATCGACCGAGCCCGAGCGCACCAGTGCATCGGCGATCTCGAGCGCCTGCTCGCCGGTGTCCGGCTGAGAAATCAGGAGTTCCTGCAGGTTGACGCCGAGTTTCTGCGCGTACTGCACGTCGAGCGCGTGCTCGGCGTCGATGAACGCTGCCGTGCCGCCGATCTTCTGCATTTCGGCGATGACCTGCAGCGTGAGCGTCGTCTTGCCGGAGGATTCCGGACCGTAGACCTCGACCACCCGGCCGCGCGGGAGCCCGCCGATGCCGAGCGCGATGTCCAGTCCGAGCGAACCGGTCGAGATGACATCGATGTCTTCCGCCACCTGGCCTTCGGCCATGCGCATGATCGAGCCCTTGCCGAACTGCTTTTCGATCTGCGCCAATGCCGCGGCGAGTGCTTTTTGCCGCTCCTTGCTGTCCGTCACCATCGCGCTCCGTCCGTCGTCCATCGCCGCCTCCGCTCAGGCAGTGCCCGGAACATCCGCGGCACTGAAAGTAATTACAGTACTGGCACTGTAGATACTTTCAGTACGGCTTGTCAACTGCCGCAAGCCATTCCCAATGCATAGCGACTCGACGGCGCCTTGCCCGGCGGCTCATGCCCGCCCTAGACTGCGGCGAACCCCCGGGCGGGAACGGGCGCAAGCATACTGCCGACCGATGCGCATACTGATCGCCGAAGACGACGCCGTGCTGGCCGACGGGCTGTCCCGCTCACTGCGGGCTGGCGGCTATGCGGTCGATGTCGTCGCCAGCGGCGACGATGCCGACACCGCGCTCACTGCCCAGAGCTTCGATCTGCTGATCCTGGATGTCGGGCTGCCGCGACTCTCGGGCCTGGAGGTCCTGAAACGGCTGCGCGCGCGCAATTCGCCGGTGCCGGTGCTGATTCTCACCGCCGCCGACAGTGTCGAGCAGCGCGTCAAGGGCCTCGACCTCGGCGCGGATGACTACATGGCGAAGCCGTTTGCACTGTCCGAGCTGGAAGCGCGAGTGCGTGCGCTGACCCGACGGGCGGCCGGCAGTGCGCAGTCAGTGCTCAAGCTCGGGCCACTGTCGCTGGATCCGGTCGGGCATGTCGCCTACATGCACGAGCAGATGCTCGACCTCTCGGCACGCGAACTCAGCCTGCTGGAGATCCTGCTGCAGCGTCCCGGCCGCCTCGTCAGCAAGGAACAGCTCGTCGATCACCTGTGCAGCTGGGGCGAGGAAGTCAGCAACAATGCGATCGAGGTCTACGTCCACCGACTGCGCAAGAAGATCGAAACCAATGCCGTGCGGATAGTGACCGTGCGTGGCCTTGGCTATTACCTCGAGCGTTTCGCCGACCCCGCCACTGAAGCCACCGTTGGCAACGCCTGATTCCCGGCGGCTTCGGCAACGCTATGCCTGACGAAGGCAGTCCCAAGCGCCGCCTGCGTGTCCGTTGGCCACGCAACGGCGAGAAAAACGCGGAAGTCTCCGTGCCGGCTCCGCCCTCGACATTGTCGCGACCACTGCGCAATCCGCTGCGCGCACAGTTCGAACAGCGCTCGCTGTTCGGGGAGATCCTCGACTGGATGCTCGCGCCGTTGCTGCTGCTGTGGCCAATGAGTGTCACGGTGACTTACATCGTCGCGCAGTCGATAGCCAATGCTCCGTTCGATCGCGGACTGGCCGATGCCGTCGGTGCGCTCACCAATCACATTCAGGAAACGCGGGGCGCGGTGACGCTGCAGTTGCCCATCAGCGCGCGCGAACTGCTGCGGGCCGACGCGACAGACAGCGTCTACTACATGGTGCTGGGGCTGCGCGGGGAGCTCGTGGCCGGCGACAACGACCTGCCGTTGCCCGCGGAAGATGTGCGGCCGGTGCCGCTCGAGGTCCAGTTCCGCTCGGACATGCTGCGCGGCAATGAAATCCGCATTGCATACACGTGGGTCGAGTTCAGCCACGGTGCGCGTCACGATTACGCACTGGTGCAGGTGGCCGAGACACTCGAGAAGCGCTCGCAGCTCGCCAACGAGATCATCCGCGGCGTCATCGTCCCACAGTTCGTCGTGTTGCCGATCGCCGTCGTGCTGGTGTGGTTTGGACTCAGCCGCGGCCTGGCGCCGCTGGCCGACCTGCAGCAGCGCATCCGGTCGCGCCAGACCGACGACCTCTCGCCGATCGACGCACGCGGTGCACCGGAAGAGATAGCGCCGCTCGTCAGCTCCTTCAACGAACTGCTGGCGCGACTGTCCAAGAACATCGAAATGCAGCAACGCTTCCTGGCCGACGCTGCGCACCAGATGAAGACCCCGCTGGCCGGGCTGCGTACGCAGGCAGAGCTGGCAGTTCGCGAGACCGACCCTCAGGAATTGCAGCGGACGTTGCGGCACATTGCCATCTCGACCGAGCGGGCCACGCACCTGATCAATCAGTTGCTTGCCCTGGCGCGGGCGGAGTACCAGGGCAGTGACGATGGCCGCTTCGAAGTGGTCGATCTCCTGACGCTGGCGCGCGACCTCGTCCGCGAGTCGGTGCCGGAGGCCATAGCTCGACATATCGACCTCGGATTCGAGGAGCCCGATCGGCCCGCGCGCGTTGTCGCCGCACCCATGCTGGCGCGCGAAATGCTGAAGAACCTGCTCGACAATGCGCTTCGTTACACGCCGCGCGGCGGCAGGATCACGGTCCGGATTCGCAATGCAGAGCGGTCTGTGTTCCTGGAAGTGGAAGACAGCGGTCCGGGAATTCCCGAGGCCGAGCGGCAGCGTGTGTTCGACCGCTTCTATCGCATTCTGGGTACCAACGTCGACGGCAGCGGCCTCGGGCTGGCGATCGTTCGCGAGATCGCCGAACAGCACGATGCGCTGATACGCGTCGGGAACAGCCCCGCGAGCACGGATCCGCAGCAGCCCGGGAACGCTCGATCAGTATCGAGTTCGAAGCCCTCGATACCAATCCGCCTACGGTCGACCTGTCGCCCGAATAGGTCATGCACCAGAGGCCGAGAGGGCATGGCGGTTTGACCCGCAAGCGCGCCGCCGGCATAATTTCGTGCTCTCGATGCGTCGCGGGCTACCGTCAGGTCGTTCGAGCGCTGCCCGAGATTGCATCACACGAAGGGCTCGGAAGAAAGCCACTCGGGTCGTTAGCTCAGCCGGTAGAGCAGCGGACTTTTAATCCGTTGGTCGCGTGTTCGAGTCACGCACGACCCACCATTGACGCATGGCAGGATCAGGAAAGCGGGTCGTTAGCTCAGTTGGTAGAGCAGCGGACTCTTAATCCGTAGGTCGAAGGTTCGAATCCTTCACGACCCACCACCGCTTTCCCCGCAGCACATTTTCCCTGTCGGCTCGCCCTGGCTCCGACGACGCGCCGCGAGCGGCGAACCATGCCGCACGCGCAACGCCGGCCTCACGCACCACTGCCGACGTAGCGCTCCTGCCGGAACCACTTGGTGGCAATCCACTTCTCCCCCGCTCCAACCGGGCTGCCACCGTGCAGGGAGCGTGTATCGAGCGTGCCGTTTTCGGAACAGTAGGCGAAGTAGACCGCATTGCCCCGGCGCGGCAGGACATCGATGCCGACCTCCGGAAACACCGTCGAGCCGCCGGCCTCGACATCGCTCAGGTACATGATCAGGGTCGCAACGCGCTGGCCACCCTGCGTAAGTACCTGCTCGTTGCCCGGATGTTTGGGGTCGAAGTAATCGTAATGCGGCTTGTATTCGCCGCCTGGCTCGTAGTGGAGTATCTGGATCGGCTCGCCGTTTTCGACCGGATACTGGACGAGTTCGGCGATCCTCTGCTCCAGGCGCTGGATGAGCTCGTTCTCACCGCGATTGAAATAGGTTCCGGTGCTCGTGCGGTGCGGATGGATGTCGTAGGCGCCGGTTTCGTTGTTGACGACGCTGGACCGCGCGAGCTTGCCGCGCGACAGTTCGATCATCTGCTCGCACTCGTCGGCCGACAGCAGGTTGCCGAACAGGACGATGCGCGGCGCGGTCAGCGCGAAGAGCATGTGGATGGCACGATCGCCGGCGTCGATCGTGTTCGGCATCTCCACCAGTTGCTGGCTGAGCGACTTCGCCTCTGTCTGCGGTGGCTGGGCTCGACTCGGCGCTGGCCGGTGGCTGCGCCGGCGGAGGTGGCGGCGGCGCGGGCAATGCCTTGATGGCGGCATCGACCGCGTCGCGCGCATAGCGTTCCTGGTAGCCCGCCGTCACCAGCGAACGGACCAGACTCTCGCGATCGGACCCCCGCTTCACCATGTCGCGGAACCACGACTGCAGGTCGGGAGCAAGGCTTTCGAACTTCATGGAAACGCACGCGATGCAATTCTTCAGGGAGTGTAGCGGGCGGCATCGGCCTGCACTTCGGCAGTATTCTTGATCCTCTTGGCGAGGAGATGGCATGGACACCTCCCCCCGAAGAACGGACGCTGTGACGGACGGGAGGCTGCGTAATGCTGCTGGTCAAGGAGAAGGCGGGCGGCGGGGTGGGGGGGCCTCGCGTCGCGCGGCATCGAGTGCCAAAGTGAAGTTCCGAGTGAACTTCGCTGACGGAGGCCCCGAATGGATCGTACGACGTATGGTTTGGACATTGCAAAGAACGTGATGCAACTGCACTGGGTTGAGGCTGAGACGGGCGAGATTGGTCGCAAGAAGCTGGCACGGGCCAAGCTGGCGGAGTACTTCGCGCAGTTGAAGCCGGTGCGCATCGTGATGGAGGCTTGCGGCAGCGCGCACCATTGGGCGCGCGTGCTCGGCAGCCTGGGCCACGAGGTGGAGTTGCTGCCGGCCGCGCGGGTGCGCCCGTTCGTGCGCAGCAACAAGGACGACGCGGCCGACGCGCGGGCGATCTGGCTGGCCGCGCAGCAAAGCGACATCCGGCGCGTGCCGCAAAAGAGCGTGGAGCAGCAAGCCGTGCTGGCGCTGCACCGCACGCGGCAGCACTGGGTGAGCGTGCGCACGGCCACGGTGAACCGTTGCGCGGGCTGCTGTACGAGTTTGGCGTGGTGCTGCGTGGCGGGCGCCAGGCCGGGCTGAAGGCGCTGGGCGAGCAGCGAGCAGCGTCGATGAACGGCTGCCCGCGACGATGCGTACGCTGGTGGACGGTCAGTTGCAGAGCTGCAGCAGATCGGCCAGCGCATCGATCAGCTCGAAGGTGAGATCGCGGCGCTGCAAAAGCAGCTCGAGCGGCGCGCGAACTGAGCCGGGTGCCCGGCATCGGCGTGTTGGGTTCGACGGCGCTGGCCGCCACGCTGGGCGATGCCAAGGCCTGGCGCTCAGGGCGGGAGTTCACCGCGAGCATCGGCTTGGTGCCGGCGCATACTGGCACGGGCGGCAAGGTGCATGTGGGGCACCTAGCAAGCGCGGCGACCCGTACCTGCGCACGCTGCTCATCCACGGCGCGCGCTCGGTCATCGAGCATGCCAAGGTCAAGCCCAAGTGGCTGGAGCAACTGCTGGCGCGCCGGCCGCTGAACGTGGCGGTGGTGGCGCTGGCCAACAAGATGGCACGAACGGCCTGGGCGATCGTCGCCTACGGTCGAACGTATCAGCGGGACTGGCATAGCGCCAGGCCCGGGAGCGGCGCTGCGCGAGCGGCAGCCGCGTAGATCAACCGAACAAAAAAGGAGTGGACGCCGCAAAGAGTGCGTGAGTCGAGTCGATGAAGTGATGGCAAAGCGGTCGGACCGCGGGCCGGGTAAAGCTGAATCGTCGTCTGGGGCGTGCTTCGCGCGAACCCCGCCGAAGGAGATGAGCACCGGCCCTGCGAATGACCATCAAGGCCAGCGGCCCGGCATGTCCGGCCGCACCAGTAGGCCGGATGTAAGACCGCAGTCGTATCCGCAGAGTCACAACTTCAACAACTCGCTTGCCACACGGGAGGTGTCCATGTAAGACGACGATGCTGCAGAAAGTGGGAATGCCCTCACTGTCAGATGGTGCTTTGCTGAAGAACAACGCCTACATCGATGGCACCTGGCAGGCCGCGGCGACGGGTCAGCGCTTTGCGGTCATCAATCCGGCCGATGGCATCAAACTGACCGACGTCGCCAACTGCGCCGGCACCGAAACCGAGCAAGCCATTGCGGCGGCACACCGGGCCTGGCCCGAGTGGCGCCGCAAGACCGCGAAAGAGCGCGCCGCGTTACTGAGGAAGTGGTTCGAGCTGATCATCGCCGCCCAGGAAGACCTGGCACGGCTGATGACCGCCGAACAGGGCAAGCCACTGGCCGAGAGCCGCGGCGAAATCGCCTATGGCGCCTCGTTCATCGAGTGGTTCGCCGAGGAGGCCAAGCGCGTGTACGGCGACACGATCCCGACCGTCGCCAACGACCGGCGCCTGCTCGTGCTCAAGGAACCGATCGGCGTCGCCGCAGCGATCACGCCGTGGAACTTTCCGAACGCGATGATCACGCGCAAGGTCGCCCCGGCGCTGGCGGCCGGCTGCCCGGTGGTCGTGAAGCCGGCCGAGCAGACTCCGCTTTCGGCGCTCGCGCTGGCCGAGCTCGCGCAGCGCGCCGGTTTTCCGCCCGGCGTCTTCAATGTCGTGCCCGCCGACGAGGCCAACTCGATTGCTGTCGGCAAGACGCTGTGCGCTTCGCCGACGGTCCGCAAGCTGTCGTTCACCGGCTCGACCGCCGTCGGACGCATCCTGATGCAGCAGAGCGCGCCCACGTTGAAGAAGCTTTCGCTGGAACTCGGCGGCAATGCTCCCTTCCTCGTTTTCGACGATGCCGACCTCGACGCGGCCGTGGACGGCGCGCTGGCATCGAAATACCGCAACTCCGGCCAGACCTGCGTGTGCACCAACCGCTTTTACGTGCAGGCCGGCATCTACGACGCGTTCGTCGAGCGGCTCGGCCAGAAGGCGCAGGGCCTCAAGGTCGGCTCCGGGTTCGAGACGGGAGTACAGCAAGGCCCGCTGATCGACCGCAACGCGCTGGCCAAAGTTCAGGCCCACGTGGACGACGCGCGCGCCAAGGGCGCACGTGTGGTGACCGGCGGCAAGCCGCACGACCTCGGCGGAACGTACTTCCAGCCCACGGTGCTGGCCGATGTCACGCAGGACATGCTGGTTGCGCGCGAGGAGACTTTCGGACCGGTGGCCCCGGTATTCCGCTTTGGCACCGAAGCCGAAGCGATCTCCGCTGCCAATTCGACCGAGTTCGGGCTGGCCGCGTACTTCTACTCGCGCGACGTCGCGCGGGTGTTCCGCGTGGCCGAGCAGCTCGAGAGCGGGATGGTCGGCGTCAACACCGGTCTTATCTCGAACGAAGTCGCGCCGTTCGGCGGCGTCAAGCAGTCGGGGCTCGGCCGCGAAGGGTCAAAGTACGGCATCGACGAGTACCTGGTGATCAAGTACGTCTGCATCGGGGGCATCGGATGAGTACCGCGGCCGCTCCGAAGGTGCTCGCGTCCCCCACGGGGAGACCGCCGGCAGGGCGAGGGGGCAACATGAGCGCCGCACGGCCGCTCCGAAGGCGCTCGCTCCCCCTTGGGGGGACGGCGCACAGCGCCAAGGGGGCAACATGACCTCCCGCGACTACATCGGCAAGCACGTCACGATTCGCTACGACGCCAAGCGCTGCATCCATGCGAGGGAGTGCGTGCGCGGGGCGCCGACCGTGTTTGATCCGCAGGCGAAGCCCTGGATCCAGCCCGACAACGCAACGGTCGAGCATCTCATCAACGTGGTCGGTCGCTGTCCGACCGGCGCGCTGACGCTGAGCGCGCCCGACGGCACGTCGCTCGAAGCTCCGCCCGAGAGCAACACGGCGAGGGTGCAGCCGCGCGGCCCAATTTATCTGCGTGCGCGCATCACCGTGCCCGGTGGCGAACACGCTACGCTGGTCGAGTACACACGCGTTGCGCTGTGTCGCTGCGGGGCCTCCGCCAACAAGCCGTTCTGCGATGGCAGCCATGAACGCACGGGATTCGCCGACGAAGGCGTCTGCCGCAATCCGCCCGCCTCGGTGGCGGGACCCGCCGCGGGCGAAGTCAAGGTCCATCCGATCCATAACGGCCCGCTGAGGGTTGAAGGCAAGATCGAGTTCCGAGCCGCCGACGGCTCCACTTTCATCACCGAGAAGGTCTGGCTGTGCCGCTGCGGCGGCTCGGCCAACAAGCCGTTCTGCGACGGCACGCACAAGCGCAACGGCTTCGTCGCATGAGAGCTGCCGCAGTCACTTCCGCGTAACCCCCGACAGCGCCGGCTGGGCTGGCCGTAGCTGGCGCCTATTGCCAGCCGCCATCTTTTCGCTGTGCTCGCTCCTGCGCCTCACGGTCGCGCCGCAGGTTTTCCTCCAGTTCCTCGCGCCCGCTTTTCGCAATCGCGACCGTTTTCTCTTCGTCGCCGAAGTGGGGCAGCATCGCGGCAAGAGTGGCGAGATTGGCGCGGCGGAACTGCTGCGCGATTTCGCGCGCCTCGTACGGCGACAGGCCGATCGCCTCGAGTGCCTGGCGCCCCGAGCGCAGCGCCGACTCGAAGGTTTCGCGTTCGACGAGCATCACGCCGCGGTTGCCAAGTTCCAGCCAGTGCCGCACGTTGCGTGCACGCGCAACGATCTTCAGAGTCGGAAATTCGCTGCGTACCCCATCGATCAGGCGCAGGCTGTCCTCGACGTCGTCGATCGCCACTACCAGCAGCCGGGCTTTGGCTGCCCCTGCGGCATGCAGCAGGTCGAGTCGCGTGGCATCACCGTAGAAGACCTTGTATCCGAACTTCCGCAGCAGGTCGATCTGGTCCGGATCGTGGTCCAGCACGGTGATCTTGATGCCGTGCGCGTAGAGCAGCCGCGCGATGATCTGGCCATAGCGGCCCGCGCCTGCCACGATGACGGGCGCGGTGTCGTCGTCGATCGCATCGGCCGCACGCTCGGCGCGTGCCTGGCGCGCCAGCAGCGCGTCGTGCGCCAGCAGCAGCAACGGCGTGGCCGCCATCGACAGAGCGACGGCTGCGGTCAGCAACGCATCCCAGTCGCCGGGCAGCACACGCGCACTGCGCGCAACACCGAATACCACGAACGCAAACTCGCCCGCCTGGGCCAGCAGCGCAGCGAAGAGCCACCGTTCGCGCGTCGCGACTTCTAGTGTCGGCGCAATCGCGGCGAGCGCCAGGCCCTTGAGCAGCAGCAGGCCTGCCACCAGCAACGCCAGTTTCACCGGTTGCGCACCGACCAGGCCGAAGTCGATCGACATGCCGACCGCGATGAAGAAGAGTCCGAGCAGCAGTCCCTTGAACGGCGCGATATCGGTCTCGAGCGCGTGCCGGTACTCGGAGCTCGCGAGCAGCACGCCGGCCAGGAAGGCGCCGAGCGCCATCGACAGACCCGCCAGGGACATCAGTTGCGCGATGCCGAACACCAGCAGCAGCGCAAACGCCGTAAAGATTTCGCGCACGCCGGCGAGCGCAATCAGCCGGATCACGGGACGCGTCAGGAAGCGGCCGATCACTACGACGACGATGACCGCGGCAACTCCTTTCAGTGCGAGCTGCCAGCCCGGCTCGCCGCCGGGCATGTCCGTGCCGAGCAGCGGCACCAGCGCGATCAGCGGTATGGCTGCGATGTCCTGGAACAGCAGCACTGCAAACGCGCTGCGGCCGACCGGTGCGCCCAGCAGGTTGCGCTCGGTCATCGTCTGCACGGCGATTGCCGTCGACGACATGGCCAGGGCGAGTCCTGCCACGAGCGCGCCCTGCCAGGTCACGCCCGCGACCCACAGGGCGACGCCGATCGCCGCTCCGCAGGCGACCATCTGCAGGGAACCGCCGCCGAACACCGGGCCGCGCAATTCGACGAGGCGCCTGAAGTCGAGCTCGAGGCCGATCAGGAACAGCATCAGCACGACACCGAATTCGGCGAATTGAAGGATCGACTCGACATGCGTGACGAAACCGAGTCCCCAGGGCCCGATCGCGCAGCCCGCAATCAGGTAGCCCAGCACGGAGCCGAGGCCGACGCGCTTGGCGATCGGCACACAGACCACCGCCGCGCCGAGGTACACCAGCGCATCGCGCAGGAGCGACGGCTCAGCCATGGGATGCGATGTACTGCTGCAGCCGTTCGCGATAACGCTGCGCGTGGGCCTCGATGGCACTGGCATCGAGACGATGGGCGCCGTGCACGACGATCGGGTCCAGCCAGTTCATGCCGCAGAAACGCGCAGTCTGGCGGACAGCGGGCTCGAAGGCCTCGAAGGCATGTCCATGCACGCCCGCCTCCGAATACGCGTCGGGCAGCGCGCCGGTCGTCGTCACCCACAGGCAGTCCTTGCCGTGCAATGCCTGCCCCCCCTCGCCATAGGCCCATCCGCGCACCAGAACTTCCTCGAACCAGAGCTTGAGCAGCGCCGGTACGCCGTACCAGTGAAGCGGGTTCTGCCAGATGACGAGCCGCGCCGGCACCAGAAGGTTGCGCTCCGCCACCGCGTCGATCGAGAAGTCCGGATAGGTGTCGTACAGCGAACGGACGCTGACCTCAGGCAGGTCCTGTACCGCGGTCAACAGCGCTCGCCCGGCGATCGAACGCCTGGGATGGGGATGGGCGAGCAGAAGCTGGATCACGCGCGTAAGTGTGCGGCCGAAAGCACGCCGGCTTGCGCCGCGCTACTTCTTCTCCGTCAGCAGCAACTCGCGAGCGCGGGCCAGATCCGCCTTCTGCGCGTCCGTCACCTTCGGATAGGCGAGCTTCATGTTCTCCATCGCCTCGACGACGGCACCGACGACGACCAGCCGGGTAAACCACTTGTTGTCCGCGGGCACGACGAACCAGGGCGCGGCCGGCGTCGCAGTCGCGCGAATCGCGTCCTCGTAGGCGGCCATGTAGTCCTCCCAGTAGGCCCGCTCCTTGACGTCACCGATCGAGAACTTCCAGTTCTTTTCGGGTTGATCGAGCCGCTGCATGAAACGCTTCTTCTGCTCCTTGCGTGACACATGCAGGAAGAACTTCAAGACCGTTGTCCCGTTGCGCGTCAGGTAATCCTCGAACTGCGCGATGTCGCGCAGCCGCTCGCGGAAGATGCGCTTCGTCACTGCGGACCTGGGCAGCTTCTGCGCGGCCAGGATGCTCTGGTGCACCCGGACCACCAGTACCTCCTCGTAGTACGAACGATTGAAGATGCCGATGCGCCCGCGCTCCGGCAGCGCCTTGAAGTGGCGCCACATCCAGTCGTGATCCAGTTCTTCTTCTGACGGCTGCTTGAACGATGTGACCTGGCAGCCCTGCGGATTCACGCCGCTCATCACGTGCTTGACGGTACCGTCCTTCCCGGCCGCGTCCATCGCCTGGAAGACCAGCAGCAGCGACCGGCGATCCTGCGCATAGAGCTTGTCCTGCTCGTCGGCGAGCCAGGCCACGCCGTTGGCGAGCCGCTGCTGCGCCTCGGGCTTGTGTTCATCCTTCAGGCCGCGGGTGTCGGCAGGATCGACGTTCTTCAATCGGAACCTCGATCCATTCGTCACGCGGTACGGATCGATGAAGCCAGCGATACCCTTCAGTGTCTTCTTGTCCATGACCCTCGCGGCTCCTCCGATTCGCTCACGGCATCATAGCGATGCAAGCGTCATACCAAGGCATTGGGGTCGATCCTGGAATCGGGCGCGCAGCGCGGGACAGAAACCGTGCGCTCAGATCACGATCTGCGTGCCGATCTCGATGACGCGGTTCGGTGGAATGCGGAAGAAGTCCGACGCCGGCTGCGCATTGCGGATCATCCAGCCGAACAGTCGCTCGCGCCAGTCTGCCATCCCTCCGGGGCGGCCGGACAGTACTGTCTCGCGCGACAGAAAGAAGGACGTGGTGTTGGGGTCCAGGTCAAAGGAGTAGTGCTGCGCCAGAGTGCGCGCGATGTCGGCGATGTCGTAGGAGTCCTTGAAGCCAAGGTGAACCCTGACGTTGTGGCAACCCTGGCCGTGATCGCGGATCTCGGCGGAGTCCTCGGGCGCCACATGCGGGCACGTTCTCCGCTTGTGCGGTCAGGAAGATCACCCGTTCGTGCAGCACCTGGTTGTGCTTCAGGTTGTGTAGTAACGCACTTGGAACCTCATCAAAGCTGCCGCTCATGAACACTGCCGTCCCTGCGACGCGCTGCGGCGGGTAGGCGCACGAGGCTACCGAGGAAGCTCTCAAGGGCAAGTCCGCCGCGCGCCCGTTCGTCCTGCACCAGTTCACGCCCACGCTTCCAGGTATTGAAAAGGAAGAAGAGCAATCCGCCGAACACCAGCGGAAGCCAACCACCGTGCAGGACCTTGGCCGAATTGGCGACGAGAAACAGGACGTCGAGCAGCAGCAACGGCACAAGAAAGAGCCCGACCTTCCATGGCGCCCAGTCCCACCGGTGCCGCGCCACCACCATGACGCCCAGCGTGGTGATCACCATCGTGCTGACTACCGCGATGCCGTAGGCAGCCGCCAGGTTGGACGAACTCCCGAAACCGATCACCAGGAGGATCACCAATCCGAGCAGCATCCAGTTCACAAGAGGCACGTAGATCTGTCCGGCGGCCGTGGACGATGTGAAGTGCACCTCTACGCGCGGCAAGTATCCGAGCTTGACCGCCTGGCTGGTGATCGAAAACGCTCCCGAGATCACAGCCTGCGAAGCGATGACGGTCGCCGCCGTCGCCAGCGCGACCAGTGGCAGCTGCAGCCAGGTCGGCGCAAGCAGGTAGAACGGGTTACGGACCGCTTCGGGGTCCGCAAGCACGAGGCTCCCCTGCCCAAAGTAGTTCAGCAACAGGCACGGCATCACCAGCCAGAGCCACGCGACCTGGATCGGTCGACGCCCGAAATGCCCCATGTCCGCATACAGGGCCTCGCCGCCCGTGACGGCGAGGAACACCGCGGCCAGGACGGTGAGCGACAGCCCGGGGTGTCCGATTACGAAACCGACGGCGTATAGAGGATCGATCGCGGCCAGCACTCCGGGATCCTGCGCGATCTGCACCACGCCGAGGATCCCCAGGGCGAGGAACCAGACGACCATGATCGGACCGAACACGTTTCCGACACGTTCCGTCCCGTGGCTCTGCACGGCGAACAGAACGATCAGGACGAACAGTGTCAGCGGAATGACGTATTGCGTGAATCGCGGCGACACGACTTCCAGGCCCTCGATCGCCGACAGCACCGAGATGGCCGGCGTGATGATGCTGTCGCCATAAAACATGGCGGCACCGAACAGACCGCCTGCGATTGCTACGCCTGCCAGCCGCCCCTTGGCCGGGAACTGCCGCAACACCAGCGCGAGCAGCGCCAATATCCCACCTTCACCTCCGTTGTTCGCACGCAGCACGATCAGCACATACTTGACCGACACCACCAGCGTGATCGCCCAGAAGATCATCGACAGCACGCCCAGCACATTGGCGTGCGTAACGCCCGCCCCGTGCTCGCCGGCGATGCTTTCCTTGAAGGCGTAGAGCGGGCTGGTGCCGATGTCGCCGTAGACGACACCGAGTGTCGCGACAACAAGTGCCGGCGACAGTGCCTTGTTCGAAGGCGAGTGCATGGATTGGACGCGAACTCCCGAGGCGTGGCGCACCATGCGCCCGATTGCTTACGCGAAACTTGCGTTTACCAGCCCGGGATCCTCGTCCCTGTCGCCCCCGGACAAGGCTTGGAAACTGGAGCGGGTGAAGGGAATCGAACCCTCGTATGCAGCTTGGGAAGCTGCCGTTCTGCCATTGAACTACACCCGCAGTGCGTAGAATTCTATCCTGATGGAAGTGACGACCCATATGGAGATCCGCGTCAACGGCGAGGCGCGCACGCGTGCCGCACGGCACAGCAGTGGCCGATCTTCTGGCCGAGCTGGGCGCAACCGGGAAACGGGTGGCTGTCGAGCGCAACGGCGAGATCGTGCCCCGCAGTCAGCACGCGGGCACGAGGCTCGCCGCCGGGGACCGGATCGAGGTCGTCGTCGCCGTCGGCGGAGGTTAGAGACTATATGGGGCACCGGCACACGTTCGAAGGCACGTTGCATTGGAGCGGGGGCAGCCACGCGGACGAGGACGGCAAGCTGAAGCTGGCGCGCGCCTTTGTTGTTCGTTTCAAGGACAAGGCGACGATCGAAGGTTCGTCGCCCGCCATCTTCAACGGCGATGAGGCGCGGCACAATCCGGAGACGCTGATGGTCGCGTCGGTGATGTCGTGTCACCACCTGACCTACCTCGCAGTCTGCGAGCGTGCCAACATCGAAGTTCTCGAGTACAACGACAGCGCCACCGGGACGCTGGCCGTCAAGGACGGCAAGATGCGCATGGTCGAGATCGTCCTCTGGCCGCAGGTGAGGATTGCGAATGGGACGCAACTGGAGCAGGCGCGCGAGCTGCACGCCAAGGCGCATGCGAACTGTTTCATGTCGAACTCGGTGAACTTCGAGATCAAGGTGCAACCCACGGTGACGGCATGACGGATCGCCTACAAATCGGTGCGCGCGAATTCGGGTCACGGCTCCTGATCGGAACCGGCAAGTACAAGGATCTGGAACAGACCCGAGCCGCGGTCGAAGCGAGCGGCGCGGAAATCGTGACGGTGGCGATCCGCCGCACGAACATCGGCCAGACGCCGGGCGAGCCGAATCTGCTCGACGTGATTCCGCCGTCGAAGTACACCTTGCTGCCGAACAGCGCGGGCTGCTACACGGCCGAGGATGCGGTGCGCACCCTGCGGCTGGCGCGCGAACTACTCGATGGTCATGCGCTGACCAAGCTCGAAGTGCTGGGCGATCCGCAGTCGCTGTATCCGAACATGCCCGAAACGATCAAGGCCGCCGAGACGCTGGTCAGTGAAGGCTTCGAGGTCATGGTCTACTGCAGCGACGATCCGATCCAGGCCCGTGTGCTCGAGTCGATCGGCTGCGTGGCCGTCATGCCGCTGGCGTCGCTGATCGGCTCCGGCATGGGCATCCTCAACCCGTGGAACATCCAGTTGATCCTCGAGCGCGCCAAAGTGCCCGTGATCGTCGACGCCGGCGTCGGCACGGCGAGCGACGCCGCGATCGCGATGGAACTCGGCTGCGCCGGCGTGTTGATGAATACGGCCGTCGCGCAGGCGAAAGACCCGGTGCTGATGGCGAGCGCAATGAAGAAGGCGGTCGAGGCGGGGCGCGATGCCTACCGTGCAGGCCGCATGCCCAAGCGCCTATACAGCGGCACGCCGTCGTCGCCGACCGCAGGCGTCATCGCGTCGGCCAAGCCCGGCGCGTGAGCACCGCAGGTCCAAGGCCGCAGGCTCCGGAAGAGTCGGCGTCCGACGACGCCGAAGTCGGTCCTCCCTATCGCCACATCCGCAGCTTCGCGCTGCGCCGCGGCCATGTGACACAGGGTCAGCGACGCGCGTTCGAGGAGCTGTTGCCACGCTTCGGCGTTCGCGTACCGCGCGACGCCGCTCGACCTGGCAGCGCCTATTCGGCCGCGACGCGCCGACTGTGCTCGAGATCGGCTTCGGCATGGGCGAAACGACAGCGGCAATCGCCGCGGCGCGGCCGGATGTCAATTTTCTCGGCGTCGAAGTGTTTCTCGCCGGCGTCGGCGCGCTGCTCAAGCGCATCGGCGAGCATGCAGCTCACAACCTCCGTATCGTTCATCACGACGCGGTCGAGGTTGTGCGCGAGATGCTGGCGCCGGCGTCGCTGGCCGGTGTTCATATCTACTTTCCCGACCCCTGGCAGAAGAAGCGCCATCACAAGCGGCGGCTGATTGCGCAGCCCTTCGTCGGGCTGCTGGCGAGCCGCATCGCGCCCGGCGGTTACCTGCACTGCGCGACCGACTGGGAGGACTACGCGCAGCAGATGCTGGCGGTCCTGTCGGACGAGGCGCAGCTCGCCAACGCGAGCACAGGGTTCGCACCCGACGCTCGCAACCCGATCGCCGAACGCCCGACGACCAAGTTCCACGCCCGCGGCGAACGCCTGGGCCATGGAACGTGGGACCTTGTATTCATGCGCCGCTGAGCAGCGGCCGCACTCTAGCGGTCGCCGGGGACCGCGCGGTCATCGTCGCCCGGCAGCTGCGGCCGATCGCGTTCCGTCGCGACGAGGCAGAGAAAACCCAGCGGACTGTCCGGTGCAGCATGAAACTGATGCCAGACGAGCGGATCGACGGTGACGAGATCGCGCTCACCGATCGCCTGCGTTTCGCTCGCCGATACTCACGCTGCCGCGACCGCGCAGGATCAGCACCGCATGCGTATGTTGATGCCGTTCCAGCGTTGAATATCCGCCCGGCGCGATTTCGAAGTAGCGCAGCTGCGCCGCATGGTCGGGCTGTTCGAACAGCACTTGCCGCGTGATGTCCTTGAAGGGCGCGCTGCCTTCCTCCTTGTACTTCAGTCGCTCGACGGCGTCCCAGCGGTAGTCGCCATCGACATCTGGCACAAAGCGACGTATTGAGCTCATTCGACGTACCCCATGCTGCGCGCCGGGATTCGACCTTGGGACGGCCCGGCAGTCTCATGTCGCGACTTCGCTGCTTGCACTCGCGACCGCCTCGGCGAAGGCACGGCTGCGCGCCGCCAGCTGGTCGCGCGCAATCAGCAGCGACCCTCCGATCAGCAGCATGACGTCGTGCCCGTACTCGCTAACCAGCTCGGGCACCCGTTCGACCGTCATGCCGCCGGCGGGCACCGGCAGCGCAAGCTTCAGTCCGTGCAACGGTGCGCGCAGGGTGTCTGCAATTGCGGCGCAGACCTGCCGCGTATAGCTGAAGCGTCCCCCGTGATTGGGAAAGATCACCGCATCCGCGCCGAACAGCCGGAACAGCGTACCGAGCGAGCGCCGCAGGCGCGAACTGATTGCCGGCGAGCGCCGGATGCGCAAGAAATACCAGCTCCGGAAACTCGCGCCGCAGGGCGTGGAAATTGGACACGCCCGCGACCATCGGCGCCACGAGAACCGTGCTCACTCCGTGTGCCCTGCGCGAAGCGGATCTGATCGCGCATGGCGTCGAGGCTGCCGGAGACCGCCGGGGCATACAGCGTTCGCGTTGACCGGCCTCGGCCCGCCGCGTCGACCTGCCGTTGACAGGCGACGACTCGATCCTTGAAGGAGGCGTGCGCATCCGCCGCCCACCCGTGATCGTCCTTGATGACATCAAGGCCCGCCTCGCAGAACACCCGCGTCAGGCGGGCCAGGGCCTCGATGCTCGAACCAATCGGCTTCAGCGCCGTGCAGCCAAGCGCTCGCCCATACACGCCGGTAAGTCGGCGGATACCTTCGATTCCCTGCTGTGGTCCGCCGAATCGCGAAGCGAGGGCAGCGCTCAATTCCACGTGCTGCACCCGGACGTCGTCAAGCAGCGAACTGTTGCCGAACAGCATGTTCATCAGCTGGCCGGCATCGCCGCCGATGCTCTCAGCGCTCAGCGCCAGCCTCGCAAGGCTCGTTCCGTCCGCCTGTGCGTCGACGCCCTCGACCCGGGCCACGACTTCGCGCAGGACACGTTCGTCGCTCACGGCCTCGATTGGCATCTCCACACTTTGCTCGAGCGCCAACGCCTCTGCCCGGCGTGTGGCTGCCACGCCGGTCTCTGTCAGACGATAGGAAACGCGCAATGGTTCGATCCCCATGACGGCATTCTACAAACCGCTCTCGGCAAGGACGAAGGGCGGGCCGGCGGCTCTCCGTCGAGTGCAGTACCCGCCAACGGTCGTCGATGCAACCGCACCCCGCCCTTCAGTTCGCGGCGTCGCGCAGTCGGACTGGAACGCCTGCGAAACTTTTCAAATGCAACTTCGGTGGCCCTTCTTGTGGCGTACAGACGATCTCAAGTGCACCGTCATTCGCGCGCAAAAGGGCGAGTTCCTTTCCACAGTAAGCGGCAAAGACCAACATACTGTCCAGACTCCGCAATGGGTTCCAGGACCGGCGCGCGAACACCCCAACACCGTAGGGAACTATCGAGCGCTCCGGTAGCAAGCGTGTCTCAAATACGATCCCGGCAATTGTCACGGAACTTGGACCTGCCGGAATGTGATCGATCCGCCAGAGTGCCTCGCGACCGGCGAGCACGGTGGCCGCGACCACGATCACGACGGCAAGGAGCCACCTTCCTGGACGGGCCATGTTTGGTCGCTCCTCGCGCGAAGTCCGCTTGCGGACTGCTTGGACAACAACGCTCTACGGCAGGCGATGGCGTGAGGCTGCTCGTTCGGCGAATTCCGACGGATCTTGTTCGTCGGAATCAGTGTGAGGCTCAAGCCTTCGCGTACCAGGACTTTACGGCGGGATGGTCGCGCACGGCGTCGTGCACCTTCATTAGCCTGGGGTAACCGGCGAAGATCGTGGCAGGAATGTGGTCGACCTTGCCACCAATGAACCAGCGCACCGCCATATGGAGCTTGAGGTCTACGACGTGGATCTTCGCGCCTCCGAAAAACGGATCGCCGAGGATGTTCTTCTCCGCCGACCTCGCCCATGCGGGCAGAAAGCCCGCCACCATCGCTTCGCGCGCAGCCCGCTTCTCGGCGTCCCCCATGCGGATCGTCGGAGAGACGACGGCGCGGAGATCCTCCACGTGCTGCATCATTCCTTCGTGTCGCGCCGCTTCGAAGTCATCGGCTGGGTGAAGGCCGTGGCGGCGGCCGATCAGCACAAGGATGGCATTGGACTGTGCGAGCGGTGGATGTTCCGGTAGCACAAGGACGGGCAGACCTCCGTAGGGCATCTGCTCTTTCATCGCGGGCCAGACGGCCGAACTGATGCGCTCGTCTTCGAAGTCGATGCCGGCGACGTGCAGGGCGAGGCGACACTCCTCGCCGCGACTCACGGGGGCATCGAAGTAGATGAGTTTGGGCTTGTTCATGGGGGACAATACTTTCAGTCAACGCCCTTCACTTTCCTGTTACCTGCGGCTCATCGGCCGAATCAAACACTGCACGCGATATCCAGCCCGCCAGCGCAGCGCCGACGATCGGCGCGACCCAGAACAGCCACAGCTGGCCGAGCGCCCAGCCACCGACGAAGAGCGCCGGGCCGGTGCTGCGCGCCGGGTTGACCGATGTGTTCGTCACCGGAATGCTGATGAGGTGGATCAGCGTCAGCGCCAGCCCGATCGCAAGGCCCGCGAAGCCGACCGGCGCACGCTTGTGCGTCGCGCCCAGGATCACGATCAGGAACATGAAGGTCATCACGACCTCGGTAATCGCCGCCGCCCCGAAACCGTACTTGCCCGGCGAGTGCTCGCCGTAGCCGTTGGAGGCGAAGCCGGCATTCAGGTCGAAGCCGGCTTTGCCGCTGGCGATCAGATACAGCACGCCCGCGGCGACGACGGCGCCGATCACCTGCGCGACGACGTAGGGCAGCAGCTGCGACGCCGGAAAACGGCCGCCGGCCCATAGCCCGACCGACACCGCCGGGTTGAAGTGGCCACCCGAGATCGGACCGAGCGCGTAGGCCCCCGTAAGGACGGTGAGGCCGAAGGCAAGCGACACGCCCGTGAATCCGATGCCGAGTTCGGGGAATGCAGCGGCGAGCACTGCGCTGCCGCAGCCGCCGAGCACGAGCCAGAAGGTGCCGAGAAATTCGGCGGCAAGTTTCGGTGTCATGTCTGAAAGCTCCGTGAATCGTTGACGAATCGGGCACGAAGGATACCGTTTCCCGACGCCAGGCTTCGTTACCCGCTGGCAGCAGCGTTCATGCGGGAGGTGGCAGCGGTTTCATGGTCCTGATGACCTGTTTGCGCGCTACGGATGCGCGTGCAGCGAAGAGACTGGTGCAGATCGTCAGTGGCAGGACGTTGCGGCAGCCGTGGCTGCCCATGGTTGCGCCGTCACTTTTTCGTCACGCCGGCGGACGTGGCCCGACGGATGACGGCGACCGAAGCGCGAGGCCCGGTCTAGCCGGTCGACATCGACGGGGTGGGCGAGCGCAGGCGCTCGGCCTGCGACTGCGCTCGCCTCCCGCTTTCAGCCTGGTGATGCGAACACCGCCAGCGGCCGGGCAAGCCCGGCCTGACGAAACTCTCTCGTAAAGGCCGCTCGCAGTCCACCCCTCTGTTGCGTGAGTGTCACAGTCTTTCGGCGGATGCTAGGGGCTCGTCAGCGTAGACGGCGCGTTCCGACGCCCAGTTGCGCAGGGCGTCGATCCGCTCCGCCATGATCACCGACAGCGGACGCGTGCGCTCCAGTTCGGCGAGGACATCCGTTGACGCCAGGGCATCGCCGCGCGCTCGAGCTTCGAACGAGGCCGACACGATGGCCTGCTCGATCTCGGCGCCGGAGAACCCTGCGGACAGGCGCGCGAAACCGGCGACGTCGAACTTGGCCGGATCATGGCCGCGCTTCCCGAGGTGAATGCGTGCGATCTGCTCGCGCGCAGCCGGGCTCGGAAAATCGACAAAGAAGATCTCATCGAAGCGGCCCTTGCGTACGAGTTCGGGGGGCAGCTGCGAGATGTCATTGGCAGTCGCCACCATGAACACCGGCTCCCTGCGCTCGGCCATCCACGTGAGCAGCGTGCCCAACACGCGGCGCGACACTCCGCCGTCGCCATCACCGCTGTCGGTCGAAATGCCCTTTTCGATCTCGTCGACCCAGAGCACGCAGGGTGACATGCTCTCGGCTGCTGCGAAGGCATTGCGCAGGTTGCGTTCGGTCTCGCCGTAGTACTTGTTGTAGAGCGCGCCAAAGTCCATCCGCATCAACGGCACGCCCCATTCTCCCGCCACCGCACGCGCTGCCAGACTCTTGCCGCCGCCCTGCACGCCGAGCAGGACAATGCCTTTGGGACGGTCGACGTCGTCACCCCCTGCCAGGAACGGAATGCGGCGCAGGCCGATCCAGTGCTTGAGTCGCGCCAGGCCGCCGACGTCTTCGAAGCGAACCTTGCTTTCCTCGTACGCCAGCGTGCCCGCGCCCCCGAGCGCCTCGTACTTGGTCGCGAGCACGCGTCGCACGTCGTCGCCGCTGATCGCGCCGTCATCGCGCAGCGCCTGCCGCACCAGGCGGCGCACGTCATCCTGTTCCATGCCCAGCAGATGCATGATCAGCATGTCGAGCGAGTGCCGGTCGCTGCGCGGCTTCTCACCGGACTGCGACTCGTAGCGCCGCGCCTCCTCCGCCACGATCGCGCGGATGTCGTCGCGGTTGGGCAGTCGCGGATGAAAATGCGCCGAAAGACGCAACAGTTCGGGAGGCAGATCCTCGAGGCGCGGGCTGACGAATACCAGCGTTCGCGCACTCCGGTAATGAGACAGGGCGATTTCGCGTATCAGACGCAGGGCGACCGGATCCTTGAATCCGGGATGTGCATCGCACAGCACGTAGATGCCGTTTTGCGGCGTCTTGTCGATGTGCTTCAACGCATCCAGCAGATCATTGGTCTGGTAGATCGCCTCTTCGCGCCCGTAGCGGCGGATCCCGTTCGTGATGCTCCAGGTCATCATGACCTGGTTCTCCAAATTGGCCGCCTTCTGCAGCAGTTCGAGAATGCGCGGTTCCTCGTGCGACTGGATCAGGATGATCGGAAAGCGCGAGCGCAGCAGTGCACACAGTTCCTGGCTTTCGTCAGGTCGGTTCATCTCAGGGTCCTTCTGCCGATCACGAGCAGGTCGCGCACTTTCGTCTGTGCAGCATGCTCGGCCTCCTTACGCGGCTCGCGCGCAAGCGTGATCAGGTCGTAGGCGAGTTTCAACGCAATCAGCAGTAGCGCGCCGAGCACGGGCGCGTGCAGCGACATCACCACAAAGCCGCCGGCGATCAGCGTGATGTGCAGAACGACGATGCGGCCGTAGGGTGCGCCCATCAACTCCTTCAGCGGCGTCGGCAGTGCACGCGTGTGGCGCCACCACCGCACAAAGCCGGCGCCCTGCACGCCGATGATCGCAAGCATCGCAAGCCAGCCGTCACGGTCCGCGATCAGCTGTTCGAACATGCGCTGCAGTGGCCCCAGCAGGCCTCCGTTCATCGCCGCACGTCCAAGCTCAGCCGCCCCGAACAACATGACCACGAACACGCCGTGGACGGCCGTGAACAGGCCATAGTGCACCGTGAAGAAGGCGGCGATCGCGCAGGCGGCAACAAGTCCGGTCGGACCCATCCGAATTCCGCTGACGAGCATGCGCAGTGCGTTGAAACCGCCGATCACCACGTTCTCGAACCAGAAGAGCGCCATGACGATGAACACCGGCCAATCGAGCGCGAGCACGCCATAGGCGATGATCGCGGCACTGGTGACGGCCAGCGTCACATCGACGCCGGACCATCGAGGCGCGGGTTGAGGTTGGGTCAGTGTGTCCAGTCGACCCACCCACGCCACGCCGTCAGCAGGATGACCGCCCCAAATGCGATCCGGTACCAGCCGAATGCCGTGAAATCGTGCGTTGAAATGAAGCGGATCAGCCAGCGGATACAGAGCCAGGCGGACACGAACGAAAAGACCAGGCCGACGGCAAACATCGGCGCGTCTGCCGCCACGAATGCTTCGCGCTGCTTCCACACCGAATATATGCCGGCGCCGATCAGCGTCGGAATCGCCAGATAGAAACTGAACTCGGTCGCCGCCCTGCGTGACAGGCCGAGAATCATGGCGCCGATGATCGTCGCGCCGGAACGGCTGGTTCCGGGAATCAGGGCCAGACATTGAAACAGCCCCACCTTCAACGCATCGAGCGGGGTCATGTCGTCGACAGTCTCCACCCGCGCGTGGCGCTGGCCGAGCAGATCACGCTCGCCATAGAGACGCTTGTGGCGCGCTTCGGCCCACAGGATGATGAAACCACCGACGACGAACGCAATGGCGACCGGCACCGGATGAAACAGATACTGCTTGATCACCTTGCCGAGCAGCAGTCCGAACACTACAGCCGGCGCGAATGCAACTGCGACATTGAGTGCAAACCGTTGTGCGGTCCGGTCGGTCGCGATGCCGACGACGGTGGCCGCGAGCCGCTGGCGGTATTCCCAGATCACCGAGAACATCGCGCCGGTCTGGATCGCGATCTCGAACGTGGCCACCGTCTCGCCCCGGAATCCCAGCAGCGAGCTGGCGACGATCAGATGCCCGGTCGAGGAGATCGGCAGGAATTCGGTCAGCCCCTCGACGATCCCGAGGATGGCGGCCTTGAGCAGCAGTATGAGATCCACGTAGTGGTTCCGCCTCTATTTCGACGCCAGAACCGTGACTATGATGGCCAACCGTTTCATCTGTGCTCCCTCTAGTTGCGCTTGGGCCGACCGTCGGCTCCCGACGCGGCGCGCAATCTTAACGACCCCGGGAGGTGCAGCCGGTCGCGCTCATTCCTTCAAGCCGCCGACGCTTCGAGCACGATGCCCGGAGCACTCATCTGCTCGCGCACCGTCGCGTCGAGCGCGTCGGCCAGCCGCCTTGCAAGCATGCGGGCGTTGGCCCCATCACCACCGCGTGCCGTGTGCGCCAGCGCGCTGACCACGCCCGCCTCCGACAACGGCGCACGTGGCAGCCAGATCTCCTTCAGGCGATGGGCCTGCGCCCACAGGGCGCCAAGATTGCCGTGCTCGGCGTTGTGGCGCAGTCGCGCGGCCGCACGCGCGAACTCGGCCACAAGGCGAGGATCGATGTCGCCGCCATCGTCGGCGGTCGGAGCGGCCACGCCGGCGAGCGCGCCGAGATCAATCGATACGCGCGACAGATCCACCGCGTAGTGCATGCGGGCCTTGAACACCGCACCGCGATCCAGCGAAGTCGACACACGCGTCTCCACCCCGGCCACGTCGACAGTGCGTTCGCGTAAGCCCGCCTGCGACTTCGGCTTGGCCCGCCCACTGGAACCCTGCGCCCGGTTGAGCGGCCGGCCCACGTGCGTGCTCTCGTCGTCCGTCATGCCGGTTGCTGCGACACTGACGGTGAGCTCGATGCTGCGCTCGTCGGTCGACAGCGCCGACACGTGGACGATGATCTCGCCTGTCGTTGCATGTCGCACGACGTTGTCGATCAGGTCCGTGGTCAAGGCACGCAGTCGATTTGCGTCGCCGATGAGCCCCATGCCTTGCACCTCGGTGTCCTCGTAGCGGAAACCCAGACCCTTGCGCTCGGCTTTCACGACCAGGCGGCGGATGACATCCCCGCAGGCATCTTCCAGCGTGAACGGCGTGCCTCCGGTCGTCACGACCGGCGCGTCGGACACCGGCAACTGTTCGGCCGTCGGCCGCACGATGCGGCGCGACGCCAGTTCGGCCCGCAGGCGCGCCTGCAGTCGATCTGCCTGCTCGCGCACGCGCTTCAGGTCTGCGCGCGTCTGTCGCTGGCCGGAGATGTCGCGCGCCGTGGCGATCATCCCGCGCTCGTCGCCGACGTGGAATTCCGCCATGGCCAGCTCCACCGGGAACTGGCGCGAGCCGCAGTGAACAATCATCTCCTGACGCCGCCCGATGGCCTTGCCCGCCGCGATGTCCTGCATGAACGCGGCGTTGTCGAGTGCACGGTGCGGCAGCGGAAACAGCAGATCGGCCAGGTGCTTGCCCAGCGCGTCCGCCGCAGTGATCTTGAACTGCCGCTCGGCCGCGGGATTGAGGTCCTTGACGATGCCGTCGGCGTCGAGCACGAACATGGAATCCAGCGTGGCCGCAAACATCGCCTGCCACCCGGTTGCCTGCGCGTCGAACTCGCGCCGCTCCTGCGTCATGCGGCGCGCCGAGTACAGCACTTCGTCCGACAGGCGCTCGAGTTCCTGCTTGATGTGGCCGCGCCGGGTTTCCTCCGCAGTGCGGCCGTCGATACTGGCGGCGAGATCCGTCAAACGCCGCAGCGCAATCGAAACGCCGCGTGCGCGCAGTTCGTAGGCCATCAGGCCGAGCGCCAGGCCGAGCGCAAATCCGCTGAATGCCGCCAACCAGAGCCGCTCGCGAGAATCCGGTTGCACGCCAAGCCACCGCGCCACGGCATGGGCCGGCTCGGGCCAGGCAAACCCGAAGGTGAACACAAACACCGCCAGCAGCGCGAGCGGGAGACAGCGTTCGAAGCGAATACAGCGGGTCATAGCGGCGAATTGGGCCCGTTCGGCCCAGGCGAGGCCCGGGATCGAACGTCATGCTGCCGCAGCGGCCGGCCACCAGCGGCCGGATAAGCGCACGCCTTGTGCGTCTATTCGTAGCGCAAGGCCTCTATCGGAAGCAGCCGCGACGCCTTGCGCGCCGGATAGAAGCCGAAAAACACACCGACGCCCGCCGAAAAGCCCACTGCCAGGACAATCGCCTGCGGCGTGATGTCGGTGCGCCAGTTGGCGAATTCCCCGACCGCGAACGATGCGATGACCCCGAGCAGGATGCCCAGTGCCCCGCCGATCATCGACAGCGTGACCGCTTCGACGATAAACTGCTTCAGGATGTCGCGGCCGCGCGCCCCGACCGCCTTGCGCAGGCCGATCTCGCGCGTGCGCTCGGTCACGCTGACCAGCATGATGTTCATGATGCCGATGCCGCCGACCAGCAGCGACACCGACGCGACCGCGCCGAGCAGCAATGTCAGCACGCGGCTCGCCGCCTCTTGCGCCTGCAGGATCTCGGTCAGGTTGCGGATCGTGAACGGGTCCTCGCCGCCCGGCTGCACCTTCATGCGCTGCCGCAGGAGATCCTTGATCTTCTCCTCGATCGCCTTCATGTCGGCGCCATCGGCCGTCTTGACCGATATCGTGCCGACACGGCGCTGCTTGCCCTGCGTCTGTCCGAGCACGCGGTTGCGTGCGGTGGAAAGCGGCATCAGCACGATGTCGTCCTGGTCCTGTCCTAGTGCATTCTGTCCCTTGCGTGCCAGTACTCCGATGATCGTCAGCGGCACCTTGCGCACGCGGATCACCTGGTCGACTGGATCGACATCGCCGAAGAGCTGCTGCGCCGTGGTCAGCCCGATCAGCGCGACCTTGCCCGAACTCGAGACTTCGTTGCGGCTCGAAGAGCCGGCCGGATGCGAGCGGCCAGTCACGCGCGATCAGGTAGTCATTCGTCGTGCCGAAGTACTGGGTCGACCAGTTGGCATTGCCTGCCACGACCTGCCCCGAGCCGCGCAACGAGGGCGCCGCGACGACGACTCCTTCGACCTCGACCGCAATCGCCTGGGCGTCCTCTTCGGTCAGGGTCTGTGCAGCCCCGGTGCCGAGCCGGACGCCGCTCGCGGTGGTCGAGCCCGGGATGATCAGCATCAGGTTCGAGCCGAGGTTCTTCAGCTGGTCACGAACCCGCTCCTGTGCGCCACCGCCGATGGCGAGCATTGCGATGACGGCGGCCACGCCGATGATCATGCCGAGCATCGTCAGCGACGAGCGCAGCTTGTTC
This sequence comes from uncultured beta proteobacterium, assembly GCA_963724605.1. Lineage (GTDB taxonomy): Bacteria > Pseudomonadota > Gammaproteobacteria > Burkholderiales > Burkholderiaceae_F > JALORV01. The sequence continues at coordinate 565,805 of CAVRVM010000015.1, forward strand.
ACGCGCAACGCCTTCAGCGCCACGCGCAGGACCATCATTGCGTTCATCTGGCCCCCTCGCCCTGCGGGCGGTCCCTCAGCGGGGGACGCGAGCGCCTTCGGAGCGGCCGTGCGGCGCTTGCGGTCGCCCCCTCGCCCTGCGAGCGGTCCCCCCGCGGGGAACGTGAGCGCCTTCGGCGTGCGGCGCTCATGCAACCGCCTCGGCGGACTGGTCGAGCTTCGCGAGTTCCACTTGCGCCGAGCGCGGCACCTGTCGGTCGTCGCTGACGACCTTGCCGTCGCGAAAGTGCACGACCCGCGCGGCGAACGCAGCGATGTCGTTCTCGTGCGTGACGAGAACGATGGTCATGCCGCCGGCGTTGAGTTGCTGCAGCAAGACCATGATTTCTACACTCGTGCGTGAATCGAGTGCCCCGGTCGGCTCGTCGGCCAGAATCAGCGCCGGGTTGTTCACCAGGGCGCGCGCAATGGCGACACGCTGCTGCTGGCCGCCGGACAACTGGGACGGCTGATGATCGAAGCGCGACCCGAGGCCGACCTGTTCGAGTTTTTCCTTGGCGCGCGCGTGGCGGATCGCAATCGGAACGTTGGCGTACATCAGCGGCAGTTCGACGTTTTCCAGTGCGCTGGTGCGGGCAAGCAGGTTGAACTGCTGGAACACGAAACCGATGCGCCTGTTGCGCACCGCCGCCAGCGCATCCGAGTCCATGCGCGCCGCGTCTTCACCCGCCAGCCAGTAGTTACCCGAAGTCGGCCGGTCGAGGCATCCGATCATGTTCATGAACGTCGACTTGCCGGAGCCTGAAGGCCCCATGACCGCGACGAACTCGCCCGCCCCGATCGTCAGTGTGACCCCAGCAAGCGCGTGCACAACGGTGTCGCCCAGGGCGTAATCCTTGGTCAGCTTTTCGACGCGGATCAGCGGCTCTGTCATCGTCGCGCTTGCGGTGTCAGAAGAACATCCGAGGTGGCGCGCCCTTCTGCGCGGGCGCCGCGTTGGTCCCGCCCTGCCCGACAATCACCTCGAGGCCTTCGGTGATTCCTTCGCCGTTGACCTCAGTCATCGCGCCGTCGGACAGGCCGACGCGAACTTCGATCGCGCGCGGCTTGCCATCCTCGAGGACCCAGACACGCCCGCGCGTCGCCTGGCCCGCGCCAGCGCGCCCGGTGAACTCCGCGGCGATCTCGGCGAATCCCGCCTGTTGATCCGGTCGCAGCACCTCTTCGATCTTCGCCCTCAATTCGGCGCGGATCGCCGCACCGGCCTTGGCACGCGCCTCTTCGGGCATGTCGCGCAGCGCCGAGAATTTGTTGCGCATCTCCGTGAATATCGGCTCGATGCGCTGCTGCTGTTCGGCATCGAGCTTCAGCTCCGTCACCAGCCGCTCGCGGAACTGCGCTATTGGACTGCCGCCCGCCGCACCGGACTTGCTGGCAGCCGCCTTCTCGGAACCGGCTCCGGCCTTGGGCGCGTCGGCGGTCGCGGTGCCGGCCGGACGGAACCGAACTGCTCCGTTGGGCGCCTTCAACACCACGTCGCGCGTGTCGGTCACGATGCGGACGTTCGCCGTCATGCCGGGCAACAATTCACCCCGTTCGTTGTTGGCCGACACGATCGCGATGTAAGTCACCACGTTCTGAACATTCTGCGCGGCCTTGCGCACGCTGCGCACCTCGCCGTTGAACGTCCGTCCCGGGAACGCGTCGACCGTGAAGCTCACGCGTTGACCCACTTTGATGCGACCGACGTCGGCCTCGTCGATCGACGTCTCGACCTGCATGTCGCGCAGATCCTTCGCGATGATGAAGAGCTCTGGCGCCTGCAGGCTGGCGGCGACCGTCTGTCCAACGTCGACGCTGCGCTTGATGACCACACCGTCGACCGGCGCGCGGATCTCGGTGCGGCCGAGGTCGATGCGGGCGGTCGACAGCGCCGCTTCCCGCTGTTGCACTACCGCCTGCGCCGTGCGCACTTCGGCCCCGGCGAGATCATAAGTTGACTGGACGCGGTCCAGTTCCGCGGGTGACGTGAACTTGCGTTCCACCAGTTCCTTGGTGCGCTCGAGGTCGCGCTTTGCAATGGCCAGCGCCACCTGGGAACGGTTCAGCGAAGAGCGGCCCGCCTCGAGATCGGCCTCGGCCTGACGCACGCGGTACTGGAATGTCTCGGGGTCGATGCGCGCGATCAGTTGCCCCTGCTTGACCGGCGAATTGAAGTCGACGAACAGTTCCTTGATCTGGCCCGAGACCTGGGTACCGACCTGCACCGACGTGACCGGATTCAGCGTCCCGGTGGATGACACGGTCGCCGTCAACGGACCGCGCTCGATCTTCGCGAGGCGATACTTCGGCGCTTCTTCGGCGCCACGCGCGTACCACCACCAACCGCCGCCGGCCAGCGCGACGAGCGCCACCAGCGCGATCCATACACGAGGGCTCTTCAGCACGTCGCCTTCCCGCATCTCGAACGAAGCGCGATTCTACGTACCTCACCCACGCAACACACGCGCTGTAACCGCTGGCAACAGGGCGGAAACCTTGCGGCAACACTGACGCGACTGAAATGAGTCTCCGTAGCAGCCCTCTACCCGATTACCAGGCTCCGGGGCCGCTGCGGCGCCAATACTGTCAGTCGCCGGGACCGCTCGGTCCTCGTCGCTCGACCAGCGCTCGCAACTCGGCGATCTCGGCCCTCAGACTCGCCACCTCGGTACGAAGTTCATTGAGGCCTTCAGGCGCTTCGCTCAGGACGCTGCTCACTGGCTGCGGCTGCACGGTGGGCTTCCCCGACAGCAGATGCGCCCAGCGTGGCTCGCGTGAACCCGGACTGCGCGGCATCAGCACGACCAGCGGTCCTCCGGCATCGTCACTACGCTGCGCAAGCTGCTCGAGGTAGCCTTCGACCGAACTGACATCGGCAAACCGATGCAGTCGTTCGCTGGCAGTGCGCAGCTCCGCTGCGGTCTGCGGCCCGCGTAACCACAACGTGGCAAGCAGCGCGACCGCCTCGTTAGGGATCTTCAATACGCGCTGCACATTGTGCGAGTAGCGCATGACGCGCGAGCCACTCGACTCGATGATCAGCGACAGCGGCCGCAGCCGATCGACGGCCGCCTGCACTTCCGAATCCGTCGCCGCCAGCACCGGATCGCGATTGTTCTTCTGGTTGCACCCGGACGTCAGCGCGTTGAGCGAGAGCGGGTAGATGTCGGGAACCGTGGCTTCCTTCTCGACGAGTACTCCGAGCACGCGGGTTTCGAGCTGCGATAGGAGGGGAAGCATTTTCCTGGAGAAGACAGAGGCGTACGCCCATTGTCGCTCAGCGACGAATCGCTGCAATCGTTCGATACGACCCTAAGTCCAGCGGCTCCTGCGAGCCTCTAATTCGACATTTGAAACGGAGGATCACGACAGGAACAACTGTGCCGTCGCGCCTGAGCGGACGAGGAGCGGCGCGCCGGATAGTCCGTTCGACGGCGTCGCCACAGCCCGGCAGCCGCGCTCTCGCTTCAGCACAAGGATCAGCGGCCGTAAAGCCCCGTGAAACTTGCCTTGCCAATCGCGTTAGCGTTCAGCATGTAGCCGACCAGCGCCCCGGAAGAATCGGGTCCAAGGTCGAGCTTGTCGACCTTCAGCGCGAACACTGTGAAGATGTAGCGGTGCGGCTTCTTCAGGCTGGGCCCCTTGGGCGGACATGGTCCACCGAAGCCGGGCCGCCAAAGTCGGTGCGGCTCTGCACGGCTCCCGCCGGCAGGCGCGCCCCGCCGGCGTCGCCAGCGCCCTGCTCCAGCTTCGTGGTCGAGGACGGGATGTTGAACACAACCCAGTGCCACCAGCCACTTCCGGTCGGTGCATCCGGGTCGTACATGGTGACCGCAAAGCTCTTGGTGCCGGCCGGGGCGCCGCTCCACTCGAGCGCCGGCGATACGTTGCCGCCTTCGCAGCCGAAGCCCTTGAAGACGTGCTTGTCGGCGATCTTCGCGTTCGGCGCAACGTCAGCGCTCTTGAGCACGAACTTGTCGGCCGCGACTGCGAACTGCGCGGACACGGCGATCACGGCGGCTGCAAGCCATGCGAACAATCTCATCTGTAGGTTCTCCTCGGATAAGCATCAGGCACGCTGGTACACCTCGGCGCCCTTCTTCACGAATTCGATCGACTTCTCTTCCATCCCCTTGGTAAGTGCGGTCTCCGCACTGACGCCGATCTTCTCGGCATAGTCGCGCACGTCCTGCGTGATCTTCATGCTGCAGAAATGCGGGCCGCACATCGAGCAGAAGTGCGCGAGTCTTCATCGCGTCCTTCGGCAGCGTTTCATCGTGGAAGTCCTTCGCCGTGTCCGGATCGAGCCCGAGGTTGAACTGGTCCTCCCAGCGGAACTCGAAGCGCGCCTTGGACAGCGCGTTGTCGCGCAGCTGCGCGCCTGGATGGCCCTTGGCGAGGTCGGCCGCGTGCGCGGCGATCTTGTAGGCCATGATGCCGTCCTTCACGTCCTTCTTGTTCGGCAGGCCGAGGTGCTCCTTGGGCGTCACGTAGCAGAGCATCGCGGTGCCGTACCAGCCGATCATCGCGGCGCCGATCGCGCTGGTGATGTGGTCGTAGCCCGGCGCGATGTCGGTGGTCAGGGGGCCCAGCGTATAGAACGGCGCCTCGTGGCACAGCCGCAGCTGCTCGTCCATGTTGTGCTTGATCATGTGCATCGGCACATGGCCCGGCCCTTCGATCATCACCTGCACGTCGTGCTTCCAGGCGACCTGTCGTCAGCTCGCCCAGCGTCGGCGAGTTCGGCCATCTGCGCTTCATCGTTGGCGTCGTAGATCGAGCCGGGACGCAGCCCGTCGCCGAGCGAAAAGGCGACGTCGTACGCCTTCATGATGTTCGCAGATCTCCTCGAAGTGCGTGTACAGGAAGCTTTCCTTGTGGTGTGACAGGCACCACTTGGCCATGATCGAGCCGCCGCGCGAGACGATGCCGGTCATGCGCTTGGCAGTCATCGGGATGTACGGCAGGCGCACGCCGGCGTGGATCGTGAAGTAGTCGACGCCCTGCTCGGCCTGCTCGATCAGCGTGTCGCGGAAGATCTCCCAGGTGAGTTCCTCGGCCTTGCCGTCGACCTTCTCCAGCGCCTGGTAGATCGGCACGGTGCCGATCGGCACCGGCGAGTTGCGCAGGATCCATTCGCGCGTCTCGTGGATGTGCTTGCCGGTCGAGAGATCCATCACGGTATCGGCGCCCCAGCGGATTGCCCACGTCATCTTCTCGACTTCCTCGCCGATCGAGCTGCGTGACCGCGGAGTTGCCGATGTTGGCGTTGATCTTCACCAGGAAGTTGCGGCCGATGATCATCGGCTCGGTTTCCGGATGATTGATGTTGGCCGGGATGATCGCTCGGCCGCGCGCCACTTCGTCGCGCACGAACTCGGGCGTGATAAGCGTCGGCAGGTTCGGCGCCGAAATTCATGCCGGGGTGCTGGCGCTTCAGCATCTCGGAGAACTGCTCCGCCCGCTGGTTCTCGCGAATTGAGATGTACTCCATCTCGGGTGTGACGATGCCGCGCCGCGCATAGTGCATCTGCGAAACGTTTGCGCCCGCGCGCGCACGACGCGGGCTGCGGTGCAGGTTGAAGCGCAACTCGGTCAGCTTGGGATCCGTCAGGCGCTCGACGCCGAATCGCGAACTCGGCCCGCCGAGGTCTTCGGTGTCGCCGCGCTCAGCGATCCAGGAAGCACGCAGCGCCTCGAGGCCCGAGCGTATGTCGATCTTCACCGCGGGGTCGGTGTAAGGGCCGGACGTGTCGTACACCGCCAGCGACGGGTTGTGTTCGACCTGGTCCGGTTTGCCGTAGAGCGGCGTGTCAGATTGCGAGATCTCGCGCATCGGCACGCGAATGTCTGGGCGCGAGCCCTGGACGTAGACCTTGCGTGACTTCGGCAGCGGCTGGACCGCGGCCTCGTCCACCTGGGCAGTGGCGGCGATGAACTTGGGATTGGCGTTCATGAATCGCTCCTAGTGGGAGGGAGCGGGCCAAGCGGCCACGTTTCCCTCCGCCGGTATTAACCGGATCAGGTTCTGGGGACTCTCTCAACTGCCGCGCCGCGGCAGTACCCCCAACGCAGAAGCCATCGTAGCCCAAGCCGGAGGCGATCGCTTAGCTCAGTGGCGCACGCCCAGGCCCAGATAGCTCTCGATGACGCGAGGGTCGGTCGCCAGCGCGTCGGCCGGCCCATCGAGCACGACCTCGCCGGTTTCGAGGACATAGGCGTGGTCGGCGATCTGGAGCGCTGCGCGGGCGTTCTGCTCCACCAGCAGGATCGAAACGCCGCGCCGCTTCAGTTCGACGACGATATGGAAGATCTCGCGCACGATGCGCGGCGCCAAGCCGAGCGACGGCTCGTCGAGCATCAGCAGCCGCGGTTTGGCCATCAATGCCCGGCCGACAGCAAGCATCTGGCGCTCGCCACCCGAGAGCGTTCCGGCCAGCTGCGTGCGGCGCTCCTGCAGGCGCGGGAACAAGGCGTAGACCTCGGCCATCGTCTTCGCATGATCGCGCTCGCCGGAGCGGTAGCGCTGGAATGCGCCCAGCAGCAGGTTATCTTCGACCGTCATCTCGCCGAAGAGCTCGCGCTTTTCCGGCACCAGGGTCATGCCGCGCGCCACCATCTCTTCGACCGACGGCTTGGTCTCGGCCATGCCGCCAAAACGCACGACACCGCGTGCGGCACCGTTGGCAGGCAGAGCGCCCATGATCGCGGCCAGCAGTGTCGTCTTGCCGGCGCCGTTGGGCCCGATCACCGTGACGATCTGGCCGACGCCGACATCGAGGTTGGCATTCATCACCGCCTCGACCTTGCCGTAGGCAACTGACAGGTCGCGTACTTCGAGGATGCGTTCGATGGTCATGGGATGCGGCGATTTCGCGTGCTCCCTCCCCTCGAGGGGAGAACTGGGGAGGGGGGAGCCCAATGGGCGCCCGAGCGAGCGAAGCGCGCAGCGCTTAGGTCGCTCATGCCGCCCCCTCGCCCTGCGGGCGGTCCCCCCGAGGGGGACGCGAGCGCCTTCGGAGCGGCCGTGCGGCGCTCATGCCGCGTCCTTCTCGTCGATGCCGCCGAGATAGGCCTCTAGCACACGCGGGTCGCGCTGCACCTGCTCGGGTAGTCCATCGGAAATCTTTTGACCGAAATCCATCACGTAGACACGATCGACCAGGCCCATGACAAAGTCCATGTCGTGCTCGACCACGAGGATCGAAAGCCCCTCGCTCTTGAGCTTGCGCAGCAGGTCCGCTAGGGCGCGTTTCTCCAGGTAGCGCAGTCCGGCAGCAGGTTCGTCGAGCAACAGAAGGCAGGGGTCCGAGCACAGCGCGCGCGCGATCTCGAGGATGCGCTGCTTGCCTAGCGGCAGCGAGCCTGCGGCGTCGAACATGTGATCTGCGAGGTTGACTCGTTCGATCTGCCGCGCCGACTCGGCGAGCAGCCTTGCCTCCTCACCGCGGTCGAGCCGCCACGCACCGCCGAACACGCCGGCCAGCAGCCCCGGGTAATCACGGCGATGCGCACCGATCGCCACATTGTCGACGACCGTCATCTGCGGCAACAGTCGCACATGCTGGAACGTACGCGACAGACCCAGCCGCGCGATCTCGCGCGAGGAACGGCCGGCCACGTCGTTTCCGCGGAACCGCACGCTGCCGGACGTCCGATCGAGCACGCCGGAAATGAGGTTGAACATCGTGCTCTTGCCGGCGCCGTTCGGCCCGATGAGCGCGACGATCTCACCGGCCTTCACCTGCAGGTCCATCGAGTTCACCGCCACCAGTCCGCCGAAACGCTTGGTGGCTCCCTTCACTTCGAGCAGCACTGCATCCTTGGGCGGCATCGGCCTGCGCGCGAGCGGTGGCACCTCGGGAGCGATCACCCGCCGCGACGGGCGCAGCGGAAAACGCCTGGTGATGACTGGCCACAGCCCTTCCGGTGCGCGCTGCAGGATCACGATCATCAGAATGCCGAAGACGATGATCTCGAAGTTGCCGGCCTGTTCGACCAGATGCGGGATCAGGTCCTGCAGCCAGGTCTTCGACACCGTGATGACCACTGCGCCAAGTAGCGCACCCCACACGTAACCGGCGCCGCCGATCACCGCCATGAACAGGTACTCGATGCCCATGTTCAGGGAAAATGGTGTCGGGTTGACGAAGCGCTGCATGTGCGCGTACAGCCAACCGGACGCGCACGCCATCAGTGCTGCCAGGACGAAGGCGACCATGCGCGAGGCCGAGGTGTTCACGCCCATCGACTCGGCCATCACCATGCCGCCCTTGAGCGCCCGGATGGCGCGGCCCTCACGCGAGTCAAGCAGATTGCGCGTGGTGAATACGCCTGCCAGCAGGAAGGCCCAGATCAGGTAATAGATCTGATCTCCGGTCTCGAGTTTCCAGCCGAAGATCGCAATCGGTGGCACCCCGGACAAACCGGTGTAGCCGCCGAGCGTTTCAGATGTGCCGAACAGAAACGCCAGGCTGATGCCCCAGGCGATCGTGCCGAGCGGCAGATAGTGCCCCGATAGCTTCAGCGTCAGCGAGCCCAGTGCGGCCGCCACCGCGAGCGTCAGCACAAATCCCGCGAGCAGCGAGAGCCAGGGGGACGCGCTCATCCACGCCAGCCACGATGGCAGTCCCGTTGAGTGGACAGCACTGCGGTCGCGTAGGCGCCCAGTCCGACGAAGGCCGCCTGTCCGAACGATGTCAGGCCGCCAACGCCTGTCAGCAGCACAAGGCCGAGCGCGACGAGTGCGTACAGGCCAATGTAGTTCGCCAACGTGATCGAAAACTCGGGCAGCACGCGCGGGGCGATCGCGACCGCGATCAGAAACACCGTGATCAGCCAGGACGATCGCGGCCCGCGCATCACTCGTCCTCCTCGACGTGACGCGTGCGCAGCGATCGCCACAGCAGCACGGGGATGATCAGCGTGAACACGATCACTTCCTTGTAGGCGCTGGCCCAGAACGAGGAATACGACTCCAGCAGTCCGACCAGCAATGCGCCGGCTGCAGCCACGGGGTAGCTCGCCAGGCCGCCGATGATCGCCCCGACGAAGCCTTTGAGCCCCATCAGGAAGCCGCTTTCGTAGTAGATCGTCGTGATCGGCGCGATCAGGATGCCGGAGAACGCACCGATCAGCGCGCAAAGGAAGAACGACAGGCTGCCGGCGAACTCGGTCGGAATACCCATCAGCCTGGCGCCGCGCCGGTTCACGGCGGTCGCGCGCAGCGCCTTGCCATAGATCGTGCGCTCGAACAGGAAGTAAAGCAGTGCGATCAAGCCAAGCGAGCAGCCGATGACCCACAGCGACTGCGCGCTCGCCGAGAGTGTGCCAAGCTGAAAAGTCCCCTCGCTGAAGGCTGGCGTGCGCGAGCCTTCGGCGCCGAAGACCAGCAGGCCGAGCCCCACCATGACGACGTGCACCGCGACGGAGACGATCAGCAGGATCAGCACCGGCGCTTCGGCGAGCGGCTGGTACGCAAGCCTGTACACCATGGGTCCGAGGGGAACGACGATGGCAAGAGCCACAAGGATCTGCAGCGGCATCGGCCAGTCAGTCGCCGGCATGGCGCTCAGCAGTGCCCACAGCGTGAACGGGTACGCAAGGTTCCACAGAGCGACCCAGCCGAAGCGCCGCCACTGCTTAGTGCGGATCGCGCTCACGACCTCCACCAACGTGACCAGCGCGCCAGCCACCAGCAGCAACTTGACGGTTCCGGGCAAACGTCCAGCCTGCAACGCGACGAGCGTCAGCGCGCCGTACGCCACGAACTCGCCCTGCGGAATGAAGATCACGCGCGTCACTGCAAACGCCAGCACGAGGGCCAACGCCAGCAGCGCGTAAATGGCACCGTTGGTGATGCCGTCCTGCGCGAGCAGCAATGCAATGTCGAAATTCACGGCTTGTTGTCTGCCTGCCGTTTCATCAAAAAAGCGCGATCGGAGTGCCGATCGCGCTTCCCTCGGGGCGCCGGGCCGCCCAAGGCCCACACGCTGTTCAATCGGAGCCGGTGCACCTGCAGCGCCTCCGGCGCTGCGTACACCCGCGACGCTACTTCTGCAGCACCCAGGCCCCGTTCTGGATCATCACCATGACCGCTGCGCGCTGGTCGAGTCCAAGGTGGTCGTTCGGGCTCATGTTGAAGATGCCGTGCGCGCCAGCCGCGTTCTTGATGCCCTCGAGCGCGTTACGCAATGCAACCTTGAATTCCTTGGTCCCGGGCTGGGCTGTCTTCAGCGCGACGGGAATGGCGACCTGCAGCAGCACGCCGGTGTCCCAGGCGTGCGCTCCAAAGGTCGAGACGCTGCCTTTGCCGTGGACCTTCTCGTATGCGTCGATATAAGCCAGCGCCGACTTCTTCACCGGGTGGTCGTTGGGAAGTTGCGCCGCCACGAGAACCGGCCCCGCCGGCAGCAGCGTGCCCTCGCAGTCCTTGCCGCAGACGCGCAGGAAGTCGTTGTTTGCGACACCGTGCGTCTGATAGATCTTGCCCGCATACCCGCGCTCCTTGAGCGTCTTCTGCGGCAACGCAGCTGGCGTGCCGGAGCCCGCGATCAGGATCGCATCGGGCTTGGCAGCGATCAGCTTCAGCACCTGGCCGGTCACTGACGCATCAGCACGGTTGTAGCGCTCGTTGGCCAGAACTTTGATGCCGCGCGTCTCAGCGATCTTGCTGAACTCGTTCCACCAGCCTTCACCATAGGCGTCGGCAAATCCAATGAAACCGACGGTCTTCACGCCGCGATTGATCATGTCGCCCAGGATGACCAGCGCCATCTGCTGGTCGTTCTGCGGCGTCTTGAAGACCCAGCGGCGCTTGGCGTCGACCGGCTCGACGATGCGGCTAGACGCCGCCATCGAGACCATCGGCGTCTCGGTTTCTGCCGCGACGTCGATCATCGCGAGCGAATTCGGCGTGATCGTCGAGCCGACGATGACATCCACCTTGTCCTCGGTGATCAGCTTGCGGGCATTCTTGACGGCGGTGGTCGTGTCAGACGCGTCATCGAGCACGATGAAGATCACCTTCTTGCCGCCGATCGTCTGTGGCATCAGCGGAAAAGTGTTGCGCTCCGGAATACCGAGCGACGCCGCCGGGCCGGTCGCCGAAACATTGACGCCGACCTTGATGTCCTGCGCGAGCACGGCATTGACGGCCAGGGCAGCCGACAAGACCGCCAACAACTTGGTGGTGAACTTCATGTGTCTCCTCTTATGGGTAAAACGGTGGCGGCGGCTGAGTGCGGCCGATCCGACGCGGTAGTGAAGCGAATAAGAGCAAATTCAAACCCTTTCAACAAGCAGAGCGATCCCCTGCCCGACACCGATGCACATCGTCGCGACTGCATAGCGGCCACCGGTGGCCGCAAGCTGGCGTGCCGCCGTCAACACGATACGAGCGCCCGAGGCGCCCAGCGGGTGCCCGAGCGCAATGGCACCGCCGTTCGGATTGACGTGCACGGCATCGTCCGGAAGGCCCAGTTGCCGTGTCACCGCCAGCGCCTGCGCGGCAAAGGCCTCGTTGAGTTCAAACACCTGCACATCGGAGACCTTCACTCCATGGCGCTCCAACAGCTTCTTCGTTGCCGGCGCCGGGCCGATGCCCATGATGCGCGGCGCTACTCCGGCCGTGGCCGCACCGACGATGCGCACGAGTGGCTTCAGGCCATGCCGCGCCGCCGCGCGCTCGTTCGCGATCAGAACCGCCACCGCGCCGTCGTTGATGCCGGAGGCATTGCCGGCGGTAACCGTGCCGTCCGGCTTCACCACGCCTTTCAGCTTGGCGAGCGCCTCGAGCGTTGTCTCGCGCGGATGTTCATCGTCGGTGATGAGGGTGTCGCCTTTGCGCCCCGGAATCGTCATTGGGACGATCTCGCCGGCGAAATATCCGCGTGCCCTGGCGGCCGCGTAACGCTGCTGCGAACGCAACGCGAACGCGTCCTGATCGGCGCGCGCGACACCGAATTCAGCGGCGACGTTCTCGGCGGTCTCGGGCATCGAATCGATGCCGAACTGCTGCCTGAACACCGGATTGACGAAGCGCCATCCGAGCGTCGTATCGAAGACAGCGTTGCTCCGCGAAAACGCGGTGTCGGCTTTCGGCATCACGAACGGCGCGCGGGACATGCCTTCGACGCCACCCGCGATCATCAACTCGGCCTCGCCGGCGCGGATCGCGCGCGCGCACAGCGCGACGGCGTCCATGCTCGATCCGCACAGGCGGTTGATCGTGGCCGCCGGTACCGAGTCCGGCAGACCCGTCAACAGTACCGCCATGCGTGCGACGTTGCGGTTGTCCTCTCCGGCCTGGTTGGCGCAGCCGTAGTAGACATCGTCCAACGCCGCCCAGTCGACGCCCTTGTTGCGCGCCACCAAGGCGCGCAGCGGTATCGCAGCCAGATCATCGGTGCGCACACTCGCGAGCGCACCGCCGTAGCGGCCGATCGGCGTGCGTACGCCGTCACACAGGTAAACGTCGCTCATTGAACCACCCTCGCGCCACGCGCTCGGGATTCGCCCTTGGGGCGGCCCGGCGTGTCTCATGCGCTCGCCTTCAGGTTTGCGGCGCTACGCGTCCGTGGACGCCGCGCCTGCGTCGCCGGCCGGGCCGGGGTACGGACGCGTCCCAGCCCTCCGATGAAGAGATCCGCCAGCACCGGCGCCAGGTCCTCATGCTTCAGCGCCCCGTCGGCGCGCAGCCAGGTGAAGGTCCAGTTCATCATGCCGAAGAGGATCATCGCCAGCGGCCCGCGCCACCGCTGCTGCGCGGCAGGCGAAAGCCGGCCGATGACGTCGGAAAACCCCGCGACCACATCGCGCTGGCTGGCGACGATCTTGGCGCGGTGCGCGCGCGACAGATACTTCACGTCCTGCACCAGCACGCGATGTCGTGCCGCCGAATGCTCGTACTCGTTCATGAAGCGGGCGATGAACTGCCGCAATTGCGCCGCGGGCGGCAGGCGCTCCGCTTGCACCTCGGCAACGATCGACTGCAGCCGCTCGACGTAGCTTGCGGCGATGTCGTGCAGCAGGTGTTCCTTGTCGCGGTAGTAGTGATACAGCAGCGCCTTGGACACTCCGCAGGCTGCGGCGATATCGGCGATCGAGGCCGACGCGTAACCCTTGTCGGCAAACAGGCGCGCGGCCGCATCGCGGATCGCGCCACGCTGTGCGTCAAAGGTCGCTGACTTGGGTCGCGCCATCTGTTCTCTATCAGCGGTCGTCGTAGGAGATCAGCACCCGCTCGGTCAGCGGATACGACTGGCACGTGAGGACAAAGCCGGCGGCCACTTCGTGGGGTTCGAGCGCGTAGTTCTTGGCCATCTTCACCTGCCCTTCGAGCAGCTTGCCGCGGCAGGTACTGCACATACCGCCCTTACACGAATACGGCAGGTCCAGGCCGGCCGCGCGTCCCGCTTCGAGGATCGAATGCTGGCCACGGTGGAAGTCGACCTCGCGTTTCACGCCATCGATGATCAGCGTGAGCTTCGCCTCGGCGGCCTCCGCATCGTCGATCGGCGCCGCTGTGGCGGCACCCGGTACGCCGAAGCGTTCGACGTGCACATGCTCACCGGCCACGCCGGCGGCGATCAACGCCTGCTCCACCTCGTCGATCATCGAGGCCGGCCCGCACACGAACGCCTCGTCGATGGTGGCGGCCGGGACCAGGGTCGTCAGGAACTGCCGCACCTTGGCAGCGTCGATGCGGCCGTTGAAAAGTTCGACGTCCTGCTCCTCGCGCGAGAACACGTTGTAGAGGCGGAAGCGCGTCAGGTAGCGGTCCTTCAGGTCCTCAAGCGCCTCATGGAACATCACGCTCGCCTGGCGGCGATTGCCGTAGACCAGCGTGAAGCGCGAGCGCGGCTCACGGGCGAGCGTGGTGCGGATCAGCGACAGCACCGGCGTGATGCCGCTGCCCGATGCAAAGGCGACGTAGTGCTTGTCGTTGTCCGTCGCCAGCGGCGTGAAGAAGCGGCCCTCGGGCGTCATCACGTCGATCGCGTCGCCGGGCTTGAGCGCCTCGTTGACCCAGACCGAGAAGCGACCGCCCGGCACTTTTTTGACTGCGACACGCAGCTCGCCGTCGTCGCAACCCGAGCACACCGAATACGAGCGGCGCAGTTCTTCCCCCTCGAGCAGGGTGCGCAGCGCGATGTGCTGGCCCTGCATGAACCGGTAGTCGTTCGCCACGCCGGGCGGCAGTTCGAACTTCAGGCTGACGCAGTCCGGTGTTTCGCGCCGGACTTCGGCAACGCGGAGCGGATGGAAGCGGGGAGTCATGGGCTAGAGCGGTTTGAAATACTCGAAGGGTTCGCGGCAGGCCCGACAGCGATACAACGCCTTGCAGGCAGTGGCGCCGAACTGCGACAGGCGCTCCGTGTCGCTGCTGGCGCAGCGCGGACACTCGACGCGCGGCATGAAGCTCAGCGGCTGCGCTTCAGCAGCGGCGCACGCGCCAGGCGGCGCGATGCCATAGGCACGCAGCTTCTCCCGCGCGGCCGCCGCGATCCAGTCGGTGGTCCAGGCCGGCGCGAGCTGAGTCTTGACGCGCACCTGTACAGCGCCCGCCGCCGTCAGCGCCTCGCGAATCGAGCGTTCAATCGCCTCGGTCGCCGGGCAGCCCGAGTAGGTCGGTGTCACCACGACGTCGACACCGTCGGCGGCCGTTTGCACGTCGCGCACGATGCCGAGGTCGGTCACCGAGATGACCGGGATCTCTGGATCGGGAACACGGGTCAGGATGTCCCAGGCTTGTGCGGACGTCAGCATCGCCATGCTCTACCAGGTCCCACCAGGGTACGTTCGCTGCAGGTACTGCATCTCGGTCAGCAGGTGGCCCATGTACTCGGTGTGCCGGCCATGCTTGCCGTGCGATAGGAACGGTGTCCGCGCCGGCACCGTCAGCGTCGCGACTTCGAGGACGGGTCGGACCGCTGCGTCCCACGCCGATTCGAGTCCCGACCAGGCCGGTCCCATCGTTGCCGCTTCGGCGGCCGTGTCCTCGACGGTGGCACTGAAGAACTCGGCGGTGTACGGCCAGAGTGTGTTGAGCGCATGCTGCATGCGGGCATGTGATTCCTCGGTGCCATCACCCAGGCGCGCGGTCCAGTCGGCGGCATGCTGCAGGTGGTAGCGCGTCTCCTTCAGGCTCTTGGCCGCGATCGCGGCAAGCTCGCTGTCGCTCGAGTCGGCCAGCTTCTGCCACAGCTCGCGCTGCCACGCAGCGACGAGGAAGTTCCGCAGAATCGTGCGGGCGAAGTCGACGTTCGGAAGCTCAACGATCGTCAGGTTGCGGTACTGCGACTCGGTGCGCAGGAAGGCGAGTCGATCCTCGTCGCGGCCCTTGCCTTCCAGATGCCCCGCATGCGTCAACAGCAGGCGCGCCTGACCGATGAGATCCAGCGCAACGTTCGTCAGCGCGATGTCTTCCTCGATCACCGGTCCGTGACCGCACCACTCCGACAGCCGCTGACCGAGGATCAGCGAGGTGTCGGCGATGCGCAGCACATACTCGAAGTGGGCCGTATCGGCAACGATTGTGCTCATGGCAAGCCCTTACATGTGATTCACTTCATCGGGGAGCTTGTAGAACGTCGGGTGCCGGTAGATCTTGTCCTCCGCGGGATCGAACATCTCCGGCTTGGCATCCGGGTCGCTCGCGACAATGTCGTCGGCGCGCACCACCCAAATGCTGACGCCCTCCAGCCGCCGCGTGTAGACGTCGCGCGCATTCTGTAGCGCCATCTTCGCGTCCGCTGCATGCACGCTGCCGCAGTGCTTGTGGTCGAGGCCGTTCCTGCTGCGAATAAAGACTTCCCAGAGCGGCCATTGGCGGCTGGGTTCGGTCATTTCGGCTCCTCTTTAATCATCAGTCGGCACGCGTCGAAGCTTCGATCGGGCCAATGGCCGCGGGCAGTATGGAGATGCAAGGGGGCGGGCTGCCCCCTTGGAACCCCCGGCTGAAAAGCGGCGGTCATCGTCATGCGGCGAGCCGGTCGCGGCGGCGCTGTTTGTCGGCGTGCGCGAGCGCGGCTTCGCGCACCCAGGCGCCGTCTTCCCACGCCTGAACGCGGTCGGCGAGGCGATCGCGGTTGCACTGGCCGTGGCCGTTGACGACGTTCCAGAACTCGGTCCAGTCGATCGGAGCCGAAGTCCCAGTGCCCCCGAGCTTCGTTGTATTTCAGCTCCGGGTCGGGGAGCGTGATTCCGAGCACCTTGGCCTGCGACACGGTGGCATCGACGAACTTCTGGCGCAGGTCGTCATTGCTGATTCGCTTGATGCCCCATTTGGTCGACTCGCCCGAGTGCATCGAGTCTTTGTCGTGTGGACCGAACATCATCAGGCTCGGCCACCACCAGCGATTGACCGCGTCCTGCACCATCGCGCGCTGCTCGGCCGTGCCCTTCATCATCGTCAGTAGCAGGTCATAGCCCTGGCGCTGGTGGAACGACTCTTCCTTACAGATGCGGATCATCGCGCGCGCATACGGACCGTAGCTGCAGCGGCACAGCGGGATCTGGTTCATGATCGCCGCACCGTCGACCAGCCAGCCGATGACGCCGATGTCGGCCCAGTTGAGCGTCGGGTAGTTGAAGATCGACGAGTACTTCGCCTTGCCCGAATGCAGCGCCTCGATCAGGTCGTCGCGCGCCACGCCGAGCGTCTCGGCCGCGGCGTAGAGGTACATGCCGTGGCCGCCCTCGTCCTGCACCTTAGCCAGCAAAATGGCCTTGCGCTTCAGTGTCGGCGCGCGCGTGATCCAGTTGCCCTCGGGCAGCATGCCGACGATCTCGCTGTGCGCGTGCTGGCTGATCTGACGGACAAGCGTCTTGCGGTAGCCCTCAGGCATCCAGTCTTTCGCTTCAATGAATTCCCCACGCGCAACCTTCGCGTCGAACTCGGCTTCGTACTCCGCATCCCGCTGTTGTTCCTTGAGCGAGCGCGGACCCCGTGACTGCAGTGCCTCGTCTCTTTCGGGGGACGGGATGTCCATCGCCTGGGTGTACATGTGTACTCCTTCGCTACTGCTTGGGACGGCGGTCGATGATGCGTTTCGCCTTGCCGACCGACCGTTCGAGCCCCATCGGCAATGCCAGCCGCACCGTGGCGCTGATGCCGATGTAGGCCTTGACGTTGTGCTCGAGCTTCCGGGCCGCCGCGTGTCGAGACTCCTGGCTGCCGTTGGCGAGCGCAGAACCCATTTCCACATGCACCGTCAGTTCGTCGAGGCTTCCGGGCCGAGTCACTTCGAGCGTGTAGTACGGCTCGAGCTCCGGCTGCTTCAGGATCAGTTCCTCGACCTGCGTCGGAAACAGGTTCACGCCGCGGATGATCAGCATGTCGTCCGAGCGTCCGGTGATCTTCTCGATGCGCCGCATGCTGCGCGCGGTCGGCGGCAGCAGCCGCGTCAGGTCGCGGGTCCGGTACCTCACCATCGGTAGCGCTTCCTTCGTCAGTGAGGTAAAGACCAGCTCGCCCTTCTCGCCCTCGGGCAGCACCTCGCCGGTGTCCGGGTTGATGATCTCCGGATAGAAGTGGTCTTCCCAGACGGTCAGCCCGTCCTTGGTCTCGATGCACTCCTGCGCCACACCCGGCCCGATGATTTCCGACAGGCCGTAGATGTCGATCGCATCGAGCGACGTCTTGGCCTCGATCGCCTCGCGCATCGCGGGCGTCCACGGTTCGGCGCCGAAGATGCCGATCGAAAGCGACGACTTCTTCGGATCCATGCCCTGCTTTTCCATCTCCTCGGCGATCGCCAGCATGTACGACGGCGTCACCATGATGATGTCGGGCTTGAAGTCGGCAATGATCTGCACCTGGCGCTCGGTCATGCCGCCGGATATCGGGATCACCGTGCACCCCAGCCGCTCGGCGCCGTAATGGGCGCCGAGGCCCCCGGTGAACAAACCATAGCCATACGACACGTGCACGATGTCGCCGGCGCGGCCGCCGGCGGCGCGGATCGAGCGCGCCATGACGGTCGCCCAGGTGTCGATGTCTTTCGCGGTGTACCCGACCACCGTCGGCTTGCCGGTCGTTCCGCTCGACGCGTGCAGGCGCACGACCTTCTCGCGTGGCACGGCAAACAGACCAAACGGATAGTTGTCGCGCAGGTCCTTCTTGGTTGTGAACGGAAACTTTGCGAGATCGGCGAGCGTCTTCAGGTCGGACGGCTTGACCTCCGTCGCGTCGAACTTGGCGCGGTAGTGCGGTACGTTGTCGTAGGCATGCGCGAGCGACCAGCGCAGGCGTTCAAGTTGCAGCGCCTGCAGTTCGGCGCGGCTCGCGCGCTCGATCGGCTCGAGATCGGCGGGAGAAGGCTTCTTGACCGGCATGGACGTGTCCGCGCTCAGAGTTGAACGACCTGCTTGCCCTTGATCGTGTGCGAGCGGCCACGCATCACGACGACGGCCTTGTCGTCCTGGTTCATGACCTCGATGTCGTAGACACCGGTGCGTCCGGTCCGGGCCACTTCATGACACTCGGCAACCAGCCGATCACCTTCATAGGCCGGAGCAAGAAAGTCCACGACGATGCCCGATGCAACCGTCACTTCGTTGTGGCTGTTGCAGGCAAATGCGAACGCAGAGTCACCCAGCGTCGTGATGAAGCCGCCGTGACACATCTTGAAGCCGTTCAGCATGTCCGGCCGCACCGTCATCGAAATCCGGGCATAACCGGGCCCCACCTCCTCGATTTCCATTCCGAGGCCGCGCGATGCCGCGTCGTCCATGAACATTCCGAGGCGGACGGCTTCAGCGATGGCCTGTGGATCGTGCGTCTTTCGTTCAGTCATGGAAGGAAGCCCCGGTGTAGCCCTTGCGGGTGATCAAGGCGGAAGTCCGATAGCGCTCCTCGCCATAGTGTTCGCGCAGGTTCGCCAGCGCGCGCGCAAAGACGCGCAGGCCGACCTGCTCCGACCATTCCATCGGCCCGCGCGGGTAGTTGACGCCGTAGCGCATGGCCACGTCGATCGCATCGACGCTACAGATGCCGTGGGCCACGGCATCGGCGGCCTCGTTGACCAGCATGGCGACCAGGCGCAGAACGACGAGGCCCGCCACATCGTCCAGCGGAGAGCAGGCGAAGCCAGCGCGTGTCAGCGTCGCGCACACCGTGTTGAAAGCCGCCATCCCACACTGATCGGCGCGTGCCAGGCCGATCCGCGGTGTGGTCGCGTAGTCGAGCGCGAGATCGAACAGCACCAGGTGCTCGTGCTTTTCTTCCATTGCGCGGCGCGTCGCCGGACGGCCATCGGTCATCATCAGGCGCGCCGGTCCGATCTCCAGCCAACCTGACGACACATCCTGTGCAGCACGGGGCCCCTGCACGCGCACTACGTCCACACCGGCGGCCTCGAGCCGCGTGATGATCGGAGTGGCAATGCCGAGTGAACCCACGGCGACGACGCGCTGCACCGGCTCGGCACCCGCCTCGACGCGCGGCGCCGGTCGTGCCGCTCCCTCGCGGTAGTCATAGATGCCGCGCCCCGTCTTGCGGCCGAGCCGGCCGGCGCGCACCAGTTCCTGTTGCGCCAGCGACGGTGCGTACCGGCGCTCGCCGAAGGTCGCCTCGAACACAGCGGAACTCACTGCCAGGTTGACGTCATGCCCGATGAGGTCCATCAGTTCGAACGGGCCCATCGGAAACCCGCCGCAATCCCGCACGATCGCGTCGATTGTGGCCGGGTCCGCGGCGCCCTCGGTATAGGCCCTCCACGCCTCGCCGTAGAACGGCCGCGCAATGCGATTGACGATGAAGCCCGGTGTGGACATCGCGTACGCCGGTTTCTTGCCCCAGGCCTCGGACGTCGAAAACACGGTTTCCGCGACATCCGGCGCCGTTTCGACACCGCTGATCACTTCGACCAGCTTCATGCGGGTGGCCGGATTGAAGAAGTGCATGCCGATGGCACGCTCGGGATGTTTCAGTCCCGCAGCAATCGCAGTCACCGAGAGCGACGATGTGTTGGTCGCCAGGATGCAGTCGGGGCCGACGATCCCTTCCAGTTGCGCGAGCAGCGCACGCTTGACATCGAGGTCCTCGACAACCGCCTCGATGACCAGTCCACAGGAGGCGAAATCCATCAGCTCCGCCGGCTGGATGCGCGCGGGCACATCTCTCGCGTCGTCAGCGCTGACCTTGCCGCGTTCGGCAAGCGCCTGCAACCCCCTGGCCATGGCGCCGAGAGCGCGCCCCACCGCGCCTGCCTGGGCGTCGGCCAGCAACACGCGATGCCCGGCCTGCGCCGCCACCTGCGCAATGCCTGTGCCCATCGCTCCGGCGCCGACGACGCCAATTACGCTGTCTCTGGGGAACGCCCGCGCCACGGTTAGTTGCCGGTGAAGCGCGGTATGCGCTTTTCAAGGAAAGCCGTCACGCCTTCGCGATAGTCGCCTGTGCGGCCGAGTTCGCGCTGGTAGTCACGCTCGAGATCGAGCGCGGCCTCGAACGACAACTGCAATCCAGCTTCCATCGCCTCGCGCGTGCGCACGTAACCGCGCGTCGGGCCCGCGGCGAGCTGTCGCGCCGCGGCCAGTGCGCTCGACATCAGTTCAGCGTCATCGACACAACGCCAGATCAGTCCCCATTCCTCGGCCTGGGCGGCAGTGAGCTTGTCGCCGAGCAATGCAAGGCCCATCGCCCGCGCGGGACCCAGCAGCCGCGGCAGCCACCACGTTCCGCCGCAATCGGGCACCAGTCCGAGCTTGGAGAACGACTGGATGAAGCTCGCAGACCTGGCTGCGATGACGAGGTCACAGACGAACGGAATGTTGGCGCCTGCGCCCGCGGCCACGCCGTTGACCGCGCACACGGTCGGCATGCGCAGCCGACGCAGCCTCAGCAGCATCGGTTTGTAGTAGTTCTCGATCGAGGCCCCGAGATCGAGTGCGTCGCTGCCCGGGGCCACTGCGCGGTCCGAAAGATCCTGGCCCGCACAGAAGCCGCGTCCCGCGCCGGTGAGCAGCAGACAACGCACGGCCGGATCCGCATCGGCGGCATCGAGCGCGGCACGCAGCTCGCCGTGCATTGCGACGGTGAAACTGTTCAGTCGCTCGGGGCGATTGAGCGTCAGCGTTGCAACACCGTCCGCCACATCAAGGCGGACAGTCTCGTACGATGGCATCGGGAAGTCTCCTTGGCCGGCGGGGCGACGAACTTTCTTTCGAGGTGCAGACGATTCGTTGACCGACCGTTCAATCAATAGTAGCTTTAGCGGTTCCCCGCTGACAAGCACCTGGCCGATGACGCCCTGGCCGCCGACGCCTCCGCGTCGCAACAGACAGGAGATCTCCGTTGATGCATCCGCTCTTCGACAAACACCGCGCTACCCTCGATGGGGCGCTGAACGCCATTCAGACGCGTGGCTACTGGAGCGCCTATCCGGAGCAGCCCAGCCCCAAGATCTACGGAGAAACCGCGAACGACGAAGGCAAGGCTGCGGCACTGGGCCACGCCGGGCACCGCTTCGAACTCAAGCAGCCCGGGCAGAAGGACTCGATCGCCAGCGAACACTCGCCCTATGGGGTGCCGCTCGAGATCCAGTACCCCGCCTGCGAACCCCAGGCGCTGATCGACGCGGGCCTCGCGGCGATGCCCGCGTGGCAGCAGCTCGGCCCCGACGGACGCACCGGCGTGCTGCTCGAAGCGCTGGCGCGCATCAACAAGGCAAGCTTCGAAATCGCGCACGCGGTGATGCTTACCACCGGTCAGGGCTGGATGATGGCGTTCCAGGCCGGCGGGCCGCATGCGCAGGACCGCGGGCTCGAGGCGGTCGCATACGCCTGGCGCGAAATGAGCTTCGTTCCGCACGAAGCGCGGTGGGAGAAGCCGCAGGGCAAGAACCCGCCGATCGTCATGGACAAGCGCTTCGAGGTGGTCGGACGCGGCGTGGCGCTGGTGATCGGTTGCGGCACCTTCCCGACGTGGAACACCTACCCGGGGCTGTTCGCCGCACTGGCGACCGGCAATCCGGTGATCGTGAAGCCGCATCCGAATGCCGTGCTGCCGGCGGCCATCAGCGTGCGCATCATTCGCGAGGTGCTTGCCGACAATGGCATCGACCCGAACCTCGTGACCCTCGCGGTCACCGACGACCCCAAGGTCACGCAGGCCCTGGCGACCCATCCCGCAGTGAAGTCGATCGACTTCACCGGCAGCAACGCGTTCGGCCGCTGGCTGATCGACCACGCGCGGCAGGCGCAGGTCTATGCAGAACTCGCCGGCGTCAACAACGTCGTCATCGAGTCGACCGACAGCTACAAGGCAATGCTGCGCAACCTCGCGTTCACGCTGAGCCTGTACTCGGGCCAGATGTGCACGACGACCCAGGACATTTTCGTCCCGGCGGAGGCATCGACACCGACGAAGGTCACAAGTCGTTCGACCAGGTCGCTGCCGACCTCGGCACGGCAGTGGAGAAATTCCTTTCGGATGCGGCCGTTGCCACGGCGGTGCTCGGAGCGATCCAGTCGCCGGACACGCTGAAGCGCATCGAGGAGGCGCCCGCGCTGGCGGAGGTCGTGCTGGCCTCGCGCAAGATCGATCACCCTGAATTTCCGGCAGCCAATGTGCGCACGCCGGTGCTGCTGAAGGCGGACCCGAGCCAGGAGACTGCGTACCTGCAGGAACGCTTCGGTCCGATCAGCTTCGTCGTCAAGGTGCCGGACGCGATGGCCGCGATCGCGCTGTCGGAACGGACGGTGAAGGAGCATGGCGCACTGACCGTGGGCCTGTATTCGAAGAATCAGGATGTCATCGACGCGATGATTGCGGCAACCCTGCGCGCCGGCGTGTCACTCTCGATCAACCTGACCGGCAACGTCTACGTCAATCAGTCGGCGGCGTTCTCCGACTACCACGCCACCGGCGCGAATCCGGCAGCGACGGCGAGCTATACAGATTCAGCCTTTGTAGCAAACCGCTTTCGTGTCATCCAGCGTCGCTGGCACGCGACAACCTAGCGCGTTTGCATTCCGAGCTGGGGGGCGGTCGCGTGCGGTGCTGCCGAGCGGTGCGCCGCGACGCTCGCTTGACCGCGTCTCGCGACGCATTGATCCAGGAAATGAGAAACGATCGGCCCGCTGTCGAGCAGGTGGCTACCCAGCGACGCATGGAATTCGGGGTGCCACTGGACGCCCATCACGAAGCTCGAACCGGTCCAGCGCACCGCCTCGATTACGTCGTCGGCGGGTGACTGCGCCTCTACCACGAGACCGTTGCCGAGACGCTTGATGCACTGATGATGGATGCTGTTGACCCGCAGCCGCGCATCGTCTCCGTAGAGACGTGTCAGCAGCGAATCCGGCTTCAGCGCGATGTCGTGATGCAGCGTGTCGTAGAGCACCGGGTCCACGTGGGTGATCGCGCCGGGCAGCTCGGTCGGGATGTCCTGATAGAGCGATCCGTTCAAGGCCACGTTGATCAGCTGGTGTCCCCGACAGATGCCCAGCACCGGCTTCTGTTCGAACACGAACGCCCACAGCATCTCGATCTCGTACATGTCGCGAACACGGTCGCCGGTCCATTCGGGGCGCATCGGCTGCTCGTGATAGGTGGTGGGACTCACGTCCGCTCCGCCCTGCAGGACCAGGCCGTCGAGCGCGCCGACATAGTCGCGCATCGAAATGCTGGCGCGCCGCACGTCGGACCCGGCATCCAGGGTCGGCACCATGAAGACCAGGGCTCCGTGAGCCATCAGCCAGTGCGCCACGGATGCCTCGAGATACTGCAGTGTCTTACCGCGAAATCCCAGGTTGCGCGAGCCCTCGGGATGCAGGATGCGCGCCGACACGGCAATGCGCAGCGGCGGCTGCACGGCCGTCGTCCGGATCGAAGCGTCGAGCGTCGGCGCTACGCGCCCCGTCAAGCCCCGGCTCTCCAGTACTGGCTTTGCTTCCACATCAGGTCCGCAAGAGACTCCGTTTCGGCATATCGCTCACGCATCCAGCGTGCGTCGTTGTCGCGGTCACGCGCCCATCGCGCCACCTGTTCCAGTGCTTCGGAGGATTGAAGTTCCTGCCCGTCGACCGCGAGTTGTTCGCATGTCGCAATGACGTCCTCGTGGATCGGCACGTGCTCGTGCGAAGCCGGGTCGATCATCAGGCCCTCCAGGCCGAAGCGGCATGCCTGGAACCGGTTGTAGGTGTAAGTCAGATAAAGCTCGTCGTCGACGTTGACTGGTCGTTCGATCAGAAGGCGGCGAGCGAGGGCCTGGACATAGGCCGCCAGGGTCGCCGCCCGCTCGACAGTCAGCGGCGTGTCGAACACGCGCACCTCGATCGTGCCGTACTCGGGCTTGGGGCGGATGTCCCAGTAGAAGTCCTTCATGCTCTCGACCACCTTAGCGGCCCGCATCTTGCGCGAAGAATCGTCGACGAAATCGCTCCAACGCTCGACCACGGGCGCGCGGCCCGACAGCGGAAAGGCGAACACCGAGTTCAGCCGGGCCGAGTCGAACGCAGTGTCGACGCCCTGCTAGGTACGGCGAGGATGCGGCCAGCGCGATGAAATGCGGGACATACCGACCCATCGCATGCAGCAGGTACATCGCGCTGTCGCCGTCGGTGCAGCCGATGTGCACGTGCTGCCCGAAGATCGTGAACTGCTTGGCCAGATACCCGTACAGCGCCGAGAGTTGCTTGAAGCGCGGCTTGTCGAAGATCTGGCGCTCGCTCCAGTGCTGAAACGGGTGCGCGCCGCCGCCTGCGACAAGCAGGTTCAGCTGATCTGCCGCCGTCACGACGGTATCGCGGATGCGCTGCAGTTCCGCGAGCGCGTCGGCGTAGCGCTCGTGAATGCCGGTCGCGACTTCGATCATGCTCTCGGTGATTTCAGGCTTGATGTCGCTCTGCGACTTCGCCTTTTCGATCACCTGCAGCAGGTCGTCGGCGCCGCGTGTCAGGTCGCAGTCTCGCCGGTTCAGGATCTGCAGTTCAAGTTCGATGCCGAACGTCAGCGCCTTCGAGGGACCGAACTCCATGTCGTTCATTTCGTGTCCTCCGCCGTCTCACCCGCCCGGCGCAGCGCGTATTGCAGCGCCACCGGTCCGGCGAAGGCCAGGATCGTGATCGCGAGATACACGCTGGCAGAAATTTGCTGCGCCAGCACCGGAGCCTGCAGGGCGATGTCCTGCATCATCAGCAGCGCGAGGCTCGACATCGGCGTCAGCCCCAGCTGCACGAGCGAGGCCTTGCGCGTCACCAGGCTGCTGGGTCGTGCCAACAGCATGATCGGAACCAGCTTTCCGAGATGCCGCGCGGCTATGAATCCCAGTGCT
The DNA here is from genome assembly GCA_963724605.1 of uncultured beta proteobacterium. Classification (GTDB taxonomy): domain Bacteria; phylum Pseudomonadota; class Gammaproteobacteria; order Burkholderiales; family Burkholderiaceae_F; genus JALORV01. Next base: position 591,129 of record CAVRVM010000015.1, read on the forward strand.
AACGGCAATGCTTCGAGCCAGCCGCGGAGTTCCAGACCAGCGCCGCCTAGCGCGAACAACAGCACAACAAACAGCATCAAGCTCTGCCCGAAGCGCAGCGAAACGAAATGCCGCTCGCGATCAAACACACGCGCGAGCATTCCCGTCAACAGCAGAGTCAGGGGCACCAGCAGATGCAATGCCGACGCCCCGGCAACGGCCAGCAGCACGAGCGCAACCGTGATTGCGAACTGGAACACCGGCCTTCGGCCGAACGTCCGGAGCAGAAGGATCATCACCGCGGCGATTACCGCCGCCAGGGCAAGCGAGCCCGCGATCAGATAGAGAGGATGCGTGATCATCATCGTCGATGCCTGTTCGCTCTCGTAGTGCAACCAGCCGAACATCAGAGCCAGCCCGATGACGGCGTAGGTCGTGTTGAGCGCCGTAAACAGCATCACACGTTCGGTCACCTGCCCTTGCGCACGCAAGTCCTTGACGAGCGTGATCACAACGGCAGGCGATGTGGCCATCGCCAGCACACCGGCTGCCGCCGCGGTTACGGGCATGACGTTGAACAGGCGCATCACCGCGTAAACGGCGACCAGTGTGAGGAGGGCTTCAAACACACTCGTGACCAATAGCCATGGATTGCGCCGCAGCCAGCCGAGATCGACCCGCTGCCCGAGTTCGAACAGCAGCAGCCCGACCGCAATGTCGACGAAGACGCGAAGCGCTCCGAGTGTCTCGACATCCAGAACGCCGATGGCATGGGGGCCCAGCGCGGCGCCGACGAAGAGGTAACCGATGACACGCGAGACTCTCAGCCAGCGCCGTGTCAGTTCCCCGGCCACGATCGCCGCAAGCAGCAGCACCGACACCCATGCGAGCGGAGTGACTGCCGGCGGCCAAGCAGGCAAGAATGGGAAGTCGACGGGATTCATGGCGGGGGCTCCTTGGCCTGGGCTGCGATCCGACTCCAACATTCGGATCGCCAACGTCCGAGGCATCTCCGTTGTCGACGACTGAAGGTCAGGGTCGGCGACGGCGCGAGTGGTCAACTTGAGCCATCTACACGCTGCGGCGGCGATCAGTCAGAAGCAGTCTAAACTTTGATGGCCTGGCCCACACTGAGGAAAGCGCGCAGTGTTCGCGCGCTGCACGAGTGCATTGACCTGCCGCGCGGTCGCGGACCGCTTATGCAGTCACCATCTGGAGACATCGTGCCTTGCTATGAAATAGACGGTGTCGTGCCGGTTGTCGATCCGACGTCGTTTGTGCATCCGACCGCGACGCTGATCGGCGACGTCATCGTCGGGCCGGGGTGCTACGTGGCACCGGGCGCGAGCCTGCGCGGTGACTTCGGCCGCATCATCCTCGAGCGCGGGAGCAACCTGCAGGACTGCTGCGTGATGCATGGCTTTCCGGGCACCGACACCGTCGTCGAGGAAGACGGCCACATCGGGCACGGCGCGATCCTGCATGGCTGCATCGTCAGGAAGAACGCCATGGTTGGCATGAACGCAGTGGTCATGGACGAAGCGGTAATCGGCGAGTCGTCCATCGTCGCCGCCTGCGCCTTCGTCAAGGCCGGCATGGTGATCCCGCCGCGGTCGCTTGCGGTCGGCACGCCGGCCAAGGTGATACGCCACCTGTCCGACGAGGAAGTGAGCTGGAAGATGAGCGGTACCCGCAGCTACCAGGACCTCACCCGTCGAAGCCTCCGCACATTGCGCGAAGTGCCGCCGCTCGCCGCCGTCGAGGCCGACCGCAAGCGCATCGCCATTGAGGTCGAAGGCGTCGTGCCCCTCGCGGCGACAAAGCGCGATTAGCACTTGCCTGCCTTGTCGCATCGGTTCGGCGACCAGGATCTGATACAACCGAGCGGCCAGGAGACTCGTCCTGCTCTTCGGCAGGCATAAGGCGCGCAGTGACAGACCAGGTCGCGAACGACATCGAGCGGTTCATTACCCGTTGGCGCGGCGTCGCCGTGCTGACCGGCAGCACCGAACTGGCGACAGCGCAGTCCTTCGTGACCGAACGGCGCGCGCTGCTCGGCGTCCCTTCGCCGCACCACGCCGAGGGCCACCGGTTCGAGCGCCCGATCACGTTCGCGCACGGTGACGGCACGACGTCGCCCGGCCGCATCGGCTGCTGCAAGCACGGCTCTGCAGGCGCGGTGCTGCGTGCCTCAGCTGCCGATTACCGACGCCGACGCGGCACTGGGCGCCGAGATCGAGCGGCGAACAGGCCGCAACCTGCTGCTGTACCAGCGCATCGAGAACGGACTGAAGGAACTGCTGCTGCGGTCGACCGTGGAGGGCACGCTCGTCGATGCCGCGCAGCGGTTCGCCGCGCGCGCTGCAAAGGTCATGCGGATGAACATGGGCGAGGTGGCAAAGGCCGTGTTCGAGCAGGTGCTGACCAACGATGCGAATGACGTGCCGTCAAGGCGCCGGGGATCGGAGGCGGTGATTCGCACACACGTCACCATCGGATCGCAGCCCGACGGCCCGGACTGGATTGCCTCCATGCGAACCCGTTGCAAGGAGGTTGTCGACACTCGCAACGACCTCGTTCACCACTTTCTCCGCCAACACCGGCGCGAGTCCGTTGCAGACCTGCATGCTGCGCTGGACGCGCTCGATGCGCGGCACGCAGCGGCGCTGGAACTGCGCAACGAGATCATCGCTCTTGCGCGCTCCCTCGCGGAACACCTGCGCGAGTCGGCGGCCTATATCGCAAGCGACGAAGGACAGCGGGCGCTCGAACTCGCCATGTCCGAAGGCAACCTCGTCGAAGTGCTGGCCGAAGTTGCACAATCCGAGGCCCGCGCCGATGGCTGGGCACTGCTCACCACCGGGCAGTCCTAGCCCGCGTACCGGCAGATGCCGAGCGTGCGCGGGACCGCCTCGGCCGCCGGTGGCTTTGGCAGGTGCTCGAACGTTTCCCCGAACTTTTCGAACTTGACCGGGAACCGCTGCCGAATGGCGAGCCTAGGTCGACCCGCGCGATCTTCCGCCTGCGGCGCGCGGTCGCCGTCCCAGTCGCCGAAAAGTAACCGCTCACGCCGCAGAGATTTCGGAGTATTGATCGGCTTTATACGATCAGTCTATTGCAATTTGATCGTATTTGGACGATCATTATTTCCTTATTTGCTCGCCTATGGCCGATCAATGTTGTCTTCTGACCTCAAACTCCGCCAACTCGACGAGGTTCTGCGGCCGCTGGGTGGCGAAGCGTTACCGGAACCGCCGCGGCAGGGCTGGCTGAAGGCCATCCGCGAAGCGCTCGGCATCACAACGCGACAGTTCGCACGCCGCGTTGGGCTCGCGAACTCGACCGTCGTCGAGGCCGAGAAAGGCGAAGCCGCCGCCACGATCTCCATCGCGCAATTGCGGCGACTGGCCGACGCGCTCGACTGCGACGTGCGCTACGTGCTCGTACCTCGCGCATCGCTCGCGACGAAAGTCGATACACAGGCCGAGCGCAAGGCGCGCGAGCGCGTGGCGCCGCTGGCGCACTCGATGGCGCTGGAGCAGCAGCGTGCTGGAAGCGAGTTCGAGGATCTTCAGGTGGCAGCGGTGAAGGACGAACTGTTGCGCGGCCGGCGCTCGCGGCTGTGGGATTAGGCGACTGGCACGCGCCGGGCGCGACGCCGCTCGACCCGAACGAGGTCGATGGGCTGTTGCCGTCGCACATCACGACGCAGGAGCAGTTCAACGAGTGGGAGCAGGCCAACATCGGGCGAGCCCTGGCGTGGCTTGCCTCTGCGCGCAAGCGCGACGTCCTCGACGAGGGCTTCGTGCGCGAACTGCACCGGCGCATGTTCAGCGACACCTGGCGCTGGGCCGGCTCCTTTCGCAACACCGAGCGCAACATCGGTGTGGCGCCGGAGCAGATCGCGCCGAAACTGCGCAACCTGCTCGACGACACGCGCTACTGGCTGCAGCACGGCACGTACCCGCTGGACGAGACCGCGGCGCGGTTTCACCATCGATTGGTCTCGATCCACTGCTTCGCAAACGGCAACGGGCGGCATGCACGACTGCTGACGGACCTGCTGTTGCGGACGAACGGCGCACTCGCGTTCACCTGGGGCCGCGACGATCTGGTACACGCGGGCGAAGCGCGGGATCGTTACCTGGCATCCCTGCGCAGCGCCGACGCCGGCGATTGCAGCGCGTTGCTGCGGTTCGCGCGCAGTTAGCCGTCGAGCGCTTCGCGCGCCGCGGCGATCGCGGCGCGCAGCGTATCGAGATCGCCCACCTGGTTGGCGAGCAGGAAAATGAGCCGCGCATTGAGCGCCGCGCTCTGCGCCTCCGAGAGTCCGGCGTGCGCATCGATCAGCGCCTCATAGAAGTCGTCCGCGCGCGGGATATTGGGATCGGTGTTCAGTGCCATCATTGCCCTCGCCGTCCCTGTGCCCGCGCGAGCGCTTCGCGCACCGCGGCCGCGTCCGGAGCACGCCAGCGCGCGGCAACATGCTGGTCCGGGCGCAGCAGGTAGGCTGTCCCGGGTGCGGCGTCGTAGCGTTGCCGGACCAGATCCTGAGCGTCCTCGATGACCTGCTGGTCCACGGCCTCGGTCCCCGTCGCCCGTTGCACGACAAGACTCACACGCAGACCGTCAGCGGCCGTGCGTTGCAGGTCGTCGACCAGTTGCGGCGCCACCGGCGCGAAGACCAGCAACTCGAAGTGGCCACCCAGTTCGTCGAGCAGCCAGGCGTTGCGGCCGCGGACCCGCACCGGCGCGTCGGCCGCCGGTGCGCCGGGCACCATTGCCCCTTCGAACTGATCGCGATCGATCGTCGAGAGCGGGCTGGCCCGATGCGTGGTCGGCATCGACAGGCGCCCGCTGTTGACCAGGCGGCGCGCAAAGGAATAGCGCGCTGACAACGACAGCACAGCGTCGCGAAACATCCGGCTGACTGGCGACTTTGGAGTAATGAAGTCCGTCGCGCGCGTGGAATTCAGGATGTTCTCGTCAGCCGCCTCGACCCGCTCGCGGTCGTAGCTGTCGAGCAGTGACTCCGGCGACTGTCCGCGCAGCACCGCGCCAGTTTCCAGCACAGGTTGTCGGTGTCCTGGAACCCGCTGTTGGCACCACGCGCGCCGAAGGGCGAGACCTGATGCGCGGCATCACCGACGAAGATGACGCGGCCGTGCACGAAGCGATCGAGCCGCCGGCACTGGAAGGTGTAGACGCTGACCCACTCGAGTTCGAACGGCCGCGCATCGCCCAGCATCGCGCGAATGCGCGGGATCACGCGCTCGGGCTTCTTTTCCTCCTCGGGATCAGCGTCCCAGCCGAGCTGGAAGTCGATGCGCCAGACGTCGTCGGCCTGTCGGTGCAACAGCGCTGACTGCCCAGGATGGAACGGCGGATCGAACCAGAACCAGCGCTCAGTCGGAAAATCGGCCTTCATATGAACGTCGGCGATCAGGAAGCGATCGCGGAACACCTGCCCTTTCCATTCGAGGCCGAGCAGGTCGCGCAGCGGACTGCGCGCACCGTCGGCCGCAATCAGATAGTCGGCCTCGATGCCGTAGCGACCGTCCGGTGTCTCCACCACCAGCCGAATACCGTCTGCATCCTGCTCGATGCCGACCGCCTTGTTCCTCCAGCGAACGCGGTGATCGAGTGCAGCCAGTCGGTCGACCAGCGCTTCCTCCAGGTGGTACTGCTGCAGATTGACGAAGGCTGGTCGCTTGTGGCCGGCCTCGGGCAGCAGGTCAAACTGATAGGCAAGGCGATCGTGGAAGTACACCTTGCCCACTTTCCAGCTCACCCCGCGCGCGCAGATCGGTTCGCCGCAGCCGAGCCGGTCGAGAATCTCGAGCGCGCGCTTGGCGTAACAGATCGCCCGCGACCCGACGCTCACCGTGTTGTTGTCGTCGACGATGATGAAGTCGATCCCCTGCTGCGCCAGATCGATCGCCGCCGCCAGCCCGACCGGCCCCGCGCCCACGATCGCCACTTGCGTGCGCGCCACTCCGCCCCCCGCGATCTCGGGCGGCGTCACATACGGATATTCAGGAGCCTTGTAGGTCGACGGCATATCAGCGCGGCACTGCCCCCAGACTGTTGTTGTACTAAGGACGGGCGCCCGGCCGCCCGAAGCCCGTCCTTCTGACTGGTCGCTGCGAGTGCACGTGCGACCGCGTTGCGGTCGCGTACACGAGCAGCGCCAGCGTTATCCTTCTAACGCCTCCCACATCTCCTTGTCGCGCTGCGCCGTCCAGATGCGCGGGTGCACGTGGCCGGTCGCCTCGTCGTAGGCGCGGCTCACGTCGAATGGCAGACAGTGATCGAAGATGACCCAGTGGCCGAACTGCGGTTTCAGCGCATCGTAGGTCGCGCTATAGACCGAACGAAGATCCTGGCCGGCACGCGCGCCCGCCTTGACCGCTTCGAACATCGCCGTCACGAACTCCCGGGTGCCATCGAGGCCGGACTTCACCGCCTCCGGCGACTGCAGCGCCGCGCCGCGCCCGGGCACCAGCTTCTGCGGCTTCAACGCCGCGATCGCATCCAGAGTCGCCGGCCAGTCGGTCAGGTAGGCATCGCCGGTGTACGGCGTCGCGTCGTACTCGACCAGATCACCCGAAAATAGGATCTTCTCCTGCGGCAGCCACACCACGGTATCCCCCTTGGTATGGCCGCGACCGAGTTGCAGGATCTCGACCTGCAGCTTGCCCAGCCACAGCGTCAGACGCTTCTCGAACACGATCGTCGGCCAGGTCAGGCCCGGCACCGACTCGACGGCACGAAACAGCCGCGGAAAGCGTTCGATCTCGCTCTTCATGTCCTGCTCGCCGCGCTCGGCGATCAACTCGTAGGTGTCGCGGCTGGCGATGATCTGCTGCGGCCGGTAGCCCGAGGCGCCGAGCACGCGCACCGCGTGGTAGTGCGTCAGCGTGACGTACTTGATCGGCTTGTCGGTCACCGTGCGTATGTGCCGGATCACGTCCTGCGCCATCACCGGGGTGGCCTGCGCGTCGATCACCATCACTGCGTCGTCACCGATCACGATCCCGGTATTCGGATCACCCTCGGCCGTGTAGGCATAGGCATGATCGGACAGGCGGTCGAAGCTGACTTGCTTTTCCTCGAGGTCAGCCTGTGATGCGAACTTCTTTTCCACGAGAGTCCTCAGCGTTGGGCCGCGCGCAGCGGCAGATTCGGTGTCAAGCATGGTGCGCTTCGGCGCGCGGCGCAAGTCAGCGCTCCGGCACTGCATGCAGGCGAATCACGCTCAGCCGCCCGTGCGATCGATGCGCCAGGCCTGGTAACGAACGCCCAGGATCGCGCCCACGATGATGCTGGCAAGCGCCACAAACGAACCCGCTGCCAGTGTCGAGACTCCCGAAAGCCCCTGTCCGATCGTGCAGCCGACGGCGGTCACTCCGCCGAAGCCCATCAATGCGCCACCGGCGAGATGGTTCGCGGTGTCTTCGGTGCTGCGAAAGCCTTCCCAGCGAAAGCGGCCCGTTGCGATGGCGTAAGCCCAGGAGCCGCAGACCATGCCGATCACCGCGACGATGCCGATCGTCAGTTCCTTGCTTCTGTCGCTGGCGAACATCAGGTAGTCGAGTGTCCAGGCGACGGGAGCAACGAAGGACAGCGATTCCATCTGGCGCGAATTGGTCCTCAGGAATGCCTGCTCCAGCGTTTGCGGATGCTCTTCCACATATCCGATGTGGCCAGACACGTACCAGACGGCGACGATGATGCCGCCGATCCCGATTCCGGCGAGCAGGTTGTCGAATGTCCAGAACGCTCGATCGCGCAGCGCAATCCATGCGATCGCACCCGCAAGCGGCAGTCCGAGTCCGACCTGCCATGCGCCGCGAGCCGCCGCGGTATCGGCCAGCATCGAAGGCAAGTCCTGGCGGCTGGCCAGCGTGAACCCGACCCGTTCGAGCATCCCCACGCGGAACAGGGCCAGGCCGCCGCGCAGCGTGATGTAGGCGACCACGCCCAGAACGATGATCACGACGACCGACTTGAGGTTGCCTGCACCAGCACGCACGAGCGACTTGGAGCCACAGCCTCCCGCCAGCACCATGCCGAACCCGAACAAGAGGCCGCCGCCGATGTAGGCGAGCGGCGTAAAGCGGTCCGAGGTGTAGAAGCTCCGGCGAACGTCGATCAGGCCGGCCGCGTCGAGCAGCGTGGTCCCGGCGATTGCAACGGCGATCGCGAGCAGCCATTGGCGCATCCGCGTCCAGTCGCCGAAACTGACGACATCGGCCACGCTGCCCATCGTGCAGAAGTTGGTCCGTTGCACGATGGCGCCGAAAGCGAATGCCAGCGTGAACGCCGCCCACAGCACGACGGTCGATTGGGTAGCCAGGTCGGGGTCAGGCGTCATCGCAAGCGCCACCTATCCGATGGCGTGCTGCCGAGAGGCGCGCGAGTGTAATCCTCGGCTGCGTGTCGGCGTAGCGCGATGCGCTCCGCGTGGCACAATCGACGAGTGCCCGCACCGCCGCTCCGCATACTCGGCATCGACCCCGGCCTCAACCGCACCGGCTATGGCATTCGTCGAGATCAGCGGATCGCATCTGAGGCATCTCGCCGCAGGTGTGATCCGCGTTCCGGCGGGCGAACTCCACGAACGCCTCGGCACCATTCTGTCCGCACTGGCTGATGTGATCCGCGACACCCGGCCGCAGGTCGCGACGATCGAAAAGGTCTTCGTCAACGTCAATCCCAAGTCGACACTGCTGCTCGGGCAGGCGCGCGGGGCCGCGATCTGCGCCGCCGTCCAGGCCGGGCTCGTAGTGCATGAATACGCCGCCTTGCAGATCAAGCAGGCGGTGGTCGGATTCGGCCAGGCCGACAAGCGCCAGGTGCAGACGATGGTGCAGCGCCTGCTGGCCCTCGACACTCTGCCGTCGGCCGATGCCGCAGACGCGCTCGCGTGCGCGATCTGTCACGCCCACTCCCGTCGAATGCAGGCGGCGATGAGCGGGCCGACGTCCCGCACGGCCGTCCGTCGCTCGGCAGCAGGCAGCCGACGCGCCTGGACCGTGCGTCTGGCGGGGAGCGCCAAGTGATTGGCCGCCTGGCCGGCGTGCTGGTCGACAAGTCGCCGCCCACGGTGGTGGTCGACGTCAATGGCGTCGGCTATGAGGTCGACGTGCCGATGAGCACCTTCTATCAGTTGCCTGCGGTGTCGGAACGCGTTGCCCTGCTGACACATTTCGTCGTGCGCGAAGACGCGCAGCAGCTCTACGGCTTTCTGACAGCGGCGGAGCGCGGCGCGTTTCGCGAACTGATCCGGATCTCGGGGGTCGGCGCCCGCACCGCTCTGTCCGTGTTGTCAGGACTGTCGGTGGCGGAGCTCGCGGAAGCCGTCACGCGACAGGACGGCGCGCGGCTTACCCGCATTCCCGGCATCGGCAAGAAGACGGCCGAGCGGCTGCTGCTCGAACTCAAGGGCAGACTGGGAGCGGATCTGGGTGCGACGGCGTCCGCGGCGGTCGGCGACGCCACGGCCGATGTTGTTCATGCGTTGCTGGCACTCGGCTACAACGAGCGCGAAGCCAGCGGAGCAGTGCGACAGTTGCCCTCCGGCACCGGTGTCTCGGATGGCATACGTCTCGCCCTAAAATCCTTGGCGAAGGGCTGATCGCCCGCAAAGCAGTCCATGACCGCCACCGAACGCATCGTCGCCGCCAGCCCTACGTCTCCGAACGAAGAGGCGATCGAACGCGCGTTGCGCCCTGCCACGCTTGCCGAGTACGTCGGGCAGCCCAAGGTGCGCGAGCAGCTGGGCATCTTCATCGAGGCCGCGCGCAAGCGTGGCGAAGCGCTCGATCACCTGCTGCTCTTCGGCCCGCCGGGCCTCGGCAAGACGACGCTGGCGCACATCGTCGCGCGCGAGATGGGGGTCAATCTGCGCGTGACCTCGGGCCCGGTGCTCGAGCGGCCGGGCGATCTCGCGGCCCTGCTGACGAACCTCGAAAAGAACGACGTGCTCTTCATCGACGAGATCCATCGGCTGCGCCCGGTCGTGGAAGAGATCCTGTATCCGGCGCTCGAGGACTTCCAGATCGACATCATGATCGGCGAGGGGCCGGCGGCGCGTTCGATCAAGCTCGACCTGCCGCCGTTCACGCTGGTCGGCGCGACGACGCGCGCCGGCATGCTGACCAACCCGCTGCGCGACCGCTTCGGCATCGTCGCGCGGCTCGAGTTCTATTCGGCCGAGGACCTGGCACTCGATCGTCAGCGCTCGGCGCGCCTGCTCGGCACGTCGATCACCGGCGAAGGCGCGCGCGAGATCGCGCGCCGCTCGCGCGGCACGCCGCGCGTGGCCAACCGCCTGCTGCGGCGCGTGCGCGACTACGCCGAGGTGCGGGCCGACGGCGACATCGATCGCGAGCCGCGGCCGATGCCGCCCTGGCGCATGCTCGAGGTTGATCGCGCTCGGGCTCGACCTGATGGACCGCAAGCTGCTGACGGCGGTGATCGATCGCTTTGCCGGGGGGCCGGTGGGCATCGAGAGCCTGGCCGCCGCGGTGGGCGAGGAGCGGGACACGCTCGAGGACGTGGTCGAGCCCTATCTGATCCAGCAGGGCATGCTGCAGCGAACTCCACGCGGGCGCGTGGCCGCGATCGCGGCCTACCGGCACTTCGGTCGCGTCGAGCCCAACGCCGCCGGCGGCGTAGGCGATTTACTCTAGGCAGGCCTGATCGGGCGCTGCGGGCCGCAATACACGGGGTCTGCAGGGGCGAATGTCCCTCCTCCGCGCTGCGAAAGCGTGCGGCGGCGCGGGCCCTGCTTTTGCACTAGGAATCGCGGGCTTTGCGAACGCACGACGGGCGGCATTAGAATCGCGGGTTTTTCGCGAGAGCCCCGACGAGGAGGCGACATGGACTTCGCACGGCAGCAGCGCAATCCGACCCGGCACCTGATAGGCATCACCAGTGTCGTGCTGCTGCACGTTCTCGTCGTCTATGCGCTGGTCACCGGCCTGGCTCGCACCGTCGTCGAAGTGTCAAGGGGCCGATAGAGGTCAAGGTCATCGAGGAAGTGATCAAGAAGCCTCCTCCGCCGCCTGAAGTGGTGTCCGCCGCCGCCGAAGATGGCGGCGCCACCGCCGCCGTTCATCCCGCCGCCGGAAATCAACATCGCGCCGCCGCCCACACCTGCGCCGGCGATTTCCGCGATTACGCAGGAGGCTCCGCCGGGACCGCAGGCTCCGGTGATCGCAGAAGCCGGCCGAAGCCCGCACCGCAGGCCGCAGTGCGCAGCGCGCGCGTGGCATGCCCGAACTACGTCGAGGTGATGTCGTCGATCGCCTACCCGCGCGAGGCTTTGAAGGACAACATTGAAGGCGAGGTCGTCATCGAGTTCACCGTGACTGCCTGCGGGCAGGTCAAGGACCCCGTCATCAAGTCATCGACCAACCGAGTGTTCAATCGGGTTTCGATGGCGGTCGTAGACAAGCTGTCCTGCCAGGGGCAAGGGCAGGATGTCCGGGTACAGGCCCCTATCGGTTTTAAGCTTCGTTAACAGGCGGGGGCAGGCACGATCGGACCAGGGCGCCACCGCGCCGCAGGACCCACCGTTTTTCGCGACGCCCCATCTTCCACCAGGAGATCTAGCAATGATCACGTCTTTCCGCCGCCATGCGGCCGCCCTGGCGGTCGTCCTGGCCGTTGCTGGAATTCGCGGCTCCCGCGAGCGTCGGCGCGCAGGATGCCCCGAAGGCCTCGCCCGCCGCCGAAGCGCCTGCTGCCGCGCTGCCGCGCCGCGGCGCCGCGCGCCGAAGGCCATCGCACCGGTGCCGACGATCACCAAGGAGACCGTCGAGAACCCGTACGGCCTCGGAAGCGCTCTGGGGGCAGGGCGACTTCGTGTCCCGCGGCACGCTGATCATCCTCGTCATCATGTCCATGGGCAGCTGGTACATCCTGTTCATCAAGCTGTGGGAGCAGTTCAAGCTGATGCGCGAAGGCCGCGAGATGCGGCAAGGCGTTCTGCAAGTCGGCGTCGCGTGCAGCGAAGGCGCCAAGACGCTGAAGGATCGGCAGCGCGTTCCGCTTCATCGCCGAAACCGGCATCGAGGCGAACGAGCACCACGAAGGCGCGCTGACCGAGAACATCGACCTCAACACCTGGGTGACGATGTCCGTGCAGCGCGCGTCGACACGTGCAAAGCCGCCTGCAGGACGGCCTCGCCTTCCTGGCCACGGTCGGCTCGACGGCGCCCTTCGTCGGCCTGTTCGGCACGGTCTGGGGCATCTACCACGCGCTGACCGCCATCGGCATCGCCGGCCAGGCGTCGATCGACAAGGTCGCCGGCCCGGTCGGCGAGGCGCTGATCATGACCGCGATCGGTCTGGCCGTCGCGGTGCCCGCGGTGCATGGGCTACAACTGGCTGGTGCGCCGCAACAAGGTCGACGATGGAGGCGGTGCGCCGCTTCGGCGGCGACCTGCACGCCGTGCTGATCGGTCGCAAGATCGAGCTGAGGGCTGCGCCGGCGGCGCGCTGAGGCGCGGGGCGACGGAGGCCAGCCATGGCGATGAATGTCGGGCCGCCGAAAGCGGCGAGGACGAAGTCGTCTCCGCCATCAACACCACGCCGCTGGTCGACGTGATGCTGGTGCTGCTGATCATCTTCCTGGTCACGATTCCGGTGGTCACGCAATCGATCCCGCTGCAGCTGCCGCAGGAGACCAACATCCCGCGCCAGACCAAGCCGGAGAACATCGACATCTCGGTCAACAAGGACGGCGACATCTTCTGGAACATGCAGCCGGTGCCGACAGCGACGCGCTGTTCCAGCGCCTGAAGCAAGATCGCGGACAGAAGCCGCAGCCGGAGGTCCACATCCGCGGCGACCTGGCAGGCGCGCTACGAGTTCGTCGGCCGCGTCGTGTTCGCCTGTCAGCGGGCCGTCGATCCAGAAGATCAGCTTCGTGACCGAACCACCGCCGAGGGCGGCTGAGCGCCGCCCGCTCAAGGAGATTTCCAATGGCAATGAACGTAGGTCCGGCGCGGCGGCGCAAGAGCCGGAGGTGATGATGGACATCAACACCACGCCGCTGATCGACGTGATGCTGGTGCTGATCATCATGCTGATCATCACGATCCCGATCCAGCTGCACGCGGTCAACCTCAACATGCCGGTGGGCACGCCGCCGCCGCCGACAAGGAGCCGGTGGTCGTCACGATCGACGTCGACTTCGACGGCACGATCTTCTGGAACGGCGAGTCGATCGCCGACCGGGCGCGCTCGAGGCGCGGCTGACGCGACGCCGCGGCGCAGCCGATCCAGCCCGAGGTCCACATGCGGCCGAACAAGCTCGTCGAATACAAGGACGGTCGCGGCGGTCATGGCCTCGGCGCAGCGCCTCGGCGTCACCAAGCTCGGAATGGTCGGCAACGAGCAGTTCGTCAAGTAACGGGCGGAGCAGTTCGGTCCGCGTTGCTGGCCGGTGCTGCGCTGAAATGTGGCTCGGTGTCGTCGGCGCGGAAGGTTGCAGCGTTCGGCCCGATGTCGGATGCCGCCACGGGAGATTCTCTGATGCAACAGCGCACGAGTGGCCGCATGCTGCACCGATCGCTGATCGCAGTGGCCGTCGCGGCCGCATTCGCACTTCAGGTGGCGCCGAGCGGTTTCGGCTGCTCAGTCGCGCAGGCGCAGGAAGCCGTTCGGCCGGAAGTCGGCAAGCCACTGCAGGCGGCGCGCGATCTTTACAAGCAGGGCAAGTACAAGGAAGCGCTCGCCAAGGTGCGCGAAGCCGAGGCGGTGCCGAATCGCAACGCCATCGGAAAACCACCTGATCGAGCAGATGCGGGCGCCGCCGTTGCCGGCGCAGGCGGGGTCGATACCGAGCAGGCGATCAAGGCGTCGCAGGCGCTGATCGGCTTCCGGCAAGCTGTCGGAGGCCGACAAGCGCGCCACGCGGCCAATCTCGCGAGCCTTTATTACCGCAATCGCGAGTACGCCAACGCCGCCAAGTGGGCGGACCAGCGCGCTCAAGGCCAATCCCGGCGACGCGGCGATGCGCAGCCTGCATGATCCAGTCCTACTACCAGGCCGGAGATCTGCAGGCGGCGTCGCGCGAGGCGCTCGAAGACGTGCAGGCGGCCGAAAAGGCCGGGCGTGCTCCGCCGGAAGACCGACTGCAGTTGCTGGCCAACGTCGCGTCCAAGAGGCGGCGACCGCAGCGCCTATGTTTCGGCGCTGGAGAAGTCTGGTTACCTACTACCCGAAGCGCGAGTACTGGGCCGATCTGCTGCGCCGGATCGAGTCGAAGCCCGGCTTCTCCAATCGGCTGACGCTGGACGTCCTTCGCCTGCGGCTGGCCACCAAGACCTGGAGTCGGCCAACGACTACAGCGAAATGGCGCAACTCGCGCTGCAGCAAGGCCAGGCGGCCGAAGCCAAGAAGATCCTCGATGAAGGGATTCGCCGGCCGGCGTCCTGGGCAAGGGTGCCGAGGCCGAGCGGCAAAAGCGCCTGCTGGCGCTTGCCACTCAGCGCGCCAATGACGCCCGCCGCGATCTCGCGACGGCCGAATGCGAAGCCACGGCCGACGGCAATGCGCTGGTGCGCATCGGTCTGGCCTATACCGGGCTGGGCCAGTACGACAAAGGCATCGCGCTGATCCAGAAGGGCATCGCCACGGGCGGGCTGAAGAATCCCGACGAGGCGCGCCTTGCATCTGGGCATCGCTTACGTGCGCGCGGGCAACAAGGCCAAGGCGTCTGAGGCGTTCCGCACAGTCAAGGGCACCGACGGATCTGCGGACCTCGCGCGCCTCTGGATGCGCGTCTAGTCGCCCTCAGCAAGACTGATCAAGAGCGCCTGGGGGCGCTCTTTCTTTTTGGCATTTCCCCACATGTGCGAAAAAAAGGCCCGCCGAAGCGGGCCTTCCTGGAAGCGCTGCGCCCTACTTGAACGTGTACTGCGCGCGCAGCATGTACGTGCGGTCAAGGGAGGGACTGGTGAACCGCGGGTCGAAACCCACCTGGAAGGTCGAACCCTGGTTCGAGAACGGGGGCGTCTCGTTGAAGAGGTTCAGGACACCGGCCGTAATCGAAAGTCCCTTGACTCCCTGCCACGTCCCGGTCAGATCCCACACCGAGTAACCACCGACCTTGTTGTTGTCGTAGGGCGCCACCGGCCTCCGTGGTGTTCTGATCCTGGTAAGAGCTCTTCAGCCGGTTGAAGGATTGAGCGACCACTCGGCATACTGCCAGCCCACCTGCGTCACGGCCTGGAACCGGAACACGGGAAAGTCCAGTTCCAGCGAGTACTGGCCCAGCGGGTTGTAGTACTGCCGCCCTTCGACAACTGCTGCTTGTAGTTGAAGATGTAGGTGGCGTTGATGCCCAGGTTGAAGCGGCCGTACGGGGTCGGCGCCGGGTTCAGCTGGAAGCTGAAGTCCAGGCCGCTCGCCTTGATATCGCCGAAGTTGTCGGTCGGCGAATAGACATACGCCAGAGCCTGCGGTTGGCCCGCGTTGCACACGTCGATCTGGGAGGCTTCTGCGGCAGACAACTCTCCGCACCGCCTGAAGTAATACGGCGTGTCCGGGCCGGGTTGGCGAATACTTCCGCATCCGGCAGCGTCAGGATCTGGTTCCTGATGATCGTGTTCCAGTAATCGACCCCGAAGCTCACTTCCTTCGTGACATCCAGCACGAAGCCCAGCCGACCACGAATCCGACGTTTCGGGCTGGAGGTTCAGGTTGCCTTCGTAGCGCCGGTTGAACTGCTGTTCGCAGTCGCGCGCCTTCGACGCCGCCGGCTGCGGTATTAACGACCCCGTTCGGGCACAGCAGCGGATCGTTGTACGGATTGGCCGTGTTCGTAATCGTCGTCGGTAGATAGAGGGTCGTACAGCGTCGGCGCACGGAAGCCGCTGTTGTACGAAGCGCGCAGCAGCAGCGATTCGATCGGCTGGTAGCGGACGGCGATCTTCGGGCTCCAATTGGTGCCGACATCGCTGTAATCGTCGTAGCGCAGCGCCAGCGTGAGGTCAAGGTTCTTAATGATCGGAATGCTGACTCTCCGCCATCAACGCCCACAACGTTCCGGTCGCCCTGCGTGTCCTGGGCGAGCTCCAGGCCCGAGCTTGTGGCCTGCCGGATCAGCGTGAAGTTGTTGGAGTAGTTCATCTCTTCCTTCCTGGTAGTCCGCTCCGATCGCCAGCGTGAGCGGGCCGGCCGGCAGGCTCATTGAGCTCAGGAGCTCGCCGTACCGTTGATGCCCCACAGAGTGCCATCGATGTTCTGCACGTCACCGAGGATCTTCTGCGACATGAGATAGCTCTGCCCGGCAGTATTCTGCGCACCGAACGGATTCAGGTTGGCGCCCCCGGCCAGGCCTTGCAGGCCGGCATCGATGCCGTCGAAGCTGACGTAGCCGTCGTCGAAGGAATGCTTGACTTCCGAGCCCGAGTAGTACGCCGCGGCGTTGTAGTTCCACTTCGCGGCATTGCCTTCGAGGCTCAACAAGGCGCTGATCGGTCGTATTCTCCCAATCGTCGGCCCGCTTTCCGGCCGTCGTCGTCCGCCAGTTGACGGTAATCGGATCCGTCGGCACCAGCCCGGCAGCGGTCGGAGTGCCGTTCGGGCCGCCCGGGAAGTACGGGTTCGCATTGGTCATCGTCAATCCGACCACCGGGGTCGGTGCGACATTCGTGGCAGCTTATTCTCGGAGCGGAAGTACTCGAGCGCCAGCGTGTTGTTCTTCCCAAGCGCGAGGGAGCCGCGAGCCAGGAACGACCACATTTCCTGCTCGGGGACCAGGTCGACCTGACCCGCATAGTTGAATCGGCATGCGCCGCTGGAGTTCTTGAAGGAGTCGGGCGGAGCACAGCCGGTGGCCGCCGCAGGATTGGCAGTGGCATTCGGTCGCCCGTATTCGGATCGAACTGGAACCAGGTGGCCGGGAAGGTCGTGCCCGAGGACTTGGCCATCCCTTTCGAGGGAATGACCCCAGTCGAAGAATAGTCACGATCCGTCGCCTTCAGTTCGTTCTGCCTCTGGTAGCTGAATCCGCCGTAGACGTTCCATCCATCCGTTGCCAGCGAGCCGTAGCCCCCGACGATGTTGGCGCCATACGAATTGCCGTTGCTCGAAGGCCACTTGCCATCGGCGGCAACGCTGATGCCCTGGTATTCCTTGCGCGTGATGATGTTGACCACGCCGGCAATCGCGTCGGTGCCATAAATGGCCGATGCGCCGTCACGAGAACCTCGATGCGATCGATGGCAACCATCGGGATCGTGTTCAGGTCGACCGCTCGCCCCTCGTACGGGTTGTTCACGACCCGCTGGCCATCCAGCAGTACCAGCGTGCGACTCGGCGCCCAGGCCGCGCAGGTCGGCGAACGCAGCTGCCGCCGTTGCTCGCGCCGACCGAACCTGTCGATGCGATCGCGCTCTGGTTCTCCGTGATGAACTGGCACCGCCTGCTCGGCAGTGGTGACGCCGGCTCTTTTCGAGCTCGCTCGCCTTGAGAGTCGTGACGGGCGGTGCGGTCTCGCCCTCGGGCCGCTTGATCAGCGAGCCAGTGATCTCCACTCGGTCGAGCTGTTGGTAGGCCGGAGCTTGCGCCAGCGCGTGGGGCGCAAAGCCGACCAGTCCGAGCGCCGAACGCGGCGCTGACCGCGAGGCTAAGTCGCGTCTTCTTCAGCATTTGTAATCCTCCAGTTGAATACCCGGGGCTGGCGCCATTGAGGATCGCATCAGGGCTTTCCCGAATCGACCGCCTCGGAGTGCGGGAAGCGTATCGAATGTCATGCAGGTGACATACAAATGTGCGCTCGAAGTGACGGATCGAAAAGAGATGTCGCGTCGGTCCAACATTGCGAAACTATTGCTGCGACGCAAAATCATTCTTGCGGCATCGAATCAGCAAAAGAAAAGGGCGGGCACCCCTGCGGGTGCCCGCCCTCGTGAACCAACTGGTTCTTGCTTCGCTTAGAAGAAGCTGTACTTCGCCGCCAGGGTCCAGGTGCGACCAAGCGGGCTCGCAAACCGGTCGTCGTAAGCGCGCGCCTGGAAGCGTCCCAACTGGTTTGAGAACGGCGGATCCGTATCGAGGAGGTTCAGGACGCCGGCCTGCAGCGTCAGGCCCTTGTAACCGGTCCATGTTCCCGACAGATTCCAGACCGAATACGCACCGACCGTGTTCTGGTTGTACGGCGCGATCACGGTGTTCTGGTCGTAGTACCCGGACATGTAACGGTTGAACAGATTCACCGACCAGGCCTGGTACTGCCAGCCGAAGTTCGTGATCTGCTGGTAGCGGATGACCGGCCCGGCAAACTGCGCGTTGTAATTTCCGACCGGGTTGTACCACTGGCCGTTGGGCTCGACCTGGAACTCGTACTTCAACACATATGTGCCGCGAATGCCGAGCGTCAGACGACCCCACTCGTTCGCACCACCGGTCCAGTTGAACTGACGTCGATACCCTGGGTCTTGACGTCACCGAGGTTCTGGTTCGTGTTGATGATGTAGGCGAGCGGATCGCCGGCGGGGTCTGGCAGGCGCCGATCGACTGCTGCTGTGCGGCCGACGCCTGCGCTGCAGCGAACGTACAGGCTGGCGTACTTGTTCGGGTCCGCGAAGATCGACTGTTCGCCGATCGTGCTGATCGAATCCTTGATGTAGTAGTTCCAGTAATCGAGGCCGAAAGAGATCTCCGGCGTCGGCTGCAGGACGAAGCCCACCGTCCAGGCGTCCGACTTCTCGGCTTTCAGGTCGGTGTTGCCGCCCTGCAGCTGCTGGAACTGGATGCCGCAGTCGCGCGACGGAACGGCTCCCAGCGCGACGTTGGGCACGCCGTTCGGGCACAGCAACGGATCGTTGTAGCGCGTCGCCGTGAAAGTCGTCGAGTTGGGCAGGTAGAGGTTGTACAACGACGGTGCCGCGAAGCCGGTGTTGTAGGAGGCGCGCAGTAGCAGAGCCTCGACTGGCGTGTAGCGGATCGAGACCTTCGGGTTGGTCGTGCCACCGAAGTCGCTGTAATCGTCGTAACGGATCGCAAAGCCGATATCCATGTTCTTGAGGACCGGGAAATTCATTTCCGCCGCGATCGCCCAGATGTTGCGGTCGCCTTCACGCACCGCCCCCGATCCTGCCAGGCCCGAACTCGCCGCCTGGCCCGCCAACGCAATGTCGGTGTTGTAGATCATGTCCTCGGAGCGGAACTCGGCGCCCACCGCGAGTGACATCGGCCCGCCCTGGAGCTTGCCGAACTGCGTCGAACCGACGCCAGCGATCTGCCACAGCGTGGAATTGCCGTTCTGAACCTCGCCCAACACGGTGGTGGCCTGCATGTAGGCCAGGCCGGCCGCGGACTGATTTCCGAACGGGTTCAGGAAGGGCGCTCCATTGACTCCGCGCACACCGTCACGCAGAGGCTGGGTCTTCGGCCAACCGCCCAGATACGTGTTGACGATCTCGGCGTGCGACCACAGCGCCGAGACGTTGTAGTCCCAATTGGCCGCGTTGCCGTCGAGGCCGAGGACGAAGCGCTGCGTGTCGTTCACCTGCTCGCCCAATCGCGGGCCGTCCACGGTCGTCCGCCATGCGATCGAAATCGGCTGCGTCGTGTTGAGGTTCGGGTTGGTGATCGGGGTGATGCCGTTGCCCGGGTAGTACGGGCTCGCGGGTGTCATCGTCAGACCGCCTTCCGGCGACGGAGCGATCTGCTGCGTGACCGTATTGCGCGAATAGAAATATTCCCCGGTCAGCGTGTTGTTGCTGCCCAGCGCCAGCGAGCCTTTAAGGAAAGCGGACCACTGCTCCTGCTCCGGAATGACATTCGTGTACATCTGCGTGTCGGCCCCGCAGCGCGTGGGTCCGAGGCCGACCGGCGAGGGCGTTGCGATCGACAGCGGGGGAGCGCAGCCCGGCAACGTGGGATTGGTGTTCGCGACGGTCGTCACGCCGTTGACGCTCTGGCTGTAGTTGGCCGGCCACGTCGTCGGGCTGAGGCCGTTGAAGCCGTGCGACGGAATCCACGAACTCTGCATAAAGTCGCGTTCGGTGCCACCGAGCGGCTGCTGCTTGCGGTAGTTCAATCCGCCGTAAGCGTTCCAGCCCTGCGAGGCCAGGTTGCCATAGCCGCCGAGGATGTTCGCGAGGTAGATCTCGCCGCCGCCCTGCTCCGGCAATTGTGCTTCACCACCGATCGTCAGCCCCTGGTATTCCTTGCGGGTGATGAAGTTGATCACGCCCGCGATCGCATCGGTTCCGTAGGTGGCCGAGGCGCCGTCGGCCAGCACCTCGATCCGTTCGAGCGAGGACGTTGGCAACGTGTTGAGGTCGACCGCCTGGGTTGCGAACGGGTTCTGGACGACCCGCTTGCCATTCAACAGGACCAGTGTGCGGTTCGAACCCAGCGAGCGCAGATCCGCATAGGAAGCAGCGCCGTTCGTGCCGCTGACCGAACCTGAGGTCACTGTCCCGCCCTGCTGCTGCGTGATGAACTTGACCGCCTGTTCGGCGTTGGTGACACCGGCCTTTTCGAGATCGCTGACGTTCAGCGTCGTGATTGGTTGCGAGGTCTCCCCTTCGATCCGCTTGATCAGCGATCCCGTCACTTCCACACGTTCGAGCTGCTGTGATGTCGGCTGCGCCTGTGCGAACGCGCCGGGCGCGAAACCGACCAGCCCTGCGCTAAGCGCAGCACTGACTGCCAAGCTGAGCTTGGTCCTCTTCAACATGGTTTTTCCCCTCCAAAGGATGATGCAGCGCAGCGGACGTACCCCCAATGCACATTCCGCCTGGCCGTGCCGCGGAGAGTAATCAATGTCACGTTCGAGTCAGTATTTTTTCCCTGAGCAGTCGACAAACTGCGGGCGAGCGTCTCGTTCTTCCAACAACGCGAAATCGCGGGTCTGCGACGCCTCGGGAGAAACCCGGGCGCAAGACCGTCTAATTCGACCGATTGACGCGCGGCACCGCAGCCAGCAGTGCCTGCGTGTAGGCGTCGCGCGGGGCGGCGAGCACGGCGTCGGCCGGCCCCTGCTCGACGATCCTGCCGGCTTTCATCACGGCGATGTCGTCGGCGAGGTACTCGACGACGCCGATGTTGTGCGTGATGAAGAGGTAGGACATGCCGAGATCGCGCTGCAGGTCGCGCAGCAGGTTCAGGATCTGCGCCTGCACCGACACGTCGAGCGCCGAGGTCGGCTCGTCGCAGACGATCAGCCGCGGCTGCACCGCCAGCGCGCGCGCGATGGCGATGCGCTGGCGCTGGCCGCCCGAGAACTCGTGCGGGAAGCGCGCCAGCGCGTCGCGGCGCAGGCCGACCTGCTCGACCAGTGCGCTCGATGCGCTCCGCGCGTGCCGCGGGCGTCGATCTCCGGACGCAGCGCGAGCAGGCCTTCCTCGAGGATGTCGAGCACCCGCATGCGCGGGTTGAGCGAGGCGAAACGGGTCCTGGAAGATGATCTGCATCTCGCGCCGCGCCTCGCGCAGCGCGTCGCCCTCGAGCTCGAACAGGTCGCGCCCTCGAGCAGCGCCGTGCCTTCGATCACGGCCACGCCGCGCAGCAGCTGCACGATCGCCTTGCCGGTGGTCGTCTTGCCGCAGCCCGACTCGCCGACCAGCGCCAGCGTGCGGCCGGCCGCGACGTCGAAGCGTGACGCCGTCGACGGCCTCGAAGTACGCCGACGTGCGCTGCAGCAAGCCGCTGCCGGATCGGGAAGCGCACCGCCAGGTTCTCGCACCCGCAGCAGCGGCTCCGCGTCCGCCGGCCGTGCCGGCCGGCGGTCTGCAGCGGGCGCGCCGCTGGACTGCGATCGGCGGGCATCGCGTGCCGCCGGTGCGATCGACGCCATCGGGCGTCGCCAGCACGGCAGCGCACCTGGCGTGCGCCGGCAGCTAGCTGCGCTCAGCTCCGGCGCGTCGCGCACGGCAGACGTCCTGCGCACTGCGGACAGCGTCGGCGCGAAGCGGCAGCCGTCGAAGCGCTGAGTCAAGCGGCGGCACCGTGCCGGCGAATCGCCGCCAGCGCCTCGCCGCGCCGGTGCGCGCGTCGGGCAGCGCGCGCAGCAGCGCGCGGGCGTAGGGATGCAGCGGGCGCGCGAAGAACTCGTCGGCTCGGCGCGACCTCGATGATCTGCCCGGCGTACATCAGCGCCACGCGGTGCGCCATGCCGGAGGACGACGCGCCAGGTCGTGGGTGATCAGCAGCAGCGCCCATGCCGCTGCTCGCGCTGCAGGTCCGCAGCAGGTCGAGGATCTGCGCCTGGATCGTCACGTCGAGCGCGGTCGTCGGCTCGTCGGCGATCAGGAAGTCGGGCTCGGCGGCGAGCGTCATGGCGATCATGACGCGCTGCTTCTGGCCGCCGCGACAGGCGGAACGGATAGCTCGTCGATGCGCCGCTCGGGCTCGGGAATGCCGACGCGGCCGAGCCAGTCGATGCGCCTTGGCGCGCGCCGCCGCGCCGCGCAGCGCGGTGTGCGTCTCGATCGCCTCGACGATCTGCGTCGCCCGACCCGCATCACCGGGTTGAGGCTGGTCGCCGGCTCCTGGAAGATCATGCCGATGCGGCCGCCGCGCACCGCGCGCATGCGCGGCTTCGGGCAGCGCCAGCAGGTCGTTGCCGTCGAGACCGATCCGCCCGGCGGCGACGCGGCCGTTCTCGGGCAGCAGGCGCATCAGCGCCAGCGCCGTCATGCTCTTGCCGCAGCCGGATTCGCCGACCAGCGCGAAGGTCTCGCCGCGCGTCGATCGTCAGCGTCAGGCCGTCGATCGCCTTGCACGAGCCGGCGTCGGCGTCGAGCGCGACCTCGAGGCCGTCGATCGCGAGGACGTCGTCGCTCGATCGGCGCGACTCGCTCATCACGCGGATTGCTTCAGCGCGGCAACGGCGCGGCCGGAACGCCCGCGCGCGCGGATCGAAGGCGTCGCGCACGCCGTCGGCGAACAGGTTGGCGGCGAGCACCAGCGCCACCATGAAGGCGAACGCCGGCGACGAAGGACCACCAGACGACCGGGTCGCGCGCTCATCTCGCTGCGCGCCAGGTTGATCATGCCGCCGAAGCTGTTCATCGACGGGTCGACGCCGACGCCGACGTAGGACAGCACCGCCTCGTAGAGGATCAGCGCCGAGAAGTCGAGCACCGTCGATGATCAGCACCAGGTGCACCACGTTCGGCAAGATGTGGCGCGCCATGATGCGCGCCGTGGCTGACGCCGAAGGCGATGCGCCGCCTGCACGTACTCGAGCTCGCGCAGCTTCAGCGTCTCGGCGCGCAGCAGCCGGCACAGCGTCGCCCAGCCGGTGAGGCCGAGGATCGCGCAGAGCAGGAAGAGCTTCAGGTCGGCGCGCTCGACGCCGGTCTCGAACAGTCTCGGCGTGCTTGTCGAGGAAGACCTGCACCATCAGCACGCAGGCGGCGATCAGCAGCACGTTCGGCACCGACGACAGCACGTGTAGAGGTACTGGATCGACCTCGTCGACCCAGCCCTTGAAGTAGCCGGCCAGGATGCCGAGCGACGATCGCCAGCGGCAGCGTCGCGATCGTCGCCAGCGTGCCGATGACGAACGCCGTGCGGACGCTCTTCAGCGCCTGGTACAGCACGTCGTTGCCGGTGCGGTCGGTGCCGAACGACGTGGTAGTGCCGGCCAGAGCGCCGACGAGCCGCCGATGCAGCGCAGGCGATCAGCCAAGCGTCGCAAGCAGCGACGCGCCACGGGATGTCGGTGTTCGCCGCGCGGCGATGTCGCGCCAGCGACGCCGCCAGCCGCCCGTGGCGCGGCCGCGCACCGCGGCAATCGGCGAGCAACAGCCAGCGCCGCCAGCGGCCAGCCCGACCGACCAGGCCGCCGATCGCAGCGCGTCGCGACAGGTCGCCGGCCCACTGCGTGAGCCGGGTCGGCCAGGTGCGCGCCGCCGAACGCCAGCCGCGGATAGTCGCGCACCTCGCGCCGTCGCGCATCAGCCGACTCCTTGGTGAAGCGACCAGTAGGCCAGCGGCCCCGAGTAGGTCGTCTCGCGCGTCGTCGACTGGCGCGCCAGCGCAGACGTCGAGCAGCGACTGCGGTGCGGGTGTCGTAGCGACGGCCTGCGCGTCCGTGCGGCACCGGGCGCGGCGCCAGCCGCGCCGGAAGTGCACGCTGTCGAGCAGCGTCACGAGCGAGGAAGAGCGCCAGCACCACGGCGGCAGACAGCGCCGGCCGCGTCGCGCAGCACCTTGCCCAGGTGGCGCGCAGGTTCGCGCTGGCGCCGGACGCGGCAGCACGTAGCCGACGAGCGCGGCGCACCAGCGAGCCAGAGCACGAGGTCGGTCCAGAGGAAGACGAACTTGGGCACTGCGACGGATCGGAGCTCAGGCGAGCCGCACCCGCGGGTCGGCCCAGGTGTAGGCGATGTCGATCAGCGATGTAGCTCAGCGATGTAGAGCACCGAGCCGAGGAAGACCATCGTGCGCACGATCGCGAAGTCCTGGCCGCGCGATGGCCTCGATCACGATAGGCGCCGAGCCCGGGAATGCCGAAGAAGCTCTCGAACACCAGGCTGCCGAGGAACACGTACGGCAGGTAGCGAGCCGGCGCTGGTGATGATCGGGATCAGCGCGTTGCGCAGCACGTGGCGGAACAGCACCGCCGGCTCCGACAGGCCCTTGGCGCGCGCGGTGCGCACGTAGTCCTTGCCGGTCTCCTCGAGGAACATCGCGCGGTACAGCCGCGCCTCGCTGCCGAGCCGGCGCGAGCAGCGACAGACCATCGGCAGCGCGAGAAACTTGCACCGCATCGAGCCCCGGCGCGTAGCCCGAGATCGGCACCAGGTGCAGCACGCGCGAGAAGAGGAACTGGCCGACGATGATGTAGAACAGGCTCGAGATCGACAGCATCAGCACGCACAGCACGACGCCCCAGAAATCGAGCTGCGAATGGCGGAAGAACACCAGCAGCAGCGCGAAGGCGATGCTCGACGATCACCTGCAGCATGAACAGCGGCACCGCGAGCTGCAGGCTGACCCACATGCGGGTGCGCCACCTCGTGGCCGATGTCGCCGCGCGCCGAGTCGGAGCGGCCGAAGTCGAGCGTGAACAGCGACACCGAGCGCTCCCAGAAGATCGTGTCGCGAAGCTTGGCGGCGCCCTCGGCCTTGGCGTTCCAGTACAGCGGCTTGTCGTAGCCGCGCTCGGCCTTCCACTTCTCGATCTGCTCCTGCGTCACCCGCTTGCCGCCGATGTTCAGCCGCGCCATGTCGTCGGGCGTGTTGACGGTGAAGAACAGGAAGAAGGTCAGCAGGTTGACCCCGATCAGGATCAGCACGCCGTAGCCGATGCGGCGGATGATGTAGTTCAGCACCCTCGGCTCCGCGTCACGCCGTGGGACTGCACTCGCGCCCTCGGCGACGGCGAGCGTCCGCGCCGCGGTTTCGCGCTCGCGCCGCCGCCAGCTGCGGTAGGCCGGCAGCGACCAGCCACGAGCGCGAGCGACCAGCAGCACCAGCGGCCACCAGATCGGCTGGTTCCATTCGGCCTGCTTGGCGGCGCGCAGCGCCGGGTCGACCCGCATAGTACTTCGGCCATGTCGCGGATCAGGATCGCCGGCTTGCACGTTGTAGACCCACTGCTGGATGCGCCGAGCCGGCATACGGGATAGTAGCCGAAGGTCCAGGGCGCGTCCTGCTGCACGATGGCGACCATCTGGTCGATCGACCTGCCTGCTTGCGCGGGCCGTCGTCGAGCGAGCTGCAGCTCGCGCGAACAGCTTGTCGAACTCGGGGTTCTCGTAGTTGGCGGTGTTCTCGCCGTGCCCTGCGTGGCGTCTTGGCGTTCGGCCCGTAGAGCAGGAACAGGAAGTTCTCGGCGTCGGGATAGTCGGCGAGCCAGCCGCCACCAGAAGATCTGGTGCTTGCCCTTGCGCGCCTTGTCCTGGAACTGGTTGTAGTCGGTGGCGCGCATCTCGAGCTGGATGCCGAGCTTGGCGAACTGGTTGACCATCCAGTCGATCTCGGCCTTGAGCTCGGGCGTGAGCGCGCGCTGGAAGTCGTAGTTGAGTACCAGCGGCTGGCCGGTCTTCGCGTCGCGGCCGTCGGGATAGCCGGCCTCGGCCAGCAGCTGCTTCGCTTCCTCGATCGACTGCGCGCACGGCTTGCCGTCGACCACGTGCGTACCGGGTTGCGGTTGAGCGCGCCCTCGCGCGAGCCGAACATGCCCGGCGGCAGCGGGCTCATCGCCGGCTCGCCCGCGGCCTTGCTTTCGAAGATCGCGGACGTAATCTCCTCCCAGTCGATCGCGATCGAGATCGCCTGGCGCAGCTTGCGGTTGCGCTCCTGCTCGCTCGGGTGTCTTGCCCTTGCCGACCACCGGGTCGAGCATGTTGAAGCCGAGATACCAGTTCGAGATGTCGAGCGTCCTCGGCAACTGGAAGCCACGCTCGTCGGAAGAGCTTTGCCACCTCTTCGGAGTTCGTTGGCGTCGTAATCCAGGTCCTGCAGCCAGTCGGAGCGCGAGATCTCCGGGACGTCGTAGTAGCCCTGCATGAACTTGGCCTTGTGCGGGACCGTTCCTTCTCGATCGTGAAGACCAGCTGTCGATGAAGGGCATGGGCTTGCCGCAGTCGGTCGAGCAGCCCAGCTTCTTTGTCGCCTGGCATGCCTTCGCAGGGATAGGGCTCGCCGCGGAAGTTGGGGTTGCGCTTCAGCACGTGGCGGCGGTTCTCGCATGGAACTCGGTCATCATGAACGGGCCGGTGCCGACCGGCCAGTGGTTCAGCTACAGGCTGCGCTCGGCCATGCCGGGCTGCGCGTAGAACGCGTCGGCCTCCCACGGCACCGGCGCGATGAAGGTCATCGTCATCCAGTAGTTCCACTGCGGGTACTTGCCCTTGATGCGGATGCGCAGCGTGTGATTGTCGGGCGCCTCGGCGCCCGCCAGCGGCCAACTGGCGGAAGTCGAGGAAGGGCTTGTCGCGGTCGGTCAGCGGCTGCCGTGCGGCAGCTTCTCGTCTTCCTGCGCTTGATCAGCTCGCCGTAGTCCTTCAGCCCGAGCACGTACTCGGCGAAGATCGGCGAAAACGACGGCGTCTTGATGCGCGTCGTGGCGTGGCGCTTGATCGCGTAGACGAAGTCGTCGGCCGTCAGCTCGCGCGTGCCCCGGTGCTCGAAGTCGAACGGCGTGCGCTTGTCGCCGAGCTGCTCCCGCGTCAGCGCGTGGTAGCGGAAATTGCCGGCGGCGTCCTTGGCGAACGCCGGATGCGGCGGGTACAGGATGCCCGGGTCTGAGCTGGATGTCGTAGACGCTCTCGGCGATCTCGGCCCCGGCGCGTCGTCGGGCAGCTCGCGGCCGTCCTTGTCGTAGTAGCGCGGTTGGCGATCGCCTCGGCGGCGCCTTGGCGCGAGCTCGTACGGGCGCTTCAGGTAGTGGTAGCCGTACAGCGGCTCGTAGATCTGATAGGTGTACGGCGTTTCGTTGAGCGAGTACGACGCGGTCGGATCGAGGTAGCTCGGCGAGCGCTCCTGGAACGCCGTGAAGAACGTGTTGGTCTTCTCGGCGCCACTCGCATGCGGGCTGTTGGTGATGCGATCGCATCCGCCCAGCAACAGCGCACCGGTGACCAACAGCACGGCAACCCTGCCGAGTCCGACCATCATCATGGGTCCTCCCGCGCACGCGCGGAACGGGTGCACGGCCCTCGTGAGGCCGGCAAAAAGTCGCGCATTGTAGTCGCCACGAGGCATGCCCATTGGGATTACCCTCATTACGCTCCTCTGCGCCGCTTATACTGCCCTGCAGCGCATGTCGACGACTCCTTCCGCCGCGACCGGTCAGCCGTTCACCTGGACGATCCGCGTCTACTACGAAGACACGGACACCGGCGGCATCGTCTACTACGCCAACTATCTCAAGTACTTCGAGCGCGCGCGCACGGAATGGTTGCGTGCCGCGGGTTTCGAGCAGCGCCGGATGCTCGACGAGTTCGGGCTGCAGTTCGTCGTGGCGCACATCGAGTGCACTTACCAGCTGCCGGCGCGCCTCGACGACCGGATCGACATCGACCTGCGCGTCGCCAGAGCGGGACGTGCCCACATCGTCTTTGAACAGTCCGCGCGGCGCGATTCGATGGTGCTCGCGACCGCGCGCGTGAAGGTCGCCTGCGTCGACATCCACCGTCTTGCCCCGGCGGCGATGCCGGCCGAGATGACCGCCGCGTTTCGAACCCTGCCTGGACTCAGCCCTCCGCAATGACACCTGTCGCCGACCTTTCGATCCTGTCGCTGATGACCAAGGCCACGCTGGTCGTGCAGCTCGTGATGCTGTTGCTCGCCGTGCTCTCGATTGCTTCGTGGACTGCGATCTTCCAGAAAGGCTTCGCGATAAAGCGCGCCAAGCGCGAGACCGAGGAGTTCGAGCGCCAGTTCTGGGGCGGGGCGGAACTTTCGCAGCTGTACCAGCAGGCGTCGAATCCGCGGCGCAAGAGTGGTGCGCAGGAGCGCATCTTCGAGTCCGGTATGAGTGAGTTTCTCAAGCTGCGCGGCCGCGGCGACGCGGCAGCCACCCTCGATGGCGCCCGCCGCGCCATGCGTGCGTCCTACCAGCGCGAAATGGACACGCTGGAATCACGGTTGAACTTCCTCGCGTCGGTCGGCTCGGTCAGTCCCTATATCGGCCTGTTCGGCACCGTCTGGGGAATCATGCACGCGTTCACGGGTCTATCGAACCTGCAGCAGGCCAATCTGGCCAGTGTCGCGCCCGGCATCGCCGAGGCGCTGGTCGCCACCGCCATCGGCCTGTTTGCGGCGATCCCGGCGGTCGTTGCCTACAACCGTTTTGCCAATGACATCGACCGCCTCGCCAACCGATTCGAGAGTTTCATGGAGGAGTTTTTGAACATCCTGCAACGTCAGCGCACCTAAGAGGATCGCTCCTGTAATGGCATTGGTCGCGCGCCGCACCGGTAAACGCCGTCGCATGATGGCCGACATCAACGTCGTCCCGTACGTCGACGTGATGCTCGTGCTGGTAGTGATCCTGATGGTGGCGGCGCCGTTCGTGAACCCGAGCGTCGTCGATCTGCCGTCGGTGGCCAAGGCCGGGCAGCAGAAGGATGTTCCGGTGCGCGTTGTCGTGCGTTCCGACGGGCGCGTCTCGATACTCGAGCAGGGCAAAGGTGAGGCGCCGGTCGCGGTCGGGCAATTGATCGCGGCGGTCAAGGCACGACAAAGGAACGCCGGCACGCCGGTCGTCATCGAAGCCGACGCCAAGGTCCAGTACAAGTCCGTCGTCGACGTGATGCGCGATCTGCAGAAGGCGGGCATCGAGCGCGTCGGCCTGTCGGTCCAGGTCGCTCAATGACGGCTGCTGCGTCCCGTTCCCCGCGTCATCGCTGGCACGCTCCGGAGCGTGGCACTGGCCCGGCATTCATGATCTCGCTCGCGGCGCACACGCTGCTCTTCCTCGCAATCGCCTTCGTCGTGCGCTGGAAGACCGAGCCGGCCGGTCCGGTATCGGCCGAACTATGGGGTGGACTGCCGCCCATCGTCGAGCCGGTGCCACCTCCGCCGCCGCCACCACCGCCACGAGTCAAGATCGAGCCCGCGCCCGAACCGGAGCCTGTGAAGCCCGATATCGTCATCGAGCAGAAGAAGCCAGAGCCCAAACCTGAGCCGAGGCCCGAGAAAAAGATCGAGCCGGTGAAGAAGATCGAACCGGACCTGAAGGCCGAGCAACGCAAGCGGGACGAGGTGGCGCGGGCCGAGCAGGCCGCGCAGGCGGCTGCGCAGAAGCAGCGCGACGCCGCGATACAGCGCGCGCTCGCCGCCGCAGGCGGATCGTCGACGAGTCCAACGCCCGGGGGAACTACCGCGGGCAGCCCGGGTCTGTCCGACAGCTACAAGGGACAGGTCGTGGGCTGCATACGCCCACATGTCGTATTCAACGTCCCGGAAGGACTGCGGCCGAAACAACACGTGGCGGAATTCGAGGTGCAATTGCTGCCATCGGGTGAACAAGTGGGTGCGCCACGGCTCGTCAGCGCCAGTGGCCTGCCCGCCTACGATCAGGCGGTCGAGCGCGCGATTCGCCGCTGCGACCCGTTCCCACGACCGCGCGAAGGTGCTATGCCTCGTTCTGTGAGGCTCGCCTTCGATCCGGTGGAGTTGCGCTAATTCCGCACTTCGCCTCAACCCCATCAACCGTCGTCGCGCGTTTCAGTGAACGTGACGCACGCGGCGCTGTCTATACTCGCTCTCAGCCTGTCGAATGAATAATTCCAGAAACGCCACATCGCGTATCGCCCGCCGCAGCCTCTGCGGTGCGCTCGCCCTTCTGCCCCTGGCTGCCCGCGCGCAACTGCGTGTCGAGATCACCGGCGTCGGCAGCCAGCAGTTCCCGATCGCCGTAGCACCGTTTTCCGTCGAAGGAACCGCATCGCAGGAGGTCGACTCCATCGTGCGGGCCGACCTGGCGCGCAGCGGGCTGTTTCGCATCGTCGACGCCGGCACGCAGCCGATCGCCGACACCGCGAACGTCAATCTGGCCGACTGGAAGACCCGCGGCGCCAATGCGTTGGTCATCGGCAGTGTGCGGCGACTGGCCGACGGCCGTTATGACGTGCGGTTCCGTTTGCTGGATACCGTACAACAGGCGCAACTTGACGGGCTTTCGTATGTTGCGCCGGCCAGCGACCTGCGGCTGACAGCGCATCGCATTGCCGACCGCATCTACGAGAAGCTGACCGGTGAGCGCGGTGTGTTTGCCACTCGCATCGCCTACGTGGTCCAGACCAGCCGCGCGTCGTGGGAGCTGCACATCGCGGACGCCGACGGCGCCAAGCCGCAGGCGGCGCTGCGCTCACGCGAACCGATCATCTCGCCCGCCTGGTCGCCCGACGGCGGACGTCTCGCTTATGTCTCGTTCGAAACCGGCAAGCCGGTTGTCTACGTGCACACCGTCGCCACGGGTGAGCGCAAGGCCGTTGCAAATTTCCGCGGCTCGAACAGCGCTCCCGCCTGGTCGCCGGACGGCCGGACACTCGCAGTGACGCTGACGCGGGAAGGCAACTCGCAGGTCTTCCTGATGAATGCCGACGGATCCAACGTGCGGCGCGTCACGCAGACCGCCGGCATTGATACCGAGCCGGTGTTCAGCCCTGACGGCCAATGGATCTACTTCACTTCGGACCGCGGCGGCGGCCCGCAGATCTACAAGATGCCCGGCACGGGCGGCAACGCCCAGCGCGTCACGTTCAATGGCGACTACAACATCAGCCCGCGGCTGTCTCCCGACGGCAAGCTGCTTGCCTACGTCGGCCGCCGCAGCGGGCGTTTCCAGGTCATGCTGCTCGATCTCGCCGGCGGGCAGGAGATTCCGCTGACCGACACGATCCGGGATGAGTCACCCAGTTTCGCCCCCAACGGTCGCCTGCTGCTGTACGCCACGGAGGTGAACGGACGCGGCATCCTCGCGTCCGCCTCGGTCGATGGCCGCGTACGCGCGCGCCTCACCGGTCCGAGCGGCGACATCCGCGAGCCGACCTGGGGCCCGTACATCAAATGATCAGTTCAAAAGAAGGGAGCGACGATGCATCAATTCGGAAACTTTGTACGCGCAGCTGCGGCTGCCGCCGCGGTTCTGATACTCATGGCGGGTTGTTCGTCCGTGAAGCTCGATGAGCAGCAGCCTGCGCCAATCACCGACGCCTCCGCAGGCGGGACAGGTAGCGATTCACGCGCTGTCGCACCGGTGACGGCTTCGAGCACACAGGCGGTGGATCCGTTCACCGATCCGGCGAATCCGCTGTCGAAGAAGAGTGTCTTCTTCGACTTCGACAGCTTCGTTGTCAAGGTCGAGTTCCAACCGCTGATCGAAGCCCACGGCAAGTACCTCGCCAATAACAGCGGGCGCCGGATCACCGTCGAAGGCAACACCGACGAGCGGGGCGGACGCGAATACAACCTGGCGCTGGGCCAGAAACGCGCCGAGGCCGTCAAGCAGCGGCTGATGCTGATGGGCGCACGCGACGCGCAGATCGAAACCGTGAGCTTCGGCAAGGAAAAGCCCCGCGCCACCGGCAGCACCGAAGAGGCGTGGGCGCAGAACCGGCGGGCGGACATTGTTTACAAGTAGCGTTTCTCGTGTACGCGATGAGACGTACGTTTCTCGTGTACGCGACCGCTGCGCGGTCGCACGTGCACTCGAAACGGACTAATTAGAAGGGCGGGCTTGGGGCGGCCCGGCGCCCGCCCTTGTTTGAAAGGCACTCTGCCGGAGCCTGGCGCTCACAAGGCAGCGACTTCTTAGGGAAGAGATGAACTACCGGACCCTTGCAGCCGCGTTCGCGCTGATCGTTGCGTTGCCGGCCCACGCACAACTATTTTCTGACGACGACGCGCGGAAGGCGATCCTCGAGCTGCGGCAGCGGATGAATGCAATGCAGAGCGAACTGACGGCGAGGCTGGATACAGCACAACGCAGCCAGCTCGATCTCGCCAATCAGAACGAGACCCTGCGGCAGGAGATCGCACGGCTGCGCGGGCAGGTCGAGACATTGACCAACGAGGTGGCGACACTGCAGAAGCGCAATCGCGACCTGTACACGGACCTCGACGCACGGCTGAAGAAATTCGAACCGTCCGCAGTCACTGTCGATGGTCGCACGGCGACCGTCGAGCGAGCCGAGCAGGCGGCCTACGAAGCGGCGCTGACGCAGTTTCGCAGCGGCGACTTCCGCGGCTCGATCGGCAGCTTCCAGCAGTTCCTGGCGAAGTATCCGTCGAGTGCCTACGTGCCAGCTGTGCAGTATTTCATCGGCAGCGCGTACTTCGCGCTCAAGGACTACAAGTCCTCGATCAACGCCAATCAGCTGATCGTCGATCGTTACAAGGATTCACCGCGCGCGCCCGAAGCCCTGCTGGCGATTGCCGACAGCCAGCTGCAGCTTGCCGACAAGCGCGGTGCCAATCGCACGTTGACGCGTGTGATCCAGGAGTATCCGTCGAGCGAAGCTGCCGTAGTGGCGCGCGAACGGCTGCCGGCGACACGCTGAGCGGCGCACGTTGCTGTGCCGCGGGCGCGGCGCTCCGCAGCGGTAGCGCGCCGCGGCGGGCCGCTCAGTGACGGAAGTGCCGGACTCCGGTGAAGACCATCGCGACACCCCGTTCATTGGCCGCGGCGATGACTTCCGCATCGCGCATGCTGCCACCGGGCTGTATCACGCAGGTCGCCCCGGCATCCACGACGACGTCGAGTCCGTCACGAAACGGGAAGAACGCGTCCGAGGCCGCCGCCGACCCGGCGAGCGACAGGCCCGCCTCCTTGGCCTTGATCGAGGCGATGCGCGCCGAGTCGATGCGCGACATCTGACCCGCGCCGACGCCCAGTGTCATGCCGTCGTGCGCAAAGACGATGGTGTTCGACTTGACGAACTTCGCCACGCGCCATGCAAACAGCAGGTCCGCCAGCTGCCCGGCCGTCGGCGCCTTGTCCGTCACGACCTTGAGGTCCGACTCGGCGATCGCGTGCAGGTCCGGGGACTGCGCGAGCAGGCCGCCGCCCACGCGCTTGAAATCGAAGTCGTTGTGGGCCGCGCCGAGTGCGACGGTCAGCAGGCGCACGTTGGCCTTCGTGGCAAACGCATCGCGCGCGGCGGCGTCGAACTCCGGTGCAATCACGACCTCGACGAACTGGCGCGCCACCGCCTGCGCTGCCGCGCCGTCGACAGGCCGGTTGAACGCAATGATTCCACCGAACGCCGAGGTGGGATCGGTCTTGAATGCCTTCGCGTATGCCTCGACCGGTGATGCGGCGACCGCGACGCCGCACGGGTTGGCGTGCTTGACGATGACGCACGCCGGTTGATCGAAGCTGCGCACGCACTCCCACGCCGCATCGGCGTCGGCGATGTTGTTGTACGAGAGTTCCTTTCCTTGCAGCTGCGCATAGCCAGCGAGCAGCCCCGCGCCGACCGTGGTCTCGCGATAGAACGCCGCCGACTGATGCGGATTCTCGCCATAGCGCATCTGCTGAACCCGCACCCACTGGCGCGTCAGCACCTCCGGGAATGTGCCGCGACGATGCTCCGAGTCGAGCGAGGTCAGATAGTTGGCGATCATGCCGTCGTAGCGCGCCGTATGGGAAAAGACCTTCTTGGCGAGCGTCAGGCGCGTGGTAGCTCCCAGCGAGCCAGAGGCGCGCAACTCGTCGAGCACGCTGCCGTAGTCGCCAGGATCGACGACGGCCGCCACGCTCTCGTGGTTCTTGGCCGCAGCGCGCAGCATCGCCGGGCCGCCGATGTCGATGTTCTCGATCGCATCGTCGAAGCTGCAGTCCGGATCGGCCACCGTGCGCTCGAACGGATAGAGGTTGACGACGAGAATCTCGATCGGATCGATCGCGTGCTGCGCCAGTGCCTGCATGTGCGCCGGGTCGGGGCGGCGTGCCAGCAGCCCAGCGTGGATGCGCGGATTGAGTGTCTTGACGCGCCCGTCGAGCATTTCGGGGAAGCCGGTGTATTCGGCGACCTCGGTGACCTCGATTCCGCTCTCAGCCAGAAGCCGCGCCGTACCTCCTGTCGAAAGAATGCGGTATCCGATCCCCGATAACGCGCGCGCGAAGTCGACGACGCCTGCCTTGTCCGAGACGCTGATCAGCGCCTGCTTTCATTGTCCCCACCCCCGTTTGACGGCGTCAGAAACCTGTTTCAGGACCCCGACAGGTCTAGCGGCCTGTAACAGCCAATTCAGAATGCTCGCGGCCGGCGCGGCATTGTCGCTCGCCTTGCAAATACGCGGCTGTTCGGCTCATTGCGATCGGCTCGCGCACCGATTCGACTGTCCCTAGCCGAGCCTGTGCTGCAGCAGCTTCTTGCGCAGCGTGTTGCGGTTGATTCCCAGCAACTCTGCCGCAGCCGATTGATTGCCGGCTGCGCGCGCCATGGCGAACTGCAGCAGAGGCCGCTCGACGGCGTGGCTCACCATCTCGAACAGCGCGTGAGGTCGCGCACCACCGAGATCTTCGAAGTACTGCTCCAGGCTGCGGATGACACATTGCTCCAGCGTCTCCCCGCTGCGTGCTCTGCTGGCACGTTCGATCGTTGCGCCCGACCTTGGCTGCTGCTTGGCCACCCTGCGTGTTCCTCAGTGAAGCACCGGTGCATAGGCCAGCCGCTCGCTGTGCTCGCCATGCTGCCGGAGAAAGCGCTCGACGGCCCGCGCCTGCGCCTGGCAGTCGTCGAGCCGGTTCATTTCGTCGCAGAACTCGCGCCCGCCTACGAGGCTGCGCGTGTACCAGATGATGTGCTTGCGTGCGGTCCGGACGCCGACCTCGGTGCCGTAAAAGCGATAGTGGTCGTCCAGGTGCGCCAGCAAGAGGTCGCGCACTTCGCCGGTGCGCGGGGACGGCAGCAGATTCCCGGTCGCAAGGTAGTGCGTGATCTCGCGGAAGATCCAGGGCCGGCCCTGGGCAGCGCGCCCCACCATGACGGCGTCGGCCCCGGTGGCGTCGAGCACCTGCCGCGCCTTGTGCGCCGAATCGATGTCACCGTTCGCGATGACCGGAATCGAGACCGCCCGCTTCACGGCGCGGATCGTGTCGTATTCGGCGGCCCCGACGAAGCCACAGGCTCGCGTGCGTCCATGCAATGTGAGCGCGGCAATACCGCTTGCCTCGGCGAGCCGGGCGACCTCGACGGCATTGCGTCGGCCCGGGTCCCATCCGGTCCGGTACTTCAGCGTGACCGGCACATCGACCGCGCGGACCACCGCATCGAGGATGCGCGCCACCGTGTCGACATCGCGCAGCAGCGCCGAGCCGCAGGCCACATTGCAGACCTTCTTCGCCGGGCAACCCATGTTGATGTCGATGATCTGGGCGCCGCGCTGGACGTTGTAGCGCGCGGCCTCGACCAGCATCGCGGGATCGGATCCCGCCAGCTGCACGGCAACCGGCGCCTGCTCCCCGGCGTGGTCGAGCCGGCGCATCGTCTTTTCGCTCGCCCACAGGCGAGGATTGGAGGCCGCCATCTCCGACACCGCATAGCCGGCGCCGAGCGCCTTGCACAGCTTCCGGTACGGCCGGTCTGTCACGCCCGCCATCGGCGCAACGAACGCGTTGTTCGGCAACTCGTACGGACCGATGCGCATGTCAGAGGAAAATGGGGCGAAGCGAAAGGGCGCGCATTGTAGCGAAGCGGCACACGCGCCGTCAGGTGCGCACACCGAACATCAGCAGCCGTGCGAACTCGCGCCGCAGTTCTGGGACCATGCTCAGTGCCGTCAGCGCCAGCGAGCGTCCGAAGGCGACGGGTGCGGCGCGAGTGCTGAAGAGCGCCGGTGCGTTGCGGGTCAAGCTGAGGATTGCGGCGCGATCGACACGGCGCGCACTCTCGTATTCGCCGAGTGCCGTCACCAGGTCGCGTTGCTCGGCCTGCGCCTGACCGACGTCGTCTGCCAGGGCCGCGCAATCCCGCATGCCGAGATTGAGACCCTGGCCTGCGACCGGGTGCAGCGTCTGGGCCGCGTTGCCCAGGTAGACGACGCGATGCTCTCGCACGGACTCCCGGGCCTGCTGATGCAGCGGCACGCGCACACGCGGTCCGGCGCGCACAATCTTTCCGGCGCGCGTCCCGAAGGCCTGCTGCAGTTCGGCGACGAACTCCTCATCGGTCAGCGCCAGCCGCCGTGCCGCGGCCTCGGACGGCATGCACCACACGAGGCCCATCGGACGCCCGCCTTCGGCGGTGCCCGGCAAGGGAAGCAAAGCAAGCGGACCGTCGCGCGTGAAACGCTCAAAGGCGCTGCCTTCGCCCAAACCCTGCACGGTCACGTCCGCCAACAGCGCGAACTGTGCCGGCTCCGTGACCGGCGGCTGCGCCCCTATGCCCTCGGCATTCACGACGATCTGCGCTTCGCGCATCGTTCCATCCTCGAGGCGCACCCCGACCTGTAACGGCCGCTGGTGGATTTCCGCGACATGGCGCGGGCGCGAGATCGTCACGCGATCGTTGCGGGCGCACGCCTCAGCCAGTGGCTTCAGCAGATCGCCATACAGGATGGTGAGGCCGAGCGGACCCTCGCTGCGCTCATCGTTGCCGATCACGACTCGCCCGAACTCGCCGGCGGACGACACGTGCACGGTGCGTATCGGTGCCGTCAGCGCGGGTGGCAGGCGCGCCAGCGGTTGCAACAACTGCAGCGTCCCGCGAGAAAGCGCCAGCAGCCGCCGATCGCCCTGGGCCGCCTCGATCGTGCGGGCGTCGAAGACCTCGCTGGATACCGCGCGGCGCGCCAGCATCAGCGCGAGCGCGAGGCCCACTGGACCGCCACCAACGATCACTACTGGTGCGCTGGCTTTCATTTCACGAGCGCATCAGGGCTTCGATGTCGGCCGGATGTTTCGGCGCGGCGTGCGTCAGGACGTCATGGCCGTCGACTGTCACGACGACGTCGTCCTCGATGCGCACGCCGATATTCCAGAAGCGCTCGGGAACGTTTGCTGCCGGTCGCAGGTACAGCCCCGGTTCGACGGTCAGCGCCATCCCCGGCTGCAGGGTGCGCCAAGGGCGATCTTGACCATCCTGCCTCGCCTGCGGCTCGCGATAGTCGCCCGTGTCATGCACGTCGAGCCCGAGCCAGTGGCCGGTTCGGTGCATGTAGAACTGCCGATGGGCGCCGGACTCCAGCACCGATTCGACCGGTCCTGAAAGTAGCCCGAGGTCGATGAGGCCCTGCACCAGCACGCGCGTGGCCGCCGCGTGCGGAGCGTCGAAGGTGCTGCCGGGCCGCACAGTTGCGAGTGCCGCCGCCTGCGCTGCCAGCACGAGGTCGTAGATGGCGCGCTGCTCACCCGAGAACCGGCCGTTGACGGGAAAGGTCCGCGTCACGTCGGCGGCGTAGCCGTCGACCTCACATCCGGCGTCGACCAGGCACAGGTGTCCCTCCTCGAGTAGCGCGTTACCGGCAGGATGGTGCAGCACGCACGCATTCGGCCCCGTGCGATGACCGGCGTGTACGCCGGTGCCGCAGCGCCTTGGCGGCGGAACTCGTGCAGCAGTTCCGCCTCCAGTTCGTACTCGTGCATGCCGATGCGGCATGTCCGCATCAACCTCACATGCGCGGCGACGGAGATCTCCGCTGCGCGACGCATCGAAGCAATCTCCGTGGCATCCTTGGTGAGCCGCATTTCGTCGACGATGGGCAGCAGGTCGACGATCGCCGCGGGGGCACGCACCCCCGCACGGCTCTGTCCGCGCACTTCCGCCAACCAGCGTTGCACCCGCGCATCGAGGTCGGCACTGGAACCGAGGGCACAGTAGAGCGCCGGCGCGTTCGCCAGCTGCGTCGGCATGACCGCGTCGAGCACGTCGATCGCATGCGCAGCGTCGAAGCCGAAGGCGGTCGCGGCGGACTCCGGTCCGTACCGGTAACCGTCCCAGATTTCGCGCTCCGCATCCCGCGGCCGGCAGAAGAGCCACGCCTCGCGGCGTTCGCCCTGCGCCACCAGCGCCAGCGCGGCGCCCGGTTCAGCGAATCCCGTGAGGTACCAGAAGTGACTGTCGAAGCGGTATGGATACTCGGAGTCGCGGTTGCGCATGCGCTCGGGCGCAGTGAAGTGCACCGCGACGCCACCGCCCTGGGCCGCCATCGCATCGATCACGCGGGC
Source organism: uncultured beta proteobacterium (assembly GCA_963724605.1). Classification (GTDB taxonomy): domain Bacteria; phylum Pseudomonadota; class Gammaproteobacteria; order Burkholderiales; family Burkholderiaceae_F; genus JALORV01. Next base: position 629,722 of record CAVRVM010000015.1, read on the forward strand.
GCGGCGCGCACGGAAGACTTCTGTCATCTCTGGGGTGAAAGTAGGCAGCGACAGCAAGCCATGATTCTACGGGCCTGTGCCGGCAACACCGTGACGCCCAAGTTCGGCGTCGAGCCGGGCGAGTTCGTCCGGGGTACCGACGTTGTGCCAACGGCCGGCGTAGTGCTCGCCGGTGACACGCCCGGCGCGCGCCGCGGAGTAGAGCCACGGGAACAAGCGCGCGCGAGCAGGCGACAGACCCGCAAACAGTCTTGGCGCGAAGACGCCGATATTGGCGTACGTAAGTCGCTCCACAGCGTCGGGGTCGATACGACCGCTCGCCAGGCCCATGTCACCTTGCGCATGGAACGGCGGATTGTCGACCAGCACCAGGTGCGCGTCGGCGGCGCCCGCCGCGAGCCTCGCAGCAGGGACGGCCAGCCGCGCGTAATCAAAATCGGTCACGATGTCGCCGCTGACCACGACGAACGGAGTCGCCCCCAGCAGCGGCAGCGCACGCACGATGCCGCCGAGTGTTTCGAGCGCATCCTCCGCACGTTCACCCTCGCGCGAGTAGGCAAGCGTGACGCCGTAGGCCGCCCCACGACCGAGCACCGGCTCGAACGCGTCCGCCAGATGCGCCACATTGACGACGAGCTCGCACATGGCGGCGCGTGCAAGCGCCTCGATCTGCCATTCGATCAGGCGCCGTCCACCCGCCGTCAGCAACGGTTTAGGCACGTCGTCCGTCAGCGGCCGCATTCGCTCGCCTCGACCTGCCGCCAAAATTAGCGCTCGCATTCAGTGAATCCCCCGTAGCAGCAGGAGCGGACGTTCCAGCATTTGTACTCGCGCCGGGCGCCCGGCCGCCCGAAGCCCGGCGCGCAAATTAAACCGGCCAATGTGCACGTGCATCGCGCAGCGATGCGTACACATTGGCCGCCTAAAACGTATATCCAATCCGGACCGCGACACCCTCGAGTTCGTCGAGCAGTCGCGCCAGCGGCGCCAGTTCGTCGTAACGACGGGCAACGGCGCGCACGTAGCCGACGAAGCGAGGCGTGTCGGCCAAATAATGCGGCTTGCCGTCGCGATAGTTGATGCGCGCAAAGATGCCGAGCACTTTCAGGTGCCGCTGCAGCCCCATCCACTCGAAGTCGCGCCAGAAGCTGCCGAAGTCGGCCGCAATCGGCAGTCCGGCCCGGCGTGCACGTTCCCAGTAGCGGATCGACCAGTCGATCACGCGCTCCTCGTCCCAGCTGATGAAGGCATCGCGGAACAGTGACGCGAGGTCGTACGAGATCGGCCCCATCACAGCATCCTGGAAGTCCAGGATGCCGGGATTCGGAGCTGCCACCATCAGGTTGCGCGGCATGTAGTCGCGATGCACGTAGACCGTCGGCTGCGCGAGGTTCGAATCCAGAATGCGCCGGAACATGGCCTCGAGCGCGTCGCGCTGCGCCGCAGTCAGATCGTGCTTCAGGTGTCGGGCGATGTACCAGTCGGGGAAAAGGCCCAGCTCCCGCCGCAGCAGCGCCTCGTCGTAAGGCGGCAGTTTCCCGGCACGGGTCGCGAGCTGCCAGCGCACCAGCGCGTCGATGGCGTCGGAAAATAATTGAGACGCATTGGCTTCGTTGAGTACCGTGAGATATGTCTCACGCCCGAGGTCGCTCAGCAGCAGGAAACCCTGCCGCTCGTCGGCCTCAACGATCTCCGGCGCATGCAATCCGGCGTCCCGCAGCAGTCGCGCCACATGAACGAATGGCCGGACGTCCTCCACGCCAGGGGGCGCATCCATGACGATGCGAGTCCCCCCTCCGGCCACCACTCTGAAGTAACGACGGAAGCTCGCATCCGCCGAGGCCACCGCAAGCGTCTCGGGTTCGATCGCATGCTGTCGCGGCAGCGACGTCAGCCACGCCACAAGCTCATCGCGACGGCCGTCGGTGGGCACCATGGATGGAGTCGCGGGGCTCATGTTCGAAGCTTATTCGGTGCGGGAGTCGAAACCAGGCGCAGATTGACAGGGGGCGGTGCCTATAATCGCTGCGCCTCTCCGGCCCGACTTCGCCAACAGATTCTAAATGCCGCACCCGCCGGCGAACGCCGCGCCATTCCTGCGCTTCGCAGTGCCGCCTCTGAGTGTTGCGCTGCTCGCAGTGGTCCCTACGACGGCGCTGTCCCAGACGGATATAAAAGAACCTCTCAAGACTTGCGACACGAATATCGACGCGTGCCGCAGTCCGGCGGCCGACGAAGTACCCTGGCTGCGATTGAAGCTCGACCGGCTGATGTCCGAGAAGTGGCCGGTCAGCCGCGAAACGACACCGACATATGCGCGCGCGCAACGCATCGAAGGCACGGTGGACGAGAGGATCGTTCTTGAGGGCAACGCCGAGATTCGGCGCGGCGGCACTGTGCTGCGCGGGGATCGCATCACGTATACGCAAGCGACAGACCAGGTCGATGTCGAAGGCAACGCGAGGATCTTCGGGCGTGGAGCAACTTTTTCCGCGCCATCGTTGACGTTCAAGGTCGACGCTCAGACCGGCTCGATGTCCGATGCGACGTTCACGTACGCCGCGCGTCACGGGCGCGGCGAGGCGACGCTGATCGAGTTCCTCGGCGAACAGCGGGCCAAGATGGAGAACGCGTCCTTTACCACCTGCGCTCCGGGAGACCGGTCCTGGTGGGTTCAGGCCGACGAAATCGAGGTCGATGGATTGGAAGAGTCCGCCAATGCGAGCTTTGGCAAGCTGTATTTCCAGGGCGTTCCCATTCTCGCGTCGCCTTTCATGGGCTTTCCGGTCGGTGACCGGCGACGGTCGGGTTTTCTGACACCGAGCTTCGGGCTGAGCACGACGCTCGGCACCGACATCCGCACGCCGTACTACTGGAACATCGCGCCGAATTACGACTACACGCTCTCGCCACGGTTCATGTCCAAGCGCGGCGTCCTCCTCGGCAACGAGTTTCGCTTTCTTACGCCAGACGTCAACGGAACGCTGCTCTACGACGTCCTTCCCGACGATCGTCAGGCACAGGATTCACGCGACTACACCGGCGTGCGCCTCAACTACTCAGGGCTTGGGTACTTTTCCGGCCTCGCGGCAGGTGTCAATTACAACCGAGTCTCGGACGACAACTACTTTGTCGATTTCTCCAGCACGATCCTAGGGTCGTCGCAGAAGGTGTTGCCGCAGGACGCATTTCTGTCCTTTACGCAGCCGTACTGGAACTCGGGCGTACGCGTGACGAAGAACCAGACACTGCAGGACCCTCTGGCCCCGATCGTCCCTCCCTACGAGCGCGTGCCGCAGGTGACGCTGAACGGCGCCGTCGCCGACTGGCGTGGCTGGGACCTCGGCATCCAGTTTGACGGCACTCGATTCGTGAATCCCGGACTGCCTCTGCCGGAAGGTTCGCGCGTCATCATCAATCCGCGCGTCGCTTTTCCTTTTCAGGCGGCCGGTTGGTTCGTGATTCCGCGTGCCCAGCTGTCGGCGACTTACTACAGCATGGACACCGAGAACTTCCCGTTCGAGACGTCGCAAAGCCGGGTGCTTCCGATCATGAGCCTCGACAGCGGTCTCATATTCGAGCGCGATGGCGAATGGTTCGGCCGGGCGGTTCAGCAGACGCTCGAGCCGCGGCTGTATTACGCATGGATTCCTTATCGCAACCAGAGCACGCTGCCCAACTTCGACAGTGCGCTGGCCGACCTCAATTATGTGCAGTTCTTCACCGAGAATATCTACTCGGGCTACGACCGCATCGTCAACGCCAACCAGCTGACCCTGGCGCTCGCCACGCGCCTTCTCGATAACGAGACGGGCGCGGAGTTCCTGCGCGCTGCCATCGCGCAGCGCTATTACTTCACACCGCAGAAGGTAACGCTACCTGGCGAATCGCCGCGTGCGAGCAACGAAAGCGACTTACTCGCGGGCGTCACGGCACAGCTGGGCAACAACTGGGCAATCGATCTGGCGGCGCAGTATTCGGCGGAACAAAGCGAAATTTCGCGCGCCACGGCGGGAGCGCGCTGGCAGCCGAGGCGTTCTTCGGTGCTGAGCGCCTATTACCGCTATGTCCAGGGCAGCACGGATCAGCTCGATGTCTCGGCCCAATGGCCGATCTCGGACCGCTGGTACGCCGTCGGGCGCTACAACTACTCGTTCGAGAGCCGCAAACCGGTCGAGGTCATCGCCGGCTTCGAGTACAAGGCAGACTGCTGGGTGGTGCGTTTCGCCTTCCAGCGGTTCCAGACCACGACGGAGTCCAATACCACCAACTTCTACATCCAGCTGGAACTGACGGGTCTCACGAGTGTCGGAACCAATGCCCTCTCGCAATTGCAGCGTAATATCCCCGGCTACCAGCGCATCTCCCCGCTGCCCCGGCAACCGGGCATGTTCGAGTACTACGAGTAGACCCCATGTGTTTGACATTGCGCGCGCCATTGTGCGTGCTCGTTTCTCTGTTCTTGTCGGCAGCGGCCGGAGTTGCCGCTCAGCAGGCGCCGGAGACGACACCCCGACCGCCCGAGTCCAATGCCCCTGCCGCGCCTCCCGGCGCGGCACCGGCCACCGCTCCCGCTCCGCGTGCCGCTGCAGCGCCGCCGGCGCGCACCTCGCAGCCGGTGGACCGCATCATCGCTGTCGTCAACGACGAGGTGATCACGGCCAATGAGCTGAAGGCACGCACGCAGCTCGCCGAAGTGCAACTGCAACGGCAAAAAATTACGCCACCACCGAAGGACATACTCGAGCGTCAGGTGCTCGAACGCATGATCGTCGACCGCGCGCAGCTGCAGCTGGCGCGCGAGACCGGCGTACGGGTAGACGACGCAACGGTCAACGCAGCGATAATGCGCATCGCCGAATCGAACAACATCACCGTACCGGCGCTGCGCCAGCGGCTCGAGGCGGAGGGAGTGTCGTTCGCCCAGTTCCGCGAGGACGTGCGGCAGGACATCCTGCTGAACCGCCTGCGTGAACGCGAGGTCGAGAGCCGCCTGCAGGTTTCGGACAGCGAAATCGACAACTTCATCGCGGACCAGAGCGGAATCCCGGCCGACTCGGAGGAGATCAACCTGGCCCAGATTCTGCTGCGGGTCCCGGAAAATGCGACTCCGCAACGCCTGGATGAAACGCGCCAGCGCGCCGATGACCTCGTCGCCCAGTTGAAGGGCGGAGCCGACTTCGCGCGCCTGGCCGCAAGTTTTTCGAACGCGACGGAAGCGCTGCAGGGCGGCGAGCTTGGATGGCGCAATGTGGACCGCTTGCCGACTCTCTTCCTCGACGCGATAAAGGGCGTAAAGGTCGGCGACATCGCGCCGATCGTGCGCAGCCCGAACGGCTTCCACATCCTCAAGGTCCTCGGACGACGCAGTGCAGTCGCGGGCAAGCTTGCGGGGGCGCCAGTGCAGCAGACACACGTGCGCCACATCCTGCTGCGCGTCTCGGACGTGACACCCGAACAGGATGTCAGGCGCCGTCTCGAAGAGTTCAAGGTGCGCATCGAGGCAGGTCAGATCGAATTCGGCACGCTTGCCCGGCTGCATTCTGTCGACCCGAGCGGGAGCCGCGGCGGCGACCTCGGCTGGGTGTACCCCGGCGATACAGTGCCGGAGTTCGAGCGCGCAATGAATGCCCTGAAGATCGGCGAAGTCAGCAGCCCGGTGCAGTCACCGTTCGGCTGGCACCTGATCCAGGTGCTGGAGCGCCGCACCGAGCCGGCCTCTGCCGAACGCTCGCGCCAGGCTGCACGCCAGGCGCTGCGTGAGCGCAAGAGCGACGAGGCTTTCCAGGATTGGCTGCGTCAGCTACGGGACAAGACCTACGTCGAGTACCGGTTCGAGGAGCGCAGTTAGATCGCCACGCCCTTGACCATGCGCCCGCGACTCGCGATCACGACCGGCGAACCGGCCGGGATCGGCCCGGAAATATCGGTCGCAGCGCTCGATCCGCCGCTGCCGGCGGAGATCACGCTGATCGGCGACGCCGACCTCATCGGCGGCCATGCGGCCCGGCTGCGGCGTCGAATTCCGGAATCGGCCGAAATCCTGCATGTCCCGCTCGCGGCAACTGCCGTCGCCGGCCGGCTCGACGCACGCAACGCGCGCTACGTGCTGGCCACACTCGACGCCGCAATCGATGGCTGCATGTCCGGGCGCTTCGACGCCATGGTCACCGCACCCGTCCAGAAGAGCGTGATCAACGACGCCGGTGTGCCATTTTCCGGACACACCGAGTACCTGGCGGAGCGCACGGGCACACCACAAGTCGTGATGATGCTGGCAGGGTCGACGTCCCACGGCCCACTGCGGGTCGCGCTGGCAACGACGCATCTGCCGCTTGCTCGCGTCACCGCGGCGATCTCGAGTGACTTGCTCGCCAGCGTGCTCACGATCATCGACCACGATCTGCGCATGCGCTTCGGAATTGCAAACGCGCGCATTGCCGTCACCGGCCTCAATCCCCATGCCGGCGAGGGCGGGCACCTCGGTCGCGAAGAGATCGACGTCATTTCGCCGGCGATCGAGCGGGCGCGCAGCGCGGGCATCGATGCGCACGGCCCGCTGCCCGCGGACACCGTCTTCGTGCCGACGGTCGCGCAACGCTTCGATGTTGTACTGACAATGTTTCATGATCAGGGTCTGCCCGTTCTCAAGTACGCGACCTTCGGTCACGGCGTGAACGTGACGCTGGGTCTGCCGTTCGTTCGCACCTCGGTAGATCACGGCACCGCGCTGGATCGCGCGGGGCGCGGCACCGCCGATGCGGGCAGCCTGCGTGCCGCGCTCGAACTTGCATTAGAACTGGTCGCGCAGCAACGCGCATGAGCGCATGGAGACGCAAGCGTCAATGGCGCAGAGCATCGTGGAAAGGTGGGGCACGATGAGCGCGCGCGGTCGCTCATCCCAGGACCGCAGCGCGCGCGCCACGCAGACTCCGCTCCGGAACGACGTCGCGCCGCACCGTGCCCGCCGGCGGTTCGGTCAGAATTTCCTGCACGATCCGCGCGTCATCGCGCGCATCGTCGATGCCATCGATCCGCGTTCCGGCCAGCACATCGTCGAGATTGGTCCGGGCCAGGCGGCCCTGACACGCCCCCTGGTGCAACGCGCGGGCCATATCCTCGCGGTCGAAATCGACCGCGACCTGGCGGCGCGTCTGCGCAGCGAATTCGCGCCGCAGCAGCTCACGCTGATCGAAGCCGATGCGTTGGCCTTCGACTGGAGCAGTCTGCCTGGACCGCTGCGTCTGGTCGGCAATCTGCCGTACAACATTTCGTCGCCGCTGCTCTTTGCCCTCGCCACGATTGCAGAGCGCGTAACGGACCAGCACTTCATGCTGCAGAAGGAAGTGGTCGATCGCATGGTGGCACCGGCGGGCAGCAAGACCTATGGCCGCCTGTCGGTCATGCTGCAGTTCCGCTACCGCATGGTGAAGCTCTTCGATGTGCCGCGTGGAGCGTTCAACCCGCCACCGCAGGTGACGTCAAGCATCGTGCGGATGGAACCGATCCCGGCGGCCAACCTTCCGAACGTGGATGCCGGCGCGTTCAGCCGCGTGGTGGCCGCCGCATTCGGGCAGCGTCGCAAGACGCTTCGCAATGCCCTGGCCACACTGCTTGACGCGAATGAAATTGCGGCAGCCGGCATCGACCCGCGGGCACGCGCCGAGACGCTGGCCAACGATGCGTTCGTGCGGCTGGCGAATCTGCTCGACAAAGCTGCCGCGCCCGGCGTCACTGACTCGACTGGATAAGCTCGATCTTGTAGCCGTCAGGGTCGGTGACAAACGCGATGACCGTCGTGCCGCCCTTGACCGGTCCCGCCTCGCGCGTGACGTTGCCGCCGGCCGCCCTGATGCGCCCACACGCGGCGTAGGCGTCCGGCACGGCGATTGCGACGTGACCGAAGGCAGTGCCCATCTCATAGCCCTCGACCCCATAGTTGTAGGTGAGCTCCAGCACCGCGTGCTCGCGCTCGTCGCCGTAACCCATGAATGCCAGCGTGTATTTCTGGTCGGGGCGATCCGTCGTGCGCAGCAGTTTCATCCCGAGCACCTGCGTGTAGAAGTCGATCGACCGCTGCAGGTCCCCGACGCGCAGCATAGTGTGCAAGATCCTCATCGCCGTTCCTTGCAGGGTTGGAATGCCCCGGTTAACCGTGCTGCGGCCATCGAGCCCGTTCTATAGCGGCAGCGCCGCGATATCGATGCGGCGGATCTCATCGCGCGCCGCCTCGAAGCCCGGCAGCAGTTGCGACACCGCCCGCCAGAAACGCGGGCCGTGATTGAGCTCCTCAAGATGAGCCAGTTCATGCGCGACGACATAGTCGATCAGTGGCAACGCAAAATGTATCAACCGCCAGCTCAACCGTATCCTCCCGTCGTGCGTGCACGAGCCCCACTGCGAGCGCGCGGATGACAGGGTCCAACCTGCGTAGCGAGCGCTGATGCAGCCGGCAAACCGCTCGATGCGTTCGTCGAACACGCGCCGGGCCTCTGTCTGCAGCCATGCCTGCACCGCATCGCGCCACTGGAGTTCGTTGGCGTCCAGCGGCAACGCAACGCGCAGTTCCTCGTCGATGTGGTGCGTCGTCGCCGTCGCAGCGCCGAGCCGCAGGGTCACATGGCCGCCGAGGTAGGGCAGCGCGGCACCGTCGGCGAACCGCACGGGCGGCAGCCTTCGCTTGACGCGCCACTCGTGCCACTCACGCTGCTTGCTCAGGATCCACCGCCGCTTCTCGGCGATCGCGGCTTCCACCTCGCGCAGCGGCACCCAGCGCGGTGCGCTGACCGTCAGGCCCTGATCGTCGATCTGGAAACCGATCGAGCGGCGGCGCGCCCGTCGCAGGCGATAGGTCAGGACCTCGTTGCCGAGCAGCAGGCGACGCGATCGCGGATCAGGGGTGGCGGACCCGGCTTGCCCGGAGGCAATCGGCAGATCGAGTGCGAGCGCCAGTTGTTCACCGACGGTGGCGACGAGCTTCCTCACGCGGTGCCCTCGCCGCCAGCTACCGAGGCCGGCTGTCGCCCCCGCGCATACGGCCCGCTGTATCGGTGCGGCGCCAGGCGTCGCATTTCGGTTTCGATCCAGCGTTCCACCGCGGTCGCCACTTCATCCACGCGCTTGCCGCGCGCATCGATCGGCGGACCGATGGATACGGTGATGGTCCCGGGTCGCTTGACGAAGGCCTGGCGCGGCCACAGTTCGCCGGAGTTGACTGCGATCGGGACAGCGAATGCACCGGTGCGGACCGCGAGTCGCGCGCCGCCGGTCTTGTAGCGACGCGTGGAGCCGGGTTTCGTACGCGTGCCCTCCGGAAAGATCACGATCCACCAGCCGCGGCCAAGCCGGTCGATGCCCTGCTCGACCACCTGCTCGAACGCATCCTGCCCCTTGCGACGATCGATGCTGATCATCTGCGCCGATGCGAGCCCCCAGCCGAAAAACGGCAACCAGTTCAGTTCGCGCTTGTAGACGAAAGTCAGGTCGCGCGGCATGAACGACGGCAGCCACATCGTCTCCCACGACGATTGATGCTTCGGCAGAAGGATGGCCGGACCGTCCGGCAGGTTGTCCCAGCCCTCGACTTTCCACTCGATGCCGCAGATCGTCCGCGCACCCCAGATCGCCATCTTCGTGTAGCAGGTGCACAGGTAGTAGCGCGTATGCACCGGGAATAGCCACCCGCTGAGCACGACGAACGACCACGGAATGACAACGATGATCAGATAGGCCAGGTATAGCGCCGAGCGCAGAGCCAGCATCTCAGTCGGCTCAGCCCGCCGTCAATTTCGAAATGTCCGCCACGCGGTTCATCGTCGTGTGGAGTTGTCCCAACAGGCCGAGCCGGTTCGCGCGCAGGCGTTCGTCGTCTACGTTAACCATCACTTCGTCGAAGAAGCGATCGACGGGCAGTTTCAGCGGTGCCAGCGCGCTCAGCATGCCGGTGTAGTCGCCCTGCGCATACAGGGAGTCGGCACCGGGCCGCAGACGGGCGAACGCCGCACCGAGCGCCTGCTCGGCAGGTTCCAGCAGCAATGCCGGGTCGAACGCGTCCGGCGTCTGCTCCGCCTTCTTCAGGATATTGCCGATCCGCTTGTTGGCCGCGGCCAGGCTCGTGGCCTCGGGAAGCTCCATGAAGGCACGCACGGCGACGAGTCGCTTGGGGACGAGGTCGATTCGCAGCGACGGCTCGGCGAGCACGGAGTCTATTTCCTGCGGGCCAAAGCCTTCGTCACGCAGCAACCCGGCCAGACGATCGGAGAAAAAGCCGAGCACTGCAGCGCGCGCGGCATCGACGTCCTTTATGGCACCGGCCGGGAAGGCGCCCAGTGCGCGGTCGACCAGGCCACCCAGCCCCAGCGGCAAGGACTCCTCCTTCAGCATGCGCAGCACGCCGAGCGCGTGACGGCGCAGCGCATACGGATCCTTCTCGCCGGTCGGCTTTTCGCCGATCCCGAAGAGACCCGCCAGCGTCTCGAGCTTGTCGGCCAGCGCAACGCAGATACCCACCATCGACGAGGGCACCGCATCACCGGCAAAGCGCGGCTTGTAGTGCTCGCGGATCGCCAGTGCGACATCGGTCGCCTCGCCATCATGACGCGCGTAGTACTCGCCCATGATGCCCTGCAGCTCGGGAAACTCGCCAACCATCAGGGTGCGCAGATCGGCCTTTGCCAGCCGCGCCGCGCGTTCGACATGGGTGACGTCCAGCCCGAGTTCGCGCGCGATCCCGACTGCGATACCGGTCACACGTTCGACGCGTTCGAGCTGTGACCCGAGCTTGTTGTGATAGACGACGTGCGCCAGGCCGGTGACGCGGCTCTCCAGGGTCTGCTTGCGGTCCTGGTCGTAGAAGAACTTCGCGTCGGCCAACCGCGCGCGCACGACCCGTGCGTTGCCGGTAATGATCGCCTCGGGTTTGTTGGTTTCGAGGTTGGACACCAGCAGGAAACGGTCGATCAGTGTGCCTCGTTCGCTCTTCAGCGCGAAGTACTTCTGGTTCTGCTGCATAGTGAGGATCAGGCACTCCTGCGGCACCAGCAGGAACTCCGGATCGAACCCTGAGGCATACACCACGGGCCACTCGACGAGCGCCGTCACTTCATCCAGCAATTCCTCGGGAGCTATGACCGTCGCTCCAAGCCGCGCGCCCGCTCGTGCGAGCTGCTGCTCGATGCGCGCACGTCGTGCCGCGAACGACGGGATCACCTTTCCCTCGTCCTCCATCTGCTCGACGTACGTCTCGGCCGAGCGCAGCGCAATCTCACCCTTGCACATGAAGCGATGGCCCTGCGTCTTGGTGCCGGCCGACAGCCCCAGTGCGTGTACCGGCACAACCTCGTGCCCGTGCAGGGCAACCAGTCGATGCACCGGCCGGACAAACTGGACGGTGGTCACTCCGTCGGCCAGCTGATAGCTCATCACCTTCGGTATCGGGAGTCCCGCGATCGTTTCGTCCAGCGCCGCTTGCAGGGCCTCGTGCAGGTTCTGCCCGGCCGCAATGCTATGGAGGTAGATCGACTCGGCCTTGCCGTCGTTCTCAACGACCAACGAGTCCGGGCCTTCGCTCGCGCCGACGGGCAGCGCGGCCAGGTGGCCACGACCCAGTCCTTCAAGCTTCCTAAGGAACGCCTGCGTCCAGTTGCGCGCAGCATCTCGCGCGACCGCGAGCGGCATCAGCTTCTGCTTGAAGGGCTTGTCCGCGGATCGTCGGGCGACATCGGTAATGTGCACCGCGAGGCGGCGCGGTGAGCCAAACGGCGTTGCCTGACTGTCGGAACTCAGAAAGTGCCGGCTGTAGAGGCTCGCCTCGATGCCGGTGGCAAAGGCTTCGGACAGCGCCCTGAGCGCCCGCGGCGGCAGTTCCTCGGTGAGCAGTTCGACCAGCAGCGACGCTCTCATCACGCCGCCTCCCGCCGGGCGTCGGCTCCGAGCATCGGAAAGCCGAGCCGCTCACGCGATTCGTAGTAGCGCTGCGCCACCGCGCGGGCAAGGTTGCGGATGCGTCCAATGTATGCGGCGCGCTCGGTCACGCTGATCGCACCGCGCGCATCGAGCAGGTTGAACGCATGGCCGGCCTTGAGCACCATTTCGTAGGCCGGCAACGCCAGTTGCACCGCCATCAGCCGCTGGGCCTCGCCTTCGTAGAGTTCGAACAGTCCCAGCAGTTTTGCCGGGTCGGACTGTTCGAAGTTATAGGTGCTTTGTTCGACTTCGTTCTGGTGGAACACGTCGCCGTAGGTCAGCTTGCGCTCCACACCGCGTTCATGCCACGTGGCCCAGACAAGGTCGAACACGTTCTCGCACCCCTGCAGGTACATCGCCAGCCGCTCGAGCCCATACGTGATCTCGCCGGTGATCGGCCGGCACTCGAGCCCACCCACCTGCTGGAAGTAGGTGAACTGCGTGATCTCCATGCCGTTCATCCAGACTTCCCACCCCAATCCCCAGGCGCCGAGCGTCGGGTTCTCCCAGTCATCCTCGACGAAGCGCACGTCGTTCCTGTGCAGGTCGAAACCGAGCGCTTCGAGTGACCCCAGGTAACGTTCCAGTATGTCGGGCGGCGAGGGCTTCAGCACCACCTGATACTGGTAGTAGTGCTGCATGCGGTTCGGATTCTCGCCATAGCGGCCGTCCTTCGGCCGGCGCGAGGGCTGAACATAGGCTGCACGCCATGGTTCCGGGCCGATCGCCCTCAGGAAGGTCGCCGTGTGGGAGGTACCGGCGCCGACCTCGAGGTCGATCGGCTGCAACAACGCGCAACCCTGTCGGTTCCAGTAGTCCTGCAGGCGCAGGATCGCATCCTGAAAGGTGATCATGTTGAGGCTTCAGCGCGGAAGGTGGCGCGCAGGAGCAGCGATTCTACTGAGCGCCGCGGCGGCGACCCGAGCGCGCGACAGCGGCCGCAAACAACAGAACAATGACACTGATCACGAGCGCCGGAGCGTTGCCGTAGCGGATATACGGTGTAGTCCCGCGCTGGCCCTGGACCGAGCCATCGAGTGCGCCCGCAGTGTTGTATGGCAGTCGCGCCACCACCCGCCCGCTCGCGTCGACGATCGCGGTGGCACCGGTGTTGGTGGCCCGCAGCATCGGATGCTGCGTCTCGAGCGTCCGCATGCGCGAGATCTGCAGGTGCTGCGGCAAGGCGATCGAATCCTCGAACCATGCCAAATTGGAGAGGTTGAGCATCATTGTCGGTTCGTGCGCCGGATCGTGCCAGGCGCGCCGGATCACATCGCCGAACAGATCCTCGTAGCAGATGTTCACGGCGATGCGCTGTCCGGCAATCTCCATCGGCGGCTGATTGGGAGCGCCGCGCTCCTGGTCGCCGATGGGCATCTGCATCAGGTCGACGAACCACCGAAACCCCCATGGGATGAACTCCCCGAACGGCACGAGCTGCTGCTTGCTGTAGCGCTGCCAGACCGAAGCGTCCGGCGCCAGCCCGACGGCGCTGTTGTAGTACGCCATGGCCGGTTCCTCGATGAAGACGCCGAAGATCAGGCCGCTGTTGCGCTCACTGGCATAGGCGCGGAACGCGTCGAGGTCCTCGCGCGGAACGATGCCAAGCGGAACCGGAAACACGGACTCGGGCAGGACGACCAGGTCAGCCCGGGGCCCCTTCATCAATGCCCGATGCTCTTCGAAGGTCTGCCGCAAACCTTCGACGGTGAACTTGACGTCCTGCGGAATGTTGCGCCTGCACCAGCCGAACCGTCAGCGGAGCGCCGGCGGGCTGCGTCCAGCGTTGTTGTCCGACGACGGCACCGCCGACAAGGGTGATCGCAAGCACGCCGGAAGCCCATACGTAGCCGCGCGCGCCGCGCTGACGCAGCGGCAATGCGAAGGTCGCGAGCGCGCCGGCGAGGAGCGCAGCGACGAAGCAGATCCCGTAGACCCCGATGACCGGCGCGAATCCGGCCAGCGGGCCATCGGTGTGGGCATATCCGCTCGCCAGCCACGGAAACCCGGTGAAGAGCGTACCGCGCAACCATTCCGACAGCGCCCAGGCGGCAGGCAATGTCAGCGTGAGGCGCAGAAACGGGGCGGGCACGATGCGCTGCGCGACGCCAAGCGCCAGCGCCGGGTAGAGCGCAAGGAAGGCGCAGAAGGCGGCGGTCGCGGCCGCGGCCAGTGGCGCAGGCATCAGGCCGTAGACGTGCATGCTGATGTAGACCCACGACACACCGACGCCGAACCACCCCAGGCCGAACGCCAGTCCCAGCAGCGCCGCGGCCACAGGCCGCCTGATTTGCGTGGTCAGCGCAAACAGCAGCGCGAGCGCGAGCACCTGGAGCCAGGGCCGCTCCCAGGGCGCGAATGAAAGCGCGTGGACCGCGCCGGCGGCAAGCGCGAGCAAACCCAGGGCCAGGCCCCGGAGCGAAGGACTCATTGCGGGTATGCGGACTTACCGGATGCGGAGCCGCGATGATGCCAGCCTGCAAGCTTCGCGCTGTCAGGCCGAAGGCTGCTGCTCGCTCGCCTCGAGGAATTCGCGGACGACCGTCTTCGGGACGCGGGTGACGAGGAAGAGTTGCGCCTGGCGCGCATCGGCGCGCAGCACCTCGAAGCGCATGTCGCCGAGGTCCACCGTATCGCCGCGCTTCGGGACACGGCCGAAACGGTCCGTGACGAGACCTCCGATCGTGTTGAAGTCTGCGTCGGGATACGTCGTGCCGAAGGTGCCGTTGAACTGCGCGATCTCCGTCAGCGCCTTGACCCGGTACTTGCCGTCTTCCTCGGCGATGATGGCGTCATCGCTTTCGTCAAAGTCGTATTCGTCCTCGATGTCGCCGACGATCTGCTCGAGCACGTCTTCGATCGTGATCAATCCGGCCACCCCGCCGTACTCGTCGACGACGATCGCGATGTGATTGCGATTGGCGCGAAAGTCGCGCAGCAACACATTGAGTGGCTTGCTTTCCGGAATGAAGACCGCGGGCCGAAGGCTGGCACGCACGTCGAAGTCGTCTTCCGTGTAGTAGCGCAGCAGGTCCTTGGCGAGCAGGATGCCGATCACGTGGTCACGGTTGCCATCGATCACCGGGAATCGGGAATGCGCCGTGTCGATAACGAACGGAATCCACGTGGAGGGCGGTTCGGAGATGTCGACCATGTCCATCTGAGGCCGCGGGATCATGAGGTCGCGCGCGCGCAGTTCCGATACCTGCAGCACGCCCTCGATCATCGACATCGCGTCGGCATCGAGCAGGTTGCGTTCGTGCGCCTCGTGCAGCGCCTCGAGCAGTTCCTCCCGGTTTTCGGGCTCGCGAAAGATGAACGCCGTCAGGCGTTCGATCAGGGTCTTGTGCTTTTGGCGGGGATGAAAGTTGCTTAGCGCGGGGTCGGACATCGGTCGGGAGCAGTCCGACGCAATCGCGGACGGTCCTGCTCGCAAATGATGACGGATTCAGAATACACGACGGGGTCCGCGACTCAATGACATCGAAACGCGAATCGGGGCGTCGACCCGGCGAGTCTGTTTGCGCCCACTTACGTCGCGTGGTCGATTAACAGTCGTCAGCCATTGCAAGGCACGCGCCGCGAGGGGTTCGACCGCGAGATGCGACAGCCATGCCCTCGCGCGGTCGGTCCCGCCGGGCCGCGAACGCTAGCGCGCCGCATAAGGGTCGCCAAAACCCAAACGCGCGAGGGTTTCCACCTCGCGGATCTCCATCCTGCGTGCCGCGGCGACGCCATCGTGCTCGTACCCTTGGGCGTGCAATGCCGCGTGGACGACCAGATGTGCAAGGTGTGCCCGGAACGGCAGGCCCCGCACACGGGCGGCGCGTCGCACGACCGGCGGACAAATCACGATGTCGGCCTGCACCGCAGGCACCTGCACGTAATCGAAGGTCAGGACATCGGTCGCGTAATCCCGGCCCCGAAACGTGCGGTTGAGTCGACGCCCTTCACGCGCATCGACGAAGCGCAACACCAGCTCGGCATCGCGTTCGAGCGCCGCACCGATCCAGCGCACCAGCGTCGCGCGTGCCGGCATATTGTTGAACCGACCGAGCCCCTGGATGGCCAGCTCGAGCGTGGGCATCAGAGGCGCCGGCGGCGCGAGGCGGTCTCGTCGCCGCTGGCCTCGGCACGCGCCTCGGCCGCTTCGTAGGCCTCG
The DNA here is from genome assembly GCA_963724605.1 of uncultured beta proteobacterium. Taxonomy (GTDB): domain Bacteria; phylum Pseudomonadota; class Gammaproteobacteria; order Burkholderiales; family Burkholderiaceae_F; genus JALORV01. The sequence continues at coordinate 645,848 of CAVRVM010000015.1, forward strand.
ACGATACGGCCCACCAGCGGGTGGCGCACCACGTCAGCCGCCGTGAAGTAGACCAGCGCAATCCCGCGCACTTCGGCGAGCACATGCTGTGCCTCGATCAGGCCGCTCGCGGTGCCGCGCGGCAGGTCGATCTGTGTCACGTCACCGGTAACGACCGCCTTGGAGCCGAAGCCGATGCGCGTCAGGAACATCTTCATCTGCTCGCGCGTCGTGTTCTGCGCTTCGTCCAGTATGACGAAGGCCTGGTTCAGCGTTCGGCCGCGCATGTAGGCGAGCGGCGCGATCTCGATCGTCTGGCGTTCGAGCAGGCGCTGCGTCTTGTCGAAGCCCAGCAGGTCGAACAGCGCGTCGTACAGCGGTCGCAGGTACGGGTCGACCTTCTGTGCCAGGTCACCCGGCAGGAAGCCCAGGCGCTCACCGGCCTCAACAGCCGGGCGCGTCAGCACGATGCGCTTGACGATGTCGCGCTCGAGCGCGTCGACGGCCGCCGCCACCGCGAGGTAGGTCTTGCCGGTCCCCGCCGGTCCTATGGCAAGGGTGACGTCGTGAGTCAGCATTGCCCCGATGTAGTCGCGCTGGCGCGGGGTCCTTCCGTGCAGGTCGGGGCGTCGCGTATGCAACTGCGGCTGTCCCTCTGCTTCTTCCTTCGGCGGGATCCGCGCAGCGCGCTGGCCGCGCTGCTCTACGAAATAGAGCTGGATGTCGTCCACCGAGATCGGCTGCCCAGTCCGGTGCGCACGCTCGAGAAAGTGCTCGAGGAGCGCAATCGCGGCTTGCGCGCTTTCTGCGCCGCCTTCGACCCGAAACTGGTGGCCGCGCCGCGCGATCGCGACATCGAGCTCGGTCTCCACCTGCCGCAGGTTGGCGTCAAGTGGACCCGTGACATTCGCGAGATCGTCGTTGTCGACATCCGACGCGAAAGTCAGAACTTTCTTGGCTGAAGATGCGCTGCGGCGTGCCACGAACGAAGTCTAGCCTTCACCACAAGTTCGCATGGCGACTGCGATGCCTCCGATCACACTCGCGGCCCGACAGTTGTTGTTCAGCTTCCAACGGCCGCGCTTTCGCGAACCGGCACTCTCCCGCGCAGCGAATGCGGCAGTGCCTGCGTCACATGGACATCGATCATCTGACCGACCAGGCGCTCCGTGCCGGCGAAATTGACGATCCGGTTGTTTTCAGTGCGGCCCATCAGTTCCGCGCCGTCGCGCCGCGAGGGACCCTCCACCAGGACGCGTTGCACGGTTCCGACCATGGCCTCGCCGATGCGGGCAGCGTTGGCATTGATGGCTGCCTGCAGTGTTTGCAGGCGGGCCAGCTTGAGCTTCGGCGGCGTGTCATCGGCGAGATCGGCGGCCGGCGTACCAGGGCGCTTGCTGTAGACGAACGAAAACGAGGCGTCGAATCCGATGCCTTCCACCAGTTGCATCGTCCGGTCGAAATCCTCTTCGGTCTCGCCCGGGAAGCCGACGATGAAATCGGACGAGAGCGAAATGCCCGGCCGCACCTGCCGCAGCCGACGAATGATCGACTTGTACTCCAACACGGTGTAGCCGCGCTTCATCGCGGCGAGCACGCGGTCACTGCCAGACTGCACTGGCAGGTGCAGGTGATCGACCAGCTTCGGCACGCGGGCGTAGACGTCGATCAGTCGCTGCGTGAACTCCTTCGGATGCGAGGTCGTGTAGCGGATGCGTTCGATGCCAGGGATCTCGGCGATGTACTCGAGCAGCAGCGCGAAATCCGCGATTTCGCCGTCTCGCCCATCGTGCCCCGATAGGCGTTGACGTTCTGGCCGAGCAGCGTGACCTCCTTGACGCCGTGGTCCGCCAGGTCGGCGACTTCGGTCAGCACGTCGTCAAATGGGCGCGAGATTTCCTCTCCTCGCGTATACGGCACGACGCAGAAGCTGCAGTACTTGCTGCAGCCTTCCATGATCGAGACAAAGGCGCTCGGACCCTCGACACGCGCCGGCGGCAGGTGATCGAACTTCTCGACCTCGGGGAACGAGATATCGACCTGTGCCCGCCCGGTGCGGCGCCGCGCTTCGATGAGCTGCGGCAGCCGATGCAGCGTCTGCGGACCGAACACGATGTCGACGAAGGGCGCGCGCTCGACGATCGCGGCACCTTCCTGGCTCGCCACGCAGCCGCCGACACCGATCACGAGGTCGGGCCGCTCGCGCTTCAGATGCTTGACGCGCCCGAGATCGGAGAAGACCTTTTCCTGTGCCTTCTCACGCACAGAACACGTGTTGAAAAGGATCACGTCGGCTTCCGCCGGATCATCGGTCGGCGTCAGCCCATGCGCGGCGTTGAGCACGTCGGACATCTTGTCCGAGTCGTACTCGTTCATCTGGCATCCGAACGTGCGGATGTAGAGCTTCTTGGTGGTCATGGTCGCGGGCCGGTGTAGAGCCGGTGGCGAAGGGGACAGCGGATTCTACGGGGCATGTCGCCCCAATTGCGTTGGCTGACGCGGTCGAGGAGCCTTCGCGCTGTGCGCTGCGGCGCGAGTTGGCTTGCGATAGCCCGGCGCTGCGCTCAGCGCTCGGCCGGCAGCAGCCAGACCTGGTTCACCAGACCCATCGAATCGGTCTTGTAGCGCACGCGCGATTCGGCCGGCACCTGGCCGGGGGTGATCGTCAGGTTGGCAGCGTTGTAAACGCGGGCGCCCGGCGCGAGACGCATCGCCTTGCCGTCGATCGTGACCTCTGGCAATTGCCCGGTGGTCATCGTGCCGATCACGCTGCCGTCGGGCTGCGTCTTCGAACTGCCGCAGCCGGCAACCAATGACGCGGTGAGCACGATGGCGATCAGGAACGCTGGGGTGCGCATACTCGGAGTGGGAAGTGGTGGCGGATCAGGGACTCGAACCCCGGACACAAGGATTATGATTCCTCTGCTCTAACCAGCTGAGCTAATCCGCCGCGGGCGCGAATTATCTGCGGTACCCGTGGTCGGGGTCAAATCGCACGACGGTGCTGCGCTTGCCACAGCGCATGAAAGTGATGCACCGGACCGTGGCCGCTACCAACCGTAAGTTCATCTGCGTGCTGCAACGCCCGCGTCAGGTAGGCCTTGGCGCTCCGCGCGGCCTCGACGACATCGGAGCATTGCGGCATTAGCGCGGCGAGAGCCGCCGAGAGCGTGCAGCCCGTGCCATGCGTGTTGCGCGTCGCGACTCGTTCCACATTGAGTTCGATCATGCGATCGCCGTCGTGCAGCAGGTCCGTCGCTTCGTTGCCCGGCAGGTGCCCGCCCTTCAGGTAGACCCAGCGCGCGCCGTCGCCGCGCATCAACGCGCGCAAGCGTTCAGCGACGCGATACATCTCCTTCACCGTTTCGACCGGACGCGCCTCGAGCAGCACGCCAGCTTCCGGCAGGTTCGGAGTCAACACCGTTGCCAGCGGTAGCAGCGCTTCGCGCAGGGCGCCGGTTGCAGATTTGTCCAGCAACGCATCGCCACTCTTTGCCACCATGACCGGATCGAGGACGATGGGCGCCACGCGCCAGTGCGACAGACGCTCGGCGCACCGTGCAATGACCGCCGCATGGCCCACCATGCCAATCTTCGCCGCGCTGATGTGCACGTCGACAAGTAGCGTGTCGAGTTGCTCGGCGACAAATTCGGGCGCGGTCGGCAGCACTCCGGTGACCGCGTGCGTGTTCTGCGCAGTCAACGCCGTCACGACTGTGCACGCATAGCCACCCAGCGAGCTGATTGCCTTGACGTCCGCCAGGATGCCGGCACCTCCGGAGGGGTCGACTCCGGCAACGCTCAAGATGTTGGGGATTGCACGGTTCATACCGAAAGGCGTTGAATTCGAAAGAGGCGAAAGCTTGACACGGTCGGAAGTGCCCCCGTATATTACTGACTGGTCAGTTATTTAAGTACCCGCCCAATTCCAGCGCAGGAGCCGGGAGTCGCCGTACCCCTCCCCCCAACCGGCGCCCCGCTCCTTGTGCTGGAAGCCCCTATGAGTTCCACGACCGAAGCCACCGCCGCCAAGCCCCGTTGGGAGCGCCGCAAGGAAGCACGGCCGGCTGAGCTGGTTTCCGCGGCACTCGACCTTTTCGTCGAGAAAGGCTACGCGGGCACCCGGCTGGAGGACGTGGCCGCGCGCGCCGGGGTTTCGAAGGGCACGCTGTACCTCTACTTCGAAAACAAGGAAGAACTCTTCAAGGCGGTGGTGCGCGAAAACATCGTTGCTCGCATCAGTCAGAGCGCGGACGAGGCGCTGCACTTCGACGGATCCAGCGCAGATCTGCTGCGTCGCCTCATCACCACCTGGTGGAAAGACTACGGCGGCAGCACCGCGGGCGGCATAAGCAAGCTGATGATGGCCGAAAGCGGAAACTTCCCGGAGATCGCGCGTTTCTTCCTCGACGAAGTTATCGAGCCGTGGCACCGCATGCTCGCGGCCGTCATTCAGCGCGGCGCCCAGCGCGGGGAATTTCGCACCATCAAGCCCGAGATGTTCGCGCGCGTGGTAACAGGCCCCTTGGTCATGCTCTCGCTGTGGAAACATTCGTTCGGCGTCTGTAGCCAGCAACCGCTCGACGCCAATGAGTACCTCGCCACGCATCTGGACATCGTGCTTTCGGCGCTGCGGCCGGTCTGAACGTGCGATGCATGCGACAGAACGCATGAATTGCGGGGCGAACCGCAGCAGAAGCGCAAAGATGCACTGATAGACTTTCGCGCGGCTGTGGCCGGGGGGCGGCACAGCAAACGGGCGACGGGACACGCAATGCAGCCGATGGACTTCGAGAAGGCGCGATTCAACATGGTCGAGCAGCAGGTGCGGCCGTGGGACGTGCTCGACCAGTCCGTGCTCGACCTGCTGTTCGTGGTCAAGCGCGAGGACTTCGTGCCGCCGGCCTACCGCGCGCTCGCGTTCTCCGACCTGGAGATTCCGCTGCGAATCGATGGCGTCGACACCGGCGAATCGATGTGGTCGCCCAAGCTGGAGGCGCGCATCCTGCAGGAACTTGCGCTGAAGCCGCACGAAAATGTGCTCGAGATCGGAACCGGGTCCGGCCATCTGACAGCGCTGCTGGCACACAAGGCGCAGCACGTCGTGTCGGTCGAAATCGATCGGCTCCTCGCGACGTTCGGCGCGCAGAACCTTGCGCGTGCCGGCGTGCACAACGTCAGGCTGGACGGCGGGGACGCGAGCCGCGGCTGGATGTCCAGGGCTCCGTACGATGCGATCGTCGTCACGGGCTCGTTGCCTACGCTACCTGCGTCCATGCGCAACCAGTTGAAGATCGGCGGTCGCCTGGCGGCCGTCGTCGGGGGCGATCCGGTGATGTCGGCCGAGATCGTCACCCGGGTGTCGGAAACCAGTTTCGATACGGTGAGGCTCTTCGAGACGTGGCTCAAGCCGCTGCGCAATGCCGAACAGCCATCGAGCTTCCGCTTCTGATGAAGGCGGTGTCTGCTCGAGAGCTGGCGACGTGGCTGGCCGATGACGCGCGCGACAAGCCGTTGTTGCTCGATATTCGCGAGCCGTGGGAAACGCAGATCTGCCGCATCGAAGGATCGGAACTGGTGCCGATGCAGGCACTCCCGGCTCGGCTACCGGAGCTCGATGCCGAGCGGCCGATCGTCTGCATCTGCCATCACGGTGGACGCAGCGCACATGTAGCGATGTTTCTGTCGCGCCATGGATACAAGGATGTCTATAACCTGACCGGCGGTGTCGATGCATGGGCCCGCCAGGTCGACGCCGCAATGCCGACCTACTGAAGCTGGAGACCTCAATGTCGCTTCCTTCCCGCCTGTTTGCATTGCGGCCGATCGCCGCAGCACTGGCGAGCGCCTTTGCGCTGGTGCTGGTCACGAGCCAGCCCGCGCACGCGCAAGTGCAGAGCCCTACCACGGACACGCAGAAGTTGATGGAGGAGGCGCGGCGCGCCCCCCGCAATGACTTGCTGCAGATCTACCGTGAGGCGCTTGCAAACGACGCGACTTACGCCGCGGCCAGATACCAGCAGCAGGCCGCCCAGGAGCGGGTGCCACAGGCGCGCTCCGGACTGCTGCCCAATGTAGGGCTGACGGGTCAGGCGAACCTTAACAACTACCAGTCGACCGAACCCGACATCGGCAATAACTTCAACGTCTACGGCGGCGGCGTGAACCTGACGGTGCCGGTCTATCGCCCGCAGAACTGGGAGGCGCTGGAGCAGGCCAAGATATCGGTGATGACGGCCGACCTGACGCTGCAGCAGTCGACCCAGGACCTGGCGCTGCGCGTGGCCACCGCGTACTTCAACGTGCTGGCGGCGCGCGACCAGCTGATCGCACTCGAAGCCGCGAAGAAGGCGACGCTCGAACAGCTGCAGCAGGCCAAGCGCGAATTCGAGGTCGGCACCAAGACCATCATCGACACCAACGAGGCACAGGCGCGTTACGACCAGATCGTTGCGCAGGAACAGGTGGCGCTGGGAACCCTGCTGGTTCGGCGCAGCGAGTTGCAGACGATCATCGGCCGCGACCTCGGTACCTTGGCGCCACTGCGCGATCGCCCGAACCTGACGCCGCCGCAGCCGTCGGACATCGCCCAGTGGGTTCGCTCCGCCGAAGACACCAGCTACACCGTGCAGATTGCGCGCGCCAACTACGAGATCGCCAGCCGCGAAGTACAGCGCCAGCGCGACGCCTACAAACCGACCGTGGACGTGGTCGGCGGCTACAACGTCAACAAGTTCAACGGCACGCAGTCGAGCGAGTTCGTCAACCCTCGCATCAACACCGGCACGGTCGGATTACAGCTCAACCGTTCCGATCTACCAGGGCGGACTGGTGCAGAGCCGGGTGCGCGAAGCGCTGTCGCTGCAAGACCGCTCGAACGCCGATCTCGAATCGGCCCGCCGCAATTCGGCCAACGCTGCCCGCGACGCCTACACCGGAGTGAACTATGGTCTCGCGCAGGTGCGCGCGCTGGAGTCCGCCGAGGTTTCGGCCCGCACGCAGCTCGATTCAACGCAGCTCGGCTACCAGGTCGGCGTGCGGATTCTGCTCGACGTGCTGAACGCGACCACGCTGCTGGTGCAGACGCAGCGCGACGTGAAGCGCGCCCGCTATGACTTCCTGCTGGCGGCGCTGCGGCTGAAGGCGTCGTCTGCGGCGCTGACTGAGGACGACATTGGCGGCATCAATGCCCTGCTCGACAAGGCGGAGCCGATCACCGTGCCGGATGTCAGCCCGCCAGAGCGCAGCCCGACGTCATCCGTGCGGCCCGCGCAGCCGGCGGCACGCAAGGACGGCACTCTCTCCCCACCAGCGGCCGCGACGCCAGCGGCCAAGCCGACCAGCGACACGGCTTCGAAGTCCACGAAGACGAAGCGCGCCAAGCGGGTCTAGCGCGGCTTCGTGCGTGCTTCGATCAGCGGGGCGATGTACGCCAGCGCCCGGTCGGTGGCGCCGCGATGCTGGCGCGCGAAGTCAAAGGCGGCGGCGCTCATGCGCGCCCGTCGGTTTGGATCAGCCGCGATGTCCAGCATTGCCGCGACTACGCCCGTTGCATCATCTACACGCACGGCCGCGCCAGCGCCGATTGCATCGCCGGTGGCCTGGGCAAAGTTGAACGTGTGAGGTCCGACCACGACAGGGACCCCGACACCACACGCTTCGATGAGGTTATGGCCGCCAAGCGGCAGCAGGCTGCCTCCGATGAATGCGACGTCGCTCGAGGCGTAGTACATGGCCATCTCGCCCATGGAGTCGCCGACCAGGACTGCCGTGGCATTGGCGTTGATGGCCGCAGTGCCCCACTCCGCGCAGGTCGAGCGGCGCAGCACTGGACGGCCGCGGGACTCGACGAGGCGTACAACTTCATCAAAGCGCTGCGGATGGCGTGGGACCACGATGAAGAGCGCGCCGGCAAGGGACGCTTCGGCGCTGTCCAAAGCGTCGAACAGCAGGCTCTCTTCGCCTTCGCGCGTCGTCGCGAACAGCAGGACCCGGCGCCCAGCCACAGCGGCCCGAAATGCTCGACCTCGCTCAACCATCACCGGGTCCGGCGTGAAGTCGAACTTGAGGTTGCCGATGACCACAACATCTCGCGCTCCGACCTCGCGCATCCGGGCCGCGTCGGCATCGGTCTGGGCCAGAACCGTCGTGAAGCTCTGCGCTGCATCCCGCATCAGGCGTGACATCCGCTTCGCCTTCGCAAGCGAGCGTTCCGACAGGCGAGCGTTCACCAGCACCATCGGTAAGCCGGCGGACCGCGCCGAGGCCAGCAGGTTGGGCCAGGTCTCGGTTTCCATGCCCAGGCCCACGACCGGAGCATAGGCACGCAGCAGGCGGCGCACGGCGAAGGGCATGTCGTAGGGCAGGTAGACCTGTGAGATGCGCCCCGGCCAGCGCGCCGCGAGCTCGGCGCCGGTCGCCCGGCCCGTAGGCGTCATGTGGGTCAGCAGGAACACGTGCTGCGGAAAACGCTGCGCCAGTACGCGCAGCAGCGGCTCGGCGGCCCGCGTTTCGCCGACCGACACCGCGTGGATCCAGATGATCGGCCGGTCCCTCGGCACCGTGTAGCGCGCCCACCCGAATCGCTCACCCCAGTGCGCGCGATACGCCGGCTGCCGGCGCGAACGCCAGAGCAGATAGAGCGCCGCCAGCGGCATCACCAGAAAGACGAGCAGCGTGTACGCCAGCCGCGACAGGCTCATCGCGGCGCATCCATGACGTTCCGCGCAGCCTCGATCACGGCCTCTGTCGACGGCGGCTGCCCGACGCCGCCGAGACTCCTCACGGGCCCACCGCCCACGAGTCCGGCCAGCACCGGGTCGTAGTCGGAATAGATGGCCACCGCGGGACGACCCAGAGCGGCCGCCAGATGCGACAGTCCTGTGTCGAGTCCGATCACCAACCGCGCCTGCGCGAGCGTCGCAGCGATAGTTTCAATCGACGAACGCGGCGCGACCGTCGCTCGCTGCATCGCTGCCGCGAGGCGCCCGACTCTCGCCTCTTCCTCGGATGTTCCCCAGAACAGCACACTGCTCAGGCCCTGCTCCGCGAGCCAGCGCTCGACGCCGATCCAGCGTTCGTCGGGCCAGAGCTTCGACGCACGGCTGGCATTCGTGAGCAGCACTGCGTAGGGTGGCGGGATCGACGCGGCCGCCGCCAGCACAGAGAGATCAAAGCGCGGCGGACCGTCGAGGACGTAGCCGAACACACCCGCGCCTATCCTTCGGCAGCGTTCGACCGCATGCATTTCGCGCGGGACGGCGACGCGACGGGCATAAAACAGCCGAGGCGACACGTTCGCGGCTCGCGTCCGACGAGAGGCCCGCGACCGGCGACCGGGCCCAGCGCGCCATCCACGCGCTCTTGAGCAGCCCTTGAGCATCGAGCACCCAGTCGTAGCGCTCGTCGCGCAGTGTGCGCTTCGCAGCCGCGATTTCGCGCCAGGTAGTTGCCTGCAATGGGTTCTTGCGCCAGCGCCGCAGCGCCACGCGATGCACACGGCGAACGTGCCGGCTCATCGCGGGGATCGCAGCGAAGGACTCCTCGACAAGCCAGTCGATCTGCGCTCCCGGAACCCGCATCGACAGGTCGGCCGCCAGTGGCAGCGCATGGACGACATCGCCCATGGACGAGGTCTTGACGATCAGGATCCGCACGGTGCGCGATTGTGCCGCACTGGGCCTCGGCCAGAAGGTAACGCCGAGCGCTTGCGACTAGTGCTGATAGCCGTTTGGGTTGGCGCTTTGCCAGCGCCAGCCGTCTTCGCAGGCCTGCTCGATCGTTCGCTGGCCTCCCAACCGAGCACTGTTCCGGCGCGAGTGACGTCGGCCCAGCACGCGCAACGTCGCCGTCGCGCCGCGGCCCGATGACATAGCGGGATCGAACGACCGGCCGCCGTTTCGAACGCTTGCAGCAGTTCCAGCACGCTGGTGCCCGCCCGGTGCCCAGATTGACCGCCATGAAACCCGGATTGCGCAGCGCATATTCGATACCGGCAAGATGTCCTTGTGCCAGATCGACGACATGCAGGTAGTCACGCACCCCGGTGCCATCGGCCGTCGGCCAGTCCTGACCCCAGACGTTGAGCCGCTCCCGCTTGCCGACGGCGACCTGCGCGATGAACGGAAACAGATTGTTCGGAATGTCCTGCGGATCCTCGCCGATCGTGCCGCTCGGGTGCGCGCCGATCGGATTGAAGTAGCGCAGCGATACCGCGCTGCGCGCCGCGTCGGCGGCACACCAGTCGCGCAGGATCTGCTCGACCATTGCCTTGCTGTGGCCGTACGGATTGATCGGACGGACCGGCGCGTCCTCGGTCAGTGGCAGTTGCTCGGGCACGCCATACACCGTCGCCGAAGAACTGAACACGAAGCGGTCCACGCTCTTCGCGTCCATCGCCTCGAGCAATGCAAGCGTGCCGCCGATATTGTTGTCGTAGTACTGCACCGGATCGCGACACGGATTCGCCAACAGCCTTCAGCGCCGCGAAGTGCACGACAGCATTCGATCGGTCGATTGAATACGCGCGCCAGCACCTCCCGGTCTCGCACATCGCCGTTGACTAGCGTCACGCGCGCATGCGCGATCTTCTCGACGCGCTTGACCGCCTCGGGCGAGCTGTTGCTGAAGTTGTCGAGGCAGATGACATCGAAACCTGCTGCCAGCAGCTCGACCATCGTGTGCGAACCGATGTAGCCCGCACCGCCAGTGACAAGCACGGTGCGGGATATGGTTCATCGCTGCTCGATTCTCCGCGCCACGCCTTGGCAGCTCGACGCCTGGCTGGTCGAAGGCGTTGATGCCGAGCAGCGCGGCTTCCATCACGACCTTGTGCTCATACAACGCCATCAGGCTGCCAAGGCGCTCCGGAGTCAGGCGATCGACCGCGATCAGGCTCACTGCGTTGGCGGCAAGCGAATCCGCATCCACCGCGACCAGCGCCTCGACCTGCGCGCGCGCGTTGGCGACCAGCACTCTATGGTTCTCGACGATAGCCGTGGTCCGGGTCTCGACGCAGATGATGTCGACTGCCGTGCGCGCGGTGCCCTGCCGCAGCAATTGCAGGAACGTGTGCTGAGCGTCGGTGCCGACACCGCCCCACACCAGCGGGCCCCGTCGGAATGGCGATGACAGCGCGCCATCAACGCGACGGCTTTTGCCGAGGCTCTCCATCTGGAGCTGCTGCAGCCAGCCAGCATCGGCGCGAGGCGATCGTCGTAGGCGAGAATGCACAGAAGTAGGCATCTGCAGCACCGCCGCTGTTCCAGATCTCCAGCAGCGCCATGCGTGGCCGGCAGGTTCGTTGCGAGCGGAGTTTCCATCGCGTGGCGATCCATCGCATGGGCGCCGGCGAGCAACTCATCGAAGCGCTGCGGACCGAGACGCAGGAGCGCCGGCAATCCGATCGCGCCCCGACACAGAATCGGCCGCCGACCCAGTCCCAGAGGCAGAAATTGATTGTCGCCGGCAGGCCGAGCGTCGCCTGCGCCTCCGGTTTCGCTGAAACCGCGCACAATGTGACTGCGAAAGCAGCCCGACTCGGATATCCGCCCGCCGCCAGCCACGCCCGCATCGACTCGGCATTGAGCAGCGTTTCGCGCGTCGAGAAGCTCTTGCTCGAAACAATCGCCAGTGTGGGGTCGGCTCGAGTTGCGGCAGCAGGCGCGCGAGCGCAGCCCGTCAACATTGCTGAGGAAGTGCACGCGGGGCCCATCGGCCAATGCTGGAGCGCATGGCACACCAGGCGCGGATCCGTTGTCGCTGCCGCCGATGCCGATGTTGATCAGGTCGGTGATGCGGCACCGCCGGTCGCACCAATCCATGTGCCCGAACGGACATCGTCGCGAAGGAGCGTAATCGCCGCGCTCGTGCGTGCCACCGCTGCCGACGGATGCCGGCGCGCCGGCGCATCGCGCCGGGCGGCTGCGCAGCGCCGTGTGCAGGGCGGCACGATCCTCGGTCGGATTGACCGCTCGCCACGCATCATCCCGCCGGGCGCCGATCACTCGAGTTCGACTGCGAAGCGACTGCAAGCGCCTCCAGGTCCACGGCCTAAGGCGCTGCCGCGAAAGTCGAGGTGAATGCCACAGGCGGCTAGCGGATCGACCTGGCTCGCGATTTCGCGCGGCAGCGGCACGACCCCGGTGCCCGAGCTCAGCAGCGCCGTCAGGCCGTCGGTGACTTACGAGCCATGTTCGAGTCGGCCATGGCCTGTCAGAACGGCAGCGGGCGTGCGGGGCGACGCTCAGGATCGCCGCACGAAACGACGACTGGATACGCGCCAGCGCCTCCGGCGTGTCGCCTTCGAAGCGCAGCACGAGCACCGGCGTCGTGTTCGAGGCCGGCCAGGCCGAAGCCGTCCGGCCATTCGGCCCGCACGCCGTCGATGGTGATCAGCTGCTCGGCACCGGCGAAGGTCGCCTCGTCGCTCAGCCGCTCGACCAGCGCGAAGTGCTCGCCTTCGGCGCAGTGTGCACGATGCAGCTCGGGCGTCGATAGGCCGGTCGGCAGGGCATTCAGCACGGCGGTCGGGTCGCGCGCTGCGCGACAGGATCTCGAGCAGCCGCGCCGCCGCGTAGAGTGCCGTCGTCGAAGCCGGACCAGCGCTCGTTGAAGAACAGGTGGCCGCTCATCTCGCCAGCGAACGGCGCGCCGGTCTCCTTGAGCTTGGCCTTGATCAGCGAATGCCCGGTCCTCCACATCGTCGGCCGGCCGCCGCGCTCGCGGATCCAGCGGCGCGAGCCGCCGCGTGCACTTGACGTCGAAGATGATCGTCGCCGCCCGGGTTGGCGCCAGCACGTCGCGCGCGAACAGCATGATCTGCCGGTCGGGATAGATGATCTGGCCGTCCTTGGTGACGACGCCGAGCCGGTCGCCGTCGCCGTCGAAGGCCAGTCCGAGTTCGGCATCGGTGTCGCGCGAGTGCGCGCGATCAGGTCGGTGAGGTTCTCCGGCTTGCGCGGGTCCGGATGGTGATTGGGAAAGTTGCCGTCGACCTCGGTGAAGAGCTCGACTCACCTCGCAGCCGAGCGCCCGCAGAGCGCCGGCGCCGAGGCCCGGCGATGCCGTTGCCGCAGTCGATCGCGATCTTCATCGGCCGCGCCAGCTGGATGTCGCTGACGAATTCGATCGAGGTAAGCTCGGCAGCACGTCCACCGTCCGCACCTCGCCTGGCGACGCCCGTGCGACCAGTGCCTCGGCTCGATCGCGCGGCGCAGGCGCCTGGATCGTCCTCGCCGTAGACGTCGCGCCCGGCCAGCACCATCTTCAAGCCGTTGTACTCCTTCGGGTTGTGGCTGCCGGTGACCTGGATGCCGCTGAGCCGGTGCCCAGCGTGGGCCGTCGAAAAGTAGAGCATCGGCGTCGTCACCATGCCGACATCGATCGACGTCGATGCCCGGTCGAGGCGATGCCGCGCGACCAGCGCATCGCCGCAGCGCCGGTCCGGACAGGCGGCCGTCGCGGCCCACGCGACCGCGGCCACTTTCCGCTCAGCCGCCTCGGAGCCGAAGGCCGCGCCGATGACGCGTACGGCATCGGCCGTCGAGCGCCGTGTCGACGACGCCGCGGATGTCGTAGGCCTTGAAGAGAGACGGAGCGACTTGGACTGCGGTCATTGGAGGCTTCTTCTTGGACAAGCGGGAACTCGCATGCTTCTGCATCACGCCGGCGATGTCATCGACGATGCCTGGAGCATCCATGCCAGCGTGTCGCGGAAGTTCCGATAGGGAAGGGTTCCGAGTGCATGCTCCATTCTGCGCGAACTGCCGACCAGGCGATGAACCTCATTCGACCGGACGAACTCGGGATTGACTCGGACTTCCAGCTCGTGTCCCGACAACTCCGTCAACTGATCCAACACCCAGCGCAGGGACCGGCCAATGCCCGAACACAAGTTGATCACCCCGTCCGGCACGTCCGCCGTGAGCAGGCACAGGTACGCGTGAGCCACCGATCGTACGTCGGAAAAATCGCGCACAATGTCGAGGTTGCCCAATTCCACATAGGACCGGCGCTGCGCAAAATGAGCCACCAGCTTCGGTACCAGAAAGTTTCCGTCTGGCCGACTCCGGTGTAATTGAACGGGCGCGTCAAGACGATCGGAAACCGGTCGGCGTACGTCCGCACCATCACTTCCATCGCAAGCTTGCTGGCGGCGTAGTGGTTAACCGGTGCGGGCGGTGTCGCTTCCGTGATCGGCTCCACCGTGGCGTTGCCATAGACGTTTGCGCTGCTGGCGATCACGACCCGTCGCAGATTGAGCTTCGCGGTGACGATGGCCTCCAGCAGGTTCGTCGTGCCGACCGTGTTGACCGCGTAGAAGCCGGTCGAATCGTTGCGAGCCACATAGCTCAAGGCCGCCAGATGAATCACGTAGTCCGGTCGCGCTTCCTGCAGCACCGCGAGGACCGACGCCGGTTGTGTCAGGTCGAAGCGCGCGCCTGAATTCTCGGCATCCGCGACGGCGTAACCGGCCTGCGTCAGCGCCTGGGCAACATAGCTCCCCGGTGAATCCGGTATAGCCGGTCACCAGGACGCGCGCAGCGTCAGAACGAGACACCACGGGTATTCCGTCGCAGGTCGGCCTCGACCATCATCCGGCACAGTTCTTCCAGCGTCGTGCGTGGCTCCCATCCCAGTTTGGCCTTGGCCTTGGCGGGATTGCCAATCAGCAGAGTCGACTTCGGCCGGCCGGTAGAACTTCGGATTGACCCGGACCAGTGTCTTGCCGCTCTTCGGCGTCGACCGCCTGCTTCGTCGACGCCGGATCCGCGGAAATCAAGCTCGACGTCCGACCGCCTTGAATGCCATCCGCACAAAGTCGCGCACGGTTTCGGTGCGGTTCGGTCGCCAGCACAAAAGTGTCCGGCTCGGGGGCCTGCAGCATGCGGTACATGCCGTCGACGTACTCCTTCGCATAGCCCCAGTCGCGCTTGGCGTCCAGGTTGCCGAGCTCGAGCACGTCCAGCTTGCCCGAGCTTGATCTTGGCGGCGCCATCCGTGATCTTGCGCGTCACAAACTCGCGGCCGCGCAGCGGAGACTCGTGATTGAACAGGATCCCGCTCGCTCCGAAAATGCCATAGCTCTCGCGGTAGTTCACCGTCATCCAGTGCGCGAAGAGCTTGGCGACGCCATACGGGCTGCGCGGATAAAAGGGCGTGATTCGTCCTGCGGAACCGCCTGCACCTTGCCGAACATCTCGGAGGTCGACGCCTGGTAGAAGCGGATCTTCGGGTTACCAGCCGGATCGCCTCCAGCAGGTTCAACGCGCCGAGGCCGGTGATATGCGCCGTCGTCGTGGGCTGGTCGAACGACACGCCGACGAAGCTTTGCGCGGCGAGGTTGTAGACCTCGTCCGGCTGCGTCCGCTGGACGAGAGCGATGCTGGTGCCGATATCGGTCAGGTCGTACTCGACGAGGTCGAAATTGGGGTGGTTATGAATGCCCAGTTCCTCGATGCGCCAGAAGTTGACCGAACTGGTTCTGCGATACGTTCCGTAGACCTTGTAGTTGCGATCGAGCAGGAACTGAGCCAGGTAGGCTCCGTCCTGTCCCGTGATGCCGGTAACGACGGCTGACTTGCGCGTGTTCATGAATGAGGTCTTGTGAAGTAGTTTGGTGCCCGGTGCTCAGACTTGAGGGCGGTCGTTTCCCCGGCACACCCCTGATTTGAAGCGGATCGAAAGTCAGTCAGGCAGCAGCTTCGCCTGCTCAGGCACCGACCGCCGATAGAATGCCGTCTGGGGCGGATTGTATCGACCGCCCGGAGCGCGGGAGGCTCGATCGTGAGAGCCGAATGCGAACCACGTCCGGAGCGAACGGAAGCATGCTGGCGATCATTTTGTGCGGTGGGTCCGGAACACGGCTATGGCCCGTTTCGCGCGAGGCAATGCCCAAGCCGTTCATGCGGATCGGCGACGGCCCGTCGCTGCTTCAGCGGACGGCGTTGCGCGCCAAGCGGCTGGGGGCCGACTCGTGCCTCGTCGTGACCAACGGCGAGTACACGTTCAAGACGATCGAGGAATTCGCCGCGCTCGGCGACCAGGCTCCTGCCGACATGCAGCTGCTGCTGGAGCCGGTCGGCCGCAACACGGCTCCCGCCATCGCCGCCGCCTGCTGCGTCCTCGAGAAGCAGGGCCGCACTGGCGAACCGTTGATCATCCTGCCGGCGGATCACCTGATCCAGGATGAGGCCCGCTTCAGTCAAGTGGCAGACCATGCCGCGAAGCTCGCCGGCGAGGGGCGCATCGTACTGTTCGGCATCCAGCCCACGCTGCCGGAAACCGGATTCGGCTACATCGAGTGCGCCGCGGTTCCGGTCGGGGACGCTGCCCAGCCCGTGCGTCGATTTGTCGAGAAACCGTCGCCGGAAAAGGCCACGGAGTATCTCGCGGCAGGCAACTATCTCTGGAACAGCGGCATGTTCTGCTTCACGGCCGGCACGATGCTGGCCGCCTTGCAGCGGCACGCCCCGGCCGTGCTGACAGCCGCCCGAGCCGCCGTCGAACAGGGGTCGACGCCGGCGCTGCAGCCACAACGCCTGCAACTTGACCGCGCCGCGTTCCAGTCGGCACCCGACATTTCGATCGACTATGCGGTCATGGAGCGCGAATCGAACGTCGTTGTACTGGCGCGGCGACTTTGGCTGGAGCGACATCGGGTCCTGGAAGGCCGTGGCGGAGGAATTCGAGCGCGACGCGGGCGGCAACACGACCAGCGGCGAAGTCATTCTTGCCGATTGCCGCAATGTGCATGTGCAGACCGAGGACCGGCTCGTCGCGGCGGTCGGCCTCAGGGATGTCGTCATCGTCGACACGCCTGACGCCGTACTCGTCTGCGACCGACAGGCGTCGCAGAAGGTCAAGGACGTGGTCAACGAGCTCAAGCGGCGCGGACACGATACGCACAAGCTGCATCGAACCGTTGCGCGGCCCGTGGGGCACGTACACGACGCTGCAGGAAGGGCCGAACTTCAAGATCAAGCGGATCGAGGTGAAGCCAGGCGCGTCGCTCTCGCTGCAGATGCATCACCACCGCAGCGAGCACTGGGTCGTGGTCAGCGGAACCGGCAAGGTCACGGTCGACGAGAAAGTCGTGCTGCTGGCACCCAACGAATCGACCTACGTTCCGGTGGGCGCCAAGCACCGCCTGGAAAATCCCGGGCGCCGATGCCGTTGACGCTGATCGAGGTGCAATGCGGCGATTACGTCGGCGAAGACGATATCGTGCGTTTCGACGACATCTACGGTCGCGCCTCCCCGACGGGCACAGCCCCGGCGTGACCTACCGGCTGTAGCTGGCTCTGACCGAGTACGGCCGAGATCCAAGCGATTCGCTTTGGGCTGCGATAATCGGGCCCGTCTGCTCACCGAAACCGACGTCATGAGGCCCTCCAGAGAAGCCCTGTCCGCGCGCCGCGTGCTGGTCGTGGGCGATGCGATGCTCGACCAGTACTGGTTCGGGGACGTGGAGCGCATTTCGCCGGAGGCGCCGGTACCCGTGGTGAGGGTTCAGCGTCGCGAGGAGCGTCTCGGTGGCGCGGCCAACGTCGCGCGCAACGTCGCTGCGGTGGGTGTGCGCACGGCGCTGTTGACCGTGCTGGGTGACGACGACGCCGGGCACAGTGTCAGCCGACTTCTTGCGGAAGCCGGCATCGAGCCCCAGGTCCACCTCGACCCGAGTGTGCCGACGACCGTAAAGCTGCGCGTCATTGGTCGAAGGCAGCAGATGCTGCGGGTCGACTTCGAAAACGTCCCGGAAGCGGAGACCCTCGCGGCGCTGCTCGACAACTACGCTTCGCTCCTCGCTAACCACGACCTCGTGGTCCTGTCGGACTACGGAAAGGGAGGGCTGGCGCACATCACCAGCATGATCGAACTGGCCGCTGCGGCGGGACGGCCGGTGCTCGTCGACCCCAAGGGCGACGACTACACACGATACAAGGGCGCGACGCTGCTGACGCCGAACCGGACAGAGCTGCGCGAGGTCGTCGGACGGTGGAAGGACGAAGCCGACCTGACGCGACGTGCCCAGGCTTTGAGAGCGGACCTTGGGCTGCAGGCCCTGCTGCTCACGCGCAGCGAGGAGGGCATGACGCTCTACACGGATGAAGGCGCTTGGTCCGTGCCGGCGCAGGCCCGCGAGGTGTTCGACGTCAGCGGCGCCGGCGACACCGTCATCGCGGTGCTGGCCGTGATGCTCGCCGCGGGCACTCCATTGCGTGACGCCGTCAGCGTTGCCAACCGCGCCGGCGGCATCGTCGTCGGCAAGCTCGGCACGGCGACGGCGAGTTACGATGAACTCTTCGGCGAGGACATCACATGATCATCGTCACGGGCGCCGCCGGCTTCGTCGGCGCCAACAACGTCAAGGCGCTGAACGGCCAGGGCATCGACGACATCATCGCCGTCGACAACCTGACCAAGTCGGAGAAGTTCCGCAACCTGGCCGACTGCGAGATCGCCGACTACCTCGACAAGCGCGACTTCCTCGAGCTTGTCCGCAGCGGCCGTCTGCCCAAGCCCGAAGTCGTGTTCCACCAGGGCGCCTGCTCGGACACGATGGAAACCGACGGCCGCTACATGCTGGACAACAACTATCGATATTCGCTCGAACTGATGCGCTGGTGCCAGGATCAGGGCGTGCCGCTGATGTACGCCTCGTCGGCCTCGGTCTACGGACTCGGTCCCGATATTCGTCGAAGGCCGCGAGAACGAGAGGCCGCTGAACGTCTACGGATACTCCAAATTCCTGTTCGACCAGATCGTCCGGCGCGAGCTGCCGCGACTGAAGGCTCCGGTCATCGGTCTGCGCTACTTCAACGTCTACGGGCCGCGCGAGGCGCACAAGGGCCGAATGGCGTCGGTCGCGTTCCATCACTTCAACCAGTTCCGCGCCGACGGCAAGGTCCGGCTGTTCGAAGGCAGCCACGGTTACGCCAATGGCGCAGCAGCGGCGCGACTTCGTTCATGTCGACGACGTCATCCAGGCAAACCTGCACTTCTGGAACCGCCCGGTCTCCGGGCATCTACAACGCTCGGCACCGGGCGCGCACAGGCGTTCAACGACGTTGCACTGGCGGTCGTCAATACGCTGCGCGAGCATGACGGCCAGGCGCCGCTGCCGCTGGAGCAGGCCGTCGAGCAGGGCCTGATCGAGTACATCGCCTTTCCCGAGGCGCTCAAGGGCAAGTACCAGGCCTACACGCAGGCGGATCTCGCACAACTGCGCGCGGCTGGATGTGACCAGGCCTTCCGCACGCGTCGAGCATGGCACCGCGAGCTACGTCCGCTGGCTGCTGCAACACCCGCAATGAACGTTCCTGGCGGCCTCCGACGCGCCGCTTTCCTTGACCGCGACGGCGTCATCAACATCGACCGCGGCTACGTGTATCGGCGCGAGGACTTCGAGTTCGTTCCCGGCGTGCTGGACGGCGGCGCGCCGCCTGCACGACCTGGGATTCCTGCTTGTGGTCACCAGCAACCAGTCCGGCATCGGCCGCGGGCTGTACACCGAGGCGAGTTCCACGCGCTGACGGCTGGATGAAGCACGAATTCCTGGCAGCCGGCGCCCCGCTCGCGGGCGTGTACTTCTGCCCGCACCATCCGACCGAGGCGCATCGGCGAGTACCGTCGCACCTGCGAATGCCGCAAGCCGGCGCCCGGCATGCTGCTCGCGGCCGCGCACGACTCGGCATCGATCTGGCGCGTCGGTGATGTTCGGCGACAAGGTGTCGGACCTCGAGGCGGCGCGCGCGGCCGGAGTGCCGACTGCGCGTGCTGCTCGGAACCGATGCACGCGAAGCTCCGCCATGCCTTCGCCGGACGGGTCTGGCCAGTGCCGCGTTCCGCGGCCTGCTCGACGCGACGGCCGATGCCGCGCTGCTTGCGCCGCGCGCGGCCACGAAGTCCGGTGGCCGGATGAAGCTGCCCGCGCCCGGCTTCGAACGCAAGATCGCGAGCGCCGAGGACGCTCGGGCGCTCGCATCGCCGAGCTCGCGCGCCCGATCGTCTTCACCAACGGCGTGTTTGACATCCTGCATCGCGGCCACGTGACCTACCTCGCGCAGGCGCGCGCGCTCGGCGCTTCGCTCGTCGTGGCGGTCAACAGCGACGCTTCGGTGCGCTTGCTCGGCAAAGGCGACGATCGGCCGCTCAACACCGACACCGACCGCGCCGCGCTGCTGGCGGCGCTCGATAGCGTGACCCTGGTGACGATCTTCGACGAGCCGGTGCCGCTGAAGCCGCTGGAGATCGTGCGGCCGGACATCTACGTCAAGGGCGGCGACTACGACATGGAGTGCGATTCCCGAGGCCGACGCCGTCGCGACCTGGGGTGGCCGGTGCCGTTGCGATCGCTTTCGTGCACGAGCGGTCCACGACGTCGTTCCTCGCGCGCGTCCGCGGCCATCGGTAGCGCAGGGACTGCGGCTTGACCCGGCCGAGACGGCTTTCCGCACGGGCTTTCTGGGGGCTGGCGAGCTGGGCGCTGCCGCTCGGCAGTGGTCTTCGTCGTCTCGCCCAAGCTGTTGCATGCTGGGTGCGGAGCGCTTCGGCGTGCTGATGATCGCGTCTCGTGACCCCACTGGTCGCAAGCCAGATGGAGTTCGGCATCACCTCTGCCGCGTTCGGCGACTCGCCGGGCGCTTGCGGTCGGGCAGGTCGATGCCGGGACCACGCTCTTCACGTTCTTCATTTCCTTGCTAATCATCGGAGTGGCGCTCGGGCCGTCGGTTTGGGCGGCTGCAGGCCCAGTGAGCGCGACTCTCGGTTTTGCCGAGACCATCGGGCCGGTACAGGGGCCCGAACTGGTGAGGGCATGCGCCATCTGGTTCGCGCTGAGCCTTGCATCGCTGGTTCCCGGAATCGTCGCGCGGGCTGCGCAGGCCCTGATACTGATCATCGATCGTGCAGACATCGGCCACGTTGGTTCTTTGGCTCGGCGCATGGGCACTGCTGCGACAGGGCGCTCCGCTGGTCAGCATCGTCGAACTCGGCATCGGTCTGACGCTATTCGCTGCTGGTGCGACGCTATTGCCATGCGGCGGCAGATCGACTGGAGCAGACCGCCACGCTTTGCCGCTCATCTACTGTCCGAGGACGCGCGCTTTTCCGCCGGCATGTTCGCGGCCCAGGCGGCGGGAACGCTGGTCAATCAGGGCGACCGCATGCTCGTTGCCGCCCTCGGCTCGCCCGCGATGGCGGGCCTGTACGCGCTTTGCGTCAACATCGCGAACAAGACCGTCGCGGCGGTTGTGGCCGTCACATCGTTTGTATTTCCGCATGTGGCCGGCTTGCGGTCGGTCGGCCAGCATGACGCCACGATCGGACTTGTGCATG